>NZ_JACTAX010000009.1:0-69905 GCF_014496485.1 Helicobacter pylori | reverse complement strand
ATCTCCCCACCAATTCGCCACAGCGATTTTTAGGGGGGGGAGATTTAGAGGCCATTTTTCAATGGAAGCGCTTTCTATAAAGGCGTCTAATAGGGGCTGGAACATTTTTACCCTTTTAAACCAATTTAGGCAAACTCAAATGGCGTTTGAAATACGCCAAGATCACAAGGATAAAAGGTATCGCTACCAAAAAGTATAAAAAAGTAGGGATCGGCAAGGGATCGCCTGCGGCATAGCTGTGCAAGCCAGAAAGGTAGTAATTCACGCCAAAATAAGTCATTAAAACCGAATAAAACCCTAGCACGCTGCTGCTCGCTAAAATAAAGGGCCAATTGTGAGAACCTAAAAAACGCAAATGCAAGATTAAAGCATAGACGCAAATAGAAATCAACGCCCAAGTTTCTTTAGGGTCCCACCCCCAATAGCGCCCCCAAGATTCATTCGCCCACACCCCGCCTAAGAAATTCCCGGCTGTGAGCATGAACAGGCCTAAAATCATGCTCATTTCATTGATAGCGCTAATGGAAAGAATGGTTTTGTCTAAATTGAAACGCCCTTGTTTGCGCAAAATAAACAAAACCAAACTTAAAATCCCTAGCACAAAACACAAGCCCAGAAAACCATAACTAGCGGTGATGATAGAGACATGGATATTGAGCCAATAGGATTTTAACACCGGCACTAAATGGCCGATTTGAGGGTCCATAAAGCCTAAATGAGCCACAAAGAGCGCGATACCGGCTAAAAAGCTAGAAGCCGATAGCGCGAGTTTGGAGCGTAAAACAAACCCTGCGATAACAGAAGCCCATGCGATATAAAGCATGGACTCATAAGCGTTGCTCCAAGGCGAATGCCCGCTCACATACCAACGCAAGATTAGCCCCATAGAATGAGCGATCGTGCAAAGCAAGATAGCGGTATAAAGGATTCTAGTGAACCAAATATTAGGGGGAGTGTTTTTAATAAGAGAGCTGATCACAACGATAAAAAGCAATAACCCTAAAAGGATATAAGGCAAGGTCAGGCTGTTAAAAAAATTGGTGTGGTTTAAAAAAATTTCAGAATCCACTTTTGAAGAGGATAAATAGAGATTTTTGGCATGCTCTTGCTGATAGACGCTTAAATCTTTTAGGGTTTTTTCTACTTTATCCCATTGGTTGGTTTTTAAAGCGTCATCAAACCCGCTAAAAATATTTTTTAAAAACGCCGTTGCCACGCTTGAAATTTCTTTATTAGGGCTGTTGATCGCTTCAATGGGCGAGAGCCAAGCACTGGTTTTATCGCTAGGGAAAATGCGTAAAAATTGAGCGCTAAAAAGCGTATAGACTAAGTTGATGCGTTCATCCACTTTTAAGACATCTTTATCCAACTCGTTGCGTGCGTTAGGGGATTTTTGATTGACTTCTTCAACCAGATTTTTTAATTTATACCCACGGCTATCAAAAACATCTCTAAAAGCGATACGACTTTCGTCTAAAGGCGTGCCGATAAGCTTTCTTAAGGCTTTATTAGAAGTGTAAATCATTTTAACGCTACGCCAATCATTGGGGAAAAACATGATCCCTAAAAGCACTTGCATGGCGTTTAGCCCTTGAAAATCATCTTTTCTTAAAATCTTATGAATGTATTCAATGCTAATGGTGTCTAAAGGCTTGATACGCCCATCAAAATCCTGAACTTGAAGCCTTTGAAAGGCTTTTAAATGGTCTTTGGAATACTCTCTTAAATGCTTCAAACGCTCTAAAATCGCGCTTTTAGAGTTTTCTTTTTGGGCGGAATTTTCTACGCTTTGTCGCTCAATTTTAGCGCTTTTACCCCCATGCATGTCAATTTGGCCTTCATTGGCGAACGAAGAAGTAAAAGGGCTGATTAAAATTAAAGCGAGCAAGAAACTAGCCATTTGTTGGGATTTTAAAAAGCGTGAAAGCTTTAAAAAGCGCCCGTTTTTATCCAAAAGCAACCACAAAGCCCCTAAAATAAGCATCGCATACCCTAAATAAGTGGGGATTTTGCCCGGGTCTTTATTGACAGAAAGGATCGTGCCTTTTTCATCCGTATCATAGGAAGATTGGAAAAAGCGATAACCTTCATAATCTAAAACATGGTTCATAAAAATCCTATAAGGTTTGATTAAAGTGTTATCCAATTTCAACACTTCCACTTCTGAAGCGTAAGATGAAGGGCTCATAGAGCCGGCGTAACGCTCTAATTCAAAACGCTTCAATTTGATTTGAAAGGGCAATTCAATGTAAGCGGATCCAAAACTTAAAGAGAGCTTGTCGTCTTTAAACACCTCGCTTTCTTCTATGCCTTCATTCCTGTTGTTTTTAATGAGGTTGAATTTGTGGCTCACGCCGTTATAAGTCGCCTTTAACACTAAAATGGTAGCATCATCTTTTTTAATGGCGTTTTGCTTGTAGATCTCTAAAGGTTCTAAAATTAAAGGCTTGTGATTTAAAGTGGCATGAATGGGTCTTAATCGTTTGGAATGATAAAAGGTTAAAGGCGTTTTTAAAGAAAGTTTGGTGGTGTCATTAAGAGTGATATTAAGATAAGTGTCCGCGCTTTCAAAAGAGCTTTGCACGCTATTTTCTCGCACATGCATAAGCCCTTCTATACCAAAAAAGCGCGTGATGGCTGCCCCTAAAATGATGAAAATCAAGGAGCTGTGGAAAAAAAGGCTCGCATATCTTTTGCGTTCCAAAGCTTTAGATTTAATGAATGCGCCTATTAAAACCACCAACAAATACGCATGCAAAAAATTAAACCAAGGGGTGTTATACACGATAGCCTTACTCGCACTCGTGCCGTAATCGTTTTCTATAAAAGTGGCTATCGCGCACGCTAAGGCATAGAGCGCGATTAAAGGGATAGCGACCCAAAAAGAAGCCAGCAAAAAAGAAAGCAGGCTTTTGAGATTCTTCATTAGACTTTCCTAGTTAGACTTGCTTTTAGAAAGGTTGGTTTTATACTTGATGTAAGCCTTTAATTTTTTAGTGAGATCCTCATCGTTTTTCGTGTCTTGATACTTCCCATCGCCGATAAATTCTAACACGGCTAAAAATTGCGTAGAAGGCATATAGCCGGGCAATTCATAGATGGTTTTACCGGTTTTATCGGATAAAACAATCGTAGGGGTGGATTGGACGGCATAAATTTGCTCCAATTCTTCTGTAGACATTTTGATTTCTTTTTCATTATTTTTATCGCCGACTTTAAAATCATGCTCTTTGGAGTAGCTGATATTGACATAGTAAGCGCTAAAATGCTCTTTAATGTAGTCGTGCAATTCTTTGACATTTTTGAGATCTTTTTTAAACCTTTCGCAATAGGAGCAACCATTACGGCCAAAAACTAAAAGCATGTATTTATCATTAGGGCTAATGGACTTATTGTCTAAAAAAACATCTTCTAAACCGGCATAGCTCTTTTTGTCTATGTTGTCTCGCTCATCGTTCAATTCTTTGGAGCTTTGAGAGCCAGAGCTTAAAAGATTTTCATCTAACTTGTCTTTATTGTTGGATTTGCAAGCGCTTAAAAATAGCGAAATCAATAGCAACACGCTTAAAAATTTCTTGGAAACATAAGAAAGTGAAAACATGAAATAACCTTTATCTTTTAATGGGTTTGAAAACTAGGTATCTTACTACAATAATCGCTTTTTTATGCGCATTTTACTATTCCTTGAGATTTTTAACCCGTTCAATAATGAATTGTGCAAACTCTATGGAATCGTTTAAGCATGGGCAAACCAAATATTCTTTAACCGCCAAGCGCTCTGCCATCAAGCGGTATTGCATGTCTAATTCATAGATCGTTTCAGAATTATCAATCGTAAAAGCCAAAGGATAGATGATAATATGAGACTTGCGGTGCTTTTCTATTAATTCTTCAGTGCTTGGCTCTAGCCATTTCATAGGCCCTAGCTTGGATTGGTAAGAGAGTAAAACTTCTTTAAAAGGGATATTTTTTTGTTGCATCAACTCTTTTAACAAGCTCACATGGTGTTCGCATTCTTGCTGGTAAGTATCGCCGGCATCAATAACGCTTTTAGGTAATCCATGGACGGAAAAGATTAAGACAAAATCCTGGCTTTTGCGGTTGTTTAGGGCGTTTAAAATCGTGTTTAAGATGATTTCATTAAGCTTTTTGTCAGCATAAAAGCGTTCTATGACTCGCACTTTGGGGCGGAAAGTTTCTAAGGATTTTAGGGCGTTAAAAGCGTCATTGAAACTAGAAAGGGTGGTGGTGCTAGAATATTGCGGATACATGGAAAAAAACACCAAGCTTTCTATCTCTTTTAAGGCTAAATCTTGCAAGACCATAGACGCATAAGGGGGGGTATAACGCATCGCATAGGTGTAAAAACGAGAAGGATCCAATTCATTCAAACGCTCTGTAAGGGCGAATGTGATAGGCGTTAAAGGGGATTTGCCTCCTAATTTTTCATAGATTTTTTTGGATTTTTCTATGCGGCTATTGACGATCATTTTACCCACCATTTTACGCATGAAATTATTCTTAATGGTAAGGATAAAGGGGTCATCAAACATGTTTTTTAAAAACACCCCCACTTCATAAAGGCTGTTAGGCCCTCCCATATTCAAAAGGACAACCGCTTCTTTGGGGGATTTTGTGGCGTTATTTTCTAAATTATTAAGCTTTTCATTGATCAAATCCATTAGCACATGCTAAAATAAAACGATTAATAAAAAATAAATCGTTAGAAAGAAGTTAATGTTAGAGATGAGTTTGCAAGCATTAAATACACAAGATTCTTCTGTGATGGCTCAATCCTTGCTTGTCCATGCCTTTTTTGCCGCTTTGCTTGCCCTAGCTTTTATGATCAATCTTTACACCCTTTTTAAAGAAAAAAATTTCATCCAATTGAACAAAAAAATCTATCTTGTCATGCCAGCGATTTACATTCTTTTAAGCATCGCTCTTTTGAGTGGGGTTTTTATTTGGGCGATGCAACAATTTGAATTTTCTTTTAGCGCTGTTATCATGCTTTTAGGGTTATTGTTGATGCTTATTGCAGAAATCAAACGCCATAAAAGCGTGAAATTCGCTATCACTAAAAAAGAAAGGATGGAAGCCTATATCAAAAAAGCTAAAATCCTGTATTTTTTAGAAACGATTCTTATTGTTGTGTTAATGGGCATTTGAATGCGTTTTGTCTACCACCCTTTAGCCAAAGAGCCTACTTTAAAAATAGAAGGCGAGAGTTACATCCATTTATACCGCTCAAGACGTATCAAAAGCGCGAGTCGTTTGGAGTTAAGGAATTTAAAAGACGGCTTTTTATACACCTATGAGCATGCAGAAATCGCTAAAAAACACGCCCTTTTAAGGTTAGTGGGTGCGCAACTATTAGAGATTATGGCTAATAAAAAAACGCATTTGATTTTGAGCGTGATTGAAATCAAAAGCGTTGAAAAAATTTTGCCTTTTTTAAACCAGTTAGGCGTGAGCAAGTTGAGTTTATTCTATGCGGATTTTAGCCAGCGTAATGAAAAAATAGACAGCGCCAAATTAGAGCGCTTTCAAAAGATTTTGATCCATTCTTGCGAGCAATGCGGCCGCAGCGTTTTAATGGAATTGGAAGTGTTTCCAAGCACCAAAGAGGTGTTAAACGCCTACCCTAAGGCGAGCGTTTTGGATTTTAAGGGTGAAATACTACCCGCAAGCGCGAATTTTGAAAAAGGCGTTATCATAGGGCCTGAAGGGGGCTTTAGCGAACAAGAAAGGGAGTATTTTAAAGAGCGTGAAATTTATCGCATCCCATTAGATATGGTGCTAAAGTCTGAGAGTGCATGCGTGTTTGTAGCGAGTATCGTGCAAGTTTAGGGGGTATCGCAAAAGTTTTAAAAACAAATTCTAAAAACTTAACTTTTTGCTAAAAAGCTTCAAGTAAAGCAAAGTTTTAAAATTTAAAAAATCCACCCGTAATTAAAAAACACTTTAAAATGGCTGCCCCCTTCATTCAAAACAATAGAGTTCGCATAGATGCCATTATTAGAAGCGATTTTAATACCGCTTTGGATTAAAGGAACGCTAATGCCTATGGAATATTTAGAATGCTTGTAGCGGTAATTAAACCCGGTAACTATATCTAAATTACCGCTTCCTTTGACTTGATTGAAAACATAGTAGCTATTGTATAAGCCCCTTAACCCCCCAAACACCCCAAAAGAGGAAGCAAAAACTTTTTTAGTTGGATTGCTTTGCTTTTTATTAGCATAAGTGGTGATGAAATCAAACAACACATCCATTCCCCCACCATAGCTTAATTGCTGGATTTTTTCATCGTTAGCCTGAGCGTAGTTGTATTTGATGATGCCGTAATAGGCTAACCCTATGCAGTCATTGAAATAATGTTGGTAGCCTATTTTAACATTAACCCCTAAAATAGGGCTTCTAAAATTCTTACTTGAAGAGCGGTAAGTGGTGGTGGAAGTGGTGGAAAAATTTTGCGCGATCGCACTGATCATAGAGGTTGCAAAATTTTGTGCGTTCAAACTGGCGTCTAAATAGTTGGCTTGGCTGCTCAAATTAGCGAAATTAATGGGCAGAGCGTTTTGATTGATGAGCTGTTGCCAGACAGCGGTGGTAACCCCTATAAGCCCAGCGGGGACTTGAGCGCAATTCGTATAAATGGAATTGGGGTAATTGCTAGGGAAAGCGGGCTGATTTTTGCCGCCAAAACGAGAGCAAACATTATAGTCGTAACCATCATGGTCTTTCACTTCATGCCCGTTACTAAATTCTAGCTCTTCTTTCCCGTTTTTCTCCACTTCATGCCCGCCTTCACACCGCACTTCTGGCCCGTTTCCTTCTTGGCACAAGCGCACCCTTTGATAAGTCATGTTCCCGTTATGCGTATAGCCTTTAGTGTGGCTAAATTCATGGATAATGTCTCTTAATTCCACAATATCAACTTTGTTCAAAGTTTTACCAAACAATTTTTCAGGATTTAAGGCAGAAGCTTCTATCCCCAGATTACCATCATTATCATCAAGTTCATACCCTAGCCCTACAAACCCTGATTTTAGGATATTCACTTCAAGATTGATCGTTCTTCTAAACGCATCTATAACGGATTGTGGGGTTAGCACGTATTTTTCATAGATGGGAGCGACACGCCCGTTATTGAAAGGATTCACGCACTTAGGAAAGTCAGAGCCGCACTCTGATGAGCTGTTAGAAAATTGGAAAGGAGCGTTTAAAACGGCTTCTTCCCACGATTTAGAGTCAAACACCGCAATCATATCCAACATTAAATTGGTCAATTCTTCTGCGGTTTGTGGGGTGAAATCTGACACACAATCATGGCAATTACCTTTAAAATTGTTAGTATCGGCGTTTTCATAACTCATCGTTACATTGGTCGTGATTTGGCTGAGCTTTTTAAACAAACTTTGCGTGTTAGCATCAGAAAATTGTGTGGCAGTGGCTTGAAGTTGTTGGTAATTAAAGCTATCAGCTTGTTCAAATTCTGAATCATTAAACAAGCTTGCAGGCAGAATGATTTGAGAATCCTTAGGGATAGTCTCTATCACGCCTAAATTGACCACCTTGCCTTGAGCGTCTTTAAAACTCAGTTCAACATTATTTAAATTATAAGGCAGAAAGTTTTGTATGGTTACTCTCCCATTAACCATATTCGCATACACAGGGTTTTGAGAATAAAAAGTTAAGCCATTTTCTATATTATCCGTGGTGAATAAAGCCGTTGCGTTTTTTAAAATGGTGCTTTGGAGGATGTAGTATCTCCCATAAACGCTTTGGGGGGTGGCCGTATCGCTTTTGTTTTGCTCTTTACTTTGCGGGTGGGTTAGGGGGTTTTCATAGGTGTTGTGGGTGTTTTGGGCGTTTTGAGTTGTTGCTTCTTCTTTAGTTTGTGTGCCTTCTAATAACCCGGTTTCAAACCCGGCTTCTATAAAAAAGCCGTCTTTTTGGTGTTTTTGAAAGGCTTCTAAAGGGTTGAACAAGCTAATTAAAGACAAACAAATCGTTTTACTAACGAGCCTTAGCATGGTATTTTCCTAAATTTCCTAAATGGTTTAGCGTTTTGTTCTCAAAGAGTTTGTAACTCAATCAAACTGAATTTTCGTATTATAATACATTTTTAAGAAATTGCGGTATTGTTTGTATTAAAAAATAAACAACGCTCTAGGGATAAATGCTTTTATCTTTCTCCAAATCACTTTAAAATTTTAGGCAAAGTGATGCCCACTTGCCCTTGATACTTACCGCCTCTGTCTTTATAGCTTTGCTCGCACATTTCATCGCCTTGTAAAAACACCACTTGCGCAATCCCCTCATTAGCATAGACTTTAGCCGGTAGATTAGTAGTGTTAGAAATTTCAATCGTGATGTAGCCTTCAAATTCCGGCTCAAAAGGCGTAACGTTCACAATGATCCCACACCTGGCGTAAGTGCTTTTGCCTAAACAAATCGCTAAAGTGTCTTTAGGCATTTTAAAATATTCTATCGTATGGGCTAGAGCGAACGCGTTAGCGGGCAAAATAAAAAAGCCTTCTTTACTCGCATCAATTTTAGTCGCGTTGTTAGGATCAAAGTTTTTAGGGTCAATTAAAGCGTTTTTGTTATCAAAGAGCATGAACTCACTCCCCACTCTAATATCATACCCATAACTGCTCAAACCATAGCTAATCACGTTCTTACCGACTTGCTTTTCGCAAAAAGGGCTAATCATGCCATGCTCTAAACTCATTTTTTTAATCCAAGAATCCGCTTTTAATCCCATACGCACAAAGCCTTTAAAGTTTGTTAATAATTATGTTATTATAACAATAATTTTTTGCTAAAAACGCTTAGTAAGATGATGTGTTTGTGGCATATTTTAAAATCATATTAAGGAATAGATCGTTATGAACCTTTCTGAAATTGAAGAGTTGATCAAAGAATTTAAAGCTTCTGATTTAGGGCATTTGAAATTAAAGCATGAGCATTTTGAGTTGGTTTTGGATAAAGAATCCGCTTATGCGAAAAAAAATGCGTTAAGTCCCGCTCATTCTCAAGCCTCCATCCAAGCCCCCATCATGGTAGAAGCGAGCATGCCAAACGCTCAAACCCCTGTGCCTATGGTATGCACCCCTATTGTGGATAAAAAAGAAGATTTCGTGCTTTCGCCTATGGTAGGCACTTTTTATCATGCGCCCTCCCCTGGGGCTGAGCCTTATGTCAAAGCGGGCGATACGCTTAAAAAAGGGCAGATCGTGGGCATTGTAGAAGCGATGAAAATCATGAATGAAATTGAAGTGGAATACCCTTGCAAGGTGGTTTCTGTTGAAGTGGGAGACGCTCAGCCGGTAGAATACGGCACGAAACTCATCAAAGTGGAAAAGCTTTAAAACCCATGAATAAAGAAAATAAAAAGGTAGAAAAAAAAGAGCTTTCACGCATTTTAGTCGCTAATAGAGGCGAGATCGCCTTAAGAGCGATCCAAACCATTCAAGAAATGGGTAAAGAATCCATAGCCATTTATTCTATCGCTGACAAGGACGCCCACTACCTCAATACGGCTAGCGCAAAAGTGTGTATAGGGGGGGCCAAATCCAGCGAGAGTTACTTGAATATCCCTGCGATCATTAGTGCGGCGGAATTGTTTGAAGCGGATGCGATTTTCCCCGGGTATGGGTTTTTGAGTGAAAACCAGAATTTTGTAGAGATTTGCTCGCACCATTCTTTAGAATTTATTGGCCCGAGTGCGAAAGTCATGGCTTTAATGAGCGACAAATCCAAAGCCAAAAGCGTGATGAAAGAAGCCGGCATGCCCGTGATTGAGGGCAGTGAAGGGTTGCTTAAAAGCTATCAAGAAGCTGAAGAAATCGCTGATAAAATCGGCTACCCTGTCATCATTAAAGCGGCCGCTGGTGGGGGCGGAAGGGGGATGCGTGTCGTAGAAGATAAATCCAAATTAAAAAATCTTTATTTAGCCGCAGAAACGGAAGCTTTGAGCGCGTTTGGCGATGGGAGCGTGTATTTAGAAAAATTCATCAACAAGCCTAAGCACATTGAAGTCCAAATTCTAGCCGATAAGCATGGCAATGTCATTCATGTGGGCGAAAGGGATTGTTCGGTGCAAAGACGCCAGCAAAAGCTCATTGAAGAAACCCCGGCGGTGGTTTTAGAAGAGGGTGTTCGTGAGCGTTTGCTAGAAACAGCGATTAAGGCCGCTAAATATATCGGCTATGTGGGGGCGGGGACTTTTGAATTTTTGTTAGATTCCAACATGAAAGATTTTTATTTCATGGAGATGAACACTCGTTTGCAAGTGGAACACACCATTAGCGAAATGGTGAGCGGGTTAAACCTCATTGAATGGATGATTAAAATCGCTCAAGGCGAAAAATTGCCCAAGCAAGAAAGCTTTTCTCTCAAAGGGCATGCGATAGAATGCCGAATCACAGCAGAAGATCCTAAAAAATTCTACCCAAGCCCGGGTAAAATCACCGAATGGATCGCCCCTGGTGGGGTGAATGTGCGTCTTGATTCGCATGCGCATGCCAATTATGTCGTGCCTACGCACTATGATTCTATGATTGGCAAGCTCATCGTGTGGGGTGAAAACAGAGAAAGAGCGATCGCTAAGATGAAAAGGGCTTTAAAGGAATTTAAAGTAGAAGGCATTAAAACGACCATCCCTTTCCACCTTGAAATGCTTGAAAATGCGGATTTCAGGCAAGCAAAAATCCACACGAAGTATTTAGAAGAAAATTTTTAAGTTTTAAGGATTTTCTTAAAGCATGATTTAAGGATTTTAAACGATCAGAAAAAATCAGCATTAAATTTTATGATTTTATAGTAAAGTTTTTTCATGCAAACCTTGTTTAAAGAAGTTGCCCCTAAACGCTATGTCAATGGCAATGAGATGAAAGAAAATTCTAGCAATGTTCTAGATCAGTATTTCACTAAGCCTAGTGTGGCTTTAAAATGCTTCCAAAAAGCTTGTGAAGTGATTAAAAAATACGAAAATCTAGATGACTTTATTTTTTTAGAGCCAAGTGCAGGCGATGGGGTGTTTTATGACTTGTTTCCTAAAAATAGACGCATTGGTATAGATATTGAACCTAAAAGAGATGGTTTTATTCAATGCGATTTTTTAAATTATAAACTGCCTGCGCATCAAAAAGTGATTTGCTTGGGCAACCCTCCTTTTGGGCATCGTGGGGTTATGGCACTAGAATTTATCAACCATGCTAGAAGTTGTGATTTTGTGTGTTTTATCTTGCCCATGTTCTTTGAAAGTCAAGGAAAAGGCTCTATTAAATATCGTGTGAAAGGTTTGAATCTGCTTTATAGCGAACGCTTAGAAAAAAATGCGTTTATAGATTTTAAAAATAAAGAAGTGGATGTGCATTGCGTGTTTCAAATTTGGAGCAAAAAGTATCAAAGCAAAAAAAGTGAATTTTCTTGGTATAAGAATCGTCATAAAGAACCCTTTAGCGAATATATCAAGGTTTTCACGGTTTCATTGGCTAAAAACAGAGAATGCGGTAAAGAGTGGATTTTTAATCAAAAAGCATCCTTTTACATTTCATCAACTTTTTATAAAAGCACACAAATTGTAGAGAACTTTGAGAAAGTTAAGTATCAATCTGGTATTGCTGTGGTATTTACTAGCACTGACAAGGCTTTAAACGCTAAATTAAAAAAACTATTCCAAGAGATTGATTGGACAAAATACGCAAGTTTAGCGACTAATTCTTGCTATCATTTAGGAAAAAGCCATATTTTTCAAGCCCTACATGATCATTTGGATAGCTTAAAGGATAATTGATGGACTTAGAACAAACTTTTTTAAAAATTATTGAAAAAAAACATAAAGAATTGAATTTAGGACAAGATTACAACGCTATTTTTTCAAAAATTAGAGATTTTGAAGCCAACGCTATAGGGCAGATTGGTGAAGAGTTTTTAAAAAGTGTGCTTAACGCTATAGATGGAGTAATCAATGATGGCATTGTTCATGATGAATACGATATTATGACAAAAAGCGGTGTATCCTTTGAAGTTAAAACAGCGCGAAAAGGCAGAGCTAACAACACTTTTTTAGTTCAATGGTATAAACCCACGATACAACTATGATTTTTTGATTTGCTTAGGAGTGTGCGAAGACCAATTGCTTTATAGAATTTTTAAAAAAGATGAAATCAACTACATTCATAAAGAAAGAAAATACTTTATGAAACAAAATGAGTTTAAAAAGCAACTAGTGCCAATGAATCCTGACAATCAAGTCAATTATAAGCTCACTCTCAATATTAAAGAACTGGAAGAAATTACAAACCTCATCAAAGAGTTAGAAAGAATTTTAGAGTTAGATTAATATTTTTAGATAGAATTGAATGGATTAAAATGTTTTTAGGAATAGAGTTTGCTTATCTTATCTTTAAGAAATAAAATGAAGTGGAGGATAGGATGTCTAAGATTTCAAATCATTATAACCCGTCTTTGATAATGAGGGATTACCATACCCAAAGGGTTAGTCCGCACGCAAGAAAAGAAGAAAATAAGGAAATTCAAAATCTTTCAGAGAATGATGAAAAGATCAAATTGGCCAAACAAGCTAAGCAGGATAACCTAGCCATAGGGGATTTAGAAAGCCGTCTCAAAAGCTTAAAAGGCATGGATAAAGACGCTAAAGAATTGGTGGGGATTTCTAAAGCTTACGCTCATAACAATGAAAAAGATCGAAGCGATTTTGAGCATTTTAAAAGCCGTTTGGATAAAGCGATTGATTCTTTCAACCAAAAATCAGGCAACGATAGTTTGAAACTCCCTAGCAATATTGACATTGATGACACGAAGGCTTTGGAGAAATTTTCAAAATCATTAGAAAGTGAGAAAGAAAGCATTCAAAACTCTTTGCACCAGTGGAAAAAACAGCTCGCTGAAACGAATCATTTGAACAAGGAATACAACACCTTAGATAAAACAAGATTGAACGCTCAAAAATTCCAAGATGTCCATGACACAAGCAAGATCACCCCATCTCGCTTGCAAGACTTACTCGCTTGAAAGAGTTTGCTTATAGCGAGCCTTGTTTAGATGAAGAAGATAAAAAGGCTGTTTTAGAGGTTTTAAATTCTAAACAGCTCACGCAAGGCAAACGCTCTCTTTTGTTTGAAGAAGCTTTGTGCGAGTTTCTGGGCGTTAAGCATACGTTAGTGTTTAACAGCGCGACTTCAGCCCTTTTAACGCTCTATAGGAATTTTAGCGAATTTAGTGCTGATTGTAATGAAATAATCACCACCCCTATAAGCTTTGTAGCGACGGCTAACATGCTTTTAGAAAGCGGTTATACACCCGTATTTGCTGAAGTCAAAAACGATGGCAATATAGATGAATTGGCCCTAGAAAAGCTCATTACTAAAAAAACCAAAGCCATAGTGAGCGTGGATTATGCCGGTAAAAGCGTGGAAATAGAAAGCATTCAAAAGCTTTGCAAAAAGCATTCTTTGAGTTTTCTTTCTGACAGCTCGCATGCTCTAGGGAGCGAGTATCAAAACAAAAAAGTGGGAGGCTTTGCGTTAGCGAGCGTGTTTAGTTTCCATGCCATTAAGCCCATCACTACGGCTGAAGGGGGAGCGGTCGTTACTAACGATGGCGAATTGTATGAAAAAATGAAATTGTTTCGCTCTCATGGCATGCTCAAAAAAGATTTTTTTGAAGGCGAAATCAAAAGCGTAGGGTATAACTTCCGCTTGAATGAAATCCAAAGCGCTTTGGGTTTGAGCCAGCTTAAAAAAGCCCCCCTTTTAATGCAAAAAAGAGAAGAAATCGCTTTAGTTTATGATGAGATTTTTAAAGATAACCCTTATTTCACCCCTTTACACCCCTTGTTAAAACACCAAAGCTCTAACCACCTTTATCCTATTTTAATGCGCCAAAAATTTTTTACATGCAAAAAACTGATTTTAGAAAATTTGCACAAACTTGGCATTTTAGCCCAAGTGCATTACAAGCCTATTTATCAATACCAATTGTACCAACAGCTCTTCAACACAGCCCCATTAAAAAGTGCGGAGGATTTTTATAACGCTGAAATTTCCTTGCCTTGTCATGCGAATTTAAATTTAGAGAGCGTTCAAAACATCGCTCATGGCGTTTTAAAAACTTTTGAGGATCTTAAGATAGAATAAGTTTCATTTATAGGGCTTCAAATTTTAATCACTAAGAATGGTGCGGAAGAAAGGAATCGAACCTTCATGCCTTGCGGCGCTAGATCCTAAGTCTAGTGCGTCTACCAATTTCGCCACTTCCGCACACCGCACGCCATCGCATGCTATATAAGAAGTAGAAAATAAAGAAGCAGTATTTTAGCTTTTTAATCCTTTAAAAATACTGAAAAATTGAAGTTTTTTATAAATTTAGAGTTTTTTCTGGCTTTTAGGGGGTTTTAAATTCTTTTAAGGTATTCTAACAAGGCTATATCATTAGGTAGTTTTAAGGAAATTAAGGAACAAAATGGAAGTTTCACGCAAGAAAATTTACAACCCCGATTCTACAGAAAGTGTGAATGAAAGAAAGATTTTTGGGGGTAATCCTACAAGCATGTTTGATTTGAATAAAATCAAGTATCAATGGGCGGATCATTTGTGGAAAACGATGCTCGCTAACACTTGGTTTGCTGAAGAAGTGAGCATGAATGATGACAAAAGAGATTATTTGAAATTAAGCGCAGAAGAAAAGATCGGCTATGACAGAGCTTTAGCGCAACTCATTTTTATGGATAGCTTGCAAACGAATAATTTAATTGATAATGTCAATCCCTTTATCACCAGCCCCGAAATCAATTTGTGTTTGGTGCGTCAAGCTTATGAAGAAGCCTTACACAGCCATGCGTATGCGGTGATGGTGGAAAGCATTAGTGCCAATACTGAAGAGATTTATGACATGTGGCGTAACGATATGCAATTAAAAAGCAAGAATGACTATATCGCGCAAGTGTATATGGAATTAGCCAAAAACCCTACAGAAGAAAACATTCTCAAAGCGCTTTTTGCGAACCAGATTTTAGAGGGGATTTATTTTTATAGCGGGTTTAGCTATTTTTACACTTTGGCTAGGAGCGGTAAAATGCTAGGATCAGCGCAAATGATTCGTTTTATCCAAAGAGATGAGGTAACGCATTTGATTTTATTCCAAAACATGATCAACGCTTTAAGGAATGAAAGAGCGGATCTATTCACGCCAAAATTGATTAATGAAGTCATAGGAATGTTTAAAAAAGCGGTAGAAATTGAAGCCTCATGGGGGGATTATATCACGCAAGGCAAGATTTTAGGGCTCACTTCAAGTTTGATTGAGCAATACATCCAGTTTTTAGCAGATAGCCGTTTGAGTAAGGTGGGTATCGCTAAAGTTTATGGCGTCCAACACCCCATTAAATGGGTAGAGAGCTTTTCAAGTTTCAATGAGCAACGCTCCAATTTCTTTGAAGCTAGGGTGAGCAATTACGCTAAAGGGAGCGTGAGTTTTGATGATTTTTAAGGGGCTTGTTTGAATAGTATCAAAAACCATTTGATGTGTGAAGAAATCCACAAGCGTTTTCATTTGCACCCCAAAGTGAGAGAGGCCATGGAAAGCATTGAAAGGGAGGTTTTTGTGCCAGCCCCTTTTAAACATTTTGCCTACACTTTAAACGCGCTTTCTATGCAAGCGCAACAATACATTTCTTCGCCCCTAACCGTGGCCAAAATGACGCAATATTTAGAAATCGATCATGTGGATAGCGTGCTAGAAATTGGCTGCGGGAGCGGCTATCAAGCGGCGGTGCTGTCTCAAATTTTCAGGCGCGTTTTTAGCGTTGAAAGGATTGAAAGCCTGTATTTAGAAGCGCGTTTGCGCCTTAAAAATCTCGGTTTAGACAACATTCATGTTAAATTCGCTGATGGGAACAAGGGCTGGGATCAATACGCCCCCTATGATAGGATTTTATTCTCTGCTTGCGCTAAAAATATCCCCCAAGCGCTTATTGATCAGCTTGAAGAAGGCGGGATATTAGTTGCGCCCATTCAAGAAAACAACGAGCAAGTGATCAAACGCTTTGTGAAGCAAAATAACGCTTTGCGCGTCCAAAAAGTGTTAGAAAAATGCTCGTTTGTGCCTGTCATAGATGGGGTGCAATAAAGATTAAGGCATGATCAAACACTATCTTTTCATGGCGGTTTCGCAAGTCTTTTTCTCTTTCTTTTTAGTGCTGTTTTTTATCTCTTCTATCGTGCTATTAATCAGTATTGCAAGCGTAACGCTCGTGATTAAAGTGAGCTTTTTGGATCTGGTGCAACTCTTTTTGTATTCCTTGCCAGGAACCATTTTTTTTATTTTGCCGATCACTTTTTTTGCGGCTTGCGCTTTGGGGCTTTCAAGGCTTAGCTATGACCATGAATTGTTAGTGTTTTTCTCTTTAGGGGTTTCGCCTAAAACAATGACTAAAGCGTTTGTGCCTTTAAGCTTGTTAGTGAGTGCGATTTTATTAGTGTTTTCGCTTATTTTAATCCCCACTTCTAAGAGCGCTTATTACGGGTTTTTGCGTCAAAAAAAAGACAAGATTGATATTAACATCAGGGCCGGTGAATTCGGGCAAAAATTAGGCGATTGGCTCGTGTATGTGGATAAGACTGAAAACAATTCCTATGATAATTTGGTGCTTTTTTCTAATAAAAGCCTCTCTCAAGAAAGCTTTATTCTGGCTCAAAAAGGCAATATCAACAATCAAAACGGCGTGTTTGAATTGAATTTGTATAACGGGCATGCGTATTTCACTCAAGGCGATAAAATGCGTAAAGTTGATTTTGAAGAATTGCATTTGCGCAACAAGCTCAAGTCTTTCAATTCTAATGATGCGGCTTATTTGCAAGGCACGGATTATTTAGGCTATTGGAAAAAAGCCTTTGGTAAAAACGCTAATAAAAATCAAAAACGCCGTTTTTCTCAAGCGATTTTAGTTTCCTTATTCCCTTTAGCGAGCGTGTTTTTGATCCCCTTATTTGGTATTGCCAACCCACGATTCAAAACGAATTGGAGTTATTTTTATGTCCTTGGAGCGGTTGGGGTTTATTTTTTAATGGTGCATGTGATTTCTACGGATTTGTTTTTGATGACCTTTTTCTTCCCCTTTATTTGGGCGTTTGGCTCTTATTTGTTGTTTAGAAAATTCATTTTAAAGCGTTATTGAATGCGGTGTTTTAAGGCTACTATCGCTTATGATGGGGCGTATTTTTTAGGCTATGCCAAACAGCCTAACAAACTCGGCGTTCAGGATAAAATAGAGGGCGCTTTAAATGCGCTAGGGATTAAAAGCGTTGTGGTTGCGGCTGGGCGCACGGATAAAGGCGTGCATGCGAACAACCAAGCGCTGTCTTTTCACGCTCCAAAACACTGGAGCGCTGATAAATTATTTTATTATCTAGCCCCCAAACTCGCCCCGCATATTGTCTTAAAAAAACTAGAAGAAAAAAACTTTCATGCGCGTTTTGACGCTCAAAAAAGAGCGTATCGTTACCTTTTGACGAAGAATTTAAAAACGCCTTTTTTAGCGCCCTATATCGCTTGTGGGGATTATGGCTCACTAGATTTATTAAATACCGCTTTAAAGCAATTCACAGGCAAGCATGATTTTTCTTTGTTTAAAAAAGAAGGCGGAGCGGCAACCAATCCTAAACGCATCATTTTTAACGCTTTGGCTTATACAGCCTTTATCATGGGGCATGAGTGCGTGGTGTTTAAAATCATTGGCGATGCGTTTTTACGCTCCAGCGTGCGTTTGATCATTCAAGCATGCGTTCAATACTCCTTAGAAAAAATCACGCTCGCTGAAATTCAAGCACAAATCCACAACCTCAAAGCCACTATAAGAACGCCCATAATGGCTAATGGCTTGTATTTGCATAGGGTGTATTATTGAAATCTTAAAAGGTGTTCTTCCCAATCTAGAGCGCTTTTGATAATGGTGTCTAGGTTGTCATAAAGGGGTTTGAAAGGGGTGTTTTGCAAGATTTTAGCGTTATTGGCAATAAGGCTTGCTGGATCGCCCTGTCGTTTGTCTAAAATTTCCACTAAAAAATCGTTGTTTGAGATTTCTTTGACCTTTTCTATCACTTCTTTCACGCTATGGCCTTGATTGTAGCCGACATTATAGATCTCGCTCTTATTTTTTTCTAAAAGGGTTTGATAGCTCGCTAAATGCGCGTTAGCCAAATCATCTACATGGATATAATCCCTAATGCAAGTGCCATCTCTAGTGGGGTAGTTAGTGCCAAAAATCCCCATTTTTTTTCTTTTCCCCACCGCGCATTCGCATGCGATTTTGATCAAATGCGTGGCGTTAAGCGTGCGCTGCCCTAGCGTGTAAGGCGTGGTATAATCATTGTGCATGCATGCTCCAGCCACATTGAAATAGCGCAAAATAACGCATTTAAAATCCGCTATTTTAGAAGTGTCTAACAAAATCCTTTCGCTCATCATTTTAGACGCTCCATAAGGATTAATGGGGTTTAAGGGGCTTTCTTCATTCAAGCTAAAATCAGACTCGCCATAAACCACGGCCGTGGAAGAAAAAATAAAACGCTTGATTGCATGTTTTAAGCAAAGTTTGACAAGCTCTAAAGTGTTGAGCGTGTTGTTGGTGTAGTATTCTAAAGGCAAGCGCGTGGATTCTTCTACTGAGATTTTAGCCCCAAAGTGCAAAATAGCTTCAATGGGGTCTTTTAGCTGTTGCTTATTTAAAAAGGCGTCTAATTTGTGCGTTTCATTCAAATTCGCTTGAATAAAAGTAACCCTATTAGGGTAGTAATGCTCTAACGCTTTGATATGCTCTAAAAAACCGGTGCTTAAGTCATCTACAATAATGATATTTTCTTTGGTTTTTTCTAAAAACGCCCTTGCGGTATGCGAGCCTATATACCCGCACGCCCCTGTGAATAATAATGCCATAAAAACCCCTTTTGAAATGAAAAAATAACGAGTATTATAACATCTTAATCCCATTTATTATTTAAGGATTTTTTAAGAAAGTTTAACCTATAATTTCATCTTTATTGGCTTTTAAGGGCTTATAGCTCAGGTGGTTAGAGCGCACCCCTGATAAGGGTGAGGTCGGAGGTTCAACTCCTCCTAAGCCCACCATTTCTTTTACAATCTTTGGGGAATTAGCTCAGCTGGGAGAGCGCCTGCTTTGCACGCAGGAGGTCAGCGGTTCGATCCCGCTATTCTCCACCATTGTTTTCTCCTTAAATTTTTTCTTTTTATCAGTCGTGTCTTGGTTGAGAAATCTTAAACGATTGGATCGTCTTTGTTTAACGCCGCAAGTCTTTTAACTCAAAGCTCCTTGATAAAAGATTGAGTTGGATTGAGATTTTTTGTTTGCTTTGTTCTTTATATTGCGCAAAATCTCTTTTGCTTTGTAACTTTTCGCTTTCTAATTTCGCAAGCTTTTCAGTGTTCGCTTGTTTAGGGGGCTTAAAATTTTAGGGTTTTGAGTTTTTCAATGATTGTAAGCGTGTTGTTACTAAACTGTGGGTTTTGAGCGCTTCATTCTTTCTTTATCAGCTCAATTTAAGCCTTTCGTTAGAGCGTGGAAAAAATGTTAGAAACCCTTACAAAACAAGCTAATATATTCTATTCAATTTATTTCAAGGACAAACAAACATGAAAAAACTTCTTTATACCCTACTCGCACTTCTTTTAATCGGCCTTTTAACAACCTATCTTATCCTTTTCACAGAATGGGGGAATAAGATCATCGCTTCGTATATAGAGAAAAAAATCAACCCGAACGAGCGTTATTTGAGCGTTAAAACCTTTAAATTAAGATTCAACTCTTTAGACTTTGAAGCTCAAGCCAACGATGATTCCACGCTCATTCTTAAGGGGGATTTCTCGCTTTTAAAGCAAAGCGTAAATTTGAATTACCATATAGACATTAAAAATTTATACTCTTTCAAAGATTTGATACCCTACCCTTTAAGGGGGGCTATTGTTACTTCTGGGAACATTAAAGGGCATAGAAAAGCCCTTGTAGTTCAAGGCGTCTCTAATGTCGCTCAATCCCACACTGCCTACAACGCCCTTTTAGATGATTTCAAGCTTTCTCATTTAAGTTTGAATGCAAAAGATGCCAATTTAGAAGATTTGCTTTACTTAATCAATCGCCCCGCTTATGCGAACGCAAAAGTGTCCTTACAGGCAGATTTTAACTCTCTAAAGCCTTTAGAGGGGCATTTGATTCTAACAGCCAATAACGCTTTAATCAATAACGCCCTAATCAATCAAATGTTTCATTTAAACCTTAAAGACACGCTTGTTTTCAGTCTCTCGCACTCAAGCGATTTTAAAGAAAACAAAGCCATCAGCGATACCACCCTAACTAGCCCTTTAGTTAATTTCACAGCCCTAAAAAGCGAATATCTTTTCTCTGTTTTAAAACTCAACGCCCCCTACACTTTAGAAATACCCAACCTAGCCAAACTCTATAACATTACCAACCACCCCCTAAAAGGGAGTTTGACTTTAAACGGCGATATAGAGCAAAGCCCCAAACTTTTAAAAGTCAGTGGCCATTCAAATTTACTGGACGGCGCGCTAGATTTCACGCTTTTAAATAAAGATTTGAAAGCCCGTTTTTCCAATATTTCCACTTTAAAAGTCCTAGACTTATTCCATTACCCTAAATTTTTCCAATCCATTGCAGACGCTAACTTGGATTATGACCTTAGTGCTAAGCAAGGCGCATTGAAAGCCCGCCTAAAAAACGCAAGATTCCTCAAAAATGCATTCAGCGATTTCCTCTACTCCATTTCTAAATTTGATATTACTAAAGAAATTTATAACGATGCCAATCTGGTAAGCCAAATCAACCAGCAACGCCTGCTCTCTGATTTGAGTTTAAAAAGCCCCAAAACCCAATTGAAAATCCATAACGGCTTATTGGATTTAAACACCAAACAAATGGACATGCTCATGGATGCGGAGATTTTAAAATTCGTTTTTAAAATGAAACTTCAAGGTAACATGCACCAGCCAAAATTTTCCCTCATTTTAAATGAGAAAGCCATCCAACAAAACCTGCAACAAGGCTTGAAAGAGATCCTAAAAAACGACACCCTTAAAAAAGGTTTAGACCATTTGCTTAAAGATGATAAGCTCAAAGAAAAGCTTGAAAAAGGGCTTAAGGGGCTTTTTTAAAATTTTAAAGGATAGAAATGGCACACATTTTAGTTAGCGGGGCGACTTCAGGGTTTGGGTTAGAAATCGCTAAGGCGTTTTTACAAAAAAGCCATGTGGTTTTTGGCGCAGGGAGGCGAAAAGAGAATTTGCAAGAATTGCAGCTCGCTTACCCCAAACATTTCATTCCCTTGTGTTTTGATCTTCAAAACAAGCTTGAAACTAAGCGGGCGATAGAGGCTATTTTTTCCATGACGGATCGCATTGACGCTTTAATCAATAACGCCGGCTTAGCGCTAGGCTTGAACAAGGCTTATGAATGCGAGTTAGACGACTGGGAAATCATGATAGACACGAATATCAAGGGGTTGTTGTATCTCACTCGTTTGATCTTGCCCTCTATGATAGAGCATAATCAAGGGACTATCATCAATCTTGGCTCTATCGCTGGCACTTACCCCTATCCCGGTGGGAATGTCTATGGAGCGAGCAAGGCGTTTGTGAAGCAATTTTCTTTAAATTTGCGAGCGGATTTGGCTGGCACTAACATTAGGGTGAGTAATGTTGAACCCGGTTTGTGTGGCGAAACCGAATTCAGCATGGTGCGTTTTAAAGGCGATAAAATCAAAGCCCAATCCGTCTATGAAAGCACTCTTTACCTCAAACCACAAGACATTGCTAACATCGTGCTATGGATTTACGAACAACCCTCGCATGTCAATATCAACCGCATAGAAATCATGCCCACAAGCCAAACTTTCGCTCCCCTACCCACCCATAAAAACCCTTAAGGGGTTTAAAGAATTTAAGGGGTTTAAGAATAAATTTAAACTTTAACAACTCTTTAAGTTTCAAAAAAAAAGAATTTTGGTTGCTTTATTTTAAACTCATTATCTTAAGAGAATAGGAAATATTTTGAAATAATTCTCCCCTAAAATCCGCCTAACCCCCAAAAAACCGCCTTTTAAAGCCGTTTGATCAAGCCTTATTCAAACTAAACTTTGATCTTAAGCTGCTTGAGGATATCGCATGCCCCTTTAGCGCCTAATTTACAGCCTTTTTTAAAGTTTTCTATGGCTTGCTTTTCATTCCTTGTTACGCCTTCGCCATTGTATTGCATAGCCCCTAAATTGAAACACCCTCCGCCATTTTCCAATTCGCATGCTTTAGAATAACGAGCGAGAGCCTCTTTAAAATTCTTTACCACGCCATCGCCATGATGATACATATTCCCTGCGTTAAAGCACCCCGGGCTGTCTTTTAAGTCGCAAGCTTTATCATACGAAGCGAGCGCTTTTTTCAAGTCTTTAGGCGTGCCTCTGCCTGCATCATACAAGCTCCCTAATATCGTGCAGCCATCGCCATCGTTTAAATCGCACGCTTTAGTGAAATATTCCACCGCTTTTTTAAAATCCCTAGTTACCACTTTACCATCATGATAAATCCCCCCTAAGCTCGCGCACCCTTCAGCGTATTTCAAATCGCACGCTTTAGAATAGTATTGTAGGGCTTTATTGGTGTTTTGGGACACGCCTTGCCCGCTGTAATATAAATTCCCTAGCAAATGACACCCATTGCTGTAATTCAAATCGCAAGCTTTAGCGTAAAAGGAAGCGGCTTTTTTCAAGTTCTTTTCCACCCCATGCCCTTGATAATAAAGCACCCCCAAATTAAAACACCCGCTATTTTCTTTCAAATCGCAAGCTTTTTCAAAATATTTCTTAGCCTGAGTGAAATCTTGCTCTTTGTAGCTCTTTGCCCCCAAACCCACAAGCTCTTTAGAGTCTTGCTCTGCCATTAGCCCCCCTAAACACAACGCACCCAAGCACAAAACCCTAAAAAGGGATTTTTTGACATTTTCTAACATGATGTATCTCCTTATTAAAAATTTTATTATAGTGTTATTAAGCAAATACAAAATGCCATGATCTCTTTGTTATCTTAAGCTAACGCCCTCTTACAAATTTCTGTGATCTTATCCCACTCTTTGTTTTGAATTAAATCCTTAGGGGTAAGCCAGCTCCCCCCCACGCACAAAACATTTTCTAAATTCAAATAAGAACGCATGTTATCTGCACTAATCCCCCCAGTGGGGCAAAATTTCACCCCTTTAAAAGGGCCGTTAAAAGCGTTTAAAAGCTTAACGCCCCCACAATACTCTGCCGGGAAAAATTTTAAAGCGTGATAGCCCAATTCTAAAGCTTGCATGACTTCACTACTGCTAGAAACCCCAGGTATTAGGGGCATGCCTTTTTTCTTTGCGTGTTCTAAAAGCTCTATCGTAAGGCCCGGGCTAATCAAAAACTCTGCCCCCCTATTTTGCGCTTGCTCTAATTGAGTAAGATTTAAGATCGTGCCAGCACCCACGCGCATTTTTGGCACATTCTTAGCGATAAGCTCTATGGCTTCTAAAGCGCAACTGGAGCGCAAAGTAACTTCTATGATTGGAATACCCCCCTCTATCAGGCTTTGCGCTAAAGGCACAGCGTCTTTTATATTTTCAATCACCACCACAGGGACAATGGGGCTGATTTGTAAAACCTCTATTATTTTATCTTGCATTTTATCTCCTTTATCTTTTTATATCTTTATGCCAAAACTCATGCCACCCTCTTCAGCCGTATTAACATTCAATCTCAAACTCGTAAACAATTCCCTACCCAACCCAAAAGTAGGCTTTTCTAAATTTTCTAAGGTTTCTAAAAACAAGGGGTTGATCCCTCTATTTTCAAAATCCTTTTCAAGCACATTCAAGGCGTTATTAGGAGCGTCTAATTCTATCCAATCGCCATCTTTAATCTTAATGATCGCCCCATTTAACGCTCCCTCAGGGCTTAAATGAATCGCGCTAGGCACTTTCCCACTCGCCCCGCTCATGCGCCCATCCGTAACCAGCGCGACCTTATAGCCCATATCCTGCAAAGCCCCTAAATTCGTGGTGAGTTTGTGCAATTCTGGCATGCCATTAGATTTAGGTCCTTGGAAAGGCAAGACCGCCACAAAGTCCCTTTCTAATTCTTTATTTTTAAAGCGTTCTAAAAATTCGCTTTGGGTTTTAAAAACAATCGCTCTGGCTTTAACTTTCCTGTGCTCATCTTTAATGGCTGAGATTTTAATCACGGCCCGCCCTAAATTACCTTTTAAGATTTTAAGCCCCCCATTAGCGGCAAAAGGCTCGCTAACAGGGCGTAAAATATCCGTATTCAGGCTATGATTGATGGCGTCTTTATACACCAAGTGGTCGTTTTCTAAAAAGGGGGTTTTGGTGTAATTTTGCATGCCTTTTTGCGTTTCTGTATCCATAATGGTATGAGTGTCTTCAAATAAAAGCCCCTCTTTTAACAATTCTTTGATCACAAACGCTAAACCCCCACACGCTTCAAAAGCGTTCACATCTGCTGATCCGTTAGGATAGACTTTAGCTAAAAGGGGTATGAGGTTAGAGACTGCGTCAAAATCGTCCCAATTGAGAATCACCCCGCAAGATCTAGCGATAGCGATCAAATGCAAAGTGTGGTTAGTAGAACCTCCGGTTGCCATTAAGCCTATAAGAGCGTTAAGAATGCTTTTTTCATCAATGAGTTTGGCTAAAGGCAGAACCTTCCCGCTCGCTAATCTTTTGGCGCTCTCTTCTACTAAAACCTTCCGTAAGGGGTTGTTAGGGTTGATAAAGCTAGAATTAGCCACATGCAACCCCATAAACTCCATCATCATTTGATTGGAATTAGCCGTGCCATAAAAAGTGCAAGTGCCCACATCATGATAGCTTTGCATTTCCACTTTTAAAAGCTCTTCTCTGTTGATTTTTCCTAGTGCAAAATCTTGGCGCGCTTTGGCTTTTTTATAATTTTCTATCCCGCTCACCATAGGCCCGCTTGGCACAAACACGCTCGCTAAATTCCCAAAACTTAACGCTCCTATAAGCAAGCCTGGCACGATTTTATCGCACACGCCCAAAAAAAACGCCCCGTCAAAAACATTATGGCTTAACCCTACGGCGGTGCTTAAGGCGATCACATCTCTACTGAATAAGCTCAATTCCATGCCATCATAACCCTGCGTGATACCATCACACATCGCTGGCACTCCACTAGCGACGCTCGCATAAGCGTTATGCTCTTGCAATTCTTTTTTAATCCAGTCAGGGTAATTTTTAAAAGGTTGGTGGGCTGAAAGCATGTCATTATAAGCCGTGATAATCGCAAAATGCTTTCTTTTATGCGAACCTAAAGGCATTTTTAAATGCTCTGGCATGCTCGCAGTAACATGCGCAATATTTGCGCAACCCAAGCTCTCAATCTTGGGCTGGTTTTTAGGGTTAAAGATATTTTCTAAATAAAGCTCTCTGGTTTTTTTGCTACGCTCTGTAATTTTTTCTTTGATTTGTTCTAAAGAATGCTTAGGCATGAACACCCCTTCAATTAAGATTTAATATATAATAATAACTTAAAAACACTCTAAAAGGGTTATTGATGTTGGATTTTGATTTGGTTCTTTTTGGCGCGACTGGGGATTTAGCCATGCGAAAGCTCTTTGTTTCGCTCTATGAAATTTATACCCATTATGGTTTTAAAAAAGATTCTAGAATTATCGCATCGGGGCGTAAGGAGCTATCCAATGAAGAGTTTTTAGTGCTCCTTTGTGAAAAGACACAACTGCATTCAAGAGAAAAGGGTGAGGAATTTTTAGCCCATATCAGTTATTTGCGTGTCCGTTTGGATAACCCTAAAGACTTTGAAAAATTGAGTAAAATCGCTACAAAAAATAAGCCCTTGATTTTCTACTTTTCTATCTCGCCTAGTTTTTTTGCAACGACCGCTCAAAATTTGGCCCAAAACGCGCTCAATCACGCTAACACTCGTTTGATTTTAGAAAAACCCTTAGGGCATGATTTAAAGACATGTAGAGAGATTTTTCAAAGCATTAGCGCTTTTTTTAAAGAAGAGCAAATTTTTAGAATCGATCATTATTTAGGGAAAAAGGGCGTTCAAAATATCCTTGAATTGCGCTTGAATAACCCTATCTTAAACATTTTATGGGATCAAATCAGCGCAGTTGAAATCTGCGTGTATGAGACTTTGGGGGTAGAAGAAAGGGGCGAATTTTACGATAAAATCGGGGCTTTAAGGGATATGGTTCAAAACCATCTCTTACAAGTTTTATCCCTTATCGCTACAGATTTACCCCACGATTTAAAAGACTTGAGAAAAGAAAAAATCAAAGTTTTAAAAACCTTACAACCCCCTAAAGATTTTAAAAAACAGGTTATTCGCGCCCAGTATCAAGGCTATAGAGATGAAAATAAGGTTAATAAAGAGAGCCAGACAGAAACTTTTGTCGCTATTAAAGCCTTTTTGGATACGCCCAAATTTAAAGGCGTGCCTTTCTACCTTAAGCACGCTAAAAAAATGCCCCACAACCAAGCGAGCGTGAAAATCCATTTTAACGCAATCAATACGCTGGAATTTTTCCTCTCTCAAGATAAAATCACTCTCACCCTAAAAGACAATCAAAACCCCCTTATTTTAGAAACCCATAACAAACAAGAATTTTTACAGCCCTACGCTAAATTGCTCTATGATGCGATACAAAATAACCACAATAATTTCGCCCACCAGCTGGAATTGGAAGCGTCATGGGTTTTTATTGACATGCTCATAGAGGGTTTTATGAATAACGCCACGCCCTTATATTCCTATGAAAGCCACCATCTCAACGAATCAGAATTTTTAAAACCACTCTATCAATGAAAGGGATTTCATGGGCTATCAATTGTTTGAATTTGAAAATTTGAAAGATTGCCACAAGGCTTTAATAGAGCGTTTTAAAGAATTTTTTAACACCGCCTTAAAAAAGCACCATCAAGTTTCTATCGCTTTTTCTGGGGGCCGTTCGCCCATTAGTTTGTTGCAAAAATTAAGCGTTTTGGATCTCAAATGGCATGAGTGTTCAATTAGTTTAGTAGATGAACGCATTATAGACACAAGTCATAAGGATAGCAACACCAAATTATTGCACGATTACTTGTTGCAAAATAACGCCTTAAAAGCTTCTTTCACCCCGCTTTTGCCCAAAAAGATTTCTAGCGATACAAACGTGCTTTTTCATTTTGCTAACCAGCATTTCAAACAGCCCCATTTAGCCATTTTGGGCATGGGGACTGACGGGCATACGGCTAGCCTTTTTCCCAAAACGAGCGCTTTTTTAAACGAAGAAAAAGAAAATATCGTTTTGACTAAGCCAATTAACGCTCCTTATGAGCGCTTGAGCATGTCTGTTAACGCCTTAGAAAATTGCGAAAAACTTTTCTTAAGCATTAGTGGGACAGAAAAAAGGGAGGTTTTAGAAAAAGCTTTAAAAGAAACCGCCCCCTATTCTCTGCCGATTGCTCGGATTTTACATTCTCAAAAAGTTACCACGGAGGTGTTTTATGCCAAAAACTGAAACTTACCCAAGACTATTAGCCGATATTGGCGGCACGAACGCGCGCTTTGGTTTGGAAGTCGCCCCACGACAGATTGAATGCATTGAAGTCTTGAGGTGCGAAGATTTTGAGAGCTTGAGCGATGCGGTGCGGTTTTACCTTTCTAAATGCAAAGAAAGCCTTAAACTGCACCCTATTTATGGCTCTTTTGCTGTGGCTACGCCCATTATGGGGGATTTTGTCCAAATGACGAACAACCACTGGACTTTTTCTATTGAAACGACACGGCAATGTTTGACTTTAAAAAAATTGCTTGTCATCAATGATTTTGTCGCACAAGCCTATGCCATTAGCGCGATGCAAGAAAACGATCTGGCTCAAATAGGCGGGATTAAGTGCGAAATCAACGCCCCTAAAGCGATTTTAGGGCCAGGAACTGGGCTTGGGGTAAGCACTCTTATCCAAAACAGCGATGGCTCTTTAAAAGTCTTGCCCGGTGAAGGAGGGCATGTGAGCTTTGCCCCTTTTGATGATTTAGAAATTTTAGTGTGGCAATACGCCCGCTCTAAATTCAACCATGTGAGCGCGGAAAGGTTTTTGAGCGGGAGCGGTTTGGTGTTGATTTATGAAGCTTTATCCAAACGAAAAGGCTTAGAAAAAGTGGCGAAATTGAGCAAGGCTGAATTGACCCCACAAATCATTAGCGAACGCGCTTTGAATGGGGATTACCCTATATGCCGATTGACCTTGGACACTTTTTGCTCCATGCTAGGCACGCTCGCTGCTGATGTGGCTCTCACTTTGGGGGCTAGAGGGGGCGTGTATTTGTGTGGGGGGATTATCCCACGATTCATTGATTATTTTAAAACTTCGCCCTTTAGAGCGCGCTTTGAAACGAAAGGGCGCATGGGAGCGTTTCTCGCTTCTATCCCAGTGCATGTCGTGATGAAAAAAACTCCCGGACTTGATGGGGCAGGCATTGCGTTAGAGAATTATTTACTGCATGATAAAATTTAGCAAATAGTAGCCGCTTAAGATAAAAGCGATTAGTGTAAGGGGTGCGTTTAAACGCGCCAAACAACGCTACCATATAACCAACAGCTATCAAATTAGTTAAACCTATAGAAACATAAGCAAACCATAAAAACGATACAATAGCGGTATTTTAATCAAACAAGGAGTTTTTATGAGAGTTCCATCTAAAGGTTTTGCTATTTTTTCTAAAGACGGGCATTTCAAACCCCATGATTTTAGTCGCCATGCTGTAGGCCCTAAAGATGTGTTGATTGACATTCTTTATGCAGGGATTTGTCATAGCGATGTTCATAGCGCTTATAGCGAATGGAGAGAAGGCATTTACCCTATGGTTCCTGGACATGAAATTGCTGGGGTCATCAAAGAAGTGGGTAAGGAAGTTAAGAAATTTAAGGTTGGCGATGTGGTGGGCGTGGGCTGTTTTGTCAATTCATGCAAAGCGTGTAAGCCCTGTAAAGAACACCAAGAGCAATTTTGCGCCAAAGTGGTATTTACTTATGATTGTTTGGATTCTTTCCATGACAACGAACCCCACATGGGCGGTTACTCTAATAATATTGTCGTGGATGAAAACTATGTGATTAGCGTGGATAAAAACGCTCCTTTAGAAAAAGTAGCCCCCTTGCTTTGCGCGGGCATCACCACTTATTCGCCCTTAAAATTTTCTAAGGTTACTAAAGGCACAAAAGTGGGCGTCGCTGGGTTTGGCGGGCTAGGAGGCATGGCGGTTAAATACGCTGTGGCTATGGGGGCTGAAGTGAGCGTTTTTGCAAGAAACGATCATAAAAAGCAGGACGCTTTAAGCATGGGGGTTAAACATTTCTACACGGACCCTAAACAATGCAAAGAGGAATTGGATTTTATCATTTCAACCATTCCTACCCATTACGATTTAAAAGACTACCTCAAGCTCTTAACTTATAATGGCGATCTAGCCCTTGTGGGACTCCCCCCTGTAGAAGTCGCTCCAGCACTTAGCGTTTTTGATTTTATCTATTTAAGCAATCGCAAGGTTTATGGCTCATTGATTGGGGGCATTAAAGAAACCCAAGAAATGATGGATTTTTCTATCAAACACAATATTTACCCTGAAGTGGATTTGATTTTAGGCAAGGATATTGACACCGCTTATCATAACCTAACCCATGGGAAAGCGAAATTCCGCTATGTGATTGACATGAAAAAATCGTTTGATTAAAAGTTTTGGCTCTAGTTCTTTTTTAAGAGCTTGAGTTGGATTAGGATTTTTTTCACCAGTGCATGGAGTTTTAAAATTTTAAGGGTTTTACTAATAAGGCTCTTGAGTGGTATGAGAATGCAGTGTTTGACAAACACCCCAAAGAGTCTCTTTCGCGCGTTTTTAGGATAAACATGCGAGAAGTAGTGGTTCAAGAACGCTTCAAGGGAGTTTTCTTTGATCTCTGCATGGGCGTGCGAGAAGTAGTGGTTCAAGAACGCTTCAAGGGAGTTTTCTTTGATCTCTGCATGGGCATGCGAGAAGTAGTGGTTCAAGAACATTCCGAGATTTTCTTGCTTGATTGTGGCATGGATGCACGAAAAATAATGGTCTAAAAAGGTCTTGAGCGCGTCGTGGGCGATCTGCTCTTCAGTCTTCCATAGGGGAAAGTAGTAGTGATAGGCAACAATGCTGTGGTAACGATGCCATTTTTCGCTGCCTATTTCCACCCTAGCAATCGAATCAATCCAGTCGCTCATAAAAGGGGTTTTAGCCAAAGCGTTCAGCCATAAATCCGCTTTTAAACCAAAAGGATAGTCCCAAGGCTTCACCGCTCCCCACCAAACATCATAATGGATGATTATAGGGTTTTTGAGCGCGTTTGAGATGGTTTTCTTATAAATCTCATGCAAAAAATAATTCTCAGGCAAGGATGCAGAAAAATCTTTGACAGTGTAATAATAAGGGAAAACGCAATACTCAATCCCTAAAGCTTTCATATTGGGCCAACACCATTGGGTGAAATCCAATTCTTCTGTAGCCTTGTTTTCTTCCAAAAGTGCATGGGTTTTTGAGACAAAATGGTTCTTGCGCTGGTAATCTAAATTACAAAACAAAAACCCTTCCAACACATGGCGCTCTCCACCTCCTAAAACCCCATAAAAATAATTCTCATCATTTTCTTTAATGCTTAAGAAATCAGCGCTAAATTCATTGCAAAAGATAACATCCACATCGCTCCACACCATTTTAGAATATTTGGGGAATAAATCCGCTAGAAAATACTTCACTAACACCATTTTAGAAAAACGCTTAGTGAAATCCTCATCAAAAGGGTTAGGGATAGTGTCTAAAAAAGGTTCAATATCTTTTACTTCTAAAACAGCAAATTCTTTAAAAGGCTCTGCGATTTGATTAAGCTTTGCTTTATCTTCTTCATTCAAGCCCACCACTAAAGCGTGTAGGGTGTAACGGATTTTTTTATTAGCTTTAGCGATGCTTTCTAGCAAGGAATAAAGACACGCACCCGCAGGAATGAGGTAATTCTTATCAAAAGCAAAAGCGATAGGAATATGAAAATCTTGTTCTTTAAAAGAATGGTTTGAAGCTGAAGTCATAAAAAATTAAACACCCTTTTTTAATGGCTATTTTATCCAAAAAAAAAAAAACCGAACTTGAAAGGGTTCTGTTTTTTGGTTTTTATGCTGTTTTTAAAGCAAATTAATTTAAAATTTTACCTTATTTTTGCCACCATTTTTAAAGGGCGTTGATGAAAGGGGCTGTATTTTAGTTTGATTTTCTTAAAAAAATCTCTTTGCGCGTTGTTATTTTCAGGTTTTTTCATACCACCTTTAATAAAAGCGGCTAGTTTTGTCTATGACTTGAAGTTCATGAGCTTTAATTTCAATCTGGCTTCCCCTCCAAATAACCCCTATTGGAATAGCCTAACCAAAATGCAAGGTCGTCTCATGCCTCAAATCGGTGTCCAATTAGACAAAAGACAGGCCTTGATGTTTGGGGCGTGGTTCATTCAAAATTTGCACACGCATTATAGCTACTTCCCTTATTCGTGGGGGGTTACGATGTATTACCAATACATAGGGAAAAATTTGAGGTTTTTTTTAGGCATTGTGCCGCGAAGCTATCAAATAGGGCATTACCCTTTAAGCGCTTTTAAAAAACTTTTTTGGTTTATAGACCCTACTTTTAGGGGAGGAGCGTTCCAATTCAAACCGGCTTATGATCCCAATCGTTGGTGGAATGGGTGGTTTGAGGGCGTTGTGGATTGGTATGGGGGGCGTAATTGGAACAACCAACCCAAAAAGAAAAATTACGATTTTAACCAATTCTTGTATTTTGTTTCTTCAGAATTTCAGTTTCTTAAAGGGTATTTAGGTTTGGGGGGGCAGCTTGTCATTTTCCATAACGCCAGCTCTCATAGCATGGGAGATAACTACCCTTATGGTGGGAATTCTTACTTAAAACCGGGCGATGCAACCCCACAATGGCCTAATGGCTACCCCTATTTCAGTCAAAAAAATAACCCACAAGGCGGAGAAATAGGGAAATACTCTAACCCTACCATTTTAGACAGGGTTTATTACCATGCTTATTTAAAAGCGGATTTTAAAAATCTCATGCCTTATATGGATAATATTTTCATGACCTTTGGCACGCAGTCGTCTCAAACCCATTATTGCGTGCGTTATGCTAGCGAGTGCAAAAACGCCCGATTTTACAACAGCTTTGGGGGGGAATTTTACGCTCAAGCGCAATACAAAGGCTTTGGGATTTTTAACAGATATTATTTTTCCAACAAACCCCAAATGCATTTTTACGCTACTTATGGCCAATCCCTTTATACCGGCTTGCCATGGTATAGAGCCCCTAATTTTGACATGATAGGGCTTTATTATGTCTATAAAAATAAATGGGTGAGCGTGCGAGCGGATGCGTTTTTTAACTTTTTAGGTGGGGGCGATGGGTATCATTTGTATGGCAAGGGGGGCAAGTGGATCACTACCTATCAGCAATTCTTAACCCTAACCATAGACACACGAGAGTTAATTGATTTTGTCAAATCTAAAACCTCCAAATAACTATATCTAAAAATTATAGATATAATTGAAATAAGCTACCGGTAAGCGGTGCCATAAAGTGGTCGCGCTCAAACCATCAATAATTTCAGTTCTTTTGTTAGGAATGAAAGGGAATTTCAACCCGAAAGTGATTTCATTGTGGAAAAAGCCAAAACGAAAGCCCACTTTCACAAGCAATTGGAAAAGCGAATTTTCTTTGCCTAAATTTTGAGCGATAACCCCATGCATAGCCCCTCCTGGCATGTAAGTCGCCCCAGCGATGCCTAAGCCAAATTCTAACCCTAAAAACCTCTTTGGCGAATTGAAAGCGTCCCACAAACCGCTAAATTCCAAACCATAGGTAGAAATATAGGATTTGTGAGAAGAAAAGGTCTGATCATAAAACAACCCGTAACGGAAACCCACATGCTCTACAGCTTGCGTTTTGGCCACAAATTTCCCCCCTAACACCACACCAAAGCCATTGCCGGTCATGAAATACGATTTATCTACAGACTCGGTGCTAAAAGATGTGTTGATTGCACTAAGCTGATACCCAACCCCTAAATAAAAGGTATTCCTGTCCGCAAATTTAGTTTTTTTTGATTTTTCATCAAGTTCTGCCTCTGCGGCTTGAAGCGATGATAATAACGCCATGCCCATTAATATTTTAATCGTTGTTTTATTCATAACCCAATTCCTTTTGTTATCCTTCCCCACACTCGCTCCATACAAACTAAAATCAAATCACGCCCTAATAATAACAAAGTTTAAAATAAATATTAGTGGTTTTTATTAAGAACGCCTATTTTTTTAGAATAAATAGCCATAAAATAGCCATAATTCTTGTAAGTATGCCCCCATTTTCCTATAAAAATTCCTAAAAAGATATTGTTATAAGACACATTAATAGTTTTTCTTGTATAATATTTGGGCTAAATTCAATTTATTTTATACGATATTAAGGAGACATATTACCATGTTTCAAATTAGATGGCATGCGCGAGCTGGTCAAGGTGCTATCACTGGCGCTAAAGGGTTGGCTGATGTGATTTCAAAAACAGGCAAAGAAGTGCAAGCGTTCGCTTCCTATGGTTCAGCTAAAAGGGGGGCTGCTATGATGGCTTATAACCGCGTTGATGATGAGCCTATTTTAAACCATGAACGCTTCATGCAACCGGATTATGTGCTGGTGATTGACCCTGGTTTGGTTTTCATTGAAAACATTTTCGCTAATGAAAAAGAAGACACGACCTATATCATCACTAGTTATCTCAGCAAAGAAGAATTGTTTGAAAAAAAACCTGAATTAAAAACCCGTAAGGTGTTTTTAGTGGATTGTTTAAAAATCTCTATGGAAACCTTAAAACGCCCTATCCCTAACACGCCCATGTTAGGGGCGTTGATGAAGGTGTCTGGCATGCTTGAAATTGGGGCTTTTAAAGAAGCTTTTAAGAAAGTTTTAGGCAAAAAACTCACGCAAGAAGTCATTGACGCTAACATGCTCGCTATCCAAAGAGCTTATGAAGAAGTTCAATAACATTAAGGATTAAAGATGAAAGATTGGAATGAATTTGAAATGGGAGCGGTGCTCTTCCCTTTTGAAAAAAACGCGCAAAGCGAAATGGAAAAACACAATGATGAGCGCCATTATACCGAACAGAGTTACTTCACCACTTCAGTGGCTCATTGGCGCGTGGCTAAACCTGTGCATAACAATACTATTTGTATCAATTGCTTTAATTGTTGGGTTTATTGCCCAGACGCTGCCATTCTTTCAAGAGAGGGCAAATTAAAGGGCGTGGATTATTCTCATTGTAAGGGCTGTGGCGTGTGCGTGGATGTCTGTCCCACTAACCCTAAATCGCTATGGATGTTTGAAGAACAGATTGAGCCTGCCACCGCTCTCACTCAATGGCCGCAAAAACAAGAAAAGAAAAAATCATAAGGAAAAAATATGGCAAAAAGTATTGAATTGCAAGAGATAGAAGTGTGGGATGGCAATACCGCTAGCTCTAACGCCCTGAGACAGGCTCAAATTGATGTCATTGCAGCCTATCCTATCACCCCATCAACGCCCATTGTGCAAAATTATGGATCGTTTAAGGATAACGGCTATATTGATGGCGAGTTTGTTTTAGTGGAATCTGAGCATGCTGCCATGAGCGCATGCGTGGGAGCTGCGGCTGCTGGTGGGAGGGTCAGCACTGCGACTAGCTCTCAAGGCTTAGCGTTGATGGTAGAGGTTTTATACCAAGCTTCTGGCATGCGTTTGCCTATCGTTTTGAATTTAGTCAATCGCGCTCTAGCAGCCCCTTTAAATATCCATGGCGATCACTCTGATATGTATTTAAGTAGGGATTCTGGCTGGGTAAGTTTATGTACATGCAACCCTCAAGAAGCTTACGATTTCACTTTAATGGCGTTTAGAATCGCAGAGCACCAAAAGGTACGCGTGCCTACTATTGTCAATCAAGATGGTTTTTTATGCTCGCACACCGTGCAGAATGTCCGCCCTTTGAGCGATGCAGTGGCTTATCAATTTATAGGCGAATACCAAACCAAACATTCCCTTTTGGATTTTAATAAACCGGTAAGTTATGGCGCGCAAGCTGAAGAAGAATGGCATTATGAGCATAAAGCCCAACTCCACCATGCGATCATGAGCGCGTCTTCTGTGATTGAAGAGGTGTTCAATGATTTCGCTAAACTCACAGGCAGACAATACCATTTGACTAAAACTTTCCAGCTAGAAGACGCTGAAATCGCTATCTTTGCGTTAGGCACTACTTATGAATCAGCGATCGTAGCGGCTAAGGAAATGCGTAAAAAAGGCATTAAGGCCGGCGTGGCCACCATCCATTCCTTGCGCCCTTTCCCTTATGAAAGATTAGGGCAGGATTTGAAAAATCTTAAGGCTTTAGCGATTTTAGACAAGAGCTCTCCAGCGGGCGCTATGGGGGCGATGTTTAATGAAGTAACGAGTGCGGTGTATCAAACGCAAGGGACTAAACACCCTGTGGTGTCTAACTACATTTATGGTTTAGGCGAAAGGGATATGACGATCGCGCATTTATGCGAAATTTTTGAAGAAATCAATGAAGACGCTCTTAAAGGCACGCTCACGCACCCTACCCAACAATTCGTAGGTTTGCACGGCCCTAAAATGAGCTTTTTTTAAAAAGGAAATATCATGGTAAAAGAAGTCAAAACACTCAAAGGTTTTAGCCAAAGCGCTGAGAAATTTCAAGGCTCGCACTTGCTTTGCCCGGGTTGTGGGCATGGCATCATTGTGCGCGAAGTTTTAAACGCTGTAGATGGGCCTATTGTTTTAGGCAATTCTACCGGTTGTTTAGAAGTATGCTCGGCGGTGTACCCGCACACTTCATGGGATGTGCCTTGGATTCATATCGGTTTTGAAAATGGCTCTACCGCTATTTCGGGGGTTGAGGCGATGTATAAGGCTTTAGTGAATAAGGGCCGCTATCAAGGTCAAAAACCGAAATTCGTGGCGTTTGGAGGCGATGGGGCTAGTTATGATATTGGTTTTCAATTCATCAGCGGTTGCATGGAAAGAGGGCATGACATGACTTACATTTGCCTAGATAATGAAAACTACGCCAATACCGGCGGTCAAAGAAGCGGATCTACGCCATTAGGGGCTAGCACTTCTACCACGCCAGCAGGATCGGTTAGCTTTGGCAAAAAAGAAAAGAAAAAAGACATCGTCAATATCATGGCAAGCCATGGGGTCCCTTATGTGGCGCAACTCTCGCCTAATAAATGGAAAGACATGAATAAAAAGATTAAAACCGCGCTAGACACTGAAGGGCCTTGCTTTATTAACGCTCTTAGCCCATGCACGACTGAATGGAAATTTGAATCCAATAAAACCATTGAATTAGCGGATATGGCTGTGGATAGCTTGATGTTCCCCTTATTTGAAATCTTTAATGGCAGGGAATTAAAAATCACTTACCGTCCCAGAAATATCATTCCTGTAAGGGATTATTTAGCGGCTCAAAAGCGTTTCAAACACCTTTTCAAAAAGGAAAACGAACACATCATTGAAGAATTGCAAAAAGATGTGAATGATCGTTGGGAATACTTGCAACGCAGAGAAGAAGCTAAAGTATAACTCTTAAATTGAAATCAAGGGGCTTTCTTGTGCCTTGTGCGATTTTGCCCCTTGATTCTTACCCCTTTAAAGTAACATGATCCCATTTTGATTTTAAGGATTGCCGGTGTTAGAACGCTATGCGAATGAAGAAATGAAAGCCCTATGGAATGAGCAAACCAAATTTGAAACCTATTTAGAAGTGGAAAAAGCTGTCGTTAGGGCATGGAACAAGCTTGGGCAAATCCAAGATAGCGATTGTGAAAAAATCTGCAAGAAGGCGGCATTCAACCTTGAACGCATCAAAGAAATTGAAAAAACCACTAAGCATGATTTAATCGCTTTCACTACTTGCGTGGCTGAAAGCTTGGGCGAAGAGTCTCGCTTTTTTCATTACGGGATCACTTCTAGCGATTGCATTGATACGGCTATGGCGTTATTGATGACCAAAAGCTTAAAACTCATTCAAAAAGGCGTTAAAAACCTCTATGAAACCCTTAAAAATAGGGCTTTAGAGCATCAAGACACGCTAATGGTGGGCAGAAGCCATGGGGTATTTGGCGAGCCCATCACTTTTGGTTTAGTGTTAGCTCTTTTTGCTGATGAAATCAAACGGCATTTAAAAGCCCTAGATTTAACGATGGAATTTATCAGCGTAGGGGCAATCAGTGGGGCTATGGGGAATTTTGCGCACGCCCCTTTAGAATTAGAAGAATTAGCGTGCGGATTTTTAGGCTTAAAAACCGCCAATATCAGCAATCAAGTCATTCAAAGAGACCGCTACGCCAGGCTTGCATGCGATCTGGCTCTTTTAGCGAGCAGTTGTGAAAAAATCGCTGTCAATATCCGCCATTTGCAACGCAGTGAAGTCTATGAAGTGGAAGAAGCTTTTTTAACAGGGCAAAAAGGAAGCTCTGCGATGCCCCATAAAAGAAACCCCATACTGAGCGAGAATATCACCGGGCTTTGCAGGGTGATTCGCTCTTTTACGACCCCCATGCTAGAAAATGTCGCCTTATGGCATGAAAGGGACATGAGCCATAGCTCTGTGGAGCGTTTTGCATTGCCCGATCTGTTTATCACGAGCGATTTTATGCTCAGCCGCCTAAATGGCGTGATTGAAAATCTGGTGGTTTATCCTAAAAACATGCTTAAAAATTTAGCTCTAAGTGGGGGGCTAGTCTTTTCGCAACGAGTGTTATTGGAATTGCCTAAAAAAGGTTTGAGTAGAGAAGAAAGCTATTCTATCGTGCAAGAAAATGCGATGAAAATATGGGAGATTTTGCAACAAGGCGCTTTTAAAAACGCTGATGAAAATTTGTTTTTAAACGCCCTACTCAACGATGAACGCTTGAAAAAATATTTGAGCGAGGATGAAATCAAAGCATGTTTTGATTACAGCTATTACACTAAAAATGTGGGGGCGATTTTTAAAAGGGTGTTTGGATAAGGCGCGTTTTTACAAAAACAAAACTATAAAATAAGCGGTAAAAATTGAAGTTTTAAGGGGTTTTTTGAAACGAGCGTTATACTTAATTTTAGGGCTTTTTTGCACGCTTAATGCAGAGAGCTTTAAAGATGTTTTGACTAAAGGGGATTACACTTTTTTTAATAAAAAGGTGGTTTCGCCTATCAAACGCTATGCGGATAGATCGGCGTTTTATTTGGGGCTTGGGTATCAGTTGGGGAGCATTCAGCACAACTACAGCAACTTGAATCTATCCCAACAATTCAATAAGAGCCAGATTATTTTTAGCGATGGCTTAAGCCCTGTTTTTAAAAATTCGTATGTGTCTAATGGTCTTGGCGTGCAAGCGGGCTATAAATGGGTGGGTAAGCATGAAGAAACGAAGTGGTTTGGCTTCAGGTGGGGGTTATTTTATGATTTGAGTGCTTCTCTTTATGGTGCTCAAGAATCGCAGTCTGTCATCATTTCCACTTACGGCACTTATATGGATTTATTGCTTAACGCTTATAATGGGGATAAGTTTTTTGCCGGGTTCAATCTGGGGATTGCTTTTGCTGGAGTGTATGGCAAAGTGAGCGATGAATTGTTGTATCAAGCGCTTCTTTTAGACACTTTTGGCGGGAAAGTGGATCCAAATGGCTTCCAGTTTTTGGTGGATTTAGGGGTTCGTTTAGGGAATAAACACAACCAATTTGGCTTTGGGATTAAAGTCCCTACTTATTATTTTAACAATTATTATTCCATGAATAACATTAGCAATAATAGTGGAGATGTCCTAAAGGTTTTACGATTTTTAGAATACGGGATCAACAGCTTGTTATACCAAGTTGATTTCAGGCGCAATTACTCGGTTTATTTCAACTACACTTATAGTTTTTAAGCGATAGTTTTTAAAGCGTTCTTAATTGAGCGATTTCGTCTCTCAAACGCATCGCTTCTTCAAAATCCAAATTTTTTGCACATTCTCGCATTTTTTTATCCAGTTCTTTAATGATTTTTTCCCTTTCGCTTTTAGGGATTTTGTCCTTTTTTAAGGCTTTAGCGATTCTAACCTCATCGTCTCTTAATTTCAACTCCTCTTCTAAAGCGCGAGTAACGGTTTTGGGAGTGATATTATGAATTTTATTAAACTCTTCTTGCTTAGCGCGCCTATAGCTAGTAATTTCAAAGGCTTTTTGCATGCTTTGAGTGGTTTTTTTAGCGTATAGTAAAACCTTGCCATTAGCGTTTCTAGCGGCTCGCCCCATGGTTTGAATGAGACTTGTTTCGCTCCTTAAAAACCCTTCTTTATCCGCATCCATGATCGCTACTAAAGAGACTTCAGGCAAATCCAACCCTTCTCTTAAAAGATTGATCCCTATTAAAATGTCAAATTCCTTAAGCCTTAAAGAGCGGATAATGTGATTTCTTTCAATCGCATCAATTTCACTATGCATGTAACGCGCTTTCAAGCCCCATTCAGCATAATATTTGCACAATTCTTCTGCCATTTTTTTAGTGAGCGTGGTGATTAGCACCCTTTCATCTCTGGCCACCACTAACTTGATTTCATCAAATAAATCCTGGACCTGCTTATCGCTGTCTCGCACTTCAAATTTAGGGTCTAAAAGCCCTGTAGGGCGAATGATTTGCTCAGCGACATTCTTTTTGGAAAGCTCTAATTCTAGCTTATTGGGCGTAGCGGACACAAAAAGGAACTGGCAATTTTTATGGATAAATTCATCAAATTTTAAAGGGCGGTTGTCTAAAGCGCTAGGCAATCTAAAACCATATTCCACTAAAACGCTTTTCCTGCTCATATCCCCTGCATACATCCCCCCAAATTGCGGCAAACTCACATGGCTTTCATCTACAATGACTAAAAACTCCCGCTCAAATATCCCTAAATAATCAAACAAGCAAAAAGGCGTTTCGTTAGGGGCTTTACCCGTAAAATGGCGCGCGTAATTTTCAATGCCCTTACACACACCGGTCGCACTAATCATTTCTAAATCATGCTCGGTGCGTTGTTTGAGGCGGTTGTATTCAAGCATTTTATCCTGCTCTTTAAAAAATTTCAATCTTAAAGCGAGTTCATCTTCAATGCTTTTAATGGCTAAATTCAACCTCTCACTCCCTACGGCAAACTGACTGGCCGCATAAAGCATGACAGAATCCAAGCGCTTGATTTCATTTTTTTCTAAAACATCAAAGACAGCAATCCTTTCTATCTCATCGCCAAAAAATTCAATCCTAATAAATTCAGCGTCATTATAAGCGGGGAAAATATCCACGCATTCCCCCGTCGCCCTAAAGCTCCCCCTATCAAACACCACTTCATTACGGCTATAACCCATTTCCACCAGCTTTAATAAAAAGCTCTTGTAAGTGCGCTTCTCGCCCACTTTGATTTTTTCCATGACTTTTAGATATTCTTCAGGGTTACCCAAACCATAATTAGCCGAAACGCTCGCTATCACGATCACATCATCATAACCTAAAAGCGAAGTGGTCGCACTCAATCTCAAACATTCCAAATCATCGTTAATAGAGCTGTCTTTTTCAATGAATAAATCCCTCCTAGGGATATAGCTTTCAGGCTGGTAGTAATCAAAGTGGGAGATAAAATACTCCACCCTATTATGCGGGAAAAACGCCTTAAACTCGCTATAAAGCTGCGCGCATAAGGTCTTATTATGGCTCATGATCAAAGTGGGTTTATTGGTTTGAGCGATGATATTAGCCATCGTGTAAGTCTTACCGCTCCCTGTAACCCCCACTAGAGTTTGATAATGGTTGTTATTTTTTAAGCTTTTCGTTAAAGCTTCTATGGCTTGGGGCTGATCGCCTGCTGGTGGATAAGGGCTTTTTAAATCAAATAAAGGCATCTTTAAAACTCGCATTTTTTAGGGGTATTATAGTGGTTTTTAACACGCCTTATTCAAACTCAAAAAAATCAATGTTTTGATAATGATCGGTTTTTTTCGCTTCAATGATCTCGCTTGTGGCTTTGGTTTTTTCTTGCGTGATGTGGTTTAAAGCTTCTTGCTTGTTGTTGCTTATTTCATTATTAGCGGTTGTTTTGGCTTCGTTAATGTTGTTTATCGCTTGCGTTTGGTTGTTGCTTATTTCATTATTAGCGGTTGTTTTAGCTTCGTTAATGTTAGCTATCGCTTGCGTTTGGTTGTTGCTGATTTCGTTGTTAGCGCTCGTTTTAGCGTTCGCTATCGCTTCAAGGCTTTGAGTCTTGTTTTCGGTGATTTGATGATTAGCGTTATCTCGTGCTTGGTTTAAAAAAACCTGATAACTCGTTAAAAGCCTGGTCGTGGTTTCTATCAATTGATTTTCTAGCTTTTGTGTTTCGCTTTTGATGTTTTCGGTGTTGGCGTTTAAGGTGTTGGTTACTTCTTGCTCGTTGGCGCGCATGCTCGTATTGAAATCGCTAAAAAAGCGCTCGTATTCTTTCATTTTAGTTTGTAATTCATTGCTTGAATTTTCTAACCATTTAACGCTCCCTCTCAATCTCTCATCAATTTCATTGGCTTTTTGAAAAAAATCCAAACTCAAAAGCACCTCTAAAATCCTAACAATCCCTTTAAGGCTTAATTCCACTTGCTCGGTGAAAAGATGATTACCTTTTAAAGCGTTCTGTAATTGCTTTAATAACTCGCTTGTGATTTCTTTAAACGCTGGTTTTTCTTTAGTGGTGATCTCTGGGCTTGGTGGATTGGGATAATTCATTTTTTAGTTCCTTTTAAAAACTTCTCATGAGCGTTAAACTTTTTTTCTAACTCTGGCAATAGATCCAGTAATTCCCTGCTCTCCTTACTGCTTCTACCGCTTTCAATACCATATTTAATAAAATCAAATATATTTATTTTGCTAATAGGCTTACTCGTTCCTGTAAAAACATTGGATGCGTTTTCTATCATTTGTTCTTTAGCTTTTACTAAAAAATCATAAAACTGCGCACTAGGATTTTCAAGACGCAAAAAGCGTGCAAAAGAACTCCCTAATAATTGGCTTATTAAGCTATCGTAAGCGTCCTTATTTTCTTTAATGAAAGCATTCATGCCGTTTTCATCTGTTGTATTAATTAGGTAGTCAATGTCATGCGCTAACTTAGAAAAATTATCAGATCTGTTACCGCTTTCAAGCATTTTAGCGGTAGTGTCTAGCGCATCGGTTAGATAAGGTGAAATCGTGAAATTTTTAATCACGGTGTCGTTATTGAGATTGTGAAAATTCGCGCTGTTATTGGCAAACATTTCCTTAAACGCTTTAAATTGCTCTCTATCTAGGTTTTTATAAGCGTTATCAAACACTTCTAAAAAGCTGTTATTAGGGGTGTTTGTGGCGTAATGACTCAAAAGGCAAAGGTTAGCGTTTTCCACTTGATTGGCGCTTGGGATTTTAGCGTCTCTTTCTAACACTCTTGCAACCTGATTGGCTAAATTCTCCACGCTGTCGCTTTCAAATTTATGCGGCAAATGTTTCAATTTGTCGTTATAACTGCTCATCGCACTCAAAAGCGTATCGCTAAAGCTGTTTGCTCGGTTTTCGTTAGATTTGCTCGCTAACTTGAAAATTTCTTTATCGTTTAATTCCTGCTCTGGCATTCTAACTAAAAGCTCATTAGGTTTTAATCTAATATTGAGGTTTTCCTTAATCGCTTGTTCGTATTTTTTTCTACTCTCTGAATTAAAGTTTAGCATGCCTTGTGCTCTGTGGTTTCCTGCTATAATCTGCCCATCTGGTAAGATAATGGGCAAATCATCAAAACCCCCTCGCCCTATAATCAATTTAGGATCAAAGCGCTTGGCTATCTCTTCTACTTTCTTGCTATCCACTGCGGTGCGTGTTTGCGTTCCTGTGTTTTTGAAATTGGGCTTTAAATCGCTCTTATTGACGATCACAAACTTTAAGGGGTGTATTTCATCATCGTTTAAGCTAACGCTCGTTTTAGGGGCGTTTTCTAGCTCTTTATAGGGTATATTATCGCTTCTGAAAATTTCTCTGTCTAATTCGCTTTTGCCTAGCGTGGCGTTTTTTTGTGCTCTGATTTTATCTCTCAATTCGGCTTCTTCTTTATCTTTAATCTTTTGGGCGCGTTCTTTTTCTGCTTTAGCTAATCTTTCGCTTTCTAGTTTCTTTTGCTTCTCTAGTTGGCTTTTTTCTAATATAGATAAGTTTGATTCTTGACTTGTTAAGCTTTCTTTAGTAGGATTGTTTTCATTAAGGTTTAAGGCACTATAGTTGCTATTGCCTTTGTAATCGTTAGAAAGTGGCGATCGGGTTTCTAACTCCCTTAATACTTTTCCATCCCTCTCGTAGCTAGTAACTATTAAGTGATTTTTCAAATCATTACCAAACCATTGATTAGTTAAACCTACTTTTACATCGTTCAATTCCACGCTAATGCGCCCTAAATCGTCTTTAAACAGTGCCCCGTTCTCAATGACTTCAGGGATAGATTTCACTAACTCATCGGTTCTTTCTTTGATTTGCTCTGCATTCAATCCTAATCTTGTGTATTGTTTTTCTCTCTTTTCTAAGATGTGCGCTAATCCGTAGCCATCTTTACCATCCTTGCCCCAAACAAAATCAATCCCTCCTAAATCCTCCCTATACGCTGCGCCTGCAACTTGTCCGTTTTTCTCTTGTAAGAGTTTCTCTAACGCTTCTTTTGGCTTTAGAGCAAATTCTGCGTAATTATTACCAAATTGTTTTAAGGGCGTTATAGCGTCTTGTAACGCTTCCTCTTGCTTAGTAATGTTTTCTTTAGCACTTTTAATGCCTTGTGTGATCTCTTCAATCTTTCGCATCGTAGCGTTAGAAAACTTGGAATTTTTAGCGCTCAGTTCTAAATTCTTGGTAAAGTCGCTTATCGTATGGCTTCTTTCTAGCGCTCGTTTTATGTGGTATTTTAAGGCGGCGCCTGCGGTGGCTTCGTTTAAAGCTTTGGGTAATTTCACGCCTAAAATGCGATCGGGCGCGTTTCGGTATAAAGTCCCTAGCGTGAATTTAGTCCATTGGTATTTTAACGCTCCGCTTAAAGTGGTCGCTAAACCTTGGCTTAAGTTCTTGGTGGTGGCTGGTTTTAGGCTTAAAGCGATCTTAGCGTCGTTTTTGAAAAGCTTATGAAAACCGCTCGCTATTGTTTGGAGTTGGTAAATTTAGGGGGTTTGTTAAGGCAGGGGGAGTATTTAGGCAAGGCAAACAGCAAAATTATAGCAAACAATATTTTGGCTAAAGTTTTTGCTATAAGGCTACTTAGCCATGAAAAACGCAATATTTTTAATCTATCGCTTCAAATCAATTGTTCAAAAGACACATGCTACTCAAAATAAAACAAAAATCCTTGAATCAAGCCCAAGTTTGAGAGTTATCGGCTTGAAGTGTTCTTTTTCTTACAATTTTTATCAATGTCAAAATCGCATGCTTTTTGCATGTATTCTTCAGCCTTTTGTTTATCTTTTTCCACGCCTAACCCATACCGATAAGACTCTGACAACCCTTCATAAGCTCTAGAAGAACTCATATCAGCCGCCATTTTATAATAGACAATCGCCTTATCTTTGTCTGGCTCAATACCCAATTGATCATTTCCGCTATAATAAATATCCCCTAAAAGGATATAAGCTTCTACATTACCCTTATGCATCGCTTTTCTAAAACACTCTGTCGCTTTCACATAGTTGCTTGGAACGCCCCTACCCTCCATATACATGATGCCTAAGTTGATATAAGCGTTAGTATAGCCTTTCTCTGTAGCTATTCTAAAATATTCCACGGCTTTTTTTTCATCTTTAGGCACGCCCCTACCCTCTTTATACATCACGCCTAAATTGTTATACCCTCTAGGTATATCGTTATCAACCGCTTTTTGAAAATATTCAGCCGCTTTCTTGTAATCTTTAGGCACGCCCCTACCATTTTCATACATGATCCCTAAAAGAACATAAGCAAGCGGCTCGCCATTTTTAATCGCGCTCTTATAAAAAGAAGCCGCCCGCTCATATTCCTTATTACTATAGGCTTCCTCCCCTTTATAAATATAATTCCTTTTTTGTTCAAGGTGTTCTGCACCAAGAGTGCTAAATAAACATAAACTTGCCAAACAAATCTTCAAGGCTAATTTGCTTGCGTATCCCATTGTTACTCCTCTGCTTTAATTAAGATCAAACATAATGTCAGTGGCTACCAATCTTAAAAAAGAAACTGCATGCATCCTAGAACTAATAAACATTCTCAAACTCCATTCTGCATACACCATTTTAGATCTAATATCGTCTCTTGTAATGAGAAATTTTACACTATTTTTATGAATTTTAAAACTAAATTTAGGACTTCCTCGCTAAAAAGTCCCCCCTCCAAAAAAAAATAAGGCTAAATAAGATTAAAATTCTTTCCTTGGATCCGTTGATCCATAGAAAACGCTCCCCTTAGTTTTAGGCAAAACTTGGATCGCATTCACATCACCCATGACCGGCTTAGTAACGATTTGATAGCCCATTTTAGTGAGGTTATCTTTCACATCAGCGGGCATGCCAAACTTTTCAATCCTTAATTCATCAGGGAGCCATTGCATGTGGAATCTAGGGGCTGAGACCGCTTCAGAAATATTCATATTATAATCAATGACATTAGAAATCACTTGCAACACCGTCGTGATAATCCTAGACCCTCCAGGGCTTCCCACCACCAAAAAAACCTTATTGTTTTTCAACACAATCGTAGGCGACATGGAGCTTAAAGGACGCTTATTGGCTTCAATCGCATTCGCATCGCCCCCCACTAAACCATAGAGATTAGGGTTTCCTGGTTTTATGGAAAAATCATCCATTTCATTGTTCAATAAAAATCCTGCCCCATCAATACTAGCAGCGCTCCCATAAGAAGCGTTAATGGTGTAAGTAACGCTGACTGCATTCCCCCACCTGTCCGCTACAGAATAATGCGTGGTGTTGCTCCCCTCGTGCAACTGCCCCATTCCTGGTTTGATTTGAGAGCTTGGCGTAACCGTATCTGGCTGGATAGTGTCAAAAATCTTTTTGGCATACGCCTTATTAATCAATTTATCCACCGGCACCGAAACAAAATCAGCATCTCCCATATAAACTGATCGGTCCGCATAAGCTTGGCGCATCGCTTCTGCAGCGATATGGATATTCTTAGAAGCCCCATACCCAAGGGCGCTTAAATCCGCATTTTCCATGACATTTAAAATCTGGATCAAATGCGTACCCCCTGAACTTGGTGGCGACATAGAAATGATCTTATACCCACGATAACTCCCTACTACGGGTTTGCACCATTTCACATTGTAGCTGGCTAAATCTTCTTTAGTGATAATCCCCCCATTTTTTTTCATGTCTTTCTCAATAAGATCAGCAACCTGCCCTTGATAAAAGCCTTTAGCGCCTAGCGTTTTGATTTGATTCAAAGTCTTGGCTAAATCTTTTTGGACAAACAAATCCCCTTCTTGATAATCAAGATGCCCTTTTTTAAAAAAATACTTTTTGCTAGAACTGTATTTTAAAAACCGCTCCCTCGCTTCTTTTAGGGTTTCTGCTTGTCTTTGTGAAATCGCATAACCATTTTCAGCCAATTTAATGGCAGGATCAATGAGCTGCGATAGTTTTTTAGTGCCGTATTTTTTCAACATCGCTTCCATGCCCGCCACCGTTCCAGGAACCCCAGCCGCCAAATAGCCATCTTCACTGAGTTTAGGGACTACATTGCCTTGCTTGTCTAAAAACATGTTTTTAGTGGCTTTTAAAGGAGCTTTTTCTCTAAAATCTAAGGCAACATTTTCGCCATTAGCTAAATGGATAACCGCAAAACCTCCACCACCAATATTGCCTGCTGCCGGATGGACAACCGCTAGAGCAAATCCCATCGCTACGGCCGCATCAATCGCATTACCTCCCTCTTCTAAAACCTTTTGCCCGATCTCACTAGCTAGCGGGTGGCTAGAAAGGGCTAACCCTACTTTAGTGTTTTTAATGGGCGGGTAACTCGCTGCACTCAAAGGGCTTAACAAACCCAAAGAGAGCGCTATCACGCCCAAGCCAATCGTCTTTAAAAAACTCCGTCTCATCTGTTTTCCTTTCAATCAACAATAATCGTTATTATAACACAAGCTTTACAAAACACCCTCTCGCTTATAGCTTATAATTGCTATTAAGCATTATCGTTAATGAGTTTTAAAATAAATAGAGTTTAAAAAATAAGTTAAATAAGGCTTATTTGATCAAAACGCTATGGGTAGAAAACTTATTGTTTAATCCCCAACAGAGTGTCTATCATCCGATCAATAGCGGTAATGACCTTAGCGTTAGCGGCATAACCGCTTTGAAACTTGATTAAATTCAGCATTTCTTCATCCACGCTCACTTGCGAAATAGAGAGTTGCTCTTTTTTAATGGTCTCTAACATGCTCTTTTTAGTGTCCAAAATACGCCCGGATTTTTCAGCGTCCGTGTTGATTTTACCGGTTAAAAATTGATAAAACTCGCTGATTTTCATTGGTTTAATATCAAACTTGTCGTTATAAAAATCCACGCTGTCGTATTGCAATTGCTGCATCATGTTCGCCACATCAAAATTCCCGTTAATGGGAGCAAGCCATGGGCGGATAGTGGTAGGCTCTTTTTTGTATTCCTTATTCAAGCTGATATTAGAAGCGTCATCGCCTTGAAAAAAAGGGTTGAGCTTTAACGCTCCCATAAAATTCGTGCCGTTATCTTTCATAGAGACAAACAACCCTTGCGAAGCGTTTTTAGGCTGGATAACAAACTTTTTAGTCTCATTGTTAAAGCTCGCTGTGAAATAATCATCAAAATCGTTTTCGGTGTTATTGTCCTGATTGTCATCAGTATTAGCGTTAATGGCTTGGATAATATCGTTCATGGTTGTAATGGGCGTGATAGCAATGGTTTTTCTGGCGATTTCTTTACCATCGGTGTTGTAAGCGATTAAGTCAAACGAGCCGTTTTTGATATTGTAGTTCGTGTCTTTAAAGGCTTCATCGCTGTTAAACTCCACAGGCTCACCCTCAATATGATGACTCGCGCTTTGAGCGTAAATCGCATTAGTGGATTCTATCAAGCCCCTAGCAAAAGAATCCAACAAATCAATATAATCTTGCAACTTGCCCTTTAAAGTCCCGTTAGAGCCGTCATTATACACATTCAATAACGCCCCCACTTTCCCTTGATTGAGCTTGTCAGTAATATTAGTGAGCTTAAAATCATCGCTTTGAAAATAAACCTGGTTCAAACCCCCTTTATTTTCGGATTCTTTAACCACTAAAGGATGGAAAATAGAGCCATCAATGATATTGAACCCATGCCCAATGTTAAGGTTATAGCTCTCATCAAAATCCGCTGAGTCTTTATCTGTGAGCGAATGAGTCTTAATGCTGCTTTTAAAAACATTCCCCCCTAAAAGCTCTCGCAAATGAAACTCTAATTCATCTCGCTTATCCCTTAATTCATTCGCATGCTTTAAACTCTTGTTATTTTCCACTTCTTTAATGCGTTTGTTGATCTCAGCGATTTGAGAACCCAAGCTATTGACTTCTTTAATCACGCTTTTTAATTCTTCGCTCGCTTTATGCTGTAAGGTCGTTAATCTTTCTCTAGTGTCTTTAATGTTGTGCGTCAAAGCTTCTGTTTTTTGAGCGAGAGCCTGTTTTTGAGCGGAGTCTTTGGCGTTTTTAGACAATTCTTTCCATGAATTAAAATAATCTTGTAAATCCGTAAAAAGGCTCGCTTCATCAATGTCCGGAAAATACGCGCTCGCTTCTTTTAAATGCGAAAACTCTGTATCGTAATAAGTGTTTTCGTAATTAGCCTTCGTGTAACGAGCAAAAACAAACTCATCATGCACCCTTTCAATGGCTTCTACATCCACGCCCATATTCACATTTTTAGTGCCATACATGTAGGCCGCTTGAGGCTTTGCAATCACACGCTGACGGCTATAAAATTCATCGCTAGCGTTAGAAATGTTATTCCCAGTAACATCCACCATGCTCTGATGGGCTTGTAGGCCCGTGTAAGAAGTGTTGAGTGAAGATAAAATCCCGCCCATTTTACGCCTGCACTCTTAAAAAATGACTCCCCACATGCCTAGAGCCTTTATAGTCGCAAGTGTCATGGGGGATGATTTGTTGGATGAGCGAAGAATAAAACTCAGAAACCGCAAACGCCATGCGCGAATAAATCAAGTTTTTTTCTTTCAAAACAAGCAAGGACTCTCGCATTTGGTTTAAAAAATCGCTCGTTTTTTCGTCTAGCAATTCACTCATTTCTTTATTGGGGAATTGGTTTTTTAAAGACAGCATTTGTGCATCTATACCCGCTTTTTCTTGTTCAAAAACTTGAATCGCTAGCTGTTTTTGATGGTTTCTTTCAAAAATTTCGGCGTGTTTAGCGAGCTTGATGTCTCTTATATCGCGCTCGGTTAAATCAATCAATTCTTTCAATTGGTTGAGCGCGTTTTCTAAATGGGAATGTAAAACGACCATAACAAATCCTTTAGCTCTTGTTTCAGCCGTATTCAAGCAAATACTATGCCATTTTTAGTTTTATTATAAAACTCAATTTCTTAAGGGGATAGGGGGTATTTTGAAATCATTTTCCCCTTAAAGCCCCCTTATTAAATCGCCTTTAACATTTGCTTAGCGATAGCAGCAATCACATTCACGCTCATCGCATTCCCCGCTTGGGATAGCAAATGGCTTTCCTTAAAATGTGGATTATCTTTGATTTTAGCGATCAAATCCCTAGGAAATCCTTGCAAAAGCAGGCTTTCAATAGCGTTTAATCTTTTGATTTTGCCTTTTTGAATATAAAACAGACCATGCCGAGAAGTCCTTAAAGTAGGAAAAACATTAGAATACAACCTTAAATCAGATTGTCTTGTGTCTAAAACGGCGTTTTCTAAAGCTAAAATATTCTCTAAAAAAACCCGGTTGTGGTTGTATGGGTTGCGCAAGTATCTTTGAAAAATAGCGTTACTCACATCCAAATAGCATTCATTATCAGCGTCTAAAAAATCGTTAAAACAATAATCATTGGCTAAACCTAAAGGGAAATGAAATGGGTGTTTCAAATCCTTCCTAAACCCTACGATATAAAGGCGTTCTCTCTTTTGGGCTAATTGGAAATCAGCGCTATTTAAAATTTGATAATAAGTTGTATAACCCACTTCTTGTAGGGCTTTGATAATGGTTTTAAAAGTTTCTTGTTGCTTATGACTAATCAATCCCTTAACGTTTTCAAGCAAGAAACATTCAGGCTGTTTGACTTTTAAAATGCGAATAAGCCCATAAATAATCGTCCCTCTTTTATCTTCAAGCCCCTTCCTTTTGCCATTGATAGAAAAAGCCTGACAAGGAAACCCGCTAACTAACGCATCAAAATCGGGTAAATCATTAGGATTGATTCGCATCAAATCCCCAAAATTATGGGTGTCCTTAAAAAATAATTCATAAGTTCTAAGGGCTTCATGATTGATTTCGGCATGTCCTACGCATTTTAAATGGCACCGCTCCAAGCCCAAACGGCCTCCACCAATACCAGAGCAAAAATCCATAAAAGTTAAAATTCCCAATCAATCATTCCTGACACACAAAAAAACACGCCCTATTTAAGAAAGCAACAAACTCATTTTAAAACACAGAGAAACTAAAATTTAATGAAAAGCAAAATCACAACAAGAACAAACCCCCTAGAAATGAAGCCGTTAAACCCCCTAGCTTATCCCCAATAAATCCTGTGCCATTTTGTGAGAAGTCTCATGCAAGTTGATTTTATACTGGTTATTTTCAATCGCTTTCTTGATCTCAGCTACCCTATCAAGAGCGGCCTCATTGTTTTCAACTTTTTCATTCTTTTCCACACGCTTGTAATTCCCCAAAGACTGCACCGGAGCAAGAGAAGAAACGGCATTGATCATTGTAAAATCCTTTAATTTGATATTCATTCCATTACAGCAAATATCGGCAAAAAAGAAAAAAAGTTAATGGATTTTTGAAATCTGTTTTTGCAATTCCTTACCAAATTTCTTGGTGGTGGTGATGGGTTTTTTTCCGGTTTCTGCCACAGAGCCAAACGATTGCGATTGCAAACTTTTAAACATAAAAAACATTAAAAAAATTAAAATATAACAAAATAAAAAAAAGCAAATGGTAGGGAATAGCCAATTCTTGAGATTAGAGCTATTCATGACCTTGCCTTTTAAATACTCCTATACCTTACTACCCATGCGAACATGAGCAACCACAACCCCCACCTTTCTTTCCGCCATGACCCCCATGACCGCCACAGCAACCTGTCCCACCGCCATGGTGTGAAGCTAAAATTTCTTCTTCGCTCACTTCCCTAAAACCTAAAACCTTGAAACGGAACGCTAAAGTTTTCCCGGCTAACGGGTGGTTATAATCCACCATCACATGCGTGTTGCTAAAGTCTTTGATAGTGGCTTGAATGGTTTGATTGTCTTCAGTTTGCCCAAAAACGCTCATGCCTTTTTCTAATTCAATGCCTTCAAATTGATCTCTAGGGACTTCTTGCAAATAGCTGCTTTCATAAACCCCATAAGCTTCCTCTGGGGCGATGACAACCTCTTCCCACTCGCCAATTTGAGCCTTTAATACCGCTTTTTCTAACCCTGCTATGATTTGATTAGCGCCTATAATAAACTCTAAAGGCTCTTTAGAAATATTGCCATCTAGCACTTCGCTAGAGCCTTGTTCTCTCACTTCATATTCAATCAAAGCGGCTTGCTTGATTGATTCTAAATCATGGTTTTGCATGGTGGTGTTTCTCCTTGTTTTCTAAGATTTTTTGTGCCATTTTAGCTTGTTCGCTTGAAGGATACAAGTGCTGCAAAGTGTTTAAAAATTTATAATAGTTTTGATCGTCTTTGATTTTTTTAAACGACCATGCCGTATGCCACAAAAGCACAGGCATGTAAGACGCTTTTTTATTTAAAAGAGCGCTCTCTTTGTAATACTTGATCGCTTCTTTATATCTCTTTTCCCCATAAGCCACTTCTCCAAGCGCATAACGCACATAATAAAGTCTGTAACTATTGGCTTCTAACCACAACAAACGCTCTTTGGCTTCTGCATAGGATTTGTTTCTAAAAAAAGACAGGGCTTCTTGAAAGATCTCTTTTTGCTTGGACAGATCTTTATCAAACTCCACTTTCGCCTTTTCTTGGGTTTTTTTCTCTTGATTTTTTGGGGTTTCGGCTTTCAAAGGGGGGTTCTTATTGTCCGGAGCGCTTGATTTGAGCGGCTTTTCAGCTTTTTCCTCTTGTTCTTTGAGGGCTTTTTGGATTAAGGCGATTTGTGAAACCAAATCCTGGCTTAACTTGGTCAATAATTCACTCATCTCTTTATTTTGCTTGTCTAACTGCTGGATAGCTTGCTGGTTAGCGTGAATCTCATTCCTCAAATCCTCTAAAGTTTGCGATTGCTGCTTGAGCGTGTTAGCTTGCACTTCTTGCGAGGCTTTTAAGGCTCGCAAGGATTCTTCTTGGGAAAGGATAGCGTTATTGAGATCTTTAATCTTATTAGCCTGCCCTTCATAAACGCTCCTTAGACCCTCTTGAGCTTGAGTGTTAGCCTCCACTTGCGAATGGATTTTGGTCAAAATATTGGAAAAATTCTTGCTATTGACTTGCAACTGCTTGAGTTCTTTTTTGGTCGCTCCGCTTTGCAAATCAAACGCTGAAGGCTCCCCATTGAGAAAAAAGGGAGTGATAAAAGGGATAAAAAAAAGCCTTTTCATCCTAGAATTACTTCACTAATTTGACATCCACTCTTCTGTTTTCTCTGTAGCATTCTCTAGTTTTTTGGACGCATTTGGGTTTGGTTTCACCAAAACTGATGGTTTTGATCATATCTTTTTCTACCCCTTTAATGACTAAAGCGTTTTTCACGCTCAAAGTCCTTTTAACGCCAAGCGCTTGGTTGTATTCGCTAGATCCAAATTCATCGGTATTGCCTTCCAAAAGCACTTGCATGTGGTTTTCTTTAGCTTTTTGCACGATCTCATCTAAAGTCTCTTGATCGGATTCTTTGATTTCATACTTGTCAAAATCAAAATAAATAGAAGCAATGATAGTCCCGCTCTCAACAGCCGGCTTTTCTTCAACCACTGGAGCTGGCTCTTGTTTAGGCTCTTCTTTCTCTGGAGCTGGTTCTGTAGTAACAGGCGCAGTCTGAACCGTTTTAGCACTCACATCGCCAGCCACAGTCTTATTATCCATTTTATGACTACAGCCAGCTACCAATAAAAAAGCTACCAAAAAACTAAATGCAGAAGATCTCTTCATTATAAATTCTCCAAGAATCAAATTTTAATAAGTGTAAATATTAACTCATATTCGCTTAATTTAACCTTACCAATCAAAGGCTTGTATTTTCACATTCTTTAAAGGGAATAAAAAACTCTGATTATAGTCTAGCAAAATAAGCCCCATGGCGTATTCTTGGGGTGTCTTTTTGATATACATGATATTTCTCCCATCCGTAGAAAAACGAGGCATCTGGTTAGAGCCATTCACGGTAAGCCTGCGGATATATTTGCTGTTTAGAGTGATCAGATTCAAATTAAACACCGTTTTGCCAAATTCATTAAGGTTTTCTCGGCTCACATACACAATACTATCTTTATAAGCGTCAATGGATTCATTGCTTCTTCCTTCATAAAGGAGTTGCTCCGCACTTTCTTTTAACCCCAATTTCTTCATGTAGATGTTAGGATAACCGGATCTATCCGAAACAAAAGCCATAGACTTGTCATCTTCTAAAAACACTCCTGAAACATCTATCCCAGGATAGCGCGTTATTTTAGTTTTAGTTTTTTTATGCGTGTCATACAAATACACATCCGGTTGGCCATCAGGGGCTAAAGACATTAAGATTTTAGAGCCATCAGAACTCACGCTAGAGACCACAGCCATTCCTTGAGAGCTAGCGATATTCTCATGAGTGGCTTTTTGAATGTTGTATTTTAAAATCATGGGCGTTCTTTCGCCATACTGCGTGTAATAAAACTCCGTTTGCTCAGCGTTCGCCCATTTAGGGAAGATATTGAGTCGGTTGTTTTTGATGATTTCTTTTTGATAACGCATCGTATAATCGGCTAAGGCGATATTTGTGATTCCTGGTCCAATGTATTTAGAAAAAACAATAAGGCGCTTCATCCAAGCGATAGAAGGGGCTTTTAAATAATCATTCACCACAATGGCCATGTTGTGCGCTGCAAAAGGGTATAGATCTAAACTTACAATGGGGTAGTCAAAAGTCTTTTTGAGCGTTTCTGTATCCACATCATAAAGTTTTAATCGTGAAATTTTATTGCCGTTTTCTAAAGCCACGCTCACAAGCGCTACAAGATGGACTTTTTTATCTTTGAGTTCTGCGTAATTGATAGCACCTTGATCCTTGTTTTGAGAAACATCAAAATGCTGGCTAGTCTTTAAATCATTCGCCAAGACTTCATGCAATTTTAAAGCGTAATTGGCATCGTTATCTATAGAGTAGCGCACTTCAATCTTAGGAAGTTTTTGAATGGTTTTAATAATATCTAGTGTTTTATCTGTTGCAAAAAGCCCTATAGTGTGTATTAAAAAAAGCCATAAATACCTCATTGTTCTTCCTTAGTGGTGAAATTAACTTGAATAGAAATCATGTTTCCTCCAGGATATGGGGGGAAATCCACTTTCTTTAAATCATTTAAAAGGGTCATCACACTCTTGTTATAATCCTTAAAATCAGAGTAGCTAAGAATGGTATAATCAAACTCCCCATCTTTAGTGATCATAATCAGAGCGCTCACTGAAGCCTTGTGATAAAAAACCCCTTTCCAACCTTTATATAAAATCTGATAGATTTGAGCGTACCACTCTTGGTAAGCCTTTTCATCAACCCCATCTTGTTTAGGAATTTGCAAATCTAAAGTTTTGTTTTTAACGCTTTCTAGTTTTTGCGCGAATTGATCCAAATTCTGTTGCAAACCTTTCAACATCTCTTGATTTTTTTGGTTTTGCTTTAAGCGTTGCTGTTCTTTTAAACGCCTTTGCTCTTCTTCTTGCTCATTTTTTTGCTCATCTTTTTGAGCGTTTTTGTCTGTCTTTTCTTGAAAATCATTGAGTGAAGAAAAAATATCTTCAAGGCTTTCTTCTTGCTCTTTAGGATCAATAAAATCGCCCTCCTTATCAGTTGCATTTTTTTCAACTGCTTTTTCATCTTTTTTTTCTTCTGCTTTTTCATCTTTTTTTTCTTCTGCTTTTTCAGCGATTTTTTCATCTTTTTTTTCATCGCTTGGCAAATCTTCTAAATTCAAATCAATGACTTGTTCGTTTTTTTTGCCCAAATCCAAAAGGATTTTCTCCGCTTCTTTATTATGCCTTTCTAGCAACAAACCATATAATAACAAAGCATAGAGCAAGAACGCTAAAAAGCCAGAAACAACAAAGATCGCGCTCTTACTCATGCAAATTAGCCCTACTTTTTAAGGACTTGTGATTAAAGAAACTTTTAAAAAACCCGCTTCTTTAATCGTTTTTAGCAAATAAATCACTTTGTCATAAGTCAATCGTTTGTCCGCGCGGATACTAACCCTAGTATCTTTATCGTATTTCTTAGAAAGCAAGTTGAAAGTATCCGGGAAAGAGTTGTATTCATAGGTTTGACTATCTATATAGATTTTTGCGTCTTTATCCATGCGGATCTCTATCATTTTATCTTGAGTGGCTCTAGCAGTTTTTGAACCAGAAGGCAAAGCAATCTCTTCTTTATAAGTGAGAGTGGGCGTCGTTACCATAAGAATAGCCAATAAAACAAGCATCACATCCACTAAAGGCGTGATATTGAGTTCTGGCTTGTCTTCATCCCAATAGTTATCATAATTCATAAAAACCTTCTAACTCCCTATTTAAGATATTTATAAAATCCCCTTAAAGCTTTATTTTTTAGAAGACAAAATATCCACTTGCATCTGCACATAAACCGATAAATCATACACCTTGCGTTTTAAAATCAAGTAAAAAGAATAGGCTGGAATGGCCGCTAAAATACCTGCAGCGGTGGCGATAAGAGCCTTAGAAATAATGGGCGCGATCACCCCAAAAGAAGCTTGACCTAATGCGCCCAAATTGTTAAACGCTTCTAAAATTTCAACCACCGTCCCAAACAAACCAATAAAGGGGGCTGTAGAAGAGATAATGCTTAATACCACTAAACCCGTCGTGCTTTGCTTAAGAACTTGATGTTTCCAAGCCTGCAACAATTCATTAGAATACCTCTTGGCTTCATCATTTCTTTTTTTATTAAACATAAAATGCTCTGGAGCGTCTTGTGCTCCATTAAGAATGTTAGACAAAGATTGCATCTCGCGCTTGAGTTCAATCTTTAACACAATGCTCTTATACAAAAAGACCCATAAAGTCATCACCAAATAAAGCGAAATCCAAACTAAAACAAGCGTGGTAACAAACCCACTCTTATTGAAAAAATAAACGATTGAATCTAACATGATTATCCCCTTAAAGAGACTCAATCTTAGCAAGCACGCTAGAAACCGCTAACCTGTCAGAGCTTGCGTCCTCTAAAAGCTTTTTAGCCCTAGAGATAGCATCATCTCTGTCGTCTGATCCTTTTTTAATAAAGACCGCCCCATCGGCTAAAATATCCACCCGTTCTTTGGTAACTTCTGCATAACCCCAATTGATCGCAATGTGCTCTTTTTGGTTTTCAGCTTCAATCTCAATCACTCCCGCTTGAAGTAAGGTGATCATGTTGCTATGCCCATAAAGCACCCCAAATTCCCCTTCAACTCCTGGCAACACAACGCTTTTAACCTCTCCTGTATAAACTTCCCCCTCAGGAACTACCACACTAATTTTCAACAAAGCCATGGCAAAACCCTTAGGAATTTTTCATGTTTTTAGCTTTTTCTAAAACCTCTTGAATGCTGCCCACCATGTAAAATGCGTTTTCAGGAATGTGATCGTATTTGCCCTCTAAAATCCCTCCAAAGCCCTCTAAAGTCTCTTGAAGGGTTACATATTTACCGGGACTTCCCGTAAACACTTCAGCCACAAAAAACGGCTGGGATAAAAACTTCTCAATTTTTCTGGCTCTCTCAACAATCTTTTTATCCTCTTCGCTCAATTCGTCTAAGCCCAAAATCGCAATAATGTCTTGCAAATCCTTGTATTTTTGCAAAACTTGCTGGATACCGGTAGCGATTTCATAGTGCTTCTCGCCGATCATTTGAGGGCTTAAAATCCTTGAAGTGGAATCCAAAGGATCAACTGCTGGATAAATCCCTTTTTCAGCGATCTTTCTATTCAACACCGTAGTCGCATCTAAGTGCGCAAACACCGAAGCAGGGGCTGGGTCAGTCAAGTCGTCTGCTGGCACATACACCGCTTGAACGGAAGTGATAGAGCCATTTTTAGTGGAAGCGATGCGCTCTTGCAGTTTCCCCATTTCCCCGGCTAGCGTGGGCTGATACCCCACGGCTGAAGGGATACGGCCTAGTAGCGCACTCATTTCCGCACCGCTTTGAGCGTATCTAAAGATGTTATCAATGAACATCAACACATCTAAGCCCTTTTCATCACGGAAATACTCCGCCATCGTCAAGCCGGTGAATGCGATGCGATTCCTTGCGCCTGGTGGCTCATTCATTTGCCCATAGCACAGCGCGACTTTGTCTAAAACGCCCCCTTCTTTCATCTCAAAATACAGATCATTCCCCTCTCTGGTGCGCTCCCCCACACCCGCAAACACCGAATACCCGTTATGCTTATAAGCCACATTATGGATAAGCTCCATAATGATCACCGTTTTCCCCACGCCAGCCCCACCAAACAAGCCTACTTTACCGCCCTTAGAATAAGGCGCGAGCAAATCAATGACTTTGATACCGGTTTCAAACATTTCTGTTTTAGTGCTTTGCTGCTCAAAACTAGGGGCTTTTCTGTGAATGGGCCAAGTTAAGGACGGCTTAAGAGGCTCTAAATTGTCAATGCTCTCGCCCACAACATTAAAAATGCGCCCTAACACTTCTTCGCCCACAGGCACTTCAATCATTTTGCCACGAGCTTTGACGGCTTGGTTACGCACTAAGCCTTCTGTCATATCCATAGCAATCGCTCGCACCCGATTACCTCCCAAATGGGCTGCCACCTCTAAAACTAAAGCTTTTTGAGTGCCATTGACTTCAAAATTAATGTCTAACGCTTCAAAAATCGCCGGTAGATAGGATTCAAATTCCACATCTACCACCGGGCCTAAAACCTGAATGATTCTACCTTCCATCGCTTTCATCGCTCCTTATTTTAATGTAATTTTTATTTTAGGGCTTCTACGCCAGCATTGATTTCTACTAGCTCGGTCGTAATCGCCTCTTGTCTGGCTTTATTATAAGAAATAGTTAAAGTTTTAACCAAATCTTTAGCGTTATTCGTCGCTGTATCCATAGCCTGCATTCTAGCGCTATGCTCTGCAGCTAAAGAATCAATCAAAGCATAGTATAAACTATACTCCACATATTTTTCTGCTAAAGAGTCTAAAATTTCATCTTCACTCCCGCTTGGCTCACTAGTAATAGTCTCTTGCGTCTCATTAGGCTGAGGGTTTTGGTGGATGATTTTATACCCAATAGGCAAAATTGTTTTGACTCTTATTTCTTGAGTGATCATGTTTTTAAAGCCATTATGAATGATAATCACCTTATCGGTTTTCCCACTCAAATAATCCTCTACCACTTTTTTCATGAATTCCTGCGCGCGTTCATAATTAGGCATAGAACTCAAATTATTGATCTTGTCTAAAACCTCTATCCCGTTAAAGCTAAAATACTCATTACCCTTTTTACCAATACCGCGCAAACGCACTTTAATGTCTTTTTCTTTGTATTCATTCGTGCATGCTAAAACTTTTTTAATGGTATTGGTGTTAAAGCCCCCACAAAGCCCCTTATCGGCTGTGATAAAAATAATATCCACTTTTTTGATTTCAAGTCTTTCTAGTTCCCTAAAATACTTGCTTTGAATGTCTTCAATCCCTTGATTTTTCATCTTGGATAGCACATCATCAAACACAGCGTCTAGTTTTAGTGCATACGCTCTGGAATTTCTTGCAACTTCTTCAGCTTTTCTTAGCTTGGAAGTGGAAACGAGTTTCATCGCATGCGTGATTTTTTGCGTGTTTTTAACGCTTCCAATTTTCTTTCTAATGTCTCTTAAATTCGCCATATTCTAGCCGTCTCCTACTCGCTATAAGTGAGCTTAAATTCCTCTAAGACTTTTCTTAGCATGGCTTCTAAATCCTTATCTAGCGCTTTTTTAGTGTGGATTTCTTCTAAAACTTGGGGGTATTTTGCTTCCAAGAAAGGGTGCAGTTGCTCTTCAAAATCCACGACTTTTTTCACGCTCACGCTATCTAAAAAGCCCTTAGCTCCAGCATAAATAATGACCACTTGCTTTTCAATAGGCAAGGGCGAATAAGGGGCTTGTTTCAGCACTTCCACCATGCGTTGCCCCCTTTCTAATTGCTTTTTACTCGCTTCATCTAAATCAGAAGCGAATTGCGTGAAGGCTTGCAACTCTCTGTATTGCGCTAAATCCAGGCGCAAAGTCCCTGAAACCTGCTTGGTCGCTTTGATTTGAGCGGCCCCTCCAACCCTTGAAACCGACAAGCCCACATTAATAGCCGGGCGGATCCCTGAATAAAACAAATCCGTTTCTAAGAAAATTTGCCCGTCTGTAATAGAAATGATATTCGTAGGGATATAAGCTGAAACATCGCCCGCTTGAGTTTCCACAATAGGGAGCGCGGTCAAAGAGCCGGCACCCTTTTCATCGCAAAGTTTAGCCGCTCTTTCTAAAAGCCGTGAGTGGATATAAAACACATCTCCAGGAAAAGCCTCCCTACCTGGGGGTCTTCTCAAAATCAAAGAAATTTCTCTGTAAGCGACAGCATGCTTACTCAAATCATCATAAATAATTAGGGCATGGCGGGCATGATCTCTAAAGTATTCCCCCATAGCCACACCTGAATAAGGGGCTAAATATTGCATCGCAGCTGAATCGGAAGCCGAAGCGTTGATCACGACGCTGTATTCCATCGCCCCGTATTCTTCTAATTTGCGGACCACTTGCGCGACAGTGGATTCTTTTTGCCCAATAGCCACATAGATACAGATCACATTTTGCCCTTTTTGGTTAATGATCGCATCGATCGCTACGGTGGTTTTACCGGTTTGTTTATCCCCAATAATCAATTCCCTTTGCCCGCGCCCAATAGGCACTAACGCATCAATGGCTTTAATGCCAGTTTGCAAAGGCTCATGCACCGATTTCCTGTCCATAATGCCCGGGGCTTTTTGCTCTATTAGGCTAAACTCATTCGTTTCTATCTCACCCTTGCCATCAATAGGCTCACCCAAAGCGTTCAACACACGCCCTACAACCGCATCACCAACAGGAACTTTCATCAAACTCTTCGTGCGTTTAACGCTAGTCCCCTCTTTAATATTGTTGCCAAAACCAAACACAATCACGCCAACGCTATCTTCTTCTAAGTTAGCTGCAACGCCCTTATCCCCTGTTTCAAACTCCAGCACTTCATACGACATCACACCATTTAAGCCATAAACCTTAGCCACACCATCAGCGTATGAAACGACTTTTCCTACTTCAGCCATATCGCAATCAAGTTCAAAATTCTTGATTTTTTCTTCAATAACCGAGCTGATTTCTTCCAATTTTAGTTGGGACATTATCTTTATCTCCTTAGATTGATTAAATAGATTGAATAACCTGTTTTTCTATTTTCTTTAAAATATCTTCTTTAGAAAAGCCTATTTCTAAATCCAGGCTTGAAACGCTCAAAGAAACCCCTTTTTTAGACCAAGTGTCTTGAGTGATTTCTACAGGAGCGTTAAAACGCGCTTGCAATTTTTGTTGCACGGCTTCTAGTTCATTATTTTCAAGCTTTTGTGGGACTAAAAGTGTGGCTTCTAAAGTCCTTTTAGAATCAAAAGACAGCTCTTCAGCGACTAATTCCAACATGTCAAGCCGGTTATTTTTTAACACCACTTCCATTACAGGCTTTAAAACTGAACATGCTTTTGTGGGAGTTATTTTTTCTAAGATTTCAAATACAACCTCTTTTTTAACTTTTAAAGAAACATGAGCTAACACCTGGTTGAGTTTGTGTAATTTTATGGCTTCTGCTGCATTTTTAAGCCCTACAACGATTTCTTCCAATAACGCTAGATCGCTTTTAGTGTGGTTTTTCAACGCCTTAGCATAATGCTTAGAGATCACTTTTAAATCTTGCATTTAAAGCCTTTGTTTCAAAATATTCACGCAATCTTGCGCATTGAAAGAGACTTTTTTGCTCTCTCTTAGATCTTTAAAAACGCTTTCAACCAGCTCTCTTTTGATCTTTTTAACTTCTAAATCCATCAACGCCTTAGAATTTTTGATCAAATTTTCCACATCCATTTTGGTTTGCAATTCGTATTTTTGCGTGATCGTGTAAGCTTCTTTATTCGCATCAGAAATAATTAATTCAGCTTTTTCTTTGGCTTGCTCTAATTCTTTTAAGAGTTTTTTCTTATTTTCTTTACTCACTTTGAGTTGGGCTTGAATTTCTTCTAAGCGTTTGGAGATTTCAAGGCTTTTGGAGTGCAAAAACGCTCGCAGTTTTTTAGCCAAAAAATACCACAAAATCCCTACAAATAAGAGAAAATTTAAAGAACGCTCTATAATATCTGTTTGTGAAATATCCAATCCAGTAGCGCACAAAGGGCTTAAAAGGATCAAAAACCCTAACACCATTTTAACTACAAACATCCATCAACTCCCTAAACCCATAGCCACACGCTTGTTTAACTCGTCTTCAAATACCGGCATTTGCGCTTGCAACTGCTCTTTTAAGACTTGCTTTTCATTTTGTAATTGCTTTGCAAACGCTTCAAACTCTTGATTGAGTTCGTTCTCTTTTTGCTTGATCACAGCGTCATAGGACTCTGTGGCTTTTTGAATCGCTTCTGCTATCACTTCCCTACGCTTTTCAGCCGCTTCTTTAAGAAGAGTCTCAATTTGATGGCCAATCTCCACGCTTTGGGCATTATCCGTTTTGATTTTAGCCAAGCTGTCCTTTATCTCTGCCTGTCTGTTATCCATAAAAGCCAACAAAGGCCTATACACCCAAACATTCATCGCCCACAACAATAACACAAACACCACAAAAACGACCGCCATTAAATAGGGGTTAACCGATATATTCATAACCTATTTCTTTCCTAAAATCCTACAAAATATTTGAAACTCGCATTTGTTATAAAAACATTAACTCTATCTTAACAAAAAATCGCTTAAAATTTGAGGATATTCAAGCGTTAAGACATCATTTTTTTCATAAAAGCCTCTAAAAGAGAATTTTCATAACATCGTAAAATGATTTTATTCCCTTTCAAAACCGCTTTAAGCTTGTAATGATCCCACAAACTTTGATTAAAGCGTTCTAATTCATCTTCAGCGATGAGCGTTTGGGTTTCTTTGAAACCATGTTTTTTATTTTCACAATTTGCGTTTGTTTTAAAATCACGCGTTAAATCTTCTGTCTGGCGCACGCTGAGTTTCTGCCCTATGATGGAATTTAAGATCAATTCTTGTTTTTCTTCATCCAAACCCACCAAGACTTTTGCATGCCCTGAAGTGATTTTTTCTTCTAAAAGAGCGTTTTGAACCTTAGAAGAGAGCGTCAATAAACGCATGATATTGGCCACATGGGCTCGGGATTTTTTAACGATTTTAGACAGCTCTTCTTGGGTCATTTGATAGCTTTCTAGCAATTCCTTATAAGATCTAGCCAACTCTAAAGGGTTTAAATCTTCTCGTTGGATATTTTCAATCAAAGCGACTTCACGCATTTTTTCTTGCTCAATATCCACAACAATCGCCTTAATCGTAGGCATTTTAGCTAATTTGCTCGCTCTTAAGCGTCTTTCACCGGCGATCAAATGGTAACGCCCGTTCTCACTCACCACTAAAACCGGTTGCAACAAACCATGTTCTTTAATGGATTGTGCTAATTCTTCTAAAGAATCTTCGCTAAAGATTTTTCTGGGCTGGTAAGGATTAGGCATCACCTCATCAATACCAAGCTCCACAACCCGATTCGCTCTTTCATACAGCCCCTGCTCATACACTTCATTGATTTCAGGGAAAATATCCGCTAAACCCCTACCCAACACTTTATTTTTTGCCATATGCTACCCTTGAAGAATGCTTTGAGCTAATTTTTGATAAGCGATACTGCCATTAGATTTAATATCATAGAGCAAGATGGGCTTACCAAAACTAGGCGATTCCGCTAGCTTCACGCTTTTAGGGATCATAATATACTCTCCTGTAGCTGAATCTCTAAAAAACTCTGAGTCAAAATACTTAAACAATTCCGCTAAAACCCCTTTTGTCAAATTGAGCTGAGGGACATGCATTGTGGGTAAAAAACCTCTGATTTTGAGCTTAGGGTTCGTGCTTTTTTGCAACATTCTAATGGTGTTAAGCAATAATTTAGTGCCTTCAAGGGCAAAAAATTCGCATTGGATAGGAATGATCACCGAATGGGCTGCTGAAAGCGAATTGATCGTGAGAGGCCCTAGAGCTGGTGGGGAATCAATAATGATATAATCATAAAGCCCCACCACGCTCTCTAAGGCGTTTTTGAGCATGAGTTCGCCTCGTTTGTTCTCATCTTGGCTGTCATAAAAGGTTTTTTCAAACCCGGCCAAACCCAAATTAGAAGGCACTAAATCCAAAAAAGGCATTTGGGTTTTTAAGATCACTTGAGAAATTTGCTTACGGCCAATCAACACATGATAAATATCATAGTCAATTTTATCGCGCCTAAAACCCAAGCTTGAAGTGGCGTTGGCTTGAGGGTCAAAATCAATCAACAAAATTTTTTTTTCATGCGCCGCTAAAGAAGCCGCTAAATTAACCGCTGTTGTCGTTTTGCCCACACCCCCTTTTTGATTAGCCACTGCAATGATTTCACTCATCATACTCACATCCTATCATAAATCTTACCTTTAATACAAATGCGGCCGTCTTCTAACAATTCCGCATCTTTCAAACTCATCACTTCGCCCCAATCATTATGGAAACTAAAAGAGTTGCTTCTATGAAATTCTAACGCATACTTACTTAAAACTTCCCCCCAAAACAGATTTTCTTCTATTTTTTTTAAAAAGCCTTCTATAATTAAATCATCGCTTGCGACAATATCTAAACATGCCCATTTCTTTGAAACCCTATTCACGCCAATCCCACACACCCGCATGCCTTTATAAATATTAACCAGCACGCCCCCTATTTTTTGACCCCCCAAATACAAATCGTTAGGCCATTTAAGCCATGTTTGAGAGCCTAATTCTTTTAAAACTTCTTTGAATAAAAACCCTAAATACAAAGCGTTCGCTTGCATGGGTAAATCTTTAGGCAAATCGCTTGCGTTTAAAGCGAGCGAAAAAGTCAAAGCGCTTTTTGCACCCTCCCAAATATTCCCCCTACTGCCTATCCCAGCGCTTTGGTTTTTAGCCAAGATCAAAATAGGGGCTTTGAGTTCATTATTTTTGAGTTTTTCTAAAAGATAGGTTTGCGTGGAAGGTAGGCTATCAAAAACCCTTTTTTCACATTTTCTCATACCAAAATACCGCCCACTTTCAAACGCTTGCCATTCAAATAATCCTTCGCTTTCAAGGGCTTTTTACCCACCGCTTGCAACCTTGCTATACGCACGCTACCCTTCAAACAACCCACAAGAACGCCTTTTTCATCAATTTCTAAAATCTCGCCTTCCTTGTGGCTCTTTTCATTCTCCACCAACCCCACTTCTAAAAGCTTAAGGTTACTTTCTAAAAAGATTTCTGGCCAACTCTTAAACGCAAGCGATTTTAAAAACAAGCTTTTAGCGTCTTTAAAACCCACTAAACCATCGGCTTTAGTGATTTTTTTACAAAAAGTAGCTTGCGTGTGATCTTGAGGCTTTCTTGTGATGGAATGAAAATTTTTGAGCGTTGAAAGGAGTAAATCCGCTCCCATATGCGCTAATTTTAAACTTAAAGCGTCTAAATTCAAATAATCTTCTCTTAAAAATGAAGTGCTTTCTAAAATATCCCCGCTATCCAATTCCAAATCCATAAGCATGGTGCTTATGCCATAGATCTTATCGTCATTGAGTATCATCTCATGAATGGGCGAAGCCCCCCTGTATTTAGGCAATAACGACGCATGCGCATTGATGCAAGGAGCGATGGTTAAAATCTCTTTAGGCAAAATCTTACCATAAGCCACCACCACGATAAAATCAGGCTTCAAGTCTTTTAAAATTTGAACCTCAGGCTCTTTCAAACTTTGTGGCTGGAAAATGGGGATATTTAAATGATTTTCTAAAATGTATGTTTTAGTCTCTGGGGCTTTCAATTCTTTTTTGCGCCCAAAAGGTTTATCCATCTGCGTGAATAGCCCCACCACTTCAATATGGTTATTTTTATTTTCAACCAACGCCCTTAAGATCACTTCAGCAAACCCCGGCGTTCCCATAAATACGATGCGCATGTTATCCCTTGTTTTTAGTTTTTTTATCCACACTCTCCATATAAGATTTTGTTTGATAAGGATTTAAAATTTTCATAGCATTAATAGCTATTTTGGCAAACTCTTGGACATTTTCAAGTGAAATTTTATAAGGGCTAAAAAAATCCATAACGCTTCCATGACTATCTAAATGCAAGCCTTTTACGATCCTTAAAAATTTTTTAAAAAGCATATCTTTATTTTCTATATTACAATTATTATCCTCATTAAAAGGTAGATTTGAAAAATTCAATTCAACTTCTCTATTTGCTGTTTCTATCAATTTTTTAATCTTGCCTTCATCAAAAATGCTATTCGCTCCAAGAAAAGAATCAATAAAGTTAATCTTTAAAAAACCTTCCAATAAAATCCTTACTTTGTTCCCATAATTTATAGCTTCGTTAAAATTATCTTGCACTTTTTCTTTTTTCGCAAATGCATACACTTCTTTAAATAAAAGCAAGTAGAAAGTGTCAAAATAACCAACCACTTTATTTTTACAAACAATTTTTAATTGATTTTGATGGCGTTCTAATTGGAAATAGCGAGCATTTTTGCCTACCATATTGATTAAGCGTGCCATAAAAGTATGATTATGAGTTAAAACAAAGACTTGTGCTTCTTCATCTTTTTCTAATGCTTCCCCTACTAGTTCTTGATTGATTTTTGCCACTATATTAGAAGTGTTATAAATCCTTTGCTCATCTAAACTGGATATAGGATCATCTATGACAACAACCAAATTTTTTAAATTCTCTTTTTTATAAAATGATTTTAAACGTGCTAAAAAATACGCAAACGCAAGCGTGGTTTTTTCACCATCGCTTAAAATCATCCTAGCCTCACTATTTTCTAAAGCATCAGAATTTAAAACAATTCTATAGTCTTTATTCAAAGAATATTTAGGCAAATTTAAAACTTTAAGATAGTTATTAATGATTTCAATATCAGGGCGTTTTTGATCATTTAACTCTTTGAGTTTATTGTCAATTTTTTCTAAAAGACATTTTAATCTCTTATGCCCACGATCTAAAACTAATAGTTTTCTCTCAGCCTCTTTTTTACTCTTTTGCCAATCGTAGCTATCATGTTTAGCCTTTTTAATCCTTGCTTCTTTCAGCTTGGTTTTTAATTTTTCTAATTTCTTTTTTTGCTCTTTCTTTTGGTTTAAAATCTTTCCAGTCTCACCAACACATTGTTGGATATTTTCCTGAATTTCCAACAATTTTTTATCTATCTCTTGAAATTTTCCCTCATTTTTAACTCCCTCTTTTTTATCCACTTCTTTTTGAAGTTCTTCTAATGAATCTTTTATTTGCTCTAACGCATTTTCTAAACTTTTCTTTTCCTTTAAAAAATCCTCCATGAAAGGTTCAAATCTTTCAAATGATTGCAATATTTCCTTTATATTCCATTGATTTAAAATATTTTTTAAAGTCCCACTAATCTCTAAAGAATCTTGATTGAATTGTTCAATACTCTTATTAAAGTAACTTGTATAAGCTTGAATAAATAATATTATTGGTTATTTTTTGAGTGCAAAAAGGGCATGCATTATCAGGCATCTCTTTTTGTAATTTTATTCCTTTCTCAATAAATTCTCTTCCAACCTTGCTAATATGCTCTTTAATTTTCTCTGAAACCTGCCCCGCCTCTTTATCTATATCAAAAGAAAATAAAGATTCTAACTTATCTTTTATTGTTTGATAATCTTTAGGCAATTCCATTTCTTTTAAACCATCAAATTTTTTCATGGCTTCATTCAATTTATTAAAATCTTTTTCCAGATCCGTTAATACATCTTCTTGATATTTAAATTTATCCTTTGACACTTTACAGGAATTATTTATTCCAATCTCATCTGGTGTTATTTTAATGGTATTTGAAGTCATTTTTTTTCGTATTTTTTCTATTTCTTTATCATATTTTTTAATTTCACTTTCTTGCTTAGCGCTTAAGGTATTCTCAGAGTCGTTCTCGTCTTTAATTTTCTTTTGTCTTTTTTCTACTTTCCCCCTACAATCTTTTAATTGATTGATTTCTTTCGTTTCTTCGCCCAAAACCGAGCCTTCTAAAATGATTGTGCCATCATCTAGTTTTTTAAGTCCAAACTCACTATTTAAAGGCGCGTTATTGTGCAAAAAATCGCTATTATAAATTTCAACCTTAAAGGGTGGCACTCTAATATCGCTATTTGGCTCTATTTTATAGCTTCTATCTTCGCATTCAAACTCAATACTTGGGGATTTATCAGCAGAAATGGTGCGATACTTTTCAATGTGCTTATTTTTTAGAATCAGTAACTCAAAAGCCCTTGTCAAGCTTGTTTTTCCGCACCCATTATTTCCAAAAATGATATTACAGTGTTTAAACTCATCCATTTCAATCATGTCTAAACCACAAAACGCCTTAAAAGATTTTATCTTTTTGATATTGATCGCCATATTTTTTCTCGCTTTTTTCTTTAATTTTTCTTATACAACTCAATTAGATACAAAATTATATCACTCTAAATCTTCCCCATCATACCCAAGCTCTAGCGCCTTCACTTGCCCAATAGCATTACCCGCAATGCCCTTGATAGAGCCATACATGTTAATCGTGCCCTCAAACACTTTGTCAATTTGTTTTTCCCTGCTTTTCCAGATCCTAGCCATCGCGCGTTTTTCGCTTTCTAAATCCGCTCTCAATTGCTCAAACCCCTCTATAATCGCATTCACTTGCATAAAAAATTCAGAGCTTGTTAAATAATGATAGAGCAGATTCACTTTATCGCCCTTATTTTCCTGACTTTTTTTAGCCAAACCCACTTGAATAACCCCCTCTCTTAACACCGCGCTCAACCCCTTAAACTCTTCAAACGAACACACCCACACCCCTTCAAATAACCCCATCCTCTCCATCTCTTTAGGCAACGCTTCGCTCACAATGACCCCCACATCAGCCCCAATCTCTCGCATGTCGCTTTTAAGCTTTTCAACCCAAGCTTTTTGAAATTCTTTAGTGCGTTTGCTCTCATAATAAATTTTCCCGCAATTTTGAAATTCCCTAGTGTGCACCACTTGAATGCAATCGCCCCCTCTTTGCCCTTTTTTGATTTCTTCAACACTATCTAGGGGGAATTTTTGCCTCAAAAACTCTTCAATCGCTAATTCTTGCACCTCGCCTTGGAATTGCTGTGAGCTTAATTCTGCCTTTCTTTGAGCGTTTTTCAACTCGTTTCTTAACATTTCTAATTGCTCTTCTTGCTGCTTGAATTTCAATTCATTTTTTTCATGCAAGGCTTTTTCTATTTTTTCCCTTTCCAGATCCAATTTTTCATTCAATTTTTTTTCATTTTCCGCTTTCAATCGGCTCTCTGCTTCGTTATTTTCTCTTTTGAGCCTTTCAATTTCCGCTTCTTTTTGGTGCAATTCTTGGACTTGTTTGGACTTCTCGTCTAATTCTTTTTGCAACAATTCCAAGCCCTTTTGCTGCTCTAAAAAAGCGTTTTTCCTAGCTTCTTCAATGATTTTAGCCCTTTCATCTTGCAAGGCTAAAGCGCTCGCTTGTTTGACCGCCTCATCAAATTTGGCCTTTTGCTCTTTCTCTCGCTCTTTTAGGGCCTCTTCTTTTTGCTTTAACATTTTAAGATGAGTGTGATACTGCGCTCTTTTTTCATTCACTTCTTTTTCAAACTCTTTCTGTTGGGCTAAAAACTTATTTTGATTTTCTAGCTCAATCTGTTTGTATAGCGCTTCTCTCACATCAATGAGCGTTTGGCACTTGGGGCATGTGATTTGATTTTCTTGCATGATTTTCCTTTAAGATTTGGTTTTTTATATTTTATAATAGAATCGATTTCTAATTCTTATGGGTTATGCGTTTTAAGGGTGCTACTTCTATGTTTTTGGTTTTTAGACGCTTATTATCTCACGCAAGAAAGGTCATTCAGGGAGCAATACCAATGGCTGATA
>NZ_JACTAX010000008.1:0-83671 GCF_014496485.1 Helicobacter pylori | reverse complement strand
CATCGCTGATAATACTGCTCTTTTCAAGAGTGGGAATGTAGGTCGGTGCAGGGATAGGGAAATGTTTTTTAGTCTTGCTTTTTATCTGATTTCATTATTGACTCATTGTTTTGTTTGTTTGGGGGTTATTTAGTTTTTTACGCTAAAGTTTCTCAGTTTCTGGAGATGAGAGGTATGGGCAATTAAGAAAATGGGTAGAGAATACCAACAATTAGGAGGTTTTTATGGTCGTAGATGTTTCAAGCATTCCTTTTCAAGAATTTTGGCACATGCAAATCCATCAGCAACATCTGCAAGTAAGATGGGATGTGCATGATGTGTGCCAAATTTTAGAAGAATACCACTTCATTGGTTTAGCGGATTGGGAAGAGAGCAAAGGACAAATTAGAGATTTTTTAGAAGTGATGCGGGTGAATGACATTGTAGCCATCAAGCATGGACAACAACTTGTAGCACTCGCACAAGTCATCGGCGGGGCGTATAACATTCACAAAGATCGGGCATTATGTGTTAGCGAAGAAGAATACCCTTTAGTGGATTGGATACATTACAGGCGACCCGTTAAGATTTTAGATTGGGCAAAAGAGGGGCAGACGATCCCACAGGGTAGAGGCACTTTAAATAAGTGCGTAAGTCCGGGGACAGAAACCTCGCAAATCATTATGGGGTGGTATGAAAAGGTGCAAGAAGCCTTAAAAGCCAAAGGTGAAAGAGTTGTCTTAGTTTAAAAATCTCACATGTTACCCTTTGCAAGGGTGGGAAAGTAGGTCGGTGCAGGGATAGGGAAATGTTTTTTAATCTTGCTTTTTTATTTAATTTCATTATTGACTCATTGTTTTGTTTGTTTGGTGGTTTATTGGGGTTTGGTTGTTTTGTTCAAAGTTTCTTAGAGATTTAAGAAAGCGAGTTTGATGGCAAAATAAAATCTAAAATCATAAAATACAATCTAATGTAATAAAATAAGATTTAAAATCCAATTTTTTAGAAAGTTTTATTCTTACTAGAATGTTAGTTTCTGTCTCTAAGTCTCATAGAAAGGGACTTGAAAACTATGGCAAAGACATTAAAACCTAATTTAGATAAAGATGAGTTAAACACACTTTATAAGGCAAATCTTGCTTATGCTAAAAACACGCATGAGCATTATTTCAAATTTAAAAAAGATTTAGACTACAAACTCTTTAATCCTAGCATTATGCATGAGCAAGGTTCTATAAGCTTTGTAGGCGGACAAGGAGCTAAAAGATTATTAGACATACTCTACAAGCTCGCATTTAATGCTAAGTCTAATAAGATTGCCCTAGATAGACATTACGCCAAAATGTTTTTGCAAGTTGTAGCAAGAACTCTAAGAAAGAATGTCAATATATTAGAAGAGCAAGGTTTTATTGAAGTCATTAAAGGAAAACAAAGATACTTGTATGTGTATCTTAAAGATTACAGAGAATTAGAGGGCTATAACTACATAGGAGCTAATCAAAAGAACAATATCCCATCGCCTTTTTTCTTACAGATTATGCGTTTCTTAGAAAAGTTTGCCAAAGAAATTAAGAGAGTAAAAATTAACAACAAAGAATGTGTTATGCATATTCCTAGCCAAGAGCTTATGCAAAGAGTTAATAATGTTGTTTTAAAATTCACGCCTATTTCTAATCCTAATACCACTTACACTTTATCCTACAAGGATTTAACAAACAAAGACATTCCTTCTAATCTTTGTTTCTATCAAACAGCCATTGTGAAGAAAAATCTCTTAAAGGCTTTAAAAGACAAAGAATGTGTAGGCGAACCTATTAACAACTCACCCAAAGTTTCAAACTACTTTCAAGAGAGTGCTTAAGAATGACACCAAGCACAACTTTAAGTACTTGTTTCAATAAGAAAAACAGCAAACTGATTTTACAAATTGATTTTTCGCAAATGGATACCGAAACACAAGAAAAGTTTTTAGCGGATTTGTTTGAAAAAGCTTTACAAAAAAATCTACAAGCTTATTGGATAACAACAACTGAAACTAAGAATGAATTAACAAGAGAAGAGTTTTCAAATTTACTAAAGGAAAACAATGATTGAACTAATCTTACACAAGAAGTCCATACAAATTGATGAAACATTGCTGAATGTAAAAGAGCATTTAGAAAAGTTTTATTCAAACAAAGAACAAGAGACAATCGCAAAAACCTTAGAGAGCCAAACAGAGCTTACTTGCAGTTATTTATGGGATAAAGATTTTTCATTGCTAGAAAAGCATTTAGAAAATAGCTTAGGGCATTTTACTTTTGAGAGTGAGTTTGCCCTACTAAAAGACAAAGAGCCTTTGAATTTAGCTCAAATCAAACAAATCGGTGTTTTAAAGGTTATTACCTATGAAATGACACAAGCCTTAAAAAATCAAATCATTCATTTAACGCAAGTTGTCAATGAAGAAAATTTAGAGTTTGATGAAGAACTTGTTATTTATCACTTAGATTTTAAGCTCAATCAAAATACTTACAAAGTGTTAGCGAAATTTTGCGTGATTAAAAAAGAAAGGAACATTGCATGGAAAAATTAAGGCATTTTAGAAAGCTTATCGCCTTTTTAGGTTTTTCACCTCTTTTATTACAAGCGGATATGACTACCTTTTTTAATTCCATTGAACAACAGCTCACTAGCCCTACGGCTAAAGGCATTTTAATGGTTATTTTTTTAGGACTTGCTATTTTTATATGGAAAAACTTAGATAGATGGAAAGAAATTTTAATGACCGTGCTTGCTATTGCAATTGGTGCTGCAATCTTTTTTAAAGCCCCAGCCTTAGCTAACTGGTTTATGAGTATTTTTTAAAAGAAGTCCCCATGCAATTAGTTGGTATTTCAGTTTCTAACCTCAAAGAAATCAGCTCCAAAGAAAAATTTTTTTGGCTCAATGCTAAGAGTTTTTTACTCTCAGGATTTGTGCCTTTTATTATGATGCCTTGGCTAGATATATTGAACTCTTTTGTGCTTTATGTGTGCTTTCTCTTAATTTTTAGCATAGCGGAGTTCTTTGATGAAGATATAAGTGACATTTTAATCGCTCATTCCAAAATTAAAACCAAAGCTAATTCATTTTATGCTTAAAAGGAAAAAATATGCAAAAAGAAGTCTTAGTAGAAAAACCTAATCCATTAACCATTTCTTACAACTTAAAACAAGCTATCTCTAGCTTAAAATCAAGTGTGAATGCGTTAATGAAAAAAGAAGCTCATTTAGATGCCTATATTCTTGTTACTAATATTAGAAATATTGTAGATGAGTTGCATAAAGAAGTTGTTTTAGCTAATCAAAGCAATAAAAACACCCCTAAAAGAAAAAGAAAGTCTTCTTAATGTTAGAAAGCGCCCTTAAATATTGCAAGGAAAAAGCCATAGACCTTTTAGCAGGGTTTGTGCCAAAAACCTATTCTATGGCACAGGAGTGCAATATTTTAGGCTTGTATGATGATACTTTCATTATTACCAAACAAGAAAATTTAGTAGCTATTATGTCTTTACAAGGACTAAGTTATTCTAATTTGATGCAAAAAGATTTGGAGGGCTATTTTGATATAAGACAAAATGTTCTCAATACCATTAGTAAGGACATTCAATTAAGGATTGTGGCTAAAAGGCGTAAAGAATTTATCAATCAAAGCCCCAACATTGACAACCCTTATGCCAAAGCCATTATCACACAATTTGAAAGCAAGGAAATCTATAAAACAGAATATTTTTTAGTGTTTGAGAGCATTACTTCTAATGTCAAATCTTTCTTTGAGAAAAAGAAATTAGAAATGACTACTTCAATCAATGAAGAATTAGAAGAAAGCTCTAAAGAGAATGAAAATAACTCCAATGAGACCCATTTAAACACAAGCTCTAAAAAAGACAAGAAAAACAAGTTCAAAAAAAAGACAACCTTTAGCGCCACAAGTAAAAGAGCCTTACTCATTCAAACCATAGAAAGAGTGAAAAACGCATTAAGAGAGTTTAAACCCACTCTCTTAAATTCTAAAGAAGTGTTGAATTTCTATGCGGAGTATATCAATGGCAAATACATCGCCTTTAATCCTAAATTAAAGCGACTAAGCGATAGCTATATTGCTAGTAATGTGCATTTTAAAAAAGATTACTTTGTCATTGAATTTCAAAATCAAAGCACCTTTTGTGCGTGTGTGGGTATTAAAAACTATGAGAGTGAAGAAATTTCTTCTCTCCCCATTTCTACCCTTTTACACACGCAAATTGAATTAGATTTAATCTTTCATATCCGTTCATTAGGGCAGTTTGAAAGCTTGAATTTTCTAAAAACCAAGAAAAAACTCACGCTTTCTAAAATTGTTAAAAATGATATTGATGATTATATAGAATTGGTGCAAGCCAATCGTTTGAGTATGCAAGAGTGCGCCTTAAACTTAGTTATAAGAGCTAATAGCAAAGCCAAATTAGACAAGTCTTTAAAAGAGATTTTATCCTTGCTTAATAATGCTGGACTAGGCAGTGTTACAGAAACTATAGGGCTAAAACCATCTTATTTTTCATTCTTCCCAAATAACGCCAATATCAACCCTAGAATGAGACATCAAACTTCCCAAGTCATAGCATCTTTGATTTTGTTTGAGAAAAATAATACAGGTTTTAGAGCAAATTCTTGGGGGGATATGCCCTTATCTGTGTTTAAGAACCTAGACCATAGCCCTTATTTGTTTAACTTCCACAACCAAGAAGTCAAACATAAAGGCGTGTTAGCCCATAATGTTGCACGAGTGGTAGGGCATACGATGATTATAGGAGCAACAGGTGCTGGTAAAACCACACTCATTAGCTATTTGATGATGAGTGCCTTAAAATATTCTAACATTGATATTTTAGCTCTTGATAGACTAAATGGTTTGTATTCCTTTACCAAGTATTTTGATGGGATTTATAATCAAGGCGAAAACTTTCACATTAACCCTTTTTCATTAGAAGATAGTGCAACTAATAGAGCCTTTTTATTGCATTTTTATGCCCAAATGGCAAAAGTGGATAGTTATGATGACCATAAGGATAAAGTAGAAGATAGAACAGCCCTTTTAAATGCTATTGATACGATATATAGAAATTATAACGATGAAGTCAAACAAGCCAAATTTAGCAACCAAGAATTACCCCTTCCTTTTGATTTAAAAGAGTTTGTCAATGCCATTGTTAAAACCAATACAGACATTTTAGATAGTAGTTTTGAAGACTATTTAAAATCTTCCTTATTTTCTAGCCGAATGGATAGTCTAGATTTTAAAACTCGTATTAGCACCATAAATACCGATAGCATTTTACATAATGATGATGACGCTGGGCTTTTAGCCTACTATGTCTTTCATAAGATGATTGACAGAGCCTTAAAAATCAATCGTGGGTTTTTATGCTTTATTGATGAGTTTAAGTCTTACGCTCAAAATGAAATGATGAATAAAAAAATCAATGAAATCATTACTCAAGCTAGAAAGGCTAATGGGGTGATTGTTCTAGCCTTACAAGACATTAACCAACTAAGCGAAGTGAGAAACGCTCAAAGCTTTATAAAAAATATGGGGCAATTGATTTTGTATCCCCAAAGAAATATTGATACCAAAGATTTAAACGATAAATTTGGCATTAGACTAAGCGATACAGAAAAACATTTTTTAGAAAACACCGCCGTTAATGAATACAAAGTCTTACTCAAAAACATGAATGATGGCTCATCTAATATTATAGATGTGAGCCTTAGTTCTTTGGGTAATTACTTACAAATCTTTAGCTCCAATTCTAGCATGGTAGAACATATTGAAAATCTCATTAAGCATTACCCTACTACTTGGAAAGAAGTCTTTGTCAATAACAAATACGAAAGCTTTGATGACAAAAAACACTTAGAAAAGGTGCTTAAATGAAAAACATCATGCGTTTAGTTTTTGTGATAGTGGCTATGTTTCTATGTGCATGCTCATATAAATTCATAGAAATGAAAAAATCCCCTTGTGCGTTAAAGGACTTAAACAACTCTTTTTTAAGGGGGACACATGTCTAATTTGCAAGAACTTAGAGAGCATTTAAAAGAATTAGAAAATTCCTTTGAAATAGGCTCTTTTACTAAAGAAAATATTAAAGAATACGCTAAATGCTTTTTTATGAGTTTAAGCATGTTTTTAGAAGAACAAGAAAAAAACCAACAAGAAGAGTTTTTAGAACAAGATACCAAAGAAAATCAAGAAGAGCTCATTAAAAGCATTCAAACAAGCATTGCTAAAAACCAAGAGTTAGAAAAAATCTCTTTTGAAAAATGGGAGAATAAAATTCAAGAAAGGGTTTTGCCTAAGTTAAAACGCATTGTTACGCATAAGTTGCAAGAAAGTATCACATCTAGCATAAACACGCAATTAGAGAGTTTTAAAAAAGATGAGTTAGATTTATCTAGCGTGTTTGAAATCCAAAGAAAGAACACTCAAATAGCGTATAGATTGGCTATAGGGGGGCTTATAGGTATCATTGCTTTAAGTATAGCCATTTTTATTATGATGCCCTTAAAAGAAAACACGCCTTATTTTATAGACTTTGCTAATAGCGATAAGCATTTTGCTGTGGTGCAAAGAGCGGATACCAAATTAGATTATAGCGAGGCATTTTTAAGAAATCTAGTCGGCTCTTACATTACAGCTAGAGAAACTATCAATCATATTGATGACAAAATCCGCTTGAATGAAACCATAAGAGAGCAAAGCTCTGAAGAAGTGTGGAAAATTTTAGAGCAGTTAGTATCAGGCAAGGGCAGTATCTATTCTAACTCTAATATGGATAGAGAAATTAAAATCATCAATATTTCTATCTATAAGCAAGGTAAACAACAAAATATCGCTGTAGCAGATATTGTGGCTAAGGTCTTTGATAAAGGCTATTTAATCTCTGAAAAACGCTACAGAGTGTCTTTAGTCTATCATTTTAAGCCCCTTATTCAATTTGATTATAGTTCTATGCCTAAAAACCCTACAGGCTTTATCGTAGATAAATATTCCTTGAGTGAAATCGCAAGCATTAAAGCCCTAGATAAGACTTATAAAAAAGTAGAAAGACCCCATTCTAAAATTGAATACAAAAAACCTGAACCAACTAACCCTCAAAACAACCCAGCTAACGAGCCTAATAATAAGGGAGAACAATGATTAGGGCATTTAGGGGAATTAGTTTTACTTTATCGCTCTTAGCTCCCTTATTAGCAGAAAATAACATTCAAAATTATAATGAGCCTATGGATTATTCAAAAGGCGATGTTTCCTTACAACCCTTTAATAACCAGACTAACCAAGAAACACAACCTAGCACTAACTACAACACACAGCCTAATTTTATGCAAACACCTATGCCAAATCAAAACCCTTATTCACAACCCACTACACCTATACAAAATAACCAACCAAATAACACACAAACTCAAACAATGCTAAATAACGCCAAGCAATTCACTAATAACGCTCTTAATAACACCAAGCAAACTATCACTAACGCCACTAATTATGTTAATGATAAACTCACCCCAAAACCTAATGATGCGCCTATTAGTGCATTTAGCGCTAATAGCCCTTATGCAAATAAAGAAAACTCCAAACAAACTCAAAAGAGTGATGAAGTTTTAAGCGATGATAATAGCGATGAAGATAATTCTTTAAAACCTATGACAAACTTCAATGCCATCCAAGCCAATTTTTTTGCTAAAAATCGCTCTATCAAAGATAACACCCACTTTATCCACTACACCATAGGCGATACTTTCAATATTCGCCTAAGATATGCTATGACAACCACTTTTATTTTTGATGAGCCAATCGCACAAGTGGTTCTAGGCGATGATATAGGCTTTTCTACTAAAATGCTTGGCGAAGATAAAGAGCATTTAATTTCCAATATCTTACTCATTAAGCCTTTGCAAATTGGAGTAGATAGCAATTTAACTATCATTGGAAAAAGCGGTAAGGTCTATAGCTTTTATATGTTTTCAACCACATATACTAGCTCTAAAAACCCAGCCTTAATGGTGTATATTTCTTCTAAAGAGTATTTTAAAAATTTCACTACCACTAAGAAAGAAATCAACAAAGAAAATAAACCCACTCATAGCACCCAAAACAAAGACATTAAAACAAGCCATAATGTCCCTAAAAAGATAACTAAAAAATCACCAAATATTAAAGAGCAAAACCCACTTACAAAATCTAAAAACCCTACTACCACTAAAACAGCAATAGCAAATGCTCCCCTTCCTTTGAATCGTTTCAAAACCCCTAGTTATCCTGTTAGTAACGCTCTAGCTAATTCTAGAAAGGCTTCAGAAAATTTTAAAGTGATTAGTAATGGCGCTAAAACTTTTAAAGAGCATAGACACAGCCAAGATGAAATGAAGTATGTGGATTACTCCGCCCAAATCAAAGATGATGGCAAGTTTATTAGGATTGGGGACAATGTCAATCACATCTATATCAACAAGAAAAAAATGGAATATGGTTATGTCATCATAGACAAGAAAAAACGCAAATGGTATTGCTTATGGATGTGCAAAAAGGTTGTTAAATCTAAATACAAAGATGATTTACCCACTCAAATCTTTAATGATGAGCAATTCACCTATTTTAAGTTCAACCGCTCTAATGCTAGAAGTAAATTCCCTGTGGTTTATAAGGTTGTAGATGGCTATGATAATCCTGTTAATAGCAGAGTGGTAGGCGATTATCTAATCGCTGAAGATGTTTCAAATCAATGGAATTTAAAGCTTGGTAAAGCCTATCTTTGCATAGAAAAGATAGCAAAGAGAGCAAAATGAATAAATCCTTGCTTAAAAAGATAGGCTTAGTTATAGGGGGCTTTGGCGTTTTAATGGCATTAGGACTGCTTGCTAATAAAGGCTCAAACAATAACAATAAAGAAGAAATCTTTCAAACAAGCGAGAGTAAATTCCCCCTAAGTGATTATTTCTTTGAAGAAGTCAAAGAAGAACCTAAAAAAGAAGAAAGCCCCAAAACAACAACCACGCCACAACCTACAGCTCCAACTACTGCTAATGTTTCAACTAATCCTATCATTACAGATTATAGTCATCTTAACAATAATCTAAACAAGCAACATAACACTCTTACGCATTTACAACAAGTTTTACAAAGCCCCCCTAAAATAAAGCCTAAACCAAAACATACTAAAGAGCAATTAGAGTTTTTAAACACACGCCTTAAACCTTTAGAACCAACTAAATCAGCCACTAAGCCTGAGACGGAATATGGCGTGGATAGTTTTACTAATTTAAAATATAAAGACATTGGCACTAATGAGCATAAGCTCTTAAGAACTATAACCGCTGATAGAATGATACCAGCCTTTTTAATCACGCCTATTAGCTCTCAAATTGCTGGAAAAGTAACCGCTCAAGTAGAGAGCGATATTTTTGCCTCTATGGGTCGAGCGGTGCTAATCCCTAAAGGCTCTAAGGTTATAGGCTATTACAACAACAATAATCAAATCGGACAATACCGCTTAAACATTGCTTGGACTAGAATTATCACCCCTCAAGGCATAAATATCATGCTCACTAATGCAAGAGGGGCTGATGTGAAAGGCTATAATGGTTTAGTAGGCAAATACATTAGCCGAAATTTTCAACGCTATGGTATCCCCTTACTCACTAACACGCTTTCTAATGGGCTTTTAATAGGAATTACTTCAGCCTTAGCTAATAACCAAAACAAAAAAGGTGATGGCAACCCTTTTTTTGGGGATTATTTGCTTATGCAACTCACTAGAAACACAGGCATGGGGATTAACCAAGTCATCAATCAAATGCTAAGACAATATGGATCGCAAAACCCCATTATCATCATTAGAGAGGGGAGCAGAGTGTTTATTAGCCCTAATTTAGACATTTTTATCCCTAAACCAAAAGATGGGGAGGTTCTAGCGGAGTTTTTTAAAGAGAAAAAACCCCCAATCAAAACAAAAGAGGAAGTTAACAATGAAGAAGAAATCTAATGTTTTTAAAATTTTAATGAGTTTATGTTTAGCGCTTTCAACTAGCCAAGCCCTTGTGATACAGACCATGCAAGATTGGAATTTAAGAAAAAATAGCGAATTTAAAGCTTTGGTAGTTGTGGATAATAAGGTACAAGAGAACACTCTTGCTATGGGTCATTACAAGGTTTCTAAGAATAGGGCTAATCTCTCTATTATGGTAACTCATATTAAAAAGGGTAATGATTATAAGACCTTACAAAGCCCTCCAAACGCTATTAAAGAGATTAAAGGCAAATTAGTGCTTAAAAAAGGCACAAGGATTGTCTTAGGCGGCGAGAATGATAGCGAGATGTCTAGTGCCATAGGTATAAATAAAAGCACTTATACTTCTAGTAAAAATGGCAAAGGTTTTAGTGGGAGTGGGGCAAGTGGCATGGGATATGCAAGTGGTTATGGAGACACAAGTAATAACGCTGGCTCTAATGGGTCTAGTGTGAGTGGAACAAGTGGCACTAATGGTTCTCGTGGTGCTAATGGAAGTAATGGTAGTAATGGAACTAATGGCACAAACGGCTATCAAGGCGTAGGTTCTAACCCATTCCCCCCAATTGCTGGGAGTGGTAGTGGCTCTAGTGGGAGTTCTAATAGTGGTTATACCCCTTTTACAAGCTCAGGGGGAGGCATTGGGGGAGGCCTTATCCCTTTCCCTTATTCGCCCGGACTTCAAAATGGTGGTGGTGCTAATGGAAGTAATGGCAGTAATGGAACTAATGGCACAAGCGGAGTTAATGGGAGCAACAGTGCTAATGGAGGCACTGCTAGTGCAGATAGCCATTATACCAATGAATTTTGCACAGCTCCTGTTAGAAATGGCAATACGATGAGTTTAGATATTGTAGATAGAAATGGCTCTTGCTTTAAAATGCAAGCCTTTAGAAACGACAATGTCTGTCAATACAGCTATGACTTTGAAAACATGAAAGCCATTAAGCAAACACAATTTTATTTTATCAACAGAGAAAACAAAAGTATTAACATTGGGGGTTGTGTGGATTTATATGGGGAGCAATTTGAATTTCCTATGTATGAAGATGCCAATAAATGCAAGCTAGATACCACCACTAATAAAGGCTATGGAAGTGGCATGGCAAGTTTTTTTCAAACAGAAATTTTATTTCGTGGGCTTGATAACTTAATCCATGTAGCTAAACCTTGCACTGATTTTGCAAATGTGCAAGAACAATTAGTTAAATACGATAATGACCCAAGCACTCGCACTGTTCAAAGAGTGATTAATCAATACTATATTAACCCCATTACTAAAGAAAAAGTCTTTATCAGTCATGATGTGGTTAGTCCTTTAAAATTTAGCTACCAAACTTATGCGTGCGGTCAATGGCAGTTTGATAACGCTAAATTAGAGGCTTATCGCCCCACTCAAATTCGTATCTTTGATACGGTGTCTAACCAATACTACAATGTAACAGGCTGTGATTACACTTCTGATATGGGTAAAGTGCCTAAAATTATCCAACCTTATACCAAAATCAATGTAGAAAGTAGCGTTAAAGGCGAAGATGTAGGCGATTTAGACACTATTAGTGGCTCAAATTATGATTTGCCACAATATACCACTTTTGAAATTCAAGAAATGTCTTTAAATAGCAGTCAATGGATAACCACTTCTTATTGTAATGATGGATGGGGGTCTTGGACTAAAACACACAGCTATACAGGCTATTCTCAAGGTAATTTACGCACCCTAGCTAAGTGGGTTACACGATATCAGACTATCAATCAAGGCACTACGATTGGATATATCCGCCCTAGAAATGAGGGCGATAGTGATGCTGTGTATGACACCTATAAGTATTACTATGTCTCACAAGCTCAAAAAACACTCAAACGCTTTCCATCCACTATCTATGTGAATACCCCTAATTTAAGCGATGAGTATCGCAAAAATTTTGAACTCACTGTATTAAGCCAAAAGCTTAATCTCAATAATGGTGTTAAACAACTCATTAACACACAAGAATTTACTAATTGGCAAGCGACTTATTATCGCCCTAATGGGAATGGCAATCTTTGTATGAGTTATAACTTTAGCTCTGGAAATGCTTGGAAATCTAGCACTAAGGGTAAATATTGCTCATGGGCGCAGACGCCTAATGCTAATTACTCATGCGCTTCGCACAACAATTGGGTTGTCCCAAACAATTAAGAAAGGAAAAAAATGAACACTAATTTAAAGAAAGCCTTGTTTTTAACTACTCTTGGTTATTTGCAAGCTAATGAGGGCTTTTTAGCCATTATGCCTGATGAAAATAAACAAGAAGACATTTCTCAAGAACAGAAATTAGAACACAAAATGGAGCAAAAAATTGCTCCACAAAATACCCTTAAAAAGCAACAATCAGCTCCTTTACAAAGTGCTGAGTTGTTACAAAGTCAAGTTAAAAGAGAAGTTAAAGAGCAGAAAAAGTCTCAAAAACACCTAGTAGCTATGCAAACTAAAAATGGCTTTTTCTTAGGCTCAGAAATTGCTATTACAGGCACAAGTTTAAAACAAAGTTTAAGCTTTATTTCTAATACTACAGATGATTTACTCACTTATAGCAAGACTTCTAAAAACGCTAATTTTAATATGGGACTATTAATAGGTTATCAGCATTATTTTGGAGCTAGTAAAAGGCATGGGATTAAAATCTCAAGCCATTTGTATGGAGGCACACCTAGTGATGTAAGCACAGACATAAAAATTTACAAATCTAAAGTTAGCGCTAATTACACGCCTTTAAATTTTGGCATAGATGTGAAGTATTTGTTTGATTTTTTAAATGTCATTAAAAAGAACCGCCATACACTAGGATTAAGTGTGGGCTTTGGCTGGCGTATGCAATATTATTTTGCAAAAATAGACCCCATAAAAACCAGCCATAGTGAGTTTATCACTAATAAACCTAAAGATATTTTTAATCATGGTTTTTATCCCACTATTGGACTACATTATTACTTAAACCATCATCAATTTGAAGTGAATTATCGCTTTGGAGGAGCAATTAACTATCAGTCAGTTGTGCCTAGCAAAATTGTCGTTCAAAACGGGAATTTTAAGGGCGAGGTCTTGTTTTCTAATTTTCTTACCAAAGCGACTAATTCTAGCTACATAGCGTTCAACTACGCTTATTTATTTTAATTTTAAGGAGCCAATGATGTTAGATGAAATCACACAAAAAAACGAGTTAGAACCTATCTCAAATAAGCAAAATCAAGAACCAAAGGAAGTAGAAAAAATGCCATTGAATAATATTCAAAAAGCTAAGGAATTAAAAAACAACGCCAATTTAATTGTTCGACGCACTGATGAATTAGACAAGGCTATCAATAAGCGTGAAAGCTTGCAAAGAGAGTTTGAAAGACGCATTAAGCACTTGGATAACAAGATTGAAACGCTTAGTAAAAAGATTGAAGAATTAAAAAGAAAGTAATTTGATGGACTTAAACAAACTCAAAGATTATAGGGCTTTAAGAAATGCTATTTTAAGGCTCTTGCCTTATTTAGATAGCGGTATTACAGAGCTGATTATGAATAAAGAAAAAGAAATTTGGCTCTATAAGCTTGATGGAACTAGAGAAAAAGTCTTTGATGAAAATTTAGATAAAGCCTTTATGCTTGGTTTTGGGGAACAATTAGCGAGTTTTAGAGATTTGTTCTTTAACGCTAATTACCCCACCCTTAATACTTCCATTCCTACTTCTAGATACAGAGTGAGCATGAACCACTTTGCTATTAGTGCGGATAATGAATTGAGTTTGAATATTAGAGTGCCTAGCGAGAAAAAGTTTGATTTAAAAGCTTTCAAGCTTTCTGGTGTGTGTCAATACGACTATGAGTATTTGCAAAAGCTGATGATTGAGGGTAAAAACTTACTCATTAGTGGAGGAACAGGCAGTGGAAAAACAAGTTTTTTAAACGCTCTGATTGAATTTATCCCTAAACACACACGAATAGTGAGTGTAGAAGATAGCGAAGAATTAGATTTAAGAGCGTTTGAAAATCATAAATCCTTGTTAGTGGATAAAACTGAAAGCTCTAAATTTACCTATGAAAACGCCTTGAATATGGCAATGAGAATGTCTCCTGATAGGCTTATGGTAGGCGAGATTGACACACGAAATTCCATGCTCTTTTTAAGATTTGGAAACACTGGGCATAAAGGCATGGTTTCTACTTTACATGCAGATAGTGTGCATGGGGTTATAGAGGCGATTGCTTTAAATTTACAAATGAATAAAAGTGGTTTAGATGTCAATGTAGCAAAAAAATTCTTTAAAAGCAGTGTGGATATTGTCGTTCAAATTGTATTAGATAAAGCCACTAACACCAGATACATTCAAGAAATCTTACCAGCAAAAGATTTAAGAGATAGCCTATGAAAAAATATCAAAACAAACGAAAGCTGGGTAAGCGTATCAATTGCTTTATTTCAAATGAGTGTAAAGATATTTTAGAAAACTATTTAAAGGTCAAAAAGCTTAGTGTTACGCAGTGTATAGAAAATCTTGTATTAGGGCTAGACTCTAGCAAAGAAACGCTAAAAACAAAAGAATTTTATGAAAGCTTGTTTAAAGTCATTAGTATCAATCAGCATGTCTATAGAGAACTCATTGCTAATAGTAATAATCTCAATCAATTAACTAAAAACACTAACATTGCCATTAAGTATAACAAACCCTTTTATTTGCAGAATTTAGCATTCTTAGAAGAGATTTTTAAGGTTATGGATACACTTAATAAAAATGTAGAAGAGTGTAAAAAAATCTCTTTGGAATTATTACTTCAAATTTACAAAGAACAAAAAAGCCAAACAGAATTTAACGCCATTTCAAAAATTCTCAACGCTCTTAATGAAAAACAATCTACTACTGAGCCAAAAAAGGACAACGCATGAAAATGCAATTTGTGAAGGCTTTTTGCGTGCTTTTTAGCATTTTACTTATCCCCTTATTTTTTATCTTGGCAAATTATTACACTTTTGATGCCTTAAAGTCGTTGAGACAGGCTTATTTCTTTTCTCAAAGCGTGTTTGTAGGGCTTTATCATGGGGCAAGCATCTTTGATTTAAAATTTGAAGTCTATCTTACTATGCTAATCTCTTTAATGCCCTTTGTGGCTACGATTTATATCAATTTCCCAAAAACCACAGAAACTTCGCATGGCTATGCGAGATGGGCTAATGTTAAAGATATAGAATGCTTTAAAATTTTTAGCAAAGAGGGCTTTTGTAAAGTGGTGCATAGATTAGGGGTGCAATTTGATAATGGCTTTATTCTAGGTAAATTTGGTTTTCCAAAGCTTAGAAATGTGTGCTATGACAAGCCCTTAGGAGCGATGATTGTTGCACCCCCTGGTGCTGGAAAAACTGCATGTGTGGCTTTGCCAAATTTATTGACTTTGCCTAATAGCTGTATTATCACTGATATTAAAGGCGAACTAAGAGATAAGACCGCAGGTTATAGACAAAAATTCTTAAACAATAGAATTTTAATTTTTAATCCTTATGGTGATGATAACACTTGCTATTTCAATCCTTTTGATAAAAGGATTGTTGAAAAGATGACCTTTGCGGAGCAATTAAGGCATGTTAAAGCAGTAGGCGATGGTATTTTTGTAGATGAAGAAGACCATTGGGTATCTAAAGCTAAAGAGCTTTTTGTCTTTTTTGCTCTTTTACAAGTAGTAACCAAAGGGCATAGCTCTTTTTATGATGTCTCTATCGCACCAGCTAATGATTATGCCCCCTTAATACACCCTAAAAGCCCTTATTACAAGCAACTTTACCAACACGATAAAAAGACAGGCGAAGTTATCTTAGACCCACAAACTAACGCCCCCATGAAAAATCCCCAAGCTAATGTTTTAAAACTCTTTTTAAATCAAGTGGCTGACCAAAAATACATAGATATGAATGATGAAAAAAACTATGACCCAAGAGAACCTGAACCCCCTTATGGAACAAAAGGGGCGTTAGATGAGATTATAAGGACAGATGCTAGGAGTTGGGCAAACACTCCTGATGATGAATTTGGGAGCATTATGTCTTCTTTTAAGCGTTTTATGTATGTCTATAAAGACCCAAAAGTGCGTGAAGCTACTTCTAAAATGAGCTTTGATTATGAAGAATTAAGAACGGGCAATATCAGTATTTACATTGTAATCGCTCAAATTGATATAGGCACACTTTCTTCTTTAATAAGAGCCTTTTTAGAGAGTATTGCTAAAAACCTTATGGTCAAAGAAAGCTCTAAACCTGAAGAGCGTATTTTTATCATTGCTGATGAATTTGTTAGATTTGGTAAGTTGCCTTTCTTGTTAGAAATGCCAGCACTTTGTCGCTCTTATAATGTTGTCCCCTTATTCATCACGCAAGATTATGCGATGATTAGAAAATACTATAGCGATGATGATTTGAAAATCTTAAAAGGCGTGGTGCATTATAACATTGTCTTTAAGATGAATAGTGCTGAAGATGCTGAGATTGTCTCTAAGGAAGTGGGCGAATTTACAAGACAATCTAAAAATTATTCTACCGAAAAAGGTCAATTGGTCTTTGGAGGTAGCTCTTCTTATAGCCATGAGGGTAGAAACTTACTCACAGCCCAAGACATTATGAATATAGAATCAGATGAAGTTATTGTCATTGTTACAGGAGCTAAAGCGACCCCTTTAAAACTTAAAGCTAATTATTGGTTTAGAGATAAAGAGCTTTTAAAAAGAGCTAACTTGCCTATTGATCTAGAAGTAGAAAGAAAAAGATTTAAAGAGTCTGCGCAACCCACTACACCACAAAAAGAGAGTGAAAATTCAAATCTAACAGAAAGCGAGAAAGATAATGAAAACCCCACTACTTCACAAGAAAAAAACAAGAATGAAAACACAGAGCAAGAAAATCACAATGAAATTGATGAGATTTTAAAAAAGCCACTGAGTGAAATCAGCATGGAAGAAAAAAGAGCCTTATTTAAGAAAATGCAACAAGGCGATGAACAAAGCGAGCAAGAGCAAGACACCCAAAGTTAAATTTTAAAAGGAGCAACAAATGGCATATAAACCCAGCAAAAAGAAACTTCAAGCTTTAACAGAAGAACCGAATTTATTTAGCATCTTAGATAATGGCAATATTGCAACAAACAATCCTACTAAAGAATCAGACAAGGTTAATGAAATACAAGAACCGCTCCCCTATGTCGTTAAAACTCAAGTCAATAAAACAAGCATGATTTCTAGAAATCCTATTGAATGGGCGAGGTATTTAAGCTTTGAAAAACGAATATATAAGGATAACAGCAAAGAAGATGTTAGGTTCTTTGCTAATGGTGAAATAAAAGAAAGTTCTCGTGTTTATGAAGCGAATAAGGAAGGGTTTGAAAGGCGCATCACTAAAAGATACGATCTGATTGATACTATAAACAACAAAGAGTTTTTTTCAAAAGAAATTGAAATTCTAACCTACACAAACAGCTTAGAAGAATTGAAAGAACAAGGTTTAGAAATCCAATTGACCCACCACAATGAAACGCATAAGAAAACCTTAGAAAATGGCAATGAAATCGCTAAAGAATACGACTACCTTAAAGATATTTATCAAGAAGTAGAAACAACAAAAGATGGCGAATTAATACGAGAAATAATCCCTAATCTTTCTAGAGATGAGTATTTTAAGCTCTATAACAAACTGCCTTTTGAATCAATAAACAATGAAAATATCAAATTGAATACTAATAACACTATTAAAAATACAATAGAGACTAATACTTCTAACAATATTATTAAAAATAATGATAATAATCATCCAAATTTAAGCTTGGCTGATTTAGAATTAGAGCAACAAAATTTAGGAGAACCAAATGGAAAAGAAAGAACAAATCGCGCAGATGAGCCGAGCAGAGCTAGAGCAGGAATTCCGCAAGAAATTCACCGCAGAAGCGAATATAGAAGACAACAAGAGGGAGTGGAGCGATCGAGTGATGAAGAACTTTCACACCAAAACTCTAGTTTATTTACTGAGCCTAGAGAGCAGGGAGGAACAAGAGGAGTTTATAGATCTAGCGACCAACAGGCAGTTTCAGAAAAATCCCATAGAGAGCGAGATAGAATACATGAACATGTATCTAGAGGAGATGGAGTATCAGCAAGAGCGGATGCAAGAGCAAATAGCAATGGAGCATCAACTCAAGCAAGCCGCATGGAAAATGGAGCAAGAAGCGAAGAAAAAGGGGATAATCCCAGTAATGAGAGAGGAGTACCACAGCCACCGCAATCCCCATCTCATCAGCAAAATAGCTCCAGAGATTTGGGGCTTTCTCTCTCTAGAGAACAGCCAGGACAGACTGGACGCTTACGCCTTTTTGATCATGGACAGGTGGGCTCATTATTTCCCACAGACCATGAAAACCAAAGATCACAGAACGATAATGAGCTTGATAAAAGCAGTGATAGAGCAAACGAAAATGGAGACAGAAGCCCTAGACAAAATGGGAGCGCAAATCAAGAGGGCGCAAGGGGTGAGCGATTTGGAATTGCTCCAGGAAGCTCAAATCAATCAGTATTATTACCTGCTCAAAGCCGATCACATCTTGCAGGACTCAGCGCACCAAATGGACTTAGAGACCTTGAAGAAAACAGGGATCAAGAGGGAAGACTTTTATCAAATTTAAACCATTTAGAAAGCTTGCTCAACGCTATTAGAAACAACACTATAGCGAGTGAGCCTGACTTTAGATCCAGGCTCTTAGAAGCTATTTACCACAATGAGCCTTTAAAGGATAGTGTTGTAGGGACACAACTCCTTAAAGACCCTACAACTAAAATCTTCTATGATAAATTCCAATTAAAAATCAGCCCTAAAAAAGTCTTAGAGATTTTAGAAAATCGCATTCAAAAATCCATTGAAACAGCGAATGAAGCCTTAAACGCATTCAACGCACCAGATAGTCAAGCTATTGATAAAAACGCTATCTCTAATAATAGCGTAGGATTAAATCCCACACAAGAGAGCGAAATAACAGACAAGAGTGCAGAGCTGAATAACGCGCAAGAGAACCACATAACAGACAATAGCGTAGAGTTGAATAACGCGCAAGAACAAACCGCACAAGAGCAAGACACTCAAGAAACCGCACAAACCACGCTAAAACAAGAAACACAAGAGCAAGAAACACAATCCACGCTAGCCATCCCCCTTAATCCTAAAATAGATTTTAAGCCGAGCGAAGAAGTTTTAATCAAGGGGGCTAAAACCCGCTATAAGGCTAACATTGAAGCCATTAGGCTTTTAAAAGAATTGCAAGCCAAACAAGAGATCTTAAAAGGCGATTATTACGCCACTTTAAAAGAGCAAGAAATCCTAGCGCAATTTAGCGGATGGGGTGGGTTAGAGAGCTACTTTAAAAAAGATCAACACCCTAAAGAATTTGAAGAATTAAAAGCCTTACTCACTAAAGATGAATTCAGAAGAGCCTATTCAAGCACAAGAGACGCTTATTACACCCCTAAATTGGTTATTGATAGCATTTATCAGGCTTTAGATCAATTGGGGTTTAATAACGACAACCATCCAAAAGAAATCTTTGAACCCAGTTTAGGCACAGGCAAATTCATCGCTCATGCGCCAAGCGATAAGAATTACCGCTTTATGGGAACAGAATTAGATCCCACTAGCGCAAGTATTTCTCAATTCCTCTATCCTAATCAAGTCATCCAAAACACCGCTTTAGAAAACCACCCTTTCCACCAAGATTATGATGCGTTTGTGGGCAATCCCCCTTATGGCAATCATAAAATCTATAGCTCTAATGATGCAGAATTGAGTAACGAGAGCGTTCATAATTACTTTTTAGGGAAAGCGATTAAGGAATTGAAAGATGATGGCATAGGGGTGTTTGTGGTGAGTTCTTGGTTTATGGATGCTAAAAACCCTAAAATGAGGGAACACATCGCAAAAAACGCCACCTTTTTAGGCGCGATAAGATTGCCTAATAGCGTGTTTAAAGGCACAGGAGCAGAAGTTACGAGCGACATTGTGTTTTTCAAAAAAGGCGTTGATGAAGCAACCAATCAAAGTTTCACTAAAGCCATGCCTTATTATGACAAGATCATTAATGACTTGGATGATGACACCCTTTTTGCCTTGCAAAACAACCGCTTTGATAGTTTTATCCCTAGCGATCAACTTAAGATTGTCATTGCGATTGCAAACCATTTTGGTTTCAAACAAGAAAAATTGCAACGATGGTATGAAAAAATAGACACCACTAACTTTGGCTACAGTGCACAAGATTATCAGGTTATCAAAGACTTCATGGATAAAGTTGGTGAGAATAGCATCAATCTCAACGAACAAACCCTAAATGAATACTTTATCCACCACCCTGAAAACATTCTGGGGCGTTTGAGTTTGGAAAAAACCCGTTATAGCTCTGAAATCAATGGCGAACAAATTTATAAATACGAGTTGCAAGCTTTAGAAGATAAGAGCTTGGATTTATCCCAAGCGCTTAAACAAGCGATAGAAAAATTGCCTAAAGATGTCTATCAATACCATAAGACTACCCTTAAAACAGACGCTCTTATTATTGATCCAAGTAACGAACGCTATCAAGAAGTCCAAAAACTTATCAAAAATTTAGAAAGGGGGGAATTAGTCAAGTGGGATAATCTTTATTTCCAACTAGAACAAAATAATGAAATGGGCATCTTTTTAAAACCCACTAAAATCAACTCTAAAGTCCAAGATTCACGACTAAAAGCCTATTTTAAAATTAAAGACGCTTTGAATGATTTAACGAGCGCGGAACTAAACCCCTTAAGCTCTGATTTTGAGCTAGAAAACAAGAGGGCTAAACTCAATCTTGTTTATGATGAATTTGTCAAGAAATTTGGCTATCTCAATGAAAACAAAAACCGCAAGGACATCAAACAAGATTTGTATGGCGCTAAAGTCTTAGGATTAGAAAAAGACTTTGAAAAAGAAATCACCTCTAGAAGCGCTAAAATGCAAAACATAGAGCCAAGGCAAGCTCAAGCTAAAAAAGCTCAAATCTTTTTTGAAAGGACTTTAAACCCTAAAAAAGAACTCATCATCACTAACGCTAAAGAGGCATTAATCGCAAGCATCAATCAAAAAGGGGGTTTGGATTTGCATTTCATTAGGGATCATTTCACAACCCAAAGCTTAGAAACCACCATTAAAGAACTTTTAGAGCAAAAACTGATTTATAAAGACCACAAGGATAATGGCGATTATATTTTAGCGAACGATTATTTGAGCGGTAATGTGAAAAGAAAGCTCAAAGAAGTTAAAGAAGCCATCAATCAAGGCGTGGAAGGCTTAGAGGCTAATGTGAAAGATTTAGAGCTGATTATCCCTAAAGATTTGAAAGCCACTGAGATCATGGCTAATATCAACAGCCCTTGGATACCCACCCAGTATTTAGAAGAGTTTTTAATGGAATTGAGCGCTAACCATTATGAAAAGCAATACGGCGATAAAATGACAGATTACCAATTAGACAATCTCAAAGAAAATATCAAAGTAGAACACTTAAACGGCGCTTATGAAGTTTCTATTAGAAGCGATGAATTAAACGAGCTTTATGGCATCAGGCATAAAGACAGAGCGCATTCTTATAAAGCGCCTTTTGAAAGTCTTTTAAACAAAGTCTTAAACAACAAGGATTTGAGCGTTAAATACGCCCAAGTTGATCCTAATGACCCTAAAAAAGAAATCTTTATCACTGATGAAGAGCAAAGCAATCTCGCCAGACAAAAAGCAGAAGAATTGAAAGAAGCTTTTAAAGACTGGATTTACAAGGATTATACAAGAAGAACCCATTTAGAGCAAATCTATAATGACACTTTCAATAACTTGGTTTTAAAAACCTATGATGGCTCGCAATTAGAACTAGAGGGCTTTAATCAGCATATCAGCTTGCGACCCCACCAAAAGAACGCTATTTTTAGAACCATCCAAGACAGATCGGTGTGTTTAGACCATCAGGTTGGAGCAGGCAAAACTTTGTGCGCTATAGCCAGTTGCATGGAGCAAAAACGCATGGGATTAGTGAATAAAACCCTCATTGCCGTGCCTAACCATTTGACCAAACAATGGGGCGATGAATTTTATAAGGCTTACCCTAACGCTAACGTGTTAGTTGTTGATAGCAAGGACATCACTGAAAAAGAAAGAGAGCTTTTATTCAATCAAATCGCTAACAACAATTATGACGCTGTGATTATTGCGCACACCCATTTGGAATTGTTGTCTAACCCTAGAGAAATCATAGAAGAATTGAAAGAAGAAGAGCTAGTGAAGGCTGAAAAAAACTTTGAAAGGCAAGAACTGGCTTATAAAAATAACCCTAGAGAAACTAAAAAACCCAATGAAAGAGCCTTTAAAAACAAGCTGGATAAAATCCGCGCTCAATACGATGCGATTTTAGAAAAACAAGGCTCTCATATTGATATTAGTCAAATGGGGATTGACAATTTGATCGTGGATGAAGCCCATTTATTCAAAAATCTAGCCTTTGAAACTTCTATGGAAAAAATTGCAGGGCTTGGTAACCAACAAGGCTCTAATCGCGCTAGAGATTTGTTTATTAAAACGCGCTACTTGCATCAAAACGATAAGAAAATCATGTTTTTAACCGGCACGCCTATAGCTAATTCTTTGAGTGAAATGTATCACTTGCAACGCTATTTAACCCCTGATGCGCTCAAAGAAAGAGGGTTAGAATTCTTTGATGATTGGGCTAAGACTTATGGGGAAGTGGTGAATGATTTTGAATTAGACACTTCCGCTCAAAGTTATAAAATGATCAATCGCTTTTCTAAATTTAGCGATGTGCAAGGCTTAAGCACCATGTATAGAGCTTTTGCAGATATTGTCTCTAATGATGACATTTTAAAGCATAACCCCCACTTTGTGCCTAAAGTGTATGGGGATAAGCCTATCAATGTGGTGGTGAAAAGAAGCGAAGAAGTGGCTCAATTTATTGGCGTGGCTGATGAAAATGGAAAATATAATGAAGGCTCTATCATTGATAGGATGCAAAAATGCGAAGGCAAGAAAAGCAAAAAAGGGCAAGACAATATCCTTTCTTGCACCACAGACGCTAGAAAAGTGGCTTTGGATTACCGCTTGATTGACCCTAACTCTAAAGTGGAAAAAGAATTTTCTAAAAGCTATGCTATGGCAAAAAATATCTATGAGAATTATTTAGAAACTCATGCCACTAAAGGCACACAACTTGGTTTCATAGGGTTATCCACGCCCAAAACCCATAGCCAAAAAGTGAGTTTAGAAGCGTTAGATAACGCTCATGAGCTTGAAAACAAAAATCCCCTAGATGAAGCTCAAGAACTTTTAGAGAGCTTGTCTAGCTATGATGAAAATGGCAATCTCATCGCGCCTAGCAAGAAAGAATTAGAAAACGAACTCAAAGAGAAAGAGGCTAAAAGCGTCAATTTAGATGAAGAGCTAGCTAAAGGCTGTAAGTTTGATGTTTATAGCGATGTTTTAAGGCATTTAGTCCAAATGGGTATCCCACAAAATGAAATCGCTTTCATCCATGACGCTAAAACCGAAGAGCAAAAGCAGGATTTGTTTAAAAAGCTCAATCGTGGCGAAGTCAGGGTATTATTGGGCAGTCCTGCTAAAATGGGCGTAGGCACTAATGTGCAAGAAAGATTAGTCGCTATGCATGAATTAGATTGCCCATGGAGGCCTGATGAATTGCTGCAAATGGAAGGGCGTGGGATAAGACAAGGCAATATTTTACACCAAAATGACCCTGAAAACTTTAGAATGAAAATCTATCGTTACGCCACTGAAAAGACATATGATAGCCGTATGTGGCAAATCATAGAAACTAAATCTAAAGGCATAGAGCAATTTAGAAACGCGCACAAATTAGGCTTGAATGAATTAGAAGACTTTAATATGGGGAGTTCTAATGCGAGCGAGATGAAAGCAGAAGCGACAGGCAATCCCTTGATTATTGAAGAAGTCAAATTGAGGGCTGAAATCAAAAGCGAAGAATCAAAATACAAAGCTTTCAATAAAGAGCATTATTTCAATGAAGAAAGCTTAAAGAACAACGCTTCTAAATTGGATTATCTTAAACAGGAATTGAAAGATTTAGAAACGCTTCAAAACTCCGTGATAATCCCCACTCACACAGAGATCAAGCTCTATGATTTGAAAAATGAAGAAAGTAAGGATTATAGGCTTATCAAAGTTAAAGAAGTAGAGCCTTTAAAAGAAAACGCCTCTATGAGTGAAGAATTAACGCACAAAAAACTCAAAGAACAAAACAAGCAAATAGCCGAACAAAATAAAGAAAAACTGGACGCTATTAAAAAGCAATTTGCAAGCAACTTGAACACCTTGTTTTTGAATGAAGAAGAAGATTATAAGCTTTTAGAATACAAGGGCTTTGTGGTGAATGCTTATAAAACTAAGTATCAAGTGGAGTTTAGTTTAAGCCCTAAAGACAATCCCAATATTGCCTATAGCCCTAGCAATATGGTTTATAAAAACGATACTGCCAACATGTTTAGCTCTTATAATTTCTGCGCTGAGATCAAATTTGATGGGTTTTTAAAGAGACTGGATAACGCTATCACTAAACTCCCTGAAAAAATCAAGGAATTAGAAAACTCCATTGAAACCACTAAAGAAAATATCGCTAAATACACCAGATTAGTGGAGCAAAAACCTTCTTACCCACGACTAGAATACCTGCAAGCTTTAAAATGGGATCATAAAACTCTAATAGATGATTTAGCTAAAATGAGCAAAGACAGAGATTATAAGCCTGTGTTCAACCCTAAATCTAAAGAAGTCTTAAAGAATTTGAACGCTGAAAAAAGAGCGAGCTTAGGGAATGAGGGTAAAGAAATGACTGAAGTTAAAAACAGCAATAAAGAGCAAGAGATTAAGAGGGATATAAAGAGCGATGATGAAGTAAGACAACATATAGAGCAAGTGATTGAGAAAGAAATAGAAAAAGGCACTGAAAATATTTCTTCTAGTGAGCTTATAACCACTAACAATATTGATTACTACGAGAACGAAGAAGTAGAAATCATTAAATCAAGGAGTAGAAGATGAAAAACCAGTCCAGCAAAAAATCTAACAAGCTCTTCAGCTTTTTAAATGGCATTAAGTGGCGTGATTTAATGCTAAAAGAACTCTTACAGGAACAAAATCTACAAAAGAAAGGAGTTAAGTAATGAATTACGATGTTTTAATGGGGTTTTTAGCACTAATAGGGCTAATTCTTTGGTATGGATATGGATTAAGGCAATACCTTAAATTAAAAGATGAGAATAAGAGATTAAAAGAGAAATTACAACGCTGTAATTGTAATATTAAAATTCCTAGTATTCTTGAAGTAGTGAATAGACCTATCATTATGGATATTAAGGGGGAATTACCACATCTTACAAAGAACTATAGAAACAATCAAATTAAGGAGTAAAAAATGAAAGATAGCGTCATCATTATTGAAAGCCCCAATAAAGTGGCTAAGATCAAAGAAATCACAGGAGCTAGTGTTTTTGCTACCATAGGACATTTTATGCAACTAAAAAGCTATGATGAAAATAATAATTTTAAGCCGACTTTTGAATACGACCCCCAAAAGAAAAAGCGTATTTTTGAGATAATAGAGGCGTGTAAAAACAAAAAAGTTTATATTGCCACTGACCCTGATAGAGAGGGTTATGCTATAGGCTATCATTTTTATGAAAAAATTAAAAGGATAGCAAGTTCTATTTATAGAGCAGAGTTTTTTGAAATCACTCCAAGTGGGATTAACAAGGGCTTACAAAACGCTTCTTTATTTGAAAACACTAATAAGCAAATGTATCAAAGCGCTTTAGCAAGGCGTGTGGCTGATATGCTCTTAGGTTTTACGCTCTCCCCTTATTTAGGCAAAGCTTTAGGGCAAATGAAAGGCTCTAGTGCTGGAAGAGTGCAAACCCCTTGTTTAAAGCTTATTGTGGATAGAGACAGAGAAATTGAAAAATTTAAGGCTTTACCTGAAAATGAGAAAGTAAGCTATCAAATTCAAGCTAAGATTAACGATAGTGCTAACAGAGAAGTAACTATCAAGCATTGTGATGAAAAGGGCGAAGAGATTAAATTCAATGATAAAGAAGAGGCTTTAAAACTCTTTGAAAGTTTGAAAGACAATAGAGCTTGTCTTTTAAAGGATTTAAAAAATTCTGTTGCAGAGACTAAACCTAAAAAGCCCTTTATCACTTCTACTCTTTTAGAGAAAGCGAGTTCTGAGTTAGGTTTAGGTATTAGCGAAGTGCAATCTTTAGCTCAAAGTCTTTTTGAAGCTGGGCTTATTACTTACATTAGAACGGACGCTGAAAGTTTGAGTGTGGAGTTTTTAAATGAGACAGAGAGCTTTTATACACCCATTTATAAAGAAGTGTATCTAAAAAGAGAATATAAAGCTGGTAAGCAAAGCCAAGCAGAAGCACACGAGGCGATTAGGATTACGCACCCCCATACTTATGAAGACTTAGAAAGTGTGGTCTATAATGCTGGCATTACTAATCAAGACGCTTTAAAACTCTATCAACTTATTTTTGAAAGAACTATTGAAAGTCAAGGCAAGAATGCTATTTATGACAAACAAGACTTGCTCTTTAAAATCAAAAATGAGTATTTTAAGTGTAGCGTTAAGAGTTTAAAAAGCGCTGGGTTTTTAGCAATGTTTTCTAAAAAAGAATTAGAGAGCGATGAAAGTAATGATGACAAAGATGATAAAGAAAAAGACCAAAACGCACAATTTAATCTAAAAATTGATGATGTGTTAAGTCTAAATGACTTAGTTTTAGCCACCATTAAAAGAAATGCCCCAAGCCCTTATAAAGAGGCAGGTTTTGTCAAGCTTTTAGAAAATAAAGGTATAGGCAGACCTAGCACCTATGCGAGTTACTTGCCTACGCTTGTAAAAAGAGAATATATCAGCATTAGCCAAGATAAAAAACACATTATTACGCCTACACATAAGGGTAAAAGAGTGGTAGAAGTGTTTGAAAATGCTTATCAATTCATTATTGATTTGACCTATACTAAACAAATGGAAGAAATGCTAGATGAGATTGTAGAAAATAAAAGCTCTTATGTGGATTTTATCAGCAATTTAAATTCTAAATGCCCTAAGATTGAAAAACTAGAAAGAAATGATGATGAGATAAAACCTAGCAGTGAAGGACAAATCACTTATATAGAAAATATTTTAAGAGATTTGCGATTAAATTTAAGCGAAGAGTTTAAAAACTACAAAGAAGACAACAGAGTGGCTAAGGCGTTTTTAGACCGATACATTAAAGAGCATGAGTTTTTTAAGAAAAACAACAAAAAGGCTAGTAGCTCTAATAATGATGAAAATAGACCCGCTACGCCTAAACAAATTAGCTTTGCTGAGATGTTAGCTAAAAAGCATAATGTCAAGCTCCCCAAAGGATTTAAATATAGTATGAAAGTGTGTGGGGATTTTATCAATGAGTATCATAAGAAGTAGTAAGTGAAATTTTGCTAAACTAGAACCTAATTAAAACTAATGAGGGAGTTTAGCATGCTTTATATTCCACCCACTTCAAAAGAAGTCTATGTTAGCTCTATTGTGGCTTTAAATATCCATAGCCCACAAGGCACAGGAGATTGGCATAGTAGCTATGCTTTAATGGAGAATGCGTTTGATGATATAGGGGTTTATATCTATGGTGAAAAACAAGCTCATAATACTAATAAACTACTAGGCAATCTAGGCATTATAGATGGCACAGCAAGGCTCAATAAAATGGGCTATTACCCTAAACATACTCCCACTTATATTGCAGAGCATCCAAGAGCTTGTGTAGATTGTCTCTATGTTTCTGTATTGCAAACTGGAAAGCTAGGGGTTGTTATGCTAGATGAATGGTTTCCTAGTATTGAAGATAAAGAGAGTGTCTATGCTCTTATAGAAGTGATGAAGCCCAAATTAAACAAGCAAGAAAGAGAGAATTTGGATAAATGGATAGCAAGAAACCCCATTATAGAGTGAATTTAAGCGAACAAGCTCTTAATCATGAAAAACTGATGAGAGCCATTGTTAAAAATCTAGCCGACACCCCTATGGTATTAAAAGGCGGAACAGCTTTGTATCTAGGCTATGGCTTAAATCGTTTTTCAGAAGATTTAGACTTTGATTGTCATAAAAAAATCAATCTCTTAGGCAGAGTAAAGAGTGCTATTCCTAATGGCATTATCTTAAATGATATTCATATTAAAAAAGACACTGATAGTGTGGGGCGTTATATGGTGCGTTATGCTACTAAAGACAATAAAGAAGAACAAACTTTAAAATTAGAAATATCTTATAGAGATGCACCAAAAGAGAGCGAAGTCAATGTGATTGAGGGAATGCGAATTGCTAAAATAGAGCGTATTATTGATAACAAACTCTGTGCTTGCTTTGATGGGGAGCATATAAGAACTAAAGCTAGAGATTTATTTGATTTGCATTTTTTAGCCAAGCATTATGAAGAACATTTTAACTTAGATTTAGCAAGTCGCTTAAAAGATTTTAGCAAAGACCCTGATAAATTAGTGAGCGATTATTTAGTAGATGTAAAACTAGATGCTTTATTAAATCAAATTATGGACTTAGAAGAAACAGCCCTAGAATTAGGGGTAATGGCTCAACTAATACATAAAAAACTTGAAAAACAATCTCATTCCCTTAATGCCTTGCAAGAGCAACAAGGCTATAGCAATAATGATAATAGCCTAGACAATTCTAATGAAAACACCTACACACCTAAGCGTAGGCGATAAGTAACCTTATTGAGTGGGTATTTGATAGTTTTTAGTTGTTTTGTCTTGTTAATTTAATTCTATTTAAAACTACTTAAATACCCTTGCTCTCTAAAATCTCTTTAAAACATTGTTGCAATTTTTTAGAAAATGACTCTTTTTCTTTGTCATAGTCTTTTCCTAAGCTGATATAAAGTGCGGTGTCTTTGTCTTTAAAGTCTTTGATTTCTTTTGTAGGTTTATAACTCAAAAATTCTCTAATCTCTTTAGCATAACCTTTTACTAAAACTTGCAATAAGTCAATGTCATAAGAAAATTTATCTTTAAGGACATTTTGAGCGATTTCTATTAAGCACTCATCATAGATTTCTACACTTTCATTAAACACTTCTTCTACATCACTTTCTTTAATACCATTTAAAAATAGATAGTAATTAAAGAGCCTATCTTCTTTTTCTTCATTTAGCCATTCTAAATCATCTTCATATTCTTCTTCATCTATAGGCTTAAAATCACTAGGAATAGTGCTTTCATAATCAATAGGACTAAACTTACACATCAAGCGTGAAATAAGAATTTTAGGGGCATTCTCATTGCTTATCTTAGCAAACACCATATTGGCTAAGATATTAGCTAAGATTAACTTCTCTACTAAACTAGCTTGGCTGATTTCTTGTTCTAGTGTATCCTTAAACTTTAAAGGGGTGTCTTTATAGATTATCTTATGCGTAAAAAATTCATTCAAGTTCATTGTTTTCATTATTGCCCTTTTCTTTGTTTTGTAATCTTTCTAGTTGCTTTAAAAGCTTTTGCTCTTGGGTGTTTTTTCTGTATTTTAAATGCCTAATAAGCGCTTCTTCAATAAAAGTGCTTCGTGTCTCTTTAAATGAGCCAAATTCTAGCAAAAATTCATCAAGTTCTTTTATCACACAAGGACTAAAGGCAATGTTAAAGCTCTTTTTCTTATCTTCATCTAACAAGCTTTTTTTACGCCCCCTTTTTTTAGGGATTTTTACTTCCTTTGTGCTAGGCTCTTGTTTTAGGGGGGTATCTTGGGCTTGTTCTTCTTGTTCTTCAAACTTCTTTTCTAGCTCATCAATTTGTTGTAAATCCATACTTGTATGCTCCTTATTGTGTTTATTTTTGTGCTTTTTAACTCTTCTGAACCGCATGTCTTTTCTCTTTTTCTAAATGGCTTTTTAATTCGTTATAAAAATTAACCCACTCATTGATAGCCTTTTTATCGCTGTATTCTATGACCCCTAAGCCTTCGCTTACACTGCGCTTATAAACAATGCGCTCACTCAAAGAGCTTTCTAAAAGTGTAATCCTATCGCTAGGGTTATTTTCTTTAATAAACTCTATTAAGGCTTGTCTTTCTTTAAGGGTAGGAATAGTAGGCATTCTATTGATGACAATTAAGGCTCTTAGATTTTCATTAAGCTCTTGGAGTTGCTCAATTCTTTCTAGCATATTAGCTAAGACTTCAGTGTCTAATTGGCTAGGAGTTGTTGGCACTAGCACAATATCACTTAAAAGCATAGCTTTTTGGGTTTCTTTGCTGTATTCCCCCTTAGTATCAATAAGGATATTTTCATACTTAGATACCATTTGCTTTAAAGTATCGCTAAAGCCACTACTACGATTAAATAAGCTAAAAGTGGGGCGTTCTTTTTCAGCACGAATTGTAGCAAAAGTTTCCATAGACTTTTGGCTATCTGTATCTAAAACAACCACTTCTTTATTGTCTTTGAGTAATTGCACCGCTAAATTTAAACAAAGCGTGCTTTTACCACTTCCCCCTTTTTCATTAGCAATACAAATGGTCATGCTATTTTCCTTAATTTAGTTATTTTATAAGTATAGCATAATTATATGGATTTTGAATTAACTTTAAAGATTTTAATTATTAAGATTTTCTATAGTAGATGTAATTATCAATTAAATTTAGTAAGGGATAATAAAATTATTTCTATTTGATAAGTATTTAATCTTTAATTTAATATTACAATGTTAAAAGAATTTATACTTATTTAGCTTATATTATAAAACTATTAAGAAATTAAGTTATTAATTAAATTTAAAGCATTTTAAGTGGGTTTTTAGTTTGGTGTTGTTATGTGATAACTAGCACCCCTTTTTTATTTACTTGCACCTTCTATACCGCCAAATAGATCTTACATTAGAGATAATGCGAGAAAATAAGGGCTTTTTAGAATAAAAGCGAATGCTTTTAATAGGCTTAATCAGTAAAATACAAATGAGCATCTAGGTTGTCTAATATTTTTATGTGAAATTTATAGATATGGTTATAAAATTTCTTAAAAAATTTTTTAAAATAGTAAAAAACTATCATTTTATCTTAAAATTAGCTTAAATTTTAACTTTTTTTCATTAAATTTTTAGGCTTATTTACTTTTCATTTACTTTGAGATTAAGTTACGCATTTTAGGGGGTTGTAGAGTTTGAGCCTTAAAAATGTGTGCGCACACATTTGGGTTTTTTGCTTAATTTTAGCTTAAAAAGTGGCATATGTGTACGCACACACTTTGAAATAGTAAATAAGTCAAGACCTTGATTTTTTTGTAATTTTAATGGCATTCTAAAAAGATTTTTTAAAAACAAGGACAGAAAAAATGACACAAGATTTTTTAGAACTTAAAGAGGGAAAATACCCTATGAATGAATGGCAAATGATAGAGTTTATGCAAATGGGAGTAGAGCCTAAAAGCGAACAAGAAGTGAAAATGGAGCTAGAAAATTCATTGGAAAATACCAATAATAGTGGAGAGGAAGATTCAAAATGAAAGCGTGGAATGAAATGGATATTAAAGAGCAAAAAGAAATTTTTGCTCAATTTTTAGCGAGTGAAATTGCACAAAGTCTTAATGCAGGACTAGAGTTTAAAGCCAATAATAGAGCTTATAATGGCAATGTGGGTAATGCTTATAATGGCTTAAACGCTCTTATTTTAGATGCCAAGCAACATGAAAATGGCTATGAGAGTAATGTGTGGGTAGGTTTAGATGATGCCTTAAAACTTGGGGCAAACCCTAAAGAAGTGGAGCATATTAAAAACAACACTAAGAGTAAAAATAATAAGGAGGGCATTTATGATAAGGCAAGTATCGCTTATATTAGAGATTATGAAATACGCTATATTAAAGCAAGAGACAAAGAAGGCAATTTAATCCCCCTTAAAGACAAAGAGGGCAATGCTAGGCGTAATGCTAAGGGCGAAATTATCTATGAATATGAAAAAGTCCCCCAAAGAGACAAGCTTGGCAACATCAAGTATATGCAAGATGGCGTTACACCCTTTTATGAGTTTAAAAAAGAAAAAATAGATATAGAGCCGACTTTAGAAATTAAAAATCTCTACAATGTCAATATTTTTCAAACGCTAGACAAAACTAAGCTTAAAGAATTAGACCCTAAAACTTTAAGAACGCAATACATTAGCCATACTTTCTCTATGGATAATCAAAACTTAGTGATTTATGATTTATCCAAGCATTTAAATGAAAAAGAATATAAGAAAGTGCTAGATTATGTGGAGCAATATGGCGCAACCCATTCTGAAAAAAGCAAGCAATACAACATTTCTCAAAGCTACCAACAAGAACCTAAGGTTGAAATCGCTCCTAGCACAGAAAATAATGTCAAAGAAAACAACGAAATGAATATGGATCAGTTTAACAAAATGCTTGAAATGGCTCAGAATAATCCGCAAATGTTAGCTATGTTACAACAAACTCTTAATAAGGGAGCAGAGCAACAAAAGCATGACAACTATTTTGCTAATGATGAAGCAGTACCCACTCAATCTAAGGGTAGGGGCAGATAATGCAAGATTTTATCAATGGATTTCTTAAAGCTTGGAAAGCGTGGAGTGATGATGGTAAGGACGCTTTTTTAGAGAGTTTTTTAGATGAAGTTAAAAGCTCTCAAAATGACCCCTCTAACTTCTTAGGCATTTTAGAACAAGAAATCAAATCTTTAAGCCAAGAGGGCTTACAAGATGACATGTCTTCTATGCTAGAAGTGATTGAGAGTATGAAAAATGAAATCTCTAATTCAAAAGACAACGAAAATGTGAGCGATTTTATGAATGTCTTGCAAAATGAAATCTCACAAGGACAAAACAACTCTAATGATAATCCAAATGAGTTCGTAGAAAGTTTAGCCCAAGCCATTACTGAGATACAAGAAAATAAAAACGAGTTAGAGCAACAAGAACCAGAAAGAAAAGAGTCTGAGCTTGAAAGTAAGGCATTACAAGATTATGAAGAAAACCAAATCAAAAGAGCCGAAGAAATTAATCTTACAGAGCATGAAAATGAGTTAGCCAAACAAGAGCTAGAAAAATACGCCATAGAGGGCGAAAATAAATCATTAGAACAATATGATGAAAATTTAGAGCTTTTAGAGAGCTTACAAATCATAAGAGATGAAACAAACGAAGTTGCCAACTCTCTAAGAGCTAATGAGACCATTGAATTGCTAAGACCTACAGGTGAGAATACTACCAGCAAAATTGCCTCTCTTGCCTTAGAAGAAAATAACAAGCTTAATGAAAAAGAAACTAACACACAAGAACAAAATACAGAAAAAGAGCAAGAAAAACCTAAGATTGGTAATGACATAGACTTTAAAGACAAATACGCTAATTTACATAGCTTTTTCAAACAAACCGAGCTTGATATTAAACAAAAGCGTATTAAGACTAAGCTTGATTTTAAAGAGAGCTTTTTGAATTACGCTAAAAACCACATGAATGAAGATGAATTGAAAGTCTTATTAGTGGTGAGCCAAAAAGAACCCACCAAGCTCACTAAAGAGCATATTAATTTGATTAAAGATTGCTTAGAACAAGCACATGGCAATAAACATATGCAAGATAAGGGCTTACAATTAAGCGTTAAATCAATCTTGGGACACGAATTAGAAAAAGAACACCACGAAGCGTTAAAAGATTATATGCAAAAAAGTAAAAACAGCTTAGAACCTATGGATAACAGAGTGTATGAAGTGATGCAAAAACACTTAGACAAGCAACAAGAAAAAGCGCTCAAAAATTTAGATAGCACCACTCAAAGTGTGGGAGTGAATGCTATTAAAGAGCAAAATAAGGCTAATGAAAACGCTCAACAAGAAACAAAAAACTCACAAGCACAAGAGACTACTAGCTCACAAGCTTATGAAAGCGTGTCTCAAGCAAACACACAAGATACTATTCAAGCTAATGAGAGTATTAAGCCACAAACTAATAACACAGCTACACAACAAGAAAACACAAAAGAAAGCCAAGTTACACAGCAAAATAGCACTATTCAAGCTCAAAAAGAGCCACACGCTAAAGAAGAACCTAAGAAAGTCTCACACCATGATGAACCATGGCTAGATTATGACCCTAAAAATCATGTGGGATTAAAGGAATTACAAGAGAACCAAGAAAAAACACCAAGTAAGGGGAATGATGAGCCTTGGATAGAGCATGGCAAACGCATGCAAGAAAAAGCTAAAGCCCACTATCAAGCTTGTTTAGAAAAAGAGCGAGCCAAGCAAAATCAACAAAATACCCAAAACACCATAGAGAACCAAAACAAAGAAGTTCCAACCATAGACTATGGCTATACACAAAATACGCCAGCTAAGAGCAGAAGGCGCTAGGAAAGCATTATGGCTTACATTCCTAATCTCACTGCCTTGCCCTTACATGAGATTTTGCTAGACAATGGCTACACTTATAATAAAAACAAGACAAGCAAGAATAACCCTTGCTTAAAACATGAAAACGAAGAGGGAAGTTTAGTCATCTTTAAAAATCAAAATAAAGATGGCTCTATTAGTTACACCTACAAAGAAACCCACACAGATAAAGTCGGTAATATCATCACTTTTTGTAAGGATAGAAACATTAGTGTGGAAGATTTAATCGCTGGAAAGTTAGAAGATTATCTTAACAAGCAAGACAATCTCAAAGCAAGGAATAACACACAAGAGAATAACGAAGAAATTCAAAAAATCATCAATGAGTTTAAAAACCTTAAACCCTATGATTTACAAAACGCTACACTCATTAAAAAGTGTGGCATTGATACAAAGCTATTAGAGCCTTATAAAGAGCATTTAAAAACGGACAATTTTAATAATCTTATCCTTGCTACCTATTTAGCTTTTGAGAATAAAAATCTTAATGTCATACCCATTCATCAGTGTGGGATTAACAAACGCCTAAATACTCCCTTAAGCACAGACAAAGAGGGCAACATAAGAGACAAGCCATTAAAATCTATCGCACAAGGAAGTAAAGGCATAGAAGTCTTGTTCCCTAATAATTTAAGCTTAGTTAAAAATGTCATTGTTACTGAAAATATCTTTGATAGTCTCGCTTATTTAGAATTACAAGATTTAGATCCCAAAGAAAGCGTTTTAATTAGCACTGCAGGGCAATTTAACGCACAAAAATTAGAACTCTTTTTAAAAAGTTTTTTTAAGCAATTAAAAGGGCGACAACAAGGATCGTATAACAATTATCTAAGACAAGAAGAACAATGGCAAGAGCTAGTGAGACAAGGCAAGGCTAATGATGATTTTAAGAGTGTGGTCGTAGAGACCTACACTGACATTATTAAAAACTATCAGAGAGAAAAGAACACTCCCATTTATAATAAAAGAGTGGAAAAAACTAGAGAGTTTAGAAAGCCACAACCTGTCAATCAACCACAAGAGAGCTTTAATGTGGTGTTAGCCTTTGATAATGATGTTAAAGGCAAAAGTTATAGAGAAAAATGCGAGGGTATTCTATATGCTCTCTTACAGCAATTCCCCACTATCTATACGCCTTTTTCAAAGGATTGTAACGATGATTTGAAACTAGCTCACATTATAGAAAATGAGGCGATTAACATTGACATTATGGCGGAGTTTTTAGAAAGTTCTTTAGAGAAATTAAATAACAACGACACACCTATACAAGAAAAGGAAAATATTATGGATAAATTAGAACAAATTGATAGCCTTAAACCTTTTAGTAAAGAGTTTAAGGACATTTTAGAAAATATTAAAGAAAATTTACAGACACAGAGTTATGTTAAAGGGAGGGGGAGATAATGCAAGGTAATAGTATAAGTATTTATGAAACGATTTTATCGCTATTTAGCGACCCAACAAAAAAAATATTTTACAACATAGCAACTCAAACAGCAGAAGTTTTAAAAGCTCAAATGATAATTAATGCTGTTTTGGTAATTTTATTTATGATATGGGCTTATAAGCGAGTGAAAGAGGGCGATATATTTCAGTTTAAAACCGCTATGGGCGTGGTTGTATTCATAGTGTTTATGGGAGTTTTAAATTGGGCAATGGATAATCCAACAACTTACATGAATATGCTTAAAGACACCATTTTCTACCCTTCTAATAAGCTCACTGAGATTATCACAAACAGCATGACATCATTGCAAACATTGACAGGAAAAAATGATTTAACCTTAGGCTCATTGATAGATAAGTCCTACTATTCCATAACACAATTATACAGAGAAGTATTTAGTGATTTAGGCTGGAAGACATTTTTTACTATGTTTCCTATGTTAATCATTTTTCTTTTGTTAGTCCTAGCTCAAATTCTTTTAATTGGACTAATTTTAATCATTGTTCTAATCACTCTTGTTGAAACTCTTACATGGCTATCATTGGGCTTTGCAGTTTTACCATTAGCACTATTCCCACAGACTAAGGGCATGCTCTTTAGTTATCTCAAAAAACTCATTTCCCTTACTTTTTATCAGCCTTGCATTATGGTAGTATCTTTTTTAAATTTTTCAATGATAGAAAGTATTACTTTAAAAATTCCTACCCAAGCAGAAATAATCAATGGGTTCTATAACAAAGGACACATAGTTGACCAAATGATAGAAAATGGTTCAAATCAAGCAATCAATAATTTTCAAAATACTATGGGAGCTTATACTAGCGTATTAGGATTTTTTATTATCTTAATTTTAGGCTCTGTAATTTGTTTCTTTCTAGTCAAACGAGTGCCTGATTTTATCAACAATATCTTTGGCACAAGTGGAGGCGTTGGGGCAGTAACAGAAATGATGCAAAAAATTGGTATGACAATAGGCGGAGCAGTCGTAGGAGGCTCTATGGTTATGGTAGCTAATCAAGCTAAACAAGCTTATCAGAGTGCTGGGGGCGGATTAGCAGGACTTCAAGCTGGAGCAAGAGCGATGTTTGGGGCTGGACTAAGCGGAGGGATTACCACTATCGCAAATACAAAAGGAGCAAAAGCTGGTGTGAGACACTTTGTAGCGAGTGTGAAAAGTGGCTTTGGACTTGATAATGATAGAAACAACAAATGAAAAGTTTTATAATGAAAAAATTAGTTTTTAATATAGGTTTTAGTGTGCTTTTATATTGCAATAGCGTGTTTGCAGAGGGGGAAACTCCTTTGATTGTCAATGACCCAGAGCTTCATGCTGGTCAAGCCACTGTGATAGGTAAAATGGTAGATAGCATTAAAAAATATGAAGAGATTATCTCTAAAGCTCAAGCTCAAATCAATCAGTTGCAAAAAGTCAATAACATGATAAATACGACTAACTCTTTGATTAGTAGCAGTGCTATCACTTTAGCAAACCCTATGCAAGTGATACAAAACGCTCAGTATCAAATAGAGAGTATTAAATATAACTATGAGAATTTAAAGCAAAGCATAGAAAATTGGAACGCAAGAGATTTATTAAGGAATAAATACTTACAGCAACAATGCCCTTTTTTTGATTTTAACAAATTGACTAACAATAAGATTGCCAATTTAAGCAATCTTAACAATGCTATTACAAAAACAGGCAAGCAAACCGCACAAGTGAAAGATATGCAAAATTTAATCCAAGCTCTAAGTAATAATGGCTATGAAAATTTGCAGTCTTTTGCTGGACAATTAAGCGGTAGAGATATGGGATTGATTTTATGCGAAGAGCTAATCAAAGATGAAAATCAAGCAAGGTATAACCAACTATCAGCAGAAGCTAGTTTGGATATTCTCAATGGTAACTATCAAGCATATAAAATGAAAATATTTCAACAAGATGCGATGAAATTAACAGAAAGGATTAAAAAACAAAAAGAAATTAATGCAAAAGCAGATTATCTAAAACACAGACTAGCTGATATTCAACAACAATTAGGCGTAACAGACCCCACAGCCAACCATAATAATCAAGGGATACAATATTGTAAAGAAAACAAAGAAAATGGCACTTGCACGCCATTAGCCCTAGAAAAAACTCGCCTAGACAACGAGCTAGAGCAAGAAATCCAAACTCTCACACTTGATTTATCTAAAGCTCCTAATAAAGATGCTCAGAGCCAAGCCTATGCGAATTTTAATCAAAGCATTAGGTTACTCACGATAAAGTATTTAAAAGAGATCACCAATCAAATGCTCTTTTTAAATCAAACTATGGCAGTGCAAAGTGAGATTATAGCAGACATATACAAAACAGACTATGGGTTTAACACAAATTTAAAGGGCACAAAATCAACCCAATACCAAACAAGAGAGCAAATCTTAGGCAAGGTAAAAACAAACCAATTTGGCTTTCCAGAAATTGCTCCCGATTGAAAATCAAGGCTGTCTAACAGCTCTTTTTATTTCTAATTTTGGGTGCATTATGGCTAGACTTGCAGCTTTTGAAAGGCATTCATGGTCAGCTTGATTTTGTTCGTTTTCAAATTTTTCTTCAAAGTGTGAGCCACTATAAGTCCACCATTTGGGTTTTGTGTCTCCATAGGCACTATAAAAAGCATTGCTATAACACGATATTTTACCTTCTTCACTTTTGCTACAACGATTTTTTTTAAGAAAGTTACTTTCCGCTTTTTTACGGCTTTCTCTAACATAGTTTCTACAAGCAACTAGCCACTCTTCATCTTTTTTAATTTGCTCATTTCTTTCATCTACTATTTTCTGTAATTCTTGTTCTTTTTTAGATAGCTGTTTTTTATTAACACAAGAAAGAAAAGCGGTTTTCCATTCTTGTGGAAGATTTTTTGATAAATTCCAACCATCATTCAAATATTTAGAACCATCAATTTGAGAATTACAATCAATGGCGTATTCTTTCTTAATATTGCTTTTAGATTTGCTGAGATAGTCAATTAAGTTAGCATCTGTAAATAAAGGTTTCGCCATTACATTAAGCGGGGAGCACACCACCAACGCTCCAGCTAATAACCCTGTCCTTAAAATTTTATTCAAACCTTTTAGCTTAATCATTTTTATTCCTTTAATTGAAACTTAATATCTCACTCATCATTATAACATAAAGTTTTAAAAATATATAAATAACAATCAAGTATTTAGTTATTTTATAAGTATTGAGTTAGTTTTGATTATTTGAATTACTGATTAAATATGTTATTAACAAGTAATAACAATGTCTTATAGCTAATTTTATTTGTGTTATAATCAGTTTAACAAACCATTTAAGAGACACTATACAAGATTTACAAGATTTTAAAAACGATATTACGCTCATTCTATCCAAAGCATAGATTAGACACTTATGACAACCTAGAGCAATATAAAGAAAACCTAAAACTAATTAGTTCAATCATGCCTAAAATCTCTAATCTAGAGATTTACTTACGCAACGCATTAGATTATTGTCTCACTCAGAATGAGGGGAGTGAATGGGCGTTTGATGAAAATTCTTTAATCCCCTTAATAGAAGAAGTGAAGTGCCCAACCGCTAAAGACGATTGGGCTTCCTAGGCTGATGTTGCCCGTAGGGAGAGTTTGGTTCTCACTCTGTGTCCCTATAGTAGGGATTTTACAGAGTTTGAGCTCCAACGCATTCCCTACAGGTCTCACACATCATATCTCCAAAGGCGTAACTTTGCACACTTCCTGCGCTAGATACGAATGTACGGGGATATTATACCACGAATTGGTAGCATTCATCCCAAACGCTAAAGACGATTGGGATTTCTGCTAAGGAGTATTAAAAAACAAGAAAAAAGAAATCTCGCATTCTTTAATCTTGTCTAAAATGTCTTTGGGAGCAGTGATTAAGCTTATCTTTTTTATAAATTAGAAAGCTCGGTTTTAAATCTAAGGCATTTTAATTTTAAAAAATACTACCAAGACAACAAAAACACTTTGCTTGTTAATGACAGAAAACAAAGTCTTTATGATTATATTAAGGCTCATATTGCCCTAAATTTGCTATGGACAATTAGAAATCGTGCGTATCATTGGGAAAACCTACTAAAAATCAAGCCAAACAACCGCCCACGCATTACAACACGCTTTATCAGAGAATTAGAAAAGCCTACAAGTAAAAGTTTCAACTTTAGTATCATGCCTAACAAAATTGTTTCATTTTTAGATGATTTAATCAAAAATATTGGAAATAAAGACTTGGAAAAACTAAGTAGTCTATAAGCTATAAGAAAGTGGGCTTCGGTCAGCCCTACGAATGTAGGCGTATTATAGCTAAACAATCATTATAAGTCAAACCAAAACCAACACAAAATTTGCTAAACTACAATCAAATCAATTTAGGGAGGATAAAAATGTCATTTGCCCCTATGTTATTAGCTACAATCAATAACTCTATTGGCAATAAAGATAAGCATGTGAGCTTAGAGTATCTTATAGGGCTTTTTATGGATAAAAAAACAACTAATCTAAGCAATACTGACAAGTATATTATAGGCACAATTCAAACAGAGGCACTAGAGCAAGAAATAGAATGGTTTTCACAAGACTATCACATTCCTATGGAGAATATTTTACATGTCCTTTCTATCAATCCCTATCAATGAAAAGAGCCTTAGTTTTATCAAAAACAACTTTCAAGCTCAAATTCAAGCCCTAGAACAATTTTATCCCATTATTAAAAATGCTTTGAATTTAGGGCTTAATCCTAGTAGTATTAAGTTTGGAGGAGGCACAGCTTTGAGCATGTATTACTTCCAGCATAGATTAAGCTTTGATATTGATTTGTTTGTCAATGATGCTCAATGTTTGGGATTTTTTAGCCCTAAATTATGGATAGATAATTGCAGTCATTTTGATAGCACAAGATACATAGACCAACATAATCATATAGGCGTAACGAATAAAGACAACATTAAAATAGATGTTTTAGTGGATTATGCTAGTAATGAGGGATATGTAGATAATTCTAAAAAGATTTTTGCTTTTGATATTTATATAGAAGGTTTAGAAAATATTATCGCTAAAAAGATTACTTTTAGAAAAACTGATAATAAAACAAGAGATATTTTTGATATAGCAGTGGCTTTGCATAATGACAATAATTTATTTGACAAGCTTTTAAGTTCTCAAAAAATAACTAAGCAAGACTTACTAACTCTTCAAAATTCTTTGCAAGAGTTAGATAAAAAGCGTTATAGCATAGAAATAGATATGGTAGAACCCATTTCACACTATAAAGACCTTTCTTTAAGTGCTTATGATTTTTTAATAGACAAAATAGACCAAATTAAAACAGCGACTTACTCAAATTCCCATGACAACGCAGATGATTTAGACAATTCCAATGAATACACCCCCACACCTAAGCGTAGACGATAAACAATCTTGTTAAGTAGGTATTTAATAGCTTTAGTTAATCTATCAGTATTTAATAGAATTTAGTTATTTGTATTGTTAATCAAATATATTCTTAATGAGTAACAATAATCTATAATTACATTGTTTTTAGAATATTTTGTAATTTAAGCTAACTCTATAAAATCTCAATGATTTTAACAACCCTTATAAAACTAATCATTTTTAATTAGCAATAAAACATTAAATAGTTAATTAAAACTATCTAATGCTAGATTATTTATCTTAATAAGATTATTTAAACTAATTACACTAAACTACCTAATCAATTTTAACCACCTTACTTCTTGTTCTCTATCAAACTATCAAACACAAGAGCCACTTTCTTGTTATGCTCTTGTGTGGTATGAATATAAATCTTAGTAGAGAGTAAGGAGCTATGCCCTAACGCCCTTGAAGTTAAAACTAAGTCTTGGGTTTCTTGATAAATGAGTGTTGCAAAACTATGCCTAAATAGATGTAAGCCTGTGCCATATTGCTTATAGTGTTTGATTTGAGCTAGTTTAAAAATTAAGGGGATAAAGTTATAAAGCGTTAAAGAATTTTGTGCTTTTTGTTTGTCTTTTTTAAAAAGATATGCCCCATTAAAATATTTTAGTCTATATTCATCACTAAGCCAAGCATTCAAGCTTGGTTCTAACAAACTCTTTTTAATATAAGCTTTTCTCTCTTTTCTACCTTTGCCTTGAATTAAAATAGAGTAGTTTTGCTCTTCTACTTGAATGTGTTTTAATTCTATGTTTAACACTTCGCATTTTCTAAGTCCCCCAAGTATTACAATAAGTAGAATACACTTATTGCGTTTTTCAAAGCTTGTAACTGGCTTATAGTCTAAGAGTGTTTTTAAAAAACTCTTTAAGTCTTTATCGTTTAAATGTCTGGGTAAGCTTTCTTTGGTCTTAGCAAAGGCTAGGTTTTTAAGCGTAAAATCAAAACTATAACGCCTTTTTCTATCCAAATAATCAAAGAATTGTCTTAAATACATCACATACTTAGCCATAGAGCTGGGTTTTCTATTTTGAGCGAGTTCAAAGAGAAAGTTAATCACTTGCTCTTCGCTAAGCATTCTAAAACTTCTTAATTTGAGATTATCTTTAAAATAGTTAAAGAATGAGAGTTTTATGTTTTTTAGTTTGTTAGGTTCTAAAAGCGGTATTTTTAAAAATTTTGCATGGCTCCTTAGAGATTTGAAATTCCGCCTTTAAATCTAAATCTCTAAAAAGTTCCGCTTTTAACTAAGGCATAAAAGCAAAATTTCGCCCCCTTAAAAGTAAATAATCAAATACATAGTTATTTGCATTACTCACTAAATACAAAAATTGAATTTATCAACGATTAAATAGTTTTTGAAAGTAAGCTTTAAGCGCTTTTTAAGGTTAAGAAGTGCGTGTTTATGGATATTAGATATGAAAGCGGAACTTAAGTTCCGTATAGTTATAAAAATATTAAGGGAAAGAAAGGTTTACCTTTCTTTCCTAACCTATTGAGTAAACATGTTATTAGTAAATATCATGTCATGAGGGGGATTTCTTTTTTTTTAAAAAACTTGATTAAATTAGATAACTAGGAACTTGCTAAAGGAAAAAAGAAAAATCAAAAAAAAGAACTTTTGATTAAAAGAGACAAACTGACTGAAAGAGCCATAAGGTTAGTTGTGGCTAGGTTTAGTTTAAGGAAAGTTTTTAATTTCTTTTATTAGTAAAAATAAGAACAAAATCAAAATAAAAGAAAAATAGGAATTATCTATCAATGACATGTTAGTTGTGGGAGGAATGATTAGTCAAGGCTTGTGTTATTTAAGTTAGGTTGTAAGCGGTTTGTCTCATTAGCATTTAGGATTAGAAAGGTTTTTGTTTAGAGTGTGTAGGGTTAAGGTTTGTTTCTAGCTCTTAGTATTAAAAGAGTTAAGTTTGATTTGATAGTAGGTTCAAGGGTTAGGTTTAAACTTGCTTTATGATTATGTTTAAGAAAACTTTAAGGTTTTAAATTTTTGCGTGCTACTTAAGAAAAATTTAAGCTCTACAAGGCGTTTTAAAGCGTTTTTGTTTTTAGGTTAATAGTTTGTCTTATCTTATGGCTTTATTTTGATTGTGGGGCATTTTATAGTAATCTATTTGAGTGTTTGTTAGAGTTAGCTATTTTACAAAAAGAACAAGCAAAGAAACCCACTTAATCAAGGGGCATACTATCTTTTTAAGGGCATTAAATTAAATTACTTTAGAGTATTACCTATTACGCCCTTTAGAATTTGTATTGCTATCATTTTCTTTCAATCCAGCATGAGCTTTGGGGTCATAATCAAGCTCATTAGAGTGCAAGGTGTTAGCTTGTTGTTTAGCTAATTCTTTAGCTTTTTCTTTTTCTAGCATAGCTTGATAGTGTGCTTTAGCTCTAGCTTGTTCTTTTTTACCAAACTCAATCCAAGGCTCATCGTTATTAGGTTCTTTGGTGATAGCTTGAATTTCTTTTTGCTCTAGCTTAGTATCTTTAGCGTGTTCTAGGACTTTTTCAAGGTTTAGGTTGTCATAGTGGGTTAAAAACCTATTAGCTCCTATGATTTCATTACAAGTATAGAGAATATCCTTAGAAATTTTAGAAAATTGCTTAGTTTGTTTGAGAAAGTCTTGTTTTTCTTTTAAGGGTAATGAAAAAGTCTCTTTATAGCTTTCTAGGGCTTTGAAATAGCTCTCTTTGGCTCTTTTAAACTCTTCTTCTTTTTGCTTTAAATCTTGTTCTAAAAAGAGTAGTCTTTCTTTGGTGAGTAAGAGCATAGTCTTTTGATAGTCTTGTAATTGCTTACTCACTAACTCACAAGTATTATCATTAAGCTTATAGGTAGGGTCATCTTGTTTAGATTTAAAGCTTTCTAGCATAAATTGATATTTTCTAGCACTAAAATAAGCGTTTTTAAAGGTTTTGAGAGTGGGGTGCTTGTCCTTAGGAAGTTCTAAGGCTTTGGCTAAAAAAATAGGATTAGTTAAATTATTGTATTGTGTGTTGTTTTTAGTTCTCACTTCATTTCTTAATTGAGCTAATAGTAGGTGTGAGTTTTTATCCAAAGGGCGTTTGTCTAGGCGTTCTAGCTTACTTAGTAGCATTTCTTTTTTCTTTAACACAGAAAAGCCCTTAGTCTCTCTTTCAAAGTTTTTGTCTAAATCATTGAGAATATGAAAATTCTTAAAGGTGCAATGTTTTTGTTTTTTATCTAATTCTTTTTGATAAAAGCCTAAGAGTTCGTATAGCTCGTGTTTGCCCGTGTTTTTTAAGTGTTCGCTCACTGGCTTTCTTTTGTCTATTCTGTCAATATCTAGGCTTTCTTTTTCATCATCGCTTGTGTCTTTGTGGTTAAAAAGAGCGATTTTAAATGCAGAAATCTTTTGTTTTAAAGGAGTGCTTTGGTTGTTTTGAATGTCTAGGACTTTTGCTTTGTTTTTGTCTTTGAGAGTTTGTAGGTATTCTTTTTGTAAAGCCTTGTTTAAATCCCACTCATCTTGTGGGGTTTTAATTTGTTCTAAGGCTTTTTCTTCTTTTTCCAAGTCTTGTAATTGCTGTTTGATATTGTCTAATTCTTTGAGCTTAGGCTCATTGACATACAGGTATTCTTCGCTTAATAAATGGTTATTCAGTCGGTAAGCAAACTCATTTCTTAATTCGTTAAAAAATTCTTTGCAATCCTCACGCCCTTTAAAACGCAGTCTTCTTCGTGTTAGTTGATTAGTCTTGTTGATGAAACAATGGATATGGGCGTGGTCTTGGTGTGTATGGGGGACTAGAGCAAATTTATATTCAGGTAACCTTACTTTTAAACTTTCCCAAGTGGAGTATAAAAGCCCTTGCATTATCTCCTCATCTGGCTTGTCTTTGATAGAAAAAACTAAGTGCATAGCTTCGCTGTAGTCATTAGTCAAATCAAAGTCATTGAGCCAAGTCTCTAAGATGAATTGCTTGTCGCACTCCATAAACATTTCATTATAGGCTGTTTCGCTGTTTTCTAAAGCATAGCTTAGGGCATTTTCTAAATGGGAGCGTTTCATTTGCCCTATGTTTTTAATCAGCACGGGACTAGTGCTCTTTGCGCCAACTAAATTAGATTTAATAGACTTTGGACTAGAACTAAATTGATTGAATTTAATGAGCAATCTTTTATCCACTTTATCGCTATCGCTGGGTCTAGGCCTTCGCATATGCTCTAAAATATCATCTAAAAAAGATAAATCCATAGGGCGACTATCTAGCTTAGTATCTATAGCCCTATCCAGCACACAAACCCTTTAAGACTTAACAACATTGCTAAATTTTTATCTAATTCACACGCTTTCAAATTGACTTCATTTCCCTTACTAAGAATAGCGTTAAAAACGCCCAATGCTTATCTTTGTAGCATAGCACAAAGAATTGAAAAAAGACCTAAATCAAAAATAGGTGCAGGATAACACCATGCGTGCGTACACATTAGGTTAAAACTTCGTATTCAAGGGGCTTGGAGCTAGATTTTTAAAAAATAAGGGTTTTTGCTAACTTTTTTCAAAAAGTTTTAAAGAGAGTGCTCTGATAGATGAGATATTTTTTAATCTAGTCAAGGGATAAAAATTTCATTCAAGAACTTACTTCCCTTACTACAAAATTTAAGAGCAAGAACTTGTTAGTAATGCTATAAAAACTTAGAGGCTTTTATTGAAAGAACTTGTAGCCAAATATTAAGAACTAAATAGCTAAATGATAAGAACTTAGTTGCTAACAAAAAAGAACTTACAGCCCACTGATACGAACTTGTAAGCAAAAATTAGAGAACTAGGTAGCTACACGATAAGAACTAAGAGCCACAAGTTAGAACTTAATAGCTCACACCCATAAAGAAACTCAGGGAAATAGATTAAGAACTTGTTTGCTCTAATGGTATGAACTAGGTTGCCTACACGATTAAGAACTAGAATGACACCACTTTAGAACTTACTAGAAACTCGCTTGATAACTTACAGCTAGAACCAAAGAACTTTCAGTTCATTTCATAAGAACTTGTAGCTAATGCTAAAGGAATGAAATTATTCTTTAAGCTTTTGTTTAAAAAGTTTGTGTTATATTTCCAAATGATTTTTAATTGAATTTAACTTGAAGCTTAGAGAACGCTTAAAACTTACATTCTTTTAGAATTCTTATCTAAGCTTCTTTTTAAAGGAAGTTTATGAAGTTTTTAAAATCCCTAAACTGCACTTCAATTCCAAAGAGTGATAAGAAATGTTTTTAGAAAGTTTTATTCTTTAAAAAGTTATCGCTTTACAACCAAGATCTTTAGTTTGATTGTAAAAAACGCTTCTAGCTTTTTAGATTTTTATTCTTTATTCTTTATTCTTCCGCTGGTGTTGTTTTTTATTTCTTTTGTTTTTAAGTTGTTTAGTTGGGGTTTTGTGGGGTTTGTTTTTAGATTTTTAGAACCGATCTAAAAGAAAACTTTTTCATCAAGTTTCTTTTTTAAAAAAGCCTAAAAATTTCTTAAACACTCCTTTAGGATCGTATGTGTCGCACATTTTACACCCATACATGCCAATTAAAATCACAAGCCAGCTCACATACACCCAACTCATCAAAAACCACAAAATAGAAACGCTCCCATACAGCTCATGGTAAGTGCGGTTGTATAACACATAATAGGTGAAGGCCCATTTTAACACATGCCAAGAAACGCTCGTAAAAAACACCCATAAAAACACCCAAAAATAATGTTTAAACACCTTGTTCGTGGGAATGGTAAAAAGGATCAAAAAAAACGCGTAAGTGCCTATCCATCTTAAAACATGCAACAAATTTGAATCTTTATCTTCAAAAAACACTTGGATCTTAATATCAAAAAACACCACCAAAGGCAGAGCGAATAAAAACACTAAAGTCGTGCCAAACCCCCAAAATAAAAAGATTTCTTTACCCTTAAAATGCGCATAATCTCTAGGCTTTGCTTGAAAAATTTTTGATGCGATGGAGCGGTAGTTTTCACAAAAAAGCACCAACGCCACCACAATGGACACCTCTTCAAGCGTGCCTAAAGTCATGTCTGTTTTTTTAAAATTTTCTAAAAAATCCTTAATCGCGCCAATGAGTTTAGGGGCGTTAGGGAAGATCAAGGCTTCCATTTCACCGCTGTGCGCTTGCATGTAATGAGACACAAAAAGACTAAACACAAACAACAAAATAGGCGATAAAGACAAAATCGTATAAAAACTCAAGCTGGAAGCGTAGTAAAACAATTCGCTCAAGCCCAAAAAGGCGTTTTTCAGACGCTCGGGGAAAATCATTCTAAGAAGGCGCAAAAACCCTCTAACGCTTTTAAAAAGTTCTCTCATTAATGACAGCTTGTCGCCATTGTCAAGCCATAAGAGAGCAGTTTTTCTATATCTTTTTTAGGGGCTTTGCCTTTGGTGGTTAAATAATCCCCCAACACCACCGCATTGATGCCGTATTCAAAAAGCTTGGCTTCCTGTTTGTCATTATCTTTAAACACCACTTCACGCCCCCCAGCCACCATAAGCCTAGCGTTAGGCAAAAACTCTTTAGCCAAAAGCACGCATTCTAGGGCTTCATCCGCACTTAAAGTTTCTGCATCAATGGGCAATACCGGGTTTTTAATGAAAAAATTAATCGGCGTGGTGTGCGGGGAGAGTGAAGCTAGCGCCCTGAGCATTTCAATCCGATCTTCCCAGCTCTCATTAAGCCCAAAAATCCCCCCACTGCACAAGCCTAACCCCGCCCTTAAAGCGTTTTCGCATGTGATAAACCTTTCTTCCCATGTGTGCGTGGAACAAATTTTAGGGAAGAAATTTTGCGAAGTTTCTAAATTGTGGTTATAGCTGTGAATGCCCGCATCTCTTAAAAACTCTAGTTGATCCAAATCCGCGCGCCCGCAGCATGCAATTAAATGCAAGCCCAATTCTTCTTTGTTGATGGCTTTAGCTAATCTGGCGATGTATTCGCATTTTTCATCGTCTAATTCGCGCCCTGAAGTAACCAGACAAAACCCTAAAGCCCCTAATTCCCTTAACGCTCTAGCCTCTTGTAAAACCACTTTTTCATCTTTGAATTTATAGCGCTTGATCGCTCCTTGGTGGTGTGAGCTTTGCGTGCAATAAGCGCAATCTTCCTTGCAATCCCCACTGCGCACATTGGAAATGGAACATAAAAAAATCTCTTGCATAATCATTCCTTTGTTTTAAAAAAGTTGGTTTTTTGAGATTGATTATAGCAAAGAAAAAGAAGCGCTTTTGATTTTAAGGGCTTTATTCCATTAAATATTAAAACTAAAACTTTATTTGATTTTAATTCAAGCTCGCATCTCTAAAGTCAATCTCAAAACTTTACGCTATAATTTTCTCACTTTTTCATTAAGGGATTTCATGCAAGATTCATTCATTCAAAGTTACCCCCCCCCCCCAATCAGCGATAAAAGATCGCACGCCAAATAACGCGCCCAATGATAAAGAAATAGATCTACCCACCCACATCACCAGTAATTTAAAAAAAGAGCTTAGAGATTACCAAAAGCAAGCGATATATAATTATTTAGAAAAACGCCAATTTAACCCAACTCAAAAGCATTTCATGTTTGAAATGGCCACCGGTAGCGGTAAAACCTTGGTGATGGCGGGTTTGATTTTAGAATGCTGCAAGCAAGGCTATCAAAATTTTATTTTTTTTGTGAATAGCACCAGTATTTTAGAAAAAACCAAGCTTAATTTTACAGACAGCGTTTCATCAAAATACCTTTTTAGCGAGAATATCAATATCAATGATGAAAACATAGAAATTAAAAGCATCAATAATTTAAACGAGAGTCATAACAACGCTATCAACATTTATTTTAGCACCATTCAAGGCTTGTTTTCATTATTCACTAAAGCTAAAGAAAACGCTATCACCCTAGAGGATTTAAAAGATCAAAAATTAGTTTTTTTAGCGGATGAAGCGCACCACTTAAACACAGAAACTAAAAAGAAATTAAATGATAGTGAGGCTAGTGAAAAACGCAACTGGGAAAGCGTGGTGAAATTAGCCCTAGAACAAAATAAAGACAATTTATTGCTGGAATTTAGCGCCACTATTCCTAAAGAAAAAAGCGTTAAAGACAAATACGAAAACTTAAAGGTGGCAACTTACACCTTAAAAGAATTTAGCGAAGATAAATTTTGCAAAAACATCTACTCCCTTTCTTATGAAAATAAAGAATTAGAAACGCGCTTTTTAGGGGCATGCGTTTCCAGTTTGTATAAAGAATTACTAGCCCAACACCACAATATTGAAAACTTTAAACCCTGTATTTTGTTTAAAAGCGAAAGGATTGAAGAGAGTAAAAAAAAATCAAGAGCGCTTCAATACTTTTTTAGAAAATTTAAGCCCTTTAGATTTAGAAAATTTTTTCCATTACAGCCGCAACGATTTTTTTAAAGCCGCTAAAAGCTTTTTTGATGAGCGAAATTACACCCCTAACCTTGTGGCATTCTTGCAAACGAAATTCAAAAAAAGCGCCCAGATTAACACCAATAACGAAAAAGAATTAGAAAAGGGCATGCTTTTATTGAACTCCCTAGAAGACAGAGACAACCCTAAAAGAGTGATTTTTAGCGTGGATAAGCTCAATGAAGGCTGGGATGTGTTGAATTTGTTTGACATTGTCAGGCTTAAAAATAAAGCGAATCAAAAAGACACCATTAAAGACGCCCAGCTCATAGGGCGAGGGGCGAGATACTACCCCTTTAGCTATAACGATTTCAAGCCAAGCCGCATAGAATTTTACCAACGCAAATTCGATCTTTTTAACCCCTTAAGCGCACTAGAGAGATTAGACTACCATGCCATTTATGACAGCGAGTTTATCGCTAAATTAAACGAAAAGTTACAAATTTCAGGGTTAGGATTTGTAAATGAAAAACAGACTATCCCTTTAACACCCACCAAGCGTTTCAAATGCTACTATGCGAGCAACACAAAAGATAAAAACAAAAACTTATTTAATATGGACTATACAGACCCTGTTGAAGCCACACTCAAAAGCTTGCATGTCCCCTTATTTGGCTTTAATGTGCGTGAAAAGAAAGTGGATTTTAAAGAAGAAAATAAAGGCGATAAAACTTATTATAAACCCTATATCTTAGATAAAATCCCTATAAACTATTTTTTAAAAGCCCTTAATTTAAAAAACCTGGATTTCAAAACGCTTAAAAAAGCCTTTAAAAAACATGCCTTTAACAATAAAGTGGGATTTATAGAGCAATACATCTCTCCATTGAAAACAAACTTCCATAAAAACCAAAAGTTTGATGACAACGAAATCCTTTTAAAACTCGCTGTTTATATCATTGGAAACTTAAAAGACACGCTTTTAAAAGAGCAAGATAAATACGATGTGAGCGCGTTAGAATTAAAAGAATTTGAAACGCATAATAAAAGCCTTAGCGCTAGCGAATGGGAAAAAGACATTCCCTCCTATGAATGGCTGCTTTTTAAGGACATGAGGAAACTGGACAGCGATTTAGAAAGGGAGTTTTTAGGTTTTATCAACGACCATAAAGAGATTTTAGACAAGAAATTCAAAGAATGGTGCGTTTTAAGGAACGATCATTTCGCTGAATTAAAAGTTTTTTGCAATATAGAAGGCCCTTTTTACGCGCAAGGTTTTGAGCCGGATTTTATCCTTTTTGCCCAAACGCATGAGAATGAATTTTTAGGCTTCACTTGTTACATGGAAGCTAAAGGCGAACATTTAGAGCCTTCTAACGCTTGGAAAAAAGAATTTTTAGAAACGCTAGAAAACGCCACGCTTAAAAGCCATAACAAAAAACTCCATTTAAAAGGCTTGCCTTTTTTCACGCTCACAAACAACAACAGAACGCTAAACGCAGAATTTGTTGAAGCTTTCAATCAAACTTTTAAGGACTCCAAATGTTAAAAACCCCACTCAAAACCCTACTAGATGCTTTAATTAATCATTTCACTAAAGAGCGCTTAGTCACTTTAATCATAGGACATGATGAAAAGCTTTTAACTTTCATGCTTGAGCATGAAAACGCTAACGACTATAAAAAACACTTTTTTAAAACGATCGCTAATTCGCTCGTATTCAATGAAAAGGCGTTATTGGAATGTTTAGAAATAAAAGAATTGGATCGCTCTTTCACGCGATTTAAAAATAAAATAGGCTTATTTTCACAAGGGGGCTTTATCAAATCCAGCGGATCCGTCGTTTTGAATTTCCCTTTTAAAGACAATGTTTTACTCGGTAACGCTAAAGATAGCAGCACCAAATCTAAAGAGTGTTTTTACCATGAAATACTGCATAAAAAAGAAATTGACACGCTTTTAAAGAAAAAAGCACTGTGTAATTTTGAAATGCATGGAGAAGGCGATTTAGAAAGCGCTTTAAAAGACAAGAACACAAACTACCTTATCAAAGGCAATAACTTGATCGCTCTCCATTCTTTAAAAAAGAAATTCGCTAAAAAAGTGAAATGCATCTACATTGACCCCCCTTATAATACGGGTAATGACAGCTTTAATTACAACGATAATTTTAACCACAGCTCTTGGCTAGTGTTTATGAAAAACAGGCTTGAAGCGGCTAGGGAATTTTTAAGCGATGATGGCGTGATTTTTGTGCAATGCGACGATAACGAACAGGCTTATTTAAAAGTTTTAATGGATGAGATTTTTCTTAGGGAGAATTTTGTGGCGAGTATTATTTGGGCTAACAAGGAAGGGGGTGGGAAAAGCGATAGCAAGCATTTTAGACAAAAACACGAATATATCCATTGTTTCGCTAAAAATAAAGAGCAGACTATTATTTACGGACAAGCCGTTGAAGACATTGATCGTTATAAATGTAGCGATAAACATGAAAATACAAGAGGAAAATATCAGTTAATCAAATTAGACTCAGGAAGTTTAGGGTGGGTTAAATCGCTAGATTATCCCATAGAATTAGAGGGAAAAACATTTTATGCGGGCGGAGATTATGATCAATGGTTAGACAGACAGAACGGCAAGGCAAGGATTAAGGATTGGGGATGGAGATGGAGTAAGGAAAAATTAGAGTGGGGTTTAAAAAATGATTTTATAGAAATAAAAGAAAATTCTAATGGCGAATGGAATATTTACACCAAGCAATATTTGAATTGTGATAATGACGGAAATATTAAACCACGCACTTTACAGCCTATGGCACTTATTGAAAAACACTCAAATACGCAATCCAACAGACACATAAAAGAAATGCAATTAAATTTTACTTATTCAAAACCAGAAGCATTAATTATGGATATTTTAAATTTTTCTACCAACGAAAACGATTTAGTGCTTGATTTTTTCGCTGGGAGCGGGACGACTTGCGCGGTGGCGCACAAAATGAAACGCCGCTACATTGGCATCGAGCAAATGGACTATATAGAAACTATCACTAAAGAAAGGTTAAAAAAAGTCATAGAGGGCGAGCAAGGGGGCATTTCTAAAAAATGCGGTTTTAAAGGGGGCGGGAGTTTTGTCTATGCTGAATTAAAAGAAGTGAATTCAGGAATTAAAAAACAAATCCTTAACGCTAAAAGCGCGAGCGAATGCCTAAAAATCTTTAACGATCTTAACGAGCGTTTTTTAAAACGCGCCGATAATAAGATGGATGAAATCCATAGCGAAGAGTTCCAAAATTTAGATTTAAACGAGCAAAAAAGAAAATGTTGCGCTTCTTTAGACGCTAACGAAGACTATTTGAACTTGGGCGATATTGACGAAGACGCATGGGGGATAGATGGGATCACTAAAAAATACAATGAAATTTTTTATTCTTAAATTTGATCATTCAATGCGCGATTTAACGCATCAAAACGCTACGCCTATTTAGTGGGTAAAAATAAACGATTAAAAATATTGTTGTAGTATTCAAGCCAACCAACAAGGAGCAAAACATGAAAACCTTTAAAAACCTACTCTGTTTTAGCCTGATCGCTATGAGTTGGCTCCAAGCGGACATGTTGGATAATTTCACTAAGGCTATTAACAGCTACACCGCTAAAAAACTTAATGAAATCAAGGATCAAGTCAATAGCGCTAATCCTACTAAAAACCACAATCCCACTCACAACGCTAATGGCATGCTCACTAACATTGATTGCAAGGTCTTAAAAAATAACTTCTATTCGGTGTGTTATTCTAGCGAGTTAAAAAACCCTATTTATGGCGTGAGCGTGTTGTTTGGGGATTTAGTGGATAAAAATAATATTGAAAAACGCTATGAGTTTAAAACGGACACACGATTAGCCAAATACCAACAAGCCACGACACAAGATTACACAAGAAGCGGTTTTGATAGGGGGCATTTTGTGGCGAATGACGCTTCTTTTGATTTTGCCTCTAATCCTTTAAGAGAGACTTACAGAATGACTAATATCACCCCTGAAGCCAAAAACACCAACAGGCATTCTGTTTTATTGGTGGAAAAAGAGGGCCGTAATTTAGCCAGGAAATACCATCAAGTCTTAGTAGAAGAACTCACCATCATCAAACAAGGTTATAGGACTTTTAGCTCTAAAAATATCGCTATCCCTAGCGGATTTTGGTACCACTATGATATAAGCCTAACGGATAGCTATGAAAACGCTAAAAGCGAATGCTTTTATATCCCTAATGACAACCAAAAATATCCCTTACAAGAAATGAGAAAAGATTGTAAAGAATACGAGCGAGTTGAAAAACAAGTGGTTTTTAAGAACAATAAAAACGCTGAATTGAATGAATTACCCAAATACATGAATAATTCTAAGAAATATTAAAAACTGCCCTTAAAATACCAATATAAAATACCCGTAAAAACACCGGTATTTTGGATAAAGGTTTTGAGAAATCAAATTTCTAAATGGCTTAAAACTGGTTTTTTGTTGGAAGCGATAAGGGTTTTATAGGCGTTGGAGAAATGAGATGAATTATTATTACAATTATGGCAAACACAACAATAGATCCGGGTTTAAGATAATCTCTTATAGTTGTTTGCTGATTTGCTGGGTAAATCCATACTATCCATATGAAACAGCCTATAATCCATAAAAACAATCCAAAAATACCCCTTTCTACAAATACTTTTTACAATCTCTGCTATAACATCTGTTAGGTTAAGAATACCAGCAAACAATTCGGTGTTTAAGATCAATAACTATAAGAGTTTATTCCTCATGTTTTACTTCTCATTACGGAATTTATATTATTTTTTCCGTATTGCCCTAAAAACAACAATATACAAAATTTTAAATTATTTTACATGAACTCCTGGAGTTTGTTCGCTTGCGCCATCCATTCTGCAAGGCTTTCATAATCGTTATTTTCTATCCAAGCCTTAGCTTGCGCGATTTCTTTTTCGCATTTTTCAATCGCTTCTAAGACATTGTCTCGGTTTTGTTTGAAAATATCTTTCCACATTAAAGGCGAGCTTTTAGACAAACGGCTCATATCCCTAAAACCCCCACCCGCTAAAGATAAAATCATCTCTGGGTCGTTTTGCTTTAAAACGCTATTGGCTAGAGCGTAGCTCAAAACATGGGGTAAATGGCTGATATAAGCCACATGGGTGTCATGCTCGCTAGATTTCATCTTAATCAAGCGCGCTTTAATGCCTAGAAAGATTTCTTTAGCGATTTCCACTTGTTCAGTCCCTGAATCTTCCAAATCGCACAATATCACCAAAGCGTTTTCATACAGCCCCTTAACGCTCGCTTTAGGGCCATAAAACTCTGTCCCGCACATGGGGTGCGCGGCGATGAAATTTTGACGGATGCTTTTAGGGACATTGTGAAGGATTTGCACTTTTGCCCCCCCTAAATCAATAATGGTTGCGCTTTTTTTAATGGGAGTCATTTTTTTCAAACATTCAATGATGCCCTCAACCGGAATGGCCAGAAAAATCACATCGCATTCTAAAATCTTTTCAAATCCCACGCACTCATCTACAAGCCCCAAAGTCAAAGCCAATTTGGCATGCAAGGCGTTGTGATCATAGCCTATAACGCTTTTAAAACGCCCCCATTCTTGCAGGGCTAGCCCTAAACTGCCCCCCATAAGCCCTAAACCAATAATGCCTGCTTTCATGCCAACTTCTAAAGTAAGGTTTTTTCTAACACTTCAGCGATGTTTTTCACCGCAACGATGTTTAAATTCTCTCGCACTTCAGCAGGGATCTCGTCCAAATCCCTTTCGTAATTTTTGACAGGAATGAGAGCGGTTTTAATGCCGGCTTTAAAAGCGGCGATCAACTTTTCTTTCAACCCTCCTATGGGTAAAACTTCCCCACTCAAAGTCAATTCGCCCGTCATTGCCACTTCGCTTCTTGTAGCCCTATCGCACAAAATGCTCGCCATCACGCTCGCCATAGCGATCCCAGCGCTCGGGCCGTCTTTAGGCGTAGCCCCCTCAGGGACATGCAAGTGCAAATCGTAAGCGTTATAAACTTTCAGCACTTTTTTCTTTTTCTTATTTTCTGCATCGGTCTCGCTAGGGATTTTAGGCGCTTTTAAGGTTTCGTTATCCAATAAGGCTTTGACAACAGAAAAAGCGATGAGAGCGGATTCTTTCATCACATCGCCTAAACTCCCGGTGAGTTTTAATTCCCCCTTGCCTCTAATCTTAAGCGCTTCAATTTTAAGCACATCACCGCCCACTGGAGTCCATGCCAAACCATTGACGATACCGATTTTATTTTCTCCATCTATGGGGTCAATTTCAAACACCATGCGTTCTAAATACTCTTTAAGGTTGTTAGGCGTGATAGAGACGCAGAAATCTTTGTTCTCGCCTTTTTGATTTTCGCTTTTTTGATCTTCGCTTTTTTTGGTTCGCCCTTTTTTGTGCGGGTTATCTTCTAGGTATTTTAAAGCCGCTTTGCGCATAATCGTTGCGATCTGTCTTCGTAAATCCCTAACGCCAGCTTCTCTGGTGTATTTTTCAATAATGAGTTTCAAACACTCATGGCTAATATCCACTTCGCTAGGCTTTAAGGCGTGCTTTTCTAATTCTTGGGGGATGAGGTAGTTTTTAGCGATCTCTTCTTTTTCGCTAGGCGTGTAGCTGGACACGCTGATAAATTCCATTCTGTCTCTTAAAGGAGCTGGGATCCTGTCAATATTATTAGCGGTAGCGATAAAAATCACTTGCGATAAATCAATGCTAAAATTCGCATAATGATCCCTAAAAGCGATATTTTGCTCAGGGTCTAAGATCTCTAATAAAGCACTCGCTGGATCGCCCCTAACGCTTCTATCCACCTTATCAATTTCATCTAAAACCATGACTGGATTCATCTTTTTGGCTTCAATGAGCCCTTGGACAATACGCCCAGGCATGGAGCCTATGTAAGTGCGTCTGTGCCCTCTTAATTCATTCACATCTTCTAATCCCCCTAAAGCGATCCGAACTAAAGGGCGCTCTATCGCTTTAGCAATGGAATTAGCCAAACTCGTTTTACCCACGCCAGGAGGCCCATAAAAGCATAAAATCGTGCCTTTAGTTTTGTCTTTTTTTTCTGGCTTTTTCTTGCGGCGCATTTCTAAAAGCTGCATGGTGGCAAAGTATTCTACAATACGCTCTTTAGGCCTTTTTAAGGAATAATGATCCTTGTCTAGTTGTTCTCTCACATGCTTAATGTCAAGCGCTTTTTTCCCATATTGCCCAAAAGGCACATCTAACATGGTTTCAATATAATTTTGTAAAGTCGCGCTATCAGAGCTGTCCGCATGGGTTCGGCTCAGTCGGTCAATTTGCTTTTTGATTTCCTTAAACGCTTCTTCTTTCAAAAAAGGCTTGATGCTTTCTAGTTTTTGGTAGTATTGGTTTAAATCTTCATCTCGCTGTTTGTCTGTGCCAAGCTCTTTTTGGATTTGTTTGAGCTGCTCTTTTAAGAAATATTCCTTATTGGTTTGCTCCATTTTTTGATGGACTTTGGATTTGATTTCTTTTTGGAGCTTTTGGGTTTTAGTTTCTTCTATCACAATATCAATCAAATCCAACAAGCGCTGCTCGGTGTTGTTGTTGGCAAAAAGAGAATACGCTTGATCTTTTTTTAAATGCAAGGCCGCTGCGATTAAATCAGCGATGCGGTTAGGATCGTCATTGTCTTCTAAGGCTTTGATCAGATCTGGGGGGAAGAGCGAGCTGACATTCGCTAGAGTGATCACTTTTTCTTTTAACACTTCCACGATAGCCTGAATGTTTTCTTTATCGTATTCTAAATATTCAATAGGGCTTATTTGAGCTTCCAAAAAGCCTTGCTCGTTTTCTTTAGCAGGCTCTAAAATACGCCCCTTAGCGATGCCATTAAAGAGCAATTTCACGCGCCCATTAGGCATGTTGGCTTCACGCATCACCGATCCAATCACCCCCACATCATAATAAGGGGCTTCATTGTCGTTCAATTTGTCTTTTTGGCATGCAATAAAGACTAACGATTTATTGTTTTTAGCGTAAGCTGCTGCCTTGATGCTCGCGTTATTTTGTAAGAAAATAGGGGCTATCATAAAGGGGTATAAAAAAGTGTCTTCTTCTACCAATAAAGGCAGAATTTTAGGAAAATCTTCAGTCATTTTTCATCTCTCTGTTATAAATTTGTATGGTTTTGAAATATCCTACCAATCAAAAATTAACACATACCAAGGCATGTGCGATGGTTTGGGTTTAGTCTCTTTTTCTAAAGTCTCATCTATCCTTTCTAAATAGCGTTTCACGCCCTCAGGCTTGTGGCGTTTTTTATAGACATTCGCGATCGCGCGATTGAGCTCATTTTGCCCTAAAATGAATTTGATTTGCATGTATTCCACATAGGGGCGGTAACGGCTGTTAGGGTATTTTTCTATAAATTCGCCCAAACTCACAATAGAATTAGAGATAAATTCCTGGTCTTTAGAATGGTTTTTGAAAGCGTAATAATGCGATTGCAATTTCAAAAAAGTCAAATAATCCACATTGTCCTTAGTCCCAAAGCGCTTGATGTATTCATCAAAGTAAAAAGACGCTAAAACATACTCTTTCTTTTTCATGTGCGCTTGCCCTAAAGCCAGCATCGCTTCTGGGACAAGGGGGGAATTGATGTGTTCGCTCTGTAAGGAAGAATAGTAATTGTCTGCTGTTTCTAAATTAGCAAAAAGGATTTCTCTCAAAATCCCTTGATACCAAAAGATCGCTGGTTTGTTGTATTCGTCTTTTTTTTTCTTTTTGTTCGCACAACCGGTGCCTATCACAATAATCGCCATTGTGATAAAAAGGAAAGTTTTAAAATGTTTTAAACGCATGCCACCTGTCTTAATTAAATTTTTGAATAACTCATGGTTATTTTTCTTATCTTTCTTGTTCCCACCAAATAATGTCAGCACCATTTCTCCAAATCAAGCCCAGCCACACCAAAAACGTTCCACCCAGTGCTAAAATGAGATTTACTGGAATTATTTTTCTTGATTTGTGGTTTTATTTTGATCATTTCTTACTCCTTATTATATTTTATAATTGTTCAGTTAAACTTCCATCATGGTTAAGTTATTGGGATTATACCCAAAACTAGCAAAAATTGATTTTACCAAAATTGTTTGATATAATACAGAGTTTTTAGTTTAGAAATCATTGAGCGCTGGTTTTAAGGCGGTCTTTTATTCTTTAAGGAGAAGATTTTGTGCTTTTTTAAAGGGAATGCAATCGCCTATGATTTTTGATGTGAAAGCGCCTATCTTAGGGTTTGAAACCATTCATAAAATGCACTTGCAAAAGGTTGATGAAATCTTTTTGCGTTTGAATAGTGCAGAAGACAATTCTGTCGTGTCTTTCACGCTGGTCAATCCCTTTGCTTTAAGAAAATACGAATTTGAAGTGCCTACCCCCTTAAAAATCCTTTTAGAATTAGAGGGGGCCAAGAGCGTTCTAGTCGCTAATATCATGGTCGTTCAAACCCCCATTGAGCTTTCCACCGTGAATTATTTAGCCCCTTTAATTTTCAATTTGGACAAGCAGCTCATGGGGCAAGTGGTTTTGGATTCTAACAAATACCCACACTACCATTTAAGAGAGAATATTCTAAGCCACACGCATGAATGATGCATGAGCGGTGCATGAGTGGTTTTTGAATAAAGCGTTTCTTTAAGCTTATGGCGCAATGCATCGGTGTTTTTGCAAATGCAAGCGAGCGGTTTTCTTATGGTATAATAGCGGTTATTTTTTAGAATAACCAACGCTAAAAATAGCGCTTTAATTGAATCCAAAACAAGGAGTTTATTTTATGGAACAAAGCCATCAAAACTTACAATCTCAATTTTTTATAGAGCATATCTTACAGATTTTACCTCACCGCTATCCCATGCTATTAGTGGATAGAATTATAGAGTTACAAGCCAATCAAAAAATTGTCGCTTATAAGAATATCACTTTTAATGAAGACGTGTTTAACGGGCATTTTCCCAATAAGCCCATTTTCCCGGGCGTTTTGATCGTAGAGGGCATGGCGCAAAGCGGAGGGTTTTTAGCCTTCACTAGCTTGTGGGGGTTTGACCCTGAAATAGCCAAAACAAAAATCGTGTATTTCATGACGATTGATAAGGTTAAATTCCGCATTCCTGTAACCCCAGGCGACAGATTAGAATACCATTTAGAAGTCTTAAAGCATAAGGGCATGATCTGGCAAGTGGGCGGCACGGCTCAAGTGGATGGCAAAGTGGTCGCTGAAGCCGAATTAAAAGCCATGATCGCAGAGAGAGATTAGAAAATGAGTAAAATTGCAAAAACAGCCATTATCTCTCCTAAAGCAGAGATTAATAAGGGCGTAGAGATTGGGGAATTTTGCGTGATTGGGGATGGCGTCAAACTAGATGATGGCGTGAAACTCCATAACAATGTAACCTTACAAGGGCATACTTTCATTGGGAAAAACACCGAAATTTTCCCTTTTGCCGTGCTAGGCACACAGCCTCAAGATTTAAAATACAAGGGCGAATACAGCGAGCTGATTGTTGGAGAAGACAACCTTATTCGTGAATTTTGCATGATAAATCCCGGCACTGAAGGGGGGATTAAAAAAACCCTTATTGGGGATAAAAACCTGCTCATGGCTTACGTGCATGTCGCCCATGATTGCGTGATTGGCAGTCATTGTATTTTGGCTAATGGCGTAACTTTAGCAGGGCATATTGAAATAGGCGATTATGTCAATATTGGCGGTCTCACCGCAATCCATCAGTTTGTGCGTATCGCTAAAGGGTGCATGATAGCCGGTAAGAGCGCTTTAGGCAAAGATGTGCCGCCTTATTGCACCGTAGAGGGAAATCGCGCTTTTATTAGGGGGTTAAACCGCCACCGGATGCGCCAATTGCTAGAGAGTAAGGATATTGATTTCATCTATGCGCTTTATAAGAGGTTATTCCGCCCTGTCCCCTCTTTAAGAGAGAACGCTAAATTAGAATTAGAAGAGCATGCCAATAACCCTTTTGTGAAAGAGATTTGCTCTTTTATTTTAGAGAGTTCTAGGGGCGTGGCGTATAAGTCAAGCGAATATTCTAGCGAAGAAAAACAAGAGGAATAACATGAACGAAACGCTTTATTGCAGTTTTTGCAAAAAACCAGAATCCAGAGATCCCAAAAAACGCCGCATTATTTTTGCGAGCAATCTCAATAAAGATGTGTGCGTGTGCGAATATTGTATAGATGTGATGCATGGGGAATTGCACAAATACGACAATTCTTTATTAGCGCTCAAAAGAGACCGATTGAGAAGAATGGAATCTAGTGCTTATGAAGAAGAGTTTTTACTCTCTCACATTCCAGCCCCTAAAGAGCTTAAGGCGGTTTTAGACAATTATGTGATAGGCCAAGAGCAGGCTAAAAAGGTTTTTTCCGTAGCCGTGTATAACCATTACAAACGCTTATCTTTTAAAGAAAAACTCAAAAAACAAGACAACCAAGACAGCAATGTGGAGTTGGAACATTTAGAAGAAGTGGAGTTGAGCAAGTCTAATATTTTATTGATCGGCCCTACAGGATCAGGCAAAACTTTAATGGCGCAAACTCTAGCCAAGCATTTGGATATTCCTATCGCCATTAGCGATGCGACTAGCTTGACTGAGGCGGGTTATGTGGGCGAAGATGTGGAAAATATCCTTACAAGATTGTTGCAAGCGAGCGATTGGAATGTCCAAAAAGCCCAAAAAGGCATTGTGTTTATTGATGAGATTGATAAAATCAGCCGTTTGTCAGAAAACCGCTCCATCACTAGAGACGTTTCTGGCGAGGGCGTTCAGCAAGCGTTGTTAAAAATCGTTGAAGGTTCTTTAGTGAATATCCCCCCCAAAGGCGGCAGAAAGCACCCTGAGGGCAATTTCATTCAAATTGACACGAGCGATATTTTATTCATTTGCGCCGGAGCGTTTGACGGACTAGCTGAAATCATTAAAAAACGCACCACGCAGAATGTGTTGGGTTTCACTCAAGAAAAGATGAGCAAAAAAGAGCAAGAAGCGATCTTGCATTTAGTCCAAACCCATGACTTGGTAACTTACGGGCTTATCCCTGAGCTTATCGGCCGTTTGCCGGTTTTAAGCACGCTAGATAGCATCAGTTTGGAAGCGATGGTGGATATTTTACAAAAACCTAAAAACGCTCTCATCAAGCAATACCAGCAACTTTTCAAAATGGATGAAGTGGATTTGATTTTTGAAGAAGAAGCCATTAAAGAAATCGCTCAACTCGCATTAGAAAGAAAAACCGGGGCTAGGGGCTTAAGGGCGATCATTGAAGATTTTTGTTTGGATATTATGTTTGATTTACCCAAGCTTAAGGGATCGGAAGTGCGTATCACCAAAGATTGTGTTTTAAAACAGGCTGAACCTTTGATCATTGCTAAAACGCATTCTAAAATTCTTCCTTAAGGAACACGCTTATAAATTTAACGATAAAGGATTAGAAAGGGCATGATTTTTAGCAAATTGATCGGTTTGTTTTCGCATGATATTGCCATAGATTTAGGCACGGCTAACACGATCGTGTTAGTCAAAGGGCAGGGCATTATTATCAATGAGCCTTCTATTGTGGCGGTGCGCATGGGATTGTTTGATTCTAAAGCTTATGATATTTTGGCAGTGGGGAGCGAGGCTAAAGAAATGCTAGGCAAAACCCCTAACAGCATCAGAGCGATTCGCCCCATGAAAGATGGCGTGATCGCCGATTATGACATTACCGCTAAAATGATCCGCTACTTTATTGAAAAAGCGCACAAACGAAAGACATGGATTCGCCCGCGCATCATGGTGTGCGTGCCTTATGGGCTGACAAGCGTGGAAAGGAATGCGGTTAAAGAGAGCGCTTTAAGCGCGGGGGCTAGAGAAGTCTTTTTGATTGAAGAGCCTATGGCAGCTGCGATCGGGGCAGGCTTACCCGTGAAAGAGCCGCAAGGGAGTTTGATTGTGGATATTGGCGGCGGCACGACTGAAATTGGCGTGATCAGCCTTGGGGGGTTAGTCATTTCTAAAAGCATTAGAGTGGCTGGGGATAAATTGGATCAAAGCATCGTGGAATACATCCGTAAGAAATTCAACCTGTTGATAGGGGAGCGCACCGGCGAAGAGATCAAGATTGAAATCGGGTGCGCGATCAAATTGGATCCGCCTCTCACGATGGAAGTGTCAGGGAGGGATCAAGTGAGCGGGCTGTTGCACACGATTGAATTGGGCTCTGATGATGTGTTTGAAGCCATTAAAGATCAGGTGAGGGAAATCTCTAGCGCTTTAAGGAGCGTGCTTGAAGAAGTGAAGCCGGATTTAGCGAAAGACATTGTGCAAAATGGCGTGGTGCTTACCGGCGGTGGGGCTTTGATTAAAGGCTTAGACAAGTATTTAAGCGATATGGTTAAACTCCCTGTGTATGTGGGCGATGAGCCTTTATTGGCGGTAGCCAAAGGCACAGGGGAAGCCATACAAGATTTGGATTTACTCAGCCGTGTGGGTTTTAGCGAATAATGCATGCGTTTTTATTTTAAATTCCTTTGGCTTTTAGGGATTTTTCTTATTTTTTATTTTTTAGACATTAAAGGCAGTTCTTCTTATATCAGCGACCGGATTAAAAACGCCTTGATGAGCACTAAAAACAGCTTATTAGACAACGTTCAAGCGTATTTTTTTCAAGCCCAAAACATTAAGGAATTTCAAAAAGAACGCTTGATTTTAGAAGCTTTAAAACTAGAAAACGCTGATTTGAAAGAGCGTTTGAACAGCGTTTATCTTTTAGAAAATCCAAAAATGACTTATACCCCTACTTTTATGACTTCATTCATCAGTTTAGAAGACACGCGCAGTGTTTCTCTCAACCCTATTGTAAATTTAGAAGAAAATAAGATTTATGGCCTTGTCTCTCACAATCAAGCCATAGGCATTGCCGTGCTAGAAAAAGGGCGCTTGAACGGGTTTTTGAACGCCCATAAGCGGTGCGCTTATAGCGTGATGATAGGCAAAAATCAAGTGCTAGGTTTCATAGGATCTAATTTTAGGCAAGAATTAATCGTGGATTTCATTGTCCCAAGCGCTGAAATCAACATAGGCGATCAAGTGCTAACGAGCGGGCTGGATGGGATTTTTGGAGCGGGGGTGTTTGTGGGCGAAGTTTCAAGCATTGAAGATCATTACACTTATAAAAGCGCGGTGTTGAAAAACGCTTTTTTAAGCGAAGCCAAACTTTTAAGGCATGTGTTTTTGAGCGATGTGAAAAACTAGCCTTATATTCAAGGCTAATTCAAGCGGATTTTTAACCCCTTTCAATGAAATCAGGCTAATCCTTTAAATCCAGAAAAAAATATTCTAGTTTCCCTTTTTCAATCCAAAGATCCCTATAACGCTCCCCCACACCATCCTTATCCCCATAAAATTTTAAAACCACTTTGATTTTGAGATTGGGATTGTCTTTGGGGTTAAAAATTTTATCTTTAAAAAGTTGATACGCATCTGCCTTATGTTCGTAATCAGTGTGTTTGCTCTCTTTAGGGTCAATGAAACAAATGATCTGCGTGCCGCCTTTTTCTAGCCAAAAGATAAAATCAGGGAAAAAGTGCCTTTCTGTAGCGTTGTCTATATAGGGAATAAACAAATTGTCTAAATGCTCATCAATCTTGCTGAACGCCCAAAAATCATAGTTTTCTTGAAGCGTTTCTGTAATCTTTAACAACTCTTCTAAAAAATCGCTCTCGCTCTTTACTTTAACCACATGCTTAAGCCAATCGCAATTTTTGGCTTTAATTAAAGGGGTGTAGTAATGCTCTTTGAGTTTTAACAGCTCTGCTTCATCAACTTTGAATGTTCTGTCTTGTTTGTGTTTATCTATATTATCAATGTCGATCTCGCCTTGCGCGATTTTCATTCTTAGAGTTTCTTTATCCAAAGGCGCATACTCTTTCACTTCTTGGATGGTTTGAATCAATTTTTCTTTTTTATCTGCCTTAACTTTAACCCTTTTAAAATGCACGATTTTCTCATTATCTAGGGCGTTAAACTCGTCTTTAGGCACTTTTTGATTGGGGTATAGCCTCTTTTTAAGGATAGAAATCAAGTTATCTAAATCTTTATAATGCCAGTTTAATTCTATTTCAAAACGCTTTGTTTGTATCAAGTCTTTTAACAGCTCGTAATCTTTAGGGTTATAAATTTCATGCTTTAAAATAAAATGCTTTTCACTCATTAAATGAAAATACTCTTTTAAATCCTTAAAATTTTTTTCACTCATTTTAAACGAACCGCTTTGTAAATCAGTGGCTTTAATGGATTTTTCTTGGTAGCAAGGCACAAACAAGGCATGCTCTATGGGCGTTTTCTCTAATTCTACTTCGCACCATGAAGGATCAGAGCTTTCTTCTTTGAGATCAAGGATCGCCTTAACGCTTTCGCTTTTAGTCGCTATCACAAAAAGCGTTTCCAGCATTGCAGCGTTTGGTTTCAAATCTTTTTTAATAGCTTCATCTATTTCTAAATACGCTAACCTTTGGCGTTGGTTTTTGACGCTTTCAATCCTTACGCCCCTGCCAAAAGATTGTTTCACCAGCTTTTTAGCGTCATCATCAAGCCCTATATTTAAAAATAAAATCACGCTAGGCCTTGTGCTATCCCACCCGGTTTCAAAAGTGCGAGACCCCACTAAGATATTGATACTGCTCTTATCAATCTGGCTGAAATAGCTCTCTTCTTTAAAGCTCAAATTCTTACTCACCACCTTCACGCTCTTTAATTTTTCACGGATCCATTCTGTAATATCGCCTATTCTAATCAGGCAAAAGACTTTATCGCTCGTGTTGAGCTTGAAAGCGATTTCTTGGTTGTTTTTAGGGTTAATGATGACTTCAATATGCCCGTTGCTGGCATAAAAAACTGCTTCTTTTAAGCCTTTAAAATCCATATCGTTTAAACTTTCTTTAAAAACCTTAATCTTATAGTCTTTATCTCTATCATCGCTAAAAAGGAATTCCGGATCCTTTAATTCCTCCAATAAATCGTCTTTAGCCTTTAAAAAATCGCTTCCATCGTCATTTTCAATCACGCGCGCTAAAGTTTTAAAAAAGATTTCCGCATCGCTGTTTTCCACGTTCACAGAATGCGTGAACACGAGCATTAAAGGGTCGTAAAAATAGCCTTCTATTTTATAGCGTTTTTGCATGCCTAAAAGCAATAACGCCTTTAAAAGAGCGATCTCTTTTTCCCTGTCGTTTAAATCTTTTAATTCCTTAAAAGCGTTTAAATTGTTTTTCTTCAATAAAACAGACTCTTTGCCATAGCCAAGCTTCACCCACTCGCCCACGCTCAAATTATACACCGCAGTGATGAGATCGCTCTCTTCGGTGAAAGTGGCGCTGAAATTGAATAAAAACCCTTTTTGAGATAACAGGCTAAAAATAGCCTGTCTTTTGCTCTCAGTCTTATTCCCCTTATGCGCTTCATCTAAAATCACATAATTTTCCCCATTATCCCAACAATCCTTATAATTTAAAAGGTTTTCCTTGCTTTCTTCATCGCTCATTAAATCCGCGCGATAATAAAAAAGAATGATTTTTTGAAAAAAATCTTTTGGAGAGTGGTAAAAATCCTTATTCTTAACGCTTTTAAGGTTTTTGAAATCAATTTGTTTAAAATAGTCCTTACCCCGGTTGTATTTTTCAATTTCTTTTTCAAATTGCTTGATTAAATGCTCGTTCGCGCTAAAAAACATGATATTTTTCTTAGGGATCAAACCCATTCTTATAGCCACGCTTAAAAGCTCTACCAGTTTGATAATGACAATCGTTTTACCGCTCCCTGTGGCCATGTAAAAGGCTAATCGGTTGATGAAATTTTCAAAACGCACGCAATGATTTTCCACCTTAAAATGGCTCTTTAACAAAGGATTGAGTTTCTTTTTAGCGAAATCGCAATGAGCGAATGAATAATGCTTTTGATAAAATGCGTAAAATTCTTTTTTACTTTCTTTGAAATCCCTAAAATAAGCAATAAGCATTCTAAAAGCGTTAATCAAAGCTTGCTGTTGGTAATCTAAAAGCTCCTTATTATTATCAAAGCTTTTAAAGCCTAGCATTTCTAACGGCTCGTTAATCTCGTTAATGTCCAATTCGTCTTCAGCGAGTTTTTGAGCGACAAAAATTTCGTTATCGGTGGTTAAATCTTTTTTCTTTGCCATGATTTTCTCCTTACCAAATGAGCGCTTCTTTTAAGGCTTTTAAAATCTCTACTTCTTTATCATTCCCTTTAAATTTCACCATTTTTTCATTGAAAAACTCCACTCCAACGCCGTGTAAATTTTCCAAAGTCTCTTTAATATCCACGCCCATGCTTTCTAGCGCTTCTACATTGAGCGTGTAAGATTCGTTTTTGCATTCCACCAAATCGCTGTATTGTTCATCATACGCTAAGGGTTTGTCGTTGTCTTCATACTTGATTTTTCTTAAAATCTCTTCATAGCTTTCTAATGCATAAACTTTCACCACCCCACCTTTATTAAATTCTTTAAGCGCACCGCTTTTAAAACCACCTATAACCTTTTTAAGGCGAGGCAAAATCACGCGCTCAAAATGCTCCCCCATTTCAATACCGATATACTTCCTTTTCATTTTGTGTGCCACCGCACAAGTCGTCCCGCTCCCGGCAAAAAAGTCCAACACGAGATCGTTTTCTTTTGTGGAAATTTCTAAAATGCGTTGGAGTAGGGCTTCGGGTTTGGGGGTGTCAAAAAGTTTTACATTATTAAAGAGAGCTAGCAATTGTTTTGTGGCGTCTTGATTATGTCCTACTTCTGTATATTTCCATATTGTTAAAGGTGTTGTGCCTTGCTTGACTTCACTTAAAAAGCGTTTCAAACTAGGAACATTGTCTCCATTTCTTCCAAAATAAATACGATTATCATCTACAAGTTTTTGAAAATTTTCTTTTGAAGTCATCCAACACCGCCCTTTTGGTGGCGTTACAACTTTTCCACTTGGTGTAGTGATAGGATAATCATAACTCGCCATATAAGTTTTTACCAAACAATCACTAGGTTTCCACGCACCCCTTTCATCGTTATCTAAATTTTTATAGCGCGCATTCATCTCGCTTGTGCGTGGTAATAAATTAGGTCGCCAAATTCCTTTATCTTTGGCGTATAGTAAAATAAAATCGTGATTATCAGAGAACCATTTCGCATCATTTTGTGGAGAATACTTTTTTTCCCAAATAATCGTATTTACAAAGTTATCACCCCCCCCCCCCCCATTAAAGACTTCGTCCATGAGCGCTTTACAATAAGCCTGTTCGTTGTCATCAATGCTCACAAACATCGCGCCTTTATCATTTAATAAGGCATGCGCAAGCTCCAGGCGGTTTTCCATCATAGAAAGCCAACTGGAGCGTTTGAAATTATCCGCATAAACAAATTCGTTGTTTTGCGTGTTGTAGGGCGGATCAATATAAATGCAATCAATGGCTTCTTTATAGCGGTTTTTAAGAGAGTTTAGGGCTTGGTAGTTTTCGCTTTTAATGAGCGTGCCGTTGATTTCATCTTCATTGAATTGGCTTTTAATCTCTTCTTCTAAATCTTTAAAATAAAGGGTGTCTAGGGGCAAGAACTCGTTTTCTAAAAGATTGTCTGTGGTTTTTAAATTCAAGTCTTGCCATTCTTTAACTTGTTTAGGGTAGTTTGGGTGGGTTGTGATTTTATTCAAATCGTAGTTTTTAGCTTTGAGTTTGTCTAGGCTCACGATGAAATGCGAGTTCAACACAAAGCGGGGTTTGTTCCAAATCTTACAAAGTTCGTTTTCAAATTCGCTCACTAATACAATCACTTGCAACGCCACTTCTTTAATGGTGTTGATCTCATTAAGGCGTTTAGCATCAAATGCAGTCATTTCTTTAAAAAGGTATTCAAACAGATACAAATCCAACTGCTCTTTTAAAAACCCTAGCGCGTTTTTATGGATAAAATAATCCATGCTGCCTTGCTTTTTGAATTTCACCAACGCTTTTTTTAACGCTTCTTCATCAAGTTTGACGCCTTGATTGGAGCATTCTTTTAGGATTTCATTCGTTTTTGTTTGAGTCCCCTTACTGCTAAGAGTAACGCTAAAATTCAGGGTGTTAGTTTTTGTGTCTGTATCTTTTACTATACTTTTTAAATCAAAGACTAAATCCACTTTTTCATTATACTTTTTGCTTTCTAGTAAAGAAGCGTCAAAATTAAAAATAATGCCCTCTAATTCAAAGCAAAAATCCTTATAAATCGTTTCGCTTTTCATGTAATAGAGATCTTTAGTTTTATAAAATAAAGCGGTGTCTTTTTTAAGGGAGCATTTTTCATAACCGCTTTTAGTATAAAGGCTGTCATAAAGGGGCGTGTCGTTGAAATAAATCCCTCCATTAGCGCTGAAATAACGCTTGAAAAAGCTATAGAGTTTGTCAAACAATTCTTCTTTGAGATCGTTGTTGTCTTGGCATTTTGAATCAATGAGTTTTTTTAATTCTTGTTTTTTATGGTGGTAATACTGGCTTTTAGCTTTCATGAGGTTGATCATGCCATTTTTCACCGCTTTAGGGCTAGGATCTAAAAGGCTTTCTTGCTGGTCTTCAATCTTAACGCCTATAAAAAGGTTTTCTAAAACTTCATAAAATTGCACTTCGTTCGTTTTCATCATCACACTCCTTAAAAACATGAAAAGTATTATAACAAAGCCCACCCATTAAGCGCTACAATACTTTCATGCAAAAAAAGATTTTTTTATTAGAAGACGATTACCTTTTAAGCGAGAGTATCAAGGAATTTTTGGAGCATTTAGGCTATGAAGTGTTTTGCGCTTTTAACGGGAAAGAGGCTTATGAAAGGCTCTCGGTTGAACGCTTCAACCTCTTGCTTTTAGACGTGCAAGTGCCTGAAATGAATAGCTTGGAATTGTTTAAGCGCATCAAAAACGATTTTTTAATCTCTACGCCTGTGATTTTTATCACCGCCTTACAGGATAACGCTATCTTAAAAAACGCTTTTAATTTAGGAGCGAGCGATTATTTGAAAAAGCCCTTTGATTTAGACGAATTGGAAGCGCGTATTAAAAGGTTTTTCAATGATGATCCCATAGAAATTATGCCTAACATTTTTTATCACCAAAATTGCTTGAGTGTCAGGGGTAAAAAAGAGATCTTGCCTCCCAAAACCGCCCAACTTTTAGAATACTTTTTAGAGCATAAAGGGCAAATCATCAGCTCTCAAGCGTTAGAAAACAACTTATGGGAGCAAGCGATTGATGATTCCACCTTACGCACTTACATTAAAGTACTGCGCAAGCTTTTAGGTAAAAATTGCATAGAAACGCACAAGGGGGTGGGCTATCGCTTTAACCCACTATGAAAAAAAATCCCTCAAGCTCTTTTTAGGGACTTATTTAGGCTCTTCGTTTGTGTTGATGCTAGTGATTAGCGTTTTAGCGTTTAACTATGAAAAAAACGAAAAAATCAAAATGATACGCATGGACATGAACAAAATGGCTTCTAAGATCGCTAGTGAAGTGGTTACCTTACACATGCAAACGCATGCGGATTATCACAACGCTTTAAACGCCCTGATTTCACGCTATAAAGACGCTTCCATAGCGCTTTTTGATAGTAAAAAGCGTGTTTTATACTCTAATATCCCTGAAAGCACGGATCTGATTAAAACCCATAAAGAGACGGGCTTTTTTAGTTTTAAGGGGGAATATTACCTATTCAGCGATGAAACTTTCGCTCATTTAGGCGTGGCTAAAATGCTTTTTAAAAATTCTAAACCCCTTCATTTTTATTCTTTGTATCGTAATATTGTTTTAGTGTTTGTCATAGCGTTTTTATGCGTGATAGGGGTTTCTGTGTTTTTGGGGCGTTTGTTTTTAAAGCCCATTAGGAATGAAATCATTCGCATCGATCATTTCTTAAAAAACACCACGCATGAATTAAACACCCCCATGAGCGCTTTAGTCTTGTCTTTAAAAACTTTAGAAGACAACCAACAACACCGCCGCATTAAAATCGCTATCCAGCGCATGAGTTTTTTATACCGCTCGCTCTCTTATTTAGTGATGCAAGACATTGAGCGCGAATCCTTTGCGCTTTTAGACTTAAAAGCTTTAATTATTAAAGAAAACACGCTTTTTAGCGAGATGATAGACTACCACAAGCTGGAATTGAAAAGCGATTTAGTGGGAGTGGGATTGAAGGCTAAAGAGCAGGATTTCCTTTCGCTTTATAGCAATTTGCTCATGAATGCGATCAAATACAGCGTCATGCATGGGTATATCCACATAGAGCTAACGCCTGAGTTTTTGAAAGTGAAAAATTTAGGGTATGAAATCCCTAAAGACAAGATCACCGAATTAAGCGTTCGTTACGCGCGTTTCAATTCTAGCGTGTTGGGTTATGGTATAGGGTTAGATTTAGTGAAAAAAGTGTGCGAAAAGTATAAAATGCGTTTAGAAATTCACAGCGAACCCTCTTTAAAAGGAACGTTTTACGAAAATTCGTTCTGTATTCATTTTCAAGGATAAAGATGCTTTCAGTGTATGAAAAAGTGGATGCCCTAGACAAAAGGGCGATTGAAGAATTGTTTTTAAGCGAAGACATTTTAATGGAAAACGCCGCTATGGCTTTAGAAAGGGCGGTTTTACAAAACGCTTCTTTAGGCGCTAAGGTCATTATCCTTTGTGGGAGTGGGGATAATGGGGGCGATGGCTATGCTCTAGCTAGGCGTTTAGCGGGGCGTTTTAAAACGCTAGTCTTTGAAATGAAACTAGCCAAAAGCCCCATGTGCCAATTGCAAAAAGAAAGGGCCAAAAAAGTGGGAGTAGTCATCAAAACATGGGAAGAAAAGAATGAAGATTTAGAATGCGATGTGTTAATAGATTGCGTGGTAGGGAGCGCTTTTAAGGGCGAATTAGAGCCGTTTTTAAACTTTGAAAGCCTTTCTCAAAAAGCACGCTTTAAAATCGCTTGCGATATTCCTAGCGGGATCGATTCTAAAGGCAGGGTGGATAAGAGGGCGTTTAGAGCGGATACGACTATCAGCATGGGCGCTATCAAGTCATGCTTATTAAGCGATAGGGCTAAAGACTATGTAGGGGAATTGAAAGTAGGGCATTTGGGGGTTTTTAATCCAATTTATGAGATCCCAACAGAGACTTTTTTATTAGAAAAAAGCGATCTCAAACTGCCCTTAAGGGATAGAAAAAACGCTCATAAGGGCGATTACGGGCATGCGCATGTTCTTTTAGGCAAGCATAGTGGGGCGGGGTTATTGAGCGCTTTAAGCGCGTTAAGTTTTGGATCTGGAGTGGTGAGCGTTCAAGCGTTAGAATGCGAGATAACTTCTAATAACAAGCCTTTAGAATTGGTCTTTTGTGAAAATTTCCCTAAAAAGCTCAGCGCGTTCGCTCTTGGCATGGGTTTAGAGGGTTTGCCAAAGGATTTTAAGAAGTGGCTTGGATTAGCCCCATGCGTTTTAGATGCGGGCGTTTTTTACCATAAAGAAGTGTTACAAGCTTTAGAAAAAGAAGTGATCTTAACCCCTCACCCTAAAGAGTTTTTATCGTTATTGAAATTAGTGGGGATCAATATAAGCATGCTAGAATTGTTAGACAATAAACTAGAAATCGCAAGGGATTTTTCTCAAAAATACCCTAAGGTGGTTTTGCTTTTAAAGGGGGCTAATACCCTAATCGCTCATCAAGGGCGAACTTTTATCAACACTTTAGGGAGCGTGGCTTTGGCTAAAGCAGGGAGTGGCGATGTGTTAGCGGGGCTGATTTTAAGCCTACTTTCTCAAAATTATACGCCTTTAGACGCCGCTATTAACGCAAGCTTAGCGCACGCCCTAGCGGGTTTGGAATTTAAGAATCATTACGCTTTAACGCCCTTAGATTTGATAGAAAAGATCAAACGATTATAAAAGGATAAAAATGGATCATTTAAAGCATTTGCAGCAATTGCAAAACATTGAAAGGATCGTGCTTTCAGGCATTGTGTTGGCCAATCACAAGATTGAAGAGGTCCATAGCGTTTTAGAGCCTAGCGACTTTTACTACCCGCCTAACGGCTTGTTTTTTGAAATCGCTTTAAAACTGCATGAAGAAGATTGCCCCATTGATGAGAATTTTATCCGCCAAAAAATGCCTAAAGACAAGCAAATCAAAGAAGAAGATCTGGTCGCTATTTTTGCGGCAAGCCCCATAGATAATATTGAAGCCTATGTGGAAGAGATCAAAAACGCTTCCATTAAACGAAAACTTTTTGGCTTGGCTAACACCATTAGAGAGCAAGCCCTAGAAAGCGCGCAAAAATCCAGCGATATTTTAGGCGCTGTGGAGCGAGAAGTCTATGCGTTATTGAATGGCAGCACCATAGAGGGCTTTAGGAGCATTAAAGAAGTGCTTGAAAGTGCAATGGATCTTATTACAGAAAACCAAAGAAAAGGGAGTTTGGAAGTTACTGGCATACCGACTGGCTTTGTCCAATTGGATAATTATACGAGCGGTTTCAATAAGGGGAGTTTAGTCATTATAGGGGCAAGGCCGTCTATGGGTAAAACCAGTTTGATGATGAACATGGTCTTAGCTGCACTCAATGACGATAGGGGGGTAGCGGTTTTTAGTTTGGAAATGTCCGCAGAGCAACTCGCTTTAAGGGCGTTATCGGATCTCACTTCTATTAACATGCATGATTTAGAGAGCGGGAGGCTTGATGATGATCAATGGGAGAATTTAGCCAAATGCTACGATCACCTTTCTTGCAAAAAACTCTTTTTCTACGATAAAAGTTATGTGAGGATAGAGCAAATCCGCTTGCAACTGCGAAAGCTTAAATCCCAACACAAGGAATTGGGTATCGCTTTTATTGACTATTTGCAACTCATGTCAGGGAGTAAAGCCACTAAAGAACGCCATGAACAGATCGCTGAAATTTCAAGGGAGCTTAAAACCTTAGCCAGAGAATTAGAAATCCCTATCATAGCGTTAGTCCAACTCAACCGCAGCTTAGAAAACCGAGACGATAAACGGCCCATTCTTTCTGATATTAAAGACAGCGGAGGGATTGAACAGGACGCTGATATTGTTTTATTTTTATATAGAGGCTATATCTATCAAATGAGGGCTGAAGACAACAAAATAGACAAACTCAAAAAAGAAGGCAAGATTGAAGAGGCGCAAGAGTTGCACCTAAAAGTTAATGAAGAAAGGCGTATCCACAAACAAAATGGCAGTATTGAAGAGGCTGAAATCATTGTGGCTAAAAACAGGAATGGGGCTACAGGAACGGTTTATACGCGCTTTAACGCTCCTTTCACGCGCTATGAAGACATGCCCATAGATTCTCATTTAGAAGAGGGACAAGAAACTAAATTTGAAATACCCACAACTTGAAAGACAAAACTTTTCAGGGGGCGTTTGAACTTCTTTCAACCCCCAAAGAATACTTATGGTGTGGGGTGTTTTTAAGCCTTTTGTTGGCAATCAATCTTTATTTGGAATACTTGAATTACCAAAAGCTTGATTTTTCAAAACCTACAAGCTTGAGTGCTCAAATCTTATTGCAATACCCCAAAACTAAAGATCAAAAAACCTATTTTGTTTTAAAGCTCCAATCAAAAAACATGATCTTTTACACCACCATTAAAGAGCCTTTAAAAAACCTCCAATACCGCCACGCACAATTTTTTGGCAAGATCAAGCCTTGCTCGTTCTTAGAGTCTCTAAAATCATGCTTTTTTCAAACTTATTCTTTTTCTTTAACGCGAAAACACAATTTCAAATCGCATTTGCGCCATTTCATTGATAGCGCTCATGAAAACGCTTTGGTGGGTAATTTGTATCGTGCGTTATTTATAGGGGATAGCTTGAATAAAGACTTAAGAGATAGGGCTAACGCGCTAGGGATCAACCACTTACTAGCCATTAGCGGGTTTCATTTAGGGATTTTGAGTGCGAGCGTGTATTTTCTTTTTTCTCTTTTTTATACCCCCTTACAAAAACGCTATTTCCCTTATAGGAACGCTTTTTATGATATAGGGGTTTTGGTGTGGGTTTTTTTGCTGGGGTATTTATTGCTATTAGATTTTTTACCCTCTTTTTTCAGGGCGTTTTTAATGGGCTTATTAGGGTTTTTGGCATGCTTTTTTGGGGTAAGGATCTTAAGTTTTAAACTTTTGGTTTTAGCGTGCTGTATCGCAATAGCGTTACTCCCTAAATTGCTTTTTAGCGTGGGGTTTTTGCTTTCTGTCTGTGGGGTGTGGTATATCTTTTTGTTTTTAAAACACACTCAAATTTTTTTTAAAGATTCTTCTTTTTTCAAGCGATCGTTTCAAGCGATCGCTTTAAGCGTGTTAGTGTTTTTGAACATGCTCATTGTCGCGCATGCCTTTTTCCCTATGTTTTCGCCCTACCAGCTTTTTAGCATTCCTTTAGGCTTGATTTTTATCGTGTTTTTCCCTTTGAGTTTGTTCTTGCATGCGGTGGGTTTGGGGTCTTTGTTGGATAATGTTCTAAGCATGCCTTTAACCATCCCTACGATTTCAATCCCTTCACCTTTATGGCTTTTAGGGGCGCATTTATTTTTAACGATTTTAAGCGCGCGTTTCTTTAAAGTTTATTTAAGCATGAATGTTTTGAGCATGGGCTTTTTCTTGTATTGTTGCTATCAATATATTATAATGCCTAGTTCAATTGTAGGTTAGAAAAGTCATTTTTAGGGATCAAATAATTGCTTAAAAAAATCACACACCAAATCAAAGCTTTAAGCGAATTGGTCGCTTTGGAGCATACGATATTTTCTAGCATGTTTTTACTCATGGCTATGGTCATAAGCTCCTATCAAAAAAATCAAACGCTCTTTTTTGGCTTAGAAACCTTAATCCTTTGTTTTTTAGCCTTATTAGGGGCGAGAAACTTCGCTATGGGGTTTAACCGCTTGGTGGATAGGGATATTGATAAGGATAACCCAAGGACCAAAAACCGCCCGAGCGTGGATGGCCGGATCAGCGTTAAAGGCATGGTCATTTTTAGCGCTTTAAACACCCTTTTATTCGTGGGGGTGAGCTATTTCATTAACCCTTTAGCGTTCAAGCTCTCGTTACCTTTTTTAATCATTTTAGGGGGGTATTCGTATTTCAAGCGCTTTTCTTCTTTGGCGCATTTTGTCGTGGGCTTGGCTTTGGGTTTGGCCCCCATTGCGGGAAGCGTGGCGGTTTTAGGAGCGATCCCTTTATGGAATGTCTTTTTGGCTTTAGGGGTGATGTTATGGGTGGCTGGGTTTGATTTGCTCTATTCTTTACAGGATATGGAGTTTGATAAAGAAAGGGGCTTGTTTTCCATTCCTAGCCAATTAGGGGAAAAATGGTGCTTGAATCTTTCAAGGCTCTCACACTTTGTGGCGCTGATCTGCTGGCTTTTTTTTATAAAGTGCTATCATGGGGGGCTTTTTGCGTATTTAGGCTTAGGGGTTTCAGCCTTGATTTTACTCTATGAGCAGATCTTAGTGGCCAGAGATTATAAAAACATCCCTAAAGCCTTTTTTGTGAGTAATGGCTATTTGGGGGTGGTGTTTTTTATTTTCATCGTCCTTGATGTGGGGTTTAAGCATGCATGAGTTGGTTTTAAGATCCCAAGCTTTAGGGTTTGAAACGCGATTAGTCCAGTGCGATTTGTCGTTCTCTTATGAAAGGTTTATCTCTAAAACCAAACGCTCTTTAGCGGTGTTAGAAGAATTTGATTGGTTAAATTCTGGCTTTGATTTTTCACGCTTGAACGTTGAAAATGACACTCTGGAATTGCTCAAAGCGTTGTATTTTAAATTAGAAAAACTAGAGAGCCTGCTTTTAAAAGAAAACCTGCTTGAATTGGAGCAAAACAATCGCATCATCGCTTTAGGGCATGGGCTTATTTGCCTAAAAAAACAAAGCCTGATAGCGCCTCAAACTTACTATGGGCGTTGCGTGTTAGAGGGGAAAATCCTAGCCTTTTTTGGCGTAGCTAGGGATAAAAATTTTTTAGAAATCACTCGCATGCACGCCCTAGACATCAAGCGTTATGATTCTTTCATTGTTGATAGCGAAAGAAAAGGCTTAAAATTATGAACGGGAGCAATCATGTTATCTTCTAATGATTTGTTTATGGTCGTTTTAGGGGCGATTTTATTGGTGTTGGTGTGCTTGGTGGGGTATTTGTATCTTAAAGAAAAAGAGTTTTACCATAAAATGAGGCGTTTAGAAAAAACCTTAGACGAATCCTATCAAGAAAATTATATCTATTCTAAGCGTTTGAAAGAATTAGAGGGGCGTTTGGAAGGCCTTTCTTTAGAAAAGAGCGCTAAAGAGGATAGCTCATTAAAAACGACCCTTTCACACCTTTATAACCAGTTGCAAGAAATCCAAAAATCCATGGACAAAGAGCGCGATTATTTAGAAGAAAAAATCATTACTTTAGAAAACAAATTCAAAGACATGGGGCATTATGCCGCTAGCGATGAGATCAATGAAAAACAGGTTTTAAAAATGTATCAAGAGGGTTATAGCGTGGATTCTATCTCTAAAGAATTTAAAGTGAGTAAGGGCGAGGTGGAATTTATACTGAACATGGCAGGGTTAAAATGGTAGCTTTAAGCAACGCTCTTTCAAGGGTTTTTGGCTCTGTGGCTGGTTATGAATTCCCTTCTTTTATCCAAAAAGGCATCAACGCCCTTTACGTTAAGATCTTTAAAATTGATTTGAGCGAGTTTGAGCCTTTGGAAAATTACAAGAGCTTGAACGCCCTTTTCACGCGCTCCTTAAAAAAAGAACGCCCCTTTGACAAAGCCCCTAATATTTGCATCGCGCCTTGCGACGCTTTGATCACCGAATGCGCTTTTTTAGACAACGATACCGCTTTACAGATTAAAGGCATGCCCTATAAGGCGCATGAATTAGTGGGCGAAATCAACCCCTTAAGCCCTTCTTTTTTCTATGTGAATTTTTACCTTTCGCCCAAAGATTACCACCACTACCACGCCCCTTGCGATTTAGAAATTTTAGAGGCTCGTTATTTTGCGGGGAAATTACTACCGGTCAATAAGCCCTCACTACACAAAAACAACAATCTGTTTGTGGGCAATGAAAGGGTAGCGCTTGTTGCAAAAGACATTCAAGGCAATCAATTGTATTTTGTAGCGGTGGGAGCGTTAAATGTGGGTAAAATGCGTTTTAATTTTGATAAGAATATCCAAACTAACGCTAAAGCCCGTTTCACGCAAACCTACTCTTACAACCCGCCGATTAAGGTTAAAAAAGGGGATAATTTAGGGAATTTTGAAATGGGCTCTACAATCGTTTTATTCATTCAAAACACTGCTTTTAAAGATTTGAAAGAAAAAAGCGTGAAGTTTGGGGAAAGTATAGGGGAATTTCATGCCAACTGACAACGATTTAAAAACTTCTATTGTGGAATTATTGAACGATTTAGACGCGCTTTTAGTGGCTCATTTTTATCAAAAAGATGAGATTGTAGAATTAGCCCACCATACAGGCGATAGCTTGGAATTAGCTAAAATCGCAAGCCAAAGCGATAAAAATCTCATCGTGTTTTGCGGGGTGCATTTCATGGGTGAAAGCGTGAAAGCCCTAGCCTTTGACAAGCAAGTGATCATGCCTAAACTCTCATGCTGTTCTATGGCGAGGATGATAGACAGCCATTACTACGATAGGAGCGTCCATTTATTAAAAGAATACGGCGTTAAAGAATTTTACCCTATCACCTATATCAATTCTAACGCTGAAGTGAAAGCCAAAGTCGCTAAAGATGATGGCGTGGTTTGCACGAGCAGGAACGCTTCTAAGATCTTTAATCACGCTTTAAAACAAAATAAAAAAATCTTTTTTCTACCGGATAAATGCTTGGGGGAAAATCTAGCCCTAGAAAACGGCTTAAAAAGCGCGATTTTAGGCGTAAATAGCCCAGAAGAAATCAAAAACGCTGATATGGTTTGTTATAACGGCTTTTGTTCGGTGCATCAGCTTTTCAAATTAGAAGACATTGAATTTTACCGCCAAAAATACCCGGATATTTTAATCGCTGTCCATCCAGAGTGCGAGCCTAGCGTGGTTTCTAACGCTGATTTTAGCGGATCAACGAGTCAAATCATAGAATTTGTAGAAAAGTTAAGCCCTAATCAAAAAGTCGCCATAGGCACTGAAAGCCATTTAGTCAACCGCTTGAAAGCCAAGCGAAATCATCAAAACACTTTCATTCTTTCTAGCACGCTCGCCCTTTGTCCTACCATGAATGAAACGACTTTAAAAGATTTGTTTGAAGTCTTAAAAGCCTATAAAAACCACAGGGCTTACAATACGATTGAATTAAAAGATGAGGTGGCGCGTTTAGCCAAACTCGCTTTAACTAAAATGATGGAGTTATCTTAATGGAGGTAAAAACCTTTTTAGAATGCGCTTTAAAAGAAGATTTAGGGCATGGGGATTTGTTTGAAAGGGTGTTAGAAAAAGATTTTAAAGCCACAGCGTTTGTTAGGGCTAAACAAGAGGGCGTGTTTTCAGGCGAAAAATACGCTTTAGAGTTGCTTCAAATGACCGGCATTGAATGCACTCAAACCATTAAAGATAAAGAACGCTTCAAGCCTAAAGACACCTTAATAGAGATTAGGGGGGATTTTAGCATGCTTTTAAAAGTTGAGCGCACCCTTTTAAACCTGTTGCAACACAGCAGCGGGATCGCCACTTTAACGAGCCGTTTTGTAGAAGCTCTAAATTCTCACAAGGTGCGTTTGTTGGATACGAGAAAAACCAGACCCCTTTTAAGGATCTTTGAAAAATATTCCGTGCTTAATGGGGGGGCGAGCAACCACCGATTAGGGCTAGATGACGCTTTAATGCTTAAAGACACGCATTTAAAGCATGTGAAAGATCTCAAAAGCTTTTTAACGCATGCCAGAAAAAACTTGCCTTTCACGGCTAAAATTGAAATTGAATGCGAGAGCTTTGAAGAGGCCAAAAACGCCATGAATGCAGGAGCGGATATTGTGATGTGCGATAACATGAGCGTTTTAGAGACTAAAGAAATTGCCGCTTATAGAGAGGCGCATTATCCCTTTGTTTTACTAGAAGCGAGCGGGAACATCTCGCTAGAGAGCATTAACGCTTACGCCAAAAGCGGCGTGGATGCCATTAGCGTAGGGGCTTTAATCCATCAAGCCACTTTTATTGACATGCACATGAAAATGGCTTAAAAACTTTAAAAAGGGGTTATTGGCATGCTAAAAGAATATTTAGAAAGCATTAAAGATCTGACGCTTGAAAGTAACGAACTCACGCACCGCGCCTTTTTACAAATCTTGCTTAAAAATTTAAAAGACAATTTCAATAAAGAATTTAAGATTGAACATGAGCCTAAAAAAGACAAACAAGGGGGTCAGCCTGATTTTCGCATCTCTTATCAAGGGCTTAACATTGGCTATATAGAAAATAAAAGAGTGGGGACCGATCTTAGAAAGATTGTAGAAAGCGAAAAAAGCAAACAAATCCTTAAATATTTAGAATTGAATCCTAACCTCATGCTCACCGATTACCTTAATTTCGTGTGGGTAGGGAAAGATGAAAATAATGAGCCTTTAATTAAAAGAAAAATCTCTGTCGCTAGCCTTGATGAACTCTCTAAACCCATAAAACCCAACCCGCAAACCGAGCGCGATCTGATTGGATTTTTTAAAGGCTTTTTCAATTACGAAGCAGCCCCTATCACTAACGCTAAAGATTTCGCAACGCATTTAAGCGCGCCCACCAAGTATCTAAAAGACGCTCTAATCCAATACCAAAAAGACACGCATGTTTCTAGCATTTTTAACAATTTTAAAGAATATCTTTATGAAGAATTGAGTTTTGAAGACTTTAGCGATGCGTTCGCTCAAACGCTCACTTACAGCCTTTTTATAGCCAAGCTCAACCACCCTTTTGAAAAAATTAATTTGGATAATGTGAGAAGTTCCATCCCTGAAAATTTCGCTGTGATCAGAGAAATGGCGGATTTTTTAAAGAAGCTTGATGCAATCAAAGAAATCCAATGGCTTTTAAATGAAATTTTAAGCTTAATCAATCATGTTGATATGGACTCTATTATCAAAGATTTGAATGACGATAAAGACCCTTATTTGCATTTTTATGAAACCTTTTTAAGCGCTTATGACCCTAAATTGCGAGAGAAGAAGGGCGTGTATTACACCCCAGATTCTGTGGTGAAATTCATCATTAACGCTTTGGATAGCCTGCTTAAAACGCGTTTCAAAGACGCTCCCTTAGGCTTAAAAAGCGCTTTGGATAACGAAAACATCAAGCTCTTAGATTTTGCTACCGGCACCGGCACTTTTTTATTGGAAGCGTTCAGAAAAGCCCTAGAAACGAGAAAAACAAGCGATGGAGGCACCTCCACTAAAGAGGACAAATACCAAAACCTTTTAAAGCAATTCTATGGGTTTGAATACTTGATCGCTCCTTATGCGATCGCTCATTTGAATCTCAGCCAAGCCTTTAAGGAGGAATTTAAAAAACCTCTCAAAGAAAACGACGCGCTTCAAATCATTTTAACCAACACCCTCATACAGCCTAGTGAGATTATCGCTTATCGTGGGCTGCAACCGATTTTTGAAAAAGAGCTTAAAAGCGCTCAAGAAATTAAAAAAAATGAAAATATCCTTATCATCACCGGTAACCCCCCTTATAGCGGGGCGAGCAGTAATGAGGGCTTGTTTGAATGGGAAGTGAAAGCCACTTACGGCATAGAACCTGAATTTCAAACCATAGAAACCAAGAAAAATATTAAACTTGCCGATGAAATCCAAACGCTTTTAAACAATATTCAAACCCAAAAAGAAAGCGGCAGCAAAAACGCCCTAAAGGAACTTAAAAATCTCCACTCTAAATACAAACTGCAAAAGGAGAAAAACCCTAAATGGCTCCTAGACGATTACATGAAATTCATGCGTTTCGCTCAAAACAAGATCGAATCGTTAGGGCATGGCCTCTTTGGCTTTATCTCTAACAACGCCTTTTTAGACAACCCTACTTTTAGGGGGTTAAGGCGCTCTCTTTTAGAATGCTACGATGAGCTTTATATCTTAAATTTGCATGGAAACGCTAGGAAAAAGGAGAAAACCCCACAAGGCGCAAAAGATGAAAACGTTTTCAATATCATGCAAGGTGTGTCCATTAACCTCTTTGTCAAAAAGGCGCAAACAACCAAGCCAAAAATCTGTTATTATGATGTGTATGGCGAAAGGGCTGAAAAATACGCCTTTTTAGCCCAAAACGATTTGGATAGTATTGAATGGCTTGAGCTTGCCCCAAGAGAGCCTTTTTACTCACTCATACCCCAAAAAACGCCCTTGTTAGAGGAATACGAGCAAGGCTTTAGCGTTCAGGATATGTTTCAAATCTCAAGTGTGGGGATTGTTACAGGAAGAGATAAAATCTTTATTGCTAACAATACTGAAAGCTTAAAAGAACAAGTCTTAAAATATTGTAATGAATTTAACGAACAATGCGTCAAGGACATTCACTATCGTCCTTTTGATATACGCAAAGTTTATTACGACACCAAAAAACTAGAAAGAGCAAGGGAAAATACATTTAAGCACATGTTACCCCCCCCCCAACAAACCCTAAAACACCCAATCAAACGCACCAAAATGTCGCGCTAATTACTTCTCGCAGATTTTGTCAATCACAAAAAAGCGGCGTAGGATTTGTTAGTAATAAAATTTCAGATTTGAGAACTTGGACATGTCCAGGAATGGAGGGAGGCGATTATGTGAATCCACTATACCATAACCCCAACTACACCGAAAATTTTACGCCAGAGTTTAGAAGTTTCATAGACAAGCATTATAACCACTCTTTTGAGCCGCTAGAGGTTTTAGGCTATATCTATGCGTTATTGTATTCCCCAAATTACCGCAAGCGTTATGAAGATTTTCTCAAAGCCGATTACCCTAAAATCCTTTTCACAAAAAATAAGGATTTGTTTAGGGCTTTAAGCCTTTTAGGGATTGAGTTAATCGGCTTGCATGTCTTAAATAAAGAAAGCCTGAATTACAGCTTTAACAAATTAAAAGACGCCACCATAGGCAAATCCTACTACAAAGAAGCGCATGATCGTAACCCCATCATCAAAAAACCCTCTCATAACGAACCAGAACAACGGCTTTATATCAACCATAGCACTTATTTTAGGGGGGTGAGTGAGGAAATTTATAACTACATGATAGGGGGGTATGGCGTTTTAGACAAGTATTTAAAAAGCCACAAAAACGAGCCTTGCGACTTTGATCATGTAAGCAACATCATTAAAGTCATCGCGTGCACGATTGAAATTCAAAAAACGCTTGGATTTTTGACGAGCGATTTGCCCCATTTAAAAGGGAATGACAGCAAAGCGTTAATGCAAGAAATCTTGCAAAATCCACCCCCCCCCATTTAATACCAATATCGCCCTTATCTTATCGCGCCAAGCCAAAGCCATCGGAGATTTTGACTTTAATGCCGCATTCATCAGCAAAGAAGCGAGCGATCTCAACATCTACCGCAGAAGCGGAG
>NZ_JACTAX010000007.1:0-89547 GCF_014496485.1 Helicobacter pylori | reverse complement strand
GCCAAAGCCATCGGAGATTTTGACTTTAATGCCGCATTCATCAGCAAAGAAGCGAGCGATCTCAACATCTACCGCAGAAGCGGAGGTTCAGCCTTCCCTTTATTCTGCCTTGCCTAATCTCGCTCTAGTTTGCGATAGAGGCTCTAAAATAAGCCCCATTTCTAATGTTTTTGTAACGGGCATGCTTTGCGATTTGCATGTGAATGGATCGGGGAGTTATGCGTTTTTGTTGTATCGTTTAGGCTCAAAATGAGTGAATGAATGGGCATGTTATCTAAATTTTAGATAGAATAAACGCAAAAAATTGAATAAAACCTTAAAGGTGATTCTTTCTAATCTCAAAAATGGGTGGTGCTATTAACAATGACAAAACGACTTTTTAAAGGGTTGTTAGCGATTTCTCTTGCTGTGAGTTTGCATGGTGGTGAAGTTAAGGAAAAAAAGCCGGTCAAGCCGGTTAAAGAAGATCCGCAAGAATTAGCGGCTAAAAGGGTGGAAGCGTTCAGTCGTTTCTCTAATGTGGTTTCAGAAATTGAAAAAAAGTATGTGGATAAAATCAGTATTTCTGAGATCATGACTAAAGCGATTGAAGGCTTGCTCTCTAATTTGGACGCGCATTCAGCGTATTTGAATGAAAAGAAGTTTAAGGAATTTCAAGCCCAAACCGAGGGCGAATTTGGGGGGCTTGGGATCACGGTGGGCATGCGCGATGGCGTTTTGACCGTGATCGCTCCTTTAGAAGGCACTCCCGCTTACAAGGCTGGGGTTAAATCAGGCGATAACATTTTAAAAATCAATAACGAAAGCACGCTGAGCATGAGCATTGATGATGCGATCAATCTCATGAGAGGCAAGCCAAAGACCCCTATTCAGATCACCGTTGTGAGAAAAAACGAGCCAAAACCCTTGGTGTTTAACATCATTAGAGACATCATTAAACTCCCCTCTGTCTATGTGAAAAAGATTGAAAAAACCCCTTATCTGTATGTGAGAGTGAGTGGTTTTGACAAGAATGTTACCAAATCGGTTTTAGAAGGCTTAAAAGCTAACCCTAAGGCTAAGGGGATCGTGTTGGATTTAAGGGGGAATCCTGGAGGGTTGTTAAACCAAGCGGTGGGCTTGTCTAATCTCTTTATTAAAGAGGGGGTTTTAGTCTCTCAAAAAGGCAAAAATAAAGAAGAAAATTTAGAATACAAGGCTAACGGCAGAGCCCCTTATACCAATTTGCCTATTGCGGTGTTAGTCAATGGCGGTTCAGCGAGCGCGAGCGAGATCGTAGCAGGAGCTTTACAAGATCATAAGCGAGCCGTGATTATCGGTGAAAAAACCTTTGGTAAGGGAAGCGTGCAGATGCTGCTCCCTGTCAATAAAGATGAAGCCATTAAAATCACGACCGCACGCTACTATTTGCCGAGCGGGCGCACCATTCAAGCTAAGGGGATCACGCCTGATATTGTGATTTATCCGGGTAAAGCGCCAGAAAATGAAAATAAATTCAGCTTGAAAGAAGCGGATCTAAAACACCATTTAGAGCAAGAGCTTAAAAAACTTGATGATAAAACCCCTAATTCCAAAGAAGCTGATAAAGACAAGAAAAATGAAGAGGAAAAAGAGGTTACTCCTAAAATGATCAATGATGATATTCAGCTAAAAACCGCTATTGACAGCTTGAAAACCTGGTCTATCGTTGATGAGAAAATGGATGAAAAAGCGCCTAAGAAGAAATAAAAACTCATGGGGTTTTTATTTGAAAAATCGTTAATGAGTTTTTTCGCTCATCCAATCAAAATCCTTAAAATCATCAGTTTGATTTTAAGCTTTTTGATAAGCTTTTTGGTTGCCGAGAACGCTAATGAGCCAGAAGAGATCAAGGCTAAAGTGGCTTATGTGAAAATCCCCCAATTAGAAGATTTGGAAAACAATCCGGTTTATATCGGTCAAATTATAGGCGTAACTTATGATTTATTGTTGTTTGACGCTGAGTTTTTGGAAGCCAAAATCAAAGATGGGTTGGATAAAACCCAAATTGAGCTTTTAAGCAAAATGCCTAAATGGAAAAAGGTGGAAAAAGAGCTTTTCAGAGCGACTTATTATTACAAGATTAAGGGCGTAAAAGCGAGTATCCCGTCCTTAGAAGTGAGCGCGTTTTCCAATAAAGACAAATACATCGATCATTCCATAGCCCCAAAAGTTGCCTTGCAAGTAACGGATTTGTCAAAAAACCCTCGTTACGCAAAAATCATGGCTAAAGATTTACAAGTTGTGCAATACAAAACCAAAGATTATGACGATAAAAACAATATTTTGGTGATGGAAATAGCGTTCAAAGAAGCCACTTGGGAAGATTTTCACATCAAAGAAGCGATCAAACAAGGGTTTGATAACGCCTCTTTAAACCAGATCAAGGCTAAAGAAGGGAGCGTTTTTTATTATTGCGTGTTGCCTAAGACTATTCAAAACCTTTCTTTTGATTATTTCTCGCTTTCAAATAAGCAATTTAAGACCTTATCTTTTTCAGCCATTCCCACTCAAGACACTACCGGTATTCAAAGCGATCTCATCCCTAAAAACAATTTTTTAGTCTTTTCTAATGTGGCGCTGCTCGCTTTGTGCGTGTTTTTCTTGGCGCTGTTCTTCATTTTTGGGCGCAAACTCATTTTTTTAGGGCTTGGGATTTTGTGCTTAGGGTTTGTTTTGTATCACCTTTTATTCACGCAAAAATCAGCCATTTTGCTCGCTCATAAAAAAATCCGCATTCTGCCCACGCAAAATTCCACCATTTTAGGGCTTTCTAAAAATGAAATGCCGATTAAAATCTTAGGTTCGCATGATGATTATTACAAAATCCTAACGCCGCATGAACAAATAGGATGGGTCAAAAAAAATGAAGTCAAATAGTTTAAGAGCGATTTATAGAGCTTTAGTGATCGCTATAGGACTAGCTGTTATCATTGTTTTCAATTATTTTAACCGCAAAAACAATAACGCGCGCTCTAGCCGTAAAACTTGCGCGTGTTTTTTCACGCTCACTGGGGTTCATTTAGAAAAAATAGGCGCTTTTGATACGGACGCTAAACTCATTGTCTTAAACCACCAAAGCTTACTAGACATCATTTATTTAGAAGCCTACCACCCTAGTAATATTTGCTGGATTGCTAAAAAAGAGCTGGGTGAAATCCCCTTTTATGGGCATGCCTTAACCGATACCGGAATGATTTTAATTGACAGAGAGGATAAAAAGGGGATTGTGAGCCTTTTGAAAGCGTGTAAAGAAAAGTTAGATCAAAACCGCCCCTTAGTGATTTTCCCTGAAGGCACTAGAGGCAAAGGAGGAGAAAAATTCCTCCCTTTCAAGCAAGGGGCTAAAATCATCGCTGAAAAATTCCAGCTCAAAATCCAGCCCATGGTGTTAATCAATTCCATTAAAATCTTTAATTCCAAACCCCTAGAAGCCTATAAAGCGCGCACCCGTTTAGTCATGCTAGAAAGCTATACGCCTGATTTTAACTCGCCCACCTGGTATGAAGAATTAGAAGAACGCATGCAAAAAGAGTATTTAAAACACTATCATGAATTAAACCCTAGCGAACAATGAAGCTTTTTGACTACGCTCCTTTGAGTTTAGCTTGGCGGGAGTTTTTGCAAAGCGAATTTAAAAAGCCTTATTTTTTAGAAATAGAAAAACGCTACTTAGAAGCCCTAAAAAGCCCTAAAACCATTTTCCCTAGAAGCTCTAATCTGTTTTATGCACTCAATCTAACGCCCCCTAGCGCGGTTAAAATCATCCTTTTAGGGCAAGACCCCTACCATTCCACCTACCTAGACAATGAGCAAGAATTGCCGGTGGCGATGGGCTTGAGCTTTAGCGTGGAAAAAAACGCCCCCATCCCCCCAAGCTTAAAAAATATTTTTAAAGAATTGCATGCGAATTTAGGCGTGCCTGTGCCTTGTTGCGGGGATTTGAGCGCGTGGGCTAAAAGGGGTGTGCTGCTATTGAACGCCATTTTAAGCGTGGAAAAAAATAAGGCCGCTTCGCACAAATATATTGGCTGGGAAGCTTTTAGCGATCAAATACTGATACGCCTTTTTGAAACGATCTCCCCTTTAATCGTGGTGTTATTAGGGAAAGTCGCCCAAAAAAAGATCGCGCTAATTCCCAAAAACAAGCACATCATCATCACAGCTCCTCACCCAAGCCCATTATCTAGGGGGTTTTTAGGGAGTGGGGTTTTTTCAAGCGTTCAAAAAGCTTACCGAGAGGTTTATCGCAAGAATTTTGATTTCAGTTTGTGATTGATATTTAATGAGGCAGAACCCCTTGAGAATGCCTTGATTTAAAAGCATTTGTGATAAAATATCAATTTTTAAATAAAGGGAAAACATGCCAATTAGAATCGCTATCAATGGGACTGGGCGCATTGGTTTGTGCGCTATAAGAGTCGCTAGCCAAAGAAAGGATATAGAAATTGTCGCCATCAATTCTACCGCTGAATTAGAAACTCTTTTGCATTTGATCCGCCATGACAGCGTGCATGGGTATTTTGAAGCCCAATTAAACGCCAATAGAACCCTAAATATCGGGCATAGTAAAAATATTTTAGTGTTGAGCGAGCGAGATATTAACAAGCTTGATTTTTCTGTCGCTAACGCAGAAATCATCATAGAATGCACGGGGAAATTCAATTCCTTAGAAGCTTCAAGCGCTCATCTTAAAAACAGCGTGAAAAAAGTCATCATCTCCGCCCCCACACAAAACGCCCCCACCTTTGTCTATGGGGTGAATCACACTAATTACCATAATGAAAGCGTGATTTCTAACGCCTCTTGCACGACTAATGCTAGCGCTCCTTTATTAAAAATCTTAGATGAAGCCTTTAAAGTAGAAAATGCGCTTTTAACCACCATCCACAGCTACACTAACGATCAAAACCTTTTAGACACCAAGCACAAAGACATCCGCCGCGCTAGAGCGGCCGGCCTTAATCTCATCCCCACAAGCACCGGCGTGAGCAAAGCCATTTCGCTAGTCTTACCGCATTTAGGCCCTAAAGTTACAGGCCTTGCGATTAGAGTGCCTACCCCCAATGTGAGTTTGGTGGATCTATCTTTAAATTTTAAAAAAGTTGTGAGTAAAGCAAGCGTTCAGCATGCACTTAAAGACGCTTGTAAGCATGCCTTTAAAGGGGTTGTAAGCATTGATGAAGAAAGGCTCGTTTCAAGCGATTTTATTTCTTCGCCTTTTAGCGCGATCGTGATTGATGATCAAATCATGACAATAGGCGAAAAAAATGCTAAAGTATTGGCATGGTATGATAATGAGATGGGTTATAGCGAGCGCTTGATAGACATGGCGCAATATATAGCGCAAAATTAAAAGAAAGGATTTTTCATGTTAGCTAAAATGTCGTTTATGCAAAACGTTAAAAACATTCAAGAAGTGGAAGTGAGCCATAAAAGGGTGCTTATTAGAGTGGATTTTAATGTGCCTTTAGATGAAAATTTGAATATTACCGATGATACGCGCATTAGAGAGAGCTTGCCTACCATCCAATTTTGTATTGACAATAAGGCTAAAGATATTATTTTAGTGAGCCATTTGGGCCGCCCTAAAGGGGTTGAAGAAAAATTGAGCTTGAAACCCTTTTTAAAACGCCTTGAAAGACTCTTAAATCATGAAGTGGTTTTTTCTCAAAATATCGCGCAACTCAAGCAAGCCCTAAGCGAAAACGCGCCCACAAGGATTTTTCTTTTAGAAAATATCCGCTTTTTAAAAGGCGAAGAAGAAAATGATGAAAATCTGGCTAAAGATTTAGCAAGCTTGTGCGATGTGTTTGTGAATGACGCTTTTGGCACGAGCCACAGAAAACATGCCAGCACTTATGGCACCGCACAATTCGCCCCTGTTAAAGTGAGTGGGTTTTTACTCAAAAAAGAAATTGATTCGTTTTATCAAGCGTTTAACCACCCTTTACGCCCTCTATTGTTGATTGTAGGGGGGGCTAAAGTCAGCTCCAAACTCACCCTATTAAAAAACATTTTAGATCTCATTGACAAGCTCATCATTGCCGGGGCGATGAGCAACACCTTCTTAAAAGCCTTAGGCTATGATGTGCAAGATTCTTCTGTAGAAGACGCTTTGATAAAAGATGCCTTAGAGTTATTGCAAAGCGCGAAAGAAAAAAAAGTCAAAGTCTATTTACCCATAGACGCTGTAACCACTGATGACATTCTTAACCCCAAACACATCAAAATTTCACCCGTCCAAGACATTGAACCTAAACACAAGATCGCTGATATAGGACCTGCGAGCCTGAAATTATTTTCTGAAGTCATAGAGAGCGCACCCACGATCCTATGGAATGGCCCCTTAGGCGTGCATGAAAAACAAGAATTTGCTAGAGGCACAACCTTTTTAGCCCATAAGATCGCTGACACTTACGCTTTCTCGCTCATTGGTGGGGGCGATACCATTGATGCGATCAACCGCGCGGGTGAAAAGGATAACATGAGTTTTATTTCTACCGGTGGGGGAGCGAGTTTGGAATTATTAGAGGGCAAAATTTTACCTTGTTTTGAAGTTTTGGACAAACGCCATTAACTCTAAGGATCGCTTATGGTGAACGTGTTTTTCAAACAGCAAAAATTTGTCATTAAAAAACGCTTTAATGATTTTAATGGTTTTGATATAGAAGAAAATGAAGTGTTGTGGTTTGAATTAATCAACCCTACGCCCAATGAATTAGCCACTCTAAGCCAAGAATACGCTATCCACTACAACACAGACCATTCCCAACGAGTCTCATCAGTTACCAAATATTGGGAAGACAGCTCCAGCGTTACGATCAACGCCTTTTTCACTAACCAGGATGAAAATGAGACTTTCCACACGGAAATGGCGACCTTTATTTTGTCTAATAACATTCTTTTCACGATTTATTATGGGACTTTAGAAATCTTTGATTCTATCCAAAAAAAGGTTTTGGCTAGCCCTAAAAAATTTGAAGACGGGTTTGATATTCTGACCAAAATCTTTGAAGTGTATTTTGAAAAAGGCGTGGAATGTTTGGAGTGGATCAACAAACAAACGAGCCTGTTGCGTAAAAACATCATTTTCAAAGAAACTTCTACGCATGATGATATTTTAGTGCGCTTGTCCAATTTGCAAGAATTTAATGTGGCTTTGAGGGATTCTTTTTTTGACAAACGGCGCATTATCACCGCTTTATTAAGGAGCAATAAAGTGGATAGCGATACTAAAAATAATTTAAATATCATTTTAACCGATTTTAGCTCTTTGGTGGAGTCTACAACGGTCAATCTCAACTCGCTTGATAACATTCAAAACCTGTTCGCTTCTCAAGTCAATGTGGAGCAAAATAAAATCATCAAGCTCTTCACTGTGGCGACTATGGCGATGATGCCCCCCACTTTGATTGGCACGATTTATGGCATGAATTTTAAATTCATGCCGGAGTTAGAATGGCAATACGGGTATCTTTTCGCGCTGATTGTCATGGCGATTTCTACGATTTTGCCTGTGCTCTATTTTAAAAAGAAAGGCTGGTTGTAGCCTTTTATGGAATTTTTATCCTCACTCTTAGACGCTCTTTCTACACCGCATGGCATAGTCTCCTTGGCTACGCTCACGCTTTTAGAGATTATTTTGGGGATTGATAATATCATTTTTATCACGGTGATGGTCTATAAACTCCCCAAACACCAGCAAAATAAGGCCATGATTTTAGGCTTGGGCTTAGCGATGATCGCTCGTATAGGGCTTTTAGGGAGCTTGTTTTTTATCAGCCATTTGCAAAAGCCTTTATTCACTATAGCGGGCATGAGCTTTTCATGGCGTGATGTGGTGCTGCTTGTAGGGGGGGCGTTTTTGGCTTTTAAAGCGTTAGTGGAATTAAAAGAGCAGATCTACCCTAAAGAAAAACACCAAGAAAAAGCGTTTGGCTTTTTCATCACTTTAATAGAAATCATGTTTTTAGACATTGTCTTTTCTTTAGACTCCGTGATCACGGCTATTGGGATCGCTAAACACCTAGAAGTCATGGCGCTTGCTATTATTTTATCTGTGATCGTGATGATGTTTTTTTCCAAAATCGTTGGCAATTTTATTGAAAAGCACTACCGCATCAAAACTTTAGCCTTTGTTTTTTTGCTCGTTGTGGGCGTGTTTTTGTTTTTAGAAGGATTGCATTTGCATGTTGATAAAAATTATTTGTATGCGGGTATTGGTTTTGCCTTGCTCATAGAATGCTTGAACATTTTCATAGAAAAGAAAATGAAAAAAAGTTAAAAAGCGTTTTTTAAAAACAAAATTAAAGGAGTTATTTGTAAAAGGCTTTCATGTTTTTATGAACAACTAAATTTTAATCAAAATTCATAAGTGCATAGGGGCATTTCGCAATGAAGCCCCCTTAAAAAGAGAATTTGTGCCATTTAGTAAGCAAAAACATAATTGAGATACACGCTATAGAGCCTTCTGTATTTGAGTTCAGCCCCCATGAAAGAGTAATAATCCGTGTTAATGGTAGGGATTTTCACGCCCAATTCCATGCCATGCTGAGCGGCATGATCGCTTTTCTTAGGCCTAGCGAGGTTCATTCTCAAGCCTAGATTGAATAAAAATTGGAAATTAGCCACATTCATCTTAGCGCTATAGATATTGCCCACCATGTTCAAATTCACGAATTCAGAATTAAGCCACGAAGTCCCGGCTAGCGCAAAACCACCAAAAAGCCCCACAGAAAGCTTGTTATTCTTGCCTAAGAAGTTGGTGTTTTTATCGTTGATGAAGTTATAAAGCGCATCCATTCCCACCCCATAAGTCCACACATCAGAAGCCGAGTTGAAGAAGTTGGATTTAATGAACGCATGGTTGTAATCAAAGAAACCATAATACCTTAACCCCCAATTCCTTTTTTTACCAAAGAATTGCTTATAGCCCACTTGCACGCCAATGCCGTTCATTGCGCCGTTATTGGTTTGAGAACTGATCATGCCAAAGCGCCTGAAAGGGTTTTTGCCTAGTTCTTGCGTGGTGGTTTGGAGCTGGTTGTATTTGTTGGTATCCAAAGAATAAGTGAGCAAACCTTCTGGGGAATTAGGGTTTTGAGTGGAATGCGTCATGTTTTGAAGAGGCTTGGCGTTAGGCAAGTGAGAGATACCATTATTGATCGCTGTTGAGTCTTTGTTTAGAGTGTTGAGAGCTTCTTTAAAGTTCAAAATGGTTTGAGCTAAAGCTTTCTCTTGATTGACCTGATTGCCATAATAAGCGGTGTGTTGCTCTAAGGAATTGAGAGTTTCTTTCACAAACGCGCAACCTGAACCATAAGTGTTGTCGTTAATCACACCAGCCGATCCTGCGGTGCATTCTTCTAGATCTTGTTGGATAGGCCCTTGAATGCTGTGGAAATTGTCCGCTACTTGCTTAGCTAAACCTAAAATCTCTGCTTGAGCGTTAGCTCTATTGAGCATTTCTTGAGCGAACCCTTTGTCTTCAGAAGTGTAGGGGTTGAAATTGTTTGGTTGCGTGATTTGGGTGTTTTCGTTAGCGTTAAGCTGTTTGGTTTTTGCTAGGGCTGTTTGAGCGTTTTTAATCATCTCATTAATTGCGTTAAAACTATCGCCAAAAATATCCATCACATTCCCGGTCTTGCCGCTAAACCCCCATGCCCCACCGCCACCATTCACATGCGGATTTTGAGTGGTAAGGACATTGATGATAGTAGCGGCTTGTTGCAAAAGGTTTTCAGCGTCATTGACGCTGCTAATCTTTAGCTGGATTGGGATTGATGAACCGCCTGAATAATAATTGCCATTCCCATCGGGGTAAGTGTATTCTGTTGTAGGGTTTCTTGTGAAAGTTTGATTGATATTGACTACCATATTTTTAGAGCTATTCAAGGCAGGCATCCCGCCTCCTTGGTTTTGGTTTAAAGCGGTTTGGATAGTTTGATAAGCTTGGTTGAGTTTTTGGTATTCGCTGCTAGATAGGATACCATTGGGCCCTACATTACTAGCCCCATTGCAAGTGGTGGTGGTCGTTCCGCTACCGGTGTTGTAGCTGTAGTTTGGCGTGTTGTCAAACGATCGAACGCCCCCATTTTCTAAATGTTCTGGGCCAAGATTGGGGCCAGGGCCGCAACTGATGCCAAAGGCTATGACTTGCCACATGCCCACAGCGGCATTGAGTGCTAAAGCCACAGCTTGATAGGCGGGGGAAGTGGTGGTAGCGCTAGTGAGGTTAATGGCGCTTGAGCTTAGATTGTCAATCGCACCCGTGATTGCGCTTGGTGTGCTGGCTAGATTGACTAAAGAGTTAAGGTAGTTGTATTGGTTTAAAAGGTTGCTTAAGTTATCGTATCTGTCTGCAAGGTTTTGCAACGCTCCTGTGTTTTTCACTTGTTGGACCGCTTCACCGATTTGATAGCCCACACTCGTATAAAATCCATCGTCTTCAGCCCTTGATAATGAGAGCATGAGAGAAAGAGAGAGCAAGAGGGATTTTTTGATTTTCATGTATTCTCCTTTTATTAGATTTTTCTTTGATACAAAGAAACTTCATATTATAAGCAATAAATGGAATTTTATGGCTAATTCTAGCTCTAAATTTTAGAGATTTTGTTTTTTTTTTTTTTGTAATTGCGAAAAATGGGGGGTTTGATTCAGCTTTTAAGGCTTAAAAACCGCCCTTAAAAGAAAGACTAGTTAGTCTTCTTTCAAGCTATAAGCGATAGGGATTTTTAGATGCACGGTTTCTTCTGGTTTAGGGAATAGATGCGTCGCGCTTTTAATGGCTTCTAAAGCCGCATGGTTTAAAATATCCGTCGTGTTGCTTTTGACCACTTTAATGTCTGTAACGCTCCCATCAGCATTGATCGTAAAGCTCACTAACACTTCGCCCTCAATGCCCCTAATTTGCGCCATTTTGGGATAGCGGTTCTTAGAAGAAATAGCGGTTTGGATCTTCATTAAAAATTCGTTGCTCACCCCTGGGTTATACGCTTGAGCTTCAGAAGTTGCACCCTCAGAGGTTTTGTTAGACTCTTCTTGCTTGTCTTTTTCTTTGACTATATCTTTAGTCGTTACTTGTTTAGGAGCGCTTTTTTCTTTAGCCTCCTCTTTAGCTTCTTCTTTTTTGGGTTCTTCTTTAGGCTCTTCTTTCTTAGGTTCTTCAACTTTAGGCTCAGGCTTAGGCTCTGGTTTTGGCTTGGGCTCGGGTTTGGGTTCAGGCTTGGGTTTTGGTTTTGGCTTGGGTTTGGGTTTAGGCTTAGGCTTTGTAACCTCTTTTTTGGGTTCTTCTTTTTTGGGTTCTTCTTTCTTGGGTTTTTCTTTAGGCTCTTCTTTGGGTTTAGCCGACTCAGCATTGGTCTTTGTATTGGAATTAGTGTTAATGCTGGCTAAACTCATGGTAACCTTAGTGGTCCCCGCTTGCGCTAAAGGCTCTGGGGCGTCTTCGCGCAGTAAAAAATAGCCAAACCCTATGGCGTATAGGGTAAAAGAGATTAAAAAGCTAACACTCGTTGAAACTTTACTGAGCTTGCGTGGAGATGGAGAAATTTTCATGATTATGCTCTTTTAAAATATCCATAATGCTGATAAAAGTTTCAAAACGAGAGCTTTTGTCGCTTTTTAAGTCTATAAGGGTTTTAGGGTCTGTTTGTTTGACTACAGCGCTCAAAGCTTCTAAATTCGTCGGTTTGTCATCTACGAAAATATTGTCATGCTCATCTACGGAGATGACCACCACTTTTTGATCGTTTGGCTGGGATTTTTCCGCATTTTTAGCGTTAGGGAGACTGACTTTAATCTTACCTTGCGCGATAAAAGTAGAAACGCTTAACACAATCGCTAACAAAACGAGCATAATATCAATGAAAGGGACAACATTCAGCCCATCGCCTCTTCTGATGCTTTTCATTTTTTCATGATCCTGAATTTTTCACTCAAAACATCGGATTTTCTCAACAAGCTATTGTAAGCGATCAAAGTAGGGATCGCCACAGCAAGCCCTAGAGCGGTCGCTTTTAAAGCCAAAGACAAACCTACCATGATCGTTTTAGCGTCCATCCCGCCGCTCACGCCCATGTCATAGAAAATCACCATGATCCCTAAAACCGTCCCTAATAAGCCCACATAAGGCGCGTTAGAAAAAATCACATAGAGAATGGTTAGATTCTTGGTTAAATCCAAATTCAGGGCATCTATATCGTCATAAGCCTTCAAATCGACTTTAGAATAAAAAATAACCCTTTCAATCGCAAACCACAAAGCTAAAAAACTGGCCACGCCAAGCACCGCAAAAACGAATATGTCCACATAATCTTTCAACATTCCCACTGAAAAACCGCCCATAAAAACTCCTTGTCTATGATAAAACAATTCCCTTAAGATTAAAGCAACATGCGATACAGACATACTCTAAAGAGCATGCACCCTTTAAGAAGCATTCGTTCGCATAAATGCTCCAAAATGATAAAAGAATGTTAGTTTGTTGATTATATTGTTTTAATAATAACAAGTCAATAATGATTAAGCTAATAATTACAATCAAATTCAAACGCTCTTATGGCCAACCATTTAAATCCAATCTGTATTATAATTGTTTATTTTAAATTAATTCAATCATACTAGCATGAGCGGCTTTTAACAAACTCATGCCAAAAAGGATTTTTCTCAATGGATACACCCAATAAAGACGATTCAATCATCCGCTTTTCGGTTTCTTTACAACAAAATTTATTAGACGAATTAGACAACCGCATCATTAAAAACGGCTATTCTTCTCGCTCAGAATTAGTGCGCGACATGATCAGAGAAAAATTAGTAGAAGACAATTGGGCAGAAGATAACCCTAATGATGAGAGCAAGATCGCCGTGCTTGTGGTGATTTATGACCACCACCAAAGGGAATTGAACCAGCGCATGATAGACATCCAGCATGCCAGCGGGACGCATGTTTTATGCACCACGCACATTCATATGGATGAGCATAATTGTTTGGAGACGATCATTTTACAAGGCAATTCGTTTGAAATCCAACGCTTGCAACTAGAAATTGGGGGGCTTAGGGGGGTTAAATTCGCTAAATTGACTAAGGCGTCTAGCTTTGAATACAATGAATAATGTCTTAAAATACAAAGAATTAGCGCTCTATGGAGGGAGTTTTGATCCCTTGCACAAGGCTCATTTAGCCATTATTGAGCAAACTTTAGAATTACTGCCCTTCGCTCAGCTGATTGTCTTGCCCGCTTATCAAAACCCTTTTAAAAAGCCATGTTTTTTGGACGCACAAACCCGTTTTAAGGAATTAGAAAGAGCTTTAAAGGGAATGCCTAGGGTGCTGTTGAGCGATTTTGAAATCAAGCAAGAAAGGGCTGTGCCTACGATAGAAAGCGTTCTTCATTTTCAAAAACTCTACCGCCCTAAAACGCTTTATTTAGTCATAGGAGCGGATTGCTTGAGGCATCTTTCTTCTTGGACTAATGCTACAGAGCTTTTAAAAAGGGTGGAATTAGTGGTTTTTGAAAGGATTGGCTATGAAGAGATCCAGTTTAAGGGACACTACCACCCTTTAAAGGGCATTGACGCGCCGATTTCTTCTAGCGCGATTAGGGCTGGTTTGGGGGTTTAAGCGTGTTTTTTAATGTGGCTATAGGCTTCTTGAATGATAGCGAAGCGTTTGGCATAAAGAGCCTTTTTTTCTTTCAGATCGCACAAATCAGGGTGGTAGGTTTTAGCCAACTCCAAATAGCGCTTTTTCACTTCGCTAAAATTTTCATGTTTGATAAACCCTAGCGTTTTATAGCATTCTTTTAATTTGCGTTCAGCCATAGTGGTGTAGCTGTCCTTGCCAAAGCCATTAGGGTAGATGAAATCTAAGCATGCGTTATGGACGATTCTATTTTCATTGAGCGTTACAATGAGTTCCCAAAAACGCTCTGAGTCGCCTCTTATATGCAATTCATCTTGGGTTTCTAAAAACACATAGCCGCTGAATTTTTGGCGTAAAAACCGCTTAGCGATAGGGTGCTTGGTGATAAAAAGCGCGTATTCTGCCCCAAAGGTTAAAACTTTCACTTCTATTTTTTCTAAAAGCGTGTTTTGATTGATGATTTTGATGCGTATGGGCAGGTGGCTTTTTTGTAAAACCTCTTCTAAAGAATGCACGCTAATATCTTTTTCATGCGCGCATTCAAGGGCATGATAAACCCAATTGAGCAAGTAGTTTTTTTTAAAACATTCCGTGTCGTTTAAAATGAGTAACGATGAAGAGAGCATGTGGCACTGGCTGAAATGCTTTTTGGCGTAGTGTAAAACTTTTTTCAACAAAGGGTGGCTGTTAGGGAGCGCGATTTGCGTGAATTTGGCTAACAATTCAATTTTGGCCATTACCCTTATTTCTCCATGCGTTTTGATGCGATTTTAAAAAATCTTTAGGTATTTTAGCATGCCAATGGTTAAAAAAAGGTGGTTATGAATGGTTTTTGCGCTAGACTACGAGCCATAACTCATAATGAAAGACTAAAAATGAAAATAGCGGTATTACTCAGTGGGGGGGTGGATAGCTCTTATAGCGCTTATAGCTTAAAAGAGCAAGGGCATGAATTGGTGGGGATTTATTTAAAACTCCATGCGAGTGAAAAAAAGCATGATTTATACATCAAAAACGCTCAAAAAGCATGCGAGTTTTTAGGCATTCCTTTAGAAGTGTTGGATTTTCAAAAGGATTTTAAAAGCGCGGTTTATGATGAATTTATCAGCGCGTATGAAGAGGGACAAACCCCTAACCCATGCGCGTTGTGCAACCCTTTAATGAAATTTGGGCTAGCTTTAGATCACGCTTTACAATTAGGGTGTGAAAAGATCGCTACCGGGCATTATGCGAGGGTCAAAGAAATTGACAAGGTAAGTTATATTCAAGAGGCTGTGGATAAAACTAAAGATCAGAGCTATTTTTTATACGCTTTAGAGCATGAAGTGATCGCTAAATTGGTGTTCCCTTTAGGGGATTTGTTAAAAAAAGACATTAAGCCTTTAGCCTTGAATGCGATGCCTTTTTTAGGCACTTTAGAGACTTATAAGGAATCTCAAGAAATTTGCTTTGTGGAAAAAAGCTACATTGACACTTTAAAAAAGCATGTTGAAGTGGAAAAAGAGGGCGTGGTGAAAAACCTACAAGGCGAAGTCATTGGCACGCATAAAGGTTATATGCAATACACGATTGGCAAACGCAAAGGCTTTAGTGTTAAAGGCGCGTTAGAGCCGCATTTTGTGGTGGGGATTGACGCTAAAAAGAACGAGTTGATTGTGGGCAAAAAAGAAGATCTCGCCACGCATTCGCTTAAGGCTAAAAACAAATCTTTAATGAAAGATTTTAAAAGCGGCGAATATTCTATCAAGGCTCGTTACAGGAGCGTACCTGTTAAAGCACATGTGAGCTTGAGAGACGAGATGATTGAAGTGGAATTTAAAGAGCCTTTTTACGGCGTGGCTAAAGGGCAAGCCTTAGTCGTTTATAAAGATGATATTTTGCTTGGCGGGGGCGTGATTGTTTAGGGCTTTTGCGCTTATAGCCTGATTGATCGCTTTTTTAAACACTCATTCTCGCTTAAAATTTTTAAAGCTAGGGAATCCATGCGGATCTAAGCGGATATTTTTAATAAGAGCTTTTCCACCGCTCAAATCACCGCTTAAACCACCGCTCACATTGAAGGGCTTTTTAGTCTGTTGTTGGGCTAAAAGGGCTAAAACTCGGGCGTTTAACGCCATGGTTTCATTCAAAAACGCCATTTGCTTATTTAATTCGCTTAAAAATTCTATATTCAAGGTTTTTAAAGTGTGTTCGTAATTGGCTAAGATTAAAGCATGCTTTTCTTTATTATCTTTAGCGTTTTTTAATTCTTTATCTCGCTCTATAAGGGCGTTTTGGTAGCGTTGGTGCAATTCTTTAGCGCATGATTTGAGATTTTCTTTATCGCATAAAAAATGCGTTTTTAAAGTTTCTAGGCGTTTTTCTAGAGGCAAAAAGGTTTTTAGGGCGTCTTCTTTGGCTTGGATTTGGCTTTGAATCTTGTTTTTAAATTTTTTCAAACGCATGGCTTTATAGGCTTGAAAATCATGGTTTTTAAGAGCGTTGTATTCTAGGGTTTTGTTATGGGATTGTTGATCCTGTATTTCATTTTCTAAAACCTGATCGCACAAGGCGTTTAAAGCGCTCATCAGATCCAATTGTGAGAGCAAATGGGCGAGTTTAGGCTCTTTGAGCAAGAAAAGGGCGTTGTTTTGCTCTTGAACTTCTAAAGCGTTTGAAGCCTCTTCTAAATTCTTAACACCGCTCAAATAAGGGCAATGTTCTTGCAAGAAAAGCGTTTGAGATTCTTTGATTAAGCGTTCATGCTCCATGCTCTCTTTTAAGCGTTTTTCTAAAGCTTGTAATTTTTCTAATTCCAAAGCGCTTTGTTTCAATAACGCATCAGTGTCCATAAGGCGGATCTGGCTGGCGTTAAAAAAACGCCTCTGGCTATTTAGGGTGCTGTTAGCTTTTTTGATTTCTTTGAGTTGATCCTGGTTGTTGGAAAGCACGCTTTGATAGATTCTTAAACTTTCATTGAGTTTGTAAAGCATGTCAGAAAGCTGTTCGTTAGAGCGTGAGAGTTTGGCGTTAGTTTGAGAATCAAAAGTCATCATTATCTGCGCGTTTGAAAAAGTTAGAAAAAATAAGAAAAAGCAAAAAAATCTCATGGGGTTATCTTTATTACTATAGTTTCATCGTGTTATTTTATCTAAGTTTTGGCATGCACTAAAACACGCAAAATTATCGCTTTTAAGATAAAATAAGCGTTTTGATGCCATTTTTGGAGCGATCGTGGAATTGAGTTATTATGAAATTTTAGAAGTGGAAAAACACAGCAACCAAGAGACCATTAAAAAGTCTTACAGAAAGCTGGCTTTAAAATACCACCCAGACAGAAACGCCGGCGATAAAGAAGCCGAAGAAAAATTCAAGCTCATCAATGAAGCTTATGGGGTGTTAAGCGATGAAAAGAAGCGGGCCTTATACGACAGGTATGGTAAAAAAGGCTTAAACCAAGCCGGCGCGAGCCAGAGCGATTTTTCTGATTTTTTTGAAGATTTAGGCTCGTTTTTTGAAGACGCTTTTGGGTTTGGCACTAGGGGGAGTAAAAGGCAAAAAAGCTCTATCGCACCGGATTATTTGCAAACCATTGAATTGAGTTTTAAAGAAGCGGTTTTTGGCTGTAAAAAAACCATTAAAGTCCAATACCAGAGCGTCTGTGAAAGTTGCGATGGCACGGGCGCCAAAGATAAAGCCCTAGAGACTTGCAAGCAGTGTAATGGGCAGGGGCAGGTGTTCATGCGTCAAGGTTTTATGAGTTTCGCGCAAACTTGTGGGGCGTGTCAAGGCAAGGGCAAAATCATTAAAACCCCATGTCAAGCGTGTAAGGGTAAAACCTACATTCTTAAAGATGAAGAAATTGATGCGATAATCCCTGAGGGCATTGATGATCAAAACCGCATGGTGCTTAAAAATAAAGGCAATGAATACGAGAAGGGGAAAAGAGGGGATTTGTATTTGGAAGCGCGAGTCAAAGAAGATGAGCATTTCAAGCGCGAAGGCTGTGATTTGTTCATTGAAGCGCCGGTGTTTTTCACCACTATCGCTTTAGGGCATACGATTAAAGTGCCGTCTTTAAGAGGAGGCGAATTGGAATTAAAAATCCCTAGAAACGCCAAAGATAGGCAAACTTTTGCGTTTAGAAACGAGGGCGTGAAGCACCCCGAAAGCTCTTATAGGGGGAGTTTGATCGTGGTGTTGCAAGTGATTTATCCTAAAAGCTTGAATAAAGAGCAGCAAGGGTTATTGGAAAAATTGCATGCGAGTTTTGGCTATGAGAGCGAACCGCATAAAAGCGTTTTAGAAACCTGTATTTCTAAAATTAAAGACTGGTTTAAATAAAAGGTTGTTGATGCATGATTTTCTAAAAGCCTTTAAAGACGCTTTCCCTCATACCATTTCTATCTTTTTAGGGTATTTGCTTATGGGAATGACTTTTGGAATGCTTTTAGTCCAGCATGGCTATGATTATAAAGTCGCCTTGTTCATGTCGTTATTCATCTATGCTGGGGCGGTGCAGTTTGTAGCGATCACGCTTTTAAGCGCGCAAGCGAGCTTGATAAATGTCGTTATTGTGAGCTTGTTAGTGAATGCGAGACAGACTTGTTATGCACTTTCTATGCTAGATCGATTTAAAAACACCCAATGGCGTTTGCCCTATTTAGCGCATGCGCTCACGGATGAAACCTTTGCACTATTGAATTTATACGCTCCTAAAGAGGGGGTGAGTGAAAAAGACTTCATTTTTAGTATTTCCTTACTCAACCATTCTTATTGGATTTTTGGCTCGTTAGTGGGTTCGTTGGTGGGTTCACATTTTTCTTTTGACACTCAAGGCATGGAATTTGTGATGACAGCGATTTTTATCGTGCTGTTTATGGAGCAATACAAACGAGACACGAATCATAAAAACGCATGGCTTGGGATCGTTATTGCGGTCGTTTGTTTGGCACTCTTTGGGACTGAATACTTTTTGCTCATCGCTTTGGTTTTAATGGTGCTTGCCCTCATTGTTTTTAGAAAGCAGTTAGAATGTTAACGCATTCTATACTCATTCTTTTAGTCATCATAATAACGACTTATTTCACGCGCATTTGGCCTTTTATGGTGTTTAACGCTAAAAACCCGCCTAACGACTTTGTGCGTTATTTGGGTAGGGCTTTATCATGCTCAGTGATAGGCATGCTCGTGATCTATTGTTTAAAAGACATTCACATTTTAAAACCCCCTTATGGGATCAATGAAATCACCGCTTTTTTATCCGTTATCCTTTTGCACCGCATTTTTAAAGTGTTTGTTTTAAGCATCACGCTCCCTACCATTCTTTATATGGTTTTAGTCCAAAGCCATGCGTTAGAAAAGGCTTTTTTTTAATATTCATGTTTCCTAACCCTAGCGTTTTTGATCACAAAATACGCCGTAGGGATAATAAAAAGCGTTAAAACAACGCTACTTATCATGCCCCCTAGCATGGGCGCGGCGATGGATTTCATGATTTCACTTCCTGTGCCATGGCTATACATGATAGGAATGAGTGAAGCTAAAATGCTAAAAAAGGTCATCAGCTTGGGCCTTACCCTAAGCACCGCCCCATGCATGATGGCTTCTTTTAAGGCGGCAGTCGTTCGCTCTTTTAAGGGGGTTTTGATGAATTTTTGAAACGCATCCTCTAAATAAATGATCATCACAATAGCCGTTTCGCTCGCTACCCCCAAAAGGGCTAAAAAGCCCACTAACGCCGCCACGCTCATGTTAAAGCCCATGAGATTCATAAAAATTAACCCCCCCAAAAACGCAAAAGGCAGAGTGAAAAAGCATAATAAGGAATTAGTGAGATTCTTTAAAGCAAAGACAATTAAAATAAAAATGATAAACACGCTCACCGGCACGATGTATTGTAAGGTTTTAAACGCTTCTTCTAAATACTGGCTTTCGCCGCTAAATTCATAATAATACCCGTTAGGCAATTGGATTTTTTCTAGCGTTTTTTGAGCCAGTTGCCTGTAAGTATCAGAGCTGATACCATTTTGCGGCACAATATAAATAAAATTCACGTTCAAGCCCTTTTCGCTCTTTAACACCGCCGGCGAGTTGTCGTAATACACATGGGCTAATTCCCTTAAGGGCATGTAATTGTAAGCGGTTTTGATGTAGAGGTTTTTTAATTTTTCAATGGTGTTTCTTTCGGTGTCTTCTAAGCGTAAAGAAATAGGGTAACTTTCTACGCCTTTAATCATGGTCGTGAGCGTGGCTCCTCCCAAAGCGAATTTAATCGCATCTAACACGGCGCTTTTATTGATGCCATAACGAGCCAGATTTTCATCGTTCAAATCCAGCGTGATGTAGTAACCATTATTAGATCGCTCGGCAAAGACGGATAAACTCTCTTTTAGGGTTTTGAGCTGTTGTTCCATAAGGATCGCTAATTCTTGCAATTTATCCGTGTCGTTACCATAGAGCTTGATGCCTAGGGGCGTTCTAATGCCGGTTAAGAGCATGTCCGTCCTCCCACGAATGGGGTAAGTCCATGAATTAGTCAAGCCTTTTAATTGCAGGGTTTTTTCTAATTTATCCCTAACTTCCTTATAACTGAGCTTTTCTTTCCATTCGTTTTTTGGCTTTAATTCAATGTAGGTTTCTATCATTCCTAAACCGGCGGCATCGGTGCTGGTGTTAGCGCGCCCCACTTTACCAAAAACCTGTTTGACAAAATCCAATCGCTTGATAGCGGCATTACTTTTTTTCAAATATTCTAAAGCGGTGTCAATGCCCACGCCATTAAGCGTTACAGGCATATACATGATTACCCCTTCATTGATTTGAGGGATAAATTCCCAGTTGAGTTTTTTATACGCTACATACAAGCCCCCTAAACCTAAGACGCTCGCTATTAAAAAAGCGTATCTGAACTTAAGCACAAAATCCAAACTCGCACCATAAATTTTCATGAAAAAAGCGTTAATGGGGTTTTTAGACTCTTCTAAAATCCGCCCTTTAATGAGCCATACCATTAAAACAGGGACTATCGTAATAGAAAGCAGCGCTCCTACTAACATGGCAAAGGTTTTGGTGTAAGCTAAAGGGGCAAAAAGCTTTTCTTCTTGACCGGTGAGCGCAAAAATTGGCAAGAAAGAAACCACAATGATCATTAAAGCAAAAAATATCGCGCCCCCCACATGCTTAACCCCTTCTATAATGCCATTAACCCTTTGAATATTGTCTTTCGTATCAATGTGTTGCAAGTGCTTGTGAGCGTTCTCCACCATCACAATAGCCGCATCCACCATCGCCCCTATAGCGATCGCAATGCCCCCTAAACTCATGATACTCGCTTCAATATTGAAATAACGCATGAGCAAAAAACTGATGCACACGCTTAAAGGCAGAGTGATAATCACCACTAAAGCGCTCCTGAAATGCAGTAAGAAAATTGCAATAATGATTAACACAATGACGCTTTCTTCTATGAGCGTGTGGATCAAATTGTCAATGCCTTTTTCAATCAATTCGCTCCTGTCATACACGCTGGTGATTTTCACATCAGGGTTGCTCGCTTGTAGGGTAGCGATTTTTTCTTTAATGGCTTTAAGCACCTTATAAGTGTCAGCGTGATAGCGCACCATCACAATCCCGCCCACCACTTCCTTATCGCCATTGAGATTAGCTGCCCCTCTGCGTGGTTTTGGCGCTAGCCTAACGCTGGCTATATCTTTGATTTTTAAAGGGATAGCCCCTTCTTTTTTAACCACAATTTCTTCTAAATCCTTCAAAGATTGGATATAGCCATGCGATCTTATAATTTTTTCAAACCCGTTTTCTAAAATAACCCCCCCACCGGTATCGTTATTGGAATTTTTAATCGCGTTAGCGACTTGTTCCAAACTCAAGTTATAGCGGATCAGAGAATCGTTTTGAAGCGTTACTTCATAATCCTTCACAAAGCCCCCCACACTCGCAACCTCACTCACCCCATCAACCCCTAAAAGCGCATAGCGGTAATAAAAATCTTGCAAGACTTTCAAATCGCTTAAATTCTTGCTATCGCTAGATAAGGCGTATTGATACGCCCAACCAATAGAAGTGGAATCGCTCCCTATTTCCACTTTAGCATCTTTGGGTAGATTGCTCACTCGGTTTAATTGCTCTAAAACCCTATCCCTAGCCCAATACAGATTGACGCCGTCTTTAAAAATGATGTAAATCAAGCCGCTTTCATAGCTAGAAATCCCCCTAACCGTGTCAATGTTAGCGATACTCATGAAAGTAGAAACCAACGGGTAAGTAACCTGCTCTTGCACGATTTTAGGGCTTTGATTGGGGTAAGTGATTTGCACGACCACTTGAGCGGGGCTTAAATCCGGCAAAGCGTCTAAACGAACGCTTTTTACCGCCCACAAAGAGGCTAAAAAAATGAGTAGAGTGACTAAAGTGGTAAGGAGTTTGTTTTTAACGCTTAAATCAATGATTTTTTCTATCATTTTTAATAATCCCCATTGTTTTGAGCGTCAGCGTCTAGCACGAATAAAGCGTTATTAGCGACTTCTTCACCCGCTTCTAAACCCTCTAAAATTTCATAACTCCCATCGCTCAAGCGGACGGCTTTAATTTCTAACGGGCTTAAGCCAAAATCGTCTTTTTTAAACACGATAGCTTTCCCCCCCTTAATCAAAACCGCTTCTTTAGGCAAAATCTTCATTTTTTGTGGTTTGTGAAAGATTTCTACTTGAGCGAACATGTTAGGGTAATAAAGCAATTTAAGATTAGGCACATTGAAGCGCGCTTCTAGCATTTTATCTTGCGCATTTATGATGGGGTTGATGTTTTCAAGCGTGATTTCTTGCTTGCCTTTAACCCCTTCTACGAACAAAATCGCTTGATGCGTGTTTTTTAAAAACTCTAAATCCTCTTGATTGACTTTAACAAGCGCCCACAATTGGCTTAAATCTATGATCTGAAACAGCTCCTGCCCTTTTTTAATGAAACTCCCTTCATTTAAATCCGGGCTTTTTTTAAAAATAACGCCACTGAAACGAGAGTAAATAGTCATTGCATTTTGGACTTTATGGCTGCTAATGATTTTTTCAATGCTAAAGTTTTCTAGCCCTAGTAGTTTTAATTTTTCTTTAATCGCTCCCACTTGCTGGTTGAATTTCAATGACGATAACAATTCGCTTTGAACGCCCGCTAATTCAGGGGAATACACGCTCAATAACCTGTCGCCCTTTTTAATGGGGGTATAGGTTTTATTCGCATAAAGCTTTTCCACATAGCCATCAAAACGCAGGGTTTGAGAAAAAATCAGCGCTTCATTAGGCTCTAAAATCGCATAATAGCGCCGGCTTTGGGCGAATTCTTTTTCTATGACCTTAGTGGTGGAAATGTTAAAACGGGTTTGGCTTTTAGTTTCTTTAGTTTTTTTAGTCTCTTGAGTCTCTTTAATTTCTTGAGCGTTAGCGAATAAGAGGCTAAAAAAGAGGGCCAAGGCTAACAATAAAAGCCGTTTCATTCTAATCCTTTGAGGTTTTGTAAGGACAAATAAGCGCTATTTAGAGCGCTCAAGGTTTCAAGCTGGGTGATTTGCATGGTGATTTTGTCATTCAAGGCGTTGTAATAAGCGTTGTAATCGCCATTAGATTTCAAATCAAGCGCATAAATTTGTGCGATTTTTTCATTCTGTTTTACAATTTTATTGATCGATTCCAGGTTTTTTTGCAAGGTTTCTAATTTTTTAAGGAGTTTTAGGGCCAGGTGGTGGGTTTTGTTTTTGGTGTTTTCCACTTCGCTTTTAAACACTAAGCTTTCTTTTTTCTTTTGCTCCACTAATTTAGCCTGCTTGCCATAAAGAGGCAAGGGGATAGACAAAGCGACGCTAAACATGTCGTAGTTATAGTATTGTTTGGAGCGGAAATAATACACCCCAGTAACGTTTACGTCTTCTAAAAAGCTTTTTTTAGCCAAAGTGATGTCTTTTTGCGCTTTTTCTTCATCAAGCCTGGCGATCGCAATATCGTAATTAGTGGCGCTAATGTTATACAGCTCTTGCTCCTTATTAAATTCAAAATTTTTAGGGGCAATGCTTAAAAGCTCGTTTTCCTTAAAAGTCAATTCGCCCATGGAATAATGGCTGCTAGACAAGGCTTCTTCTAAATTGTTTTTTTTGATTTCTAATTGCGATTTTAAAATTTCTAACTTGGCGATCGCTATTAAATCGGGCGAACTGGAATGGTTGGCTTGATAGAGGGTGTTTTCTAAATTTTTAATCGCTGTGTTTAAAAGCTCTATTTCTTGTTGGTTTTTATAATTTTCAATGCCGTTTATCATTAAATTAATCACCAATTGCTGCTTGGTTTTTTTAAGCTCTAATATCTTTTTTTGTTTTTCTAAATTGATCATTTTAGATTGCGTGAGTTTTTTACCATTTAAATCCACTTTTTGAGACAAACCCAAGCTCATGTTTTGCATTAAAGTGCTATCCAGCCTGAAAAAATCGCTCACATTAGCGTTGTTATAGCCTAAATACAAAATGGGGTTATCCCATTTGCTAACGACTTTTTCTTGAGAACTTAAGGCGTCAATTTGCTCTTGTAGGGCTTGTATTTTTTGATTTTTAGAAAGGTATTTAGCCACAAAAGTTCGGATTTCTAAATCTTTAGCCAAACCCAAACTAAAGAGCAGTAAAAAAGCTGTTAGAAGGCGTATTGACACGCCCCCCTTATAGAACGCGCTTATAAAAGACAGCATGCGCTCATAAATCCAGGCTTGTTTTAGCGCGATAAACTTGGCCTTCTTTGGATTTAATATCCACCCTAACTTGCCATGTCCCGTTCATAGAAAGATTGGTTTTAGCTTCATAAAGGCCGTTTTTTTCACTCACTTGCGCCATTTCTTTCATCGCTGGCATGCCGGGCATTTCAGGCATCATAAACTGCACCCTAACGATAGCTTTTTCTAAAGCCTTACCTTTTAAAGTGGGGCTGAGAATGAAAGTGTTATCGCCTTTAATAGGGTTACCCACGGATTTGATTTTCACTTCCAAATCATTAGCTTTTAGGGTTTGCTCCCATGCGTTTAAACTCATAACCCCCAACACGCTTATTAAAAATAAAGCGGCTAGCTTTTTCATCGTTTTGACCTTTACAATAAGATAACAAGGAAATCCTTGTTGCGGACGAATGATAACCCTCTTTTGTGTAAAAATTGTGGAAATGGTGTTTAAAAAATTAAGGTTTTAAGTAGAAGGTATAAGAGTTTATGCTATTTTTTTAAGGTTTTAAAATCAAATTTCAAAGGATTAGTATGCAATTTAGGATTGAACATGACACGATGGGCGAAATCAAAGTAGATGATAGCCAATACTGGGGGGCTCAAACGCAACGCAGTCTTGAAAACTTTAAGATCGGCACTGAGAAAATGCCTAAAGAACTCATTGGTGCGTTTGCCAAACTCAAAAGGAGTCTGGCGGTAGTTAACCACAAGTTAGGGAAATTAAGCCTAGAAAAATCACAAGCCATTATCAAGGCGTGCGATTGCATTTTAAAAGGCGAGCTGTGCGGCGAATTCCCGTTGGCGATATGGCAAACAGGGAGCGGGACTCAAACGAACATGAATCTCAATGAAGTCATTGCCAATAAGGCTACCGAAATTTTAGGGGGTAATTTCAGAGAGAAAAAACTCATCCACCCTAACGATGATGTGAACATGTCTCAAAGCTCCAACGACACTTTCCCTACCGCAATGCACATTGTGAGCGTGCTAGAAATCACGCACAAGTTACTGCCCAGTTTAGAGAATTTGTTAAAGACCTTTAAAGACAAAAGCCAGCAATTTAAAGAGATTGTCAAAATTGGGCGCACGCATTTACAAGACGCCACGCCTTTAACTTTGGGGCAAGAATTTAGCGGGTATGCGAGCATGCTAGAGCATTCTAAACAACAAATTTTAGAGAGTTTGGAGCATTTAAGGGAATTAGCCATAGGCGGGACGGCCGTAGGCACAGGTCTAAACGCTCATAAAGAATTGAGCCAAAAAGTGGCTGAAGAATTGAGCCAGTTTAGCGGCGTGAAATTCGTCTCTGCGCCCAATAAATTCCACGCGCTCACTAGCCATGACGCTATCGCTTATGCGCATGGGGCTTTTAAGGCTTTAGCGGCGAATTTAATGAAAATCGCTAACGATATTAGATGGCTTGCGAGCGGGCCGCGCTGTGGTCTGGGCGAGCTTAATATCCCTGAAAACGAGCCGGGCAGTTCTATTATGCCCGGTAAAGTGAACCCCACGCAATGCGAAGCGATGACCATGGTGGCCGTGCAAGTGATGGGGAATGATACCGCTATTGGCATTGCGGCCAGTCAGGGTAATTTTGAATTGAACGTGTTCAAGCCGGTGATCATTTATAATTTCTTGCAGAGTTTGAGGCTACTAAGCGATAGCATGGAAAGTTTTAATATCCATTGCGCGAGCGGTATTGAGCCTAACAAAGAAAAGATTGATTATTACTTGCACCATTCTTTAATGCTAGTAACCGCCCTTAACCCGCATGTAGGCTATGAAAACGCCGCTAAAATCGCTAAAAACGCCCACAAAAAAGGCATTTCTTTAAAAGAAAGCGCGGTGGAATTGAAACTCTTGAGCGCTGAAGATTTTGACCAATTCGTGGTGCCTGAAAAGATGATCGGGCCTAAGGCTTGAAAACCTTGGGCGGGCGTGCGAGATGAATCCTGAAAAAGCCACTCATAGCAAAGAGATTCGTAAGATCTTAAAAGAAGCGTTGCATGACAATAAAGATTTGAATCTTTATTTGGAATCTGGAAGCAAGCATGCCAAGCTAACTAGTGGGGCGAATCATTTGACTATCCTCTCATCGCCAAGCGACAGAAAAAGCGTGAAAAACTTTGAAAAAGAATTGACAGAGTTTATTAAGAAATTAAGAGAAAACAGGATAGTGCATGGAGAGTGTGAGTAGGGATTTTGATACCGGTTTGGTTGCGTATCAATGGTTTTAGGCATTGATGAAGCGGGGAGGGGGTGTTTGGCCGGTTCGCTTTTTGTGGCTGGGGTGGTGTGCAGCGAAAAAACAGCCTTAGAATTTCTAAAAATGGGTCTTAAGGATAGCAAAAAGCTCAGCCAAAAAAAGCGCTTTTTCTTAGAAGATAAAATCAAAACGCATGGTGAGGTGGGGTTTTTCGTGGTTAAAAAAAGCGCGAATGAAATTGATAGCTTGGGCTTAGGGGCGTGTTTGAAACTCGCTATTCAAGAAATTTTAGAAAATAGTTGCTCTTTAGCCAATGAAATAAAAATAGACGGCAACACGGCGTTTGGCTTGAACAAACGCTACCCCAATATACAAACCATCATCAAGGGCGATGAAAAGATTGCTCAAATCGCTATGGCGTCTGTTTTAGCGAAAGCTTCTAAGGACAGAGAAATGCGACAATTGCACGCTTTGTTTAAGGAATACGGCTGGGATAAGAATTGCGGGTAATGGGACTAAACAGCATATAGAAGCGATCATTAAGCTAGGGGCTACGCCTTTTCATCGGCGTAGCTTCATGCTTAAAAACCGCTCATTATTTCAAACCAAACCCCTAGAGGTGGAACAACGCCTTATTTAAAATGGCGCTGAGATGGGTAGCGCTCGTTGAAGAAAGGTCGATGCGTTTGGCTTTAAAGTAAGCGATTAAGTCTTCAGGCTGAATGAAAGGGAATTGCACCATGACATACACACGATGGTTGGTGGTATCCACGAACCTTTTAGCCAAAATGGATTTAGACGTTAAAAAATCAACAAGCCCGAATAAATGGTTGATAGCGTTATTTTTAACTTGAAGCGCTTTAACAATGCGATTGTGCATTTTAGTGATTAAAACGCTTTCTAAAGTGCTGTAAGCGTTCATTCTGGCCCTTAAAAAAGCGATTTCTTCAGCGTTTTTTTCAGGGGGCAATTTGTCATCATAGGGGATGTAATTGGCGTAAAAATCGTTCCTTTTACCAGAAATAAAAGCCGATCCGACATATTGATTGGGCGGGTTCTTTTTGTCAAAAAGATTGATTTTAAGCCAATCAGGATAGTTGATCGTGTCTTTTAAACTATGAGCATGCGTTGTTTGAGCGAAGAGGCCTAGGGATAACAAGGCGCAGAAACTTAATTTTTTCAATGCGTTCATTATAGCTTCCTTTCTATAAAAAAAATATCCTACGCTTTTAGGGTAGGCGGTATTTCTCAAAAAGACGAAATACTGGGATAGCTTATAGCGAGTTAGCTTAAGAAAAAATAAAAAATATTAAATAATCAATTAAAAATTTTAGTAATAATATTAAATACATAAATACATAAATACATAAATACATAAATACATAAATACATAAATACATAAATACATAAATACATAAATACATAAATACATAAATACATAAATACATAAATACATAAATACATAAATACATAAATACATAAATACATAAATACATAAATACATAATAACTATTATATCAAAATAGATTGAATATCCAAAGAAAAATCAATGAAATTAAGGTGTTTGTAGGGGGGATTAGTTGCTGAAATGGGGGCGTTGATAGAAACCACCACGATATTTAAAAACCCATGCTCATGGCACCATAAAAGCTGTTTTTCTAAAAAATGGGGCGTGGGGAAAGCGTGGGCGATGAGGGCGAGCTTGTTGGTAGAATTTTTATGCAAGATAAAAATCCCGTTGTCATGGGAGTAAAGCTCGTAGTTTGGGAATTGCTTGTAAAGCTCTAAAAAAACCATGTTTTCAAAAACGTTTAAAAGCGAAGGGCTAGGAGTCAGGCTATAAGGCAGGGCAAAATCGCACAGATACAATTTGGTTTTATGGTTTTCAAAACTGGGGACTAAAAAAAGGATGCGCTGTTTTTCTAGCGCGTGTAACAATTTATAAAGGGTGTCTTTAGAGATTTTAAGCTCTTTTTTGAGCTGCGTATAAAGATAAAAAGCGCTCACAAACTTAGATTGATACGCGCAGATTTTAGCTATTAAGGGGGCGTAAGCTTGAAAGATTAATTGAATATTTTCTTGTTTTTTTAGGATTTTTTCTTGCCCATTTTCTGTAAAAAGCGAATCTAAAGCGTTGCCGTCTCTTAAAAAGCGGTTAAACAGGGTGTTTTTAGGGGTGTTGGGCTTGAAAAAGCTAGTGTATTCTTTAAAATCCAACCCTAACGCATAGCGCAAGCTAAAATCTTTTTCCGCTATGGGGCTTAAATAATTAGGGATAAGAACGATTTTAGAAAGCTTTGGCAGGCTGAAATCCAAGCGCTCTATATTGTCTAAAATGAGCAAATCCATTTTCTTTTCCAAATGCCATTTTAAAAGCCATGAGCTTAGAATGTTTTTACTCAAACGCATGTCATTGTAATTGATATACACAGGGTTTTTAAAATTTTTCGCTAGTTTGAGGGCGAAAGTGGTTTTACCGGATTTCATCGGCCCTAAAAGACAGATTTTATCGCTTGAAGGCGGGTTTGAAAGCGGGTTGTTCAAAGCCGGCTCTTTAGGGGTTTCAAAAGGCCCAAAAGGGTGCAAGCAAGAAAGGGGCATGAACTTCCTTTCAAATGGGATTGGATTAAGATAATCGTAGCGCATTTTTTTATATTTCCTTATAAAAAGGAAGTAAAAATCTCTAAAAAGCCCTAAAAATAGCAAAAGTTATTGACTAAATAGCGCATTTTGAGTAGTATTTCAGTTTTTATTTTATTGTTTTATTCTGTTTTGAGTAACGAATGAAACGAGTTCTTTTAGGAGAGTTTATGGAAAAAATCAGGTTGAAGCTCAAAGCTTATGACCATAGAGTGTTGGATCGCTCTGTTGTGGCTATCGTGGAAGCCGTAAAGCGCTCAGGTTCTGAAATTAGAGGGCCTATCCCTTTACCGACTAAGAATAAGCGTTACACCGTTTTGCGCTCCCCGCATGTCAATAAGGATTCAAGAGAGCAGTTTGAGATTAGGGTTTATAGCCGATTGATTGATATTATCTCGGCCACCCCAGAAACCGTGGATAGCTTGATGAAGTTGGATTTAGCTCCTGAAGTGGATGTAGAAGTAACTTCTATGGAAACGAAGTAGTCCTAACGCATTGAGATCATAAAATAAGGGTTAGATATGGAATTTTTAGTTCAAAAGATAGGCATGAGCCGCACGATTGACGCTAACAGCACGCCTGTAACCTTGCTTAAAGTCTTGCAAGCGAAAGTGTGCCAGCTAGAAAACGGGAAAGCTTTAGTGGCCTATGCGATGCATAAAAAACACAATAAGGCGATTGAAGGCCAGCAAAAAAAATACCAACTCAGCAAAGAGTTTAACCATTTCGCCACCTTAAAAGCTTCCCAACAACAAGAGTTGGGCGATTTGGATTTGAGCGCTTTAGAAACGCTTAAAAGGGTTAAAGCGAGCTTTAAAACGAAGGGGAGAGGCTTTGCGGGGGTGATGAAGCGTTGGAATTTCCAAGGTGGGCCTGCAGCGCATGGGAGCCGTTTCCATCGCCGTCCTGGCTCTATTGGTAACAGAGAATGGCCAGGAAGAGTGCAAAAGGGTAGGAAAATGGCAGGGCATTATGGCAATGAGCTAGTTACTTGCCAAAACGAGGTGCTCTCTTTTGATAAAGAAAGTATGGTGTTAGTGCTAAAGGGTTCAGTGGCCGGCTTTTCTGGGGCTTATGGACGCATTAGAGCGGTATAAAACCATACATTGAATATAATATAAAGGGTTTGATATGAGTAAGGCCATCGTTTTAGACAGCCATTTGAAAGAAAAGGGTAGCGTGGAGTTACCTAAAAGATATGAGGGTATCAACAGCCATAACCTCTATCTTTATGTGAAACATTATTTATCTTCTGCGCGCGCTAATACCGCTAAAAGTAAAAACCGCGCTGAAGTGAGCGGGGGCGGTAGGAAGCCTTGGGCGCAAAAAGGGGGCGGAAGAGCCAGAGCAGGGAGCATCACTTCGCCTGTGTTTGTGGGTGGGGGTGTCTCTCATGGGGCTACGAATAAGCGCAATTACAACCTTAAAATCAACAAAAAACAAAAACGCTTGGCTTTAGAATACGCTTTAGAAGAAAAAGCGCAAGCGAACAAGCTGTTTGTGGTGGAAAAAATCGCTATAAAGGGCGTGGTTGAAGACAATAAAAGGAAGCATTTGACTAAAGAAGCCAACCAAATGTTCCAGGCTTTAGAGCAACGAGACACTTTGTTTGTGTGTTTAAACATGGACGAATACACCGAGTTAGCCTTTAGTAACCTTAAAAAATGCCTCATTATTGATGTGAGCGAGTTAAACGCTTATCTTTTAGCGGCGTTTAGCTCTGTCGTGATGGAAGAAGCGGCGTTTCAGCATGCGGTGCAAGATAAGACAGAGGAGTAAAAAATGGCAGACATCATGGATATAAAGTCAATTCTTTACACTGAAAAGTCATTAGGATTGCAAGAAAAAGGTGTTTTAGTGGTCCAAACGGCTCAAAATGTAACCAAAAACCAGCTCAAAGAAGTGTTTAAAACTTACTTTGGCTTTGAGCCTTTGAAAATCAATTCTTTGAAACAAGAAGGTAAGGTGAAACGCTTTAGAGGGAAGCTTGGACAAAGAAAGTCGTTTAAGAAATTTTATGTGAAAGTTCCAGAGGGCGCTAGCATTGCCGCCCTTGGCGCGTAGAAAGGAGAAAGCGTTATGGCGATTAAAACTTATAAGCCCTACACCCCAAGCAGACGCTTCATGTCGGTGTTGGACTCTAAAGACATTACCGCAAAAAGCAGTGTCAAAGGCTTACTCACTAAGCTTAAAGCGACAGCAGGGAGGAACAATAACGGGCGAATCACCAGCCGCCACAAAGAGAGAGGGGCTAAAAAACTCTACCGCATTATTGATTTCAAGCGCAACAAATACAACATTGAAGGGAAAGTAGTTGCGATTGAGTATGATCCTTACAGAAACGCGCGCATCGCTCTTGTAGTCTATCCTGATGGGGACAAACGCTATATTTTACAGCCAAGCGGTTTGAAAGTGGGCGATAGCGTTATCGCTGCTGAAGGCGGTTTGGATATTAAAGTGGGCTTTGCGATGAAGTTAAAAAATATCCCCATAGGAACGGTGGTGCATAACATTGAAATGCATCCAGGGGCTGGTGGGCAATTAGCTAGAAGTGCAGGAATGAGCGCTCAAATCATGGGTAGAGAAAATAAATACACCATTATTAGGATGCCAAGCTCTGAAATGCGCTACATTCTAAGCGAATGCATGGCGAGTGTTGGCGTGGTAGGGAATGAGGATTTTATCAATGTCTCTATCGGTAAGGCAGGGCGTAACCGCCATAGAGGGATTCGCCCACAAACTCGTGGTAGCGCGATGAACCCAGTGGATCACCCGCATGGTGGGGGTGAGGGTAAAACAGGGACAAGCGGTCATCCTGTATCGCCTTGGGGCACTCCAGCTAAGGGCTATAAAACTAGAAAGAAAAAAGCTAGCGACAAGCTCATCATTTCCAGAAAGAAACATAAATAAAGGGTTAAAGAATGTCTAGGTCAATTAAAAAGGGTCCTTTTATAGACGACCACTTGATGAAAAAAACGCTCAAGGCAAAAGAGGGTAAGGATAACCGCCCGATTAAAACATGGTCTAGAAGAAGCACCATTTTGCCTGAAATGATTGGTTTTACTTATAATGTGCATAATGGCAGGGTTTTTGTCCCTGTGTATATCACAGAAAACCATGTGGGTTATAAGTTAGGGGAATTCGCTCCTACAAGAACTTTTAAAGGGCACAAAGGCAGTGTCCAAAAAAAGATTGGCAAGTAAGGGGGTAGAATGAGTAAAGCGTTATTAAGATTTGTGCGGTTATCTCCTACTAAAGCCAGATTGATTGCAAGACAGATCCAAGGCATGAACGCTGAATTAGCGATCGCTAGTTTGGAATTTACGCCCAATAAAGCGGCTAGAGTGCTTTCAAAAGTGGTGGCTTCTGCGGTCGCTAACGGCTCATTAGACGCCAAGAGCGCTCTGATTGTTTCTTGCAGAGTGGATGCTGGCCCTGTGCTTAGGCGTTCCATTCCAAGGGCTAAAGGCAGAGCCACAGCCATTAGAAAGCCAACATCTCATGTATTCGTAGAAGTAGCAGAAGGGAAAGAAATGAAATCTTCTAAAAGCCATAAAAAAAATCAAGCAGAAGGTAAGTAGGGCATGGGACAAAAAGTTAATCCGGTAGGTTTAAGATTAGGTATTAATAGGAATTGGACTTCCAGATGGTTCCCTAGCGCTCGCACCGCTCCAAGCAATATTGATGAAGACAATAAGATTAGGAAATTCCTTAAAAAAGAGCTTTATTATGCCGGCGTGAGCGAGATTGTGATTGAAAGAGCGGCTAAAAAACTGCGCGTTACGGTCGTAGCGGCTCGCCCAGGGCTTATCATTGGTAAAAAAGGCGTGGATATTGAAAAAGTCAAAGAAGGCCTAAAAACGCTCATTAAAAAAGAAGTCTCCATTAATATTAAAGAAGTCAAACGCCCCCAAGCTGACGCCCAATTAGCCGCAGAAAATGTAGCCACCCAACTAGAAAAAAGGGTCGCTTTCCGCCGCGCGATGAAAAAAGTCATGCAAGCGGCGTTAAAATCCGGCGCTAAAGGGATCAAGGTGCGCGTTTCTGGCCGTTTAGCAGGGGCTGAAATCGCTCGCACCGAATGGTATATGGAAGGGCGCGTGCCTTTACACACCTTAAGGGCTAAGATTGATTACGGCTTTGCTGAAGCGATGACGGTATATGGTATTATTGGCGTGAAAGTGTGGATTTTCAAAGGGGAAGTTTTGCAAAAAGGCATCCAATTTGAGAAAAAAGAAGAGGCTAAAGAAGAAAGAGAGCCTAGAAGAAGCAGAAGAGGGAGGCAATAATCATGTTAATGCCAAAAAGAACAAAATACAGAAAGCAAATGAAAGGGCGCAATCGTGGGAAAGCCCATCGTGGTAACTCCATTGCGTTTGGGGATATTGCGATTAAAGCCATAGAGCATGGGAGGATTGATTCACGCCAGATTGAATCCGCAAGGGTGGCCATGACAAGGCACATTAAAAGAGCGGGTAAGGTGTGGATTAGAGTGTTTCCTGATAAGCCTTTGACCGCTAAACCTTTAGAAACGAGAATGGGTAAAGGTAAAGGCTCTGTGGAAAAATGGGTGATGAATATCAAGCCGGGCAGAATCGTTTATGAAATGCTAGGCATTGAAGAAGGACTAGCGAGAGAAGCTTTAGCACTAGCTCAGAGCAAACTTCCTTTTAAAACCAAAATTGTAACTTGTGAGAGCGAAAATGAAATATACTGAATTGAAAGATAAGAGTATCAAGGAATTAGAAGAGTTGTTGCATGCTAAAAAAGCGGAGCTTTTTGAGTTGCGCATTAAGTTAAAGGCTATGCAATTGAGTAATCCTAACGAGATTAAGAAAGCCAGAAGAAATATCGCTCGCATTAACACGGCCATTAATGCGCATTATTCTTCTAGCGTTGAGTAAAAAAGGGTAAGCAATGAATACGAAAGAGCCGCATAAGAGGTTAGTGCAAGGCAAGGTTATCAGCAAGTTTGCTGAAAAAAGCGCTGTGATTCTTGTGGAAAGAAAAGTGGTGCATGAAAAATACCGCAAGATTGTTAAAAAGTTCAAAAAATACACCATCCATGATGAAAACAATCAGGTGAAAGTAGGGGATTTTGTGAGCGCGATTGAGTGCAGACCGCTTTCTAAAACCAAGTCCTTCACGCTTAAAGAAATTTTAGTAGTGGGAGTATAAGCATGATACAGAGTTTTACGAGATTGAATGTCGCTGACAATAGCGGCGCGAAAGAAATCATGTGCATTAAGGTGTTAGGAGGCAGTCACAAACGCTATGCGAGCGTGGGTAGCGTGATCGTGGCTTCCGTGAAAAAAGCTATCCCTAATGGTAAGGTGAAGCGTGGTCAAGTCGTCAAAGCCGTTGTGGTGAGAACGAAAAAAGAAATCCAAAGGAAAAATGGTTCTTTGGTGCGTTTTGATGACAATGCAGTGGTGATTTTGGACGCTAAAAAAGATCCTGTTGGCACAAGGATTTTTGGGCCAGTGAGCCGAGAAGTGCGTTACGCTAATTTCATGAAAATTATTTCTCTAGCACCGGAGGTTGTATAATGAAAAGCGAAATCAAAAAAAATGACATGGTGAAAGTCATTGCAGGAGACGATAAGGGCAAGGTCGCTAAGGTTTTAGCGGTGTTGCCTAAGACTTCTCAAGTGGTTGTTGAAGGGTGTAAGGTGGTGAAAAAAGCGATTAAACCTACTGATGATAACCCTAAAGGGGGCTTTATCCATAAAGAAAAGCCCATGCACATTTCCAATGTGAAGAAAGCCTAAGGAGTTGGATACATGTTTGGTTTGAAACAATTTTATCAAGATGAAGTGAGGGCAAAACTCGCTCAAGAATTAGACATCAAAAACCCCATGCTTTTACCCAAGCTAGAAAAAATCGTTATCAGCGTGGGCGCTGGGGCTCATGCAAAAGACATGAAAATCATGCAAAATATCGCGCAAACGATTTCTTTGATTGCAGGGCAAAAAGCCGTTATCACTAAAGCGAAAAAATCCGTTGCAGGCTTTAAGATCAGAGAAGGCATGGCGGTAGGGGCGAAAGTTACCTTAAGGAATAAACGCATGTATAATTTCTTAGAAAAGCTGATTGTGATTTCATTACCCAGAGTGAAAGACTTTAGAGGGATTTCACGAAATGGTTTTGATGGGCGTGGGAATTACACCTTTGGGATCAATGAGCAGTTGATTTTCCCGGAAGTGGTTTATGATGATATTATGGTCAGTCATGGCATGAACATCACTATGGTAACTTCTACGGACAACGATAAAGAAGCGTTCAAGTTGTTAGAATTGCTTGGATTGCCTTTTGCAAAAGTGAGATAAGGGATTAATATGGCTAAAAAATCAATGATAGCAAAGGCTCAGAGGAAACCAAAATTCCAAGTAAGGGCTTATACCAGATGCCGCATTTGTGGGAGACCTCATTCGGTTTATAGGGATTTTGGGCTTTGTAGGGTGTGCCTAAGAAAAATGGGCAGTGAGGGACTCATCCCAGGCTTGAGAAAAGCCAGTTGGTAAGGATAAGATATGGTAAATGATATAATTGCAGATTCATTAACTCGTTTGAGAAACGCTTCCATGCGCCGATTAGAATTCACACAGCTTTATTACGCAAAGATCGTGGTTTCTATTTTAGAGATTTTTAAAGAAAAAGGCTTCATTAAAGATTTCAATGTCAAAGATAAAGACAAGAAACAATCGGTTTATGTGCAATTGGCTTATGATGAAAAAGGGCATTCAAAAATCAGCGAAGTGAAGCGCTTAAGCAAGCCCGGTCGTCGTGTGTATAAGCAAAAAAACGAGTTGAAGCGCTTTAAAAATGGCTATGGCGTGATTGTGGTAAGCACTTCTAAAGGGGTGATCACTAACGAAGAAGCTTACAGACAGAATGTCGGTGGCGAAGTGCTTTGTAGCATTTGGTAAAGGATTGAAAATGTCAAGAATTGGGAAAAGAATCATTGAAATTCCAAGCTCTGTGCAAGCGAGCGTTGAAGGGAGCAAGCTTCTTTTTAAAAACAATAAAGAAAAGCATGAGTTAGAAACTCATAACCGAGTGAAAATCACGCTTGAAAACAACCAATTGAGCTTCCAGCCTGTGGGCGAAGACGCGCAGTCTAGGGCTTATTGGGGGACTTATGGGGCTTTAGCGAATAACATTGTAATAGGCTTAAGCACCGGTTTCAGTAAGACTTTAGAAGTCAATGGCGTGGGCTATAAGGTAGCTTTGGGTCATAAAACTTTGGATTTGAGCTTGGGTTTTAGCCACCCGGTGAAATACCCCATTCCAGCAGGGATTGAAATGGTGGTGGAAAAAAACACGATCACTATCAAAGGGAGCGATAAGCAAAAAGTAGGGCAAGTCGCCGCTGAAATCAGGAGCTTCAGACCCCCAGAGCCATACAAGGGCAAGGGCGTGAAATACAGCAATGAAGTCATTATTAGAAAAGCTGGTAAGACAGCTAAAAAATAAATAAGGTGGAGTGATGAACGCGAAAGCATTGTATAAAAAGAAAGCCTTAAGGGATCGCCGAAAATTAAGGATTAAAAGCAAGCTCTTGGGCGATGCGTTAAGGCCTAGGGTGAGCGTTTTTCGTTCGAATCGCTATTTCTATGCGCAAGCGATTGATGATGTTAAACAAAGCACCATAACGCATATTGATGGCAGGAAAATGGGCTTTAAAAACACGCAAGAAGACGCTAAAAAATTAGGTGTTCTCTTTGCTGAAGAATTGAAAAAAGCAGGGATTGAGCGAGCGGTTTATGACAGGAATGGTTACCTCTATCATGGCGTGGTGGCAGCGTTTGCTGAAAGCTTGAGAGAGAACGGGATCGCTCTATGACAGAAAGGAAAGGTATGGAAGAGATTAACAGAGAAGAGTTTCAAGAAGTCGTTGTGAATATTGGTCGTGTAACCAAAGTGGTTAAGGGCGGTAGGCGGTTTCGTTTTAACGCTTTAGTGGTTGTGGGCAATAAAAATGGGCTTGTAGGCTTTGGTTTGGGCAAGGCTAAAGAAGTCCCTGATGCGATTAAAAAAGCGGTAGATGATGCGTTTAAAAACCTAATTCATGTAACCATTAAAGGCACGACTATCGCTCATGATATTGAGCATAAATACAACGCAAGCCGTATTTTACTCAAACCGGCAAGTGAGGGAACGGGAGTGATTGCTGGGGGTTCAACGCGCCCTATCGTGGAATTAGCAGGCATTAAGGATATTCTAACCAAATCTTTAGGCTCCAACAACCCCTATAATGTGGTGCGCGCGACTTTTGACGCTTTAGCGAAAATCAAGGCGTAGTTAAAAAGGATATTGTAATGGGATTAGAAAATTTAAAACCGGCTAAAGGTAGCGTTAAGAAAATCAAACGAGTGGGCCGTGGTCAAGGAAGCGGCATGGGAAAAACTGCCACAAGGGGCGGTAAAGGCCAAACCGCAAGGACAGGCTATAAGGCTAAAAGAGGCTTTGAAGGAGGGCAGCAACCCTTACAACGCCGTTTGCCTAAAATAGGTTTTAGGGCTAAAGATTCTCATATCTATTCTATCAATGTGGAAAAGAATGAAGCGATTAAAAATTTAGAAGAGATTACTTTTTCAAGCTTGCGCGCCTTACACCATTTCCCCCTTTATATTGAAGGCGTGAAATTGATCGGTAAAGACGCTAAAAACCTAGCTTCTAAAATTAAAGATGAGAGAATCAAAACAAGCGGGCAGAAATAATGCCCCTATTGTATCAGCTTGATTTAAGAGGAATAAGTTATTATGAATAAAGCTATTGCTAGTAAGATACTCATCACTTTGGGTTTTTTATTTCTCTACAGAGTCTTAGCTTATATCCCCATTCCTGGCGTAGATTTAGCAGCGATCAAGGCTTTTTTTGACAGCAACTCCAACAACGCTTTGGGGTTGTTTAACATGTTTAGCGGGAATGCGGTTTCTCGCTTGAGCATCATCTCTTTGGGTATCATGCCCTATATCACTTCTTCCATTATCATGGAGCTTTTGAGCGCGACTTTCCCTAACCTGGCTAAAATGAAAAAAGAGCGAGACGGCATGCAAAAATACATGCAAATCGTGCGCTATTTGACCATTTTAATCACCCTAATCCAAGCGGTGAGCGTTTCAGTGGGCTTAAGGAGCATTAGCGGAGGAGCCAATGGGGCGATCATGATTGATATGCAAGTCTTTATGATCGTTTCAGCGTTTTCTATGCTTACAGGGACGATGTTGCTTATGTGGATAGGGGAGCAAATCACGCAAAGGGGCGTGGGGAATGGGATTAGCCTCATTATTTTTGCCGGGATTGTTTCAGGGATCCCATCAGCTATTTCAGGCACATTCAATTTGGTCAATACGGGCGTTATTAATATCTTAATGCTCATCGGTATTGTGCTGATTGTTTTGGCGACGATTTTTGCGATTATCTATGTGGAATTAGCTGAGCGCAGAATCCCTATTTCTTATGCGCGTAAAGTGGTGATGCAAAACCAAAACAAGCGTATCATGAATTACATTCCCATTAAGTTGAATTTAAGCGGGGTGATCCCCCCCATTTTCGCTTCAGCGTTGCTCGTGTTCCCTTCTACGATTTTACAGCAAGCCACAAGCAATAAGACTTTGCAAGCGATTGCGGATTTTTTAAGCCCGCAAGGGTATGCGTATAATATTTTGATGTTCTTACTCATCATCTTTTTTGCTTACTTTTATTCTTCTATCGTGTTCAATTCTAAGGATATTGCGGATAGTTTGAGGCGTAATGGCGGGTATATTCCAGGGCTTAGGCCTGGAGAGGGGACTTCATCGTTTTTGAATGCTGTAGCGAGCAAACTCACTTTGTGGGGTTCGTTGTATTTGGCGCTCATTTCTACCGTGCCTTGGATTTTGGTTAAGGCTATGGGCGTGCCTTTTTACTTTGGAGGCACGGCGGTGCTGATTGTGGTTCAAGTCGCTATTGACACCATGAAAAAGATTGAAGCGCAAATTTATATGAGCAAGTATAAAACTTTAAGCGCGGTAGGCTTTTAATGGCGATCTCTATTAAAAGCCCAAAAGAAATCAAAGCTCTAAGAAAAGCTGGGGAATTAACTGCGCAAGCGTTAGCCCTTTTAGAGCGAGAAGTAAGGCCTGGGGTTTCACTTTTAGAGCTGGATAAAATGGCTGAAGATTTTATTAAATCCTCTCATGCTAGGCCTGCTTTTAAGGGGCTCTATGGTTTCCCCAACTCGGTGTGCATGTCCTTAAATGAGGTGGTTATTCATGGCATTCCTACGGATTATGTTTTACAAGAAGGGGATATTATAGGCTTGGATTTGGGGGTGGAGGTGGATGGCTATTATGGCGATTCGGCTCTCACGCTTCCTATAGGCGCGATAAGCCCGCAAGATGAAAAATTGCTCGCTTGCTCTGAAGAGAGCTTGATGCATGCCATTAACTCCATTAGAGTGGGCATGCATTTTAAAGAGTTGAGTCAGATTTTAGAGGGCGCTATTGTAGAAAGGGGCTTTGTGCCTTTGAAAGGATTTTGTGGGCATGGCATTGGTAAAAAACCCCATGAAGAGCCAGAAATCCCCAACTACCTAGAAAAAGGCGTCAAGGCTAATAGCGGCCCTAAAATCAAAGAGGGCATGGTATTTTGCTTAGAGCCTATGGTGTGTCAAAAACAGGGCGAGCCTAAAATACTAGCGGATAAGTGGAGCGTGGTTTCAGTGGATGGGCTTAACACAAGCCACCATGAGCATACTATCGCCATAGTTGGCAATAAAGCAGTGATTCTTACGGAGCGTTAATGGCAAGAGATGATGTTATAGAAGTGGATGGGAAAGTGATTGAGGCGTTGCCTAACGCTACTTTTAAGGTGGAGTTAGACAATAAGCATGTGGTGTTGTGCCGTATTTCTGGAAAGATGCGCATGCACTATATTAGGATTGCTTTAGGCGATAGGGTCAAGCTAGAGCTTACGCCCTATAGCTTAGACAAGGGTCGGATAACTTTTAGATATAAATGAATTTAAGGGTTATTTCAATGAAAATATGTTAATATAAAAGTTTTTAGTAGTGCCTAATTTTTTCAAAGGAGAAAAATCATGAAAGTCAGGCCATCAGTGAAAAAGATGTGCGATAAGTGCAAAATCATTAAAAGAAGGGGCGTTATTAGAGTGATCTGCGCTACCCCTAAACACAAACAAAGACAAGGATAAAGCATGGCAAGGATTGCTGGTGTAGATTTACCAAAAAAGAAGAGAGTAGAGTATGCCCTTACCTATATTTATGGGATTGGGCTTAAGAGTTCCAGAGAGATTTTAGAAGCGGTGGGCATTTCTTTTGATAAGCGCGTGCATGAATTGAGCGAAGATGAAGTGTCTAGCATCGCTAAAAAAATCCAGCAAAGCTACTTAGTAGAGGGCGATTTGCGTAAAAAAGTTCAAATGGATATTAAATCCTTAATGGACTTAGGGAATTATCGTGGGATCAGGCACCGTAAGGGTCTTCCTGTGAGAGGCCAAACCACTAAAAATAACGCTAGGACTCGTAAGGGTAAGAAAAAAACCGTGGGCAGCAAGTAGCGGATAAGGAGATGATGATTTAATGGCTAAGAGAAATGTAGTGGCTAAAAAGAAAGTAGTCAAAAAGAATATTGCTAGAGGGGTTGTTTATATTTCAGCGACCTTTAATAATACCAACATCACTATCACTGATGAAATGGGCAATGTGATTTGCTGGAGCACGGCGGGCGGTTTAGGGTTTAAAGGCTCTAAAAAATCCACCCCTTATGCGGCCCAACAAGCTGTAGAAAGCGCTCTAAGCAAGGCTAAAGAGCATGGCGTTAAAGAAGTGGGCATTAAGGTTCAAGGGCCAGGCAGTGGGCGTGAGACCGCCATTAAGAGCGTGGGCGCGACAGAGGGCGTTAAAGTGCTTTGGATTAAAGACATCACCCCGCTCCCTCATAATGGTTGCAGACCCCCTAAAAGAAGAAGAGTGTAAGGAGGCTTTATGGCAAGATATAGAGGCGCAGTAGAAAGACTAGAAAGGCGTTTTGGGGTTTCTTTAGCCTTAAAAGGTGAAAGGCGATTGAGCGGGAAGAGCGCGCTAGATAGAAGGGCTTATGGGCCAGGTCAGCATGGGCAAAGACGCGCTAAGACTTCTGATTATGGGTTGCAGTTGAAAGAAAAGCAAAAAGCTAAAATGATGTATGGCATTTCTGAAAAGCAATTCAGGAGTATTTTTGTGGAAGCCAATCGCTTGGACGGCAATACGGGTGAAAACCTTATCCGCTTGATTGAGAGAAGATTGGATAATGTCGTTTATCGCATGGGGTTTGCGACCACTAGAAGCTCTGCTAGGCAATTGGTAACGCATGGGCATGTGCTTGTGGATGGTAAGCGTTTGGATATTCCCTCTTATTTCGTGCGTTCAGGGCAAAAAATTGAGATCAAAGAAAAAACCAAGAGCAACCCTCAAGTGGTGCGCGCGATGGAATTGACAGCTCAAACAGGGATTGTGCCATGGATTGATGTGGAAAAAGATAAAAAATACGGCATCTTCACCCGCTACCCTGAAAGAGAAGAAGTGGTTGTCCCTATTGAAGAAAGACTCATTGTGGAATTGTATTCTAAGTAAGGGGTTAGAGCATGAAAGTTATCAAAACAGCACCTTTGATCCCATCAGAAATTAAGGTGCTAGAGAAAGAGGGCAATCGGGTTAAGATTTCTCTGGCTCCATTTGAGTTTGGTTACGCTGTTACGCTCGCTCATCCTATTAGAAGGCTCTTGCTTTTAAGCTCTGTGGGGTATGCTCCTGTAGGTTTAAAGATTGAAGGCGTCCATCATGAGTTTGACTCATTAAGGGGGGTTACTGAAGACGTGTCGCTTTTTATCATGAATTTAAAGAATATCCGCTTTATAGCCAAGGCGTTAGTGGGGCAGGATAGTTCTTTAGAAAACCAATCGGTTGTGGTGGATTATTCTTTTAAAGGGCCTATGGAACTTAGGGCTAGGGATTTGAATTCTGAGCAGATAGAAATCGTCAATCCGGAAATGCCCCTAGCGACAATCAACGAAGACGCTCAATTGAATTTTTCGCTCATTATCTATAAAGGAATGGGGTATGTCCCAAGCGAAAACACAAGGGAATTGATGCCTGAGGGCTACATGCCGCTAGACGGATCTTTCACGCCGATTAAAAAGGTCGTTTATGAGATTGAAAATGTTCTGGTTGAGGGCGATCCCAACTATGAAAAAATCATTTTTGATATTGAAACAGACGGGCAGATTGACCCTTATAAAGCGTTTTTGTCAGCGGTGAAAGTGATGAGCAAGCAACTAGGCGTTTTTGGCGAAAGACCCATTGCTAACACGGAGTATTCAGGCGATTACGCTCAAAGAGATGACGCTAAAGATTTGAGCGCTAAAATTGAAAGCATGAATTTGAGTGCCAGGTGTTTTAATTGCTTGGATAAAATCGGCATCAAGTATGTGGGCGAACTCGTGTTGATGAGCGAAGAAGAGCTTAAGGGCGTGAAAAACATGGGTAAAAAATCCTATGATGAAATCGCTGAAAAATTGAATGATTTGGGCTATCCGGTAGGCACAGAATTAAGCCATGAACAAAGAGAGAGTTTAAAGAAAAGATTAGAAAAATTAGAAGATAAAGGAGGTAACGACTGATGAGACACAAACACGGATACCGCAAGCTTGGGAGAACCAGCTCGCACAGGAAGGCGTTATTAAAGAATTTAGCGATCGCTTTGATTGAGCATAACAAAATTGAAACAGGGATTTATAAAGCTAAGGAGTTGCGCAGTTACATTGAGAAATTAACAACAGCGGCTCGTGTGGGCGATTTTAATGCGCACCGCCATGTTTTTGCGTATTTGCAAAACAAAGAAGCCACCCACAAGCTTGTAACTGAAATCGCGCCCAAATACGCACAAAGGAATGGCGGATACACCAGAATCCAACGCACCACTTTTAGAAGAGGGGACGCTTCCACTCTAGCCACCATTGAATTTGTGTGAAATGTGATGGACTGCTAGCCAAGATTTAGTCTTGGTTGGTATTATCGCTTTGATTTATCTTATTTTAAAAGAAGTGCTCAAAAGCTTTGACTTTGTTTTATTGATCATGAAATCTAAAAAGCATTTTCTGTAATCAAAATATAAAAGAGCTTAGTTAAGCGATAACCTCCAAACTGCAAAAATAAAGTAACTAAAACCCTATTTTTTAAAAAATTAAAATAAACTCAAAACTCGCACTGGCTTTTATCCCACCCTTTAATGACCCTGTTGTATTCTTGAATCGCCTAAACTTCATCGTTCAAATAGATTTTTCTGTCTTTACTTGAGCGGTATTCCTTACATTTTTATTAAGATTTTTAATTGGTTTGATGATTTTAAGAAATCCAACTGCTGAAGATTAAGTTAGATGGATTGTTTTTTAGACATGCTAGATATTGGCTATTCCTCTATACTAAACTGCTTTGGATTTTAGCCGATATGAGTGATAGGTTGATTTGTTCGCTTTGTAGTGGTTTTGTTGAAAAAATATGAACTCCTATCATTGTGTCCGCCACACAATGCACATTAAAAACACTAAACCTACCATCTCCACGCAAAGCGAAACTGAATCAATCTTTCTCTACTTGCTTATTCAAATGCTCCTTAACCTGGTGCAATATACAGACAAAAATTTGCCTAGCAAAACCCGCTCATAAGAACTTTTGATACACCAACACCACCGATTTAGGTGTAGAGCTAAGGCTAAAAAAACTATTTGTGGCTTCATTGAGCGAGCCAGAAAAAAGGGTTTTTAAACGCAAGTTTTTTAAGGGGTATTTGAGGTTTTTAGAAGTGAATCGGGCTTTAAGATCCAAGCTAAAAAGCGAGATTTGCTCCCCTTTAAAACTAGGTAAAGTAAAAGGGGTTTCTAACACCCTAAAAAGACCATAGTCGCTTATGGCTTGGATTTTTTGGCAAAATTTAAAATACTCCAACAATAAAAAAGTGTTCGCTAAAGCGTGATCTTCTCGCTTGCCATTCAACCCTAAAAAAATAAAGTCATCAAAGCCTTTATTCAAAGCATAAAAAAAGGCTTTGGACAAATCGTTGCTGTCTTGTTCGCTCACGCATATAGGGTTATACAAGGCTTTCAAATGCGAATCAATGCTATCTAGATCGCCTATAACAACGCTGGGTTTGAATTGAAGCGCATGCAAGGACTGGACAGCCCCATCGCATGCGATTAAAAAGGGAGCGTTTTTTAAAAGGTCTAAGCATTTTTGAGATTTAGGAAACTCCCCATTCGCTAAAATCACTGCTTGCATGACTGGTTCCAGCGGTTAAAATAATACAAACCAATAAAAAGGTATAGGATCGTTGTGAAGAGTTGCACCAAGCTCTCTGTTGAAATTTGAAAAATACAAAACCACACGATAATGGACACGATATTCCCCAAAGTTACTAGTGCATAATTTTCTATATAGCGCAAAACCTGTAAAATAAAAGCAATAATAAAGATGACGAAATTAAAACTCTCTGCCCATAAAAAATTCGTTTTAATCTCTTTAAAAAACAAAGCGCTCACATAAGTTAAAACCCCTATGCCTAAAACGAGTATAAAACGCCAATTTTTGGGAAGTTTTTGAGCCTTGATAACGCCCTCATGCTGCTCTGTCTTTTTCCATGCGAACAGCCCATAAATCGTTACCGGCATATACAAAAAAAGGCATAAAATCACATCAGCGTTTAATTTCCACTGATAAGCGACATAAGCGTAACTCAAATTATAAACAAGACCAAACACAAAGCAAATCGTTTGCCTTTCTCCGGCAAAAAACGCATACAAAACCCCACTAAGCCCTGCTAAAAGATTGATAAACGAGCCTTTGACAAGGATGTTAGTGATGGTTAAAAACACGCAAGAAAGAATGAGCGTGGCGTAAAATCGTTTGGATAGTTGGGTGGTTATTAACATGCTATTTCCTTACGCAAGAATTACCTTGACAAGTTCTACGGGTTTGATCTCAGCCTTTTAAAAGCTTGAGCGTTTTAAAAAGCACCCCTTAAATGCTTCTCATTGTAACACAAATCAGTGAGAACGCGCTTTAAAGTTTCTTTAATTTTTTACTCCCCCCCTCCATTTAATGCTATTTGGGTTAAATCACCACCCTAATTTAGCACAAAGCCTAGAACAAATCCCAAAACACACAAGAAAGCCAAGCATAACCAAACCCTCTATAAGGAGATTGCTAGGATGCCCGCAATACGCTGAAATTTCATGGATAGCGGCAATAAAGGGCATCGTTAAAAGTGCCATATAAAAATCCCTCAGTCTTGCCCCTAACACAGCGTCATGAAACGCGCCAAAAAACCTAGCCTTAAAAATGGCTTTGAGAAACCTAGGGTATCTTACTTGGAAAGATTTATAACAATCCCTACCTCGTGGGTCAAATAAAAGGTTAGACAATAGGGTTGCTATTAAAAGCGTTAGCCATGCATAATAACTATCTTTAGGGCTAAAAAGTGGATCGACAACGCCTAGGCTATAAGGAATTGTGGATATGCATCCCGCATAGACTATGGCCACCGCCCATTGATATTCCCAGTCGCTCAAACGCTTTTTGATGTTCATGCTCTCTCCTTTCTTGCCCAAAGCTACCTATCATACACGAAATGACGATCATAGGTGGGTTCTCTTGGGGCTTGCGGTTCTCTATCAACGCCACGGATAAAATCTTCTACCCTATCGCCTATTTCAGACCCAATATATCCTCCTGCTGTGCTACCAAGAAATCTCCCTAATCCAATACCCACTGGACCTCCAGGAACCCCAATTGCTCCTCCAATTTTATCACCAACAAAACCCCCAACACCACCCCCTATAAGTTTGCCTAATTCACCCCTTGCCTCTATTTTAGGACCAGCTACAGCCGCATTAGCCATTGCACCGCATAAAACCACTACACAAGTTCTTAATCCACTCATAACAAATCCTTTCATAAAATTGAGATTCAAGGCATGTTTGGCACACCTTGATAAGAATATTTATACCACAATCGCATTAAGAGAATTGTTACAGATCAGCGAAATATCACAAGAAGCTCAATAAATGTTTTGTTTATACACAAACTACAAGATTAAAGTAAATGATTAGTTTTATGGTTTTAGAGCGTTAAGTTTCAAGCATTAAAGCCTTTAATTGCGTTTTTACACCAACCGCTTAAAAATTGAACGCCTATTTTGAATATATTAGACGCTTTTTTATTTTTATACTAAACTATTTTGAGTTTTGGTCGATATGACTTCATACAGAGGTTAAACCAATCATAAATAGTAGGGTTAATTCCATCTCGCTCTGTAATAGGTTTGAAACCATGCATCTAAGATTGACTCCTATCTTGTAAGTGCCATACTACAAGTTCCCATAATAAAAACTTCTAAAAATCAAAACCTACAGAGCGAGATGGAATTAACCTTTTGTGATTACAAAAGATAGCCAATCTTAAACAACCAATACAAGCCCTATAATATCATTAATCGCTATTCAAAATCACAGATATTTTAATACAGCGTTCAATTTTTGAAAGCAAGAGTCCACTCACAAATCTTTTAAAAACAAATTTTTATACCATATTTGCGAGCTTTTGTGTTAGAATGCGTATTGAATTGATTTTAGGAGTGTAAAAATGCAAGTTTCACAATATCTGTATCAAAACGCGCAATCTATTTGGGGGGATTGTATTTCCCATCCGTTTGTTCAAGGCATAGGGCGTGGGACTTTAGAAAGAGATAAATTCCGTTTTTATATTATTCAGGATTATTTGTTTCTTTTAGAATACGCTAAGGTGTTTGCTTTGGGCGTAGTTAAGGCTTGTGATGAAGCGGTGATGAGGGAGTTTTCTAACGCTATACAGGATATTTTGAATAACGAGATGAGTATCCATAACCATTACATTAGAGAACTTCAAATCACTCCAAAAGAATTGCAAAACGCACGCCCCACTCTAGCTAACCAATCCTATACAAGCTACATGCTCGCTGAAGGGTTTAAGGGCTCTATCAAAGAAGTTGCGGCGGCTGTTCTATCCTGTGGTTGGAGCTATTTAGCGATCGCGCAAAATTTAAGCCAAATCCCCAACGCCTTAGAACATGCCTTTTATGGGCATTGGATTAAGGGCTATAGTTCAAAAGAATTTCAAGCGTGCGTAAATTGGAATATCAATTTGCTTGATTCTCTCACTCACGCTTCTTCAAAACAAGAAATTGAAAAATTAAAGGAGATTTTTATCACTACAAGCGAATACGAATACCAATTTTGGGATATGGTGTATCAAAGTTAAAATAAAAGTTTTTGTGCCGTTAGAAAAACGCAAGAGAAGAAAACATCTACCTCTTGCAAAACGATTATTGAGCGTAAGCTTCTAGTTTGAGCTCAATTTTTACCTCATCCCCAACGACAGCGTCGCTAAAGGTTTTACCGATACCAAAATCCTTGCGGTTGATTTTGCCTTCAGCTTGTAACACCATGAATTCTTTTTTATTCATGGGGTTTTGTAAGGGGGCTTGGATTTTGGCTTCCAATACGATAGGCTTGGTTACGCCATGAAGGGTCAAATCTCCATGGATTTTACCATCTTCGTATTTGGTCATTTTAAAGCTCCCTTTGGGGTATTTCATGGCATCAAAAAACTCTGCTGTTTTTAGGTGGTCATCTCTTTTTTTGTTCCTAGTGTTAATGCTTTTAATATCAATTTTGCCTTCAAAAACATTGAGAGCCTTGGTATTAGGATCGGCATCAATTTTGCCATCAAAACTATCAAACACGCCTCTTGTTTCATTGAATTTGAAGTGTTTAACCTCAAACCACACGCTAGAGTTTGCCTTATCAATCATATAAGGTTTTGCAAACACCAAACTAACGCCCAAAAGGGTGAACGCTAACATTTTTTTCATTGTTTCCTCGCTTCATTTTGAATTAAAAACGCCAACTATACAACAAATTGGTTAATGGTAAAATACTCCTAATCGTCTGTTTTAAGGTATAATACAAAAAATCTCCATTAGGTAGGTGTTGTTATGATAAAAAAGACCCTTGCATCAGTTTTATTAGGATTGAGTTTGATGAGTGTTTTAAATGCTAAAGAATGCGTTTCGCCCCTAACAAGAAGCGTTAAGTATCATCAGCAAAGCGCTGAGATCAGAGCCTTGCAATTGCAAAGTTACAAAATGGCAAAAATGGCACTAGACAATAACCTTAAGCTCGTTAAAGACAAAAAGCCAGCCGTCATCTTGGATTTAGATGAAACCGTTTTAAACACTTTTGATTATGCGGGCTATTTAGTCAAAAATTGCATCAAATACACCCCAGAAACTTGGGATAAATTTGAAAAAGAAGGCTCTCTTACGCTCATTCCTGGAGCGCTAGACTTTTTAGAATACGCTAATTCTAAGGGCGTTAAGATTTTTTACATTTCTAACCGCACGCAAAAAAATAAGGCATTCACTTTAAAAACGCTCAAAAGTTTTAAACTCCCCCAAGTGAGTGAAGAATCCGTTTTATTGAAAGAAAAAGGCAAGCCTAAAGCCGTTAGGCGAGAATTAGTCGCTAAGGATTATGAGATTGTTTTACAAGTGGGCGACACTTTGCATGATTTTGACGCACTTTTTGCTAAAGACGCTAAAAACAGCCAAGAACAACGAGCTAAAGTCTTGCAAAACGCTCAAAAATTCGGCACAGAGTGGATCATTTTACCCAATTCTCTCTATGGCACATGGGAAGATGAGCCTATAAAAGCATGGCAGAATAAAAAATAAAATTTATCCATCGCATAAGAACGATTTTTGCTAACATGACAAAAAATTTGATCTCTTAGGCGGAGTCATGGATTTTGTAGGGTTTGAAGATTTAAAATGCAAAGATAAAGAAAACTCTCAAAAAGTTTTTGTGATCCGTAACGACAAGTTAGGCGATTTTATTTTAGCCATACCCGCTTTAATCGCTCTCAAGCATGCTTTTTTAGAAAAAGGCAAAGAAGTGTATTTGGGCGTGGTTGTGCCTAGCTATACCACCCCAATAGCCTTAGAATTCCCTTTCATTGATGAAGTCATTATAGAAGACAACCATTTGAGCGCCACTCTCAAAAGTAAATCCATTGACGCTCTTATCTTTTTATTTTCTAATTTTAAAAACGCTAAACTTGCTTTTAGTTTGAGGAAATTTATTCCTTATATCCTAGCCCCAAAGACTAAAATCTATTCTTGGCTTTATCAAAAGAGCGTGCGCCAAAGCCGATCGCTGTGTTTAAAAACCGAATACGAATACAATTTGGATCTCATCCATGTATTTTGTAAAGATCATAATCTTCCTAACGCTCAACTTAAAAAAATCGCATGGAAGCTTAAAGACAAATCCAAAGAGCGATCCCTCATCGCTTCAAAACTCAACGCTAATGTTGGTTTGTTGTGGATTGGCGTGCATATGCATAGCGGAGGCAGTTCGCCCGTATTGCCCGCTTCGCATTTCATTGAGTTGATTACAATCTTGCATGAAAAATTAAGTTGTGAGATCATTCTTATTTGCGGGCCAAGCGAGAGAAAAGCCACAGAAGAACTCCTTAAAAAAGTCCCTTTCGCCCATCTTTATGATACGAGCCATAGTTTAGTGGATTTGGCCAAATTGTGCGCGAATTTGTCCGTCTATATTGGGAACGCTTCAGGCCCTTTGCATGTGAACGCTTTGTTTGACAACCAATCTATTGGGTTTTACCCTAACGAACTCAGCGCCTCTATTACCAGATGGCGGCCTTTCAATGAACGATTTTTGGGCATCACCCCGCCCAATGGCTCAAACGATATGGGTTTGATTGACATCAAAAAAGAAAGCGAGAATATTATTGAATTTATCGCACCCAATCTTTCTTGCCGCACACAAGAAAGATAACGACAGCAAACACCACACAAGCAACCTTAACAACGCTCAAAATCTTAATCTGATTAAAGTGGTTTTTCGCATTCCTAATTAAAATTTCTAATTTCCTCATAAATTGATCCTTGAAAAATCCAATTTGAGTTTAAGTTAGATTAGCCCTTGCAGACTCTATAAGGCTATTAATTTATTGCCCATTTATCTATTTCTTGTAAAATACAAGTTTATTTTTAGCGTAAAGAAATTGATGATCAGTCTCATAGAAAAAGCCCCTTATATTCCCTACCCCCTAGCTCTTTATGAAAAATTAGAGCGCGAGCACACCTTGCTTTTTGAAAGCGCTGAGATTGAGAGCAAAGCGCACACCAAATCCCTATTAATGGCTAAAGCTTGTTTGAAGCTAATTTGCAACCACAATATCGTAACGATCACTAGCCTAACGCCTAATGGCGGGGCGTTTTTGCAAAAACTGAGTGCGTTTTTTAAAACGCCTATACAAGACAATGCCCTAATTTTAACCTACACCAAAAATAAAAAAACGCAAGATGAGTTTTTAAAACTCTTTGAGCCTAGCCCTTTTGACGCTTTAAGGGGGCTTTTTAAAAGCGTTAAAACAAAACCCAAACACCCTTTTATGCTTTTAAGCGCGGGTGTTTTTTCTTTTGAAATGCTCAATTTTTTTGAAGATTTACCTAACTTAAAAGCACAAGACAACACCGCGCATGACTTTATTTTTTATGTCGCGCAAAATTTGATCATCATAGACCATAAAGAAAAAAGCGCTGAAATTTTGGGGGCGTGTTTTGATGAACGCTTTAAAACAGAGATAGCTAAAGAATTACAGGATTTAAAAGAGTTGGCTAAAAACATCAAAAGCGATTTTATCCCTAAAAAAGCTAAGCAAAGCACGGAAGTTAGCGTTAGTTGTGATGATAGCGAGTTTGAAAAAAGAGTGCTATCCTTACAAGAAGAAATCAAAAAGGGCGAGATTTTTCAAGCGGTGTTGTCGCGTAGCTTTTATATGGAGTGCTTGGAGGGTTTGAGCGCGTATTACCATTTAAAGCTCTCTAACCCTAGCCCTTATATGTTTTATATTAAAGACAGCGATTTTATCCTTTTTGGGGCAAGCCCTGAGAGCGCTTTAAAATACAACGCCCTAATGAATACGGCTGAAATTTATCCCATTGCTGGCACTCGTTTAAGGGGCAAAGACAAGCAAGGGAATATTGATTACGATTTGGATAGTAAAATGGAATTTGATTTGCAACACGACTATAAAGAAAGGGCTGAACACATCATGCTAGTGGATTTAGCCAGAAACGACATGGCCAGAGTTTCAAAAAAGCGCTATTGCGACAAGCTTTTAAAAGTGGATAAGTATTCCAATGTCATGCATTTAGTCTCAAGGGTTGTGGGGGAATTGAAAAAAGGGTGCGATAGTTTGCATGCTTACAGGAGCTTTATGAACGCCGGCACGCTTAGCGGGGCGCCTAAAATTTCTGCGATCAAGCTCATTTACCAACTAGAAAAGCAAAGGAGAGGCTCTTATGGGGGGAGCGTGGGGTATTTAAATAGCGAGGGTTCTATGGATTCTTGCATCACTATCCGTTCATGTTTTGTCAAAAACAATAGGGCGCTGATCCAAGCAGGAGCCGGTATCGTGTTAGACAGCGTGCCGCAAAACGAAGCGAATGAAACAAGAGCCAAAGCGCAAGCCCTTATTGATGCGATCAGGAAAACCATCTCATGAAAATCTTTTTTATAGACAATTTTGATTCCTTCTCTTATAATTTGGTGTATGAGTTAGAGTGTTTGGGTTATGAAGTGGCCGTTTATCAAAACGATATTGAGCCTGATTACCTTATGGATTTGATGAAAAAAGAATCAAAAACCCCCTTATTGTTCATCTCGCCCGGGCCTGGTAACCCTAATAGTTCAGGCAATCTTTTAAAAATCATTGCAATGGCTAAAAAGAAATTCCCCATTTTAGGGGTTTGTTTGGGCTTGCAAGCTTTAGCGCAAAGCTATGGGGCTAAAATCATAAGGAGTAAAGAAATCGTGCATGGCAAAGCGACGACTATCGCGCTCAAAAAGCATGCCGTTTTTAAAGGTTTAGGGGAAAGCATGGTGGTGGGGCGTTACCATTCTTTAATGGCAAGCGGATTGCCTAAAAATTTAGAAGTGATCGCCGAACATGACAATATCCCTATGGCCATTATCAATGAAGAAGATAAAATTTTAGCCTATCAATTCCACCCTGAAAGCATCATGACTTTACAAGGGAGGGCGTTGTTAGAGCAAAGCGTGGGGTTTTTAAGAGAGTTATCATGAAAGAGATTTTAAACGCTCTTTATCATCAAAAAGACTTAAGCGATAAAGAAGTCCAAAAGTTATTCACTCTTATTGTCAACGAAAAAGTAAGCCCAGTGCAACTTGGGGCCATTTTATGCGCTTTAAAAATCAAGGGCGAGAGTTTTAAGGAGATTAGCGTTGCTGCAACCACGCTCTTAGAGCATGCCCCTAAGCCTTTTGATAGCGGCTTGGATTTAATAGACAATTGCGGCACAGGGGGCGATGGGTTAAAAACGATCAACATCAGCACGATTGCCGCGCTCATTGCCAGCTCTATGGGATTATCTATGGCCAAACACGGATCAAGGAGCGTTTCTAGTCATAGCGGGAGCGCGGATTTGTTGGAAAATTTAGGCGTGAATATTGAAATGAATCCCACGCAGTTAGAAAATTGTTTCAAACAAACGCATTTTGGGTTTTTATTCGCGCCTTTATACCATCAAAGTTTTAAAAAATCCGCCCCTTTAAGAAAAGAGCTTTTCACTAAAACGATTTTTAATTGCTTAGGGCCTTTAATCAACCCCTTAAGGCCAAAAATCCAGCTTTTAGGCGTGTATGACAAATCCTTGTGCAAGACTATGGCGCTAGCGTTAAAGGCTTTGGGCGTTAAAAGGGCGATGGTGGTTAATGGAGGGGGGACAGATGAAATCGTGTTGCATGACATTACGCATGCATGTGAATTGAAAAATAACGAAATTTTAGAGTATGACTTGAGCGCTAAAGATTTTGATTTACCCCCCTATGATTTGAAAGAATTACAGATTGAAAACGCCAAAGAAAGCGCTCAAGCATGTTTAGATATTTTAGAAAATAAAGGCAAAAATTCGCATACAATGGTGGTTGTGGCGAATGTGGCGAGTTTGTTGTATTTAAGCCATAAGGCTAAAGATTTAAAAGAGGGCGTGAGCATGACTTTAGAGCATTTAAAAACCAAAGCGCCTTATGCGCATTTGCAAAAAATCATAAGACTAAGCCATGCCTAGCGTGTTGGAAAACATCCTTAAAGACAAGCTCCTAGAAGTCTCTGATCTTAAAAAAAATCACACCTTGCCCGCAAACATAACTCCAAGCGATAGGGATTTTAAAAAAGCGTTATTGGAAAAAAGGACAAGCTTTATTTTAGAATGTAAAAAAGCATCGCCCTCTAAAGGTTTAATCAGAAAAGATTTTGATCTGTTAAAAATAGCCAAGACTTATGAAAAATTTGCCTCCTGTATTTCAGTTTTAGCTGATTCTAAATATTTTTTAGGCTCTTATGAAAACATTAAGATCGTTTCGCAGCATTCCACCAAGCCTATTTTGTGTAAAGATTTTATCATTGATGCTTTTCAAATCAAACTCGCTAGAATGATGGGGGCGAATGCGGTGCTTTTAATGTTAAGCGCGTTAGATGATAAAAATTATTTAGAGCTTTTCAACCTCGCCAAATCCTTAAACATGAGCGTGTTAACTGAAGTTTCCAACCAGCAAGAAATTGAGCGCTTGCTCAAACTCCAATACGACATTATAGGCATCAATAACAGGGATTTACACACCTTAAAAACCGATATTAACCACACGCTCAAATTACGCTCTCTCTTGCCTAAAGACGCGCTCGTGGTGAGTGAGTCCGGTATTCATTCGCACACACAAATCAAAGCCCTAGCCCCTTATGTGAATGGCTTTTTGGTGGGCAGCTCTTTAATGAAAGAAAAGGATTTGAAAAAAGCGTGCATTAAATTGATTTTAGGCGAAAATAAAGTGTGCGGGCTTACAAAAATTAAAGACGCTAAAGCCGTTTATAAAAACCATTTCATTTATGGGGGTTTGATTTTTGAAAAATCTTCGCCCCGATACATCAAGCCTAAAAAAGCCCTAAAAATCACAAAAGCGGTTAAAAAATTGGATTTTGTGGGCGTGTTTGTGAAAGATAAGATTAAAAAAATTCAAAAAATCGCTAAAAAGCTTGATTTAAAAGCGGTGCAGCTTTATGGCTATTCGCAAAAAGAAATCGCTCAATTAAAAAAATCGCTCCCTAAAACTTGTGCGATCTGGCAAGCAGTGAGCGTGATGAACGCTAAAGATTTAGCGCCTAAAGCTAAAGAGGCCTCTCTAATCTTATACGACACTAAGGGGGATAAAATGGGAGGCAATGGCGTGAGTTTTGATTGGGAAATTTTAGAAAATGCCAAAACGCCTTTCATGCTAGCTGGTGGGCTTAATTTGGATAATATTCAAAAAGCCTTGAAAGTTAAAGCGTTGGGTTTGGATTTCAATTCAGGTTTGGAAATAAGCCCTGGGATTAAAAATAAGGGTAAAATCAAGCAATTAGCCCGAATTTTAAGAGAGTATTAAGATGAATCAAAAAGCGTATTTTGGGGAGTTTGGAGGGAGTTTTGTGTCAGAGTTGTTAGTACCTGCATTAAGAGAGTTAGAACAGGCGTTTGATGCGTGTTTGAAAGATGAGGAATTTCAAAAAGAGTATTTTCGTCTTTTAAAGGATTTTGTGGGCCGTCCTAGCCCTTTAACCTTGTGTCAAAATATCGTTTCTAACCCTAAAGTCAAGCTTTATTTAAAACGAGAGGATTTAATCCATGGCGGGGCGCACAAGACTAATCAGGCCTTAGGGCAGGCTCTTTTAGCGAAAAAAATGGGGAAAACAAGGATTATTGCTGAAACGGGCGCTGGTCAGCATGGCGTTGCAACGGCTATCGCTTGCGCGTTATTGGACTTAAAGTGCGTGATTTTTATGGGAGGCAAAGACATCAAGCGCCAGGAAATGAATGTTTTTAGAATGCGCTTATTGGGCGCTGAAGTGAGAGAAGTTAATTCAGGGAGCGCAACGCTTAAAGACGCCGTGAATGAGGCCTTAAGAGATTGGGCGAGCAGTTACAAGGACACGCATTATTTGCTAGGCACAGCCGCTGGGCCGCACCCTTACCCCACAATGGTTAAAACCTTTCAAAAAATGATAGGCGATGAGGTTAAAAGCCAGATTTTAGAAAAAGAAAACCGCTTGCCTGATTATGTAATCGCATGCGTTGGAGGGGGGTCTAACGCTATAGGGATATTCAGCGCATTTTTAAATGATAAAGAGGTCAAACTCATAGGCGTAGAGCCAGCCGGTTTAGGGCTAGAGACTAATAAACATGGGGCGACTTTGAATAAGGGGCGTGTGGGGATTTTGCATGGGAATAAAACCTATCTTTTGCAAGATGATGAAGGCCAGATTGCAGAAAGCCACAGCATTAGCGCTGGGCTTGATTATCCAGGGGTGGGGCCAGAACACAGCTATTTAAAAGAAAGTGGGCGTGCGGTTTATGAAAGTGCAAGCGATATTGAAGCGCTAGAAGCCTTCAGGTTGTTGTGCCAAAAAGAAGGCATTATCCCGGCGCTAGAAAGCTCACACGCCTTAGCGTATGCTTTAAAACTCGCTCAAAAATGCGTGCAAGAAAAGATTATCGTAGTGAATTTAAGCGGTCGGGGGGATAAGGATTTAAACACCGTTTATAACGCTTTAAAAGGAGGTTTAAAATGAGGTATCAAAACATGTTTGAAACCTTAAAAAAACAAGAAAAAATGGCGTTTATCCCGTTTGTAACCTTGGGCGATCCCAATTATGAATGGAGTTTTGAAATCATTAAAACCCTAATTGATAGCGGTGTGAGTGCTTTAGAATTGGGCTTTGCTTTCTCAGACCCTGTAGCGGATGGCGTTACCATACAAGCGAGCCATTTAAGGGCGTTAAAACACGCTAGCATGGCTAAAAATTTCCAGCTTTTAAGGGCGCTCAGAGATTACAATCCCCACATTCCCATAGGGCTTTTAGCGTATGCGAATCTCATTTTTTCTTACGGCGTTGATGGCTTTTACGCTCAAATCAAAGAATGCGGCGTGGATAGCGTTTTAATAGCGGACATGCCCCTAATAGAAAAAGAATTAGTCATCAAATCCGCTCAAAAACACCAAATCAAACAAATCTTTATCGCCAGCCCTAATGCGAGTGATAAAGATTTAGAACAAGTCGCTACGCATTCGCAAGGCTATATCTACACTTTAGCCAGGAGTGGGGTTACAGGGGCGAGCCATACTTTAGAAAATGATGCAAGCGCTATTATTAAAACCTTAAAAACCTTTAGCCCTACCCCCGCCTTACTAGGCTTTGGCATTTCCAAAAAAGAACACATCAAAAACGCTAAAGGCATGGGTGCTGATGGCGTGATTTGCGGCTCAGCGTTAGTCAAAATCATAGAAGAAAATTTAAACAATGAAAACGCCATGCTAGAAAAAATTAAAGGGTTTATAGGAGGAATGATTTTTTAAGGCTTTTAGGCTTTGTTGCGTCAAAAAATTAAAGATTATAGACTAACAATCATCATCAGGTTTTATTGCATGCGCGTTATTATGGCGTTAGAGTAGAAAGTACCGCCATAAGCCTAACAATAATATAAAAGTAACCTTATAGTGTGGTTGATAGCGGCTTAAAATCGCAGGTATTTTGATAATAAAAAAGGCTAATTTTTATACATACCAAGCCATAAGCTTTTTATAATACTTCTAAAAAACTATTGATTGTTTAGTCCTTTTCGTCTTCGGATTCTATGTCTATTATGTTATTGTCATGGTTGATTGTTTTTAAAGCATTTACGATTTCATCCATCTTTTCTTTTGCTTCAAGTGCCTTTTTATATCCTTCAGCTGCTTGTTTATATCCTTCAGATTCTTCTTTAGCCACATAGTATAGTGCTTCCAAGATTGGTTGCATTTCAGCTTTTTCACTTGCTTTTGCAAGACCCCCATGTTCCTTTTTCATTTCGTGAGTGAGATGAGAAGCGTTTTTGTTGTTATTTTTGTTGTTATCCATTAAAATCCTTTACGATTAACTTAAAACTTTTCATTATAATAGGCTTAGGCTTAGCTTAAATAGCGTTCAATTTTTGGATAACTAGGGGGCTTACTCACAAATCTTTTTAGAAAGACATGGCTGTTAGCTTTAAGTTATTTTGATCTTTTTTAAAACTTAAAGCGTTTATTAAGCCAAATAAGACTTAATTGGTATTGACTGGTTTAGAGCCTTATTTCTCTAACAAACTGAGCAACGCCCTTTTATATTCTAACGCTGTTGTTTCATCCTTGCCTTCAAAGCGGCTGACTAAATACGGGGTGGTGTTGCTTGCACGAATAAGCCCAAAACCATGTTCAAAAACCACCCTCACGCCATCAATGCTGATGATTTCTTTGATTGTAGGGAAATGGCTTGGCGGGTTTTTAAGCGCTTTTTGTAGGTTATGAATGATTTCAAATTTTTCTTCTTCGCTCACGGCGATTTTTTCTTCAGGCGTGGTGTAGGAATAGGGGAGGTTTTTAATGGTGTTTTCCAAATCGCTTGGACTTTGTTCAAGCAATAATTCTAAAGCCCTTAAGCATGCATAAAGAGCGTCATCATAGCCAAAATAGCGCTCTTTAAAAAAGATATGCCCGCTCATTTCAGCCGCAAAATGCGCATGGGTTTCTTTGAGTTTGATTTTTAAATTGCTATGCCCGGTTTTATACATGAGCGTCTTACCAAAAGTATTAATCGTGTTATACATCACTTGAGAGCATTTGACTTCGCCTATCACAAAAGGGGTGATGCCTTGAGCATGCAAGCGTTTAGCGAATAAAATCGCTAATTCATCGCCCGCATAAATATGATGAGAACTTAGCATCGCAATCCTATCCGCATCGCCATCAAAAGCAAAGCCTATCAAAATAGCGTTTTCTTGCATGTGTTTTTCTAAATCTTTTAAGTTTTTCGCTTCGCTAGGGTCTGGGTGGTGGTTAGGGAAATTCCCATCAGGATCGCTATAAAGGCTGCTAAAATCAATGTTTAAAGCCTTTAAAATCGGCTCTAGCCCTAACGCTCCCACGCCATTACCAAAATCCAGGGCGATTTTGTATTTAAGGTTTTTTAAATGCTTAAAATCCTTGATCAAATAGCGCTGATACGCTTCTAGGGCATTGACTTTCTCTGGTGTTTCTTTTAGGGGTTTTATTTCATGCTTTGCGTTTAAAAGCGTGTCTTTTAAAGCTTGAATGTCCTTGCCATAAAACGGGTTTTGATTGAGCGTGATTTTAAAGCCGTTGTATTCTTTGGGGTTGTGAGAGCCAGTGATCATGATGGAATTAGGGCATTGGATATTGTCTATTTCATTAAAGACCGCAAAATACGCTACCGGTGTGGGGATTAGCCCTAAATCATACACTTTCAAGCCGCTTGATTGCAGCCCCGCGCTCAAAGCTTCAAACAAAAAGCGCCCATGCACCCTTGCGTCATGCCCTACAAACACGCTTTTATCGTATTCTCGCATGATTTTCCCCAACTCCACGCCGATACTAAAAGCCGTATTTTCATCTAAAGTGGTGGGGTAAATGCCTCTAATATCGTATTCTCTAAAAATGCTAATGTCCATTCATGACTCCTTGTTTTTGAATAAATTTAAACCCTGTTCGCATAAATTTTGCCATGCGTTTGTTTGATCTTTTTGTTTTAACTGAACGCATTTTTCTAAACTGGCTTTGGATTTTGCTTTTTGGTTGGTTAAATCCAATAAGCTGGATTGCAAGTATAAGGCTTTTTGGTGATCTTCTAAAGAAAGCCTGCGGTTTAAGAGTTTGTCTAGCGTTTCTAACGCTTTTGAATAGTCTTTGGTGGTTCTGTAAGCGTCAATGAGAGCAAATTCGCTAAAGGGCGTGTAAGAATAGTCCTTGTAAGCGTCTTGGAGTTTGAGCAAGCTTGTGGCATAAATTTTGACGCTTTTAGGATCTTTTTCATTTTCTAGCAATTTAAAATAAACCAACGCCATGCGTTTATCGTCTTTGAAATGCTTTTCTAAAAACGCATACAGATTGAGGGCCAATTCTTTTTCATTGTTTTGCATGTAATCTGAAAATAAAACAAAAGCAATATCATAAAATTCTTTTTTGTTTAAGCCTTGAGCGAGAGTTAAAGCGTCTTTAGAGACCAGAGTGGAATTTTTAAAATCCCCTAAGCGGTAGTAATTGCGCCCCAAACGATAAAGCCATATTAATTTCTCGCTAGGGGTTTTAGCTGTTTTTAAAGCGTTTAGGGCAATAATTTGCACTTTTTCTTTAAGCGATGCGAAATACAAGCAATCAAAGGCTTGGATTTCTTCTTTGGGGGTAAATTCAAAGGCTGTGATTTGGGATAAGTATTTTAAAGCTTCTTCGCAACGATGATCCTCTAATGGGGTTTTAGCAAGGATATTGAGCGTTTTTTGGATTAAAGGAGAATCTTTAGGCAAATTTTTTTGCATGCCTAACACTTCAGCATAGCGCTTATTGTCAAACAAGAGTTGGGCTTTCAATTCTAAAGCTTTTAGGGCTTCATTAGAATTAGGGAAATTTTGAATGATTTTATCGTAGTGGGCGATTTTTTCTTGCGTGTTCCCTTCCATGGAAAAAAGGGCTTTTTCATCGCGCGCTCTAACGACAGAAGCTTTATCCAATTCCGCATGATCTTGCAAATATTGCAGGTTGTAAAGGTGGGCGTTCTTAAAGTCCTTGATCCTTGCATACAACGCCCCTAAATCATAGAGCGCTTGCTCTTTAGCTTTCAAGTCATCGTCTTGATTGAGGAGCAAGTGAGCGATCTCAATCGCGCTTGCATTCATCTGGTTTTTTTTCAATAACTTGAGCAAGTCTAGGGCTGATTCGCTATGCGTAGAAATATAATCTGGGTTGGATTGAACCACCTTATCAATGAGGTATTTAGCGTTATTAAAGTTTTGATAGTTTATCTCTGCTTCAGCCCAATTAAGCGCGATTTCACTCGCGCTCTCTTTGTCTTTGGCGTTAGAAAAAGCTTCTTTGAAAAGCATGTTAGTGCTGCTCAAATCAGAGCCTTCAGCCGCTTCAATGGCTAAACGCATTTGGGCTAAAGGAGCGTAGCGGGAGTTTTTGTATTCTAAAAGGATTCGTTTGTAATAGCGCACGGCTTGTTTGTAATTATTATTTTCATCTAAAGCTTTGGCGACATAGTATAGCGCTTCAGGGATATTAGGATCAGTCGGGTAATTTTTAATCCATTGGGTGCCAATATCTATGAGTAAGGATTTTTTAATGCCTAATTGGCCTAATGCGATAATTTCTAATAAATACAAATCTTTTTTAAACATCGTTTGAGGGTAGTTTTTAAACGCGCGACTAATCGTTCGTAAAGCGTCAAAATAGGCTTGCGAATCCATTTGTTTTTTAGCCTCTAAATAAGCGTTTAAATCATAGCCCTTTGTGGTGAGTAGGGGTTTGTTATTCACATCCAGTTCTTGAATGATAGGGGTTTGAGCGTCTTTAATGATAATGGGGAAATTCAAGCCTTTTTGAGCGTTGTCTTTTTCGCTCAAAAAAGGGATATTTTGATCATAGCCTATGATTTGCCACATTTTGGCTTTAGGATCGTTTTCCACAAAAAGGGGGATCGCTTTTTTATAATCCCTGTCAAAAGAAAAAAGGGTGAGCCTTCGCATCACTTTGGGTTTGATGTGTAAAATGAATTGTTGTTGGCGCATAGAATAGGTGATATTGAAAAAAGCGTTTTCTAAAGGGGTAAAACCCTCCTTAGGAATGGAGTCTATCACGCATTCTATGGGGCGTTTAGCGTGTATAATGGATAGAGAGGCTTCAATCCCGCTTGGCGGTTTTTCATTGGTATAAAAACAAGAAAACGCCTTATTGTGTCGTAAGGTTAAAACCGAAAAATCTTCCCCCCCTTCTTTGCCTTGCGTGAGAGTGAGGCTTAAGGCGTTGAGCGAATGGGAGAGCAAGCCCATTAAAAGAAAGATTTTTGACTTAAGCCACAAACTCTAAAAGCCCTCGCATCATAAAAACAGAGAACAAGCACGCTAACGCCATAGCAATAATGACCGCATAAATGGGCATGGTAGCGTTTTGGGTGTAAATATCGTTTTGAGCGTAGCCTTGGGCTTGCAAGGGCTTATTGAAAAACATCGCCACGAGCCAACGGAAATAATAAAACGCGGCCACCGCGCTATTGACTAACATCACCACCGCTAAAAGAATGTGATTGCTCTCTAACGCGCTTTCAACGGCTAAAAATTTCCCCCAAAACACGCTAAAAGGTGGGATCCCTGCAAGCCCAAAAACAAAAATAGCGCCCAAGATCGCCACTAAAGGGTGGGTTTTGATAAGGCCGTTGAATTTGGAATAAGGGTGATCGTAGCGTTCATCCCATGTTTTTTCCCGGCTTTTTAAGAGCCATAAAAGGCCAAAAGCCCCAATGTAAGTGAAGGCGAACATGAACCAATAAACAAACATCGCTTGTTGGCTATCTTCAGTGTGGATAAACACGCATGCTAAAGCGAACCCAGAATGCGAAATGGAACTGTAAGCGAGCATTCTTTTGACATCTTCTTGCCATAAAGCAATGAAATTAGGGATGGTGATAGTCATAAGAATCAAAACATAAAAAATGTCTTCTACCCAAGCGATGCGGGTGTCTATAAACGCCCCAAAAAGGCGAGTCGCTACCACAAAGCCAGCGATTTTAGGCACAATGGAAATATAGCTTGCAAAGACTGGGTTATTGCCCTCATACACATCAGGCATCCAGGTATGGAAAGGCACTAAAGAAACCTTAAAGCCAATCGCTCCAATCAAAAAAATAGCGCCCATCGCAAAGAGCATGGGGTTTGTAACGCCCTCAGTGTGCAAGTATAGGGTAATGACTTCAAGATTCAAGCTCCCTGTGAGCAAGTAAAAAGCCATCGCCCCCATAGCAAAAAACGCGCTCGCCATCGCTCCCATAGTGAAATATTTGATCCCTGCTTCCAAGCCGTAGCGTTTGTCGCTCAACGCCATTAACACACAAAGGGGTAAGGACGCTGTCTCTAACCCGATAAGGATTAACAACAAATGGTTGCTTGAAACCATGAACTGAAAGCCAGCAACAATAAACAAATATAAGGAATAAAATTCAGCGGTTTGAAATTCGTTGAAGCGTTCTTTTGAAAGGGCTAAGAAAATGAGCAAAAAGGCTGAAATCAAGACAATGCTTTGAGAGATGAGCGAGAGCGTATCCAAGCTCAAAAACCCAAAAAAGGCGTTTTCTTGTTCTTCTAACCCTAAAACCACCAAAAAATCCAAAACCAAAAAGAGCATGCATAAAAACACATTCAAATTGCGTGAAAACCTGGAAGTGAAAGCGTTGATTAAGAGCGTGAAAATCCCCCCACACACCAACACCAGCATGGGCAAAATGCTCTCAAAATTAAAGCTATCAAAAGAGATGTGGAGACTATCTATTAACATAAGAGACCTCTTTTATCTTAGTGTCCAATGAACCTAAAAAGGGGAGCGAGCGGATTTCTATCACCTCTAAAAGCTGCTTAGAGCCTTGCTCAATCGGTTTTAAAAGCATTTTAGGATAAATCCCTAAAATTAAAATCAAAGCTAAAATCACGCTTAAAACCCCTACCTCACGAGCGTTCAAATCTTCAAACACGCTGATTTGATTGTTCCCGGCTTTCAAATTACCAAAGAAAACATCTTTATATGAAGTGAGCATGTAAACCGCTGATAGAATGATGCTTGTTCCGGCAATGATAGCCAAAAGAGGGTAAGTGGCAAAAAACCCTAACAAACTTAAAAACTCTCCCACAAAGCCAATGCTTAAAGGCATGCCCACATTCGCCATTAAAACAATCATAAAAAAGGCGGCAAAAACAGGAGCGCTTTTAGCGATCGATCCAAAGCGAGCGATTTCTAAACTGCTGGTGCGTTCTTCTAAGATGCCAGCGAGCAAGAATAATCCCATGACGATAATACCATGCGCAAACATCATAAATACTGCCCCTGAAATCCCTTCAACATTGAAAGAAAAAACCCCAAGCACCACGACTCCCATGTGCGAGAACGAGCTATAAGCGATGAGGGTTTTTAAATCCTTTTGAGCGTAAGCTAAAAAACCTCCATAAATGATCATGCATAGTGCCACAATGGCTATAGGGGTTAAATAAATTTCTGAAAGCTCAGGAAAAAGCGGGAGCAAGAAGCGTAATAAGGCGTAAGTCCCCATTTTAGAAAGCAAGGCTGAAAGCATGACAGAGCCTAAAGTAGGAGCGTTAGAATACGCATAAGGCAACCATGTGTGTAAGGGAAAGAGTGGGATTTTAACCGCAATCCCTACTAAGAAAGCCACAAAGAGCCAGGTTTTAATCCCGCTAGAAAAATTCAACTGATACCAGTCTAAAACATCAAAACTCATCATGCCGTAATTATTGGCGTAGTCATACCCGATGTATAAAATGCCTAAAAGCATGCACAATGACGCTAAAAAGGTGTAGAGGAAAAACTTCATGCCAGAATAGATCTTATTATTACGGCCAAAACGACCGATGAGGTATAAAACCGGCAGGAGCGAGATTTCCCAAAAAGCGTAGAAAAAGATCACATTAAGAGAAGAAAACACGCCCATCAAAATCCCCTCTAGCAATAAAAGACAAATCGCAAAGTCTTTACGACGCTCTTTGACATAAATCACGGACAATAACACCACGATAGCGTTTAAGAGCAACAAAAAGAGCGCGATGCCATCAACACCCACATGATAATTCACGCCAATTTGATAGACTAATTCTTTCATTTCTTCAAACTGCATGCCGGCTGTTTGAATATCAAACCCATGCCACAACAACAAGATTAATAACAACTCAATCAAAGCGATGACAATCGCATACGCTCTGCTCGCTTGATCGCTCATAAAGAACGCTAATAGCGCGCTCAGCATGGGGAAAAAGATCACCACACTTAAAAGATGCGCATGTAAAAACTGCATTTCTTATCTCCCAAAAAAAGCTACAAACGCTAATAAGATTAAAACCCCAGCCACCATGAAGCGCAGCATGGAGGTTAAATTCCCGTCTTGACTGATCCTAAACACACGCCCTATAACAAAAACGCTTCTTCCTATAGTATCCACTATCGTATCAATGATCCTTAATTCCACGACCTGGTGCAAGAATGAAGCGATGGCGCTAAAAACTTTTGCAATCCCTTGATAGAGTTGCGGGATATAGTATTGGTTGAGCAAGAGCTTGTATAAAAAGCCCCCCTCTTTTTTGGAAGTGATACCATTTTTATATTTAAATATGGCATAGGCGATGCTCAATAATACCACTATGGTGGTGATACTGATTAAAAGAGCGAGCGGGACGGAATACTCTCCAACGCCAGGGATCACTTGAGAAATAAAATGAAAAAACGGCTCTTCAAAAAACCCGGCAATGACCGCTAAAACCCCTAACGGCAGCATGCTTAAAAGCATGAAATTTTTGGCCTCATGGGGGTGGTTGATTTCGTGCTGTTTGGGCGCAAAAAACACCAGCATGATGAGCCTGAAGCTATAAAAAGCGGTAAAGATCGCCCCAATTAGAAGAACAAACCATAAAATGTGGTGGTGCATCCCAAAAGCCACTTCTAAAATCTTGTCTTTGGAAAAGTATCCTGCGAAAGGGTAGATCCCGCACAAAGCCACTGAACCTATAATCATAAAGATCGCTGTGATTTTCATGGGCTTGTATAAAGCGCCCATTTTAGTAATATCCAAATTGTCTTCCATCGCATGCATGACATTCCCTGAGCCTAAGAAAAGGAGGGATTTGAAAAACGCATGCGTGAAGAGGTGGAAAAGCGCGATCGCATAAGCCCCAAGACCGGCTGCTACAAACATATAGCCTAATTGAGAAAGCGTGGAATAAGCCACAATGCGTTTCAAATCCTTATTGACTAAAGCCATGCTCGCCCCAAAAAGAGCCACAAACGCCCCTAAGCATGCGATGAAATAACCCACTTCAAACACCGCGCTATACAAAGGGTTGGCTCTAATGACTAGATACACCCCAGCGGTTACCATCGTCGCTGCATGGATGAGAGCGGACACAGGGGTAGGCCCCTCCATAGCGTTGGCTAACCATGTGTGCATAGGGAATTGTGCACTCTTGCCCATAGCGCCAATGAAAAGAAACACGCTAATGAAAAAGAGCATGGAATAATCGGCGTTATTGAGCATGCTAAAGACTTCTTTATACTGGAGGGTGCCAAAATTCCAAAAGATCAAAATAATCCCCATGAGCATGCCTAAATCCGTGATCCGATTCATCACAAAGGCTTCAATGGAAGCGTTGTTCGCACTTGTTTTATGATACCAAAAGCCAATGAGCAAGTAAGAGCATAGCCCTACCCCTTCCCAGCCAATGAAAAGCCCTAAAAAATTATCGCTCAACACCAACACCAACATGGAAAACACAAAGCCGCTGAGGTAGGAAAAATAGCGGTTAAACCCTGTATCATGCTCCATATAGCCTATAGAATACACATGCACTAAGAAAGAAACTAAAGTGACCACGACAATCATGACCGCATTGATATTATCCAGCATGAGAGAAAAGCCGACTTTAAAATTCCCTACCACGATCCAGTCAAATAAATATTTTTCATAGCTTTGATGATGCCATGCTTGAATGAAAAGAACCACCGCACCAATGAAAGAAACCAGCACGCACAAAGAATTGAAAACGCCCACATGCAACGCTTTAGCTTTAGCCCCAAACAGCCCCGCATAAACTGCGCCGATTAAAGGCAAAAACAACACCACTGACAGCAAAGAAGAATACTGCATGCTCAACCTTTCATAGCGTTTAGAGAATCAATATCTAAGCTCTTGTATTTCTTAAACCACAAAATCACCAAGCCCAAACCAATAGCCACCTCACTAGCGGCAATAGCGATAATAAAGAGCACGAACATCTGCCCGTCTAAATTGTGCGTGTATTTAGAGATCGCTACAAAACCGATATTGATCGCATTGAGCATGATTTCTGTAGAAAAAAAGAGCAACAGAATGTTTTTGCGTTTCAGCATGCCCGCTAAACCAATGCAAAAGAGCAACCCCGAAACAATCAAATAGTGGTTTAACCCTATCATAGAGATTCCTTTATAAATTGCGTGTGATTTTTCCCATGGATTTTTTGAATCCCTGTAGCGATGCCTCCAACCATAGCGACTAAAAGCATTAAAGCCGCCGCTTCAAAAGGGATGAGGTAATTGGTAAAAAGCACATAACCAATCGCTTTAATGTTAGGGATTTGTGCATCAATAGCGTTAGAATTGACTTGATTAGAAAGGTTTTCGCCAATGCTAGGAGCACTTAAAATCAAGGTGAGCAATACCGCCACGCCAAATGAAAGAACGCACAAGATTTTAGGGCTTTGCTTGCGTTCAATGACTTCTGCAGCGGAGTTGAAAAACATCATGCCAAATGCATACATCACAATGACCGCCCCCACATACACCGTGATTTGCACCACGCCCAAAAACTCAGCGTCTAGTAAAAAGAAAAAAGCGGAAATAAAAACCATGCTGCTAGCGAGAGCGGTAATGGCATAGAGAATATTCGTGGTGGTGATCACCACTAACGCCATGCTCAAAGTAAGGATCGCAAAGAAATAAAAGGCAATGGTTTCAAACATTTTCATCTCCCTTATGGCTTTCTGGGTTTGTTGGAGTTTCTTCTTGTGATTCTTCTTTTGAAGGCTCTTGGACATAATCTAAAGGGGTGGCTTGCATGCGTTCATTGTAATTAGGGCTTACCGCACCAAAGCCTAAAAACTCGGCATGCGAGCAGTTTTTAGCGTCTTGTTCGCTCGTTAAAAACTCGCTTTTAGAGCCGTATTGGGAGCGTTGGGTGCTGGCGTTTTCAAACCGATTCCCCATAACAATCGCTAATTCTGGGCAAACTTCCGCGCACAACCCGCAATAAATGCAACGCCCCAAATTGATCGTGTAAGAATCGATCTTTTTGCGGTTGTCTTCGCCCTTATGCGTGATGATCCTTATGCAATTGCTCGTGCAAATCTTTTCGCACAGCCCACAACCTATACACCTTTCAGAGCCTGAGTCTAAAAGCCGTTGCAGATTATGCACCGCGCGATAGCGTGGGCTTAAGGGGAGTTGCTCCATAGGGTAATGGATGGTTACGCTTGGGCTAAAAAATTCCTTGATTGTAAGCCCTAACCCTTTGAATAGATCCAAACCCAAGCTTGTTTTAACGGTGTCTTTAAACTGCTCGGTCGCGCTATGGACTTCGGATCGTTTAGGAAGTTGCTTGTATTCTTGTTTGGCCATAAAACCTCCTTTAAATTAAAATGATAATGCCTGTTAGCACGATGTTCAATAACGCTAAAGGCAGCATGATTTTCCAGCACATGTTCATCAACTGATCGGGCCTTACATGCGGATAAGTCGCTCTAACCCACATGGATAAAAAGACAAAAAAGCCCGCTTTAATCAAAATCGCTATGCCTCCAGGGATAAAGCCCCATGCGTTAAACCCACCAAAAAACACAATAGAAATCACAAAAGAAAAAGCGAATAAATGCGCGTATTCCGCTAAAAAGAACATGCCCCATTTCAAGCCACTGTATTCAGTGCAATACCCTGCCACGATCTCGGCTTCATGCTCTAACAAGTCAAAGGGGGTTCGATTCAATTCGGCATAACTTGCGATCAAAAACAAAATAAACGCTAGAGGCTGCTTAAACACAAGCCAGTCTAAAAACCCACCGCTTTGGTAATGATTGATTTCCACTAAAGAGAGCGATCCTACCACCATTAAGGGGGCTAGAATGGTTAAAGTGCTGACCACTTCAAAGCTGAGCAGTTGGATCGTCGCTCTCGCGGAGCCAATCAAAGAGTATTTGTTATTAGAGGCAAGCCCGGCTAAAATAGGCGCATAAATCCCTGCTGAACCCACGGCTAAGAAAAACAAAAAGCCAATGTTGATGTCAGAAATAAGGGGCTTGATCTCATAGCCAAACAGAGTGAAATTAGGGAAAAAGGGGATGGGTGCCATGGACACAAACGCGCTCACCATCGCAATAATGGGCGCTAGCGTGAAAATGAACTTATTCGCGCCTTGAGGGATAATGTCTTCTTTAGTGAAAAGCTTAATGCCGTCTGCTGCGACTTGCAAAAGCCCAAAAGGCCCCACATAACAAGGCCCTAAACGGCGTTGGAAATAGGCTAACACTTTCCTTTCAATATAAGTGGCAAAGCCTCCTAAAGCCGAAAAAACAGCGACTAAAATCAAAATTTTAATCAAGGTTTCAATGATATAAGCGCTCATGCTTGCTCCTTTAAATCCACGCTATCAAACACACCCTCTCTAAAAAAGCCAGAATGGTTTGTCAAAAGAGAAGGCGAAATGACAAACACCTCTTGATCCAAGCTCTCATCAAGATACAAAACGCCTGTTAATTCCTCTTCTTCTTTAAATAAAGTGATGCTTTGCCCCACTTCTTTATTCAATTTTTTTAAGAAAGCTTTAGACACATAGACACCGGCTCTTAATTGCAAATTCTCGCTTTTATTAGTAGCGTTATTGAATTGCGTTTCTGGGTATTTTAAATACGCGTTGAAAACGATTTTTTCTTTTAAGGGTTTGATAGGATCGCATTCTGTGGTTTCGCATTCTTTAGCGCTCTTTTCAAAATGGCTTGTTCCTAATAAATAGCCTCTGTGATTGACTCTGTCGTTAGTGAAATAGTTGGTTAGATAATCAAATTCTATGGCTTTAAAGCCCGCTTCTGTAGGGAGTTTGTGGGTGCATTCTATGAGATTTTCTTCCACAAAGCCAAAGCCTTGCATGATATCGCTCAAGTCATAGCCCTCAAACCTCAAAGCCGGTTTTAAGGGCAACACACGCCCTTCAACATTAGTGATCGTGCCTTCTAGCTGGTTGAGACTGGGTAAGATAAAATCCACTTTACTCACAGCGTCTTTCCCAAAAACCCTATCGTCGCTATTGATAGTGAAATCCCCTTGAGCGCGAATGCCTACGATTTTTTCATGTTCAAAAATTTCTTCGCTCAATTGACAAATAGAAGCGATGCCTAAAGCGTTCGCACTCGGGGGGATAAGAATGAGTTTAATAGCGCTTTTTTGGGCTAACAAACGCAACATTTTAGCGATGTTATGGGCTTGTTTATGGCTATAAATTTCTTCGCCAACCACCAGCAGGGTGTTATTTGATTTTTGCAAAAGAGCGAGAATTTTTTCATAAGTTTCTAAATTGATGCCCGCTTCTTCAAGCAACAAGTAAGTGGTTTTGGTAGGGACTTCAATTTTTTCTTCTTTAACCTCTGTCTTGTTTTCTTCTTGTTCTTCTTCTTTTGAGGTAGCCGCTTCTGTTTTATTTTCTTCTTTGTTTTCTTTTGAAGCAACTGCCTCTTCTTTATTTTCTTCTTTGTTTTCTCCAATACTGCACCCTTGCTCGGCTTGTTCTAAAGCCTTTTTTCGCTCTTCTTCTAAGGCTTTAAGAGCCGCTTCATCTACAATGCTTTGCTTGGAATCTTCTAAGCTTTTTAAAGCCGCGCTTTCAATGTTAAGCATTTTTAAAAGCATGCCTAAAAGGATTTCTTCAGCCCCCACTTCATGGGTGATGCAAAAAGAGCTTCGGCACAAATTCGCTAAAGCGTTATCTTTGATAGGGTGCATAGCGATCAAAGAAGCTTTATTGAGTTTGAGGGCGTTATTGATGGCATAGCGCACCAAAGGGTTTTCCGTTTTGATAGAAGATCCTATCGTAACGACCAAATTGGAAGTTTTAATCTCTTCAATGCTGGGGCGTTTAACTTCGCCCAATACTTTTAAGAATTGCTGGAAACGATACGCTTCTTGATTGTAGATTTTAAAATCAAGCTCTTTTCTTAAACGCTCTATTAAAAACGCCTCTTCATTCGTAATATCCCCACCTATTCGCACCGCTTCGCATTCTTTGAGGGCGTTTTGCGCTTCTTTAAGATTAGCACTGCCTTTAGGGCTAGAGCTCACATCAAAAGCGAAACGGCCTGCCCCACAAATAGGGTTATGGTAAAAATCATTAAGCACCCTAAAAATCTTAGATTCTTCGCCTAGAGTATCAAAATGGCGCACATCATAAGAAATCAAACACCCGGCTGAACAATGCGAACAAGTAGAATGGATCTTTTTGAGTTCCCATGCGTTAGCCGTGTAAGCGAAATCTTTATAGCTCAAAGCGCCCACAGGGCATACCGCAATGCATTCCCCGCAATCATAACAAGGCACACTGCCCACAAAAGAAATAATGCCTTTTTGCTTACGACTCCACACGCTAAAAGCGTCTTTGGACATGCTGTCTTTAAATTTATCCGGAGCATGCAAATCGGCTTTAGTGGCTTTGAGGTTGTTTTCGCCCACATTGTCCTTGCAAGTGGTTACGCACCTTTCGCACATGATGCACAAATTAGGATCATACAAGGCTTTTGCCCATGAATCTAGCGCTTTAAAATCATCAGCCACTGCATAAGGTTGGTGCTCCACGCCGGTTAAATGCGTCATGTCCTGCAATTCGCACTCCCCGCTCTTATCGCACACGCCACATTCTAGGGGGTGGTTGACATCATAAGTTTGCATGATGCTTTTTCTTTCATCCATGAGCGTGGGGGTGTTAGTGAGAATGGTGGCATTGTTTTTGGCTTTCGTGTTGCAACTATAAACCCGTTTGCCATCCATTTCAACCATGCACATTTTGCATGCGACTGTGGGCGAGCAACCGCTTAAATAACAAATAGTAGGGATGTAGATCCCAGCGCTCCTAGCGGCCTCTAAAACGCTTTGTCCCTCTTGGCATTCAATTATTTTGCCATTGATATTCATTGTGATCATGAAATTCCTTGAGAGTGGGATAAAATAGGGATATAAGGGTAAGCGTCAAAAAACGCCCCTTCTAAAATCGCAATCAAGCCCTTTAAATGGGGGCTTTCTTCTAACTCGCATTCTAGCGTTTGATTGGAGATTTGAAACTTTGCTTTAGAATGCTTAATCTTGTTAGCGATCTTAAATTGTTTGGAAAAAGATAATTTGGGGGTTTCAAGGCTCTTGTAAGAAACATAGACAAACGAGCCGTTAGCCTCACCCATTCGCTCTAAAAGTTCTAAATCTTTTGATTGGAGTTGCGATTTAAAAGGCAAAATACCCTCTTTAAAGGCTGTTTCTAGCAATAATTCTTGATCTTTAAAATCATAAAAAGCGGTCGTTGCGCTTGAATCATTGCAAGGGATGTGTAAAATTTCTAGGTAGTTTTGCAACCCGCTTAAAAGGGTGTATAAAAAGGCGTTATTAGCATGCTTAGTGATTTCTCTATTTAAAACAAGCACCCTTTTTTTTGCTTTAACAATAAGCGCGATAAGTTCTTGTAATTCTTCTTCACTCATGTTCGCTTCAGAGCTTAAATACCCCACATCTATATTTTCCAAAACATGCCCTTTTAATCGGGAAGTTTGTTCCAAAATACCCCTTAAAATCAAGGCCAAAATCGCCGCTTCCGTGTGGATTTCATAAGACGCAAAAAGGCAATTTTCTTGCAAGTCTCTTGTATCTTGTAAGGGTCTTAACAAGGCGTAGGGGCGTTTTGATTGGTTGATGCTTCCTAAAATCAATCGTTCATTTTCATTCAAACAAGCGTTTGAAAACCCCCCAAACAAAACGCACAAATCGCTTTTTTCTAAAAGGTTTAAGCTATCTTCGCTCAATTTGTAATTGATCTTAAACCCTTTTTGAAGAGATAATTTTTCTAAATAATAGGCTTCTTTCAAGCTAATTGAAGAGCTTGCGCTTAAGGGAGAATTTAAGGGGTTAAAGCCGCTCAAAATCAAGCCTTCTTTCTCACGACAATCGTCCAATCCGCTTGATTGAAACGCAAAGAATTGAGAAGCTCATGCCCTTTAGATTGGATAAATTCAGCGCTCTTAGGGATGTTAGAAAAATCCCCCACTTCAAACATGAAAATAGCGACTTCATTAGGTTGCATTTCTTTTTCAATCAATTCTTCTAAGCGTTCAAAAATATCTGCTTTCAAGGGGCGTAAATCAAAGCGTTTCATCTATCCACCTCGCCAAACACCGCATTGGTTGAGCCAATCACAGTTACCGCATCCGCTAAATATTGCCCCACTAAAATATCGCTCAAAGCCCCAATGTGATAAAAGCTAGGGGCTCTGATTTTTAATCTGTGAGGGTATGGCTCGCCCTCTGAATGGATAAAAAACCCTAATTCCCCTTTAGGGCTTTCTGTGGGGGCATACACTTCCCCAACGGGCGGGCGCATGCCTTGAGCCACTAAAACAAAATGCTGCATCAAGGCGTAGTTTTGCGTCATTATATCTTCTTTTGGGGCGGAAATGTAATGCGGGTTTTGGGCCATGATAGGCGTATCGGTTTTAGCATACATGGGAATGAGTTGCTCAATGATGCGAATGCTTTCATCAATTTCTAGCATATACAAACAATACCGATCATAGCTATCGCCATAATTGCCCACCGGCACATCAAAATCAAGCTCTTTATAAAGCTCATAAGGTTCTTCTTTCCTAATATCATAAGCGATCCCAGTCCCTCTTAACATGATACCGCTCATGCCCCAACTTTGTGCCATTTTTGGCGTTACAACGCCCACATTTTCCAAACGCATCCGCCAAATGCGATTCTTATCCAATAGGCCTTGAATGAGTTTTTTGCATTCCCTCATTTCGCCTAAAAACTTTTTCAAGCCCTCTAACCAATTAGGGGGTAAATCTAAAGGCACGCCCCCAATCCTTATAGCGTTATGCGTGAGCCTGGCCCCGCAATAATCCTCCATCAAATCCAACCCGTATTCCCTCGTTTTAAACGCATACAAGAACACGCTCATCGCCCCCACATCTAAAGCATGCACGCTGATAAAAAAGATGTGTGAAATCATGCGGTTAAGCTCTAGTAAAATCGTGCGGATCACTTGCGCTCGGCGCGGGATTTCTAAATTGAGCAAGGTCTCTACCGCATAAGCGTAAGCGTAATTATTGCTGGTAGAAGAAGTGTAATCCAACCTGTCGGTAGTGGGCATGTATTCGTTATAGGTCATGTTTTCGCCTAACTTTTCACAGCCTCTATGCAAGTAGCCAATTTCAGGGGTAGCCTTAATGATTTTTTCGCCCTCCAATTCCAAAATCAAGCGCAATTGCCCATGGCTACTGGGGTGTTGAGGGCCAAAGTTTAAAATCATTTGGTTATCGTCATGTTCAAAAATGATGTTTTCAAACTGGGGGTTGAGTTTCGTGAAATTTTGAGCCATTTTATAGCCTCTTTTTTAAGATAGTGGGGGCGATTTTGTGCAAATCTTTGACAAAAGGGATTTTCTTAAACGCATGCTTTTCTTCTACTTCTTTTAATTCTTCGCCCTTGCCCTGCTCATAGCCAATTTTGGCGAAATTGAAAGTGTCTTTTTCATCCACTCTCGCGCTGTCTCTCTGCTCTTTACCCACCACTTCTCGGTATTCTTTGCCAAAAATTTTATCCACTTCATACCATTGGGCGAATTCATCGCCTTTGAGCGGGTAAGAGCGCAACAAGGGGTGGCCTACCCAATCATGCGGCATGATAAGGCGCTTCAAATAAGGGTGTTTGTCAAACACAATACCAAGCAAATCATACGCTTCCCTTTCGCTCCAATTAGCCGATCGGTATAAAAAACTCAAAGAATCCACGCTCTCATTAGGCAACAAAACGCATTTCACGCGTACCCTACGGCGGTTTTTGCAACTATCGCTAAAACCCACGAATTGATAAAACAATTCAAAATACCCTTTTTTAGCGCACAAATCTATCGCGCTCATTTCGCTCAGACACTCATAACCCAAATGCCTTAAAATCGTAGCGACAGAAAAAATATCGTCTTTTTTGATCCAAAACACAGCCGTGTTCGTTTCTATGTATTTGTCTAAAATCTCATGCTTGTAAGAAAGGTGGTTGTAAATGATCTCATAAGCGCTGCCCTCTAAATATTTTTTAGGGGTGGGTTCTATGATTTTATAGGGGTCATGCTGGCGCGATTGTTTTTGCACATCTTCATAGGGGGATTGTTTTCTTACCATCACACTAACCTTTTGGGAGCGTCTTGTTTGATCGCTTTAGAGCGTCTGATTTTATCTTGCAAAACCATAAGAGCGTATTGTAAAGTTTCTGGGCGTGGCGCGCAACCGGGCAAGTAAATATCCACAGGAACGATCCTGTCCGCTCCTTGAACGGTCGCATAAGTGTTGAACATCCCGCCCGTGTTAGCGCAACTCCCCATAGAAATCACCCATTTAGGCTCAGGCATTTGATCATAGAGTCTGCGCATGAATTCGGCATGCTTTTTAGTGAGCGTGCCAGCGATGATCATCACATCCGATTGCCTAGGACTCGCTCTAAAAATCGTGCCGAATCTGTCAAAATCAAACCTTGAACCCCCTGTTGCCATCATCTCAATCGCGCAACACGCCAAACCATAAGTTAAGGGCCAGAGCGAATTAGAACGCCCCCAATTCAATAATTTATCCAAAGTGCTTAGAACAACCGGTGCTTGTTGCATTATTTCACCTCTAATTTTTGCCAGCTCAAAGCGTTTCGCTTTAAAGCGTAAATAAAACCAATGGCTAAAAAGAAGACAAAGCCTAGCATTTCAATAAGCCCAAACAAACCTAATTTTTTAAAATCAATCGCCCAAGGGAACATGAAAACGATTTCTACATCAAATAAAATAAAAAGCATGGCCATGATATAGAAATGGTGCGACACTCTATTAGGCTGTTTGAGAGCCACAGGCCCGCATTCATAGGGAGCGAGCTTGAGCTTTTCGCCCTTTTTTTGAGCCATTTTACGGCTTAAAAACCTTTGGATCCTTAAGGTTAAGTTAAACACCCAAAAGGTGAATACCAACAAAACAAAAACGCCAAAATAGGGGTGATTCAATGCTTCTGTGGCTTGTTGCATTAGGCTCTCAGACTCCTTTAATTATTACTTTCAGCAAATGATGAAGCCAATTAAACCATGTTTTTGCTAATCGTTAGCTGAAAAAATAAAAATTATTTTAACATCTCTTAAGAGGCCATTTCTATGAGTTTGGGCATTAAATCTTGCATGGCATGCACTGCGCTTTCATTAATGCATTGGATATTCTGGGGCAAACGGGCGTTTTTAGCCTTAGGGTCAATGTAATAAATGAGGGCGTCTTTATGCGCATGCGTGTAGAGGCTAGCGGCCGGATAGACTTGCAAAGAAGTGCCAATGATGATTAAAAGATGCGCTTGTTTGACTAAAGAAATCGCTTCTTTAAGCAAAGGCACCGCTTCGCCAAACCACACAATATCAGGGCGTAATTGCGATTTGTCTTTAGCCAAGTCGCCTAAATTCAAGTCCTTTTCCCACCTATAAATTAAATTAGGATCTTTTTCGCTGCGAACGCTCAATAATTCCCCATGCAAGTGCAAAATGCGAGAAGAACCCGCCCTTTCATGCAAATCATCTACATTTTGGGTGATGATATTGACTTGATAGTGTTTTTCCAATTCCGCTAAAGCCTTATGGGCTTTGTTAGGATAAACTTCAAAAAGCTGTCGGCGCCTTTGGTTGTAAAAATCCAACACCTTTTGCGGGTTCTTTTTCCAGCCATAAGGCGAAGCGACTTCCATGATGTCATGCCCTTCCCACAAGCCATCAGCGTCTCTAAAGGTTTTAATCCCGCTTTCTGCTGAAATGCCAGCCCCGCTTAAAATCACTAAATTTTTCATGTTTCCTCCTTGATGATCTCAATACGAGTGCCGCTGAGTTTGTCATGCAAAAAAAACTTAAAAATAAAAGGTGCAACAAACCCTATGAGTAACCCCATGCTCAACACCCACAAAACAAAGCGCCACAACGCTAAAAAAAAGCCCACTTTTTCGCCATTATTTTTGACCAATTTAAACTGAGCGTAACGCATGCCAGGGCTCTGGGATTTAAAAGCGATAAAAAAGCTGTGCGTTAGGGCGTAAAAAAGCAGGCATAAAAAAATCGCACTCTGGTTTTCCCTAAAATCCTTCGCGCTCCCTAAAATCGCATAAGTCATTATGTAAAGCATGGGGGTGTAAATCATAAAAATATCGGTGATGAAAGCCTTTAAGCGTAAAGAGAGATACAGCCCTTTTAAAGGGCTTTCTAAAGCGCGTTTTTTTTCTAAGATTTTATTTCTTTTGGTTTTTTTAGTTGCCACGACTTCCCGGTTTGATAGCAACGCTACTAGCGCATAAAGGGCAAGAGCTAGGCTTGTGCATGTCAAAAACAAAATCTTCTAAAGCAAATAAGGGCAAATGGCTGGGCAAACATGCACCCTCTTGGGCTTTCAAGTGAGAATGGGTGCGTTTGCAAATACCCCGATTAGCTAGAGCGCCAAAAGCCACGATTTGAGCGCCCTTTTCTTCTAAAACTTTAGCGCATTCCATGGCGGATTTTCCCGTAGTGATAATGTCCTCACACACTAAAATTTTTTCGTTTTTTTTGACTTCAAAGCCACGCCTTAACGCCATGGTATTATCCACCCTTTCAGTGAAGATGAAACGCACGCCCAAAGCCCTTGCAAGCTCATACCCAGCCAAGATCCCCCCAATAGCAGGCGAGCACACGCATTCAATATTCAAATGGGCTTCTTGGATCTGTTTGGCTAATTCTAGCGCTAATTGTTCGGCTAGTTTGGGATCTTCTAAAACTTTAGCGGATTGCAAATAATAATTAGAATGAAACCCGCTACTGAGCAAGAAATGCCCCTCTAATAGCGCTTTAGCGTTTTGATAACATGCCTTAATATCCATGGTTTAGACCTTTAAAATCGCGTCTTCTTTGTTTTTCACGCTTTCATCAATTTTTTTAATGGCTTCATCGGTGGTTTTTTGGATCTGCTCTTGGGCTTTCTTGCTTTCATCTTCGCTGATTTCTTTGTCTTTTTCTAATTTTTTTATCTTGTTGTTAGCGTCTTGGCGGATATTCCTCACAGCCACTTTAGCCTTTTCGCCCATCGCTTTGGCGTCTTTTGCGATGAGTTTCCTTTGCTCACTTGTCATGGGTGGGAAAAAAAGCTTGATCGTTTCGCCGTCGTTATTAGGATTGACGCCGATATTGGCTTCTTGAATGGATCGTTCAATTTCTTTGAGCAGGTTTTTTTCCCATGGGTTGATTTGAAGGGTGGTCGCATCCAAGCTCATCACGGAGCCGACTTGGTTTAAGGCGGTGGGCGTGCCGTAATAATCCACTTTGATGTGATCTAAAATATTGACTGAAACTTTCGCACTCCTTAGAGTGGAAAAATCTCTGTTTAAAGCTTGAACGCTTTTTTGCATCAAATCTTTGGTTTCGTTATAAATGGCTTGTAACATTATTTTTAATCCTTTTTTTGGTTTGTGTGGGCGTTGGTTTGCGCATGCGTTTTAGGCTTTTGGTGGGTGGTTGGGGGCGTTTTGGCGTTCTCTTTGGTTTTTTCAACACCCTTTATACCATTCTCTTTGGCGTCATTTTTTTCATTTTTTTCATTCTGTTTGGGGTTTTCAACAGAAGACGCTTTGGCTGGCTCTTTAGGGAGTTCGTTAGGCGTTTGTGTAGGCATTAAAGGGTTAGCGGGGGCTTGCTCTAAAGGGTTGAGCGTTGGGTTTAATGTGGGATTGAGCGTAGGGTTAAGCGTGCCGGTGGCGGGGACTAAGGGTGAAAGCTTAGTTTTAGTTTCATCTAAAACGCTTTTGCCGTATTCTTTGTTGTAAAAATAGCCCAAAGCGATGGTGTTGATGACAAATAACAGCCCTAAAAACATGGTCAATTTCGCCATAAAGCTTGCGGGCCCTTTAGCGCCAAATAAAGACTCGTTGCTCCCGCTATAAGCCCCTAAGCCGATGCTAGAACTTTTTTGCAACAAAACCACCACCACAATCAATACCGCTAAAACAATTTGTAAGCCTAACAGAGCACTCGTCATAAACACCGATCCCTTAAATCCCTAAAATTTAGAAAAAATTACGCTTGATCTTATCTAAAATTTGCTAAGAATACACTAAAATTTAGTTTTAATTTCAAGCGTGGCGTATTAAAGGCGGTGGTGTTGGACTCTTTTTATTCATTCAATCAGCATGCATTCAATAAGCATGCCAAAACTTATCACCTCTTTGCCCATATCCAGCAACAAATCGCTATTCATCTTGTCCAATTTTTAAAACAAAAACATTACGCTAAAGTTTTGGATCTCGGATCAGGGAGTGGGGCTGTTTTTAACGCTTTAGAGCGGCAAAATATTGTGATTGAAAATTTTATCGCTTTGGATAATTCCATGAACATGCTCAAATTACACCCTACGCATTCTCTTAACATTCAAAAAATCTCTTTAGAGCATGCGGATTTTGAAGAACATGTTTTTTGCACTTATGATCTGGTTGTGTCCTCTTCATCTTTGCAATGGGCAAGGGATTTAAAAAGCGTTTTAGAAAAAATCGCTCTTTTTAGTCAAGAGGTGGCTTTAGCTATCCATACGGATTTTAGTTTGCATGAAGTGCATGAGTTTTTAGGCACGCTTTCGCCTTTAAGGGATCTCAAAACGCTCAAATCTTTGATTAAAAACGCTTTTAAACATTTTCAAATAGAATTAGAAAACAAGCGCTTCGCTCTTTATTTCAACCGCAAACAAGATTGCTTGAATTACCTTAAAAAATGCGGTCTTTTGGGGGGTTCAACGCTGAGTTTCAAGCAAAAAAAACATTTTTTCCAAAACATGGCGTTTGAAAAATTGAGCTATGAAGTGTTACTCTTTTCTGGGATCAAGCGTTCTTAAAAACCAAGATAAATTAAAATATTAAAATTAGGTGGTTACAATAACACTAACTAAACCAACGAGAAACAACATGCAAAAAAAACGAGTCTTTTCAGGCATCCAACCTACCGGGCAAATCCACTTGGGCAACTATCTAGGAGCGATCAAGCATTGGGTAGAATTGCAAGATGAGTATGAAAACCTTTTTTGTATCGTCAATTCGCATGCGATCACCCTCCCCATAGAGCCTATATTTTTAAAATCCCAAACCTATGAGTTGGTTAAATTGCTTTTAGCTTGCGGGATTGATCCTAGTCAATCGGGGTTATTCATTCAAAGTGAAGTGGATGAGCACCCGGCCTTAGCATGGCTACTAGATTGCCAGGTGTCTATGGGGGAAATGCAACGAATGACGCAATTCAAAGACAAGTCTTTAAAAAACCCTAAAAGCGTGAACGTGGGGCTTTTCAATTACCCTATTTTAATGGCGTCAGATATTTTATTATACCAAAGCGATTTAGTGCCAGTGGGCGAAGATCAAAAACAGCATTTAGAGCTCACGCGAAACGTTGCAGAAAAATTTAACAGGGATTTTGGAGACTGCTTTAAAGTGCCAGAGCCTTTGATCGCTAAAGTGGGGGCAAGGGTTATGGGGCTAGATGATCCAAAAGTGAAAATGAGTAAATCGCATCAAGGGGCTAACCATGCGATTTTTCTTTTAGATGAGCCGGACATTATTGTGAAAAAAATCAAAAAAGCGGCCACGGATTCTATGGGCGTTATTGCATTTGATGAAAAAAGAGAGGGCATTTTTAACCTTTTGAATATCTACATGCTTTTAAGCGATGAAAGCCCAGAAAAGATAGAGGAGCGTTTCAAAAATAAGGGCTATGGGGATTTTAAAAAGGAATTAGCTGAAGTAATGATCCAGGCTTTAAAACCCATCCAAGAAAGATACAGAGAAATCAGCGATGATGAAGTGAAAGCCGTTTTAAATTGCGGCGCTAAAAAAGCCAGGCCTTTAGCGAGAGCGACTTACCAAAAGGCTAAAGAATTGATGGGGTTGGTTTAGATGAAAATTTTAGGTTTATGGTTAGGGGCGTTTTGTTTCCTTAAGGCTACGCCTTATTTATACTTGGGCGAAGAGCCTAAATATAAAGACAATTTCACACATTTTGAATACGCTAACCCTAACGCCAGAAAAGGCGGTGTCTTAAGAAATGACGCCATAGGGACTTTTGATAGCCTTAACCCTTTTGCGCTCAAAGGCACTAAAGCCGAAGGTTTGGATCTCATTTATGACACTTTAATGGTGCAAAGTTTAGACGAACCTTTTGCCGAATACCCTTTGATCGCTAAAGACGCAGAAGTGGCTAAAGACAATAGCTATGTGATTTTTACGATAGATAAAAGAGCGAGATTTAGCAATAACGCTCCCATTTTAGCGAGCGATGTGAAGTTTAGTTTTGATACGATCATGAAATTAGGATCGCCTATTTATAGGCAGTATTACCAAGATGTTAAAAAGGCGGTTATCTTAGACAAACACCATGTTAAATTCATTTTCAAAACCACTGAAAATAAAGAGTTGCCTCTCATTTTAGGGCAGTTGCAAATCTTTTCCAAAAAAGCGTTTCAAAAGGATTATTTTGAAAAAAACCCCTTACTCATTCCTGTTTCTAGCGGCCCTTATGTGATCGCTTCTTTTGATGTGGGCAAGAAAATCACCTACCAAAGAAACCCTAACTATTGGGCGAGGAATTTGCCCAGCAGAAAGGGGCAATTCAATTTTGATGAGATCAAATTTGAGTATTACAAAGATGAAACCGTTGCCTTACAGGCTTTTTTAAGCGGGGCGTATGATTGGCGCCTTGAAAGCACGGCTAAAATTTGGGCTAGGGGCTATGTGGGGAAAGCTATGGATAATAAAAAAATCACTAAATACCTCATAGCCCACAAAATGCCAAGCGGCATGCAAGGGTTTTTCTTCAACACGCGCCGGGAAATTTTTAAGGATAAAAGGGTGCGTGAAGCCTTATTTTATGCGTTTGATTTTGAATGGGCGAATAAAAATTTGTTTTTTTCGCAATACAAGCGCACCACCAGTTTTTTCAGTAACTCTATTTATGCGTCCCCTCCTCTCCCAAGCCCTGAAGAAAAAGCCCTGCTAGCCCCTTATGAAAAGAGTTTAGATGAAAGGGTTTTTAAAGAGCCTTATATCGTGCCTAGAACCGATGGGGTTGATGTTTTAGGCTATAATTTGAGGGAAAATTTAAAATACGCCCAAAAGCTTTTAGAGAGCGCGGGCTTTTCCTACAAAAACATGCGTTTGGTGGATAAAAATAACAAGCCTTTCAGTTTCACTTTGCTTTTAAACAGCCCAGCCTTTGAAAGATTGGCCCTAGCTTTTGCTAAAAATTTAAGGGTGTTAGGGATTGAAATGAAAATCCAAAGAGTGGATTTAAGCCAGTATGTCAATCGGATCAAAAGCTATGATTTTGACATGATTGTAGGAGTGATTGGCCAATCGTCTTTCCCAGGTAATGAGCAGCGCTTTTATTTTGGCTCTTTGAGCGCGAAAGAAAAAGGCACAAGGAATTATGCGGGAATCTCTAGTAAAGCGGTAGATGGTTTGATTGAAAAAATCATTAACGCTAAAGATTACAAGGAACAATTGGCCGCCATTCAAGCGATGGATAGAGTGCTGTTGTGGGGGTTTTATGTGATACCGCATTTTTATTTGCCTAATTACAGGATCGCAGCGTATAATTACGTCGGCATGCCTGAAATCAGCCCTAGCTATGGATTTTCGCCGTATTTATGGTGGATAAAAAAAGAAAGGGGTCCTAAATGATTGCTTACATCCTCAAACGCTTGCTTTTGATTATCCCTACTTTATTAGCTATCATGACTATTAATTTCTTTCTGATCCAATCAGCCCCGGGAGGCCCCATAGAGCAGATGATGGCTAAAATCAATAACACGCAATCCAAAGAAACCCAAGGTCTTGTTAAAGAGCGTTCGTATAGGGCGTCTCAAGGGTTGGAGAGCGATTTGTTAGAAAATTTAAAAAAGCTCTATGGTTTTGATAAGCCTATAGGGGAGCGCTATTTTCTCATGCTCAAAAAATATCTGCAATTTGATTTTGGGGAGAGCTTTTATCGCCAGATTAAAGTGATAGATTTGATTAAGGAAAAATTGCCGGTATCCATTTCGTTAGGGCTTTTTAGCACGCTTTTGATCTATCTTATTTCTATCCCTTTAGGGATTTTTAAAGCCAAACGCAATAACGAGCCTTTAGACGTGTTAAGCAGCGTGGTGATCATTGTCGCTAACGCTATCCCGGCCTTTTTGTTTGCGGTGGTGTTGATCGTGTTTTTTGCTGGAGGGAATTATTGGCATTGGTTCCCTTTAAAGGGGCTAGTGAGCGATAATTTTGAAAGTTTGAGCGCATTAGGCAAAATCAAGGATTATTTATGGCATATCACCTTACCCGTTCTTTGCATTTCTTTGGGGGGTTTTGCAAGCCTCACGCTTTTGGTGAAAAACTCTTTTTTAGATGAAATGGGCAAGCTTTATGTGGTGAGCGCTAAGGCTAAGGGCTGTTCAGTGGGGCGTATTTTTTATGCGCATGTGTTCCGCAATGCGATTTTATTAGTGGTGGCGGGTTTCCCGCAGGCTTTTTTGGGCATGTTTTTTAGCTCAAGTTTGTTGATAGAGATTGTTTTCAGTTTAGACGGGTTAGGGCTTTTAGGGTATGAAAGCATTGTGAGTAGGGATTATCCTGTTGTGTTTGGTTCGCTTTATATTTTCACGCTTTTAGGTTTGGTGGCGAGTTTGATAAGCGATTTGCTCTGCGTGGTGATTGACCCTAGGATTGATTTTGAAAAGCGTTGAGGGTAGGAATGAAAACTGAGATGAAATCTTCTTTAAAACTTTTTATGCGGCCTTTTTTGGTGGTTTTGGCGTTCATGTTGTTGTATGCTTTAACGCATGCTGCGCTTGGTTTTTATGCGAAAAAAGACAGCGCTCCAATAAGCCCAAATGCAGAAAAAACCGAGACAGAGCGTCAAAACAGCGCGCTTTCGCCTAAAGAAGAAGCCAACGCAACCACAACCGCCACAGAACAAAGCCCCACCAAAGACACAGCGCCACCTTTAGACACAGCCGCGCAAAAACAAGAAACTAAACAAGAGATTAAACAAGAGCAAGAAAAAGAAAACGAGTCTAAACAAGACAGCGTCTCGCCCATTCAAAACAACCAAAAAACCCCTACAACCCCCTTAATAGGAAAAAAACCTTTAGAGTATAAAGTCGCAGTCAGTGGCGTGAATGTGCGCGCTTTTCCTAGCACAAAAGGTAAAATCTTGGGATTGCTTGCAAAAAATAAAAGCGTGAAGGTTTTAGAAATCCAAAACGATTGGGCTGAAATTGAATTTTCTAACCAAACAAAGGGTTATGTGTTTTTAAAACTTTTAAAAAAGGCTGAATGAAAGAATAATGAAATTAAAATCTTTTGGGGTTTTTGGAAACCCCATTAAACATTCCAAATCGCCCCTAATCCATAACGCTTGTTTTTTAACTTTTCAAAAAGAATTAGGGTTTTTGGGGCATTACCACCCTATATTACTCCCTTTAGAAAGCCACATCAAAAACGAGTTCTTGCATTTGGGATTGAGTGGGGCTAATGTAACTTTACCCTTTAAAGAAAGGGCGTTTCAGGTTTGCGATAAAATCAAAGGTATCGCGCTTGAATGCGGAGCGGTCAATACGCTTGTTTTAGAAAATGATGAGCTTGTGGGTTACAATACTGACGCCTTGGGTTTTTGGCTCTCTTTGGGAGATGAGAGTTACCAGAGCGCTTTGATTTTAGGATCTGGGGGGAGCGCTAAGGCTTTAGCGTGCGAATTGAAAAAACAAGACTTAAAGGTGGGCGTGTTGAACCGCTCTGCTAGGGGATTGGATTTTTTCCAACGCTTGGGCTGTGATTGTTTCATGGAGCCTCCTAAAAGCGCTTTTGATTTGATCATTAACGCCACTTCAGCGAGTTTGCATCACGAATTGCCTTTGAATAAAGAGGTTTTGAAAGGGTATTTTAAAGAGGGCAAGCTCGCTTATGATTTGGCGTATGGGTTTTTAACGCCCTTTTTGTCTCTGGCTAAAGAGTTAGAAATCCCTTTTCAAGACGGGAAAGACATGCTCATCTATCAAGCCTCTTTAAGTTTTGAAAAGTTCAGCGCTTCTCAAATCCCTTATTCAAAAGCGTTTGAAGTCATGCGAAGTGTTTTTTGATGCAAGGGTTTTTAAGAAGCCTGTTTTTTGGGGTTAAAAAGATCCCTAAAAGATTCGCTCCTCTAATAGAAAAGGGCGTTTTAAAAGAAGCGCTTCAATCAAACAAGGATCGCTATTTTTTAAAAGAAGGCTTTGATATAGGCAAGATTGAATGGGCAGAAAATAAGGCGTTTTTCATTTCTTTAGCGAAAAATTACCCTAAAGACCCTTTAATCAAAAACTTACCCCCATCTTTTAAAACAGACGCTTTGATTTTATGCAAAATAGAATGTTCTAAAAAACGCCCCATAGCCTTTTTTAAAGCCACTCTTTTTGATGCGCAAGACACGATGATAGCTTACTTGGCTAAAGAAAATAACCAGATTGTGGCTATCCCTTTTAAAGAGCCTTTTAAAAAACCTATTTCTTTAAAGCACAGCCAAAAATCCTTACTAGAATTGCCCAGGCATTGCGTGATAAAGATCGATCTTAAAAAGCGTGAAATCAGCGAAATTTTAGGGGCTTTAGAAGACCCTTTAATAGATGAAAACCTTTCTTTAAGCCTTTTTGACAGGATTAAGGATTTTTCAAAAGATTGCTTGAATTTAGCCCAACATTACGCACAACTTAAAGCGAGCGATTTTAAAGACAGGATCAATTATTCTCATATCCCTTTTATCACCATTGATCCCAAAGACGCTAAAGACTTTGACGATGCGATTTTTTATGATCAAGAAAAAAGGGTTTTGTTTGTGGCGGTTGCTGATGTGAGCGAATTTGTGCCGAAACATTCCAGTTTGGATAAAGAAGCTAGGGTTAGGGGCTTTAGCGTGTATTTCCCTAACAGCGTCTATCCCATGCTGCCTTTGAGTTTGTCTCAAGGGGCATGCTCATTAAAAGCGTTTGAAAAACGCCTGGCTTTAGTGTATGAAATCCCTTTAGACGATTTGAAAAACGCCCGATTATCTCAAGGCGTCATTGAAGTTAGGGCTAATTGCGTTTATGAAGAAATCAATCATTTTTTAAGCGCTCAACAAAGCTCTTTAGATAAAGATTTGCAACAAAGCCTTTTGGGGTTTTTAGAAATGGCTTTAAAATTAAAAAAGGAGCGTTTAAAAAAGGGGTTTAATTTCAATTCCTTTGAAAACAAGCTGTATTTGAATAAAGAAGGTCGTATAGAAAAAATTGAAACAGAAAAAGAAAGCGATGCACACACCCTTGTAGAAGAAGCCATGCTCTTAGCCAATCAGTCTAGCGCGAAGTTATTAGATGAGCATTTTCAAAATAGGGGGATATACCGCACCCACAAAGAGCCAAGTTTGGAGCAGCAAAAACGCCTCTATGCCAAGCTTTTTGATTATGAGATTGTGCACCCTAAAAACATGGGCTTTTTTCCTTTTTTAGAGCATGCTTTAAAAATAGCCAAAGAAAAGAGTATAGAAAGAGAAGTTTCGCGCTTGATCATTAAGTCTCAAAATTTAGCCCTTTATAGCCCCATGCAAGAAAGCCATTTTGGTTTGGGGTTTGCTAGTTATACGCATTTCACTTCGCCCATTAGACGATACAGCGATCTAGCCTTACACAGGCTTTTAAAAGAATTATTATTCCATCAAGCTAAAGGCTGCTCGTATTTGTTAGAAGAAACGCCTGAATTATGCGCTGAATTGAACGCTTTACAAAAAAAGGCCGCTTTGATTGAAAGGGATTTTGTCAAACGCAAATTCGCCCGCTTGGCTTTAGAGTGTTTAGAAAAAGAGTTTTTGGGCGTGGTTTTAGAGGTTAAAGATTGGGTGGTGGTGGGGTTAAAAGAATTTATAGGGCTTAAAGTTTTAATCAAAACGAACAAGGTTTTTAAACCCTTAGAAAAGGTGCGCGTTACAATCACGCATGCGGATTTGATTTTAGGGCAAGTTAGAGGCGAAATCACAGAAAGGATTAAAGAGCATGTATCGTAAAGATTTGGACCATTATTTAAAACAGCATCTCCCTAAAGCGGTGTTTTTGTATGGGGAGTTTGATTTTTTCATCCATTATTATATTCAAACGATTAGCGCGCTTTTTAAGCTCAATAATCCTGACACAGAAATCTCGCTTTTTTATGCGAGCGATTATGAAAAAAGCCAGATTGCGACCCTTTTAGAGCAGGATTCTTTATTTGGAGGGAGCAGTTTAGTCATTTTAAAACTGGATTTTGCGCTGCATAAGAAATTTAAAGAAAACGATATCAATCTTTTTTTAAAAGCTTTAGAGCGGCCTAGCCATAACAGGCTTATCATAGGGCTTTATAATGCTAAAAGCGACACCACCAAATACAAATACACTAGCGAAATTATCGTTAAACTTTTCCAAAAAAGCCCCTTGAAAGATGAAGTTATTTGCGCACGCTTTTTTACCCCTAAAACTTGGGAGAGTTTGAAATTCTTACAAGAAAGGGCTAGTGTTTTACATTTAGACATCAGCAGCCATCTTTTAAACGCTCTTTTTGAAACCAATAACGAAGATTTAGGCATTTCGTTTAACGATTTAGACAAGCTAGCGGTTTTAAACGCGCCCATCACTTTAGAAGACATTCAAGAATTAAGCTCCAATGCGGGGGATATGGATTTGCAAAAGCTCATTTTAGGGCTTTTTTTGAAAAAAAGCGTGCTTGATATTTATGATTATTTGTTAAAAGAGGGCAAAAAGGATGCGGATATTTTAAGGGGGTTAGAGCGGTATTTTTACCAGCTTTTTTTATTTTTCGCCCACATTAAAACGACCGGTTTAATGGACGCTAAAGAGGTTTTAGGCTACGCTCCTCCTAAAGAGATTACCGAAAATTACGCTAAAAACGCCTTGCGTTTGAAAGAAGCCGGCTATAAGAGGGTTTTTGAAATTTTTAGGTTATGGCACATTCAAAGCATGCAAGGGCAAAAGGAATTGGGCTTTTTGTATTTGACCTCCATTCAAAAAATCATTAACCCTTGAAAAATGCCTAAGGCGTTTTTCGTTTTGAGCTTTAATATTCCAATAAAACTAAATTTAATCCAAAAACAAGCGAAAGCAAGGTATAATTGAAAGTTTTTTAGACCTTGCTCTTTTTTAGTAAAAAAAGGGCTATACAACCACAAGGAGAATGGATGAGGCATTATGAAACGATGTTTATTCTCAAACCTACTTTAGTAGAAGAAGAGATTAAATCCAAAATTGAATTTTATAGAGAAGTGATCACTAAGCATCACGGCGTGATTGAAACGAGCCTGGATATGGGCATGCGTAATTTGGCTTATGAAATCAAAAAGCACAAAAGAGGCTATTATTATGTGGCGTATTTCAAAGCGGAGCCGTCCATGATTTTAGAGCTTGAACGATTGTATCGCATCAATGAAGACGTGTTGCGTTTCATTGTGATCAAATACGAAAGCAAAAAAGAAGTGGAAGCGTGGCATGCGTTAGTGGATAGGGCTAATAAAAAGCCATCACACGCTAAAGAAAAACACGAAAAAACCGAACACACGCATTCTCACCACACAGAGGAAGCAGAAAGCGTAGGATCTCATAGCGAATAAGGGCTTATCATGTTTAATAAAGTGATTATGGTAGGGCGTTTGACTAGGAATGTGGAGTTGAAATATTTGCCTAGCGGTTCGGCTGCGGCTACAATAGGTTTAGCCACAAGCAGGCGTTTTAAGAAACAAGACGGCACGCTAGGCGAAGAGGTGTGCTTTATAGATGCGCGTTTGTTCGGGCGAACGGCTGAAATCGCTAACCAGTATTTGAGCAAGGGTTCAAGCGTTTTGATAGAAGGGCGTTTGACTTATGAGAGCTGGATGGATCAAACAGGCAAAAAAAATTCCCGCCACACTATCACAGCGGACTCGTTGCAATTTATGGATAAAAAGTCAGACAATCCCCAAGCAAACGCCATGCAAGATAGCATGACGCATGAGGGTTTCAACAACGCTTATCCCGCTAATCATAACGCTCCCAGCCAAGATCCTTTCAGCCAAGCCCCAAGTTATGCGCAAAACGCTTACGCTAAAGAGAATTTACAAGCACAGCCGTCCAAGTATCAAAACAGCGTGCCTGAAATCAATATTGATGAAGAAGAAATCCCCTTTTAAGGGTTAAAATTAAGGAGACATTATGGAAAGAAAACGCTATTCAAAACGCTATTGCAAATACACTGAAGCTAAAATCAGCTTTATTGACTATAAAGATTTAGACATGCTCAAGCACACGCTATCAGAGCGCTATAAAATCATGCCAAGGAGGTTGACAGGCAACAGCAAAAAGTGGCAAGAGAGAGTGGAAGTGGCGATCAAAAGAGCCCGCCACATGGCTTTAATCCCCTACATTGTGGATAGGAAAAAAGTCGTGGATAGCCCTTTTAAACAGCACTAAATGTTTGATTAGGGCTAATAGGGGGCATGCCCTTATTTAATCTTATTTAATCTTATTTAATCTTATTTAATCTTATTTAATCTTATTTAATCCTATTTAATTTTGGCTCTTTTTTCGTTGCGTTGGTAACAAAAACGATAAAAAGCCCCCTTAAAAACCACCCAAGCAGAAATCCCAAATATCTCTAGTGTTTGGGTGCTTCATGACAAAATGAAAAAGCTTGATTTTAGCGGTGGTTTCTTAAGCGTTATTAGAAATCTAGTGGGAGTGCTATTCCAAAATACCCCCTTAAGAGTCTTGCAGCCAAATCCAAAACGATCCCACCAAGCAACTAAACCCCCATCTTTATCGCTATCTTTGATTAAAACAAATTTTAAAACCTTTTTAATTATTGAGAATGGTTCCAAAACACCCCAAAAACCCTTTTTTTTTTTTTTGAAACAACAAAACGCCAAATTAGCGCAAAAATCTTATCAATCCATGCTACATTAACGAAATCTTGTGATAAGATCTTATTCTTTTAAAAGACTTACCTAACCATTTTAATTTCAAGGAGAAAAAACATGAAAAAACACATCCTTTCATTAACTTTAGGCTCGCTTTTAGTTTCCACTTTGAGCGCTGAAGACGACGGCTTTTACACAAGCGTAGGCTATCAAATCGGTGAAGCCGCTCAA
>NZ_JACTAX010000006.1:0-89703 GCF_014496485.1 Helicobacter pylori | reverse complement strand
AACTTTGATTTTTAATAGAATGCGCTAAAAAGCGAATGGATTAGGTAGAATTACATTCAAATACCTAACGGCTAAGCACTTACATCTCCGCCCTAAAGGACGGAGTTTTTCGTGCTAGTGGGATAAATGCTGTGTGTTGGTGATGACTTTTTCTGCTTTTAATAAAGAGAAAAACACTATCAATCAATCATGCTTAGAGAACACGAATCTGTTCAATGGCGCAAAAAGTTACATGCAAGCTTTAGCGAGTATGCGCCCTATCGTAATCATGGACGAACCGCACCGGTTTTTAGGCGATAAAACAAAAAAATATTTGGAACAATTAAACGCTTTAATCACGCTCAGGTTTGGGGCGACTTTTAAAGATGATTATCATAATTTGATTTACGTGCTAGACAGCAAAAAAGCGTTTGATTGCGCCCTAGTGAAAAGCATTAGCGTGGCGTCTGTGGGGGAGAGCGATGAGTATTTTTTAGAGCTTAAAGAGGCTAACAAAAAACAAAATGAAGCGACGATCAATTACACGAATTTAGAAAATAAAATCAAAAGCGTCAAAGTCAAAACGCATGATAATTTAGGCGCGCTAACTCGTATCAGCGCTTTAGAAGATTACATTGTAGAAAACATCACTAAAAAAGAAATTCGTTTTCTCAATGGCGTTAATTTGTTGCTGGATCAAAAAGAGCCTTTTTCTTATTTTGTAGAGGGCGAGCAAGAAGTGATGCTGAAAGAAGCGATAAAAAGCCATTTTGAAAGAGAAGAAGGGCTTTTTAAAAAGGGGATTAAAGCCTTGTGCATGGTGTTTATTAGCGGGGTGAATAGCTATTTAAGCGAAAATGAACAGCCGGCCAAATTAGCCCTTTTATTTGAAAAACTTTACCAACAAGAGCTTGAAGAGGTCTTAAAAAAGCCTTTAGATGAAAATTATAGAGCGTATTTAGAGCGCACCAAAGACGCTATTTACAAAGTGCATGGAGGGTATTTCGCTAAAAGCAAGAAAGAGGGCGATGAAGCTAAAGCGATCGAACTCATTTTAAAAGAAAAAGAAAAATTGCTGAGTTTTGATTCCGATCTCAAGTTTATTTTTTCGCAATGGGCGTTGCAAGAGGGGTGGGATAACCCTAACGTGATGACGATTTGCAAATTAGCCCCTAGCCATTCCAATATCACTAAATTGCAACAAATCGGTAGGGGGCTAAGGCTCGCTGTGAATGATAAGGGCGAACGCATCACTAAAGAGCATGATGATTTTGATTTTGTCAATGAATTAGTCGTGATCGTGCCGCAAGTGGAGGGGGATTTTGTGGGAGCGATCCAGCAAGAGATAAGCGAACACAGCTTGATCAAACAAGCATTCAGTGGGGGAGAGCTAGAAAAAAGCGGCATGGTTAAAAAAGGGTATTACGGAGCTTTATTTGAAAAGTTAGAGGGTTTGGGTTTTGGAGAAAGAACAGATGATGAAAACTTTAAACTCACCCTCAATCAAAACGAATTTTTAAAAAAAGAGCCGGAACTAGAAAATTTAAAAAATGAAAAATACTTGGATTTTGAAAAATTAAAAGATTTTTTAAAAGATCGATTAGTTGGCCATTTTAGAGTGAGAAACAAAAACGAGCGAAAAACTGAAAAAATCAAAATCAATAAAGAAAATTTTAAAAAATTTGAAACCTTATGGGCGGGTTTGAATCATCAAGCCCGGATCGCTTATGCCATTGATAGCGAGAGCTTGATTGATGAGATTGTCAAAAAGATCAATGCTTCTTTTAAGGTCAGTTCAAAAAGCGTTTCGGTTACGATGCATAAAAAAGTAGAAACGATGGGAAATAACGCCAAGAAAAAGACTATTGATCGAGAAAGCGCATGCGTGTGGAGTCTGCATGAATTTATCAGCGCCTTGTCCAATAAGGTGAAATTGAGTTTTAAAAGCGTGGCTAAAGTGTTAGAAAACATTGATGAAAACAAGTTTAATGAAATTAAAAAAAACGAACAAGAGGGATTAAAGCGCTTAGAAGAGCTGTTTTTGGAAATCATTTATCAAAATATTGAAGATAAAATTTCCTATCAAATGCGCGAAACGACGATTAAAAACAGAAAAAACGATGCGTTTTATGATGAAAAGGGAGAGATTAGAGAGTTTTTAGACGGGAGTTTGGGGGCGAACAAATATGAAATTAAAAATTCAAGCGCCCAAGAAAAATGCCTGTATGAAAATTTCATGCAAGTGGATAGCGAGATTGAAAAAGACACAATTGAAGAATCTAACGACACTAAAATCATTGTTTTTGGCAAGCTCCCTAGGGTTAAAATCCCAATAGGGTTAAATCAAACTTATAGCCCTGATTTTGGGTATGTGGTTGAAAATAACGATAAAAAAGTGTTGTTAGTGGTGGAAACTAAGGGGGTTGATAAAAAAAGCGAATTGCGCCCTGAAGAAGAGCGGAAAATTTCAACCGCTAAGAAATTTTTTGAAGCTTTAAAAAAGCAAGGCGTGAATATTGAATGCCAAACCAAGTTGAGTAATGATCAATTGAGTGCGTTGATCAATGAAGTTTTAAATCGTAAAGATTAGAGTCAATAAGTTCAATTACCCTAATGTTTCACATGGAACAATTTTAAAGAAAAGCGTTTTATTTAAAATTCATGGCGCTTTTGTTATAATCGTTTTTATCCCATTTTAAAGGCGTTTTATGATGAGTTTCACTCGCATTTTACTCAAAGATTTCATTAAAAAATACAATCCCCCAACACCCACAAAAGAAACTATAGAAAATTTTGAAAAAGAAATAAACAGCTTATTAGAAAACGCGCCAAGACAAGATGATGAAGAGTTTCAAAAAAATGAAATCAATTCTTTTTTAAAAAACACTTATGGCTATCGCTGCAACACCCATAAAAAAGTGGATAGTGCGATCTATGTGGATAAAGAAGCTTGGGTGCTTATTGAAGTCAAAGCCCTAAATAAAAAGACAGAATTCCCTAAAGACAAAGAAAACCCGATCAGTAAAGCCTTTTGTCAAATGATTTTGTATTTTTTAGAAGAGAGAGAAAAAGAAAAAAACAATTCCCTAAAACACACCATTATTTGCAACGCGCATGAATTTTTTCTCTTTGATTGTAAGGATTTGCTTTTTTTAAACGAAGATAAACGCATCAAAAAATTCTATAAAAATTACGCTCAAAAAGAAGGCACAGACTCTTCAAAACCAAAATTTTACGAAGATTTAGAACAATATTTGCAAAAAGATTTTCAAGGCAAACTCCCTTATACTTACTTTAATTTAAACGATGATTTTAAAGAACTTCCTTTGATTTATCAAGTTTTAAGCCAAGAAGTCCTTTTAAAACAAAAGAAAACCCTTGACGCTAACACGCTTAACAAAGATTTTTATGAAGAATTGCTCTATATTTTAGGGTTAGAAGAGAAAAATGAAAAAGGGAAAATTTTAATCAAACCCAGTCGCACCCAAAACTCCCTAAGCGATGCTTTAAAAAAGAAATACAAAAATTTAGACGATGAAGAAGTCATGGCGTTACTCATCGCTTGGAATAACCGCATCTTGTTTTTACGGCTTTTAGAAAGCCTTTTGATTTCTTTCAATCATTTTAATCATTCTAAAAAATCTTTTTTAACCACAGAAAACTTTAAAAATTTCAACGCTCTAAACGATCTCTTTTTTGAAATCCTAGCCAAGAAAAATAACGAGCGTTTACCAGAAATTAAAGAAGACAAGATTTTAGAAAAAATCCCTTATTTGAATTCCAGTTTGTTTGATAAAAAACGCCTTTGGAATCAAAGGGGTATGAAATCAAGCTTTTAGACAATAAAAAGCTAGAAATCTATAAAAATTCCGTTCTTAAAAAACACGAAAATTACCAAGAACAAAAAGATTGGACCTTGCTAGAATATCTTTTTGAATTTTTGCGTCTTTATAAATTCACCACCACCCCTAAAGACATTAAAGATAATACCGATACCAGCGGAAGCTGTTTGATTAACCCTAGCGTTTTAGGGCTTGTTTTTGAAAAACTCAACGGCTATAAAGAGGGGAGCTTTTATACCCCAAGCTTCATCACAAGCTACATGTGCAAAGAGAGTATCACGCCCATCGTGTTGGATAAGTTCAACGCTATTTATCAGTGGGGCTGCAAAGATTTAGAAGCGTTGCGAGAAAAAATAGACAGAAATTTTTCAAATGAAAAAGCTAAAGAATACCTAAACACGCTTTTAACTCTACGCGTTTGCGATCCGGCGGTGGGGAGCGGGCATTTTCTAGTCTCAGCGCTCAATGAAATGGTGTTAATTGCTTATGAGCTAGGGCTTATTGCTTCCTTGTATCGCCACGAGCTTAGATTAGAAAACGATGAAATCATCATTCACACGCCAGAGGATAAAGTCTTTAACTACACCATACCGCATAGCGAAAACGACCCCCACCACCAAATCCAAAAAGAACTTTTTGAGCTTAAAAAAGACATCATTGAAAACTGCCTTTTTGGCGTGGATATTAACCCCAATTCTTGCGAAATCACCAAGCTCAGGCTGTGGATAGAGCTTTTAAAATACAGCTATTATATTTTTGAAGAGGGCAAGAACACTAATGCGCTTGAAACCCTCCCCAACATTGACATTAACATCAAGTGCGCTAACAGCTTGATTTCACGCTTTAATTTGAATGATGATCTCAAAAAGATCCCCAATATCAAGCAAAAAATCCAAGAATACAAAGATCTAGTCGCTCAATACAAAGACCCAAACCCTCTCTACCCCTTAAATAAGCAAGATTTGATCAACAAAATCCAAGACTTAAAAAACACTTTTTCCCTCACGCTTAAAGATCCTAAAACCAAAGCAGAGCTTGAAAAGGCTATTGAAAAACACATCAAAAAATACAATTTCTTTGCCCTAGACGATAAAAGTTTGCTAGATGGGTTAAATTATTTTATCCCAAGCCTTTTTGGCACGCTTAAACTAAGCCCCAAAGAAGAGGAAGAGGCTTTTGCTTCTTATGGGCGTATTAGAGCTTTAAGGAAAAAGCTTGATGATGCCTTAAGTGGTAGAGAGTATCAAAATGCGTTTGAATGGCGTTTTGAATTCCCTGAAGTGCTAGACGATGAGGGGGATTTTTTAGGTTTTGATTGCATCATAGGCAACCCGCCTTATATCCGCCAAGAACACATCAAAGACTTAAAGCCTTTATTAGAAAAGCAATACCAGGATTTCTATAACAGCTCAAGCGACATTTACACCTACTTTTTTGCCCTGGCTTTCAACCTTTTAAAAGAAAAGGGGTTTAACGCTTTCATCACTTCCAACAAATACGCGCGCGCTAAATACGGCGCTAAATTGAGAGAGTTATTACTCAAAAAAACCACCCTTGTCAGCTACATGGAATTAAACGCCCTAAAAGTCTTTGAAAGCGCTACAGTGGATACCAGCATCATTCATTTCATCAAGCAAGCGCCCCTTAAAGAGAGCGTTTTTAATTATTACGAACCCACCCCAAACGATAAAGAAAATTTGAAAAACACCCCCTCTTTTTTGATGAGGCAAAACGCGCTTCAAACAGAAAGCTTTATTTTTGCCAACACCACGCTTTTGGATTTAAGGGACAAAATGGAAAACATCGGCACCCCGCTTAAAGATTGGGGTATTCAAATCAATTACGGGATAAAAACCGGCGCTAACGAAGCCTTTATCATTCCCACTGAAAAAAGAGACGCAATCTTAAAAAACTGCGACGATGTGCAAAAAGACGAAAGGGGAATGAGCGAAAGAGAAAGGACAATTGAGCTTATCAAGCCCATTTTAAGAGGGAAAGACATTAAAAGGTATTCTTATGAGTGGGCGGATTTGTGGGTGATTATCGCAAAATTTGGTAGCCATGAATTTTTAGAAGTTGAATATCCTACAATCTATAATCACCTATTACAATATAAAGATCAATTGGAGCAAAGGGGACAATGTCGTTATTCCAGAGGCCCACAGAACAGCAATAAGCCATATCCAGGTCAACATCATTGGTTGGAACTTGACAATAATCCAAAAGATAGTTATTTGCAAGATTTTGAAAAAGAGAAAATTGTGTATGGCGAGATCGTGCAAGAGCCAAGATTTTATTTAGATAATGGAGAATGCAAATTAGGGCATTTTTATGCAGAAGCTACGAGCTTCATTCTCACAGGAGAGCATTTGCGCTATCTTTTAGGAATGTTACATTCTAAATTGATCACTTTTGCTTTCAAAACTTTCTATGCAGGCGGCGGACTAGGCGAGAGTGGCTATCGCTATAAAAAGGCTTTTATAGAACGGCTCCCCATTCCCCAAATCACCACCAAAAACCAAGAATTAGCCGATAAAATCACCGATGGCGCGAAGCAAATCCTAGTGCTAAAAGCAAAAGACCCCAAAGCCAACACCCAAGGATTAGAAAAAGAAATTGACGCCTTAGTCTATCAGCTCTACCACCTCACCGATGAAGAAATTAAAATTATTGAAGACGGGTAGTAAAAAGCTGATTTCCCACTTAAGGATAACCCCCTAATTTAGGGGGCAACTCTTTTTAAGAATTAGCGTTTAATCACTAGATCAAACTTTAAACCTAAAAAACTGATTTTTAGGTATAATTCTTTGAGAAGAGTGTTTACTACGATGATTTTTCATAGTAAGCTCCTAAAAGTGGATTTTACCCCCTAATCTCTAGTGTAATAAAAACTAGGGGGTGAGCGTGATTTTACCCTAACCCTTAAAACAAGCAAAAACAATCAAGTGCAATTTAAAGATTAAAAAAGCTTTTTCTAACGCATGGCTTTGGACTAAAACCATAAATAGTAGGGATCGTGATGTTTAAAGCAAACGCCTTAAAAACTAAAAAATACGATAAAATTGCTTTTAAATCTGTATATTGGCTAGGAAAACTTTCAAAAAGAGAGTAATGTTAGTGAAAAAAGTGAAAGAAAAGACTTATTTTGAATGTCTTAATGAGATTTCTCAAAATAAACTTTTTAAGGGATTGTTAGGATACGGGATGTTTGCAGAAAGGATTCCTAATTTTCTGACATCAAAGCTTTTTTACAGATATTGCAAGAATAATAAAGATAAGATATTCCCCAAACGCAAGATGGGGTATCAACATATTACTTATGAGGGAATAAGAGATATTGGAACGCCCAGATATTTTGCTATCCCTAATCCTTTGGCTTATTATAATCAGTGCAAAATTCGATAATTGGGATAAATTAAAGGAGTATTTTAAAGAAAAGACAGATGGCAATACCCATAAGATCAGCCGTATCCACATTCAAAAAATCCCTAAAAATAAAAAAGTTTTTCAAAACGATTATTCTAAAGATAGAGTTGCTATGAGAAAAAGTATTTTTGATATGGGTCATAAAGATATTTTTTGTGAGGGAAAATTAGAGAGAAGTATTCGTATTGGTGCTAGATACAAGCTAAAGGCTGATATATCCACTTGTTTCCCAAGCATTTATACGCATTCAATTCCTTGGGCAATAAGAGGTAAAGAAATTGCTAAAAAAGACAAAAATCATTGGAGCGATGAGATTGATACCCAAACAAGAAACATGAATCATAAGGAAACTACGGGGATTCTTATTGGACCGCATAGTTCCAATTTGATTTCAGAAATTATTTTAGTCGCCGTTGATGGGGATTTAAAAAATTTAAGAAAAGGGCAAAATAAAACAGAATATAGATATATTAGGCATATTGATGATTATACTTGCTATGTGAATTCAAGAGATGAGGCAGAACAATTTACAATCGATCTCGCAAAGTGTCTTAAAAAATATAACCTTTCACTCAACCACAAAAAAACAAAAATTTTTGAACTCCCTTTGATGCATGAAGAAGAATGGATCAATCAGTTAAAAATTTTTAAAATGGATGAGTATAAAGGGAAAATTAAATACCCTAGCGTTGTTGCTTTTTTAGATAAATCTATTGCATTGATAAGGCAAAATGATAATAAGGCTTCTATTTTAAAATATGCTATAAAAATGCTCAACAAAAAGAAGATGACATATAACGCAAGAGAATATTATTTTAGCACCTTGCACCATTTAGTTTTGCTCTACCCCTATTTAATCCCTTGTATTGAAGGAGTGTTTGATAACAATAACTATCCGATCCAAACCAATCAAATTCAAGAAATTTCTAAGGATATATTTAAGGCAGGGTCAAAAAACAATAATTATGAAGCTTGTTCTTATGCGTTGTATTTCTCTCTAAAATATGATTTTGAGATGGAAAAAACTTGCCATAATATGGTCCTTGAAAGTAATGATTGTATTTTTATGCTTTTAGGATATTTGAGAGCAAGAAAAGATTCAGAGGGTTTTGCCATTGATAAATATTTAAAAAGAGCTGAAACAATGATTAAGTTAGAAAGTAGAATATGTATATTAGATGATGAATTTTGGCTTTTTGCATATGAAGTATTGAGAGTTGAAAACGAAAATGCACTAAAAAATTGCAATGGTTGGAGTGAATTGTCAAAAAAAGGGGTTTCATTCATCAAAAAAGAATTTCAAAAATAAATTAAAAAGGTTACTAAATTCCCTTAATATGTGAAATAGCTCATTAGTTGAACCATCAATTGATTTTTGCTATTTTGAAAGGCTAAATATCCATTGAAAAAAACTTGAATTATTTCTCTAGAATTAGCTTTAAGAAATTCAAGAGATTAAAATCATTGAAAAAGGAATGGTTAGAAAGTTAACAATATTTAGTTAAAATTAGCAAAAACTGACTAGGAGATATTGATGGTCAATACTTTGGAACTAGCAAAATATATTCTTAAGCATTCAAACAAAGAATTGAGTAACTTAGAATTGCAAAAAACTTTGTATTTCACAGAGCTTGATTATATCAAAAAGTTTGACAAACACCTAGTTTCTGATGATTTTGAAGCTTGGAAATACGGGCCTGTTGCAAGGGAAGTGTATTATGAATACCGCAATTATGGTGCCAATTCCATTGACAAACCCAAAGAAGAATCGCTCTCACAAAATCTTAGAAAAGATGAACTTGAAACCATCAATTGTTCCATAGAAAAATGCAATAAAAAATCCTATTGGGATTTAGTGAAAGAGAGTCATAAAGAAGATGGCGCTTGGCATAAAAGCTTCAAAGAAGATAGAAAAGAAATCATTAGTAAAGATTTGATCAGACAAGAAGCCAAACAAACAAATGGAAACTAAAGAAGAAGATAAAGATAAAAAGCTAGAAGAAATGATTGTATCGCTGTGTGAAAAGGGGGATTTGTCTAGCCAAACAGATCAAATCATCAAAGATCTCAAAGAAATCTATCAAGGAGAATACAGGCATAAATACTCAAAAATTACAACTATTATTTTAAATTCCACAAGGGATAGAGAGCAAGCCTTTATGACGCTCACACAAAATATAAGGACACTCAAAGAGATTCAAGATAATAAAGAAGTTGAAAGCATTAAACCAAAACTAGAAAAGCTTTATGATCACATGAATTTAGAGTGTATCAGACTGCAAGATTTTGATGAGAAAATGAGTAGAGTTAAAGATGTTTCTATCAAGTTAGAAGATGATCTAAATAAAAACTATAAAAAATTAAGCGGAGAATTGAATAAGCAACAAACGCAATACATAACCATTTTAGGTATTTTTGCCTCTATTGTTTTAACATTTGTTGGGGGATTGGCGTTTTCCACTTCTGTTTTATCAAATATTGACAAAGCGAACGCCTATCGTTTGGTTTTTGTTATGGCTTTTATAGCTTTATTTTTTGGGAATATTTTGTATCTGCTTTTTTCTTTTTTATCAAAAATATCCTTATCAAAAGAGGAAAAAGATAAACAAGAAAATTTTTTCAAAAAGCCTAAAAAACCTATTTTTTGGTTTAATCTGATGGTTACAATTCTATTTGTGATTGGTTTTGTGGGAGAATTGCATATAATACAAAGATTAGTTTCTAAATATCTTTAAATTCAACCCAACCCATTTTTTGCGTCCATTCCAATAAAATTTGATGCAAATTTTTCTTAATTGAGTGTTTTTTGCAATTTTGAAAATCTCAATACTCATTCATTGAAAAACCTGAATTATTTCTTTCAAATTTAGCCTTAAGAAATTCAATCACGCGCTTATTTAACACCGCAAGCCTTTTAGCTTAAAGTCCTTTTGATTAAGAACTCAATAAGTTTCACAGAAATCATTTCAATTCTTAAACAAAGACTCTAAAGCTTCTACCCCTACTTTTGGCGTTTCTTTTTCGTTTTCATTTTCTGCGTTTTCTTTGACGCTAGGAATGGTTTCAAACTCTATGTGATAGCCTGTAAGCATGGACGCTAAGCACACATTCACCCCGCCTTTACCGATAGCCTTAGATTTTTCAATGTCTAACAAACGCACTTTAGCCTTTTGCAAATGGTTATTGACAATAAAACGCTCTTGAATGGATTCTTTTTCTTCAGCATTCAATTCTTCTATAGGGATTTTTTTAACCTCAACGCTTAAAATTTTGGCTGGAGCGAGCGCTAAAGTGATATAAATTTCAGGCACATTAGAATACTCTATGCAATCAATGTTTTCTTTATTCAATTCGTTACTTATCGCATTGATGCGCACGCCCTTAACCCCCACAGCCGCGCCTATGGGATCAATCCTAGCGTTATGGGAAAAAAAGCTCACTTTCGCTCTGTTGCCTGGGATTCGAGCGCAATGAATGATTTCAATTTCTTTATCTTTAATTTCAGGGACTTCTAATTCCAACAAAGCTTCAAGCATTTTAGGGGTGGTGCGGCTCAGCTCTAACAATAAGCCTTTTTTTGTGCGTTTGACTTGCGTTAAAACCGCTTTAATGCTATCGCCCACTTTAAAACTCTCGCCCTTGATGCGATGGCGCATGGAAAGAACGCCCTGAAATTGCTGCTCAATCTCAATAAAAGTGTTTTGATTGTGATCCACTAAAATCACTTGCCCCATTAAAACGCTGTTAAGACGCTTTTGAAACGCTTCAAAGTGGCTGTCTTCTAACGCTTTTTCTAACTGGTATTGCAAATCTTTAAAAAGGCGGTTGATCGCTCCTTGCTTCATGCTCTCCAAACTCAAGCTGTAAGACAATTCGTCTTTAATCTTAACGCTTGGATCCATTTCTTTTGCTTTAGACAAACTGATGTATTTAGAAGGATCGTTAATCAACCTTTCATCATCATCTTCTAAAACTTCTACCAACTGGATAAGCTGGAGCTGCTTGTTTTCTTCAATTACCGAGTAACGCGCTAGAGGGTCTAATTCGTTTTGCGCCATTTTTAACAAACAGCCTTGAATCACTTTTGAAATCATCTCTTTAGGCAAATTTTTTTCATACGCAATGCATTCTATAAGGTCGCTGATTTTTTCCATTCTTGAGTTCCTTTAAATTGATTTTCTATCATTCTCTGTCATTTTATGGGGGGAGATGGCGTTTTTGAAAGAGATTTTATTATAGCGAATTTTTAAGCCTTGTTAAGGATTTCTTTTAAAACCAGAGCGATTTTTTCCAAATCTTTTTCATTCAGGCTAAAGACTTCCAAGCACACGAATTCGCATGAAATCCTTGCGATAACGCCTTTTTGGAAAAGCTTTAAATAAAGTTTCTCGCAATCTAAATTCTGGGTGTTTTTGGGCTGGACTTTCACGCAAAAGGATTCCAATTCCCTACCAAACAAATTCCCTATTTTAGAAAAGCTAGAGGCTATGCTCACGTTCAATTCTAAAGGCTTTAAAAGGGCGTAGAGTTTCAAGGCTTTTTGCAATAAGGCGTCTTTAGTTTGGTTCAATAACGCATGAATTGCAATTTCTTCTTGATGATTGACCCATGCGTTTAGGCTGCAAAAAAGCAAGGTGAGCGTGATTTTACCCGCCCTCAAGGCTCTATAAAGGGGGTGGTTTTTTAACATTTCAACCCATTCTTTTTGCCCCATAATAATACCGGCTTGAACGCTGTTAAAGAATTTATCCGCACTAAAGCTCAAAAGCGATGGTTTTAGAGCTAAAATTTCTTCTAAAGCCGTTCTATTTAACAAATCCACATCCCCTAAATTGTAATAATCAATCAAATCATGCTCTTTGGCTAGGGCTTGCAAATCTTTAAAGGGCGTGTCTTTTTTAAAAGTAGGGTTGTGGGTTTTAAAGAGCATTTTGCTGTTTTCATTCAAGGCCAAGCGGTAATCCCTTAAATAAGCGCGATTGGTATTCCCCACTAAATGCAGCCTAGCCCCACTATTTAATAAAATATCTTTAAGGTTAAAATCCCCCCCCACTAATTCGCCATAAGAAACAACGATTTCTTTTTGTTGCGCTAAAGCGTTAGCGATGAGGAATACCGCGCTGGTGTTATTATTCACAATCAAAACCTCTTCAGCGTTAAAACACGCCTTAAAAAGTTGTTTTAAAGGGGTTAAGCGGTTCTTTTTTTTAGCGGTGTTGAGATCGCATTCTAAATCAATGGGTTGGGTTAAAACTTCTTTTAAATAAGGTTCAATTTTTTCATAAAATTGCGGGCTAAAAAACGATCGCCCATGCTTTTCATCAAAAACGCTCGCGCTCGCATTGATGATTTTTTGATAAGGGTTTTTCAAAAGATCCGGGGTTATTTCGGGCGTTTCTTTAGTCGTGATGTTAGCCATGATAAGCGTGTTTGCTTTTCCTTTTTGAAATTTAAAATAAAGCGTTATTTTAAACTAAACCCGCTAAATTTTTGATAAAACTACTTTTTTAAAATCCTTAAGAGCGTCTTAATGAGTTTATTGAGGGAGCGGAACTTTTTCCATAGAGTTTGGCGGTTTCTATAGGGCTTTTTCATGTTTGTTTCCATGTTCAAAATTCAAAAAGAAATCCTAAGATTCCTTTCATTTTAGAACTGATAGGATACCTCAAAACGCGCATTAAATCCAGGAGCTGGGAGCGCCATGCGCTTACCTTTAGGGATCATATCGCTCGCTGGAGCGTCCGCGCTCGCTTGAAACACAGAAGTTTGATCCACATATTGCTTGTTTAAAATATTATTAAACACGGCTGAAATCCTTAAACCCTGCCATTTTTTAGAAGGCGGAGTCCAATTGATAAAGATATTATGCACGCCATACCCGGGTTTATGGATTTTGATCAAGCCGTATTGCGGGTAATAGATAGAATAGCCTTCATAATACATGTTAGTTACAAAGCGCGAGAGCCAAGTTAAAGTAAGCCCCCACCTGCGAACATCATAATCGGCTTTCAAAATAAACACATTCCCAGTCGTGGCAGCTAGAGCGTAAGTGTCCGCTAATAAATGCCCCCTAGCCGTAGGCCAAGAGCGAGCCACTGAGAAAGTCCCTAAGAAATTCTTATACCTCACGTTCCCTGAAACTTCATAACCATAAATATTAATGGTTTCGGGTAAATTCCCTGACATGTTTTTTGCGGTCGCATTACCCCCTCCATTTTTAGAAGTGTCTTGCCCGTAGCTGTTGATGAAGTTATTGATGACTTGATAGAACGCTGCCCCGCGCACATTGAAATACTTGCTGTTGAAATCCACATTGAATTCCACGTTTTGACCGATCGCAGGGCGCAAATTCCTTTGATAAATCACCGTAGGATCGCGCATCAAAACGCCATCGCCCGGTAAAGCCCCCTTAGTTACATACGCATAGCTCACTTTCAAGCCAATGCTTTCAATGGGGTTATAAAGCACGGTCGCAGAAGGCGAAAAGCCAGAAGTTACATGCGTGCGGCCGTTTTTGTCTAGCAAGGTGTAAATATCATAACGAGTTCCCGCACCCACGATCACATTGCTTAAAATATTGTAGTTCGCTTGCATAAACCCTCCGATGATATTCCCAATCGCATGCGAATTTTGGGGCATGTTACGATAGAGCGGGTTAGGGGCGTTGAGATTTTGAGGGTATTGAGAGCTTTGATCGGTGTAGTAATGGCGGTAAGGCAAGCCCGGCCCGTTAGGGTCGTTAGGGTCAATGTTGTTTTTATAATAGCCGTTTTTGCCTTTGTCCAATCCAGAGAAAACGCTCAGGTTTTGATAAATCATGCCGTATTCAAACACATTCCCATAATCTTCGCTAATGGGGTGGGTTACTTTAAAATTAACGCCTGAGTTGATCAAGAAAATCCTTCTGGCTAAAGTCCCCTCAGCGTCCGCATTCCCTAAAGTCCAATCGTTTGCGCTAGGGTTTTGAGCGTTAGGGGGGGTCATGTCATAATCAGGATTTTTAGGGACAAGCCCATGATAAACGTTCGCACTTGTAGAAATAGTGCTAAGTTGCCCATATCCTGCTTGCGCCCCTCCACTAGAATCGCTATCCCCTTGCCAATTAATAGAGTTAGGCGCGCCATAGCCTATTTGATAGCCTCCATTAGAAGGCCTGATAGCCCCTTGCGTGCATTGGCTGATATTATCCGGATTGTTACACCACTCTTTCACTTCAGGAATGTAATCCGGGTTAGCCGGCTCGTTAGAATTGTAAGCGAAAGGATTCACCACAGGGTTATAATTGCCCCCCCTTACCCCTAAAAAGGCGGTGGATTCAACGCGCGGCTGGTTAAAATTAGGGCCGCCTTCATGCTTGTATTTCAGACTCAAATTGTGGTTGAAGTTGATCGTATGGGCTAATTCTTTCCCAAAGTCAATCACAAAAGGGGCTGGCTGGCTTCCTGGGTCATTGGCTTTAGAGAGGGCTGAAGTGGTGTTAGGGCGTAAAAGCCTTGTAGAATTGTCTCGTGTGAGGTTGTAGCTCACGCTAATGCTATCGGTTTCGTTGATATAGCCATTGATTTTAGCTAAAACGCTATTGACTTCACTAGGAGTCCCTACACTCATTTCGCTATTGCTTGGATCTTGTAAATCATAGTTAGGGTGGAAGACATTCCTGAAAGCGTTGTTCCCGTCTCTGTAGTAAAAAATATTTTGATGGTTGTAATAGGCTAGAATATCCCAATTCTTCCCACGATAGGCTGCAGTGGCGTTCATGCGATACCCGAAGTTGGTGTAAAAGGCCGCTTCCGCTTTAGCCCCATAAGTTTGATTCTTTCTTAAGAAGTCGTTAGCGTCAATCGTGGTGAAAGACAATTTACCCGCCACCGCACCAGGGCCTGCTGAAGCGTTCGCCGCTCCCTTAATCACTTCCACTTCTTTAATCATATTAGGATCGATCACGGTGTTAGCGTCATGGTGGAAAATATTACCATTTTGAGCGACGCCATCTATGGTTACCCTTAAGAGACGGCTCTCAATCCCCCTAACATAGATTTTTTGCGCCATTAAGCCCCCACTAGCCACATTCACATCCGCTCGAGTCCTAAAAATATCACGGATTTGGTTGCTTTGGCGTTGTTGGAGCTCTTTTCTGTCAATATACATTTTATTGTTGTATTCAAAAGTCCTTTCACCCTTAGTGGTTACCTTACCCAAAGTGTGGGTATTTTCTTGAGCTTGCAAATTGCTAGCGACAATACAAGAGACAAACACGATACGAAATTGATTTCTAAGCATTTCTTTTAGCCTTTTTATTTACTTTTTTCTAAAAAAATTTAGTCAAGTTTTAAACCTAAGGTTATTATTACATTATTCTATTTAATAATACCTTAAATTTGTTTTAGGATTAAGAAAATACCAAGAAAAATGTGATTAAAAAAAGCTTTAGCATTTTACTGAGCGGTTGATTACTGAGCGGTTGAATCAAGTGCTGTTCGTGAAGAAGCGTTGCTCATTCCTTTTAAAAACATTTGAGAAGACACATTGATTTCAGCGTTTTGGCGGAAAATATCGCTTGGTTGGTTGCTCTGGCGTTCTTCTAAGTCATGGCGTTTGATGATAATGGTATTCCCCCATTGAAAGGGTCTATAAGCGTGCTTTTTTTTAATGATAAAATGAGGTTCTAAATCTAAAAATTGCACGTAACTGGGGAAATATAACGGCTCTAATAAAGGGTTTATGGGGTTTGCTTTTAAAGCAATAAGGAGGAAAAAGAGGCTAAAGATTGGTTTCATAGCAAATTTTCACGCTCGCTCCCACTTGAGAATTGGGAGAAATTTCTAATTTGCTGATTTTCAAATAAAGCTCAGAGATTTCATTGTAGCGCGTTTTTAAAGCATGGCTCAAATCTTTCAGGGCGTCTTCAATGAGAAGGTATTGTTTTTCTTGCATCATCTTTTGAATAAGCTCTTGGATTTCCATGTAGTCTAAATAAGCCTTATTGGGTAATTGCGTGTAGAAAAGATCCAAATCCACGCTTATTTTTTGGGGTTTTAAGCGTTCAAATCCTAAAATCCCTAAAATCGTTTCAAACACCAAGTTATGGATATGAACGCCTTGTTTAGTTTTCATAAGACTTTCTTTTCCTTACCGGCTAATAAATTAAAAATATTGCCCGCATGCTTGATAAGGGTGAAAATAAAAATAAGCACCATCGGCGTTTGCGTGCCGACTTCTTTAAGGATATTGACGCTATCTGGGATATGCATATAAGGCACAAAAAAGATAAGAACAGTCGCTGTGCCTACCCCTAAAATGCTAGCGAGTGAAGAGATTTTAAGCACCTTACCCACAAAAAACCACACCGTCAAGCCGATGAGGCTTTCAATAGGGATGAGCAACACCACAGAGCCCATGATCGTAGAAACGCCCTTGCCTCCGTTGAAATTCAAAAAAGGCGAATAGCAATGCCCTAAAATGCTCGCGATAGCGACCATCCATTGCAAACTGTAATCCAACCCAAACAATTTGCTCAAAAACACCGCAAACATGCCTTTGAATAGATCCAAGATTAAGACTAATAAGGCCATTTGTTTAGCGTTACTCACGCCCTTACTTTGTAAAGCGCGTAAGACATTCGTTGCGCCAATGCCCCCCGATCCGATCTTAGTAATATCCATGCCGTAAAAGATTTTCATTAACGCATAGCCAAAAGGAATCCCCCCAATCAAATAACCCAAAAGGGTGAAAATCACATTGATATTGGTTAGGAAATTTAAAACGCTTTCCATAAATACCCTTTCAAATAAAATAGCGATCATTATAACATGTTGCTTTTTAAGTGAAAGCGTTAAGTTGTTAGGGTATAGTGGCTTAAAAATTTTAGGATATTGAGAATGCTTGAATCTTCTAGCCATTTTTTAAAATCGTTTCGTTTGAAGCGTTATATAGGGTTTTTATTGATTTCTTTAGTGCTACTAGTCACGCCCTTTGTTCGCATTGATGGGGCGCATTTGTTTTTGATCTCCTTTGAGCATAAGCAACTGCATTTTTTAGGCAAGATCTTTAGCGCTGAAGAATTGCAAGTCATGCCTTTTATGGTTATTTTGCTTTTTATAGGGATTTTTTTCATCACCACTAGCCTTGGGCGTGTGTGGTGCGGGTGGGCTTGCCCGCAAACCTTTTTAAGGGTGCTTTATAGAGATGTGATTGAAACCAAGATTTTCAAACTCCATAAAAAGATCAGCAACAAACAAGAAAGCCCTAAAAACACCCCAAGCTATAAGATCCGTAAAGCGTTGAGCGTTTTATTGTTCGCTCCTGTTGTGGCGGGGCTAGTGATGTTGTTTTTCTTTTATTTCATCGCCCCTGAAGACTTTTTTATGTATCTTAAAAACCCTAGCGATCACCCTATCGCTATGGGTTTTTGGCTTTTTAGCACGGCTGTGGTGCTATTTGATATAGTGGTGGTTGCGGAGCGTTTTTGCATCTATTTATGCCCTTACGCTAGGGTGCAATCGGTGTTGTATGACAATGACACCTTAAACCCCATTTATGATGAAAAGCGTGGCGGAGCGCTTTATAATAATCAGGGCCATCTCTTCCCCTTACCCCCCAAAAAACGCAGCCCAGAAAACGAATGCGTGAATTGTTTGCATTGCGTGCAGGTTTGCCCCACGCATATTGACATCAGGAAGGGCTTGCAATTAGAATGCATCAATTGCTTAGAATGCGTGGATGCATGCACGATTACCATGGCTAAATTCAACCGCCCTTCACTCATCCAATGGTCTTCAACCAACGCCATTAATACGCGCCAAAAAGTGCGCCTAGTGCGTTTAAAAACGATCGCTTACATGGGGGTTATCGCTGTTGTGATAGCTCTTTTAGTCATCACTTCGTTTAAAAAAGAACGCATGCTCTTAGACATTAACCGCAATAGCGATCTGTATGAATTGCGATCTAGTGGGTATGTGGATAACGATTACGTGTTTTTATTCCACAACACGGACAATAAAGACCATGAGTTTTATTTCAAAATTTTAGGGCAAAAAGACATCCAAATCAAAAAGCCTTTAAACCCTATCGCCATTAAAGCCGGACAAAAGATCAAAGCGGTAGTGATTTTAAGAAAACCCCTAAAGAGTAACGCCACAGAATACAAACGCGCTAAAGACGCTTTAATCCCTATTGCCATACAAGCTTATAGCGCGGATGATAAGAATATTACGATAGAAAGGGAATCGGTGTTTATCGCACCAAGTGAAGATTGAAGCCTAAAACTAGCGCTCAATCACTTCATAAGGCAAGCCTTGTTTGATCAATTCTTCCATAAAGGGATCGGTGTTTAATTCTTCTATGTTAAACACCCCAGCTCTAAAATGCTCCGCGCTCCAAGTGTCATTACAAATCATTTTAGCCGCGCACATCGCTGGCACGCCGGTGGTGTAGCTTATGGCTTGCGAACCCACTTCTTCATAGCATTTTTTATGATCGCACACATTGTAAATATAGAGCGTTTTGTCTTGGTTGTTTTTAATGCCAGTCATATAGCACCCGATGTTGGTTTTGCCGGTAGTGTCTTTAGCTAAGGACGCTGGATCAGGGAGCAAGGTTTTTAAAAATTGTATCGGCACGATTTTCACGCCCTGATGCTCTATTTCCTTAATGCCTAGCATGCCGACATTTTCCAAGCATTTCATGTGGGTTAAATAGTTTTGAGAGAAAGTCATAAAAAACCTCGCCCTCCTCAAGCCTTTAACGTTTTTGACTAACGATTCCAATTCTTCATGGTATAAAAGATACGAATCCATTTCGCCAATCTGTGGGTAAGCCCACACTTGCTTGATTTCTAAAGGCTTAGTTTCAATCCATTTGCCATTTTCATAATAACGCCCTTTAGAGCTGACTTCCCTTAAATTGATTTCAGGGTTAAAATTCGTGGCAAAAGGGCGTTTGTGATCCCCAGCGTTGCAATCTAAAATATCTAAAGTGTGGATAGTGTCAAAATGGTGTTTTTGAGCGTGAGCGACATAAGCGTTAGTAACGCCCGGATCAAACCCAGCCCCTAAAACCCCTAAAATCCCTGCTTCTTTATAAGCCTTATCAAACGCCCATTGCTCTTTGTATTCAAATTTCGCTAAATCCGGATGTTCGTAATTGGCGGTATCAATGTAATGCGTTTTAGTTTCTAAACATGCTTGCATGATCGTTAAATCCTGATAGGGTAAAGCCACATTAACAACGACTTTGGGCTTGTGTTTTTGGATTAAAGCGACTAAGGCTTGCGTATCATCAGCATCCACTTGCTCAACGCCAATTTCCCCCAAACCCTTTTTGAGCATGCTTTCTTTAATCGCATGGCATTTGTCTAAGCTCCTGCTCGCCAAAATGATATTTTTAAAAACATCTCTATTCATGCCCATTTTGTGCGCCACGACACTGCCTACGCCACCAGCTCCAATTTGTAATACTGTATGCAAGGAACACCTACTTTCTAACTAATCTCGTTCTTTTAGGGGGCTATTATATTATAATAAGATAAATTTGATAACAAGGATACAGGCTTGCAAGAAATTAAATTAGACATTTATGCCACTTTAGTGTGCATGGTTTTAGTGTTACTCTTGGGGCGTTATGTGATTTCTAAAGTCAAGTTTTTACGCGATTATGATATTCCAGAGCCTGTTGTGGGTGGGGTTTTAGTCGCTTTTTTTATCATGTTAGCGCGTCAATTTTATCATTTTGGCTTGCAATTTGATTCTTCTTTAAAAGATCCTTTAATGCTGACTTTTTTTATCACCATTGGTTTGAGCGCGGATTTCAAATCTTTACAAAAAGGCGGGAAAATGCTTGCGGTTTTTTTGCTGGCTGTGGCGGGGTTTGTGGTGTGTCAAAATGCAGTGGGGATTTCTATCGCTAGCCTTTTAGGGGTCAATCCTTTAATGGGGCTTTTAGGGGGGTCTATCGCTTTAGTGGGAGGGCATGGCACTAGCGCGGCATGGGCTAATTTTTTCACCCAAGCGCCTTATAATTTTAGCTCCAGTTTAGAAGTGGGCATGGCATGCGCGACTTTTGGCTTGGTGAGTGGGGGGATTATTGGAGGACCTGTCGCTAAATATTTGATTTCAAGATACAAACTAGAGCCTAAAGACACTAAAGAAAAAGATACCTTAGAGGGCGTGGTGTCTAAAGGTTTTGAAACCCCTAAAGAGCAGCGCCTAATCACCGCATCCAGCTTTGTAGAAACCTTAGCTCTCATTGCAATAGCTTTATTAGTGGGGACTTTTTTATCGCACTTAATGCCTAAAAGTTTCACCTTACCGACTTTCGTGTGGTGCTTGTTTGTGGGGGTTATCTTAAGGAACGCTTTGTCGTTTTTTAAAATCCATAGCGTGTTTGACAGAGAGGTTTCAGTTATAGGGAACGTGAGCTTGAGTTTGTTTTTAGCCTACGCTTTAATGAGCGTGAATTTGTTAGAATTGTTAAAACTCGCTGTGCCGTTAGCGGTTATTTTGAGCGTTCAAGTGGCGGTTATGATCCTTTATGTGGTGCTTGTAACCTTTAGGATATGCGGGAAGGATTATGATGCGGCGGTGTTGTGCGCGGGGCATTGCGGTTTTGGGCTTGGAGCGACCCCAACGGCTATGGTGAATATGCAAACCATCACCAACCACTATGGGCCATCGCATGTGGCGTTTATCGTCGTGCCTTTAGTGGGAGCGTTTTTTGTTGATATTATTAACGCTTTAGCGATTAAAGGCTTTTTGCTTTTGCCTTTTTTCCCATCATGAGACTTTATGAGAGTTTATTAGAAACTTGCTTGAATAAGGCGTGGGAATGTCAAACCCTAGCCTTAGAAAACCCGAGCGTGGCCTGCATGGTGCTAGATAAACACCATGAGATCTTGAGTTTAGAAACCCACAAAAAAGCCAAAACCCCGCATGCAGAAGTCTTAGCCGCTAAATCAGCGTTAAAGATTTTACGCCCCAGTTTGAAAAACGATTTAGAAAAATTAGAAGACCCTAAAACTTTAAGCGATTTTTTAAAAACGCGCCATGATAACGCTTTTACAGACTGCGTTTTTTTAATCACCTTAGAGCCATGCAATTCTTATGGCAAAACCCCGGCGTGCAGCGGATTGCTAGAAATCTTAAAACCTAAAAGAGTGATCATTGCCGCAGAAGAAAACGAAGCTAAAAAAGGGGGTTTAGCAAGGCTACAAAAGGCTCGTATTGAAACAATAATTTGTCATAATTTAGAAAACAAGGCTAAAGACTTGCTCTTGCCTTTTAGAGTAATGGAACAAAAGGGGCGTTTTAATTTGTTCAAACTCGCTTTAAGGATGAATGGGGATTATTACCATGGCAAGATCACCGGGCAAAAAAGCGTTATTTTTACGCACAACCAGCGAGCAATATGCGACACGCTCATCATTTCTGGGAAAACCATAAGAACGGACAACCCCTTATTAGACGCTCGCTTTTGCGACAGCTTTTATCACAATAAAAACCCCAATATCGCTATTTTATCCAAGCGTTCAATTAATCCTAATTCAAAAGTTTTTTTTGCACCCAATCGTTTGGTTAATATTTTCAACAACCCTAAAGATTTACCCCTAGAGAAAGGGTTTAATTTCATTGAAGGGGGGTGGGGATTGTTTGAGAGCTTGAGGGACAAAATTGATGTATTGCTTTTGCATTCGCATGCGTCTATGATTGGCGAAGCGTTTAGCGCATTCGCTTTAAAAACCCCTTTTAAGGGGCGGTTGTTGCATGCACAAATCTTAGAAAATGAAGCCCTTTTATGGATAGAAAACTCTTAAGGTTATACCAGCCCTTAAACGCTTATGCTTACAATAGCGATTCGCTTTTTTTATACGATTTTTCACGCCCTTTTATCAAAAATAGCGGCGCGATTTTAGACATAGGATCAGGGTGTGGGATCTTAGGCTTGCTCTGCGCAAGAGATAACCCGCTAGCGAGCGTTCATTTAGTGGAAAAGGATAGCAAAATGGCGTTTTGCTCCCAAAAAAACGCCCTTAAATTCCCTAACGCTCAAGTGTTTGAGGGCGATTTTTTAGATTTTAACCCCCCGATTTTGTATGATGCGATCGTGTGCAACCCTCCTTTTTATGCCTTAGGCTCTATCAAATCCAAAATTAAAGGGCATGCGAGGCACCAGAGCGAATTAGACTTCGCTTCTTTAGTGGCTAAAGTGAAAAAATGCTTAAAACCTAAAGGGTATTTTATTTTTTGCTATGAAGCCTTGTCGCTTTGCTTGGTGATAGAGAGTTTAAAAAGCGTTAAGCTCACGCTAGAGACTTTAAGGTTTGTCCAAAGTTTTAAAGACAAAAACGCTCATTTGATGCTTGGAGCGGCTAGGAATAATTCCAAAAGCGCTCTAAAAGTTTTGCCCCCTTTAATCACGCATAATTCCAAAAACCAAAGCGACAACACCAAAGAAGTTCTAAGCATCTATCAAATTTGTAACACTTATTCTATCAAAGCGCTTCTCAATTAGCGCCTCATCAATTAAGGATTAAAAAATGAAATGTTCGCATTGCCAGTTGGAGTTTAAAGAAAGTGAGCTTTTTAAAGAAGTGATCCATCATAAAGAATCGCATTTTTGCTGCACGGGGTGCGCTAGGGTGTATGCGTTATTGTTAGATTTGAATTTAGAGAGCTTTTATGACAAATTAAACGATTCCACTTTAGCCCCCGTAACGCCCCAGGATTCAATGAACGCTTTGGAATTAGAACAGGCCCTTGAAGAAAACAATAAAAGCGAATTAATCCTCAATCTTTTGCTAGAAAAAACGCATTGCAACGCTTGCTTGTGGCTCAATCAAAAGGTTTTAGAGCGTTTAAGTGGGGTTAAAAAAGTGAGCGTGAATTTCACCACCCACCATTTACAAATCGTGTTTGACAAGTCCTTAGACCCTAAAGAGATTATTCAAAAAATTGAGAGTTTGGGCTATGGGGCTAAAATCTATAACGCAAAAAATTACGCTCTAAAAGCGCAAAAAGAGCAACGCTCCTATTTGCTCACTTTGAGCGTGGGGTTTTTTGCCACCATGAATTTGATGTTTATTGCAATTGCCAAATACGCGAGTTATGGCGGTGCGAATCATGGCACTGGCATGGATAAACTCATGCAAAGGAATTTGGATCTCGTGTCGCTCTTTTTAAGCTTGTTGGTGCTAGTGGTGGTGGGGCGTTTTTTCATTAAGGGGGCGTTTTATGGGCTAAAAAATGGCGTTTTGGGCATGGATTTGAGCGTGTCTTTTGGGGCGTTATCGGCGTTTGTTTATTCCGTTTATGCGATGTTGGTGTCTCAAGAGACTTATTTTGAAGCGAGCAGCACGATTTTAACGCTTGTTTTTGGCTCTAAGTTTTTGGAATTAAAGGCCAGGCTGTTTGCGAATGAAAAATGTCTGGCTCTAGAATCGCATGAAATCCATAGCGTGATTGTTGTAGAAAATGGCAAGCAGATAGAAAAACACCCTAAAGATGTGGCGATAGGCTCTGTTGTTTGGGTGCCAAGTGGGGCTAAAATCGCTTTAGATGGCGTGCTTTTAAATAATGCGAGCGTGGATGCGTCTTTGATCAGCGGGGAGTTTAAGCCTTTGGAATTGGGGGTTAATGATCCAATTTTAGGGGGTTATGTGAATGTGGGCGTGCCTTTTAGCTATCAAGTGAGCGCGACTTTCCAAAACTCACGCCTTTCTAGTTTGTTAGAAACTTTAAAAAAGAGTTTTTTAGAAAAGCCCTTAATTGAGAGCAGCGCGAATCAAATTGCGGATATTTTTTCTAAAGCGGTGCTGTTTTTAGCCTTTATAAGCTTTTTATTATGGCAATTTGGTTTGGGGGGTAATTTTGAAAAAGCTTTAATGGTGTGTGTTAGCGTGTTAGTCATCAGCTGCCCTTGCGCGTTCGCTCTGGCTACGCCCATTGCGTTAGTGATAGGGGTGTTTAAAAACCCTTTGATCGTGTTTAAAGAAGCGTTGTTTTTAGAAACCCTGGCTAAAGTGAAAAAAATCTTTATAGACAAAACCGGCACCCTCACGCAAAAAGAAGTCCTTTTAAAAGAAAAAATCATTCATGAAGAATTTGATGAAAGGCTTTTGAAGAGCCTTTTAAAAACCAGGGAGCATTTAGCCCATAATGCGATTCTTAAATCATTACATGGCGATGAGGTTGATTTAGAAAAGATAGAGTTTTTCGCTCATGGCCTGAAAGCGAGCTATCAAAACGAAACCCTGCTAGTGGGGAGTTTGAAATTTTTAAACGCTATGGGGGTTGATTTAAAGGTTAAAGAGAGCGCTAATATCATGGTAGGCTTTGCGAAAAACAAGACCTTATGCGCGTTATTCATTTTAGAAGAGCGTTTGAAAGCTAACGCTAAAGAAGTCATTCAGGCTTTACAAAATAAAGGCTTGGAATTAGAAATTTTAAGCGGGGATAATGAAAGCTCGGTTAAGGAGTGCGCGAAAAAATTAGGGATTTCTAAGTATCATGCTAATTTGACCCCTGAAGATAAGGCTCAAATCATCAGCTCTTATCAGGGTGTGTGCGCGATGGTAGGCGATGGCAATAATGATGCGCTAGCCTTAAAACAAGCGAGCGTTTCTTTAGGGTTTGAAAAAAGCGCTTTGAGTAAAAGCGCATGCGATATTTTGCTTTTAGAAGAGGATTTGAGTTTGTTGGAAAAAGCGTTTGATAACGCTCAAAAAGTCTATCAAGTGGTGTTGCAAAACATTGTTTTGAGCTTGATTTATAATGCTGTTTTAATCCCGGTCGCTATGCTAGGATACATTAACCCTTTAATAGCGAGTTTGAGCATGAGTGCTAGCTCGCTCTTAGTGGTCTTAAATTCTTTGAGATTGAAACGCTCTTAAACAAACCACATTGTTTTGGCCAAAATAGCGATTAAAAAGCCAAAAGTTAGAGCGATAGGGTGGATATATTTACCAATAGGGTTTTTCTTACCCAAAAACTTACACGATAAAGAAAAAAGCACCAAAAGAAAAATGCTTAACGCTAAGATCACTTTAAGCATGAGTATTTTTTGAAAAGGGGTTTCACACAAGCCTTTATCGCCCCCCATGTATTGACTAAGCATCATGCCCCCTGTTAAAACAAGCCCTAAAACGCATAAGGGCATGATTTTGATCGCTCTTTGAGTGATTCCTGCATTCGCTTTATTGGCAAACTCTTCGCCAAACATTTTCTTCACATTGGGGAAAATTACCATATCAAAAAACAAGTAGCTAATAAAAATAATGGCACACAATAAATGAACAACCAACACATAAGGATAAATCGCATCCATTTAAAATCCTTTATTCATGGGAAAATTAAAGAGTTTTTAATCTACTATAAAAGGGTTTTATTGTCAAGTATCCCACTATTATGGGAATTTTAGGGGTGGTTTTTGTTTGACTTTTAAGATTGCAATTAGCTATAATAAAATAATTAAAAAAGTAATACTTAAGTGGAGACCCTAGAGAGTGATGCTCAATTTTATGACAAAGAAGAAAAATAGAATGCAAGATTGCAAAATGGTTTGTAAAAATTTTAATCGTAAGGAATCTGTTTTGATAGCTCAATCTTTAGATATTTCTAAAAAAGGCTCGATAATTTTAGGCGCTCTTTTGAGTTCGTTATGGCTGACAAACCCCTTAAATGCCCATGAAAAGAATGGCGCGTTTGTGGGGATTAGCTTGGAAGTGGGTAGGGCTGATCAAAAGACCAACGCTTATAAAAACGGCGAGTTGTTTCAAGTGCCTTTTGGCGATGTTTCAGCCAATGATAATGGTAAAGTCCCTGACGGGCAGACCGGTGGCTGTCAGCCAGCTTCAGGGACGCCAGGAACGCCAGGCTATACTAAAGCTAACTGCGTGGTCAATTGGACTTCTCGCACCATGCTAAGCACCAATAAAAACATTCCTGGCCGTAACCAACCGATGTATGGGCTAGGCGTGATGACAGGCTATAAGCATTTTATCGGTAAAAAAAGGTGGTTTGGGTTGCGTTATTATGGCTTTTTTGATTATGGGCATACCAATTTCTCTAACTCCAGGGCCGCTAACGCTATATCGCCTTTTTATTTGAGCGATCAAAAAGCGGACATGTATACTTATGGTTTTGGCACAGACATGCTTTTTAATATTATAGATAAGCCTAAAGCCACGGCCGGGTTTTTTCTAGGCGTGAATTTTGCGGGTAACACTTGGACCAATAATCGTGTGGGGTATTTTAAGGACGGGTATGTTTATGGCGTCAATACCGACGCTGACGCTTACATGACTAACGCTGATGGCACAATCACTTGTGGGGACACGACGCCGGCGAGTTGTGATGTGGGGATTAACCCTAATAGCGTCTATGCCACAGGAAAATTAAACGCTAAAGTGAATCACACGATTTTCCAATTTTTAGTGAATGTGGGCATTAGGACTAATATTTTTGAACACCATGGTATTGAGTTTGGTATCAAAATCCCCACGCTCCCTAACTACTTTTTCAAAGGCTCTACTACCATAAGAGCGAAAAAACAAGGCCCGCTAGAGAATGGGAACCCGACTACTATCACCGGAGCAGAAACCAATTTCAGCTTGACCCAAACCTTACGCCGTCAGTATTCTATGTATTTGCGTTATGTTTATACTTTTTAAGTTTGGTAGGGTTTTGGGGTAAGGCTTATAACTTATACTTAATATATGAAAGCTTGATTTGTCAAGCTTTTGGGTTGTCATTGAGTTGCAATAACTCTGCGCTGTTTTCTACTTTTTTGATAAAATCATTGATAGCATAACAGCGTATATTAATATTGTCTTTGAAATGGGCAAATCCCGCATATTCTTTGGCATCATCATGGATATTTGGAGCCACAAAAACACTAAATTTCTCTCTAATATCAGCGCTATTTTTAATCAATTCTTTTAAGTGTCTGGCAATAGGTATCATTTCCAAGGCGCTTTGACTTCTGTCTCTAATCAAGCTCACTTCTATATAACTTTGGGCTTTTGTGTCCATAGCTACAATATCAGGTTTATTACCGCTTGCTGTGTATACGGGTAAGCCTTCATCATCGCTTTTATAATTGGGCATCACGCTTAAATTTTCAAAATGTTGTTTCAAGAAAATAGCGCTTAAAAATTCTAAGCGTAAAGGTTTATCAATGAGTCTTAAAAAACTATCTTTTGATTCTTGCTTGTTGCAAGTAATGAGTAATTCTTGCTTGATAAAATCTTTAGTATAAGTGGTTGCTAGTTCATTCAATTTACTTGATTTAACGCTCTCATCAGCACTGATTGGAGTAACGCTAACAAGAAAGCTATCCACGATCGCCATGTAGTTAAAAAAGGCGAGTCTGTTAGCTTGAGTGTCGTTTAAATAATCCCCTTTAAAAGCCTTATGAGTTTGTAAAATGTAATCTATCTTATTATTTTCATTAGTATTAATATCAATAAACCTACCATTACCACGCAATGAAATAAGTCCTGTAATACGCATTTTTCTAATGTATTCATCAACGGCTTCATTAGTGATTTGGCTCATTTTAAATCGTGTTTTATTAACACTTTCTAAAAGTTTTAGGCATTTTTCATAGATAAATTCATCTGAGTAGCTGAATTCTGTTTTATTGATAGCAACAATTTCTTGTCTTAAACGAATAATGTAGTCATAAAGCCCTTTAGCGTTATCATCTTTCCAACAAAGTAAAACAGGGATTTCTTTGACAGATAGGGGAGTCAGATTGGCATTTTTGAGTCGTTTTAAAAGCGAGAGCAATAGTTTGAAAGGGTTGTTATGGTTTAAATTCTTTTTGTAAGGGTTTCTTACTTCATATTTAGACAGAGCGTTTAAAAATATAGCCCCAACTATTTTGTTTTTTAAAAGTTCATTGTTGGGCTTGTTAAAAAAATTATTTATTTAAGTCAATAACACTATTCCATGCAAGCTTGTGTTCCTCGTTGATTTCCGTATTTTGTGAGATATTTTTAAGATAATTGTTTATAAAATTTTCTGTGTTTTTAATCAGTCTTAAATAATACCTTAAAGTATCATAAATCCCATTAACAATTACTTGACAACCATGTTCATGTTCAATTTTATTTGTAATTTTTTGTAATTCTGCTTTATTTTGAATAGGTAAAGTGCTTAATATATAATATCTTTTAATAGGTGTTTGAGCAATTTTCTTATAAGAATCTTGTAATATAATGCTGTCTATAGCAATATTAAATTTAATCTCTATAACTTCAAACAATTGTTTTTGTTCATCTAAAATTACAATATCTCCGGCATTGCCACTGCTTTTATCACAACTATAATGAGAATCTAAAGGTTTTAAGCTTTTATTAGTAAAACGCTCTAATTCCAAAATTAGACATTCATATAGACTAAACAAAGCTACCACAGGCAGTATAGAAGCTCCCCTACTTTTATAAGTGAAGTTAAAATGTTTTTGCAAGGTATTGATAATAAAGTCTATAGTATAACTAGATTCCTTTATGGTGGGTTTAACAAGAATAATGGCTTTTTTAGTTTTCTCCCTAATGCTTAAATAAAATAGGGCTTTTAAGTATAGTATAGATAAGTTTGGATTTTTTTCTATATCATCTAAGATTTCTAAAAACGCTTTTTTAACAGCAATATTTGAAATTTTTCCCGGATAGTCTAGTGTATATGGCAAATTTTGTTCCAAACTTCTTGTGAGCCATCCACTCTCTTTCATAGCCCCTAGAAATTGTTTTTGTTTTAAAAAAGGTGTGATAAATTTAGTATCAAAACTTCTACCACTATACCCATTATCCATATTTGCTTGATGAAATCTAATATCTTGATTGGGGTAGTTGCTCTTATAAACTAAACTCGTAATTAAAACCGTATAAACACCCTTAAATGTTTCTTCTTTTTCAACAATCGTTTGGGTTTTTTGGAGTTGTATTTCGCTTAAACCCAAGCTGTCTAAATTTTTTAAGCTCACGCATTCTTTATAAATTTTTTCTAAAAATTCCAAAGTTTTATTTTGCATGTTATTTTCCTTAAGGGGTTGTTTGTAAAATTGATTTAACACTTCTTTTATAATAGCCTTAACCATAGGAACGCATATGCTATTACCAATGCGTTCATAAAGCTGTGAATTTGTACCGATTTTTTTGAAATCTTTAGGAAACCCCATAAAAGAAAAACATTCATTTATGGTTAATTTTCTCACTAAATTATTAATATAGATAAAGTAGCGACCGCTTTGTTCTTGACTGGCAAGTGTTGGGTGTATTCCCCCTGCATGATAAATTCTATTAGGCTGTTTATGAACCCTACTTAAGTGTTCCGTATTTTCTCTTGTACCCTTAGTGCGGATTTTCTTATTACGATAGCCACAAAAAATGAGTCCTGAATTTTGTCTTTTGAGCAATTGGCTATCTAACAATGTGTATTCATGGGGTTTTAAAATTTCAAAATAACCACTCTTATCTAAAAAATTTTGCATGCTAATAATAGGATTTTTTTTGATAGGATTAAAATCAAATACTTGAGAACCCAAATATCCTACAATGATAATTCTTTCTCTGTTTTGTGGGACTGAAAAATCTTTAGCGTTTAAAATTTTATAACTAACACTATAACCTAAATTACTAAGGGCTTGTAACATTACAAATAGTGTGTTGCCTTTATTGTGTTTTAAGAGATTTTTTACATTTTCCAAGATAAAAATTTTTGGCTTTTTATTTTCTAGAATTCTACAAATATCAAAAAACAGCGTTCCTCTTGTTGTATCTTCAAAACCTTTTTGTTTGCCGCATACTGAGAATGCTTGACAAGGAAACCCTGCACATAAAATATCAAAATTTGGCATAGTATTTGGATTTAAAATAGTAATATCACAAGTGGAGTCATCATTAAAATTCGCTTTATACATGGCTATAGCATGGGGGTTATTCTCTGCACTAAAAACACATTTTAAGCCCAAAGAATCTAAAGCAAGTCTAAAGCCACCGATACCTGCAAATAAATCTGCATAAGTTAACAAACAAGCATTCCTATAAAATTTTGATTTCTTGGTAAATACTATAGCAAAAATGCTATAAAAATCAACATGATCGCAATAAACAAGTCTTTTATAAAATTCCCAAATACCCACTCTATAAGCTTGGTTTTTGAGCCGATATACCGGCGGTTTTTTAGATTAAATCTTTCCACTAGCCACCTTTAAACTAAGAGAATAAAACCACTTAGTAACATATAAGATTTAAAAATCACAACCTCTTATTAAGCTTTTTAAAATACCAAAGACTGAGGGCTAAGAATACAAAAAAGGGCGATAGCACGCCTATTTCAGGAATGAGTATCCCTGAAATGCTGAACTTCCCTAAAGCAAAGAATAGCCCCCAAACAACGAGCGTGATAATGATAAACTTTAGCCCTAAAAGAGCCAGGTTTTCATAGCGGGCGAGACTGGGCGAAAAATAAGCGATTAAAACGCTTAAAAACGGCACAAAAAAGGGCAAAATCGCAAACACATACAAAAACGAGCGCACTTTTTTCGTGTCCGCGTTTTGGCGCACTAAAGCATGCAAGGATAAAAGAGCGTCTGTGATAGAAACCGCAGGCTTGTTTTGATAAATGGTGTCTAAAACTTTAGGGCGGAAATTTTTGAGCGTTTTAAAGGTTTCTAAACGCGTGGTGTTTAAAGCGTTCGCACCCAGTTCAAAATTTAAGGGCATCTCATAGATAGTAGTGTCATGCAAAATCCAATACTTGTCTTCAAAAAAAGCTTCTTTAGCTTCAGCATAAGATTCCAAAGTCTTATCTTTTAGGCGAAAAACCTTGATGTTTTGGGCTTTTTGCAATAAGGGATTAATCTTATCAAAATACACGTAATCATCGTTATATTTCACTAACAAATGCTCTGAAACGCTCAAAGAATTGTCTTTGTAGATCAAATTTTGCGTTTTTTCTTCCATATACACAAAAGGAGTGGCGTTCAACCCCACATAAACAGCCGTGAAAAACAAGCTAATCAAAAAAATAGGGCTTAAAATCTGGCATTTGGAAAAGCCAATGGAGAGCAGGGCGGTGTATTGGTTGGATTTAATGAAGGTGATATAAAATAAAACCATCGCCAAAAGCAAGGAAATGGGCAAGGTGTAATTGAGGGCGAATAAGATGTCATAGGTGAAAAATAAAATGATCATGTTCGCAGAATCGGGCATTTTATCGGCGTATTTCAGGCTGTCAATGCCTACAAAAAACAATTCCAAAGCTAAAAGCACGATTAAAAAGTATTTGAAATAATACCACCCCACAAATCTAAACAAACGCACTTTAAACCCCTAACTTTCTATTTTTAAAGGTTTTTTAAGCGTGAAACGATTTTGCATGGCGTTAAAATCATGGCTTTCTATAAAAAATTTTAGGGCGTTTTTGGCATGTTCAAACACAGCGTTTTTTAAAGGCTCTTCGTTTTTGTGGAATTTTGAAAGCACATGCTCAATCACACCAATCCCTTTAGAAATCCCCACCCTCAAGCGATAATAAGAATTAGAACACAATAAATCAATGGATTTTAGGCCGTTATGCCCTCCATTCCCCCCACCCTTTTTAAACCTCACAACGCCTAAAGGTAAATCCAAGTCGTCATGGACAATTAAAAGCTCTTTGGGTTTGTAAAAATTTTTAGCGCTTAAAACGCTCTCGCCGCTTAAATTCATGTAAGTTTGGGGCTTGAGTAAGATAAAATCCTTATAAACGCACAAATAAGCGTTGTGTTTGGGAGAAAAAGTGAAAGAAAGATCCAACTCGCTAACGAGCGAATCTAAAATATCAAAACCAGCGTTGTGTCTGGTGTGAGCGTAACGCGAAGTAGGGTTGCCTAAACCCACTAAAAGCGTCATCACCTGAAATCACTTCGCTTTAATCACACCGATCACAGCGATAGAATCATGATCTAAGATCTTCACATTTTCGTGTTTTTCTAAATCGCGCACCAAAATAGACTCATTCACATCTAAAGGGGCCACATCCACTAAATAGTGATCGGGCAAATGCTCTGGAGCGCATTCCACGCTGATACGCTTTTTAGAGAGCATCAAAATCCCTTTATTTTTCAAGCCCACTGGAGTGCCTTGGTGTTTAACAGGGACTTTAAACTTAGACTTCACGCCTTTAGTAACAGCGAGTAAATCCACATGGATAAGCTCGTTAGTAACAGGGTTTTTTTGGTATTCTTGAACCACGACCTCAAAAGTCTTATCCCCTAATTTCACCGGGAAAATCAAATGCTTTTTTTCCTTAAGGTATTTAATGAAAGGGTTTAATTTGAACGCGCAGTTCACGTTTTCAATACCCTTGCCATAAATGTTTGCGATTAGATAGCCATCTTTTTTTAAAGCTTTAGCGTTAGCTTTAGTAATACTCTCTCTAATAACGCCTTCTAACATGTCAATCCTTTAAAATAAAATAAGGGCTTATTCTATCCAAAAAACCCTTAAAAATCAAAAACTGCTTAAAAGCTTTTCAAAGGATTGTTTGAACGCTATCAAGCCTTCTTTAAGGAGTTTTTGAGCGGTGTTTTCTAAATCAATGTCGTGCATTTTTAATTCTTTTTTGAACGCTTCAATTTCTGTGATTTTTAAAGGGGTTTGATACTCGGTGTTTGGGGCAAGCAAATAAGCGTTTAAAGCCTCTAGGGGGGCTGTATTGATAGAGTTTTTAAAACACAGCGCTTTAATGTAATAATCTTTAGCTAAAGCGTTGGATTTAACGCCGGTGGATGCAAAAAGGGTGCTTGTTAGCTTATTGGCATGCTGACTGATTTGATAATAGCACTCGGTAGCGTTCATAATCCCGCTTTGAGCTTGCAAGTTTTGCGCCACTAATGGGTCTATTTCTTTGTCAAATCGTGAGACAAACACGCTAATGACCGCTCTTTTTTGCGCTTCTTTGGCTAAGATTTGAGCGATTTCACCGGCAATTTTAGGCGAAAAGACTAAAGTTACATTAACAGGAATAGAAGCTTTAGTTAAAGCGCTAATGACTTCAAAACCGCTCTTACTCGCCGGGACTTTAATCATCACATTAGGGCGGTTTAGTGTTTTGAATAACCGCTTGGCTTCATCAATGCTTTTAATGGCATCATCTTCTAAAAAAGGGTCAATTTCTAGGCTAATGTAACCGTTGTTAGGGTCTTTTTCATACAAAGGCATTAACGCGCTAGAGGCTTGTAAAATATCCTTTAGTGCCAGAGTTTCATAAATTTCTTTAGCTTTTTTGCCCTTGAGTTTAGCGATTTCATCTTGATAAAACGCGCTTTTTGTGATCGCTTCACAAAACAAACTAGGGTTACTCGTCGCCCCACAAATAGCCCCCTTATTGATGAGCTTTAAAAAGTCGTTTTCTAAAAAATCCCTTTCTATAAAATCGCACCACAAACTGAATTCTTGCATGTTTATCCTTGTTTTAAATGTTGGTAATAGCTTTTAACGACTTCTTGGTCGCTAAAAAAAATCGTTTTGTCTTTAAAGATTTGAATGTTTTCATCGCCCTTGCCTAAAATCAACAACACCTCATCGTCTTTTAAATTTTCTAAAGCGTTTAAAATGGCCTTTTTTCGGTCTTTTTCTACAATCACTTTAGAAGAATCATTGATGCCTTTTAAAATATCCTTAATAATGTCTTCTTCATTCTCGCTTCTGGGATTGTCTGAAGTTAAGACGATTTGATGCGCGTAATAGCTCGCTATCGCTCCCATTTTAGGGCGCTTGGTTTTATCCCTATCGCCCCCTGCTCCAAAAAGAGCGGTGATTTTTTGGTTTTTAAAGCTTTCAAAGACTTGTTGCATGCCATCTGTGGTGTGGGCAAAATCCACGACCACTAAAGGTTTAGAATGCACAATTTCCAAACGCCCCTTAACCCCATAAAAGTTTTCTAATAACGGCGCAATTGCTTCTAGCGGTAATTGAGTGAGTAATTTAACCCCCAAAACGCCCGCTAAAATATTATAAAGGTTGTAACGCCCTAAAAGGGGGGAATGGATGAGAGCGATTTCTTTAAGATTGGGATCTCTTAAGTCTTGTTGGTAGCATAAAGACGCGCTAATAGAGGGGGTGAGTGAAAAGGCTTGAACGTTTAAATGCGCTTTTTTATCCAGCGCGTAAGTGTGCGCGTTAATGGGGTTAAAAAGGGCGTTTGTTTCATCTCTGTTGATCACTTTCAAGCCCTCATCTTTAAAAAAGCTGTTTTTAATATCTCTGTAATTTTCTATATTTTGATGGAAATCTAAATGATCGCTTGTGATATTGGTGAGAATTTTAAGAGCGAAATCAAGCCCGGCGGTGCGCTTTTGGACGATCGCATGGGAGCTCACCTCCATGATAAAGTATTCGCATTTTAAACGCATCGCTTCTTCTAAATCGCTATAAAGCTCTAAAAGAGTGGGCGTAGTCAAGCCCTTTTCTTTGATTTGTTTGTCGTTGATAAAAAACCCTCTTGTGCCTAAAAGAGCGGTCTTTTTATTCAAATCTAAGAGCAAGGAATACATCAAACTCGCTGTGGTCGTTTTACCATTAGTGCCAGTAATCCCTACAATTTTAATCTTAAAATCAAAGTAGTTTTTAAGCTCGTTAAAATCTAAAATAGCCAGGTTTTTTTCTGCAATTAAAGGAGAGTATTTTTCGTTTAAAGGCGTTTTGACAAAAAGGATTTCTTTGGGGTTTTCTAAAACTTCATTCGTGTTATCGCTTAAAAAAGAATAGGCGCGGTTGCGATAAGTCAGGGTTTTTTTAAGTTTCATTTTTTAAGCCTTATTGGATTTGAGAGCGTCTTCTAAAAGAGAACGCAAAAATTTATCGTAAATAAAAGAATCTTCATGCATGTTTTCAATGTAATTGATTGCTAATTCATAATAGCCATAGTGGTTCAATTCTTTCAAAAATTCATAAAAATCCTCTTTATTGTCAAAAATCACCCTAGAGCTGAACATCAAATCTTCAAACGCTTCCTTAAAACCGCGCTCCAAGCTCAAGCGTTTGAAATCCGCGTACAAAATGCCGTTCAACTCCTCGCCTTTTTGAGAAATTTGCGCGTCAATCTTTTCAGTCATTTGGTTTAGCCCTTCATCAAAAGAAGCGATCAAATTGATGATTTGCTCTTCAGCCTGGTTTTTTAAGCTTCGCTTTTGCATAGCGATCAAGCTTTGATACAATTCATAAAAGCTATGGGCTTCTTTAGGGAAATCCTTAGCGATGTCGCTTAATAACGCCCCCACTCTGGCTTTTTGGTTGTCTTTATCCAAAAACAACACTTCAGAAAAAAGGCGTAACGCTTCAGCGTAATGGGCTTGCTTGAACGCTAAAAAGCCCTCTTTAATCAACGCGCGCTTTTTAAATTCGTAATCAAACTTTTGCATGCCTATAATCCTTAAAGCTTATCAAACTCCTTGGCGTTTTCTAAGCACACCACTTCTAAGTTGGGGTGAATATCCATTTTAAGTTGCCTTTCAATGACATTTTTTAAAGTGATCTTACTGCTAGAGCAAGTCTTGCACGCTCCCTCTAAAGCCACATAAATTTTCATGCTTTTCACCCCTAGCACTTCAATATTGCCGCCATCTTTGAGCAAGTAAGGGCGGATTTTTTCTATCACAATACGCACCGGTTTTTGTAAATCTTCATCGCTAAATTCTATCATTTTTAAAAACCTTATTTTTAAAATTTTACTTTAAGATACCATATAATGAGCCATTTTTATCAAACAACGCTTTTTAAGAGTGGCTCAAGGGCTAATTGGATAGAATAAGACCACTATTAGAATAAGGTTTTGATGACGATATGGAAATTAAAAACATCAAAGAGTTTGAAAAAGCTTCCAAAAAACTCCAAAAAGACACTTTAAAGATCGCTCTCGCTCTTTTGTTCCTCATCGGTGTCGCTTTGCTCGCTCTCATTTTTGGGCAGGCTAATTCTAAGGGATTGTTGCTTATTTTTGCGGCCGTGATTGGGGGGTATATGGCGATGAATATTGGCGCGAATGACGTGTCTAATAATGTCGGCCCTGCCGTAGGCTCTAAAGCCATTAGCATGGGCGGGGCGATTTTGATCGCTGCGATTTGCGAAATGCTTGGAGCGATCATTGCTGGGGGGGAAGTGGTTTCTACGATTAAGGGCCGTATCGTTTCGCCTGAATTTATTAATGATGCGCATGTTTTCATCAATGTCATGTTGGCTAGCTTACTCAGTGGGGCGTTGTGGTTGCATGTAGCCACTTTAATTGGTGCTCCCGTTTCCACTTCACACTCTGTGGTGGGGGGGATTATGGGGGCTGGAATGGCAGCAGCTGGAATGGCAGCTGTCAATTGGCATTTTTTATCAGGCATTGTGGCTAGTTGGGTAATCTCGCCTTTAATGGGGGCTTTGATAGCCATGTTTTTTTTAATGCTCATTAAAAAGACTATCGCTTATAAAGAAGATAAAAAGAGTGCGGCTTTAAAGGTCGTGCCTTATTTGGTAGCGTTGATGAGCTTAACATTCAGTTGGTATTTGATGGTTAAGGTTTTAAAACGCCTCTATGCGCTGAATTTTGAAATCCAGCTGGCTTGCGGCTGCATCCTTGCGCTTTTAATCTTTATCCTTTTTAAAAGATTTGTGTTAAAAAAAGCCCCGCAATTAGAAAACAGCCATGAAAGCATTAATGAGCTTTTCAATGTCCCTTTGATTTTTGCCGCCGCGCTTTTAAGCTTTGCGCATGGGGCTAATGATGTAGCTAACGCTATAGGCCCCTTAGCGGCTATCAGTCAAACTTTAGAAGATGCAAATAGCCCTATAGGGAATACTTTAAGCTCTGTGCCGTTGTGGATTATGGTGGTAGGGGCAGCTGGGATTGCTTTAGGCTTGAGCTTGTATGGGCCAAAGCTCATTAAAACGGTGGGGTCTGAAATCACAGAATTAGACAAAATGCAAGCTTTTTGCATCGCGCTTTCTGCAGTCATTACCGTGCTTTTAGCCTCTCAATTAGGCTTACCGGTGAGCTCTACGCATATTGTGGTGGGCGCGGTGTTTGGGGTGGGCTTTTTAAGGGAGCGTTTGAGGGAGCAATCCAGAAGGCGTTTTGCTAGAATCAGAGACAACATTGTAGCGGCGCACTTTGGGGAAGATTTAGAAGAAATTGAAGGCTTTTTAGAGCGCTTTGATAAAGCCAATTTGAAAGAAAAATCGCTCATGCTAGAGAGCTTGAAAAAAAGCAAGAACACCGCTATCGCTTTGGAATTGAAAAAGAAAGAAAAAAAGTCGCTTAAAAAAGTGTATAAAGAAGAAGTGATCAAACGCTCCATTTTAAAAAAGATTGTTACCGCTTGGTTGGTAACCGTGCCGGTTTCTGCACTTTTAGGCGCGCTTCTTTTTGTGGCTCTTGGTTTTATAGAAAATTATTTCTAGGGTTTTTGAAGGCTTGATTTTTAAAGTTAGGCTTAATCTTTTATGTTAAAATTCTGAGATTTTATATATTTTATATTTATCGTTAGGTTTTAGGTTTAAATCATGGGGAGGAATCAAGGAGCTTATTTGGATCCGTCTGAATCGATTTTGATGTTGATGGTTGCTTTTTTATTGGTGCTGTTGAACGCTTTTTTTGTGCTTTCAGAGTTTGCCCTTGTGAAAGTGCGTAAAACCCGCTTAGAAGAGTTGGTTAAAATCGGTAATTCCAACGCTAAACTCGCTTTAAAGATGAGTCAAAGACTAGACACTTATTTGAGCGCTACGCAGTTAGGCATCACCCTTTCTTCATTAGCTTTAGGCTGGGTGGGTGAGCCCGCTATCGCAAAATTGTTAGCCGCGCTGTTTGAGTCTATGGATTTGAGAGAAAATCCTATTTTTATCCATTCAATGAGCGTGGTCATAGCGTTTTTAAGCATCACTTTTTTGCATGTCGTGTTGGGCGAGATTGTGCCTAAATCTTTAGCGATCGCTAAATCTGAAAAAGCCGCTCTTTTTGCCGCACGCCCTTTGCATGTGTTTTGGGTCGTGTTTTACCCGGTGGTGCGCTTGTTTGATGTGATCGCTCATTTCTTTTTAAAAAAAGTGGGCATCAATCCTAAAGAGCATGATGGCACGCATTCTGAAGAAGAGTTAAAAATCATTGTGGGCGAGAGCTTAAGAGAGGGCATTATTGATTCAGTGGAGGGCGAAATCATTAAAAACGCGGTGGATTTTTCTGACACGAGCGCTAAAGAAATCATGACCCCACGAAAAGACATGGTGTGTTTGGACGAAGAAAACAGCTATGAAGAAAATATAGACATTGTTTTAAAAGGCCATTTCACGCGCTACCCTTATTGTAAGGGTTCTAAGGATAACATTATCGGCATGGTGCATATTAGGGACTTGCTTTCTCGCTCTATTTTTACCCCCAAAATGCATGATTTCAATCAAATCGTTAGAAAAATGATCATCGTCCCTGAGAGCGCTTCCATTTCTCAAATCCTTATTAAAATGAAAAAAGAGCAAATCCATACCGCTTTGGTGATTGATGAATACGGCGGCACGGCTGGGTTGCTCACGATGGAAGACATTATTGAAGAGATCATGGGCGAGATTAGCGACGAATACGATTTGAAACAAGAGGGCGTGAACAAGCTTGAAGAGGGCGTGTTTGAATTAGAGGGCATGCTGGATTTAGAGAGCGTAGAAGAAGTGCTTCACATTGAATTTGACAAAGAATGCGAGCAGGTAACGCTTGGGGGCTATGTTTTTAGCTTGCTAGAGCGCATGCCTATGGAGGGAGATATAATCGTTTCGCATGGGTATTCTTTTGAAGTCTTAAGCGTGGATGGGGCTAGGATAAAACGCTTAAAAGCGGTTAAACAAGATCAGGGAGAAAATGAAGCATGAAAAAAACAACCCTCTTTGTATTGGGCTTATTATTCAATAGCTCTTTAAGCGCTGTTGATGGAGTTCCTAAAACCGAGCCTTCTTCTTTGAATTTGGCTGAAGATAGCGCGCCTTTGAACCATCCTAACGCTCAAAAGCTCTCTTTAAAAAACGCATGGACTAGGGTGTTATCCAACCATGAAGGCTTGCATGCACAAGAATACGCCATTAAAAGAGCGAGTAAAATGAAATTAGCGGCTAAACTTTCTTTTTTGCCTCAAATTGATTTGAGCGCTTTTTACGTGTACCTCTCTAACCCTATTAAAATGGATTTTGCCAGCCAAAAACAACCGGGCGTGCAAAAAGCCACCAACCAGATCCATCAAGGCTTGCAAAACATCCAACAAAATATCCCCCCTCAAGTATTAACCCCTCAAATCCAAGCGGGCATGCAAGGGGTGATGCAAGGTTTTGGGGCTTTGAGCAGCACTTTAGAAGCCCCCTTATTGTTTTCTAAGCAAAATGTGGTGATTGGGGCTTTGAGCATTATTTATCCCCTTTATATGGGTGGGGCAAGATTCACGATGGTGCGCATTGCGGATTTGATGCAAAAAGACGCTAATGAAGTGTATCGTTTGAAAAAGCTTTCCACTTTTCAAGAGCTTGTGAGCGTGTATTATGGCATGGTGTTAAACGCAGAAGTGGCTGAAACTTTAGAAGAAGTGGAAAAAGGCCATTATAAGCATTTCCAAAACGCTTTGAAAATGCAAAAAGTGGGGCAAATCGCTAGAGTGGAAACCTTGAGCGCTCAAGTGGCTTATGATAAGGCCCATATCGCTAGCGTTAAGGCTAAAGACGTGTTAGAAGTTTCGCAGCTCTCGTTCAATTCCATTTTATCTAGCAAGGATGATCTAGCGCCTTCAAGCAAATTGGAGATCCACACCGAGAAAAATCTGCCCGATTTGAGCTTTTTTGTTTCTTCCACGCTCAATTCCTACCCGGCTTTAAAAACTTTAGAAAACCAGGTTCAAATTTCTAAAGAAAACACAAAACTTCAGATCGCTAAATTCTTGCCCCAAGTGAGTTTTTTTGGCTCTTATATCATGAAACAAAACAATTCGGTGTTTGAAGACATGATCCCTAGTTGGTTTGTGGGCGTGGCCGGGCGCATGCCTATTCTTTCTCCCACAGGGCGTATCCAAAAATACCAAGCGAGCAAATTAGCGGAGTTGCAAGCCAGTAGCGAACAAATCCAGGCTAAAAAAAACATGGAATTATTAGTGAATAAGACTTATAAAGAGACGCTTTCTTATTTGAAAGAATACAAAAGCTTGCTTTCTAGCGTGGAATTAGCCAAGGAAAATTTAAAGCTCCAAGAGCAGGCTTTCTTGCAAGGCTTAAGCACCAACGCTCAGGTCATTGATGCGAGGAACACGCTTTCTTCTATCATCGTGGAGCAAAAAAGCGTGGCTTATAAATACATCGTTTCATTAGCGAATCTAATGGCGTTAAGCGATCACATTGATTTATTTTATGAATTTGTTTATTAAAGGAAAAAATCATGTCAAATAGCATGTTGGATAAAAATAAAGCGATTTTTACAGGGGGTGGGGCTTTATTATTAGGGCTAATCGTGCTTTTTTATTTGGCTTATCGCCCTAAGGCTGAAGTGTTGCAAGGGTTTTTGGAGGCCAGAGAATACAGCGTGAGCTCCAAAGTCCCTGGCCGCATTGAAAAGGTGTTTGTTAAAAAAGGCGATCACATTAAAAAAGGCGATTTGGTTTTTAGCATTTCTAGCCCTGAATTAGAAGCCAAGCTCGCTCAAGCTGAAGCCGGGCATAAAGCCGCTAAAGCGCTCAGCGATGAAGTCAAAAGAGGCTCAAGAGATGAAACGATCAATTCTGCGAGAGATGTTTGGCAAGCGGCAAAATCTCAAGCCACTTTAGCCAAAGAGACTTATAAGCGCGTTCAAGATTTGTATGATAACGGCGTGGCGAGCTTGCAAAAGCGCGATGAAGCCTATGCGGCCTATGAAAGCACTAAATACAACGAGAGCGCGGCTTACCAAAAGTATAAAATGGCTTTAGGGGGGGCGAGCTCTGAAAGTAAGATTGCCGCTAAGGCTAAAGAGAGCGCGGCTTTAGGGCAAGTGAATGAAGTGGAGTCTTATTTAAAAGACGTCAAAGCTACAGCCCCAATTGATGGGGAAGTGAGTAATGTGCTTTTAAGCGGTGGCGAGCTTAGCCCTAAGGGTTTTCCTGTGGTGCTCATGATAGATTTAAAGGATAGTTGGTTAAAAATCAGCGTGCCTGAAAAGTATTTGAACGAGTTTAAAGTGGGTAAAGAATTTGAAGGCTATATCCCAGCGTTGAAAAGAAGCGCGAAATTCAGGGTCAAATATTTGAGCGTGATGGGGGATTTTGCGACTTGGAAAGCGACAAATAATTCCAACACTTACGACATGAAAAGCTATGAAGTGGAGGCCATACCCTTAGAAGAGTTGGAAAATTTTAGGGTAGGGATGAGCGTGTTAGTTACCATTAAACCTTAAAAAGGATTGTTTTGTTCAGATTGATAAGCGCATGGGTTTTACAAGACAAGTTCTTGTTTGTCGTGTGTTTTATATTGCCTTTTTGTTTAGGGGTTTTAGGCACGCAAATCTTTAAACAAGAAATCCCAAGACAGCTCCCTATCGTGGTGGTGGATTTGGATAAGACCACGACAAGCCATCAGGTAGCGTTTGAATTAGGCGCAACGAGCGCGCTTCAAATCAAACACCAAGTGGCTAGCCTTTTAGAAGCCAAACGCTTTTTAAATTCCGCTGAAGCGTATGGGGCGTTAGTTTTGCCTAGAGATTTAGAGAAAAAAATCAAAATGGGGCGAAAGGTGGATTTGCCCTTTTATTATAACGCTGAGTATGTTTTAGTGGGGAAAACGCTCAAAAACGCCTTCTTGCAAACCGCTTTGACTTTAGACGCTAAAACTTTAGCCACCAAAGCTTTAGTGCGAGATTCTAATTTGATTTTGGCTAAAGCCCAAGCAATGCCTATTGTTTTGCAATTGCATGCCCTATACAATGAAGAAAACAATTACACGCAATACCTTTTAAGCGTGATGCTGCCTTGCATGTGGCTTATTTTCATTGCGATTGGCATGCTCAATTTCATTCAAAAAACCTCTAACATGCACGAGCTTTTGATCAGTATTTTAGCGAATGTGTGCGTGTTTAGCTTTTGGGGGATGGGTATGGCGTTTTATTTTAATTTCATTGGCATGCAGGGGAATTATGCGCATTTGTTGTTGGTCTTTTTGGCGGTAGTTTTAATGGCGCTCATTATGAGCGGGTTTGTGGTGCTAGTTTATGGCATTTCAAAAAGCGTTATTGAAACTGCGGGCGCGATTGGGGTCTATACCGCTCCAAGCTTTGCGTTTGCTGGGGTTACTTACCCGCAAAACAACATGGAAATTTTTGGGGATTTTTGGAGCCATTGCTTGCCTATTAGCCATTTTATGAAGTTCTTTTTACAAGAGGCCTATTATAAGACGGATTTAACGGAATCTTTAAATTCTTTAATGCCCCTTGTGTTCTTTTTGATTTTTTTAGCTTTAGGGCTTTTGGTTTTTTATTTTTCTTTTAAAAAAGACAAGGCTAGCGCATGAATTTTTTTAAAATCCTTTTAATGGAGTTAAGAGCCATTGTTTCTCATAAGGGCGTTTTATTGATCCTTATAGGCGCTCCTTTAATCTATGGCTTATTATACCCTTTGCCTTATTTAAGAGACATCGTAACGCAGCAAAAAATCGCCCTTGTAGATGAAGACAACTCCTTTCTTTCTAGGCAATTAGCCTTCATGGCGCAAAGCTCCAACGAGTTAGAAATCGCTTTTTTTAGCCCCTCTATGCTGGAAGCCAAAAAGCTTTTAAAAGAAGAAAAAATTTATGGGATCTTGCATATCCCTTCGCATTTTGAAGCCAATATCCATAAGCAAGTGCCTGTAACGATAGATTTTTATGCGAATTCCAATTACTTTTTGATTTATGGCGCGTTAGCGAATGCGGTGGTGGAGAGCATCAACGCTTTAAATGATGAGATAAGATTCAAACGCAACGCCCAAATAGAAGAAGCTGAATTAGGGACAGATGGGATTAAAATCAGGCCTATCGCTTTGTATAACCCTAGTGAGGGGTATTTGAATTACGCGCTCTCTAGCGTGTTTATTTTCATCTTACACCAGGTGATGCTCATTGCAAGCAGCATGTTTACTAGCTCCAGGCGTTTGGAATTGGCCCTTTTAGGCAAGAAACAAATCGCTTTAAGGCTGTGTGCAAGACTCTTGGTGTTCATGGGAGCGTTTAGCGTTTTTGTTTTGTTGTATTTTGGGGCGCTGTTTTCTTTTTATGGGATCGAACGGCATGGGAGCGCTTTAATGGTGTTTTTGAACAGTTTGATTTTCATGCTTGCGACCTTGAGTTTGGGGTCGTTTTTAGGGGCATGGATCAAAAATGAAGCCCACACCACTCAAATCGTTTTAATTTCTTCTTTGCCCTTGATTTTTATGATGGGTTTTGTGTGGCCTTTTGAATCCTTGCCCTCTTATTTACAGGCTTTCGTTCAAATAGTGCCTGCTTATCATGGGATCAGTTTGCTCGGGCGATTGAATCAAATGCATGCGGAATTTATAGATGTTTCCATCCATTTTTACGCGCTTATTGCGATTTTTATCGTGAGTTTTATAGGGTGCGTGTTCAAACTCAGTTCTTTAAAGAAAGCTTGTGAAAACGCTTAAACACCTCATCACCTCCAAGCACCAAACTAAAGCGTCTCGCTTTTTAGGGTATCTTATGCCTTTTAGCGATTTTGAAAAAACCCTTTTGCAATTGAAAAAAGAGCATTTTAAAGCCGCACATTTTGTAACGGCGTTTCGCTATTCTTTAGAGGGTAAAATCACGGAGGGTTTTGGCGATGATGGCGAGCCTAAAGGGAGTTCAGGCATGCCTATGCTTAGCGTTTTGAGGCGAGAAGATTTGATCAATATAGGATTAGTGAGCGTGCGTTATTTTGGAGGCACGCTTTTAGGGGTGGGAGGCTTGATGAAAGCTTATGCTAAGAGCGCGTTATTGTGCGTAGAAAACGCTCAAAAAGAAAACGCTTTGAAGGATTTTGTGGAGTTAGAAACTTTAAGCGCTCATTATTCTTACAAAGAATTAGACGCTCTTCAGCGTGAAATTAAGAAATTTAGCTTACAATTAAGCAAAAAGAATTTTTCAAACCAAAGCGTGGAAGTGGAAATCAGCGGCGAAAGAGAAAATTTGCAAGCGTTTTTACAACAAAATAAGATAAATTAGGGAGAGTGGTATGGGATTTTTGAATGGGTATTTTTTATGGGTTAAGGCTTTCCATGTGATAGCGGTCATTTCGTGGATGGCGGCGTTATTTTATTTGCCGCGCCTTTTTGTCTATCATGCAGAAAACGCGCATAAAAAAGAGTTTGTAGGAGTGGTTAAAATCCAAGAAAAAAAGCTTTATTCCTTTATCGCTTCGCCGGCTATGGGTTTCACGCTTATCACAGGGATTTTAATGCTGTTGATAGAGCCCACGCTCTTTAAAAGCGGGGGTTGGTTGCATGCTAAATTGGCTTTAGTGATCTTACTTTTAGCCTATCATTTTTATTGCAAGAAATGCATGCGCGAGCTAGAAAAAGACCCTACAAGAAGAAACGCAAGGTTTTATCGCGTGTTTAATGAAATACCCACGATTTTAATGATTCTCATTGTGATCTTAGTGGTTGTCAAGCCTTTTTAAAGACAAGCCATGAAAAAAGAAAAGTCATGAAAAAAGAAAAGCACCTCAAGCAAGAAAAAATCATCAACATGTTTGATGATATAGCCAGCTCTTACGATCAAGCCAACCGCTTGATGAGTTTTGGCTTAGACGTTAAATGGCGCCAAAGGGCTTGCGAGCATGCGTTTTTGTTTTTGGAAAATAAGAAAGCGTTAAGGCTTGTGGATGTGGCATGCGGGACGGGGGATATGCTTGTGGCTTGGCAAAAAAGCGCTCTGAATTGCGGCATAGAGTTTAAGGAATGTTTGGGGATTGACCCCTCTAATAACATGCTTGAATTGGCTATTAAAAAATGTGAAGAGCTTGAAAACAAAATTTCTTTTATCCAGGCTCAAGCTAAAGATTTAAAGGGCGTTGAAAATAACAGCGTGGATATCCTTTCCATTGCGTATGGCTTGCGTAATATCGTGGAAAGACAAGAAGCTTTAAAAGAGTTTTTTAGGGTGTTAAAGCCTAGGGGCGTTTTGGTGATTTTAGAATTTTTAAAAAAAGACAACCCCACATGGCTGGATAAAATCTCAGGGTTTTACACGAATAAGGTTTTGCCTTTAGTGGGAGGGGCTATCAGTAAGAATTATGGCGCTTATTCTTATTTACCGCAATCCATTGAGGGGTTTTTGAGTTTGGAGGGCTTGAAGAATGAATTGAAAAACGCAGGGTTTGAGATTGTAAGGACTGAAGATTCTATCGCTCAAATTTCAACGACCATGCTTGTTAAAAAAAGCTAAAGGAATGTTATGCAAGATGAATTATTTGAAACCGAAAAAGCCCCCCCAAAAAACACTAGAAACACTAAAAACGCCCCTAAAAAAAGCTTTGAAGAGCATGTTCATTCCCTAGAGCAAGCCATAGATCGCTTGAATGATCCTAACTTGTCTTTAAAAGACGGGATGGATTTGTATAAAACGGCCATGCAAGAGTTGTTTTTGGCTCAAAAGCTTTTAGAAAACGCTTATTCAGAGTATGAAAAACTCCAAACGCCAGACAAAAAGGCTTAAAGCATGCGAGTGTTTGCTTTGCAATTAGAGTCTTTTGAAGAAAACCTCATGCAATCCCTATTCAACTCCATACCCAAGAAAAGCGTGGTGGTGTTGCCTGAATACGTGATCAACCCCTTTTTCCACCATAACATGGGATTGGATTTGAATGAGATTAACGCGCAGTCTGCGCGAGCGATTGGGTTTTTGTCGCAAAAATGCGAAGAATTAGATTTGATCGTTTCAGCCCCGGTGCTTTTAGAAGAAGATTCTAAAATCTATAAAAAAATCGCCCTCATTTCTAAAGAAAATATCCAGTATTACACGCAACAACGCCTAATCCCCTATCCTCACTGGGATGAAGAAAGCTTTTTTGACAATGAGAAAAGCGCTTTTAAAGAATTGTTAGTTTTTAAAAGAGACGGCTTAAGAATCGCCCCTTTGTTTGGCTTTGAAGCGCATTTTGATGAAATATGGGTTCAGGCTAAAAATCAGGGCGTGGATGTGGTGCTTTTAAGCAGCGTGGCCACTTTTGAATCCAATGAAAGGTGGCGGCTTTTGTGCCAGATGCGCGCTTTTTGCGCTTCTTGCGTGGTGGTTAGGGCTAATAGGATCGGGGCGTATCGCCAAATCCTTGTAGAAGGAGATCAAAAAAACGAATTCTTGTGGAAATTTTATGGGGATAGTTTTGTGGCCTTGCCTAATGGCGCTATTGAAGATTCTTTAGAGGGTAAAATGGGGGCTTTGAGCGCTCAAATAAATAAAAACGATATAGACGAATGGGCTAAATTGTGGCATTTTAGAACGATTAAAGAGGGTTGAATGATTGATAAAAGACTTTTGTTGCAAGATTTTGACAAGGTGGCTCTTTCTTTAAAAAAGCGTAACCATGCGATGGACGATGAATTAGAGCGTTTGCGCGAAGCCATCACGCATTATAAAAAACAGCTCATTGAGTTAGAAGGCTTGCAAGCCTTTCAAAACAAGGTTTCTAAAGAGTTTGGTATCAAAATGGCTCAAAAAATGGATACAAGCGATCTCAAAAAAGAGCTAGAAAACAATAAAATCAAACTGAATGAGCTTTCCAAAAGCGTGAGCGAAGCAGAGCAACAAATGGATTTGAAGCTTTCCATAATCCCTAATCTAGTGGATGAAAAAACCCCTTTAGGCGCGAATGAAGAAGACAACATAGAAATTAAAAAAATCTTAACCCCAAGGGTTTTTAATTTCAAACCCAAAGAGCATTTTGAACTCGCTCAACAAAATGGCTGGATTGATTTTGAAAGTGGCGTGAAACTCGCCAAAAGCCGTTTTTCGGTCATTAGGGGTTTTGGGGCGAAAATTTATCGCGCGCTCATTCATTTAATGTTGGATTTTAATGAAAAAAATGGCTTTGAAATCATCTACACGCCGGCGTTAGTGAATGAAAAAATGCTTTTTGGGACTGGGCAATTACCCAAATTCAAAGAAGATGTTTTTAAAATAGAAAATGAAAATTTGTATTTGATCCCTACCGCTGAGGTAACGCTCACCAATCTATACAACGACACCATTATTAGCGTTGAAAACCTCCCCATTAAAATGACCGCGCACACGCCTTGTTTCAGGAGCGAAGCAGGGAGTGCGGGCAAGGACACAAGGGGGATGATAAGACAGCACCAGTTTGATAAAGTAGAATTAGTGGCTATCACGCACCCTAAAGAAAGCGATGCGATGCAAGAGTGCATGCTAGAGAGCGCGAGCGAAATTTTAAAGGCTTTGGAATTGCCGCACCGGTTTGTGCAATTGTGCAGTGGGGATTTAGGCTTTAGCGCGAGCAACACGATAGATATTGAAGTGTGGTTGCCCGGGCAAAATTGCTACCGAGAAATCAGCTCGGTGTCTAACACGAGGGATTTTCAAGCCAGGCGCGCCAAAATCCGCTTCAAAGAAAATCAAAAAAACCAATTAGCGCACACCTTAAACGGCTCTTCTTTAGCGGTAGGCAGGACGATGGTCGCTTTAATGGAAAACCACCAGCAAGCGGATGGGAGCATCCATATTCCTAAGGCGTTAGAAAAATACCTTTAAGGCTAGTTCGTGCTGAATGAAGAGCAAAATTCATTAGAAGAAAAAGGGGGCGAAAACAAAAACGAAAAAGAAACCCCCCTAAAGGGCATTCATTCTAAAATCCCCTCTTTGAAGCAGGCTTTAGAGCAAACGATTAGTAAAATCAAAAGCTCTAAAGAGTTTTTCAAACAGCTTTCACGCAATAAAAAAAAGCTTTATATCGCGCTTGGGATATTGCTTTCACTCATCGCGCTCATTGTGGCTTTGAGTTTGTTACTAGGGCATAAAAAAGAAAACCAACAAACTTCTTTACAAACTAATACCGCCACCACCAATAACGAAACGCCTAACGATACCAATAACGCTAACAGCGCACAAGCCGAGGGGCAAATAGAGAATTTAGACTTACCCGATCTAATCGGCAAGGACTCCCTCAAACGAAACGATGAAAATCAAGTGGATGCGATAATGAAAAAAGCGAGCCTTTTGTATGAGCAAGGGCAGAAAGATGAAGCCTTACACCTATTTGACAAAGCCGCTTCTTTTTCGCAAGGGATTGCGAGCCATAATTTAGGGGTGATCAAGTTTAAAGAAAAGGATTTTAACGGGGCGTTGGATTTGTTTGATTCTAGCATCGCTTCTAAAGAAAACGCGAGCGTGAGCGCGATTGATGCGTTAGTGAGCGCTTATCATTTGCAAGATGAGGATTTGTATTATCATTATCTAAAAATTGTGAGAGACACTTTGTATAAAGACTATAAAAAGTCTTTTTATTCCTACGCTTACGCGCTCAAATCCTATTACGCCGGGGAGTATTTTGAAGCCCTTTCGCCTTTAATGCACCCTAATTCCAACGCCTTTTTAAAGCCTAACGCGCGATTGGCGTCTAAATTGTTTTTGATGTTTAAAGATGAAACCAACGCTTATAAGCAATTACAAAAAAGTGCAAACGCTCAAGATGAGCTTGCTTTAGGGCTTTTGCAGGCGCGTTTGGGCCATTACAAGCAGGCTTTGGAGCATTTGCAGCATTATTTGCACAACTACCCTAAAGATTTAAACGCTTTGATGGCTTTGGAATTGGTGAGTTTGAAAAAAGGCGACACCCTTAAAGCGAGCGAAGCCTTAAAATTAGCCAGCCACACCAAAGAATATAGCGCGCTAGCCAACTCTTTTTACCCCATCAAGCCCACTATAAACCCTGTTTTTTTAGACAAAGAAAGAGCCAAAGAGCGTTTTTGGAACACGCAATATTTTGAAGGTAAAAGGGATTTTATCTACCGCTTGCTGTTTTATTACGCTCCTTTTAAGGTTTTAGACTCTAAAGAAACCTTAGGCGTGATTGAAGAGGGGCTGTTTCTTTTAGACTCTGATGCAAAAAAGGATTTAGAGGGGGCAAGCCTTGCTTTTAAAAGAGGGCGTTTGATGGCGATAGCGGATAAAAACGCGCTCAAAGGGTTGAAAGAATTAGAAAAGAAGCGCTTAAAAAAAGCCCTTTCTTTTTTTGATTTGTCTTTAAAAAACAGCCCCAATAACGCGCTCCTCCATTATAATATGGGCTTGATTTATGCGCAATTGGAAAATTACCACAAAGCCTATTTCCATTTTTTAAGGGCTTTTCATTTGAACTCTGCGGATTACTTGAGCGCGGTTTTTGCAATTTTAGCCTCGCATTTCACCCACGAAGACACCACGGAGTTTTTAAGAGAAATCACAGAGAATTTTTATAGCCAGGATTTTTCTAGCCCCACGCAAAAAGCTTTACTCTCTTCGCTCATCGCTTATTTGAATTACCGCACCAATTGGGATATGGACTGGCTTAAAAACGCCCCTAAAAAGCTCCCTTTTTATTACGCGCTAGAAGCGGTGTTCGCTAAAGAGAGCAAGGATAAAAAATTGATGGTGCAATCTTTTGGGAATTTAAAAAAAATGCTCCCTAAAGATCTCATCTCTAATATTTTTTATGAAATCGTTTCGTATTATGATGCGAGTATCCGCCACACTTTAAGCATTTACACCCTTTTAGATTCGCGTAAAATCAGCTGGGATCAAACCATGCAAGGGCCCATTTTAGGGCGTCATTTCTACACTTACATGGGATTTATGGTCAATGATTTGGATCATCAAGAAAGATTATTAGAGCAAAAAATCGCCAGTTTAGAAGAGAGAGAAGCCCCTAACGATTGGTTGGAAAATTTAGCGCTAGTGAGTTTGTTTCAAGGCCAGTATGAAAAAGCGAGCGCGTTGTATCAAAACTTAATTAGCGGGCTTAAGGATAATGAGACGCGTTTAAAAATCCTAGCGGGTTTGACTTATATCGCGCAAAGCAATTACAATAACGCCGCTTTATGGCTAGAGCTTGGGAAATTAGACGATCCGAATAATGAAAATATCCGTTACGCTTTAGGGTTGTTGTATCAAAGAAAGGGGGACTTGAAATCAGCGCTAAACCATTTTTTAGCCATTAAAACCTCTGATTTTTCGTCGCCTTATTTTGATTTTGAAATTGACACCAACCTTTTAAAAGAGCGTTTGAACCAAGAAGAAAAGGGCGAGTTTTTAGAATAATGGGTTTTGAAAAAAACATTTTAGACAATTTGAACGGAGTGCAAAAAATCGCTGCAAGCCACATTCAAGGGCCATTGCTCATTTTAGCGGGAGCTGGGAGCGGTAAGACTAAGACTTTAACGAGCCGTTTAGCGTATTTGATTGGCGCTTGTGGCGTGCCTAGCGAGAACACTTTAACGCTCACTTTCACCAATAAAGCGAGTAAAGAAATGCAAGAAAGGGCTTTGAAATTATTGAAAAACCAAACCCTTATCCCCCCCTTGCTTTGCACTTTCCATCGTTTTGGTTTGCTGTTTTTAAGGCAACACATGAGCCTTTTAAAAAGAGCGTGCGATTTTTCGGTGCTAGATAGCGATGAAGTCAAAACGCTGTGCAAACAGCTCAAAATTTCAAACTTCAGGGCGAGCATTTCTCAAATCAAAAACGGCATGGTGGATTTGAGCATGCAAGATAGCGAATGTTATAAAGCGTATGAACTTTATCAAAACGCGCTCAAAAAAGACAATTTAGTGGATTTTGACGATTTGCTTTGTTTAAGCCTTAAGATTTTACAAGATAATGAAAAACTCGCCAAAGAGACTAGCGAACGCTACCATTACATTATGGTAGATGAGTATCAAGACACGAACGCCCTGCAACTGGAATTTTTAAAACAATTGAGTTGCACGCACCATAATTTGTGCGTGGTGGGCGATGACGATCAGAGCATTTATGGGTTTAGGGGGGCTGATATTTCTAACATTTTAAATTTTTCCAAGCATTTTAAAGGGGCTAAAATAGTGAAATTAGAGACCAACTACCGCTCTAGCGCTGAAATCTTAGCGTGCGCTAATTCCCTCATCAGCCATAACCAACACCGCCACATTAAAACGCTTCAAAGTTTCAAAGGCTCGCATAAAAGCGTGGTTTGTAAAGAATACCCCACGCAAAAAGAAGAGAGCCTGGATGTGGCTTATCAAATCAAAGCCCTTTTAAAGAGGGGCGAAAATTTAGAAAATATCGCTATTTTGTACCGCCTAAACGGGCTTAGCCGCAGCATTGAAGAGAGCTTGAACGCTTTGAATATCCCTTATAGGCTCATTGGGGCGGTGGGTTTCTATGAAAGAGCTGAGGTTAAAGACGCTTTAGCGTTCATGCATGTGGTGGCGAAAAAAGACGATCGTTTTTTTATCAGGCGCGTTTTAAACAAACCCCCAAGAGGCCTTGGCAAGATCACTCAAGAATGGATTTTTTCTCTTTTAGATGAAGAGGGTTTGAATTTAGAAGAAGCGCTAAAACTTGGGGCGTTTAAAGACAAACTCAACCCTAAAAACGAATACGCTTTAAAGAAATTCACCGCTATGATAGGGCGATTGAGGGAGGCTTTTGAAATTTCAGTAGAGAAGTTTTGCGAGCGTTTTTTAGAAGAGACTAACCTTTTAAAAAGCTATGAAAAAGAAGACAATTACGAAGAAAGAGAGGGTTTTGTTAAAGAGCTTTTAAGTTTAGTGAAAGAGCATTTTAAAACTAACCCCACGCGTTCTTTATTGGATTTTTTGAATGAAAGCGCGCTGGATGTCCATAATACAGAAAACGCGCAAAAAGTGAGTTGCATGAGCGTGCATATGAGTAAGGGGTTAGAGTTTAAGCATGTGTTTGTGATCGGGTTAGAAGAGGGGTTTTTCCCGCATAGGGGGTTCAATCAAGAAAGCGATTTGGAAGAAGAAAGGCGCTTGGCTTACGTGGCGATCACTAGGGCTAAAGAAGGATTGCAGCTCTCTTATGTCAAAGAGCGTTCGTATTTTGGGAGGAAAATCTCTTGCTCGCCCTCTGTGTTTTTAGAAGAAGCCCAGTTACTCAAAAGCGATCAAACCCCTAAACACGATCACCAAAAAGACACGCCCATTAAAGTGGGGGATTTGATCAAACATAAGATTTTTGGCACCGGTAGGGTTTTAGGCGTAGAAAAAGGCTTAAGCGGTTTGTGCTTGAAAATCAATTGCGGAGGGAATGTCTATGATAAAATCTCAGAAAAATTTGTAGAAAAAGTGGATAACGAGTTTTGAAAATTTTAACCCTTTTTTTCATGGTTTTACGCACGCTACTAGCTATGGATACCAACATGCTTAAAACAGAGATTAAAGAAATTTACCTCAAAGAATACAAAGACTTAAAATTGGAAATTGAAACCATTAACTTAGAAATCCCAGAGCGTTTTTCTCACGCTTCCATTTTAAGCTATGAATTGAACGCTTCCAATAAGCTTAAAAAAGATGGGGTCGTGTTTTTAAGATTGGAGAATGAGCCTAATTTACGCTTGCCGGTGCGTTATAGCGTGATAGGCAGCATGCAGGCTTTTAAAAGCGCTAGCGCGATTAAAAAAGATGAAAGCATCACCGCTAACAATACCCAAAAAGAGCGCGTTTTGTTTGGCGCGCTTTCTAACCCTTTATTAGAGGGCTCGATCGATAAAGTGAGCGCGAAACATTTTATCCCCCCTGACACGCTTTTAAGCGCAGATAAAACCCAAGCCTTAATCATTGTGCGTAAAAACGACATCATCACCGGGGTGTATGAAGAGGGGCAAATCAGCATAGAAATAAGCCTAAAAGCCCTAGAAAATGGCGCGCTTAATCAAATCATTCAAGCGAAAAATTTAGAAAGCAATAAAATACTCAAAGCAAAAGTGTTGAGCAGCTCTAAAGCGCAAATTTTATAAAGGATATTCATGAAATTAGTTTTAGGCATCAGCGGGGCGAGCGGGATACCCCTAGCCTTGCGGTTTTTAGAAAAATTACCCAAAGAAATTGAAGTTTTTGTCGTGGCGTCTAAAAACGCGCATGTCGTGGCGTTAGAAGAGTCTAACATCAACCTTAAAAACGCCATGAAAGATTTACGGCCTAGCGCGACTTTTTTTAACGAGCAAGACATCCATGCGAGCATTGCTTCAGGGAGTTATGGCATCCATAAAATGGCGATCATTCCAGCGAGCATGGACATGGTGGCTAAAATCGCGCATGGCTTTGGGGGGGATTTGATTTCTAGGAGCGCCTCTGTCATGCTTAAAGAAAAGCGCCCCTTACTCATTGCCCCTAGAGAAATGCCTTTAAGCGCTATCATGTTAGAAAATTTGCTCAAACTCGCCCATTCTAATGCGATCATCGCGCCGCCGATGATGACTTATTACACCCAGAGCAAGACTTTAGAAGCGATGCAAGATTTTTTAGTGGGGAAGTGGTTTGACAGCTTAGGGATAGAAAATGACTTATACCCACGATGGGGAATGAACTGATGCAAAAAATCGGTATTTACCCGGGCACTTTTGATCCGGTCACTAACGGGCATATAGACATTATCCACCGATCCAGCGAATTGTTTGAAAAACTCATTGTCGCTGTGGCGCATTCAAGCGCTAAAAACCCCATGTTTAGTTTAAAAGAGCGTTTAAAAATGATGCAACTGGCCACTAAAAGTTTTAAAAATGTAGAATGCGTTGCGTTTGAAGGGCTGTTGGCCAATTTGGCTAAAGAATACCGTTGTAAGGTGTTGGTTAGGGGCTTAAGGGTGGTGAGCGATTTTGAATACGAATTGCAAATGGGCTATGCGAACAAATCCTTAAACCACGAATTAGAAACCTTGTATTTCATGCCCACTTTACAAAACGCTTTCATCAGCTCTTCTATCGTGCGATCCATTATCGCGCATAAGGGCGATGCGAGCCATTTAGTGCCTAAAGAAATTTATCCTTTGATTTCAAAGGCTTAAAATGTATGTGGTGTTAGAAGGCGTTGATGGCGCGGGCAAAAGCACTCAAGTAGGATTATTAAAAGACCGGTTTAAAAACGCCCTTTTTACCAAAGAGCCAGGGGGGACGAGAATGGGCGAATATTTAAGGCATATCGCTTTAAATGAAAGTATCAGCGAATTGGCTAGAGCGTTTTTATTCTTAAGCGATAGGGCTGAGCATGTAGAAAGCGTGATAAAACCGGCATTGAAAGAAAAAAAGCTCATCATTAGCGATAGGAGTTTGATTTCTGGCATGGCTTATAGCCAATTTTCAAGCCTAGAATTAAACCTGCTTGCCACTCAAAGCATTTTGCCTGAAAAAATCATTCTGCTACTCATAGACAAAGAGGGCTTAAAACAGCGCTTAAGCCTTAAAAGTTTAGACAAAATAGAAAACCAAGGCATAGAAAAATTACTCACAATCCAGCAAAAGCTCAAAGCTCATGCTTACGCACTAAAAGAAAAATTCGGGTGCGAAGTTTTGGAATTAAACGCCAAAGAAAGCGTTAAAAACTTGCACGAACAAATCGCCGCTTTTATAAAATGCGTTGTTTAACCTGTTTGAAGCTTTCTTTTAAGCCCCTTTGCTCAAATTGCTTGAACGATTTGCCCTTAAGCTTAAAGGTAAGGGTTTTAGAGGGCGTGAGCGTGTATAGTTTTTACGCTTATAGCGAAATAGAAGAACTCATTAAAAGCAAATACGCGCTGATTGGCTCTCGCATTTTGCCCTTGCTTTCTCAAAAAGCCGGTGCGGAATTTGTGAAAATCTTGCAAGAAAAAGGCTTGACTACCCCCCTTTATGGCATCGCCATTGATGATAAAATCAAATCCTTTTACTCGCATTCAGCCGCGCTTTTAAAAGGCTTTTGTCAAGGCAATTTAAAAGCCACTTACGGGCGTTTAAGGGCTACTAATGCTGTTTCGTATGCCGGGAAAAGCTTAGAATTTCGCGCCAATAACCCACGGAATTTCACCTTCAAAGGCGATAAAAATTTAGATTATTTTTTATTAGATGATATTATCACCACCGGCACCACCCTAAAAGAAGCCCTAAAATACCTTAAAACCCTAAACATCAAAGCGCACTTTGCGATCGCGCTTTGCAGCGCGGATGAATGAGTTATAATTTTATTTTTTAAAAGGATAAAACCATGCAAGCTTTTCGGTTAGAAGATGATGTTGATGACTATGTTAAAAAAGAATTGACAAAATTAGGGCTTATGAAAAATAAGGATTTTAATGTTAAAAGCCAAATGAGTCCTAGCCTTAAAAACGCCCTTTTGAATGCGAGTAAAACCAAAGATAAAACTTCTTATGGCGAGCCAGATTTCAGTTTAGAAAAATACACGCACCCTAAAAATAAAGAGAGCGTTATCCCTATAATCATAGAAAACAAACTCTACGCTAAAAATTTAAAAAAGCTCAAAAACAGCGCGTTGCAAAACGATGACAATTCCATTTCAAAATACGCCGTGAATGGGGCTTTACACTACGCTCAAAATATCCTAAAAAACAAAGAAAAATATAAAGAATGTATCGCCATAGGCATAGCCGGCGATGATGAAGAAAACCTTTCTATAGAAGTGTATTATGTTTTTGCAAGCGGGATCAATTCGCACAAACTCATTAACGCTAAAAACCTGCATTTTTTAGAAAATCAAGAATCGTTTAACGCTTTTTATAAAGAATGCACGCTCACTGAAGAAGAAAAGCATTCTATCTTAATCAAAACCAAAGACGATCTAAACGAAACCGCTAAAAAACTCAACCGCCTTATGCATAACCACAACATCACAGCGCCTCAGCGCGTGTTATATGTGAGTGGCATGCTTTTATCCATGCAAGAAATTAAAGGCAAAAAAGAGGGCTTAAAACCAAGCGATTTAAAAGGCGAATTGACCGATACTAGCCGTGATGGTGTTTTAGTGTTTAACCAAATTAGCGAATTTTTGAAAACCAAAAACTTGAGCGAAGAAAAACGAGATCTAATGCTCGCCAGTTTTAAAGAAATCAGTAAAGACCCACAACGCGATAAAGAAACGAGCCTTGATAAAGCCATAAGCATGCTTTTAGAAAAAGATTCAAGTACCACTAAGCAAATTTTTACCTTTCTTTATGAGTTTGTCCATAAGCCCATTAATGAAAGCGACAATACCGGTCATTTAGACATCATGGGCGAACTTTATAGCGAATTTTTAAAATACGCTTTAGGGGATGGTAAGGAATTGGGCATTGTTTTAACCCCGCCTTATGTAACTAAAATGATGAGCGAACTTTTAGGGGTTAATGCAAAGTCTTTTGTGATGGATTTAGCCACAGGGAGCGCGGGCTTTTTAATTTCTTCTATGGTGCTAATGATTGAAGACATTGAAAAAACCTATGGCAAAAACACCACCAAAGCTAACGAAAAAATAAAAGACGCAAAAACCACGCAACTTTTAGGCGTGGAACTTAACGCTGAAATGTTTTCGCTAGCCACCACTAACATGATTTTAAGAGGCGATGGATCAAGCTTGATCATCAAAGGCAACACTTTTGAAACCAATAAAAAGATTTATGAAGATTTTAAACCCAATATCCTTTTATTAAACCCTCCTTTTAGCTACGAAGAAAACGGCATGCCTTTTATCAAGTTTGGATTAGAGTGTATGCAAAAAGGCGCTTTAGGAGCGATCATTATCCAAGATAGCGCAGGGAGCGGGCAAGCTTTAAAATCCAATGTTGAAATTTTAAAAAAACATTCGCTTCTAGCGAGCATTAAAATGCCCACCGATTTATTCATGCCTCAAGCTGGGGTGCAAACAAGCGTTTATATTTTTAAAGCTCATGAGCCACACGATTATGAAAAGCCCGTTAAATTCATAGACTTTAGAAACGACGGCTTCAAGCGCACCAAAAGAGGCTTAAATGAAACCTCTAACCCCACCAAACGCTACGAAGAAATCATTAAAATTTACAAAGCCGGCTTAAACGCTAAAGTTTCTAAAGAGCTGTGGGGCGATTTAAAAACCATCTATATTGAAGATTTTATCGCTAAGCCGCATGAAAACAAGCATGCTAAAGACTTTAATTTTGAAGCCCATCAAAAGAATGAGACTAAACCCGAATTAGAGGATTTTAAAAGAACGATAGCCGATTACCTTTCTTATGAAGTGGGCTTGATTTTAAAAAACCAAACGCCCCCAAAGTGATTGGCCCCCTTAGTAGCCAACTCAACGCTATTAAGTGGGGCGAGTTCAGATTAGGGGATTTGTTTGAAATGGAGCGTGGCACTCGCCTAACAAAAGCCAACAGAATTAAGGGGACTAGACCATTAGTAACCGCAGGATATGAAAACTATGGGGTTGCGGAATATATCAGTAACCACGATCAAAAAGTTTTTAAAGGTAATACTATTACTATTGACATGTTTGCAAACGCTTTTTATCGTTATAGTGAATATAGTGCAGATGATAATATATTGGTTTTAACCCCAAAATTCACAATGAGTTACAGAATAGGGTTGTGTGTTACCGCTAGAATTAACGCAGTTTTAAAGGCTAAATTTTCTTATGGTAAGCAATACCGCCAAAAAGATTTTAATGTAACGATTATTTCTCTCCCCCTAAAACCCACCGCTAAAACTCAAACCCTTAAGGATATTGATTTCATTTTCATGGAAAAATTCATAGCCGAACTTGAGCAGTGTCGGCTCGCCGAACTTCAGGCTTATTTAAAAGCTACAGGGCTAGAAAACACCACCCTTTCTAGCGATGAAGAAAACGCCCTCAATCTTTTCAACGGCAACAATTCTGGGGGGGGGGGGTAATACCCCATGCGGCTTAACATGGCAAAGCTTTAGATTAGGGGATTTGTTTGAAATACGCCCCACAAAAGCCTATAAACTTACAAACTCTCACTTATTTGATAGTAACGCAAAAAATCCAGTCGTTACCAATTCTAGTTTGAATAATGGGATAAGCGGTTATTCTTCTTTAGAACCCACCGAAAAGGGTAATCAGATCACTTATAGCGATACCACGACTTCAGAGGGTATTTTTTATCAAAAAAGACCTTTTATAGGGTATTCGCATGTGCAAGGGCTGTATTCTTTAAAATACCATGAGTTTTGGAATGAAAAAACTTTACTCTATATCGTTACTGCTTTTAAAAAAGTAGCTTGTGGGCGTTTTAATTATGGTAACAAATTTAACCGAAAAATTGCTAGTGGAATGCCAATCTTTCTCCCCACCACAAAAAATGGCGAAATAGATTTTCATTTCATGCGCACCTTTATAAACGCCCTAATGAAGCAAACCATTCAAGGCGTGGTTCAATACAGCAGCACTAAAATACAGGCTACAAAAGAAGCCATCAGCCAAGAAACGCCAACCCAAAAAGACTCGTTATTTTGAAAGAGATGAGGCCCAGCTTGTGTTACAATAAACTTAAAATTTGCTTGATTGAAGAGGGTTGATGCATGGAAGAGCCAGTCATTAAAGAGGGGACTTTAGCGTTAATTGATACTTTTGCGTATTTGTTTAGAAGCTATTACATGAGCGCTAAAAATAAGCCTTTAACCAATGATAAGGGCTTTCCTACAGGGCTTTTAACGGGGCTTGTGGGCATGGTTAAAAAATTTTATAAAGATAGAAAAAACATGCCTTTTATCGTGTTCGCTTTAGAAAGCCAGACTAAAACTAAAAGAGCTGAAAAATTAGGCGAATACAAACAAAATCGTAAAGACGCCCCTAAAGAGATGCTTTTACAAATCCCTATCGCATTAGAATGGTTGCAAAAAATGGGTTTTGTTTGCGTGGAGGTGAATGGGTTTGAAGCTGATGATGTTATCGCAAGCCTGGCCACGCTAAGCCCTTATAAAACGCGCATTTATTCTAAAGATAAGGATTTTAACCAGCTTTTGAGCGATAAAATCGCGCTTTTTGATGGCAAAACGGAGTTTTTGGCGAAAGATTGCGTGGAAAAATACGGGATTTTGCCGAGTCAATTCACGGATTATCAGGGCATTGTGGGGGATAGCAGCGATAATTACAAGGGAATTAAAGGCATTGGGAGCAAGAACGCTAAGGAATTGTTACAGCAATTGGGGAGCTTGGAAAAAATCTATGAAAATTTAGACTTGGCGAAGAATTTACTCAGCCCTAAAATGTATCAAGCCTTGATACAAGACAAAGGAAGCGCGTTTTTAAGCAAAGAATTAGCCACTTTAGAAAGAGGGTGTATTAAGGAATTTGATTTTTTGAGTTGCGCTTTTCCTAGCGAAAACCCCTTATTGAAAATTAAAGATGAATTGAAAGAATATGGTTTTATTTCCACTTTAAGGGATTTAGAAAATTCCCCTTTCATTGTAGACAACGCCCCCGCATTAGAAAACGCACCCACATCAGACAACGCCCCTAAAAAATCGTGCATGATCGTTTTTGAAAACACCGCGCTCTTTGGTGCGTTTTTAGAAAAATTAAAAAATCCTAACGATAGGGTTTTTATGCGTTTAGTGCTGGATAAAGAAAAAAAAGTTTTGGCCCTAGCGTTTTTATATGAAAATCAAGGCTATTTTTTGCCTTTAGAAGAGGCGTTATTTTCGCCCTTTTCTTTAGAATTTTTGCAAAACGCTTTTTTTAAAATGTTACAGCATGTGCAAATCATTGGGCATGATTTAAAGCCCTTACTGAGCTTTTTAAAAGCCAAATACCAGGTGTCTTTGGAAAATATTCATATCCAGGACACTCAAATTTTAGCGTTTTTAAAGAATCCGGAAAAAGTGGGGTTTGATGAAGCTTTAAAGGAATATTTAAAAGAAGATTTAATCCCGCATGAAAAAATCAAAGATTTTAAGGCTAAAGCGGAAAAATCAGAACTTTTAAGCGTGGAATTAAACGCTTTAAAGCGTTTGTGCGAATACTTTGAAAAAGGGGGGCTAGAAGAGGATTTGCTCACTTTAGCTAGAGAAGTTGAAACGCCCTTTATGAAAGTTTTAATGGGCATGGAATTTCAAGGCTTTAAGATTGATGCGCCTTATTTCAAGCGCTTAGAGCAGGAGTTTAAGAATGAATTAAACGTTTTAGAGCACCAAATTTTGGATTTAATCGGCGTGGATTTTAACCTCAATTCGCCCAAGCAACTTGGCGAAGTCTTGTATGAAAAATTAGAGCTTCCTAAAAATAAAAGCCATTCTACCGATGAAAAAAATTTGTTAAAAATCCTAGACAAGCACCCAAGCATCCCTTTGATTTTAGAATACAGGGAATTGAATAAGCTTTTTAACACTTACACCACCCCCTTATTGCGCTTAAAAGACAAAGACGATAAAATCCATACCACTTTCATCCAAACCGGCACAGCTACCGGGCGTTTAAGCTCGCATTCGCCTAATTTGCAAAATATCCCGGTGCGATCGCCTAAAGGCTTACTCATTCGTAAGGGCTTTATCGCTAGCTCTAAAGAATATTGTTTGCTAGGGGTGGATTATTCGCAGATTGAATTGCGCTTATTGGCCCATTTCAGCCAGGATAAGGATTTAATGGAGGCGTTTTTAAAGGGGCGAGACATCCATTTAGAAACTTCTAAGGCGTTGTTTGGTGGAGATTTAGCCAAAGAAAAACGATCCATCGCTAAAAGCATTAATTTTGGGCTGGTGTATGGCATGGGGAGTAAGAAATTGAGCGAAACTTTAAACATCTCTTTAAATGAAGCTAAAAGCTACATAGAAGCGTATTTCAAACGATTCCCTAGCATTAAAGATTATTTAAACCGCATGAAAGAAGAGATTTTAAAAACTTCTAAAGCCTTTACTTTGCTTGGGCGTTATCGGGTGTTTGATTTTAATGGCGTGAATGATTATGTTAAGGGCAATTATTTGCGAGAGGGCGTGAATGCGATTTTTCAAGGGAGTGCCAGCGATTTATTGAAATTAGGCATGCTCAAAGTGAGCGAGCGTTTCAAAAATAACCCTTCGGTGAGGCTGCTTTTGCAAGTGCATGACGAATTGATTTTTGAGATTGAAGAAAAAAACGCCCCAGCGTTGCAACAAGAAATCCAACGCATTCTTAATGATGAAGTGTATCCTTTGAGGGTGCCGTTAGAAACGAGCGCGTTTATCGCTAAGCGTTGGAATGAACTAAAAGGTTAGTTTTTTAATTGAGTTTAAGAAAAAATATATTATTATTTCTTTATAAGTAATACTTAGCCATTTTAAGCTAATATAATATAGAGCGATTATCAAAAAATAAAGGGAAAAGACTGAATGTTGAAAAGAATTATATTATTAGGGGCTTTGGGTGTTTTAGCGAACGCTGAAGAGAGCGCGGCTTTTGTGGGAGTCAATTACCAGGTGAGCATGATACAAAATCAGACTAAAATGGTGAATGACAACGGCTTGCAAAAGCCTTTGATAAAGTTCCCGCCTTACGCAGGAGCGGGTTTTGAAGTGGGCTATAAGCAATTTTTTGGTAAGAAAAAATGGTTTGGCATGCGCTATTATGGGTTTTTTGACTACGCGCACAACCGCTTTGGTGTGATGAAAAAGGGCATTCCGGTGGGCGAGAGCGGGTTTATTTACAATAGTTTTAGTTTTGGTGGGACGACTTTAACCGAAAGGGATTCCTATCAAGGGCAATACTATGTCAATTTATTCACTTATGGCGTGGGGTTAGATACGCTGTGGAATTTTGTGAATAAAGAAAACATGGTTTTTGGTTTTGTCGTGGGGATCCAATTAGCGGGGGATAGTTGGGCAACGAGCATCAGTAAAGAGATCGCTCATTATGCAAAACACCACAGCAATTCCAGTTATAGCCCGGCCAATTTCCAGTTTTTATGGAAGTTTGGGGTCCGCACCCATATCGCTAAACACAATAGCCTAGAATTAGGGATTAAAGTGCCTACTATCACGCACCGGCTTTTCTCCATTACCAACGAAAAGGGATACACCTTACAAGCTGATGTTCGTAGAGTCTATGCGTTTCAAATCAGTTACTTGAGGGATTTTTAACCCCCTTTTAGATACAATCACACTTGAAACTATCCATTTAAAGGTGTGAAAATGGCAAATTTAGAAAATTTAGATTGGAAAAATTTAGGCTTTAGCTATATTAAAACGGATTTTCGCTTCATCGCTAGTTATAAAAACGGCTCTTGGTCGCAAGGCGAATTGGTTAGCGAAAATGTGTTACAGCTCAGCGAAGGCTCGCCGGTCTTGCACTACGGGCAGGCTTGTTTTGAAGGCTTGAAGGCTTATCGCTCTCAAAAGGGGAAAGCTCTTCTTTTTCGCCCTTTAGAAAACGCCAAACGCTTGCAAACTTCATGCGAAAGACTGCTCATGCCTAAAGTGAGCGAAGAGCTGTTTTTAAAGGCATGCGCTGAAGTGATTAAAGCGAATCAAAAATGGCTCGCTCCTTACAAAAGCGGGGCGAGTTTGTATTTGCGCCCTTTTGTCATAGGCGTGGGGGATAATTTGGGGGTAAAGCCGGCCAGTGAATACCTTTTTATCGTGTTTTGCGCACCGGTGGGGGCGTATTTTAAGGGGGGTATAGAAAAAGGGGGGGCTAGGTTTATCACTACGGCGTTTGATAGGGCCGCGCCTAAAGGCACCGGGGGGGTGAAAGTGGGGGGGAACTATGCCGCAAGCCTGTTAGCCCATAAAATGGCCACAGAGCAAGGCTATGATGATTGCATTTATTTAGACCCCACCACGCACACTAAAATTGAAGAAGTGGGGGCGGCGAATTTTTTTGGCATCACGCATGATAGTGCCTTTATCACCCCGCATTCGCCAAGCATTCTGCCAAGCGTTACCAGAAGAAGCTTGATGGTTTTGGCTAAAGAACACTTGAAATTAAAAGTAGAAGAGAGGGAAGTCTTAGTGGATGAGTTGGGCGCGTTTAAAGAAGCCGGAGCGTGCGGGACAGCCGCGATCATTACGCCCATTAAAGAAATCGCGCACAACAACAAGTCTTATTCTTTTGAAGCGCCGGGCAATATTACCAAACAACTTTATGATTTGCTTTTATCCATTCAGCAAGGCGAACAAGAAGCCCCCAAAGATTGGATTTTTGAAGTTGGCTAAAAGGTTAAAATTTATAGCTGTATGCCGCATAAAATAGGGGCGAAGTTTCAAAGCGACTAGAGCTAGAAAGCAATCTGGCGGTGGGCAAGATCTTAAACCCTAATTCAATGCGGTGCCTTAAAAAAAGCGTGAGCATGACCCCTCCACTAATCGCTAATCCCCCTGAAACCACAGAATGTTTAAAAAACTTGAAATTTTGCTTGTCTGTATAAACGACTAAAGCCCCTCTAGCTCCCCCAAACGCCCCTAAATAATGCTTATAACTCCCTAGAGGAAATTCCATAATCACATCCAAACCCACCGCAAGCATGGTAAAAAAAGAGTCTGTAGGATCTTTATAGCTTTGATAATTCACTTTTCCTGACCCAAGATCCCATGCAAAAACCCCCCTGATCCCGATGTATTTTTTAAAAAAACTTTGCACGCCGGTTTTTAAATTGAGCGTGGCGATCCAATCTTTCATTTCCTTGCCTTGATAGTCCTTAATGGCCTCTACAGCGCCAAACCCTCCTAAAAAATACCACCCGCTTTTTTTGCGTGTGAGTTTTTGGCGGTTAATGATGCTTCTATAGAGCTTTTCATGGGCTTCTTGGTAATTTTTTTTAGGGGTTTTATTGCGCAAAATAGGCATGGCTTCAAGGGGTGGAATGACAAATCCCCCTATCAAAAAAACGCACAAAAAAATGATTTTTTTAAACATTTTAAAAATAATTAATCCTTTATTAAACAGAGCATTGTTTAACCTTTTGTTTTATCATTGTGTTAAAATAGTCGTTTTAACAAACGAAATTTTGTTAATAGATTTTACCTAATCTGAGAGAGAATATATTTTAATGAAGACAGAGAAACAAAAATTTTTAGAGATGCGTAAAGATGGGGTGAACTCTGTGCTGATTTTAAGAGGGGATTGGGATTTTAAAACGAGCGTGTTTCGTTTAGATGAGTTGAAAAAAAATTTATTGGATCATCAAGGGTCTTTAAAAATGGATTTTTCAGGGTGCCAAAAAATAGATTTTGTTTTTGGCATGTTTTTATTTGATCTCATCAAGGAGCGTTCTTTAAACATTGAATTGTGCAACGTGAGCGAGAATAACGCTTGCGCTTTGAAAGTGGTTAAAGACTGGTTTGAAAAAGAAGACGATTTGGAATCTAAAAAAGTGGGCAAAAAATACGAACTCATGATCACTAAATTGGGTAAGAGTCTTGTAGAGACTTATAACACCTTTTTAAACGCGTTCAATTTTTGCGGCATGATTTTATTCTACTTCATTAAAAGCGTTTTCAACCCCAAACGCTTCTGTATCACTCCTTTGCTCTATCATATCAATGAATCCGGGTTTAAGGTTTTGCCGGTGAGTATTTTAACGGTGTTTATCGTGGGGTTTGCCGTTGCTTTACAAGGGGCTTTACAATTACAAGACATGGGTGCGCCTTTAATGTCGGTGGAAATGACGGCTAAACTCGCTTTAAGAGAAATCGGCCCTTTCATTTTAACCCTCGTGGTGGCCGGGAGGAGCGCGAGCAGTTTTACCGCGCAAATTGGGGTGATGAAGATCACTGAGGAATTAGACGCGATGAAAACCATGGGCTTTAACCCTTTTGAATTTTTAGTGTTGCCTAGGGTGTTGGCCTTAGTGATTGTTTTGCCTTTATTGGTGTTTATCGCTGATGCGTTCGCCATTCTTGGGGGCATGTTTGCGATTAAATACCAATTGGATTTAGGCTTTCCAAGCTATATAGACAGACTGCATGACACAGTAGGTTGGAATCATTTTTTAGTAGGGATTGTCAAAGCCCCTTTTTGGGGGTTTGCGATTGCGATGGTAGGGTGCATGCGCGGGTTTGAAGTCAAGGGGGATACCGAGAGCATTGGGCGCTTGACCACTATTAGCGTCGTGAACGCTTTGTTTTGGATCATTTTCTTAGACGCTATTTTTTCTATTCTCTTTTCTAAGTTGAACATATAATGAACGCTACTAACAATCAAGTCTTAATTGAAGTGAAGGATCTCCATAGTGCTTTTGGAAGCACCATTATTCATAGGGGCGTGAGTTTTAGCGTGCATAAGGGCGAAGTGATGGCGATTTTAGGGGGTTCAGGGAGCGGTAAAAGCACGCTTTTAAGGTGCATGATCTTACTCAATCGCCCTACAAAGGGGGAAGTGTTGCTTTTTGGGGAAGATATATGGAAACTCAAAGAAACAGAGCAGCAAAAGATTTTTAACCGCTGCGGCATTTGCTTCCAGTTTGGGGCGTTGTATAGCTCTTTAACGGTTTTAGAAAATGTGGGTGTCATGCTAGAGCAATACGGCGCTTATTCTAAAAAAATTGTTGAAGAAATTTCTAAAATGTGGATTGAAAAAGTGGGTTTGCCCCCTAGGGCTTACCACCTTTACCCTTATGAATTGAGTGGGGGGATGAAAAAGCGCGTGGGTATAGCAAGGGCTATGGCGACTAACCCAGAAATCTTATTTTTAGATGAGCCAACAAGCGGGCTGGATCCTTATAGCGCGGGCAAATTTGACGAACTCATCATGACGCTCAAAGAGAGCTTGCAGCTTACGGTGGTGATGATCACGCATGATTTGGACTCCGTGCATGATTGCGTGGATCGATTCATCATGCTCAAAGACGGGCTATTAGAATTTAATGGGGATTTAAAAGATTTTATTAAAAAAGCTCAAACTCAAGGGCTAGATGAAGGCAATTTATTCAATTCAACACGAGGAGAGAAATTTTGGAAAGGCATGTGAATTACACTTTAATCGGCGGGCTCTTCTTTTTATGCTTGGTTTGCATGGTGGGTTTTATTTTATGGCTAGGCCATTTGGGATTAGATGATGGGAAGTATTATGAATATGTGGTCTATACGGACAAAGACTTGGGAGGCATTGCGACCAACTCGCCCATAAATTACAAAGGGATTCAAGTGGGGAATGTCATTAAGGTGGGTTTTGCAAAGGATAAAGTGGGGGTGGTCCGTTTGGATTTGATGATTAAATCCAGCGTTAAAATCCGTAAAGACTCCAAAGTGGCGGTTTCTTCTAGAGGGTTTATGGGGTTAAAATTTTTAGCCTTAGAGCAAAGCCACAATGAAGAATTTTATGGTAGTGGCGATAAAGGGGAGCGGATTTTAATCTTTAAAGAAGGGCTTATGGATCGCTTGAGCGGTGATGCTAATCAAGTGGTGCAAGAAGTGATGAAAGCGATCAGGAATGTGAATAGGATTTTAGACGATGAAAATGTGGAAAAATTCAAGCACATTCTCGCTTCAGTGGATGATCTCATCGCTAACTTGGATTCAAGAAAGACTCAATTTGATTCTTTGATTAATAACGCTAACAACCTTGTTTCTAATGTCAATAATGTGGCTTTAGATGTGGATAAACGCGTCAAACAGGGGCAATACGACTTTAAGGCGATGTTCACTCCTTTAATCATGCAAGCGCAGTTGAGCTTAAGAAACATTGATAATTTTGTGGAAAAAGGCTCTGCTTTGATAGATAAATTTGACGCTAACCCCTATAAAACGATTTTTGGAGAAAGGAAATAACCATGAGAGCTACGGCGATAAAAATCTTTTCATTCTCATCAGCACTCGCCCTATTGCTTCAGGGTTGTTTGAGCATCAATTTAAAACAAATGCTACCAGAGATCAGAACTTATGATTTGAACGCGAGTTCTTTTGAAATCACGCAATGCCCTAAACCTTTGACTGAAGTGAGGCTCATTAGCATTTTGAGCGCGGATTTATTCAACACTAAAGAGATCGTTTTTAAAGCGCAAGACGGGCAGATCACGCATGGGAAGCACCAAAAATGGATAGACTTGCCTCGCAACATGTTAAAAACCATGTTCATGCAAGAAGCGCAAAAAGCATGCTTAGGCGTGGCTTTGCCCCCTTATGGCGCGGGCACGCCCACTTATGCGGTTCGTTTTACGATTTTATCGTTTTCTCTTTTAGAAAAAGAAAATTCTACCTATAGGGCGGAATTTGCGCTAGGCTATGATATTAGCGTGAAAGGCGATTCGCATTCTGGAGTGATCATTAAGCATGAAAATATTTCTAGCTTGGAAAATAAAACGACCAAAACGAGTAAAAATGGCAATCAAGATTTTCAAGAAAGCGCGATACAATCTCTCCAACATGTCAGCACGCAAGCGATGCAAGAAGCGATCTCTTTGATTAAAAAAGCCATTGAAGCGCAAAGCGTAAGCCCGTTAAAAAAATAAGGAGGAATTGTTTGAATTTACGATTGGCTGGAGCAAGCGTTTTAACGGCTTGTGTCTTTTCGGGGTGTTTTTTTTTAAAAATGTTTGATAAAAAACTTTCTAGTAACGATTGGCATATCCAAAAAGTAGAAATGAACCATCAAGTCTATGACATTGAAACCATGCTCGCTGATAGCGCTTTTAGAGAGCATGAAGAAGAGCAAGATTCCTCTCTAAATACCGCTTTGCCTGAAGATAAAGCAGCGATTGAGGCCAAAGAGCAAGAGCAAAAAGAAAAAAGGAAACACTGGTATGAGCTTTTTAAAAAGAAACCAAAGCCCAAAAGCTCTATGGGAGAGTTTGTGTTTGATCAAAAAGAAAATCGTATTTATGGCAAAGGCTATTGCAACCGGTATTTTGCCAGCTATGTATGGCAGGGCGATAGGCACATTGGGATTGAAGATAGCGGGATTTCAAGAAAAGTGTGTAGAGATGAGCATTTGATGGCGTTTGAATTGGAATTTATGGAGAATTTTAAGGGTAATTTTACGGTAACTAAGGGCAAGGACACGCTTATTTTAGACAACCAAAAAATGAAAATTTATTTGAAAACGCCTTGAGTTTATGTTTTGTGTTTTAAATGCGATCTAAAATCAAAAAACATTCTAAATGATAAAGAGATTAAAAAATTTTTAAAAAATAGGAGTAAAACTCATTCTTTTAAGGGGATAGGGGTATTTTGAAACAATTCTCCCCCTACAACCCTCCAACTAAATCCCTCTAAACCCCACAAAGATCGCTTTTTAAGGGATTATCGCTTGTTTTTTGAAAGCTTTTTATTATTTTGATCGCAAAAGATGCTTTGAGCGTTTTTTAGATTTAGCACCAAAAGCCCCCTTAAAAAGGACTTTTTAAAATCAAAAAGAGGGTTTAGGGGTTTTGTCTGTCATTATGGGGAGTTCTGGATAGAGTATTTTAGGTTTTTTACCCTTTAAGGCTTCAAAGAAGGTTTCAATTTTTTTCGCTTCTTCATCGCTGATTTCAATGCCTAACTGGATAGAGCCCATTTCTTTAATCGCATCTTTAACATCCCAAAATTGCCCGTTATGAAAATAAGGCATCGTTTCGGTGATATTCCTTAAAGTAGGCACTTTCACAAGCCCGTTTTTATCGCCTTTGAAATCGCCCACATTAGCGAATTTATAAGGTTTGACCACCCCAAAAGGCTGCATTGTCCCCCCAAGATTGATGCCGTTATGGCAAGCCACACAGCCTTTAGAAATGAATAAATCCAGCCCCTCTTTTTCGGCTTTACTGAGCGCTTTAGGATTGCCCCTTAAAAAATCATCGTAGCGGCTTGGGGTAATAAGCGTGGCTTCAAACATAGCGATACTATCAGCGATCAATTTAAAATCAATTTTGACTTTAGAGCCATAAGCTTTTCTAAAGAGTTTGACATAGCCTGGCATGGAATTGATTTTTTCTACCACCACTTTAGGATCAGCACCCATTTCAAAAGAAGATTGGATCGGCCCTTGCGCTTGTTCGTTTAAATGCGTAACCCTACCATCCCAAAACTGCACATCGTTAAACACAGAGTTATACACCGTTGGGGAACTTAAAAGGTGGGGGTTTTTCTTCCATTGAGAGCCTACCGCACTTGGGACTAAATCCACCCCGCCTAAGCCCAGATTATGGCATGTGTTGCAAGACACGAGATAGGAAGTGGAAATCCTAGGGTCAAAATAGAGCATTTTGCCTAATTCCACTTGAGCGGAGGTCATGATTTCGCTGTTTTTGGTGCCAATACCCACATCTCTGGTTTTTTTGATTTGGTATTCTTTGAGCGCTTTGCCCATAGGCATGGGTTCTAACTGGCTTTCCCTCGCTTTTTTGATCAATTCTAAATCGTTCAAGGCATAAACGCAAGAAAAAGCCAGGCAAACGCCCAACAAAATGGATTTTTTCATGATGAACTCCTAAAATAGCGTTAAAAATAAGACAAAATTTTCTTATTATAACCACCATTTTAAAATAATTCACCACTAAACGATCCGATAAAGAGTTTTTTAAAGAGCGGTAGGTATAATGGCGTTAAATCAAAATAGGGGTTATACAATGAAAGAGAATAAAACTTTCACGCATTTGCACTTGCACACAGAATATTCGCTTTTAGACGGGGCGAACAAGATTAAAATTCTAGCCAAACGCATTAAAGAATTGGGCATGAAAAGCGTGAGCGTAACTGATCATGGGAACATGTTTGGAGCGATTGATTTTTATACGAGCATGAAAAAAGAAGGCATTAAGCCTATTATCGGCATGGAAGCGTATATCCATAATGATGACAACCTTTCTAGCAAAGAAACCAAGCAGCGTTTCCATTTGTGCCTGTTCGCTAAAAACCAAGAGGGCTATGAAAATTTGATGTTCTTAAGCTCTATGGCGTATTTAGAGGGGTTTTATTACTTCCCGCGCATCAATAAAAAGCTTCTAAGGGAGCATTCTAAGGGCATTATCGCTTCTAGCGCGTGCTTGCAAGGGGAAGTCAATTACCATTTGAATACTCATAATGAGAGAAACCGCAAGTATGGGGCTAAAGGCTATGATGAAGCTAAAAGAATCGCTTGCGAATACCAAGAGATTTTTGAAGACGACTTTTATTTAGAAATCATGCGTCATGGCATTTTGGATCAGCGATTCATTGATGAGCAAGTCATTAAAATGTCCTTAGAAACAGGGTTAAAAATCATTGCCACCAACGACACCCACTACACCATGCCTAATGACGCTAAGACTCAAGAAGTGGCGATGTGCGTAGCGATGGGTAAAACCCTAAACGATAAGGGGCGCTTGAAACACTCCGTGCATGAGTTTTACATTAAATCCCCTGAAGAAATGGCAAAGCTCTTTGCAGATATTCCAGAAGCCTTAGAAAACACCCAAGAAATCGCTGATAAATGCGTTTTAGAGATTGATTTAAAAGACGATAAAAAGAACCCCCCAACCCCCCCAAGCTTCAAATTCACTAAAGCTTACGCTCAAAATGAGGGGCTGGATTTTGAAGATGACGCTTCTTATTTCGCCTATAAGGCCAGAGAGGGCTTGAAAGAGCGCTTAATTTTAGTGCCAAAAGAAAAGCATGATCAATACCAAGAACGCTTAGAAAAAGAAATTGAAGTCATCACGAACATGAAATTCCCAGGGTATATGCTGATCGTGTGGGATTTTATCCGTTACGCTAAAGAAATGGGCATTCCTGTAGGGCCTGGTAGGGGGAGTGCGGCCGGGAGTTTGGTGGCTTTTGCGTTAAAAATCACGGATATTGACCCTTTGAAATACGATTTGCTCTTTGAAAGGTTTTTAAACCCTGAAAGAGTCAGCATGCCTGATATTGATACGGATTTTTGCCAGCGCCGGCGTAAGGAAATCATAGAATACATGATTGAAAAATACGGCAAATACAATGTGGCACAAGTCATCACCTTTAATAAAATGTTGGCTAAGGGCGTGATCAGAGATGTCGCAAGGGTTTTGGACATGCCTTATAAAGAAGCCGATGATTTCGCCAAACTCATCCCTAATCGCTTAGGCATCACGCTCAAGGGCTATGAAAAAAATGGCGAGTTCATAGAGGGGGCGTGGGAATTAGAGCCTAAAATCAAGGAATTAGTGGAGAGTAATGAATTAGCCAAACAAGTGTGGGAGTATTCGCTCAACTTAGAGAATTTAAACCGCAACGCAGGCGTGCATGCCGCAGCCTTAGTGGTGGATAGCCAAAAAGAGTTGTGGCACAAAACCCCCTTGTTTGCCTCTGAAAAAACCGGCGGTATCGTTACGCAATATTCCATGAAGTATTTGGAGCCGGTGGATTTGATTAAGTTTGACTTCTTGGGGCTTAAAACCTTGACCGTGATTGATGATGCGCTTAAAATCATTAAAACGCAGCATAACATTGATGTGGATTTTTTATCGTTGGATATGGACGATCCGAAAGTGTATAAAACGATCCAAAGTGGGGATACGGTGGGGATCTTCCAGATTGAATCCGGAATGTTTCAAGGGCTTAACAAGCGCTTAAGGCCTTCAAGCTTTGAAGACATTATCGCCATTATTGCGCTAGGCAGACCGGGGCCTATGGAATCAGGCATGGTAGATGATTTTGTGAATAGAAAGCATGGCGTTGAGCCTATCGCTTATGCGTTTAAAGAATTAGAGCCGATTTTAAAGCCCACTTACGGCACGATCGTCTATCAAGAGCAAGTGATGCAAATCGTGCAAACTATCGGTGGTTTCAGTTTGGGCGAAGCGGATCTCATCCGCCGCGCTATGGGGAAAAAAGACGCTCAGATCATGGCGGACAATAAGGCTAAGTTTGTAGAAGGCGCTAAAAATTTAGGGCATGATGGCCAAAAGGCGGCTAATTTGTGGGATTTGATCGTTAAATTTGCCGGCTATGGTTTCAACAAATCGCATTCAGCCGCTTATGCGATGATCACTTTCCAAACGGCGTATTTAAAGACTTATTACAAGCATGAGTTCATGGCAGCGATGCTCACTAGCGAATCCAATAAGATCGAATCCGTAGCGCGCTATATTGATGAGGTCAGGGCTTTAGAAATTGAAGTGATGCCTCCGCACATCAATTCTTCTATGCAAGATTTCAGCGTGGCGGAGTTTAAAAATCAAAAGGGCGAATTAGAAAAGAAAATCGTGTTTGGTTTAGGGGCGATTAAAGGGGTTGGGGGTGAGCCGATTAAAAACATCATTGAAGAAAGGGCTAAAGGGGATTATAAGAGTTTAGAAGATTTTATTTCACGGGTGGATTTTTCTAAACTCACTAAAAAATCTTTAGAGCCATTAGTGAAATCAGGGAGCTTGGATAATTTAGGCTACACCCGAAAAACCATGCTCGCTAACTTGGATTTGATCTGTGATGCGGGGCGCGCTAAAGACAAGGCTAATGAAATGATGCAAGGAGGCAACTCCCTTTTTGGAGCCATGGAGGGCGGAACCAAAGAGCAGGTTATTTTGGACATGATTGATTTGGGCGAGCATGACGCTAAAACGCTTTTAGAATGCGAATACGAGACTTTAGGCATCCATGTTTCAGGCAATCCCTTAGACGAGTTTAAAGAAGAGATTAAGGGCTTTAAAAATTTAGTCAAAAGCATTGATATTGAAGAATTAGAAATCGGCTCGCAGGCTTATTTGCTGGGCAAAATCATGGAAGTTAAAAAGAAAATTGGCAAACGAAGCGGTAAGCCTTATGGCACAGCGGACATTTTGGATCGATACGGCAAGTTTGAGCTCATGCTGTTTGAAAAGCAATTGAGTGCTTTAGAAGAGTTAGATATTAATAAGCCTTTAGTGTTTAAATGCAAGATTGAAGAGCAAGAAGAAGTGGCACGATTGAGGCTTTTTGAAATCTTGGATTTAGAGAGCGCTAGGGAGGTTAAAATCCCTAAAGCCCGCTATAAAGACCCTGAAAAGCAAAAAGAAGACGTGCGTGAAATCCCCCCCATGGAAATACTCGCTTCTAGTTCTTGCTCTTTAGCGATCGTGTTAGAAAACGATGTGAAAAAAGAGTTTTTAAGACAGATCAAAGAGAGTGCTTTAAAACACCAGGGCAAACGCCCCTTGTATTTGATCATCAAAGATAAGGATAAGCAATTCAAAATCCAAAGCGATTTAATGGTAAATGAAAAGATTAAGGACGATTTTAAAGAATTAGAGTGGAGGGATTTAGCTTGAGGATCAACCAGTTTTTAGCCCATTACACCAAGCATTCCAGAAGAGAGGCTGAAAAATTGGTTTTAGAAGGGCGGGTGAAAATCAATCATGAGCATGCCCAACTCGCTAGCGTGGTTAAAGAAAACGACAGGGTGTTTTTAGACAAGCGACTCATCAAGCCCTTAAAAAACAAAAAATTCAGCGTGCTGGTTTATCACAAGCCAAAGGGCGAACTAGTGAGTAAAGCCGATCCCTTAAAACGGCGCGTGATTTATGAAAGCTTGGAGAAAAAATACGCCCATTTTGCGCCGGTGGGGCGTTTGGATTTTGCGAGTGAGGGGGTGTTATTATTGAGCGATAGTAAGGCGGTGGTGAGCGCTTTAATGCATGCGAATTTAGAAAAAGAATATCTCATTAAAATTCAAGGCTTTGTTACAAGAGAGATGGAGAGCGCGATGCAAGAGGGTCTGAAATTAGAAAACGCCACTAAGGGAGCACACCAAAAAACCCCCATTAAAAGCATGGAATTTGCCCCCTTTATTGGTTATGAAATCATCAAAAACCATGCCAAATATTCTAAACTGAGAGTTATTATCAATGAGGGGAAAAACAGAGAATTGAGGCGTTTTTTTGCGTTTTTTAACGCTGGAGTGTTGGATTTAAGGCGCGTTCGTTATGGTTTTGTGAATTTGAATGCCTTGCCGGTAGGGAAAATGCGGTTTTTAAACCGCCAAGAATACAATGAATTGCATGCATTTATGGCTAATAGGGCTAATACTAAAAGGGATTAGCGCTTGAGTTGCGCTATACTTCGGCGGTTGGGGGAAATAAAAAATAAGGATTATCATGTTAGAAGTGATTAACGGGAAGAATTACGCAGAAAAAACCGCTCATCAAGCGGTAGTGGTCAATGTGGGGGCGAGTTGGTGCCCGGATTGCAGGAAGATTGAGCCGATCATGGAAAATTTAGCCAAAACTTACAAAGGCAAGGTGGAATTTTTTAAGGTTTCTTTTGATGAAAGCCAGGATTTAAAAGAGAGTTTGGGCATTCATAAGATCCCTACTTTGATTTTTTACAAAAACGCCAAAGAAGTGGGTGAAAGGCTTGTAGAACCTAGCTCTCAAAAACCGATTGAAGACGCTCTAAAAGCGTTATTGTAAGGGGTATCATAAAGGGCGTTATTGTAAAAATAAGAGTTTAAAAATCTTTTAACTCTTTTTTTATTTAGTCTTTTTTTCTATAGTCCCTTTTTTTAGCCCCTTTTTTGATAGGGGGCTAACTTCAAATAGCTTTTATGTTATTTCTTTATCTCAAAAAATCGTTTTTATCGTTTTTAAATCAGCATGTTTGTTAAAAAAGTTTCTTTAATTAAGCTAAAAATGAGCGAATTTGTGGTATTAGTGCTTGCAGTGTGAAATTTGTAGGGCTAAAACTTGTAAAATGTGAAAAAAAAGACACATAAAATGCTAAAATCCGCAAAAACACTGTGTGTTTAGATTAGAAGTTTAAAATTAGGAGCGGAAGTATCTGTTTTAAATTTTGAATAGGGAGTTTCTATCATTATGTTATTGAAAACAAAATTAAAAATTATAAGCTCGGTGATTTTGAGTGCTTTATTGTGGGTGGGTTGCTCAAGCGAAATGGCAACTTATCAAAATGTGAATGATGCCACTAAAAATACGACTGCAAGCATTAATAGCACGGATTTATTACTAACCGCTAACGCGATGTTAGATTCCATGTTTAGCGACCCTAATTTTGAGCAACTCAAGGGCAGGCATTTGATTGAAGTTTCAGATGTGATTAACGACACCACGCAACCCAATTTGGACATGAATCTTTTGACGACCGAAATCGCGCGGCAGTTGCGGTTGCGTTCTAATGGGAGGTTCAATATCACAAGGGCGAGCGGGGGAAGTGGCATTGCAGCGGATAGCCGAATGGTGAAACAGCGCGAAAAAGAACGAGAGAGTGAAGAGTATAATCAAGACACCACTGTAGAAAAAGGCACTTTGAAAGCCGCTGATTTATCTTTAAGTGGTAAAGTATCTAGTATCGCAGCCTCTATTAGTAGTTCTAGGCAGCGCTTGGACTACGACTTCACCCTAAGCCTTACCAACAGGAAAACGGGTGAAGAGGTATGGAGCGATGTTAAGCCTATTGTGAAAAATGCTAGCAATAAGCGTATGTTTTAAATTTATATTTGAAAGGATGAGCGATGAAAAATCAAGTTAAAAAAATTTTAGGGATGAGTGTGATAGCAGCGATGGTGATCGTAGGTTGCAGCCATGCCCCAAAATCAGGTATCAGTAAAAGCAATAAGGCATACAAAGAAGCGACTAAAGGCGCTCCTGATTGGGTAGTAGGGGATTTAGAAAAAGTGGCGAAGTATGAAAAATATTCAGGGGTCTTTTTAGGAAGGGCTGAAGATTTGATCACCAATAACGATGTGGATTATTCTACGAATCAGGCAACAGCGAAGGCTAGGGCTAATTTAGCGGCGAATTTAAAATCCACTTTACAAAAAGATTTGGAAAATGAAAAAACTAGAACGGTAGACGCTTCTGGTAAAAGGTCCATCAGCGGCACTGATACTGAAAAAATTTCTCAATTGGTGGATAAGGAATTGATCGCTTCTAAAATGCTTGCCCGCTATGTCGGTAAAGATAGGGTTTTTGTTTTAGTGGGCTTGGATAAGCAAATTGTGGATAAAGTGCGCGAAGAGCTAGGCATGGTTAAAAAGTAGGGTTTTGATGAAACGCCTTGCTATTGTGCTTGCTTTGGTGTTGGGGGTTGTGTGGGGGAAGTCCTTGCCTAAGTGGGCGAGGGATTGCTCAAAAGGAGTGCAGATTGAAAAGACCCAAACCAAAGATGAAAAATTTTTAGTGTGTGGGATGAGCGATATATTGCTTTCAGATGATATGGATTATAGCTTGTCCTCAGCCAGACAAAACGCCTTAGAGAAAGTGATGGAAGCTTTCAAGGGGGATAAAATAGAGATTAAGGCTAGTGAGCTAAAGGCCACTTTTATTGATACGGATAAAGTTTATGTGCTTCTAAAGATCACTAAGAAGCATGTTGCTTTAACGAATGAGTGAGGATTAATAATGAAAAAGATTATTCTTGCATGCCTTATGGCTTTTGTGGGTGCGAATTTAAGCGCAGAGCCTAAGTGGTATAGCAAGGCCTATAACAAAACAAACACCCAAAAAGGCTATCTTTATGGGAGTGGTTCAGCCACTTCTAAAGAGGCTTCTAAACAAAAAGCGTTAGCGGATTTAGTGGCGTCTATTAGCGTGGTGGTTAATTCCCAAATCCATATCCAAAAAAGTCGTGTGGATAATAAGTTAAAATCCAGCGATTCACAAACGATCAACTTAAAAACCGATGACTTGGAATTGAATAATGTAGAAATTGTCAATCAAGAAGTGCAAAAAGGGATCTACTACACCAGAGCAAGGATCAATCAAAACTTGTTTTTGCAGGGTTTAAGGGATAAGTATAACGCTCTTTATGGGCAGTTTTCCACCTTAATGCCTAAAGTTTGTAAAGGGGTTTTTTTACAGCAATCTAAGAGCATGGGGGATTTATTGGCTAAGGCGATGCCTATAGAAAGGATTTTAAAAGCGTATTCTGTCCCGGTGGGTTCGTTAGAAAATTATGAAAAAATCTATTACCAAAACGCTTTCAAACCTAAAGTGCAAATCACTTTTGATAACAACAGCGATGCAGAGATTAAAAACGCTCTCATAAGCGCTTATGCTAGAGTGCTAACCCCTAGCGATGAAGAAAAACTCTATCAAATCAAAAATGAAGTTTTCACAGACAGCGCTAATGGCACCACACGCATTAGAGTTGTTGTTAGCGCGAGCGATTGTCAAGGCACGCCCGTATTGAATAGAAGCCTTGAAGTGGATGAAAAGAATAAGAATTTTGCTATCACGCGCTTGCAATCTTTGCTTTATAAAGAATTGAAAGATTATGCCAATAAAGAAGGGCAGGGCAATACGGGGCTATAAGCAGGATATTAATCTTGCTTGCACTTTTGGTTATTGATTCAGTTTGGTAGCGTTATCATTTTGTTTGGCGTGGCGTTTTCGCACCCATTAAAATAACCCTCTAAAGGTTTGTGGCTTTTGTTCTTGCCAAATAAACTAAAACATCATTCAATACTCTTTATCCCACAAACTCCTCTAAAACCACACCCGCTAAAAACTAAAATTAACAAAAACTAAAATCTTTTTAAAACCACCCAAGCAGAAATCCCAAACATCTTTGTAGTATAATACCCCCATACATTTGTATCTAGCGTAGGAAGTGCACAAAGTTATGCCTTTGGAGATATGATGTGTGAGACCTGTAGGGAATGCGTTGGAGATCAAACTCTGTAAAATCCCTATGATTAGGGGCACAGAGTGAGAACCAAACTTTCCCCCAACATCAGGAAGCCCAATCGCTTTAGCGTTTGGGTGCTTCACGAGCCTATACAAGCGAGATTGTTTGAAAAAACCCAATGACTTTGGGCTTTCAAACCCCCAAGCTAGGGTCTATCTTTTTGCCCCACAAACTTAACAAACTTTTTTAAAAGCTAACGCAATTTTAAACCAAACAAACGCTTAAAAAGGGGCGTTTGAATGCGAAAGGAGAACAAAAACATGAGACAAACAAATGAGACAGAAAAAAGCTCCAGTAAGCTTAAAAAAATCACGCAAGCGATGCGAGAACAAAAAGAGCGATCTATAACGCTAACGCTCACGCGCAAAACAGAACTAAAAACGCCTACAAGAGAACCTAAAAAGAGCGTTTTAGAGCCAATAGAGAGCTAAAGCCAATTTTTAACCCCTAGAAAATCCACCCGTAATTAAAAAACACTTTAAAATGGCTACCCCCTTCATTCAGGGTGATAGAATTGGTAGTTGCGCCATCGCTAGAAACGACCCTAGATTTCAACTGGACTAAAGGAACGCTAATGCCTACAGAATATTTAGAATGTTTGTAGCGGTAATTCAACCCACCGGTCACATTTAAATTACCGCTCCCTTTGTATTGGTTCAACAAATAATAGCTGTTGTATAAGCCCCTTAACCCCCCAAACACCCCAAGAGAGGAAGTGAAAACTTTCTTGGTTAGATTGTTTTTAGGGTTCTTTTCGTTAGTGTAATTGGTGATAAAATCAAACAACACATCCATTCCCACACCATAGCTTAATTGTTGGATTTTTTCGTTATTGGCTTGGGCGTAGTTGTATTTGATAATGCCATAAGAAGACAACCCTAAGTAATCATTAAAGTATTTTTGATAGCCCATTTTAAGATTAACGCCTAATAGGGGGGCTCCAAAGGGCCGTGAGGTTTTTGAAGTGCGGTAAGTGGTAGTGCTAGATTTAGAAGATGAAAGGCTTTGACTGATTGCGCTAAGCATAGTGGTCGCAAAATCTTGCGTGTTCAAACTAGCGTTTAAATAGTTGGTTTGGCTGCTCAAATTAGTGTAATCCACCGGTAGGGCGTTTTGATCAATGAGTTGCTGCCAAACCGCACTGGTAACGCCTATAAGCCCGGCGGGGACTTGAGAGCAATCAGTATAAATGGAATTGGGGTAATTGCTAGGGAAAGCGGGCTGACCTTGGCCGCCAAAACGAGAACACACATCATAGGTAGAGCCATCGGTATCTCGCACTTCGTGCCCGTTGTCAAACACTTGCACTTCTTGCCCATTCACTTGCTCTATTTTCCCGCCCTTACAGCGCTCTTCTGGCCCATTGTTTTCTTCGCACATGCGCACTCTTTGATAAGTCATGTTCCCGTTATGCGTATAGCCTAAAGTGTGCCCGTACTCATGGATGATGTCTCTTAATTGCATGATGGCGACTTTATTCAATTCTTTGCCAAACAGTATTTCAGGATCCAAGAAAGGAGACAATATCCCTAAAGCGCCAAAATTGGTGCCATCATCACCTGGGCCATTTGGGCCGCCATATTGAGACCCTAGCCCTAAATCCCCTCCTCTTGGGGGCAAGAGATTCACATAAAGATTATTCGTAACTCTATAGCTATAGATAACATCTTGCGGCGTTAATATCACTGAGCCTGTTTGCCCGTTTTCTATATTGTATTCATCTCCAGCATTTTTAGCGATCAATTTAGGATCAACAAGCCCGTTGTTGTAAGGGTTCACGCATGTAGAATAATTAGAATAACATGGCTTTGACAGGTTGTTGTCGCTAAACTGGAAAGGAGCGTTTTTAACGGCATCTTCCCAAGATTTAGAATCAAACACCGCCATCATATTCAGCATTAAATTGGTCAAATTCTTGGCGTCTTGAGAGGTGAAAGGCGGCACTTTAGCCACGCAATTTTCTTGATTTTCGTATGGGGGGCATGGGGGTTTAGAACCAGTGCCGTTACCGCTAGAAAATTGGTTGTAATTGATATAGGTCATTTGAAGATTGGTTGTAACCTTACTGAGCTTATCAAACAGATTCTGCGTGCTGGAATCAGAAAATTTTGTGGTGGCGGTTTGGAGCTGTTGGAAGTCATCAGCGTTAAGTTGCGGATCGTTAAACAAGCTCGCGGGCAGAATGATTTGAGATTGTTTAGGGATAGTCTCTATCACGCCCAAACTGACTACATTGCCTTGATTGTCTGTATAACTAAGCTCAATGTTGTTTAAATTATAAGGCAAGAAGTTTTGTATCACGACCACGCTGTTATTGCCATAGCCTGCTATTTCAGCGCTTTCTTGGTTATAAGCGGTTACATACACAGGGTTTAAAGAATAAAAGGTTAAGTTGGTGATATTGTTCTCTGCAAATAACTCAGTCGCATTCTTTAAAATGGTGCTTTGGGAGATGTAGTATTTCCCATAGGTGCTTTGAGGGGTAATGGGTTTGGGTTTGGGTTTGGGTTTTTCTTGAGTGGTGGCTATGGTTTGTTCTTGGGTTTGTGTGCCTTGCAATAGCCCAGTTTCAAACCCGGCTTCTATAAAAAAGCCGTCTTTTTGGTGCTTTTGGTAGGCTTCTAAAGCGGTGAATGATCCGATTAGGGACAAACAAATCGTTTTACTAGCGAGTTTTAACATGAAATCTCCTTATTGTCTTTTTTAACATTTTTACTCAAAAATAGCTTATAGGTATGTATACATTTTAAACTAGCTTATTTTACCCCTTTTTGAAAAATGGCAGTATTGTTTTTTGTAAATATGGGTATTAAACGGCGCTAATGGGTAAAAAAGTCTTAAAAAGCAGCGCTAAAAAGGGTTTTAACCCATTCTTTAAGCGGTTTCATTTGCCCAAGCAAAATTCGCTGAACATGCTATCAAGCATTTGGCTGGTTTCATAAGGGCGGGTGAGCAGGTTCAAGTTTTCTATCGCGCTTAAAATGTGATAAGAAAAAAGCTCTAAAGTTTCTAAATGGTTTTTAGCGTTTTGCAATTCAGTAATGGCATTTTCTAGGGCGGTTTTTTGGGCTAGGGAAGTGAGCAAGAGCTTGTTTTGAGTGTCTAGTTTGGGGAAAAACTCACTGATTTTTTGGCTCAAATCTTTCAAACAAGCCTTAGAATTTAAGGTGTTGGTTTCTAGGATAGAATAAGGGATTTTAAGATAAGATTTTAAAATTTCAAGCTCTAGTCTGGGGGCTAAATCGTTTTTATTCAAAACGACAATGCAAGGCTTTTTGGCGCGATTGAGGGTGTCCATAAGGTTAAAATCCTCTTTTTCTAGGGGTTTAGAAAGATCAAACACGCCCAAAATAATGTCGCAATTTTCTAAACTTTTAAGGCTTTTTTCAATCCCTAAACGCTCTATTTCATCCGCGCTCTCTCTGATGCCAGCCGTATCAATTAAGCGCACCTTATGCCCTTTTAGTTCAATGACTTCTTCTATGGTGTCTCTTGTCGTGCCTTTAATATCGCTCACTAAAGCCCTTTCTTCTAAAAGCATGGCGTTTAATAAAGAACTTTTGCCAGCATTAGGTTTGCCAACAATGCTTAAGGCATGCCCTTTATTCCTTTGTTTTTGCGCGTTAGAAAAATCCAATAAATCTTTAAAAGAGGCGATTTGTTTTTCTAAATTAAAAGACACTTCCTTTAAAAAATCGCTAGGAATGTCTTCTTCGCTATAATCAATCAAAACTTCTGAGCTCGCCAAAAGCTTTAAAAGATCGTTCCTGGCCTCTTCAATAAAGATTTTCAACTCGCCCTTAAGCTGCCTGGCCAGAGCGTTTAAAACGCTTTCATCTTCACAAAGGATGAGTTGAACGCTCGCTTCAATCTCACTCAAATCCATTTTATGGTTTAAAAAGGCTTTTTTGCTAAATTCCCCCGCTTTAGCAAGCCTAGCCCCTAAATTCAAACAAGCTTGTAAGATATTTTGCACTAAAAGGGGGCTTCCATGGCATTGGATTTCGCACACATCTTCACCAGTGAAACTATAAGGGGCTTTGAAATAAATGACTAACGCTTTGTCCAATAAAACGCCATTAGAAAAAATATCGCGCACGTAAGCGTATCTGGGGGTGAAGTCTTGTTTTTGGGTGAGTTGTTTGAGGACGTTTAGAGCGTTATGGCCGCTGATTTTAATGATGCTAATCGCTCCCTTGCCTAAAGGGGTAGCGATAGCGGCGATGGTGTCATTCATTGTTAAAGTCGTTGATGACGATGTATTTTTCATCGTTTAAGTTGGTTTTGATAGAAACATACTTATTAGGGAACGCTTTTCGTAATTTCTTTAAAGCGATATAGGTTAAAACGCCATCAGGGGCTTTCATCTGCCCCTTACTCACTTCATGCACGGTCATGATCACGCTTTGGAGTTGCGCTTCCATAACCTTTTCTTGGTTTTGTAAAAAAGTGGAAATTTCTAAGCGGATACTATAGCCATAAGCAGGGTGGATCCAGTTAAAGAGCAAGTAAGAAAGGGCTTTGTAGCGATAACCTTTTTCGCCAATTAAAAGAGCGGAATCTTCGCCATCAATATTAATCAATAACACCCCCGGTTCATAAAGGCTAACTTCCACTTTATTGATTTTATAAGGCAAATGAGAGAATAAGTCTTTCAATTCTTGCTTAATTTCATGAAGTTTGTCTCCATTATGAGATTCTTCTTTAAGGTTTTTTTTAGGGGGTTTAGGGGTAATGATTTCTTCTTGCGGTGTTTCTGTTTCTAATTTTTGTTTTTTTTCTTCTATATTGTTTTGATGATTTTCTTTCGCGTTGGTTTCTTTAACGCCCTCTTCTTTAACCTCTTTAACGCTTTCTTTAACGCCCACTAAAATGATGGCTTCTTTTTTACCGATGTTTAAAAACCCTTTAGAGGGCGTTTGAATGACTTCGTATTGCAAATTAATGATGGGGCAATTCAAGGCGATAGAAGCTTGAATGAGAGCCTCTTCTAAGGTTTTGGCTTTGATTTCAATAGGATTTTGCATCAATGTTCCTTTATTATTCCTTTATGTTTTGAGCGTGCATGCGTTTTTTGTTCTCTAAGACTTTATTAATAATGAGTTGTTGCAACACCGAAAGGATGTTGTTCGTGGTCCAATACAAGACTAACCCTGCAGGGAAAGTGATTAAAAAGATTGTGAATAATAGGGGTAGGAGTTTAAAAATCTTTGCTTGCATGGGATCGGTCATGGTGTTTGGCGTAACGCTTTGGTGCCAATACATAGACGCTCCCATAAGAAGCGGTAAAATAAAATACGGATCCATGATAGATAAATCATGAATCCATAAGATCCACTCTGAGCTTTTCAATTCCACAGCGTTATAAAGCACTCTATAAATCGCAAAAAACACCGGGATTTGTAAGATTAAGGGCAGACAACCCCCTAGCGGGTTGGCCCCATGTTTTTTGTAAAGCTGCATCATGTGGGCTTGCAACTTTTGGGGTTCGCCCTTGTATTTTTCTTGGAGTTCTTTCATTTTAGGGGCTAATTCTTTGAGCTTTTGCATGCTCACCATGCCCTTATAGCTTAAAGGATAAAGGATGATGCGCACGATAATCGTTAAAAAAATGATAGCCCAACCCCAATTACCCACGAATTGATACAAATAATCCAGTAAAACAAACACGCCTTTAGCAAAGAAAGTGATTAAGCCATACTCTATCACATCAGTGAGCATCGGTGAAATCGCTTTCAAAGAGCGGTAATCCTTAGGGCCAATATAACCATGCAAATCCGCTTCATTTTTAAGGGAAATGAAGCCTAAGGGGTTTTTAGTGCCGATTTCTGAATCAATTAAGGCTTCAAAACCTTGAGAATCTTTAGTGAAAAGCAAGGTGGTGAAATACCTATCCACGCTGGATAAAAAGAGGGTGTTAGAAAAGCGTTTGATTTCTTTAGCGTCTTTATCTTCAATTTTTTCAATTTTTTTGTCGTTATTTTCTAAAAGCACGCCTGAAAAGGTGTAGCTGTCCAAATCAGCCACCGGCCTGTAACCATTGGTGATGACATAGCTAGGGATAAGGTTATTGGGCGATTTGAAGGCGATTTTTAAATCATAATGCAAATCATCATAAAAAGTCAGGGTTTTAATGATAGTAAGAGCGCCTAAATCTTGGGTTAAAACGAGCTGTTCGTTAGGCCCAAGGGTGGTTTTTGAAGCGCTATAAGGGGTGTTGAACGCTTTGTTATTGAGCGTGGGGTCTAAAAAACGCACTTCTAAAGGCTTGAGTTTATCGGCTGCTAAAAGGGGGAGCTCTTTTAGGGGGGGTTGCACGTTTTCTTTGGAGCTAAAAAGATGGCCCACATGCTCTAAAAAGCCCTTTTGTTTGGGGGTTAGGTATTTTTTATCCTTGAGATAAACCTGTTTGATACGCCCTAAAGAATCAATTTCAATCCTGGCATGTTCAAAAGAAATCGTGCTTAACAAATTCTCTTGGGGGATGGTTTGAGTAACGCCAAAATCTTGGGTGATGGTATTGGGCGCGGTGGGGCTTGGAGCTGCGTTATTATTGGCTGTTTCTTGCTTTGTGGTTTCGGTTGTTGGTTTGTTTGGTTTTTGGAAAAAATAGCTATAAAGAGCGATAAACAAGAAAGAAAGAGCGATCGCTAAAATCAAGCGGAGATTATTATTGTTGTTTTTATCCATTGTGATTAAACCTTAATGATGTAATAAGTTGTGCGGCTTTTTGTGGGAACGAGCCAAAAAGTAATGGTTTTAAAATTACGATTAAAATCTTTATGGGATTGGAGTAGGCTTGGGCGTTTCAAGCGAGTGGTAGGATAAGCAATGCCCCCAGAGCAAAAAGGGTTGCATGAGAGTATCCTTATAGCGATCTTACCCATAGCGCTCAAAGGGCTTTCAAAACAGAGCAACCACAGAGCGTAGTTGGAGCAAGTGGGGTAAAACCGGCAGCTTGAAGGGGTGAAAGCCGAAAAAAAGCGTTGGTAACCCTTAATTGATGCCGTAAAAATCGCGCTCAAAAAAGGCGTTTTATTGTTTCGCATAGGTATGAGTTATTCCTTTTTTCAAGTCTTTCAAGGCTTTGTTCATATAGTTTTTAATGGAAGTTAGCATTTCTAAAAAATGTTTTTCTAAAGCCCAAAAATCTAAATGGCAACAATCGCTTCTAGGCACAAACACCAAAGCAAGCCCTTGACAAAGAGCGGCATGCTTTAATGTAAGCGAACGCAAACGGCGTTTGATAAGGTTTCGTTTCACGGCGTTGCCGACTTTTTTGGACACGCTCAAGCCCAATAAATAAAGCGTTTTTTTGTCTTTAAACCTACAAAAGAGCGGATCTTTAAAACCCTCTTTTCCTTTTGGCGGCTCTTTTGACAAATCCAAAACAAAGAGCGAAAAAAAAGGGTTGTGTTTTTTAAACCCCTTTTGATAAACCCTGTCAAACTCACTCTTGTTTTTTAAAGAGTCATAGGGTTTAGACGGAAAGCTTTTTTCTGCCCTTAGCTCGTCTGGCATTAATCACCTTGCGCCCGTTTTTGGTTTTCATCCTCACAAGAAAGCCATGGGTTCGCTTTCTTGGTGTGTTATGTGGTTGGTAAGTGCGTTTCATTTAAAACTCCCTTGATAAAAATTAAACATAAGTGTAGATTTTAGCTAAAGAATGCTAAAAATTGACTAAAACTAATTTTTTTGATTCTTTTTATCTTCAACAAGAATGTAAAGCTGCTTCAGATTGTTCGTTTGCAATAAATCCACGACTTTGATAAAATTATCCAAATTGCTTTTCTTATCGCCTTGCAAGACAATAGGGGTGTCTTTAGCCAAAGTGGAAACCTTGTGTTTTAAATTTTCAAAGCTGATTTCTTTATCGTCAAAATAAAAAGAACCCTTATTAGAAATGGCGATCGTAACTTGTTTTTTGTCCAACACGTCTTTAGAATCAGTGCTATCCTTATCCACTTGAGGAATGCTAATAGGGAGCTTTGAAGTTTGCACAAAAGACGCCGTTGTAAGCACGATCACTAACAACACAAGCATGATGTCAATGAAAGGCACCACATTCATGGATTCTACTTTTTTCACCGCTCAATCCTTAGGCTTTGTTGTAAATCTCATGGGATTGCGTGTCAACCGGGTGGTGGAAAATATCCCATTTAGTGACTAAAATCTCGCTTTTTCTCACTAACAAGTTATAAATCACAATCGCAGGGATCGCTACTAATAACCCCATGCCAGTCGCTTTTAAAGCAAGGGCTAAATTAGTCATGATCGCTTTAGTGTCAATGCCAGAAGCGGATCCTAAGTCCATAAAAGTGAGCATGATCCCCATAACCGTTCCTAAAAGACCGATATAAGGGGCGTTTGAGCCAATCGTGGCCACTAAAGTCAGTCGTTTGTGTAAGGCTAATTCTAATTTACGCCTGTCTGTGTAATCATCTACACGAAGAGTGGCAAAAAACCACAACCTTTCTATTGCGATCGCTATAACGATGACTGATAAAAAGATCAAAAACCCTATAATCCCATAATCTACTATTTCTTTCATTATTATCCTTTAAAGTGGTGTTTTAAATCGGCAAGAATTTCTTTATTGAGTGCTTTTTCTTTGAGACTTTGTCTTTTGTCGTGCAATCTTTTTCCTTTCACTAAAGCAATTTGGATTTTAGCTCTATTTCTTTGGTTAAAATACAATTTCAATCCTACAATACTCAAGCGTTCTTTAGACGCTTCAATTTGCCATTTCAATAATTGCTTTTTGTGTAAAAGCAACTTACGCTCTCGCCTTTCATTGGGCTTGTAATACGCATGGATTGTATCTAAATATGATATATGAACACCAAATAAAAAAGCTTCTCCTTTGATTATTTTAACAAAATTATCTTTTAAATTCACCCTAGTTTGCCTCAAAGCCTTCACTTCAGATCCTAAAAGCACTAATCCCGCTTCTAAAGTTTCCAAAATTTCATAATCAAAATAGGCTTTTTTATTGCTGGCAATGAGTTTCATTCGCCCCCTTTTAGCGCAGGCTTGAGTCTAAAAAACGCGCTCCCGCTCCCGCTAAAAAACCACTCCTTGCCTAATTCGCTTTCTATATCTTTGAGGGCAGGGTTAGCACGTAAAGCCGGCTTTAAAAGATCGTTTAATCCGTTTCTATCATAAGTCTTTAGGCATTCCAAACTCGGCTTTTTAAGCCACTCTTTAGCTTGGGAAAAATAAGTTTCAGGTTTATAAGCTTGATAAACGGCTTTGGTGCTGCAAAAAACATGATTTGGTGCATAGATTTCTAGGCGATTTTCTAAAGGCTCTTCTTCAAAATTTTCAATGACTTCGCCATAAGAAGTAGCGTTAGCGCTTTTGTATTGTGAGATGAAAAAATTGGTGTCCGCGCCCACTAAAGATCCCATGCTATAAAGCTCTTCTAAACTCAAACGCCAGTCAAAAATCTGATTTAAATGATACAATAGCCCCCCAGCATCAGCGCTCCCACCGCCTAATCCGGCTTGAGTGGGGATGTTTTTTTCCACTTCAATCGCCAGGGTGTCTAGGGATTTGATGGCAGAATGAGAGGAATTTTTTGATTTTAAAAAATTCTTTAAAATTTGGAGGGCTTTAAAGAGCGAGTTTTCTTCTAAAGGGCAGTCAAAATCCCCTTTTAGCGAAAAGGAAAGCGCGCTTTTGACGCTGATAATGTCTTTGAGCTTGTCTTTGACCAAACACATGCGAGAAATAAGCTTATGATAAGCCCCTTCTTTGTGAAGGATCTTTAAAAAAATATTGACTTTAGGATAAACTTCAAAGACATGCATCAAGGCTTAATGACCTTTTTGATGTTTTCTAACACGCTTTCATCTACGCACACAGAAGCTTTTTGGTTTTCGCTCACAATGGCCTCTTTGAGTTCAGCGCGCAAAATAAGGGTGCTTTCAGGCGCTTCAAACCCTAAACGCACATTCCCTCTATCTATGGAAATGACTTTAATGTGGATATTATCATCAATGACAATCCCCTCATTAACTTTGCGGCTGAGTATGAGCATGTTTAATCTCTTGTTCCTTATAGAGAAGGGCTAAACACAACGCTTTCTATAATATCGCCCTGCTTGATTTTATCCAAAACGCTAAGGCCTTCTGCACTAGTGATTTTACCAAATACGGTGTGTTCGCCATCTAAATGGGGCAAATCCACAAAACACAAGAAAAACTGACTCCCTCCTGTGTCTCTCCCAGCATGCGCCATAGAGATAGAGCCTCTTTTGTGCTTGTTGGGGTTGTGGGCCACTTCGCATTTAATGCGGTGTCCTGGCCCGCCTGTGCCTGTGCCATAAGGGCAACCTCCTTGAGCCACAAAGCCGGCGATCACACGATGGAAGTTAAGCCCGTTATAAAAACCCTCTTTAGCCAAAGTTACAAAGTTACTGACCGCTTGGGGTGCGTCTTTGTAAAAAAGCTCTAGAGCGACATGGCCTTTATTGGTTTTGATCGTGGCGTAAGCGGTTTTTGCAAGCTCTTCTTCTTTGATTTCATAAGTTTTAATTGGATCCATCATAAACCTTTGCGATAAGCTTTTTGTCATTCAAATGATCTATTATAGCAACAAATTAAAACAAATGGTATTTTAGCCGATAGTGTCGTGGGATACTTTTGAAATTTAAGCGGTAAGTTGGATAATGGCGTTTTGGCATAAAAGATTAGCGGTTAGTTGTTGTATCGTTTTATTCTCATGCGTAATGAACGCTAATAACATTCAAATCGTTAGAGACGATCCGCCCCTTGATCCAACGCTCCCTGCATGGGTTTATTCTGTTGCGTTATTGAAAGTGTATTTTAGCGATGGGACTTATAAAGAAGGCTATGCGACTTTGCTCAAAAACGGGCGTTATATCGCTTCTTCTGAAACGCTTTATTCTAATGGCTTGTACCCTAAAATGATTTTAGCCAAAATGCAAGACAGCAGCGCTAAAGAACTGATTTGTATAGCCAGTTTGCACCTTGAGGCGATGGATAGGAATCAAGGGCTTTCGCTCTTAAAAACCGCCGATTTTAGAGACGATTATTGCCATAAAAGAGAAGAGAGCTATTATCATGCAAGGATTTACACAAAATACGCTCAAACTTTTCGTTCAAATCCCTATACCAATCAAAAAACACCCAATTCTGATCTCTACTACCCAGCGTTGAATGAGGGGAATTATTTTTCTATACAGATAACGGGCATTTCTGTGGCTGAACTTTTGAAATCTAAAAAGTTTCTTTCGCTTGATGCTTCTTTTAAAAAGGGGAGCGTGTTGTGGGGAGGGAGGCCTTATTTTAGCGAAGTGGGGGAGTTTATGGGAATGGCTAGTAGCACTTTAGGAAACCAAGAAAGTTTAGTGATTATCCCTAAAGAAAAGATCGTGCAATTTTTAAGCGCTCTAAAAAATCAAAATATTTTCCCAAACATTCCCTAGATTTAAGCAAACCTTAAGCTTTCTATGACTATACTTTCATTTCCTTGTTTCAGCAAGGGCTTTTAAAAAGCCGCTTGATACCTTACAAGGATAGCTGTTTAAAAGCAAACGATCTTTGAAAACTAAGCAAATTGATAGAAGTTCTTTTTAAAGGGATATTCTAAAATGATTTAAGGATAACTTATTATAAAGAGTGAGGGTTTGAACAATTCCCATTCTTTTATAAGAAGAAATTCTTATCCAACCAGTGCCAATCAATTTCATTGATTATGATGATCATATCATTTATATCATTATGATTGATGACTGAATGGCATGAGAGTATTTTTAGGTTAGCGTTTGGCTAAACCTTTTTAAAAAGTTTCTTTCTGTTTTGTTGTTGTAATACTTAAGAACACAACCCGTTTTATTCAATAAAGTATAAAACGAGTTCTTGTGATACGCTAAAGCTATTGTTAGAAATAATGATAGCCTATCAAAAAACAAAAGAGCTTTAGGACAAACACTTTTATGGAGAGTTTGATCCTGGCTCAGAGTGAACGCTGGC
>NZ_JACTAX010000005.1:0-100125 GCF_014496485.1 Helicobacter pylori | reverse complement strand
CAAAGGGTTAAGTCTTTTTGGGGTAGGAAATATCCATGCAGACTTTAAAGAACAAAGCCTTTCGTGTTAGTGTCCATTAGGGCGCTTTAGTTAGGAAGCTCCTTGCTTTAGCAAGGGGTGGTTTCACGGTTGCTCGCTAGAATGAATCTTTCTGCATTTTCATAACTTTCTAAATGCGTGTTAGAATACTCGCTTTTAAAAAATTCTCTGGTGATTTCAACGCTCTTTAAAACCCCTAATTTAATGGCGTTGCTTGGCGTTAAAACGATAAATTTTGACAAATGGTAGTTTTTGTGCAAGGCATAAACGCACTCCAAAAAGCAAAAGGTCTTCCCGGTGCCTGTTTCCATTAAAATATCGCAGTTTAGCGACTTCTCAATCCCCACGCTTCCCTGGGTTATTTTTGGCTCGGATCGTAAATCCTCAATATTTTCTAATAAAAGATCCTTGATCGCTTCTGTTTCAAAAACAGGGTTAGCAATCCTTTGAGCGTCATTTTCTGGCTCTCTCAAATAGATCCCCTTAAACACCCCTAAAATTTGATTCAAACATTTTTCTTGATAATCCAATCGTTTGAATTTGATTTTCATCTCTACCCCCTAATCTTTAAATCGCCGCTCTCTAATTTCAAATCCAACAAATTACTGCCCAATTCCAAACACAGCCTGTCGTTACTGATAGCTGGCATATACACGCTAATTTTTTCCACCCCTTTATCTTTCAAGTTTTCTAAAACCTCACTCATTTCCATATCCCCCACAATGAAAGCCGTATTTTGAGCCAGATACAAGGCGTTTTCAATCAAGCAAATTATAGGCGTAGTGAGATCCAAACCCTCGCAGCCTAAAAGCTTGATTAAAATCGTTTGAGTTTGCATTTTTTCAGGGTTAGAATAAGCGAACAAATCCTTTTGATTGGCTTGACTGAGATTTTTATCGTTCGCATGCGTTTCATCATCAACGATTTCAAACGCTCTAAACCCCACATCTAAATTGGGGCAAGCTTCTTGGATTTTAGCCCCCGCTCTTTTAATCCTTTCTTGGGTGATGTCAAAAATGCTTGGGGATTCAGATTTTAAGGTGTTCAAACAAAAATCATGCGCGCTTTTGTTTTTCTTGGGATCAATTTTTTCATCTAATTGGACGAGAATGAAGCGCCTTTCTTTAAATGCGGCGTTCAAGCCATTAAATAACCCCCCCCCCCTCACTTAATTTTTGATAATCGCTCTTATTACTCTCTAACACGGCATGCGCGGTTGTCCCGCTCCCGGCAAAAAAATCTAAGATGATGTCACCCTCGTTAGTGGATAATTCAATCAGTCGGTTAATGAGTTTTAAGGGTTTGGGGTTAGAAAAAATCTTTTGATTAAAAAGGGCATTAACTTCTTTTGTCCCATTACCACCGCCGATATTTTCTATCACATTTCTTGCGGGCGATGATTTGTCTAAAATAGCGTAAAATTCGCCGTTTTCATTTTGTTGAACTTGCTTTTTATCTAAAAATTCTTTTTTACAAATTACATATTCATTTCTACTATTTTTTTTAATAGAAATAATATTTTTATTACTATTAAAAGTATCCAACGCCCAAGTCCAACGCCCAAGTCCAACACCCTTTTTGGGTGGTCTTATGATTTCATAGCCTTGTTTTAATAAGTCTTGTCTATCGCTATAAACTAGATTTTCATCATTACTACTTTTTGCTAATTTTTTATCATAGTCATCTACACCTAAAAAATCTAGCGTTTTAGGATTATAGTAAATACTATAACCTAAATTTGCTCGTGCGTTTAAAGTCCCTCCAGCTCCGCCTGTTGTAAGCCCAGCTCCCTCATAATAATATTTATCATTTTCACAAAATACCTTGACTTCTTTTTTTGAAGCCATGCGATTAAGACTGAGCGCTTCAACATGCTTTGCATAAACAAGAATATTTTCGTAATTGTTTTGAAAATATTGCGCATCATTTTGAGCGTTACCTTTAAGCCAAGTCAAAGATGATAAAAAATTCCCCTCCCCAAAAATCTCATCGCATAAAAGTTTGAGTTGGGCGGCTTCGTTATCGTCAATAGAAATAAAAATCACGCCGTCTTGTTTGAGCAAATCTCTAGCGAGCAGCAATCTGGGATACATGAAACTAAGCCACCCGCTATGGCTTTTTAACCCAAAAAGATTTTTGATATAATCCAGTTTTTCTTTAGAATAATCCAATTGTTTTAAAACCTCTTCATTGGATTGCGAAAAATCATCGCCATAGATAAAATTCTTTTTCGTGTTGTAAGGAGGGTCAATGTAAATCATTTTGATTTTTTCACTATAGCTTTGTTTTAAGATTTTGAGAGCGTCTAAATTATCGCCCTTGATGAGAACGTGCTTGCTAGTGGATTCGTTTAAGGGCTTTAAAATCTTATGATTTTTCTTAAAAGCTTGATTTAAGGCGATTTTCTTACCCACAAAATCCAACCCATAGCCCTCTTCTTTTATCTCGCTAAAATCCCCTAGCAACGCTTTTAATTTTTTTGTATCCAGCGTGAGTTGGTTGTCATTTTCCATGCTCAAGCAACCGGGAAAATAACGATTGAAAACCTCTACATTTTTTTCATTAACGCTTTTTTCTCCACCAATTTCTTTATTTTGCATCTCTATCCTTTATTTTATAATGATTTAAATTATCCAATTCCACCTTAATTTTCAAATGTTCCCCGTGAAACGCTAGCGGCCTTTAAAAAATCCCGTTTCACTTCAGCGATAATGTTTTCATCTTTGGCTAAGTCAATGTATTCAAAACTATTCCCGCTCTGCTCCCCTCCCTGGAGTAAATCCCCGCTTTTTCTGTATTCTAAATCCAATTCAGCGATTTTAAAGCCGTCCAATTCATCAGCAAATTTTTCCAATCGTTCGTTTTCTTCTTGGATCGTGCATAAAAAACAATAGCCTTTCAATCCGTTACGAGACACGCGCCCCCTTAACTGGTGCAAAGTCGCTAAGCCTAACCTTTCGGGCGCTAAAATCACCATAACGCTCAATCGTGGTAAAGAAATGCCCACCTCAATGAGCGTAGTCGCTAAAAGAATGCTCCCAGACTCTCTAAATTCTTCAATCACTTCTTCTTTATTTTTATCTTGCCCTGAAGTGGTATAAACGTTTTTAAAGCGTTTTTGCCAAAAACTTGCCCCCTCACTGAGCGATAAATACGGGATTTTTTCGCTTTCATTCACCAGCGGATAGACGACAATGACTTGGTGGTTTTTAGCGATTTCTTCGCTGATTTTTTCCATCACTATTTTAAAATCTCTTTTATGCAAGACTAAAGTTTCAATTTCTTTAGGGTAAGGGATTTCTCTAATCATGGTCGTTTTCACAAACGCGCTTTTGGCTAAAGCCAGAGTGCGAGGAATGGGGGTAGCGGAAAATTGCAAAGAATGGGGTTTATTGCCCTTACTGCTTGCCATTTTTTCTAATTGGTAGCGCTGTTTTGTGCCAAATCGGTGCTGCTCATCAGTGATCACTAGTGCGAATTCATTCAAATCGCGCTTATCAAACAACAACGCTTGCGTGCCGATAACCACATGAGTGATTGTTTCAAACAAATGATTGGATCGCTTCTTGCGGCTCCCGCCAAGCAGTAATTCCACTTCAAAATAAGGGGGTAAAAATTTTAAGGCTTCGTTATAAAGCTGTTTAGCGAGAATGGAAGTGGGCGCCATTAAAAGGGTTTTATTAGGGTAGGCTAATACCATGCTCGCTAAAATCACCATCGTTTTCCCGCACCCCACATCGCCTATAATCAAACGCTTGCACGCTATGGAGCTAGTGAGATCGCTTTGGATTTCTTTAATGGCGTTTTGTTGATCGCGCGTGAGTTTGAAGGGTAAAGAAGCGATAAACGCTTTCAAGCGTTCGCTATTATTGGGGCATGCGATTTTAGCACTGAATTGCAATTTTTTGCGCTCTAAATTTTTCATATAAAAAAGCATTTCAATGTATTTTAATGCATTTAAATGTTGTGAAGGAAAATTTTTATTCGTTTCAAAATCCTTGACAAAATGCGGCGTGGGGAAAAAGATTTCTAACAATAAACGCGCGATATTTTCTTTAACGCCTTCCTTTTTTAAATTTTCTAACGAAAGGAGTTTTTGTAAATTTTCTTGTATTTTTTTATGATTTTTAACTTTTTTAAAAATTAAAGAAATTTTGCCAAATTCGGTAAGGATTTTAGGCGTGTTAATGATATAAGCTTGATTAAAAGAGCTTTGCTCTAATTTACCATAAATGAACAAACTCTCACCGGTTTTAAACTGGCTGTGATGGAACGCGCTGTAATTGAAAAAAACAAGCTCTAAATTTTTGTAAAATCGTTTGGAATAGGCGAAAATCTTTAAAACTTTGGCGTAGTTTCTTTTCTCTAAAATACCCACTTCTAAAACGCCGCTCAAGCCCGTTTCAAAACGCTCTAATAAATTTAAATCTTTATAACCTTTGGGCGTATAAACAAGCAAGGCTTCTAAAAGCGATTTCACATCCAATGTTTTTAATAAGTTATCTGTTTCTTGCAATTTGTTCTTACCCTAGCCAATCCTTAATCGTTTTTATGATAAGATAGTCAAATTATACATTGACTTAAGGAAATTTAATCGATGAAATCTAAAATCACTCATTTTATCGCTATCTCTTTTGTTTTAAGCCTGTTTAGCGCATGCAAAGACGAGCCTAAAAAATCGTCCCAATCGCACCAAAACAACACTAAAACCACTCAAAACAATCCAATCAATCAAGCGAATAAGGATATAAAAAAAATTGAACATGAAGAAGAAGATGAAAAAGCCACCAAAGAGGTGAATGATCTGATCAATAACGAAAATAAAATTGATGAAATCAATAATGAAGAAAACGCTGATCCTTCGCAAAAAAGAACGAACAATGTTTTGCAACGAGCCACTAACCACCAAGACAATCTCAACTCCCCACTCAATAGGAAGTATTAAAGTGTGAAACTTTTTTCAAAGGATTTATTTAAAAAAGTAACCCCTTTATTTTTAAGCGTTTATTTTTTAAACCCCACCATTATGCAAGCCAAAAGCCGTTTTTATGTGGCTTCTCAATACCAGGTGGGGAAAATGATCATGAAAAAATACAACGATCTCAAACGCACGATTGAAGGGGCGAGCTTTTCTCTAGGCTGGGAGATTAACCCCACTAACTACTGGTTTTATTCGCGCTATTACTTTTTTATGGATTATGGGAATGTCATCCTCAATAAAAGAACGGGCGCTCAAGCGAACATGTTCACTTACGGCTTTGGAGGGGATTTGATCGTAGAATACAATAAAAACCCCTTGTATGTATTTTCCCTTTTTTATGGCATGCAAGTTGCTGAAAACACATGGACGATTTCCAAACACAGCGCGAATTTCATCATTGACGACTGGCGTAGCATTCAAGGGTTTTCGCTCAAAACTTCAAATTTTAGGATGTTGGGTTTAGTAGGGTTTAAATTCCAAACCGTGCTATTCCACCATGACGCTAGTATTGAAGTGGGAGTCAAATGGCCTTTTGCTTTTGAATACGACTCACCCTTTGTAAGGCTTTTTTCCGTCTTTATTTCGCACACTTTCTACCTTTAAACTAATTCCAACCCCACCGGACAATGATCGCTCCCTAAAATATCTTTATAGATTAAAGCGTCTTTTAAGCGCGTTTTTAAAGGATTAGAGCATAAAAAATAATCAATGCGCCAACCAATGTCTTTATCCCTTGCTTGTTGCATATAACTCCACCAGGTGTAAGCCTTTTCTTTGTTAGGGTAAAAATAACGGAAAGTGTCAATGAAACCAGCGTTCAAAAGCTCGTTGAATTTTTCTCTCTCTTCATCGCTAAAGCCGGCGTTTTTTCGGTTGGTTTTAGGGTTTTCTAAATCAATTTCATTGTGGGCCACATTCAAATCCCCGCACACAATGACGGGTTTTTTCAATTCTAAAGCTTTTAAAAATTTCTTGAATTCCACTTCCCAACTCATGCGATAACTAAGCCTGGATAGGGCTTGTTGGGAATTAGGGGTATAAACATTCACTAAATAAAACGACTCAAATTCGCAAGTTACCACACGCCCTTCTTTATCATGCTCTTCTATATTAATACCATAGCTCACGCTTAAAGGCTCTTTTTTAGTGAAAGTTACCACCCCAGAATAACCCTTTTTAATCGCGCAATTCCAAAAATCAAAATACCCTTTAAATTCAAAAGTGTTTTGTTCTTGCTGCATTTTAGATTCTTGAATGCAAAAAATATCCGCATCAACGCTATTAAAAAAATCCATAAAGCCCTTAGTCATGCAAGCCCTTAACCCGTTCACATTCCATGAAATCAATTTCATTTTAATCCTTGTTTGATTTTGAGTGAATTATATCTTTTTAGTCATTTTTTTAAAAATTAAGCTTTATTTTACCTTTTTTATGTAATAATTGTTTTTTGCTTGGCTTGATAGCTCAGTCGGTAGAGCAGAAGACTGAAAATCTTCGTGTCGGTGGTTCGATTCCGCCTCAAGCCACCATTTCAAACTTCGTTGAATAAATAATTCCCCTTTTTGACACACACCACACGAGAGTTTTCAATGCTCAAAGGCGTGCTTTTAGCTCGTGGTTGCTCTTCTATTTCTAAGGCCATGCACACCCCTTCTTTAAAGCGCACATGGTTTTTAACCCATTCTTTGTATTCGCTGCTCTCTTTGATTATATCGTTTAAATAATGCCCCTCATACACTTCCACAAATTCCATGAATTTTTCATTCAAATTCAATTCGTTATGCGTTATTTCGCTTTTTCGTGTGGAATAATAAGCCAATTCGCTGGTTTCATAAAAAGTCGGCTCTATTTGATCGTCTTGTTTGGGGCGTTCATATACGGCTTTCACTAATTGCGTGGTGATTTCATACTCACTCTCCCATGCTTGTTTTAAAGGCTCTTCTATCAGATAGCATTGCCTAGTCGTGCCGTCTTTTCTTGCTCTAGCCCTTTTGCATTTTTCTGTAGAGCTTCTGGCTTGGAGAATGGCGAAATTATTTTTAGCTTCAAAAGTTTGAGGCTCTTCTAAAGGCTCTGTTTTATGAACAGAGATTTTAGTATAGGGGGTAGTGATTTTACCGCTTTTATTTTCAGCGGTGCTGTAATCGCAAGGGGTAATATCTGTCGCAGTCTGTTTGTCTTCATCAACGCGTTTTAAAATGCTTGGGCGGTAAGCTTGTAAATTTTCATCGTCATAGACCCACTTCCCGCATGCAAATTCTTTAATATTAGGATCTCTAATCGCTTGTTTTTCCACATTATCCTTATTCTCATTGCTTTCATTGTTTTCACTAATATCAGCGTTAGGGGTGTTGTTAGGGAGCGTTTTTTCAGTGGGTGGCGCTACAAAAAGGTTGTTTTCTTGATCTTCTGAAGAATGTTTTAAAGGGGGATTAGCGTCATTTGTTGGCGTTTTAACTTCATTAGCATGGCTTACTTTGTTAGGAGTTACTAAGGGTTGTAAAAGGCTGTTTTTAGAGTTTTTAGAGCCTAGTTTGGATTCTGGATAGGAAAAGTTTTGAGGGGATTGTTGCGATGAGCTGGGTTTATTTTGTGGTTTTTGCATGGGTGCGTTTAAAGAAGGTATTTGGTGCGCGTGCGACTCTTTCAATTCTTTTGAAGAAAAAACGATTTGGGTGTTTCTAGGGATAGTAGGGCGGTTAGGGCTTAAGGTCGTTTCTAAAGAAAGTTTTTCATCAAGGGGTTGATAGACAATTGCAGTGGATATGTGGGTGATAGTGAGCGTGAGTTTTTTGTGTGGGGAGATATTATAAACGCCTAAAACTTGTTTTGGTTCTTTAGAATCAAGGACTTTAGCCTTAAAAGTGCCTTTATGCGGCGAAGTTTTGATCTCTTCTAAAAGCTCGATCACAAGGGCTTGAAGAGGGTTAGAGAAAGTCAGAAAAAAAGACAGACAAAGGGATTTTTTCATGCTTATTCCTTTTTATTTTAGATTTTTGGATTATATCTTAAAAAAAGGTTTAGTAAAAGTCATAAATAAGTTATAGATAGGTAACACTTTAATTAATAATAATTAGTAACAGTAGTAGGGGCGTGAATGAATGGAATGAAAAATTAAAAAGCTTTAGAGGCACGCGTTTTAGGGGGGTTGTAGGATTTGAAAAAGAGTGAATGAAACGCTTTTTCATAAGCCTTTTTTCATTCACTTGAATTGAAAGCGGTTTTTTTATCGTTCAATTCGTTCAGGCGGTTTTTGATTTCTTCTCTAAGGCTTAAGATAAAAGGGTTTTTTTCTTCTTCAAGCATTTTTTTAACGCTAGAATACATTTTAGAAATGCTTGAATGATCCTTTAAATCCAAAAACTGAGCGAGCGAGAGCGTGGGGTTAGGGGTATAAAGCCTGGCGAAATACACGACTAATTTTCTCGCCAAAGCGACATTTTTTTGGCGCGAAGAGACTTTGATTTCGCTGGATTTGAGATTCAAGCTTTGCGCGACAGCGAGCAAGATATTTTCCAAGCTTGAGCCTTCAGCATGATCTTTTTGCAAATCTTCTAAAACGGTTTTAGCGAGGTTCAAATCAATGGGAGCGTTCATCAAGTTCGCATTCACGCTGATTTTAATGATTGCGCCTTCCATTTGGCGGATATTGTCGCTGATGTGTTGGGCGATGTATTCCATCACTTCTTCAGGCAAAATGATTTGATTGAGTTGGCATTTTTGTTTGACAATGGAAAGTTTGGTTTCTAAATCAGGGGGCATGACTTTAGCGGTTATCCCCCATTCAAAGCGCGATTTTAAGCGATCTTCTAAGCCGGCGATGTTTTTAGGCGATCGGTCTGAAATCAATACGATTTGTTTGCTGTTGGCGTGCAATTCGTTGAAAGTGTGGAAAAATTCTTCTTCTAGTTTGGGTTTTCCTTGCAAAAATTGAGCGTCATCTAACAAGAAAAAGTCGCAATGGCGGTATTTTGCTTTAAAAGAATCCATGGTTTTGTTGTCTAAATGCTTTAAAAAGTCTGTCAAAAAATCTTCTGAAGTGACTAACACGACTTTTTTATGCTTTTCTAGGGCATGGTTACCGATAGCGTTTAAAATGTGCGTTTTGCCTAACCCTGTGCCGCCATAAAAAAGCACCGGGTTATAAGGGGGGGTATCGCTTTGGGCGACTTTTTTAGCGATTTCATAAACGGTGTTATTGCATGAGCCTACGACAAAATTTTCAAAAGTGTAAGAGTCTTTGACGCTCGTTTTTACCGCTTTATAATTGATATTAGCTTGGGCGTTAATTTGGATTTTAGGTGCTACTTCAATACGCACATCCACGCTATGGGCTAAATGCATGCCGACTTTATTTTGGCTTAAAATTTCTTTAAGCAACGCGCCGTATTTAGCCGTAATCGTGGTGCATAAGACTTTGTTGGGGACATAAAAAAAGGCAATATCGCTCTTGCTCGCGTTAGGGTTGTATTTGAGTTGGCTAAAGTAATTTTCATACTCTATGAGACTAACTTTTTGTTTGACTAGTGCCAAGATTTCTTTTTCAATATTGTTGTTGGTATCCATGGCGTTATTATAGCGTGAATAAGTGGTGAATGAAAAAGGAATAACATGTGAATGAAATGTGAATGAAGCCTTAAAATTAAGGTGTTTCTTTTAAGGGTTTGTCTATAATGATTGCTTTATAATAAGCTAATGGATGCAAAAAAAAGGATTTTCATGCTGCTTTGCGCTGGAAGGAATGAAACTTTAAAAAAAGCGGTGCCTATTGGTGTGGGCTTGATAGGAAGCGCGATTAATTTAACGAGAATGTGTTTAAAAAACCCTGATACAGAAAGCCTTATTTTTATAGGGAGCGCGGGGAGTTATAGCCCAGAAATGGAGCTTTTAAGCGTGTTTGAAAGCGTTTGCGGCTATCAAATTGAAGAGAGTTTTAGCCATTTAAACAGCTACACGCCTTTGGATAATTTCATTCACATAGAAACTGAAGAGAAGGCTCTTTTTGAAAGGGTGGGCGTGAATAGCAGTAACTACATCCACACGAGCGAAATGTTTGCTAAAAAAATGGTTCAAAAGGGCGTTTTATTAGAAAACATGGAGTTTTTTAGCGTTTTAAGCGTGGCTAAGGCGTTTTCTTTGAAGGCTAAAGGGATTTTTTGCGTGAGTAATTATGTAGGGCTTAACGCGCATAAGGAATTTAAAGAAAACCACGCCAAAGTCAAACAGATTTTAGAAAACATCATTGATAGTTTAATAATTTAATAGTTTAGCTATCATGGAGCATTCTAAATTAAAGGCGATCACATGTTTGAAAAAATACGCAAGATTTTAGCGGATATTGAAGATTCGCAAAATGAAATTGAAATGCTTTTAAAATTGGCGAATTTGAGTTTGGGGGATTTTATTGAAATTAAAAGAGGGAGCATGGACATGCCAAAGGGCGTGAATGAAGCGTTTTTTGCGCAACTAAGCGAAGAAGTGGAGCGATTGAAGGAGCTTATTAACGCTTTAAATAAAATCAAAAAAGGGTTATTGGTGTTTTAAATGTGTGGGATTGTAGGTTATATAGGGGATAGCGAGAAAAAATCCGTTCTTTTAGAGGGCTTAAAGGAATTGGAATACAGAGGTTATGACAGTGCGGGTTTAGCCGTATTGAGCAATGATTATTTGGAAGTGTTTAAAACTCAAGGGAAATTAGAAAACCTTAGATTGGAGCTTAAAAATAAAGAGTTTTTGGATTTTGGCGTGAGTATCGCTCACACCAGATGGGCAACGCATGGCAAACCAAGCAGCACGAACGCCCACCCGCATTTTACAGAAAATTTAGCCTTAGTGCATAATGGCATCATTGAAAATTACGCGAGCTTGAAAAAAGAATTAGAAAATAAAGGGCATGCGTTTTTGAGCCAAACGGACACGGAAGTCATTGCGCATTTATTAGAAGAAACGCTTAAAAGCGAGAGCGATTTATTGAAAGCCTTTGAAAAAAGCATCAGCCTTTTAAAAGGGAGTTACGCGATTTTAATGCTCCATAAAAGGGCTAAAGAGAGCTTGTTTTACGCTAAATCTTCTTCGCCTTTAGTTGTGGGTAAGGGCAAAGAGGGGGTGTTTTTTGCGTCCAGTTTGAGCGTGTTAGCCCCTAAAGTGGATCAATTTGTCATTTTAGAAGAAAACAGCGTGGGGCAGATTTCTTTAGAAAATTTTAAAGATTTAAAAAATATTGAAAACATGAAAGATTACGCTTTTGAAAATAAGGATTATTCTAAAGGGGATTTTAGGAATTATTTAGAAAAAGAGATTTATGAGCAGCACAGCAGTTTGTTAGAGTGCTTAGAGGGGCGCTTGGAAGCCTTGAATGTGTATTGCGAGATCGATCCTGAATTTTTGGAAAATGTGAGCGAGATCACGCTGTGTTCTTGCGGGAGCAGTTACCATGCGAGTTTGGCGAGCGTGTATTTGTTTGAAAGATTGACCAAAATAAGAGCGAGGAGCATTTTAGCGAGCGAATACCGCTACGCCCATTTTAAAAGCAACCCTAACGAGCTTTTTATAGCGATTTCTCAAAGCGGGGAAACCGCTGACACTTTGGAGGCTTTAAAATTAGCCAAAGCCCAAGGGCTTAAAACCATCAGTTTGTGTAACGCTCCTTTTAGCATGATGAGCCGCATTAGTGATCACACGCTTTTAATTAGAGCGGGGGTAGAAAGGAGCGTGGCATCCACTAAGGCGTTTTCTTCGCAGGTGATGCTTTTATGGCTTTTGAGCGTGTATCTAGGCAAACAGCTAGGGACTATCTCTAAAGAAGAAGAAAAGATCCAGGCTAAAAACATGCTCAATAGCGTGAATGCGATGAAAGTAGAGCCTAAATTGCATGAAAAAATCAAGCGCTTATCCAAACGCTACTTGCATGGGCATGGCTTTTTTTATATTGGCCGTGATGTGTTTTACCCGCTCGCTTTAGAAGGAGCGTTGAAACTTAAAGAAATCAGCTACTTGCATGCTGAGGGGTATGCGAGCGCGGAGATGAAGCATGGGCCTATTGCGTTAGTGGATTCCAATCTTTTTACCATTGCTCTATTGTCTAAGCATCTGTTATTTGATAAAACCAAAAGCAATATTGAAGAATTGAGTGCTAGGGATTCTACGATTTGCGTGTTAAGTTCTGAAATTTTAGAGATCGCTGATGATTTTATCCAATTAGAAGAGAGCGAAAGCTACATGGAAGAATTTTTCCGCATGAATTTAGCGATGCAGCTTTTAGCCTTAGAAATCGCTATGCGTTTGAACCACGATGTGGATCACCCAAGAAACTTGGCTAAAAGCGTTACCGTGGAATAAAAAGCGATATTAGGAGTCAAATAATGGAAGTGATTTGTAAGCACTACACCCCTTTAGACATTGCGAGCCAAGCGATCCGCACTTGCTGGCAGAGCTTTGAATACAGTGATAATGGAGGTTGTAAGGATAAGGATTTGATCCACAGGGTGGGGAATATTTTCAGGCATTCTTCCACTTTAGAGCATCTTTATTACAATTTTGAAATCAAGGGTTTGAGTAGGGGGGCGTTGCAAGAATTGAGCCGGCATCGAATAGCGAGCTTGAGCGTGAAATCAAGCCGTTACACTTTAAGGGAATTGAAAGAAGTGGAGAGCTTTTTACCCCTTAATGAAACGAATTTAGAAAGAGCTAAAGAGTTTTTAGTGTTCGTGGATAATGAAAAAGTGAATGCAATGAGCGTTTTAGCTTTGGAAAATCTAAGGGTTTTATTGAGCGAGCATAACATTAAAAACGATTTAGCCAAATACGCCATGCCTGAAAGCTATAAAACGCATTTAGCTTATAGCATTAACGCTAGGAGCTTGCAAAATTTATTGACTTTAAGGAGCAGTAATAAAGCCTTAAAAGAAATGCAAGATTTAGCCAAAGCCTTATTTGACGCCTTACCTGGCGAGCATCAATATTTGTTTGAAGATTGTTTGAAACATTAGTTTTAAACAATGCCGCTTAATAATGCTCATTTTTTGATGTTTTTAAAACGCCTTGTTTTTGCGTTTGATTAGATGAGATTTTAAGGGGGTTTGTTGTAGGATTTCATCACGCCCCATAAGTGGCTTTATGGGGCAAATCCTATGTCAAAAGGAGCATGTTATGCCTAAGACACATAACAAACGCTCTTGGAGATCATTATACTTTGAGTTTGCTTTTTTGGGGCTTAAAGTGATCGTTTCTGTGAAACGCTGATTTTTCTAAGAGCGTTCCCCTGAGTTGAAAAGCTTAGGGGTTTCCTTTAAAAAGCGGGTTTGCCCTTGACTTTTGGGGCGTTTCATTTTTTTATCTTTTCATTCACATTTTTTTTAATCTTGTTTTAGCGTTTGTAGAATGAGGAATTTTAAGGGGGTTTGTTGTAGGATTTCATCACGCCCCATAGTTGCATTATGGGGCAAATCACGGTTAAAAGGGTTTATCATGCGAAGAAAACATGATAAAAACTCTTGGCTAGTATTATACATTAAAATCTCTTTTAAGGGGTTTAAAGTGGTCTTTTCTATAGAAAAGTAATATATTAGCCAAAGTTCCCCTAAGCTTTTAAGCTTAGGGGTTTCCTTGTGGGTGGTTTGTCCTTGACTTTTGGGGCGTTTTATTTTTAATCTTTTCATTCAATTTTTTAATCTTGTTTTAGCGTTTGTAAAATTAAAAGTTTTAAGGGGGTTTGTTGTAGGATTTCATCACGCCCCATAGTTGCGATATGGGGCAAACTACCTTAAAAGGAGCATGTTATGCCTAAGACACATAACAAACGCTCTTGGAGATCATTATACTTTGAGTTTGCTTTTTTGGGGCTTAAAGTGATCGTTTCTGTGAAACGCTGATTTTTCTAAGAGCGTTCCCCTAAGTTGAAAAGCTTGGGGGTTTCCTTTATAAGCGGGTTTGTCCTTGACTTTTGGGGCGTTTTATTTTTTTAAAACCCTGATTTTAGCGCTCATTAAATCGTGGTTTAAAGCTTTTTTGATGTTTTCAAATTGGCGTTTTTTGTTTTTAAGGCTAATGATTTCATTATCCAAAGCGCTTAAAACGTTAGCGATAGCGATTTGTTCGTTTAGAGGGGGTAAAATAAGGCAAGCATTATTAAAACCACTCTTTGATAAATTGTATCGTGTTGAACCTTGTGCTAAATTTTCAAAAGCTTTTCTGCCTATTTCGCTATTAATTAAGTATGATAAAAACAAGCTATCAACTGCCTTGTCAAATATTCTAAAACCAAAACAAAAACTATTCAAAAAGACTTGGTCTATATCATCTAAAAGCACGGCACACATGCCTACTTCTTTTGGAGTTTCTGAAGAAGTATTAAAAAATAAATCATATTTTTTAAAGGAATTTTGTTTTTCATTTGGGTATATTTTTACATTTTCTAGTATAGAAGTATCTATTATGACATTATTTAAAACATTCAAAAATGTAATATATTTAGCATTGCCATTGATAAAATCTTGCTTTGTTTTTCCTGCTAATCCACTTATAGTTATTCCTATATCCCCAAGCTTTACTTTTTGCCAAGCCTTTGGTAAGGGCGTTGTTAACGCGTCCATGCGTTCCATCACCCCATTAACCCCAAATCTTTCAAATGCTCTAAAACTTTTGATTCGCTCTCTTTGACTTCTTTGTCTAGTTCTAACAAGCTGTTAGAGTAGCTTGAAATGATTTCATTAAGAGCGCTAATAAAAGCGTTGGTGCGTTTTAAAATCTTGTTTTCTAGGGCGTTTTTCAAGCTGTTGAGCCATTTGTCTTGGATGTCTTGGATGATGAGATCCTTAATTTCATTGATTTCAAGGTTTTTATACTGGTGGAACGCTTTTAATTCCAGCTCCTCATAAGCTTTATTTTTCATTTTTAGTGCCTTGTTTTTAGCCTCTAGCCATTCTAAAGCGGTTTTTAGGGTTTTTTCATCTTCTAAATCGGTGGCGTTTTTTAGCTCTTTTTTCAAAACGCTTTCATTGATTTTCAATCCATCAAAAAGCCCCTGTTCATTAGAATGCTCTTCTATAAATTCATCTAAAAGGGCCTCTTTTTCATTGAGGGCGTTTTCTAATTCTTCTAATTCTTTTGTTTCTTTTTCAAAAAAGCGTTGTTTGATCAAGTTTTTAGGGATTAGATCGCTTTTGTAGTAGGTTTTTTGAATGACAAAATCCGGCTCCTCCAAATAATTGGCCTTTTTGTTTTTGTCTTTTAGGGGGGTTAATTTCCTTAATTCTTTAGCGCTTCTAAAGCCATTGAATGAGATGAGGAACCAATCGTCTTGCAAGACTTCGTTGTAGTAATCTTTGAAGAGCTGGTACACGCCGTATTTGTCTAAAATTCCCACTTTTTCAAATTCTTTTAAAACCTTTGAACAAACGCTTTCTATGAGGGTTTTTGGGTTAAAACCTGGCTCTAAATCATTAAAAGTTGTAAATAGTTCCAATCGGTCAAAAGCGCTCAAAACAGAAGCGTGGAAGGTTTGGTATTCTAAGCTTTGGGTGATTAATTCTTTGATGTTTTCGCATTCTGTTTTTAAAGCGTAATAACCCTCTTTATCGCTCTTTTTAAAAAGCGTGTTTTTAAGCTCTTTAAACACTTGAAAATAAGGGGCGTAGGCTTCAATTTCGTTTTTGGGCAAATAACTAGGGCTGTTGATTAAAGCGAACAAGTCTTTTTCCAATTCTTGCTTGGCGGCAATGTAGCGCGGGATATTCAAGTTATAGTCGTTAGCGCTAATTTCTTCTAGGCTCACCATTTTGGAATAATGAGGGATTTCTTTGTAAGCGTTAAAAGTGTCTATCATTTTTTGGACATCTTGATCCCTTAAGCGGTTTTTATTGCCGTCTTTTTTAAAATCCTTGCTCGCATCGATCAAAAAAACGCCCTTTCTGGCATGCGCGTTTTCTTTGTCTAAAACAATCACGCATGCAGGAATGGAAGTGCCATAAAAAAGATTAGGGGCTAGGCCTATCACGCCTTTAATATAGCCTTTTGTTAAAAGATTTTTTCTAATTTGTGCTTCAGCATTTCCCCTAAATAGCACCCCATGGGGTAAAATCACTGCCCCTTTACCTGTGTCTTTTAAGGACTTGATGATGTGGAGCAAAAAAGCGAAATCGCCATTTTTTTCAGGGGGCGTGCCGTCTTCAAAGCGATTGAAACTATTTAATGACTTGCTTGCTTTTAGGGTCTATGCTTAGCCCATCAGTCCAATTTTTCAAGCTAAAAGGAGGGTTAGCCACGACATAATCAAAGGTTTTTAGCATGCCATTTTCAGTAGTAAAAAGGGGGTTAGAAAGGGTGCTAAAACCCCCTTTAGCAATATTAGCATCAGCGCTATTGTGTAAAATCATATTCATTCTGCAAAGGGCTGTGGTGGAAATGTCTTTTTCTTGACCATAGATAGTTAAACCCTTTTTGCCGGCCAAACTAGAAGCTTTTAATAATAACGAACCGCTCCCGCAAGTGGGATCATAAATGCTTTTATCTTGTTTGGTGTTTTCATCAATGCCAAGCAAAAGGGATAATAAAAGCGAAACTTCGCTAGGGGTGTAAAACTGCCCTTTGGATTTACCGGACTCGCTGGCGAAATGGCGCATTAAATATTCGTAAGCGTCGCCCAATAAATCATCGTCTAAAGCCCCATGCGCGCCCAAACTTAAATCCGCAAAGATTTTGACCAAATTAGAAAGGGTGTCTGTCATCGCCTTACCCTCGCCAAGCTTAGCGTTATCGTTAAAATCCACGCTGTCAATCACGCCTTCTAATTTGTTTCGCTCTGCGATCTTGGCGATGATTTTATTGAGCTTGTCGCCTATTTCCTTATCGCCCTCTAAAGCGAGGATGTCTTCATAAAAGCACCCTTGTGGCACTTCTATTTCGCTATCCATATTACTTCTGGCTTTATCGCTGATGTATTTTAAAAAAAGCAGGTTCAAAACGTAGTTTTTATACTCGCTCGCATCCATTCCGCCCCTTAAGCTATCCGCTCCAGCCCATAAAGAGCTATACAATTCGCTTTTTTTGATCGCCATTTTGACCGCCCTATTTTGTTTTTAGGATTATAATATAAAGCGATAAAAAGCGTTCTTAAGGGGTTTATGATGAAAACAGAAAGGGAAGTTCAAAATCAAGTCATAGAAACTTTTAAAGCAATGGGCTATGCGTATTTAGGGGATTTAACAAAGAGCGATAATGAAAACATCAATAAAGAAAGCCTAAAAGCATGGCTAATTAAAAATCAAAAAATCAATGATGAAAGGTGGCATAAAATTGAGCAGAAAATCCATAACGCTTTAAAAAACGATTTATACGAAGCGAATCAAACATTTTACGAGCTTTTGATTTATGGCGTGAAAACTAAGATAAGCCAGAATGAAAACTTCCAAACGACTTATCTCATTGATTGGAAAGACGTTTCTAAGAATGAATTTAGCGTGGCTGAAGAAGTGAGCGTTAAAGGGCCAAACATGAAGCGGCCGGATGTGGTGCTTTATATTAATGGGATCGCTTTAGGGGTGCTAGAATTGAAAAAATCCAGCGTGAGCGTGGAAAGCGGTATTAGACAAAATTTAGACAACCAGAAGAAAGAGTTTATTAGAGATTTTTTTAAAACGATCCAATTGGTTATGGCGGGCAATGAAAGTCAAGGGCTAAGATATGGCGTCATAGAAACTAAAGAAAAACACTACCTTTCTTGGAAAGAAGAAGGCGTTTTAAAAAATTTGTTTGAGACGATTGAATGTTTTCTAAAAAAAGAAAGGTTTTTAGAATTTATCCATGATTTTTTGATTTTTGATAAGGGGCAAAAGAAATGCGCCCGGTTCCACCAATATTTTGCAATTAAAAAAACGCAAGAATTTATCCAAAGAAAAGAAGGGGGGATTATCTGGCACACGCAAGGCAGCGGTAAGAGCTTAACTATGGTGTGGCTCACTCAATGGCTAAGAAAGAATCTCAAACAAGCAAGGATTTTAATCGTTACGGACAGGAGGGAATTAGACGCTCAAATTCAAGGCGTGTTTAGTGGGATAGGCGAGGATCTTTATCGCGCAGACAGCAAGAAGGATTTATTGAGCGCGCTGTTTGAAAATAAGGAATTTTTGGTTGGCTCGCTTGTGCATAAGTTTGATGACAACGACTTAGAAGATTTAAAAAAACAACCTGTTTTAAAGGAATGGGTTGTTTTAGTGGATGAATGCCACAGAACCCAAAGCGGTAAATTGCATAAAGCCATGAAAAGCCTGCTCCCTAATGCGATTTTTATCGCCTTTAGCGGCACGCCTTTATTGAAACAAGAGAAAAAGACAAGCCAGGAAGTGTTTGGGAATTATATCCATTGCTATAAATTTAATGAAGCCGTTAGCGATAGGGTGGTGCTGGATTTAAATTATGAAGCCAGAAGCGTGGATCAATATGTCAGTAGCCCTGAAAAGCTAGACGAATATTTTGAATTGAAAACCCAAGGCTTGAATGAGACGGCTAAAACAGAGCTTAAAAAGAAATGGGTTAATTTGCAAAAAGTTTTTTCCACTAAAGACAGATTAGCTCGTATTGTGCAAGATATTGTATTGGATATGGCAAAACTCCCACGATTAAGGAGTGAAAAGGGGAATGCCATGCTGGTGGCTGAAAGCGTGTATAACGCATGCCGGTATTTTGAACTCTTTTTAAAAACAGAATTAAAGGATAAGGTGGCTGTGATCACAAGCTATGAACCCAGTATCGCTGATCTGAAAGATTGCGGGAGCGATGAGAGCGAAGAGAGTTATCAATACCGCATTTATTGCACAATGCTGCAAAACTTTTTTAATGAAAAAGATGAGAAAAAAGCTCTTAATCAAATTAAAGAGTTTGAAGAAAAAGTTAAAGAGCGTTTTATTAATGAGCCTAATAGAATGAAGCTATTGATCGTGGTGGATAAGCTATTGACCGGTTTTGATGCGCCAAGCCTCACTTATTTATACATGGATAAGAAAATGCAAGATCATAAGCTTTTTCAAGCGGTGTGCAGGGTGAATAGATTGGATAGCGAAGATAAGGATTTTGGCTGTATCATAGACTATAAGGATTTGTTTGATAGCTTACAAGAAGCGCACAGCGATTACACTAATAAAGCGTTTGAAAACTATGAAAGAGAAGACATTCAAGGGCTGATCTCTGACAAAGCCCAAAAGATTAAGAAAAAATTAGAAGAAACTAGAGATCAGTTGAAATCGCTTTGCGAAGGCGTGAAAGAGCCAAAAGATGAAGAGGATTATATCGCTTATTTTTGTGGGGATAATTTAGAAAAGAGCGCTCAAAAAAGGCGGTTGTTTTACCAGCTTGTTGGCGCGTTTTTAAGAATGTTTGTGGAATTGAACAACTTAGAAAAGCCCATTTATTCTAAAGAAGAAACGCAAAAAATCAAACAAGAAGTGGAATTTTACAGGCATTTACAAAAGGTGATTGGCTTAAGCAGTGGGGATAGCGTGGATTTAAAAAGCTACAATGAAGACATGCGCCGGATTTTAGACGCTTACATTAAGACCATGGATAGCGAGGTGTTATTCCAAATAGAAGATCAAGGGCTGTGCGAAGTTTTAGCCCAAATGGATATTAATGATTTCAACAAGGAGCTTTCTCAAGCGTTTAAAAATGAAAGCTCTATGGCAGAAAGCATCGCTAATAACACCAAAAAACGCATTGTAGAAAAAGAAGCGAGCGATCCTAAGTATTACGAAAAATTATCTTCGCTTTTAAACGATTTGATCAACCAGTTTAGAGAAAAGAAATTAACCTATTTGGAATACTTGCAACAAATCTGCGACTTAGCCAAAAAAGTTATTAATAAAGAAAATAGAAATTACCCTAAAAAGATCAACACTAACGCTTTAAAAACCCTCTATGATAATTTAGATCAAAATGAAGCCTTAGCCCTAGAAACAGACGCATGCATAAGGGGTAATAAAAAAGATGGTTGGGTGGGGCATAATCAAAAAGAAAAAAACCTTAAAATCGCTTTAAGAAAAATCATAAACGATGAGGGTTGGTTGGAAAACATCTTCAATTTAGCCAAAAACATAGAAGAGTATCGTTAATGAACGCTTATTGTTTGACTTTAAACGATACCAACATTATTATAGAAAAAAAGGATATTAAGCATTTACACATTAGCGTTTGCCCGCCTGATGGCTCTGTGCATGTGTCTTGCCCCCTAGCTTTAAACGATGAGAGCCTTAGGCTTTCTTTGATTAAAAGACTCCCTTGGATAAAAGAACAGCAACAAAATTTTTTAAACCAAAACAGACAAAGCCAAAGAGGAATGCTAGAAAGAGAAAGCCATTATCTTTTTGGGAAACGCTATTTGTTAAAGATTGAACACACTATAAAAAAACACTTCGTCCTCCAAAGCCCTAAATATTTAATCTTGCATGTCCATCAAAAGACAAGCTTAGAAAACCGCTTAAAAGTGTTAGAAAACTATTACAGACAAGTCTTAAGAGAAAAAATACAAACCTACATCAACCAATACGAAAAGATTTTAAACGAAAGCATACGAAGCTTTAGAATCCAAAAAATGAAACGGATATGGGGGAGTTGTAATATTGCTAAACGCACCCTACTTTTTAATTTGGAATTGGCTAAAGCGCCTAGAAAGGGCATTGAATATGTGGTTGTGCATGAATTATTGCATTTAAAAGCACGCCACCATAACGAATATTTTAGGGATTTGCTGAGTTTGTATTTGCCTGATTGGCAAAGGGCTAAGGCCAGCCTCAAAGAAACTTATTTGGAATATTCTTAAATAAAGATTTCATCATTTCAATAAAATTGCTAAGCGGCTGATTTGAGCGGCTCATCATAGTGCAATAACCCCCTTCCTTTTTAAAGCCTTTAGAAAGTGTAGTTCAAATACGCTGTAACCGATCTTCCAGGTGCAGGTTGCAAGCCTGCAGGGCTAGAGCCAATCCCGGTAAAATAATACTTCATGTTGAAGATGTTATTGATTTGCAAGCTTCCTGTAACTCTGTGTCGTCCGTTTTCCCAGAAAATTTGGCTCACTTGGATATTCCACACCCAATACCAAGGCAATAGCCCTTCATGTTGGGTCATACACCAAGCTTCGCATTGATAACCGCTATCAAGAACGCTTTCATAGTTGTTCCCCCCACTATAGTATTGCATCCCATAATAGCCTCCTGCTGCGCTGTTGCTAATCCCGCTATAAGCGCGGCTATAAAAATAGCTAGAAATACCAATGGTGGTTTTACGCCAATTGTAACGAGCGTCAAGAATGAACTGGAAAGGGCTTACAAAAGGGAAATGCTTGTTATAGCTAGTCCCTTTTAGCACATCCCCGTTCAAGTCTGTTAAAGGGCCATGGCTAGTTACACGAGTGTCAATGTAGTTGAAAGCGGCATGGAATTGCAACCCTCTAATAGGCCTGTAATACAATTCCAGCTCCACGCCTTGAGAATAGCCATTAATGGGGCGCACATTACCCTTCATGGGCCCACTCGTATAGACTGAATACTGCCCGGTGGCAAAATCGCGCGCCCAAATCCTAAAGTAGTCCGCATTGAAGCTGAATTTATCTTTATAGGTGTAGCGCGCTCCTGCTTCCACAGTGTCAAAGTGTTGGGTGAAATACTCCGCTCCTCCATAGCTCAAAACATCTAATTGAGGCGGGACGAAAGAGCGTTGGTAGTTGAAGTAGGTAAGCACATTGTGATCGCCTTGCACAGGGATAAAGCCAATGTTGGTTGAGGGCATCCAATTGTTCATGTGCTTGATTTTTCTTAAATCCTTCTCAGGGATTTGCATCCAGTTAGCCGCATTTTCGTTGTTGTATTGCACAAAAGCGTAGCGCAAACCAGGCACAATAAAAAAGCGCCCGTCCCAAGCTTCAATGCGATCGCTCAAATAAACCGCTGTGTAATTGTTACGCCAGTTATTCCAGTTTCTATAAACGCCATGCTTGATGTGGGGTTTCCAACCGCTCATCACATTAGCACCCTCACACAAGAATCCTGCCCCCTCACCGCTCGTTTTGGTGGCGCATTCATTGGTGTTTAAGTATTGGCGCTGTAAAAAAGTGGTGGTCATGAAACGCAAGCCCATGATAAAGGTTTGCTTGATTTTCCCGGTATTGACGATCAGATTCACTTTAGGCTCAAAAGCGTTGTTAATAGAGCGCACAGGGTTTTCTACTTCTGCCCAGCCATTGTAGTTAGTGGCATAATAAGGCACAGCCAAGTTATACCCTGCCGGAAGTCCTGCCGCCCTGCATGCCGCTTCGCTAAAGCAAGTAACCATGTTAGCGCTATTGTAGCTAGAGCTCACTTGAAAGTCCCTAGTCATCAACTGCCCATAGTAGGTGAAGCTAAAAGTCCCACCCACTCTGTCTAAATCCCCGAAGCGGTTTTCATACACAGCCCCAAAGCGTTGCGAGCGCCCGCCTTTTTGGTTTAAGGGGCGTAGATTAGCGAAGCGGTTTATTTTGTAATCTTGCTCGCTGAGTGATCCCGGTTGAGCGATAGCAAAATCGTAGTATTGGTAATAGGCTTTAATCCCATATGTTTTCATTGATGTCATAGACCCCATCCAGCCAATAGTTTGAAATGTTAGAGGGGCTATTGTCCCTAAAGCCTTGTCCTCTAACCCAGTTAGCTTGCGCTTGGATACCCACATGCTTATTGATCATCCCTCCGCTCCTCACATAGGTGTTATAGAGGAGGTTATTGCCCAAAGACTTGATAAAAGAAGGATCACCGGTTTTATCAGGGGGAGCGGCAAACCCGGCGTTTCTAGCCTTAGCCCAATAAGTGATCCTTTCAGCCGCTTGGTTTTCCCATTGAGTAGGGATAGGCTTAGTGATGATATTGACAATACCCCCATAAGTGTTAGGCCCGTATTGCACGCTGCCTCCACCCTTAATCACATCAATGCGATCAATGGCTTGAAAGGTAACAGGGAAAATGTCTAGCTCAATGTGAGCGTAGGGGGCCATATAGACAGGAATACCATTGACTAACATCAGCGTCGCATCGCTATGCCCTGAACCCCCAGCTCCAAAGCCACGGATTTGGATAGTGGGCATAGCCCCTACACCTGTCGCATTCCTAATTTGCAGACCGGGGACATTCTGTAAAGCTTCTTCAATGCTTTGGTTAGCTTGTTGGGTGAGCGCTTTATTAGAGATCACCGTGCGGCTTCCTGTGTATTTTTTCACTTCTTCATCTTGCCAACTCTTAGGCGCGGTAATCCCGCTATAACCCAAATTGACCTGCCCAGAATAATCAGATCTATCCTTTTTGCCGGCAGTAGAAACCTTGCCCAAAGTGTAATCTTTTTCCTTAGCGAACAAAGACTCTTGGCAAATCAAACTAGCAGTTAAAGCCAACAGAACTTTTTTATGCAACGCCAACTCCTTGTATTTTGGATTAAAAAATGGTTTAAATTTTTCAAGTAAAATCGCACTAATAACGAACGCTTTCTTATTATTAAGTAATAAAAATAAAAAAAACTTAACAATTTGCAGAATTATATCATAAAATTCTTAAAATTTTATTAATCCCATGAAAATCTTTTTTTTTTTTGATTTCGCTTGGTTTTAGTAGAAAATACCCATTTTTGACACACGACAAGCTTGCATGCGTTCTCAAAACACACAAGACATTTTTTGACGCTCAAAGTGGTTTAATTTTTCATCTAAACACTGCCCCTTATCCAACTTTTTATCGTTGTGTTTGAAAAGCGATCAGCTGCTCATTGCAAAAGATCGCTCCTTGTCTTTAATTTTACAGCGATTGATGATGAGATCTAAGATCTCTAAAACCTGCTTTTCTTCTTCGTTATTGTGTTTTATACTCACCGTGGGGTTGTATTCGGTTACCTCAACCGCCCCTAATCGGTCTTTAAAACTTTCTAAAAGCAAGTCCAGTAATTGCTTTAATTCATCAAAACTCAGCCCGTTATTTTCACGCACGCCGGTAGAAGTAAAAAGCTTGCCATCCATAATGTCTAAATCCAGACTCAAGTAAATAATATCCACCGCTTTTAACAATTCTTTGGTTTTTTGAAGCACTTCTTGCATGTTTTCTCTTATCGCGCCCACGCTAAATAAAGGGATTTCTAATTCCTTAATCACATCTCTTTCGCTCTGTTCGGTGCTTCTTACCCCAAAATACACCAAACATTTAGGATCAATTTCTAACCCTCCCTTTTCCAACCCCAAAGAGCAGAGCTTTTGCCATGCCTTTTCTTCGCTTTCGTTCATATGATTAAACCCGCTACGGACACGATTTAAAACCATGCCTAAAGGCATGCCGTGGATATGCTTTGTATCGCTGTCATAAGCCGTGTGAATATCCGCATGCGCGTCTAAATACAAAATCCCTATTTTTTTGTCCTTATGAACGCTCCTAAAGGCTTGGAAAATCCCAAACATGTTCGCATGCTCTGAGCTTAAGATCAAAGGGAATTCTTTTTTCTCAAACACTTCTTGCATGCAAGGGATCAGATTTTCTTTACAAAAAAGGTAGTAATCTTCAAAATTATTAGCGTATCTAAACTCTTTATAAAGCACGCACCGCTCTTGAGTGATCGTTTGCATGCCTTTAATCACATCGCCATGCGTTTTACTCAAAACTTCTCTCAAACGCCTAACCCCTTTATCGGTGCCTCTTTTTGACGCTCCTAACTCCGCTTCTAATCCTACTAAAATCATTTTATAACTCCTTCAAATCCCCTCTAATGATCTCTATTCTAAACCAAAATTAACAATCAATTATTAATTAAGAAAATGGATAATAAATAGAGTAATTTCATTGTGTAAAAGAGTAAAACCATTCAAGTTTTTGACAGAAAAACACTCAAATAATCTTATTGAGCGAATATAATCATAACTGACACTACTATTTAAAAGGATTAACATGACTATTGGGCTAGTCAAAGAAAGCATGGATTTGGAATCTCGAGTGGCTTTGGTGCCTGATGATGCGGCGCTAATCACGCAAAAGGGCGTGGGGGTTTTAGTTCAAAATAGTGCGGGCGCTAATAGCGGTTATAGTAACGAAGCGTATGAAAGCGTGGGGGCTAAAATCGTGGATTCTAAAACGGCGTGGGGGCAGGATTTGGTGGTCAAATGCAAAGAGCCTTTAGAGCATGAATACCCTTTGCTCAAAGAAAAAGCGACTCTGTTTAGTTATTTGGATTTAGCGTATCAAAAAAGCTTGTGCGAAATGTTTATAGATAAAAAAATCACTTCTATTTGCACTGAAACCATTGCCGGGCCTAAAAACGACTACCCTATTTTAGCGCCTATGAGCGTGGTGGCTGGGAGGTTGGCCGCGCATTTAATCCAGCATTATTTGCTGGCTTTAGAGCATGTTAAGGGGTTTATGGGTAAGGGGGTCATGCTAGGGGGTTTATCCGGGGCGCAAAGGGCTAAAATCGTCGTAATTGGGGGCGGTGTGGTTGGCATGGAGAGCGCGAAAGTCTTAAGCCAAATGGGGGCTAAAGTAACGATTTTAGAATTAGACTACGCTAAATTACAAAACCACCCCTATTATCATCTGTATGATTTAGAAGTCTTAAGCGTGAATGAAGCCAATATCATTCAAGCCTTAAACGGGGCGGTGGGGCTAGTGGGAGCGGTGCTAGTTACAGCGAGCCAAACCCCTAAAGTGATCTTAAGAAGGCATTTAAAATACATGCAAAAACAAGGGGTAGTCATTGATGTGGCTTGCGATTTAGGGGGGTGCATAGAGACCATACGCCAAACAAGCCATTCTGACCCGGTGTATGTGGAAGAGGATTTGTTGCATTATGGCGTGCCGAACATGCCAGGGATTGTCGCTAAAACGAGTTCTACGGCTTATAGCCATGCGAGCGTGCCGTATTTGTTGTATTATTTAGAGCATGGCTTAAAAGGTTTTTTAACAGCCAACACTAAAATCGTGGCGAACACGCTTGGAGGCTTGAGCGCTTATAACGGCTACATCACCCAAGAAGGCATCGCTAAAGCGTTCAATCTGGCGTTCAAATCGCCTCTAGAGATTTTAAAGGAGCTTTGAAGCGAGCTTTAAAAAGAGCATGGCGATAAACCATGCACCTTTATGTGTGGAAATATTTCAAAAAAAAAAAACACTTTTTAATGTTATAATCTACCCTAAATCATACAAGGGGTTTTTATGGCAAAAATTGAAAGCAATGATTCTCACCTAAGGGATATTTTAAAAGACGAACTCTACTATCAAATCCCAATCTACCAACGCCCTTATCAATGGACAGAAGAAAACTGCGAAAAGCTTTTAGACGATTTGTTTTTTAATTATGAAGATGACAGAGAAAGCGATTATTTTTGCGGCTCATTAGTTTTAATTCTAATCAGTGAAGATTCTAAAAAGGCCAAAACCTATGATATTGTAGATGGCCAGCAACGCTTAAGCACTTTCATTCTGCTGGCAAAAGTTTTATCCGCTCTCTATTCTGAGCGTTTAACCGAAGAGAGCAAAGACTATTTGCAAGAAAGCTTGATCACTAAGTATGGGAAAAAAGATCGGTTGAATTTTAACGCTATGTGGTTTAATTCTAAAAAAGATTTTCAATACGCCTTAACTTCTTTCAATGATGTTCCTATAAGTAGCACTAAGAACAATTACCTAAAAAATGCGATTTGTTTAAAAAACTATCTTAGGAAAAAAGAGATTGAAGACATTAACGATTTCATTGAGTGGCTGTATTTTAGGGTCGTCTTTATCGCCATCACTTGCCCTGATGCAGACAAGGCGTTAAGGATTTTTAATGTTTTAAACGCTAGGGGTTTGGCTTTGAATGCGACGGATATTTTTAAGGGGGAATTGTTAAAACACGCTAAAGAGCATGAGCGAGAAGAATTTGTGTCTCGTTGGAATGATCTGTATCAAAAATGCTCAGACAATGATTTAAAGATAGAAACCTTATTCAGTTGGTATTTAACCTATCTCAATCCGGTAACTTCTAAAGAAAAGACGGAAAAAAGACTCGTTACTTGGTTTAACAAGCTTAACAAAACCCCTTTAGAATACCTTAAGGGCGTAGAAGATTTTTACAACGCTTATTGCGAGATATTAGAAATGCAAGACAGATACGCCTACTTGCTTTCTTATGTGGCCTCTGATTATTGGCGTGTTATTTTGTGCGCCAGTTTGTTACACCATTATAACAATCAAGACATAGAGGCTTTAAAGGAGTTGTTGGTCAAGTTTTGCTACCAACATTGGATTGCAGGGCGGACAAAACCTCAAATTAATCAAACTTGTTGCAACATCATTAATGCCCTAAAAGAAAAGAAAAGCATGGATTACATCACTTCTATTGTGAAAAAATATTTAGATGACTATAATGTATTACAACGCTTTAAGGAAAACCTAGAAGATAACAACTTGTATAAAAAACTCTACAATAAAAGACTTTCATGCCTCAAACCCATTCTCATTTTAGTGGAATATTTCATGAGCGATAACGCCAACCCCGCTTATATTAAAATGGATGACGATTTGCATGTTGAACGCATTTCGCCCGAAAATCCTGATCCTTCAAGCCAATGGGTTAAAGACTTTAGCGAAGAAGAAAGGGAATTATACACGCATTCTTTAGCCAACCTCACGCTTTTAGGGGGCAAGAAAAACACCAAAGCTTTAAGCCAAGTTTTAAACCAAGATTTCAAAGAAAAAAAAGAAATCTATATGGGGAGAACTATCGTGCTAGACAATAAGAAAACTTTTAGGGTGATGACTTGCTATGACATGACTAAAAACGATGTGTGCCACTACACAGAATGGACACCCAAAAGCTTAGAAAAAAGAAAAGAAGAGCTGATTGGAATCATTGAGAGCGTTCTAACGCTCTAGGGACGCACCCCTAGAAAGTGAACACATAATTCACATACCACGAATACACGCGCCTAAACCCTATATCCAAATTTTTCGCGGTGATATAGGGGTTTTTCTTTAGCATGGGGAATTTCACGCCCGCTTCAATGCTGGAATGCTTTAAGATCCTTAAGCGAGCCCCCACATTGAATAAAAATTGGAAAGAAGTGGCTTTTTTGCTCACCAAAGCTTGTTCCACTAAAATGCCCTCAAAGCTCGGCGTCGCCATAAGCCATGAATTGCCGGCCAATTGCACCCCACCAAAAGCCCCCAAACTCATGATGCCATTATTAATGACATTAACCATCACATCCATAGCCCCCCCATAAGTGAGCATGTTGGGTTCAAAAGTTTTGGGATCAGCGAGGCTCGTTAAACGATTGATTTCTTGTTTCCCAAGAATTTGACCCGCCAATTGCGCCACTTCGTTGTTATAGTTAGGGTTCTTAAGCCTAATGGAATTAGCGTGGGCGTAATCAAAAAACCCATAAGCGCGCAAGCCAAAGTATTTCCCAAAGAAAAACTGATACCCTAAAAGCGCGTCAAAGCCCTTGATCGTAGCGTTAGTGGCTTGTTTTTGAGAATTAATATCCGCATGCATTTGTGCTTGTCCTTGCAAATAACCCGCCCCTAAAAAAACGCCATTACCATCCATAGCTAGTAGCGCATTGACAGAAACAATCAAAGCTAACAAAGATTGAGAAAAAAATTTTTTCATGTGTGATTCCTTAACATAATGCTTACATTCTTAAAAAGAATACCCAAAAAACAATTAAAAACGATTAAAGAATGAAACATTAATAAAAATAAAAACTCCTTATGAATTTTACATAAGATGATAAAAAAGCGGCTAAAACCTCCTTTTTTAAAATTTTGTTTCAAGCTTTAAGATACAATATACGCATGAAAGATTCACATCAAACTATCGGCGTGTTTGTGCGGCCTACTCATTATCAAAACCCTCTTTTTGAAGAGCTGGAGCGAGCTAAAGAATGGGTTTTAAAGCTTTTAAAAGGTGAGGGGTTTGGAAGCTTTATGATTGATAGCCTTGATGGAGCAAAAGATGAACGATTGGTAGAAAAAGCCTATGCGTTTTTATGTTTAGGGGGCGATGGCACGATTTTAGGGGCTTTAAGAATGACGCATTCTTACAATAAGCCATGTTTTGGGGTTAGAATAGGGAATTTAGGGTTTTTGAGCGCGGTTGAATTGAACGGGTTGAAAGATTTCTTACAAGATCTCAAGCAAAACAGGATCAAATTAGAAGAGCATCTGGCTTTAGAGGGTCGTATTGGAAAAACCTCTTTTTATGCGATCAATGAAATCGTGATCGCTAAAAAAAAAGCTTTAGGGGTTTTAGACATCAAAGCGTGCGTGGGCCATACGCCCTTTAACACTTATAAAGGCGATGGGCTTATCATTGCCACGCCCCTAGGCTCAACCGCTTATAATTTGAGTGCTCATGGGCCGATTGTGCATGCCTTAAGTCAGAGCTATATTTTAACGCCCTTGTGCGATTTTTCCTTAACGCAACGCCCCCTAGTGTTAGGGGCGGAATTTTGTTTGAGTTTTTGCGCTCATGAGGACGCTCTTGTGGTCATTGATGGGCAAGCCACCTATGATTTAAAAGCCAACCAACCCCTATACATTCAAAAAAGCCCCACGACCACCAAGCTCTTACAAAAAAATTCAAGGGATTATTTTAAAGTGCTTAAAGAAAAGCTGTTATGGGGGGAAAGCCCTAGCAAAAAAAGATAAAAAAGGGTAAAAAACATGCGAGATTTCAATAACGCTCAAATCACACGCTTAAAAGTGCGTCAAAACGCCGTTTTTGAAAAGCTGGATCTGGAGTTTAAAGACGGCTTGAGCGCGATTAGTGGGGCTAGTGGGGTGGGCAAAAGCGTTCTGATTGCGAGCCTTTTAGGGGCGTTTGGGCTTAAAGAGAGCAACGCTTCAAACATTGAAGTGGAATTGATCGCGCCTTTTTTAGACACTGAAGAATACGGCATTTTTAGAGAAGATAACCACGAACCTTTAGTCATCAGCGTGATTAAAAAAGAAAAAACGCGCTATTTTTTAAACCAAACAAGCCTGTCTAAAAACACGCTCAAAGCGTTATTAAAAGGTTTGATCAAACGCTTGTCTAACGACAGATTCAGCCAAAATGAACTCAATGATACTTTAATGCTCTCCTTACTAGATGGCTATATCCAAAACGAAAACAAGGCGTTTAGTCCCCTTTTAGGCGCGCTTGAAGAAAAATTCACCCGCTTAGAAAAGCTAGAAAAAGAAAGGCGATCGTTAGAGGATAAAAAGCGTTTCCAAAAGGATTTAGAAGAACGATTGAATTTTGAAAAAATGAAATTAGAGAGGCTGGATTTAAAAGAAGATGAATACGAACGCCTTTTAGAGCAAAAAAAATTGCTCTCTAGTAAGGAAAAACTGAACGATAAAATCGCTCTGGCGTTAGAGGTGCTAGAAAATACCCACAAAATCACGCATGCTTTAGAGAGCGTGGGCCATAGCGCGGAGTTTTTAAAAAGTGCTTTATTAGAAGCGAGCGCTCTATTGGAAAAAGAGCAGGCTAAATTAGAAGAGTGCGAGCGTTTGGATATTGAAAAAGTATTAGAAAGACTTGGCATGCTAAGCGGGATCATTAAGGATTATGGGAGCATTATGCATGCTAAAGAACGATTAGTGCATGTTAAAAACGAACTGCATAACTTAAAAGAAATTGACCATCATTGCGAAACTTACCACAAAGAAATAGAGCAATTAAAAACCGAATGCTTGAAATTGTGCGAAGAAATAGGCGGCTTTAGAAAAGAGTATTTAGCCGGTTTTAACGCTCTTTTAAGCGATAAGGCTAAAGATTTGCTCTTAAAAAGCCCTAGTTTGGTTTTAGAAGAAGCCCCCATGAGCGAAAAAGGCGCTCAAAAACTCGTTTTACATTTACAAAATTCCCAATTAGAAACCTTAAGCTCCGGGGAATACAGCCGTTTGAGGTTGGCGTTCATGCTTTTAGAAATGGAGTTTTTAAAGGATTTTAAAGGCGTGTTGGTGTTAGACGAAATGGATTCCAATTTGAGCGGTGAAGAGAGTTTGGCGGTCTCTAAAGCCCTTGAAACCTTAAGCAGCCATTCGCAAATCTTTGCCATTTCGCACCAAGTCCATATCCCAGCGCTCGCTAAAAACCATATTTTGGTGTTTAAAGAAAACCACAAAAGCCTTGCAAAAACCCTTAGTAACGAAGAAAGGGTTTTAGAAATCGCGCGCATGATAGGGGGGAGCGAAAATATTGAGAGCGCGATTTCTTTCGCTAAAGAAAAATTAAAGGCGCAAGAATGAAATTTTTTCTTTTAAAGAAATTCAGCGAATTTTTAAAAGCTCAAACGCATTTTAGCCTCAAACGCTTGAGCGCGTCTAGCTTTTTATTAGAGACTTTTTCTAAAGAAAAACACGCCTTTGTTGTGGATTTGAGTGCGCCTTATATCGGTTTGTCCAAAAAACCCCCAGAGAGCGTTTTAAAAAACACCCTAGCGCTAGATTTTTGTTTGAATAAATTCACCAAAAACGCCAAAATTTTACAAGCAAACGTCATTGATAACGATCGGATTTTAGAAATCAAGGGCGCTAAAGATTTAGCTTATAAGAGTGAAAATTTTATTTTGCGTTTAGAAATGATCCCTAAAAAAGCCAACCTTATGATTTTAGATCAAGAAAAATGCGTGATAGAAGCCTTTCGTTTTAATGACAGGGTCGCTAAAAACGATATTTTAGGGGCATTGCCTCCTAATATTTACGAGCATCAAGAAGAGGATTTGGATTTTAAGGGATTGTTAGAGATTTTAGAAAAAGATTTTTTATCCTATCAGCATAAAGAATTAGAACACAAGAAAAATCAAATCATCAAGCGATTAAACGCCCAAAAAGAACGCTTGAAAGAAAAATTAGAAAAACTAGAAGATCCTAAAAATTTACAATTGGAAGCGAAAGAATTGCAAACTCAAGCCTCATTGTTGCTCACTTACCAGCATTTAATCCATAAGCATGAAAGTTGCGTGGTTTTAAAGGATTTTGAAGATAAGGAATGCGCGATTGAAATTGATAAAAGCATGCCCTTAAACGCCTTTATCAATAAAAAATTCACTCTCAGCAAGAAAAAGAAACAAAAATCGCAATTCTTGTATTTAGAAGAAGAGAATTTGAAAGAAAAAATCGCTTTTAAAGAAAATCAAATCAACTATGTTAGAGACGCTACAGAAGAAAGCGTTTTAGAAATGTTTATGCCGGTCAAACATCCTAAAATCAAACGCCCGATGAGCGGGTATGAAGTGCTGTATTATAAGGATTTTAAAATCGGTTTAGGGAAAAACCAAAAAGAGAACATCAAACTCTTACAAGACGCAAGGGCGAATGATTTGTGGATGCATGTGCGAGGTATTCCTGGATCGCATTTGATCGTTTTTTGCCAAAAGAATACGCCCAAAGATGAGATCATTTTAGAATTAGCCAAAATGTTGATTAAAATGCAAAAAGATGCGTTTAATGGTTACGAAATTGACTACACGCAACGAAAATTTGTCAAAATCATCAAAGGAGCTAATGTCATTTACTCAAAATACCGAACTATTAGTCTAAAGGACACTTAAACACTTAAGGAGGTTAGCATGGGTGTTTCCGCTTTAGGCAATGTAACTTATATCAATCAAAACGCTCCTTTAAATTCTGCTATCCAACAGGGTGCAAGAAGTGATATGCTGGATTTAGCGCAAAGCTTTCAAAGCAAGCTTGAATTAGCCCAAGAAACAAGGGCGTTAGAAAACATGCAAGCTATTAGCGATAAGGACTCTAAAGAAGGTTCCAAAAACCGCTATCCAAACAGCCGAAGGGCTAAGGCGTTTGGCTTGGAAGAAGAAGAAATTGAATTGTGGCATGAAGAACATTTGCTGGATATTGTGGGGTAGGGTGTCGCGAATAACCCCTATCCTTTCATGAGTTTAAAATAAAATAATCAAGTCTCCGTTTTTTAAACATTAAAAGATTTTAGCTATCAATATCAATCACAATAGAATCTTATATTTTTAACAAAAGGGAATGCGTCATGTTAAGGGGTGTCAAAAAAGCGGTTTTTAGGGTTTTGTGTTTGGGGGCGTTGTGTTTAGGGGGGTTAATGGCAGAGTCAAACCCTAAAGAGCTTATATTTTCAGGTATCACTATTTACACGGATAAAGATTTCACTAGGGCTAAGGAATACTTTGAAAAAGCTTGTAGATTAAACGATGCTGATGGTTGCGCGATCTTAAGAGAGGCTTATTCTAAAGTCATCCTAAAAGGAAGTGCAAGAGAAAGCATTGAAAAAGCTCTTGAACACACCGCTACTGCTAAAGCTTGCAAATCAAACGATGCTGAAAAATGCAAGGACTTAGCAGAGTTTTATTTTAATGCAAACGATCTTAAAAATGCTTTAGAATATTACTCTAAATCTTGTAAGTTAAATAATGTTGAGGGGTGTATGCTGTCAGCAACTTTTTATAACGATATGATAAAGGGTTTGAAAAAAGATAAAAAAGATCTAGAATATTATTCTAAAGCTTGCGAGTTAAACTATGGCGATGGCTGTGCGATTTTAGGGGATATTTATCATAATGGTGAAGGCGTAACACAAAATTTTAAAAAAGCTTTCAAATATTACTCTAAAGCTTGCGAGTTGAATAATGGTGAAGGGTGTTCTAAATTAGGAGGGGATTATTTTCTTGGTGAAAGCGTAACGCAAGATCTTAAAAAAGCTTTTGGATATTACTCTAAAGCTTGCGAATTAAACGAAGCTCTAACATGCACGCTTGTAGGAGAGTTTTATCGTGATGGTGAAGGCGTAACAAAGGATCTTAAAAAAGCTTTTGAATATTCTGCCAAAGCTTGTGAATTGAACGACGCTAAAGGGTGTTACGCTCTAGCAGCGTTTTATAATGAGGGTAAAGGCGTAGCAAAGGATGAAAAGCAAACGACAGAAAACCTTGAAAAGAGTTGCAAGCTAGGATTAAAAGAAGCATGCGATATTCTCAAAGAACAAAAACAATAAAATCCTAGCCCTATTAAATCCCATTAAACAGCTTTCGTTTAACTGGTTGCTTTTATGATATCTAACAAGCCCTTTGTCCTCTCAAAAAGAGAAAATGGCGATGGAATCTCTTGGTATTTGGATCTTGGGGGTCTTTTGATCAAAGTGTTAGCGCATTTGGAAAAATCAATCAAATCCATCGTCGTTTTGATGTAGCTGGGCAAGTTTAATAGGCATATTTCAAAGAGTTTATAGCTCGCTAAAGCGTCCGCATAGGCTCTGTGGCTGACTTCTATGCCAAACCCTAAAAGCTCTTTTAAAAAACTCAAAGAATAACGCATGGACAAAATGGCGCGTTTGGATAAATCCAAAGTGCAAAGCTTTAAATTCAATAAGGGGCAATGCAATTTTTCCACAAAATAACGCCCTAAAAAGTTGTAATCAAAATTAGCGTTGTGGGCCACAAACACGCTATTGCCTAAAAAAATACGCAATTCTTGTAAGGCTTCATGCGCGCTTGGGGCGTTTAGGGTGTCTTCATAAGTGATGCCTGTAAGCTCAGCGATATAATCAGGCACGCTTTTGACTTTCACAAGGGTTTCAAAACGATTGATAATTTCCCCCCCCTTCACTTGCACGGCCCCGATTTCTAAAATCTCATGTTTTAGGGGGCAAGAGCCGGTGGTCTCTAAATCAATAAAGGAAAAAACCTCATCTTTAAGGGGGGTTTTAAGGTTTTTGAGCGTGATTAAATTTTCGCTCGTTTCTACGAAATTAAGCCCACACGCTTTTAAATATTCCAAATTGATTTCATCATAAATAAGGCGAGAGAGCGATTTTTCTAGCATGCCCAAGCTTAAATCCTGGTGCTTTAAGCGAGCGATTAGGGCTTGAATATCTTTATGCAAGAGGCTGTCTAGCATTCTGTAAGCCTTCAATAGCTAGCTTACGATCTTTGGATTTAAAAATATAACTCCCTGAAACCACCACATCCACGCCCGCTTGTTGGAGTTCAAAGATATTTTTATCATTCACGCCCCCATCCACTTCTAAAAGACAGCTAGGGTTGTAGCGTTTGATCAATTCCTTGACTTTCAGGCATTTTTCTAGCACCAGATCTAAAAACTTCTGCCCGCCAAAGCCCGGATTCACGCTCATTAAAAGCACTAGCCCCACGCTTTCTAGCAAGTATTTAACGCTTTCTTCATGCGTGTGGGGGTTTAGGACAATGCCTGGCGTGATGCCTGAATTTCTAATGAGTTGCAACACCCTGTGGGGGTGCTTTTCATTTTCTGCATGAATGCTGATGATTTGCGGGTTTAAAGGAGCGAATAATCCCACAAAAAAGCTCGCATTTTCTACCATTAAATGCACGTCTAAAGGCACTTGGCTCATTTGAGTAACATTCTCTAAAACCACAGGCCCCATCGTTAAATTAGGCACATAATGCCCATCCATCACATCCACATGCAAAAAATCAGCGTTACTCACGCTCTCTATCTCTTTGGCTAAATGCATAAAATCAGCGCTCAAAAGGCTCGGGGCTACTTTCAAAATACTTCCCTATTTCCAATGTTTTAAAGTAAAATATTAGCATCTTTAATCAAATCATAAAAGGGTTTTTATGGATTACAAACATTTTAAAGGCAAGCATGCAAACATCGTTATAGAAATCATCAGTCTTTTAGAAAAAGGGGTTAAAAAAGCCCAAGAAATTTTAGAAAAGCCAGACGCTGGGAGTTACACTAAGCTAGAAAACAGCAGCGGTGATACGCCTATTAAAGCGGATTTAGCCCTAGACAAATTTTTAGAAGAAAATTTTTTGAGTTTAGAAAACATCAAAAGCGTTTTTAGCGAAGAAAAAGAAACGCCTGTTACTAAAGAAAACGGCTCTTATTTGATCGCTTATGATCCACTAGACGGGAGTTCAGTGATGGAGGCGAATTTCTTAGTAGGCACGATTATAGGGATTTATGAAAAGGATTATAAGGCGCAAAATCTAGTCGCAAGCCTTTATGTGGTTTTTGGGCATAAAATAGAATTAGTGGTGGCTTTAGAAGAAGTTTATCGTTACGCTTTTTATCAAAACAAGTTCCATTTTATAGAAACCATCGTTTTAGAAAATAAGGGTAAAATCGTCGCTAGCGGAGGCAATCAAAAGGATTTTTCTTTGGGCTTAAAAAAGGCTTTAGAAGAGTTTTTTGCAGAAAATTACCGCTTACGATACTCAGGATCTATGGTGGCTGATGTCCATCATGTGTTGGTTAAAAAGGGCGGAATGTTTTCCTACCCACAAAAGAAATTGCGAAAGCTTTTTGAAGTCTTTCCTTTAGCCTTGATCATTGAAAAAGCTAAAGGGGAAGCGTTTTATTTTGATAAGGGGGTTAAAAAGCGTTTGCTAGAGCAAAGCGTAGAAAATTACCATGAAAAAAGCGAATGCTATTTAGCTAGTCCGCATGAAGCTCAAATTTTAGAAAAATATTTAAAGGGAGAATGATGCAAAATAGCGCTAAAAAATTAGAATATGAAGAGCGTTTCAATGACGCTCTTTTGAAATTGCAAGCATGCCAAGAGGAAAAGCAAGTAACAAGCTGCTTGAAATGCGAGAAGGTTTTAAAATGCGAGATCCGCAACAGCTATGTGGATGCGGCTTATGAAAGCATGAGTTTAGGCGAAGCGGGCGGGTTTGATTTCAATTAAAATGGGATTAAAATGGCTAGTAATGCTCTCTTGCAAAAGAATTTAGACGCTTTTTACACCCACCCCAAAATCGCGCGATTTTGCTTGGATTCATTAAGAGAACTCATCGTTCAAAATCTAGGGCTAGACTTAAACGCATTCCATTTTTTAGAGCCAAGTGCAGGGAGTGGGAGCTTTGTTGATGCATTAAAAGAATTAGGGATTGCTGATTGTCTTGCCCTTGATATTGCCCCTAAAGCTCAAGGCATTCAAAAAAAAGATTATTTGTTGGAATTGATTGAGTTTAACAAAAAGCGTATTATTATTGGCAACCCTCCTTTTGGGCATAGAGGGAAATTAGCCCTAGATTTTTTAAACAAATCTTTAAACGAAGTGCCTATTGTAGCGTTTATTTTGCCCAATTTATTCAAACGCTATTCCATTCAAAAACACATTGATAAGCGTGCAAAATTGGTTTTAAACGCCCCTTTAGAGAAAAACGCTTTTATTTTTAATGAACGGCCCTATGATGTGAAATGCGTTTTTCAAATCTATATGCATAAAAATATCGCCCTAAATCTTAAAGACGAGCGCATCATTGCACCCCCAAAAATCCGCCATAGTGACTTTATTACTTACATTCATAACAACACGCCACACACCCTTAAATATTTCAACAAAGAAAAATACCAATGGGATTTTGCGGTGGTGAGACAAGGCTTTTATGATTACAACGAAAAGATCACCAATGCAAATTTACTGATTAAAAACCGACAATATTTTTTCATCAAAGCCCATTCTAAAGAAGCTTTAATGATTATCCATAAAATTGATTTCAACAAACTCGCTCATAAAAACACGCAAGTTTTAGGGTTTTCTACTTATGATTTTGTGGAAGAATATTGCAAATTAAAGGAAATGCATGCTTGAAAAAGTGTTTCAAGAAATTACCAATAAAAGAAAGTTTTTTGCAAGTTCTAGCACAGGGGAGCAGTTTGAAAACCAATTTAGGAATGAATTAAAAAAACACTTTAGCGAAATCAACGGCGATTTAACAGAAAAATTAAGCCATATTGAAGAAAAGCCTAATAAGGAAATCAAAACCGCTTTTAACCAACTCAAAAAGCAAGTTTTAGAAAAAAACCACCCACACACCCTTAAAAACCCTTTTTCAAACCTTACAAGCCATTTTTTATACCAACCTTTTGGCTCACAAAATTACCCTGATTTTTTGGTTTTTATTTTTGATCATGTGGTGGGGATTGAAATCAAGTTTTCTAAAAACGATAAGGGTGAAAAAAACCTTCAAACATCTCGCCCCATGTGGAATTCAAACCTGCCTAAACCCAATGCGATTTATGTGTATGGAGTCGCTAATGCAAACATCACTTTTTTTAAAGGATCAGATATTTTGAGTTATGAAACCAGAGAAGTCTTACTCAAGTATTTTGATACTTTAGATAAAGATGAAGAAAGTTTGAAAAACGCCTTAAAGGATTTAGAAAACCCTTTTGGGTTTGCCCCCTACATCAGAAAAGCTTATGAGCATAAAAAGGAATTTTCTAACCACCACCAGATTGAAAGCTTCTTTTCGCATAATCACATTTTAAGAGAACAGAATGTCTTGGAATTTTTGAAAACACTCACTCATTAGCATGTTTATTGCCCATTTATCTATTTCTTGTAGAACACGAGTTTATTTTTAATATAAAGAAATTGATGATCAGTCTCATAGAAAAAGCCCCTTACATGCTCTCCTCCCCCTTTTTTAATTCAATGCACTTCGCTCCAAACTTTTCTTTTCCACGCATAAGCCAAGAACGACAGCACCGCAAAGAAAATCATGATCTTAATCCCTAAAGTATTCCTTTCATGCTTTTTCCTATCGCCCGCTTTTTCCAAATAAGAAATGACTTGTTTTTGAGCTTTTTCATTCAATCCCACTCTAGGCATGGCCGTGCCAGGCAAAAGCTTTTGCGGATCGTTGATGAAAACATTCAAGCCATGTTCGCCCTTAGCCCTAATCATCATGGACAAATCAGGCGCATGAGAGCCTAAATAATTGGCCAAATCTTTAGGATCACTAAAGGCCTTGTCTTTAGCGTAATCCAAGCTATGACACCTTTGACAGCTTTGAGCAAACACTTCCTTATCGCTCAAACTTTTAGGCAAAATAGAAGTGAGATACGCCACAATATCGCTCAAATCTTGATCGCTAAATTGAGAAAACGCCGGCATAGGATAGGGCCTTTCATCGTTGAATTTATGGCTCAATTTCGCCGTTTTCACAGGGTCTTTGATGAAGTGGGCTAAGAAATTCGCGTTCAAAACCCCCGCCACATGGCTTAAATCCGGTGGCACGACCCCAAAAGAGTTGCTCGCGCTAAGGCTGTCCATAGGGGCTGGAATGTTTTGGGATTTAATGCCATGGCAAGCGGTGCAATTTTCGGCTACAAGCTGTTTACCCTTATTAGCGTCGCCATTTTTTAAATCCATCGGCTCTAAATCCTTGAAAGCAAAATCCGCCGGAGCGACTTTAGGGTGCATCACCGAATGCGCATAAGGCTCAACCCCATAATAAATCACGCCTATCACCACAATAAGGATGATTAAAATCTTAAATTCTTTCATCTAACACCCCCTTGTTTCTTGCTCTCAGCGATAGTGATAATGGGCAATACCACAAAGAAAAGGGCTAAAAAAGTGATTGAACCCGCTAAACCAATGTATTTACCAATCCCAAGCGGAGGCAATTTACCATAGATCGTTAAAACAATCATATCAATGATTAAAAGCCAAAACCACGCCTCAAACGCAGGCCGTTTGTGTGCAGGAGCGACGACTGGGCTTCTGTCTAAAAAGGGCAGTAAGAAAAAGATCACTTGCGCCACGCCAAAAGCCATTAGCCCTAAATCAGCGCTAAAGAAAAAGCCCCTTAAGACTTCATAGCTCCACAAGAAATACCATTCAGGGTAAATGTGAGGCGGCGTTTTAAGGCTGTTAGCCCTTTCAAAGTTGATAGGATCCATCGCAAAATCATAGTGGTAACACACCAAGTAAAAGAAAAAGACCATGAACGCGCAAACCACAAAAATATCTTTAGACAAGAACACCGGCCAAAAAGGAATGACTTTGGATTCTTTTTTCTTGCCTTCAATGAATTTCTTTTCTTCCAATTCAAAGTCAATTTCTTCGCCTTCTTGGTTATTGACATGCGGGATGCGTAAAGAATAAAAATGCACCCCAACAAGTAGAATGATCGCAATGGGCAGTAAAAACACATGGAGCATGAAAAAGCGCGTTAAAGTGGAATCAGCCACAACATAATTGCCCCTAATCCACTCCACCACATCAGCCCCAATGAAAGGAATGCCTCCAAATAAATTGGTGATAACCGCTGCGGCCCAATAACTCATCTGCCCCCAAGGCAGCATATACCCGCTAAAGGCTTCCGCGCTAAAGACCACAAACAAAATCATCCCGCTAATCCAAATCATCTCACGACCCTTTTTGTAAGAGCCATAATAGATGCCAACAAACATGTGGATATAAATGATGACAAAAATCATGCTCGCTGCCGTGGCATGCATGTGGCGCCAAAGCCAGCCATAAGCCACTTCTTGCATGATGGTGAAATTCACGCTATCAAACGCCATTTTCGCATCAGGCTTGTAATACATGAGCAAGAAAATCCCTGAGACCACAAGCACGCCAAAAAGGGTCAATAAGATCACCCCCATCGCCCATAAAAAATTGATGTTTTTAGGGATCCAATATTCTGTCATTAGCACTTTAACAAGCTTGTTAGTGCCAAGACGCATGTCCAGCCATTCGCCTAAATTCTTCGCTTTTTTTATCTCTGCCATGGAACTCTCCTTACGCTTTAGCCATCATTTTCTTGTATTCAGCCCCGGCTTCACCAAAAGTGATTTTAGTGCCTTCAATTTTAAAAGGCGGGATATCAAAAGGGCGTGGAGGGGGGGTGCCGGCAATATTCACGCCATCAGCCGTGAAACGCCCCCCATGGCATGGGCATAAAAAGCCTTTTTCTTCATCTTGATAAGTGGGGATACACCCTAAATGCGTGCAAATTTGAATGGCTGTGGTAAAAACGCTCTCGCCAACTTTAAAATCGCGCTTTTCATTAAAGCCCTCTTTTTTAGAACGCTTGAGGATATAGACCGGTTTCCCACGCCATTCCACGGTGGAAAACTGCCCTTCTTGCATGTTCGCCACATCTATGGTCGTAAAACCGGCTGAAACAACGCTTGGAAGCGGATCCCAAGTCTTTTTCATCGCTACCAGACTCGCTATCGCCCCTATAGCTGTAACGCTAGCAAGGCTCATTCCTAAAAAATCACGCCTTTGAATATCTGCCATGATTAAAAAACTCCTTAATGATAATTACCTTTTAACGACTAAAGGCCTAGCAAATCCCTATTCTACAACAAACTCTCTTAATAATCTTTTTAAAATAACAAATTGAGGCTAAAATCAAACGCTTTTAACGCCGCTTTAAAGAAATTTGAGTGCGCAAATGTTTCAAAAGGGTTTCTAAAATATCGTTATCGTCTTTGCTTGGGGCTTTCAGGCTTTCTTTCTTCTCATCACCATAAGTGATGGTGATGTTTTGATTGAAATTAGAAAGTTTAATGATGCCAAGCTGGTTGGCTAGAATTTTAAGCGTAATGATTTGCAAAAATTGAGCGCTCAAATCGTCTGTTTTGCCAAATCTGTCTTCTATTTCTTCATGGATTTGCCCCACCTCATCTGTATTTTCACACAAACTCAAACGGCGGTATAAATCCAACCTCAAACTATCGCTTGCAATGAGTTCAGGGTTTAAAAAAGCGCTCACGCCAAGTTGGATCTCTACGCTTTTTTCAAGCCTTTTCTTCCCCCCACTCAATTCATAAATCGCGTCTTCAAGCATGCGCGTATAGAGCGCATAACCGATATTTTTAATATGCCCGCTCTGATCTTGCCCAAGCAAATTCCCTCCCCCCCTGATTTCTAAATCATGATAAGCGATACTCTCCCCACTGCCCAAATACGAATTTTTTTCCAAAGCGAGCAAGCGTTTTAGGGCCTGTTCGTTCAAACTTTTTTGATCTTCTATGAGGAAATAGCAAAAGCCTTCTTTTTTGCCTCTCCCCACACGCCCTCTTAATTGGTGCAAATCAGCCAGCCCGAAATTTTGCGCATTATCTATAATAATCGTGTTAGCGTTAGGCAAATGAATCCCTGATTCCACAATAGAAGTGCATAATAAAACCTGATAGTTCCCCTTAGCAAACTCTAGCATGATTTCTTCGCTCTCACTAGCGTTAATCTGGGAATGCAAAATAGCGATTTTGAGTTTAGGGATTAAACCTTCTAGCTTGGTTTTGACTTTTGAAATGCTAGCGATGTGGTTATGGATGTAAAAAATTTGCCCGTTACGGCGTAATTCTCTGTAAATAATCTCTTTTAAGAGTTCGTCATTTTTTTCTTTCAAAAAAGTGCGGCTGGGTTTTCTGTCTGTGGGCGGGGTTTTTAAAGAGCTAATGCCTTTAATTTGAGAGAGCGCCATATTTAGAGTGCGCGGGATAGGCGTAGCGGACATGCTTAAAAAATGCACGCTTTTACTCAATTCTTTTAAAGCTTCTTTTTGTTTCACGCCAAATTTATGCTCTTCATCTACGACCATTAAGCCCAAGTTTTTAAACTTCGCGCCTAAAATCGCATGCGTGCCTATTAGCGCATCAACTAGCCCTAATTCCACCGCCTTTAAAAGCTTGTTTTTTTCGCTGGTTTTAATATACCTGTCCAAACGAGCCACTTTAACGCCAAAATTTTCAAAACGCGCCCTTAAAGTCTCAAAATGCTGGTGCGCTAATAAAGTAGTAGGCACGACTAGAACGCTTTGAAAGCCGTTTAAAAACGCGCAAAAAATCGCATGCATCGCCACTTCTGTTTTCCCAAAACCCACATCCCCACTCAAAAGTCTGTCCATCACCCTGTGAGAGCTTAAATCCCTTGAAATTTCAGCGATAGCCTTTTCTTGATCGCTGGTGTATTCAAACCCCGCATGCGATTTAAAGACTTCCAACTCCGCTAAATGCACATCCATCTTTTTACCCAAAATTAAATTGCGTTCAGCCGCTAATTCAATGATCTTTCCCGCAATCTCTAAAAGCTTAGTCCTGACTTTAGCTTTTAGTTTGAGGAAACTCCCTTTCCCTAGCCGGTCTTTAGCTGGCACGCTATCGCTTTGCGCCACATAGCGAGCGATGAGATGCAGGTTTTCTACCGGTAATAGCAGTTTGTCTTCGCCCAAATAAGCGATTTCTAAAAAATCCCTCTTGCTCCCTAAAACGCTGTGTTGGACTAATTGAGAAAACACGCCCACCCCATAATCATCATGCACCACCCATTCACCCGGATTCAACTCGTTCAAAGCGAGCTTGGATTTTCTATGCTTTTTCTTCCTTTCAAAGGAATTGAGCGAGATAAAAATCCCATCAGGGGTTTTAAAATTTAACACAAAGGGGGCGATGACGCATTCCATGCTGCTTCTTTCAAGCGTGCTTATTGCGTTGTCTAAAATCGTTTTATTAGGGGCTAGGAGCGTGATTTTATGGTGCGAATGCAAAGCGATAAAGCCTTCTAGGGCATGCGCATGGATTTCTAAATCTTCATAGCCTTGCGCGTTTTCTAAAACCTTTAAAAATTTGAAACGCTCATCATCCAATTCGTTTAAGCTCGCTAATTCTTGAATTTCTTCTAAAGCTCTAGGGCTTATGATGCTTTGATAAACGCCCAATAAATCGTTTGCTTTTTCTCCTAAAAACCACAAACCAAAACTGGTTAAATCTTTAGAAAAGCTATTTAAGGGGCTTTGTTCCACTTTTGTTTTTAGATCCTTATAAGATGATTCGTCCAAGCTAAAAAGCGTGGGGGGGATTTCAATTTCTAACAAATCTTCTTTGAGACTCATTTGAGTGGTGGGATCCAATTCCTTGATGCTCTCACATTCCGTGTCAAAAAAACTCAAGCGATACGCCTTAGAATTAGGTATATAAATATCCACAATATCCCCCCTAAAGCTCGCTTCGCCCTCCACTTCCACTAAGTCTAAAATTTCATAGCCATAATAAAAGAGTTTGTCTTTCAAATCCTTAAGGTTATATTTTTCTAAAAGAGTGATTTTAAAGCTCTCTAAAAGTTCTTTTTTAGGTAAAGGGTGCAATAAAGCGCTAATAGGGGCAATGATGATCGCTTCTTGTTTGTTTTCTAAGGCCTGATAAAACTCCCTCAAAGCCCCTAAAAGCTGTAAAAATTCTTCAAAAAATGAACGCAAATCGTCGTTTTTTTTAGCCCTAAACTCTGGGAAAAGAATGGCTTTGGTATTTGGTTTAACATAGCTTATGACTTCTTTAGCGAGCTTGGATTCTTTAAAATCCTTACAAGCGAGTATTTGATAATCAAAGCCTTCATTTAAGGCTTTATAAAGGCTAGATTGGATCATTCCCTATTTATTTTCAATTTTCTTTTCTTGCTCATTGATCAACAACGCGCCCCCTTGAAGGTTTTTAGGGCGAGTCTCCCCAATCAAAATCCCTTTCCTTTCCACCACAAGCTCTTGACTAGAGATCTTACCATCAAGGCGTCCTAAAGGCATGATTTCTACCACTTCCGCTTCCACCGTGCCAGTGAACTTGCCACTGACCACTAATTTATTAGCGAAAATCTCACCCACTACCGAGCCGGTTTGCCCGATCACCACCGTGCTTTTAGAATGCACCACCCCCTCTAATTCGCCATCCACATGCAAATGGTAATCCAAATGAAGCTCACCCTTTATTTTTGTGCCTTGAGCGATGATAGTCGCTGGTCCTGTTTTTGCATTAGCCGATTTATTATTGTTATCAAAGATTGCCATCTGATGCTCCTTTCTTTATTGAAAACTTCTTCAAAATTTTTCATGTTCCATTTGGTGAAACTCATGGGGTTTATGGGTTGATCTAAGAAGCGCACTTCATAATGCAAATGCGGCCCTGTACTCATTCCTGTATTACCACTATACCCAATCAACTGCCCTTTTTTGACAAATTCGCCCGTTTTTACGACGATTTTATTCAAATGGGCGTAGTAGGTTTTAAAACCAAAAGGGTGGAAAACTTTAATCAAATTCCCATACCCCCCATTCCACCCTTTGCTCGCTAACCCCACTACCCCGCTCGCGCTCGCATACACAGGGGTGTTAATAGCGGTGCTCAAGTCAAGCCCGGTATGGTTGTGCAGCACATGCAAAATAGGGTGGATTCTTTTATTAAAGGCAGCTGAAACGCGCCGATAGGATTCTAGCGGGTAGTCATTAGGGATAAGACGCATGATAAAGCTTTTTTGAAGCCCGGTAATCCCAGCCACATCCAAACGGCTGGAAAAATTACCCTCTTCTTTTTCTTCTTCAGGCCTATTCACCCCCACCACTTCTTCTAAATCGTTGATGCGCTCCCCTGAAAGTTGCAAATCGTCTAAAAATTCATCCATTTGCAAAGAAAGCTTTTCATTAGTCTCTTTTTTTTTCTCAAATTCTTTAGTGATTAAAGCATGCTGCTTTTCAATATTTCTAATTTCTTTATTTAAAACCAGTAACGAAATGCCTAAAAACAATAAAGATCCCACAACGCTCAAAAGCGCATATAGGCCAATTTGACGGAATAAGATATGAACATTAATATAACGGCTTCCTTTAGAGTCCGTAACCATCACAATCAAACGCCTGTCTAAAAACACTAAAATCCTTACTGGCTTATGAGCGCGTCTTTATCCACATGCTCTTGGAGCTGGACGATGTCTTCTAAAACCCAAAACAGATTCTTCCATTCAATAAATTTATTTTCTTCTAAAGCGCTTTGGAAATGATCCAAATCCCATGTTAGAAATTTTTCTGCGTCTAAAATTTTACCCAAAAAGCGCACTTCATAATGCAATTTTTCACCGCCGCTATTACCGCTCTTCCCGCTATAGCCAACCAACTGCCCTTTTTGGATAAAGCTTTTGGGTTGCACATTGACATGATCTAAATGCGTGTAAATGGAGCTAAAACCAAACGCATGCTCAATGCGCACCAAGTTCCCATACCCCACATTAGAATTGGTCCTCACAAAATCCACAATCCCATCAGCGCTCGCATAAATAGGCGTGTTTAATGGTGCGATAAAATCAATCCCGGATTCAACGCCCTTAATTTTTTTAATGGGGTGGTTCCTTTCTTTGGTGGGTTTGATCGCGCTATAAGTTTTTAGGGGCATGCCATTAGGAATGAGCATGAGCGCTAAATGTTTTTGAGCCAAATTCAAATTTTCTAAATCCACTTCATCATAAAGATGCACGCCCCCATTGGCCCCTCTTTTGACTTCAATCAAGGATTCCAACCCGCGAATCTTTTGCCCCACAATAAAGAGCTCTTCTCGCTTGTTTTTAATCTCTTTTGTCAAAGTGTAATTTTTTTGATACAAATCCCTAAAATCCCTTAAAACCGCATTCCTCTCGCTTGTCATCGTATCCATTTTAGCGATTAAAAATTTTAAAAACCCTACGCCAAGCCCCACGATCAATAAAAGAATGACAACAGCAATGATGAGGTTGCGTTTTAAATTTTTAGAAAATTTGAGCTGTTTAGAGCCTGATTCATCAATGATGGTGATCACAAGCTGGTTTTGCGGCATCAATCCCTCTTCTTTTGATAGCGTTCATAAAAAGCGTTGGCTACCAGAAATGAGCCATACACCAAATAATTTTCATTTTCTTCCAAATCTTCAAACAAAGCGTGTTCTAACCCTAAAGTTTCTAAAATCCCTTTAAGCTTTTCTAATTGGATAATTCTTTCTTGGTGCAATTCTAAAATCAAAACCTTTTTAATGACAGGCTTTAAAATTTCTAGCACCAAAAAAGCGTCTTTATCTTGATAGCAATTATAAATCAAAACGATTGGAGCGTTAAAAACGCGCTTGATTTCTTCTTTTAAGGCTTTAGCGCTATGGGGGTTATGCCCCACGTCTATTAAAATGTTAGGGCTTAAAAGCTCGCAACGGCCGATTAAATTTAGGGGCTTTAGATTTTTTAAAACTTCTTGTTTATTGCATGGCAATAGCGTTTCAAACGCTTTTAGGGCCACTTCCAAATTCATCGCTAAAAAATGGGCTAAATGGTGGCGTTCAATATAATCTCTTACTCCTTTTGAAATTTCATTTTGAACCACAATCAATTTTGCGTGTTTTTCTTTGGCGATTTTTTGAGCCACATTTAAAACCAATTCTTGTTGGGGAGCGATGATATTAAGAGGGCCCATCGCTTTTAATTTAGTAGTCGCAATGCTTTCTAAACTATCCCCTAAAAATTCCTTATGATCGTAATCAATGGGGGTGAAAACGCTTAGGGTTTTTTCTAAAGCGTTCGTGCTGTCAAACTCCCCCCCAAGCCCTGCTTCTAAAACCAAATAATCGCAATCTTTAGCGAGCATGACGGCTAGTAAGGTAGCGTATTCAAAATACGAGCAAGCGTTGCTGAAAGCGTGTGATTGCAATTGCTGGTGGGCGTTTTCTAAAACGCTTTCTTCAACAACAGAGCCATTCACAAAAAAGCGCTCCCTAAATTCAAAAACATGAGGGGAGGTGAAATGCAATACCTTAAAATTTTGATCGGCTAATAAAAGGGTTAAAAACCGCCCTGTGCTGCCCTTGCCATTAGTCCCTACAATGTGAATGACTTTCGCTTGAATCTCAAAAAAAGCGTTTTTAAAATCTTTATAAATTTGAATGAAACGGCTAGGGTCAAACTTATGGTATTCTTTAGGCTTTGTTTCTAAAAACGCCTTTAATCCATTCAATCCATTCAAAGGGCTATTTTTCATTATTGAATTTCCCCTCATAAGCGATTTGAGCCACAAATTTAGTCAAAGTTTGCTCCACAGCCTGATTGATAGCGTAATAGCGGTTCTGGTAGGTATTAAGGGGGTCTTGCAAATTCACAGCGTAATTATAATACCCGCTATTTTGAAAAGTCTTTTGTGTGCCTCTTTTGTTATCGTAGGTGTAATTCACAGACACGGTTGCGCGATAGAAAGTCGTAAAACCTTCTTTATTTTGCGTGATGCTCGTATCGGTTACATTCGTGATTTCTATGATAATGATAGAATCCGCATCCTTTTCACTCGCTAAGCGGTTTTGGAAGCGTTGCACGACTAAACGATTCATCAAGTCTTTAAACTCTACAGAGTTTTCAGGGTTAGGCAAATTCACAATGAGTTTTACATACACGCTATCGCCAAGCGCGTTTTGAGCGTAAGTGGCGATGGGTTTATACCCACAGCCCTTGAACCAAAACAACAAAATAAAAAAAAGTAAAGCTCTCATGCGATAACAAAATTAACAAGCTTATTAGGCACATAAATTTCTTTTTTAACGCTCGCGTTTTCTAAATATTTCTCTAATTCTTTTTTAGCCAAAACAATAATTTCTTCTTTACTAGCGTTAATATTGACTTTCAATTCCGCACGCCTTTTGCCATTAATGGTAAGCCCTAAAGTCATAAAGTCTTCCATCAAAGCGCTTTCATCTACTTCTATAGGTTTGAAATTCTCTCTTTTAAAAAGCCTCTCACTCAACTCCCATGCGGTGTGTGGGATAATAGGCTCTAAAATTTGCAACAACACAAAATAACCCTCGCATAAAATCCGCTCATCACTTTGCGCACTCAAAGCGTTTAAAGCCTCCATGCAACTTGCGATCAAAGTGTTAAACGCGTAAGCGCTTTCAGCCTTATTGAAAATTTCATGCGATTTTTTTAACGCTTCATAGACTTTTTTGCGGGCTAATTTTTGCGCTTCATTCAGGCTGACTTCTTTAAATTCAGGCTTAGAATTGGTAGGGGTAATGGCATTCGCTTTGTCATATAAGCGCTTGATAAACCGGTGCGCGCCTTCTAAAGCGTTGTCATTCCATTCCAATTCTTTAGCCGGCGGGGCAGCAAAAAGGATAAAAAGCCTTGCGGCATCGGCCCCGTATTTTTTAAGTATTTCTTTGGGGCTAACGACATTGCCTTTAGATTTGCTCATTTTAGCGCCATCTTTTAAGACCATGCCTTGAGTGATGAGCTGTTTGAAAGGCTCATCTAAATTGAGATAGCCCAAATCCCTTAAAGCCTTAGTGAAAAAGCGCGCGTATAACAAGTGCAAAATCGCATGTTCAATACCGCCAATATAAGTGTCCACTGGCATGAAATACTTCAAGTAGTTTTGATCAAACGCTTGATTTTCACGCTGATTTTTGGGGGTGGTGTAGCGCAAGAAATACCAACTGGATTGGATGAAAGTATCCATGGTGTCTGTTTCTCTTAAAGCGTCTTTGTGGCATTTAGGGCATTGAGCGAATTTCCAACTCGCATGCTTTTCTAACGGATTGCCCTCCCCATCAATCACAATGTCTTCAGGTAAAGTTACCGGCAGTTGGGTTTCAGGCACAATCCCGCAATTTTTGCAATGAATCATAGGAATGGGCGCTCCCCAATACCTTTGACGGCTCACTCCCCAATCTTGCAAGCGGTAGTTAATGACCCTTTTACCGAGGTTTTCTTTTTCAAAATAAGCGATGATTTTTTCTCTGGCCACTGAGCTAGAAAGATCGCTCCACTCCCCGCTATTTTTTAAAACCTCTTCTTTGGTGTGGGGCAAACTTTGAGAACTTTGAGTGATCACTTTAATAGGGATATGATAAAGATTGGCGAATTCAAAATCCCTTTCATCGCAGGCTGGCACGCCCATTAACGCCCCAGAACCATAATTAGCTAGGGCGAAATTAGCCACCCAAACAGGGATTTTTTGCTTCGTTAAAGGGTGGATAGCATAAACGCCTAAAAACGCCCCTTTTTTCTCTAAGGCTCTTTCTCTTTGAGTCGTGTTTAAAATCGCTTTAATAATCTTTGAATCTTCTTGGCTCACTCGCTTAATGGCATGCTCTACTAAAGGGTGTTCTGGGGCGATCGCAATGTAAGTTACACCATAAATAGTATCCGCTCTTGTGGTAAAAACTTCAATTTCTTGAATGCCGTTGCAAGCTTTCAAGCACTCATCAGCGATTTTAAAACCAAATTGCAACCCGCTAGATTTCCCTATCCAGTTTTTTTGCATGATTAGGACTTGAGAAGGCCAATGATTTTCTAAAGTTTCTAAGTCTTTTAGCAATTCTTCAGCGTAATTTGTGATCTTCAAATAATATTGATAGAGTTCTTTTTGAATGACTTCCGTATCGCAACGCCAACACCTCCCATCAATGACTTGCTCATTAGCTAAAACGGTTTTGTCGTTAGGGCACCAATTGAGCATGGCTTTCTTGCGATAAATTAGCCCCTTTTCCCACAAGTCAATGAAAAATTGCTGTTCAAATTTCGTGTAATCCGGATCTGAAGTGGCAAATTCCCTGTTTTTAGAAAAAGAAAACCCTAAAGCTTCAAACTCTTTTTGCATGGCTTCAATGTTTTCATAAGTCCAGGTTTTAGGGTGGATACCATGCTTAATGGCCGCATTTTCTGCAGGCATCCCAAAAGAATCAAACCCCATAGGGTGTAACACATTATAATGGTGCAAACGATAATAACGCGCCAAAGCATCGCCAATGGTGTAATTGCGCACATGCCCCATGTGGATTTCCCCACTAGGATAAGGCAGCATGCTTAGAATGTATTTTTTAGGGAGATTAAAATCGTCTTTAGGTTCAAAACTCTTATTTTTCCACCAAAATTCTTGCCATTTTTTTTCTATATTGATAAAATCCATCGTTACCCCTTAATCCGTTTCGCTCGTTACAACGCTTTCAATCAACAAAAAGATGAGGCTGAAAGCGTTACTAATCAACGCCCCAATCATGAGCATGTAAGCTGTAACCAAATTATTTAAGATCTGTAAAAACACAAACGCCGGTATGAGGTGCAACACGGTGGCTAAAGAGCTGGCCAATAGCTCTGAAGCGAAACGCTTGATCACCCCAATTTTGAGCGTAACAGAAATAAGATTTAAAGCTAACGCTACAAACAACACCACCGTGTTAGGCTCATACAAAAACCCTGCAATGGTGGTTAAAGAAATAAGGCTGAACAGCACATGAACGACCCGACCCCAATCCATAGAAACTCCTTAAACTTGACCGCCCTCATACAGACGGCGCATTTTTTCTTTCTCTTGAGCTTTTTTGATTTTTCTAGCCTCATTCTCATAATATTTACCCATATCAAAGCCTAACAATAACGCTACTTTAGGGGCGATGAAAATAGAGCTGTAAGTCCCTACAATCGTGCCTATTAGCATGGGCAATGAAAAGCCAATGATGATCTTACTCCCAAACACGCACAAAATCAACACCACAAAAAACACGGTTAAAGAAGTTAAAAGCGTGCGCGTGAGCGTGCTAGAAATGGCTTCATCAATGGCTTGAATGGCATTTTTGGTTTTTTGAGAGAGCATCTCTTCTCTGATCCGATCAAAAATAATGATCGTATCATTAATAGAATACCCGATCAAGGTGAGCAAGGCCGCAATCACTTCCAAATTCATATCAATCTTAAAAACAATCACTGAGCTTGCCACTAAAATCACGTCATGCACAAGTGCAATAACGCTCGCTAAAGCGAAACGCCATTCATAGCGGAAACTCACATAAACCATGATCGCCATTAGCGCTAAAATCAGCGACAAAATGCCCTTTTCTTTCAACTCGCTCCCCACTCTAGGGCCCACGGTGTCAAATTTACGGATTTCAAAATCGCCACTGGGTTTTAAAATGTTAGCCACGATAGCGTTCAAATCTTCATTTTCGGCCGTTTCTACAAAAGGGAATTTGATTAAAATTTCTTCTTTAGAGCCAAATTCGCTCACTTGCACGCCTTTAAAGCGAGCTTCTTTTTCAAACAGATCGCGCACTTCTTTAACGGGGGCGTTTTGAGCGTAACGCACTTGCACCAAACTCCCCCCCGCAAAATCAATCCCTAAAGAAAACCCTTTAAAAAACAAAAGCCCCAACGCTAGAAGAACTAAGATCGCTGAAACAACCACCCCGTAATTGGAATAACGCATGAAGCTTAAGATTCTAGTTTGTTTGAATAATTCCATAAAACCTCCTAAGCTCTTTTATTCACGCCAAACCAAAAATAAAGGCTTTTTGTTTGGGTGAGTTTAGGTAAAAGGGCTTGATAAATCCCTTGCGTGCCTATAATAGCGGTAATAATAGAGGCTAAAATCCCAATGCCTGTGGTGAGAGCAAAGCCTTTAATCGCTCCTGTGCCATAAGCGTATAATAACACCGAAGCGATCAAGGAAGTGATATTGGAATCAAAAATCGCTCTACTCGCATTGATATAGCCTAAATGGATCGCCTTAGCGATGCCCTCATTCTCTCTTAAGACTTCTCTAATGCGCTCATTGATAATGATATTAGCATCCACGGCAATCCCCACGGTTAAAACAATCCCCGCCATTCCCGGTAAAGTCAGCGTCGCTCCAAAAATCGCCATGACCGCCACAATCAAAAAAAGATTGACCACTAACGCTATGCAAGCGATCACTCCCGCCATGGAGTAATAAAGCGCCATAAAGCCCATCACTAAAATAAAGCCTCCAACCAGAGCGATAATGGAAGTTTTAACGCTGTCTTTCCCTAAACTCGGGCCTATAATCCTTTTTTCTAAAACCTGAATGGGAGCGCTCATCGCCCCACTCCTTAAAGCGATCGCTAAATCGCTCGCTTGAGCCACGCTAAAATTCCCGCTAATCTGCCCGCTCCCTCCGCCAATACGCTCTCTGATCACCGGGGCTGAATAAACCTTATTGTCTAAAACGATCGCCATGCGTTTGCCCACATTCGCGCCTGAGAAATCCCCAAAAATCTTAGCCCCTTGCACATCAAGCGTGAAGCTCACCACCGGCTGGTTGTTTTGATCATACACCACTTTCGCATCTGTAAGCATTTCGCCATCTAAAATAGGGATCGCTTTGAGCAAGATTTTACCCCCCATTTCCACATCAGACAACAACACGCTGCCTAATTTTTGAGCCTCTAAATCCGTCATTTTCATCGCATCTTTATTGTGTTCTTCATCCACCGCCATCATCTGCAAATGAGCGGACCTTGAAATCAAGTCTTTAGCGCGCCGTTCTTCTTCTAAAGTCTTAATGCCAGGCAATTGCACTGAAATTTCTTCTTTACCTTGCTGGATAACTATAGGCTCTGCCAAACCAAATTGATCCAAGCGGTTACGGATGATCCCTATCACTTGCAAAATCGTGTTTTTACGCAATTCTTCTTGTTCTAAAGGGGTGAGTTTCACGCTATAAAACTCCGCTTCTTTTTTGATTTCAAACTGGCTATGGCCTTGCAATTCCAATAAAAGCGCGTCTAATTTTTTCGCTTCATCTTCATCTAAAAGCTCAAAACTGATTCCTTCTAAACTGGATTTAATGTCTTTAAGCAAGATATTTTGCTTTTTAGCGTTGTATTCTAAAGCGGACGCCAAGCTTAAATACTTGTTTTTTAAAGCTTCATCGGTTTGCACCCCTAAAAGCATGTTTAACCCCCCCCTTAAATCCAAGCCTAAAGTGATTTTAGGGCCTTTAGTTTCTAGCAAAGAAGGCACAGAAAACCCTACCCCTAAAAGAAGAGCGCAAATAAAAACGATTAAGCGAGGGTTAAAAAGTTTCATTAGTTGTTATTTTGCGCCACTTCTTCGTCTAATTTGAACGCTACATAGTTTTTAGAAAGTTTAGCGGTGGTGTCATCATTGAGTTTCACGCTAAAAAAATTCGCTTCCGCTTTAAGCACCTCAACGATGAACCCTCCTTGAGTAACGATTTTATCGCCCTTAGTCAAACCCTCTATCATTTCTTTGTGCTTTTTTTGTTGCTGGCGTTGCGGGCGAACGATCAAAAAATAAAAAATAAGAAACAACACCACAAGGGGTAAAAGCGTCGTTAGAATGTCTTTAATTTGTCCCATTTAATTTCCTTAAAAGATGTTTTAATCTCAAATTATAGCATTTTTAGCTATTTCTTTAAAGCCGCTCTTTTGTCTAGTGCGAATAAATACAAAGCACCTATGATCCCAGAAATCAAAGATCCGAGCAAAATCGCAATCTTTGCCACTTCCATAGCGTCCTTATGCTCGCTCGTGAAAGCCAGATTAGAAATAAACATAGACATGGTAAAGCCAATCCCTGCCAAAAGCCCAGCCCCTAAAATATGCCACCAGCTGATGCCTTTAGGGCGCGCGGTGATTTTAAGCTTTTCGCCTATGAAAGTGATTAGGAAAATCCCTAGAGGCTTGCCCAAACAAAGCCCTAAAATAACCCCTAAAAGCACCTTATCCACTTCTAAATTGATGCTAGAATCAACGCTCACCCCAGCGTTTGCGAACGCGAATAAGGGCATGATGAAATACCCGCTAATGGGGGCTAGAAAATGCTCCAACCTTTCTAAAGGGCTTTGTAAAGCGCTCGCTTTTTCTTCAATAGAATGCAAGATTTCTTGCTGCTCTTTAGTCAAAAGCGCTCCTGAACTCGTTTCTGCGTATCGTTTGCCTAATTCCAAAAGCTCTACATTTTTAGAATCTTTAGGGATTTTCACCGGTATCATAAAAGCTAGAACCACTGCAGCGATTGTCGCATGGATACCACTCTCATGCACGCAAAACCAAAGCAACACCCCTAAAAGCAAGTAGGGGATGAGCGATCGGATATTCAGGCGGTTCAATACCGCTAAAATAAGAACCACCCCTAAAGCCCCTAAAAGCCATGCGAATTTTAAATTCGTGGTATAAAAGAGCGCGATCACCACAATAGCCCCCAAGTCATCAGCCACCGCTAGAGTGATTAAAAAAACCTTTAAGGCGGTTGGCACCCTCTTGCCTAAAAGCATGATTACGCCTAAAGCGAACGCAATATCCGTCGCCATAGGGATCCCAAAACCATGCTGAGAGGGCGTATCAGCGTTAAGGAAAAAATAAATCAATCCTGGGGCTATCATGCCCCCAAGAGCCGCAATCACAGGGAAAGAAGCTTTTTTGAAACTGGATAATTCCCCAAACAACAATTCTCGCTTGATCTCTAAACCTATCATTAAAAAAAATAACGCCATTAAGACATCATCAATCCAGTTGTGCAAACTAAAGCCGATGAAAAAATCCCCTATTTGGAACCCAAAAGGGGTGTGCCATAGCGCAAAATAACTTTCTTTCAAAAACGAATTAGCCACCACCATCGCTAAAACAGCGTTCAAAAAGAGGAAAATCCCTCCAAAAGATTCGCTTTTAATGAAGTTCTTAAGCGTCAAACTGAGCGCGTTTTCTGTTTTTTTGAGATTCATAGACAACCTTAAAATTTTTAATTTCAGACCCATAATTTTTCAAGCAGTCTTTTATGAGCGTAAATGATGCCTGCTTGTATCTTAAAATGGGGGGCTTGAGTTTTCAAAAACGCAGCGTAATGAGACACTTGCGCCTTATGGCTTTGCTGGTAATTTTGAGAGCTTTTATAATCTAAAACATACAAATTTTGCCCCTTATCCCACAATAAAACATCAATCCTAGACACAACCCCTTCAAATAAAAAAGCCACTTCACCCCTTAAGGCATAATTTTTAAAAAGAGCTTGTATCTCTGCATCGTTTTCAAAAAGCTCTAAACTCTCTTCTAACGCTTGGTGATCCAAACCATAAAAACCATGATGGTAGTTTAAATATTTTAAAACGCTTTTTTTAGGAATGTTATAAGCGTATTGGTATTCTAATCCCTTGTGCAAAGCGATACCAAAATTGATCGCTTCTTGGTCGTTATTCTTTTCATAATCGTTAGGCTCTTCTTCTATCTCTTGGACTTGCTCGCCATAGGCATGGGGCTTGATGAGAGTGCTTGTAATTAAAGGCTCTTTTTGTGGAGAAATAACCGGCGTAATTTCTCCCTCTTCTAAAGGTGCAAGATCCAATTTTTCGTGCATTGTTTTGTTTTTGCTTTCTTGCTTGCTTTCTTTTTTGCTTTCTTTTTTGTCTTTGGCCACGACAATCAGCCCTAACTCAGCCCTAGTGAATGCGACATAATACACATTGGTTTCTTCGTGATCTTTAGCCGCTTCTTCTTTGTCTAAAGCCCTAGCGTAATCTTTATCTACGACCTCACGATTTTTCATTCTGTAATAAAGGCGTGCAAGCTCTGTGCCATTATATTCTTCAAGGAGTTGATTGGAATGGCTTGAATTAGGCTTGCCCAAGCGTTCGCACACGATCACATAAGGGAATTGCATGCCTTTAGATCCATGGATGGTCATGATTTGAGCGCCTTTTGAATTGAAAGAAGCGATCGATTTAGCCTCTAATTTTTCTAAAAATCCATCGGCATCTTCGCACCCAACCGCTAATTCCAAGCAGCTTTGCGCAGGCTCTCCATAAAGCTCAAACAATTCCATCACCTTCCACACAAAGCCTGCCACGCTCTCTTTTTTAGGGTTAAAACCAGGCAAAGCGATCACATCATCATGCAAGTATCCAGCGAGTTTTAAAACGCTGTGCTTATAAAAAGGCTTGTAAGGTTCTTCCGCTAGAGCGTATTCTAAAGCGTTCTTAATGATTTTGGATTCTACAAATTGAGACAAATTAGCGCTAGATTCCGTGCTTGGGCAAATTGCGCTCAAATACTCTTGCAAATAATTTTTGATTTCTAAAGCGTCCTTATTGGTGGCGCATAAAATGGTAATGTTTTTAGGATCAATACGATGTTCTAAAAGGTTTTGAGCTTCTTGTAAGATTTGTTCTAATAACAATTCTCTTTCATCAGCCACTAAAGAGACTTTAATATAGCCGTCTGTAGCATGTTTATTTTGAGAAGTTTTAGGGTATTTTTGTTCCAAATAAGCGGTGGGGGAATTTTGATAAGCCTTTTTAAAAATGGTGTTCACATAATTAATGATCAAAGGCGAACTGCGGTGGTTGAATTGTAAATTATCGTGGTAAAAATCCTTAGCAACGCTTTCAAACAAAGAACTAAAACTCCCCCTAAAGGCATAAATGCTCTGCTTGACATCGCCCACAAAAAACACGCTCCTGTGCCATTTAGCTTGCCCTATCCCGGCTTTAATCTCATCAATAAAAGGGGCTAAAATCTTATAATCGTTCAAGCTCGTGTCTTGAAATTCATCAATCAAAATGTGCGCGATCTTGCTGTCCAACCTGAAATAAAAAAACTCTGCCGGCATCTCTTCATAACCATTCAATAAGACATGGACTTTATCTTTAATCGCATCAAAATCCAGGGCTTGGATTTTAGAAGTGGCTTTATCATAAAGCTGGATGAATTTAGGGAATTTTTTAAATATTGCGGTTTCTTTGGCTTCATAATAGCGTTTTAAATCGTTTTCAATCTCTTCACATTCGCTCTCTAAAGTGGGGATTTCACTTTTGAGTTTTTTGAAAGATTGATATTCGCTCTTTTTTTCAAGCCATGTTAAAGAGCTGTTTAAAAATCCCCTAAAACTATCGCATTTAATGGCTGTTTTAGCCCTATCTGACGCCGTTTCTATGCTTTGAATTTGGTTGTTTAAGCTCCTTAGTTTTTCTAAAAAACCCTCTTCATCAAATGCAGGCTCTTTCTTATTAGGATCAAATAAATAGAGCTTGTTTTTTAAAAAACGCAACCGCTCTAAAATAGAATCGCTTGTGTAACTCTCATAACTTAAGCATTGAGCGATAAAAACGCTCAATTCTTCAAGCTGTTTGTTATTTAAAGCGCTCAAGAAACTCTCATTAAGCTGTTGCTGGTGCGCTTTGGTGTCTTCATTGACTTCAAAATTCGCACTCAACCCCACAAACCAGCAAAATTTCCTTAAAATGCTTTGAAAAAACGCATCAATAGTGCTGATTCTGATTTCAGCGTTTAAAAAGCGTTGGTAGATTTTTGGAGCGCTATTTCGCACCAAATCAGGGTTTAAATGGTATTTTTCTTCTAATTCTTTTAAGATATTTTGGGATTTTTCTTTTTCATTTTCAAGGTCTTCTTTTTGCAAAATTTTTAAATAGTCTAAAATGCGCTCTTTCATTTCGGCGGTGGCTTTTTTAGTGAAAGTGAGCGTTAAAATCTCGCTAGGATTAGCCCCCTTAAACAATAGGGCCAAAAACCGCACGCTCAAAGCGAAAGTCTTCCCGCTCCCTGCTGAAGCCTTTAAAGCCATGCATTGTCTTTTTGTATCCATTATAGCTATCCTAAAATTCTATTTTGTCTTTATTATAACCTAAAAGCCTTTTTTACTTAAGCTAAAAAACCCTAATCTTTTGCTATAATCATAGGGTTTTGTCGTTTTTCTATCATTTTAATAGGAACAAAGGCAAAGACAGCGTCAAATTCACACATGCTAATCCTTGTATTTAGGTGTTCTTAAGAATTTAAGAATCAAATGAGCATGGAGGAAGAGAACCAAAATAACTTTAAGGAGAATATTCTCATGGTAACCATGAAAGATTTATTAGAATGCGGTGTGCATTTTGGACACCAAACAAGGCGTTGGAACCCTAAAACCAAAAAATTCATTTTTGGCGTTAGGAAAAATATCCATATTATTGATTTGCAAAAAACTTTGCGCTATTTTAGATACACTTATAACATCGTGCGCGATGCGAGCGCTCAAGGCAAGAGCATCATGTTTGTAGGCACTAAAAAACAAGCCAATGAGACTTTGAAAGAATTTGCTGAAAGCATTCAAGTCCCTTATGTCAATTACCGCTGGCTTGGTGGCATGCTGACTAATTTTAGCACCATTAGAAAATCGGTGAGAAAATTAGAAATCATTGAAGAAATGGAAAATAGCGGTCAAATTGATCTATTGACTAAAAAAGAAAAACTCATGATTTTAAGGAAAAAAGAAAAGCTAGACAAGTATCTTGGTGGGGTGCGCCACATGAAAAAAATCCCTGATATGATTTTTGTGATTGATGTGGCTAAAGAAAAAATCGCTGTCGCTGAAGCGAGGAAACTCCATATCCCTATCGTGGCTCCCTTAGACACCAACTGCGATCCTGATTTAGTGGATTACCCCATTCCTGGAAATGACGATGCGATCCGCTCTATCAGGCTATTTTGTAAAGAAATGAGCGAAGCGATTTTAGAGGGGCGAGAACTCATGCAAGAAGAAATCGTCCATGCGGATGAAAATAGCGAAGAGATAGAGTTCGTGAGCAATGAAGAAAAAGAAGAAATGCTCGCTGAAATCCAAAAAGAAATCACTCAAGGAGCCGAATAATGTCAGGAATTAGCGCTCAACTAGTCAAAAAATTAAGGGATTTAACCGATGCGGGCATGATGGATTGCAAAAAAGCCCTTGTGGAAGTGGCTGGGGATTTGCAAAAGGCCATTGATTTCTTGCGCGAAAAAGGCTTGAGTAAAGCCGCCAAAAAAGCCGATAGGATCGCTGCTGAGGGCGTGGTCGCTTTAGAAGTAGCACCTGATTTTAAAAGCGCGATGATGGTAGAAATCAATAGCGAAACGGATTTTGTGGCTAAAAATGAGGGCTTTAAGGAATTGGTTAAAAAAACTTTAGAAACGATCAAAGCCCACCATATCCATACCACAGAAGAGTTGCTTAAAAGCCTATTAGACAACAAGCCTTTTGAAGAGTATTTGCACTCTCAAATCGCTGTGATTGGTGAAAACATTTTAGTGAGGAAAATCACTCATTTAAAAGCCCCTAGCTCTCATATCATCAATGGTTATGCACATTCTAACGCTAGAGTGGGCGTGTTAATCGGTATAAAATACGATAATGAAAAAAACGCTCCAAAAGTGGTTGAACTAGCTAGAAACATCGCTATGCATGCCGCAGCGATGAAGCCTCAAGTGCTAGATTGCAAAGACTTTAGCCTTGATTTTGTCAAAAAAGAAACTTTAGCCTTGATCGCTGAAATTGAAAAAGACAACGAAGAGGCTAAACGATTGGGTAAACCTTTGAAAAACATCCCCGCTTTTGGGAGTCGCATTGAATTGAGCGATGAAGTTTTAGCCCGTCAAAAAAAGGCTTTTGAAGACGAATTAAAAGAGCAGGGCAAGCCTGAAAAAATCTGGGATAAAATCGTTCCTGGAAAAATGGAAAGGTTTATCGCTGATAACACCCTTATTGATCAACGCCTAACCCTTTTAGGGCAATTCTATGTCATGGACGATAAAAAAACTATCGCTCAAGTCATTGCTGATTGTTCCAAAGAGTGGGATGATGATTTAAAAATCACTGAGTATGCACGTTTTGAATTGGGCGAAGGCATTGAGAAAAAGGCAGAAAATTTCGCTGAAGAAGTGGCTTTGCAAATGAAGTGAGATTTTAGCAAACAACCTTTAAAGGTTGTTTCTTCTAACCTTTCAACTTTCTTTATTTAAAATTTTCCATTTTAAGGTGTTTGAAATTTTTGTAATTTTCAATCTCTATGCTTTTAATCATTTGAATTTCGCCTTTTAATGAGCCTAAGTTGATACTGCCAATTTTTTATATTCGCTCTAATTTTACATTATTTTGATTAAATTTTGAACGCTCACCTGTTGTAAACCTTGCGTTTAAATTATAATAGCAAGCTAATCCGCATTCTTTTTGATTTAAGGGTTAGTTTTGATTGTCTTTCTAGGGATCATGCAAATCTCATTTTATTTAATTGGGTTCAACCTAACTTAAACAGATTTTTTCTAATCTGTCCTCTAAATTTGGCCTTAATGCCACAGAGCCGGCAACTTAAGACTCCTTTTTGGGGTTTGGGTTGAAAAGAGCCTTTTATTTTATCTTAAAGCGGTTTTTCTCCAGCATGTTTTGAATCGCAATAGAGGGCGATAGATAATTGTAACGCACTAAAATTTCGGTGATTTCTTTAAAAATAGGGGCTGCAATCTTGCTAGCGTAATATTCTTCCTTGCCGTGCGAGCCTAAGATAACCACGCCGATAGTAAAAACCTGCCTTTCATCTTCAGCGAACCCAAAAAAAGAGCTGTTGTAGGACTCTGCGCTATAACTCCCGTTTTTGGCAACCCTAGCCGTGCCTGTTTTGCCCCCTATGTATAGCCCTTCAAATTGAGCGTTTTTGCCTGTGCCATAACGCACCACTTTGATTAAGGTTTCTTTCATTTTCCTAGCGCTTTTTGGGTTGATGACTTGAAAGGTGGGTTTGGGGCTAGGGATGTAAATATCGCCATTAGGGGCGGTTTCTCGTTGCACTAAATAGGGGGTAGTCAATTTGCCTTCATTAGAAAACACCGCATAAGCCCTTAAAAGCTGCAAAAAAGTCGCGTTCAACCCATAGCCATAAGAGACGCTCCCCTTTAACACTTCACGCTTGAAAGCGGACAAAGGAGGGATCTTTCCTGTGGCTTCTAAGGATAAATCAATGCCGGTTTTTTGAGAAAATCCATAGCCTAAAAGCCCGTTATAGAAATCCTCTGGGTTTAAGTTTTTACTGATTTTTATCATGCCCACATTGCTAGATTGGATCAAAATGTCTTCCACAACGGCTTTTTTACTGGGGATAAAGTCGTCTTTAATGGTGTATTTTCCTAATTGGTAATAGCCATGGTTTAAATCAATGCGTTCTTTAGGGTTGATTAGATTCTTGTCTAACAGCAGTGAATAAACAATGGGTTTGATCGTGCTGCCTGGCTCAAAAACCTTTTCAGCAACGCTCAAATTCAAGCTTTCATAATCGCTAGTTTTAATGGCGTTAGGATTGAAGCGCTTGCTTGAAGCCAGCGATAAGATTTCCCCGCTTTTAGGGTTGATAATGCCCACTAGGATTTCTTTAGCCTTGAGTTTGTCTTTGGTTTTATCTAATAGGGTTTCAATTTCTTTTTGGAGTTTTAAAGGAATGCTCAAATACACCTCATAGCCATCAAGCCTTTCAATCTCTGTGTAAGAGTGGTTTTGGATAAAGTTAAAACTCACATCTCTTTTGCCTGTTCTTATGCCATTTTGCTGGGCTTTAAGCAAGTGATCTTGAGATTTTTCAACGCCTTTCTTACCGGTAGTTAAAGTGAGCTTGTCTTCTTCTTGTTTTTGCACATAGCCAATGATAGGCTCTAGGCTATTTTGATAAGGGTAATGCCTGGAAACGCCGCTCACTTCAATGTTTAGCCCTTGCTTTTGCCACACTTTATCGTGCGCGTCTTTGAAATTTTGAAAAACCCCAAAAGCTAAAAATTTCTTATTCAAGTCTCTAATATTAGCGGCCATATTGGGCGTGAGATTGTAAGCTAAAATCGTGTAGCCTTTCGTATTGAGCGCGTCTTTTAGGGACTCTTTAGGGGTATTGCTATAAATAGAAAGGAAATCAATGAAAAAATCTTCTTTATCCGGGTTTAAAAACCTCGTGTCAAAGCCCAGTTTGAAAAGGGTTTGCGAAGTGGCCAGGCTGTAGTTGTCTTGACTATAGATAGTCCCTCTAGTCGCAGTGTCTTGTTTGCTCATCACTAGATTAGGCATGTTGGCTTGCGCAAAAAAAGCTTTTTTAAAAGCCACCATTAAAAAAATAAAAAAAAGCAATAAAAAGATTAAAGCCGTAACAGAACCCTTGTATTTTTTGGTTTCTAAAAATTGCTCTGGGTTGAAGTAAGGATCAATATTCTTATTATCCATAAGCGCTTACTTGAAAATGGCGTGGCGTTGGATTTTCACAACGCATGAGAGCATGAATTTTTGATGGTAAAATCTGTTAAAATGGGGCGTAACAAAAACAAACCCTCTCTTTAAAAAAGACCAAGCGATCATTTAAAGAGACGCCACTTAAGAGACTAGATCTGCGTTCTCAAAAGCTCTTTATAAGCGCTGATCGCTTTGTTACGCACTTCAAGCATGAGTTTCATGCTCGTTTCAGCCTTCCCTATGGCGATAGCTGCTTGGTGCAAGTCCTTGATTTGCCCTGTCGCCATGTCGGCTAAGGCTTTATCAGATTGCTCTTGAGTGTTGTTAAGCTCATTGATAGATTGTTTTAAGAGTTTGGAAAACTCCCCACCTTTTTGTTCTTTAAAGGTGCTACCTGATTCTTCTCTTTTAGTCCTGTTGTCCGTGTTAAGCTCAGAGAAAGGACTCAATAAGCTTTTGTCATTGTGTATGGCTTGCATAGAACCTCCTTAAGCTCTTTTTTAAAAATTTAACTCTATTAAATATTTTATTCATTTCTGTATTCTACTGATCTTTGGCTAATACTACCTAAATTTTCTTATACTACCATAAATTGTTGAAAATCGTTCATGTTTGTAACATGCCAATCGCATTTTGCGCCATGTTTTTAGCGCTTTGAAAGGCTGCAACATTGGCTTGATAAGCTCTAGTCGCTTCCACTAAGTCCGCCATTTCAACCACCGCATTCACATTGGGGTAAGCCACATAGCCTTGAGCGTTAGCGTCAGGGTGGCTGGGATCGTATTTCATCAAAGGCTCGTTATCATCGCGCACAATCTTATCCACCACCACGCTTGTGATAGGGATTAAGGGGTTGTCATCGCCTTCATCTAGGGGGTCTTCATAGGGGGTAATTTGATTGTTTTGGGCGATTTTTTGGTTTAAAATCTCATTGAAATCAAAAGCCTTAAACACCGCTTCTTGCCTCCTATAAGGACCTCCTTCGCTCGTGCGCGTGGTGTTAGCGTTAGCGATATTAGAAGAAATCAAATTAGCCCTTAAGCGTTGGGCGGACAAACCATAACCGCTAATATCAAAAGAAGATAAAAACATGCTTTCCCTTAACTATAAATTCTTACTGGAATCAATGGCGTAATTGATCACGCCTCGATACTTTTTTAAGGCTGAACTCAAGGCTAAATACATGGTAGAGTTCTTGCCCATTTCACTCGTTTCTATGTCTAAATCCACGCTGTTGCCATCATTTTTAGCCAAATGCCCATCTCTAAAAAAAAGGCTTGCCCCCTCTTTAGCGCTATTTTCAAAGTCTAAATGCCTAGGGTTAGTGTGGGCTAAAGGCAAAACTTTACTGGATTGGTTTTCAAAAATTTCTGCTTTTTTCTCCGCTAAAACGCTTTCAAAATCCAAATCCTTTGGCCTGTAAAAGGGGGTATCCACATTAGCGATGTTAGAAGCGATCATATCCTGCCTTAAAGCCCTATAATCCAACGCTTTATAAACCAATCCAAACGCTTTAGAAAAATCCATTAAAACCCCTTTTTAAACCCTTGCAAATTCATAACATGCAAAAAGCATTCCAAAACCGGCTCGCTTTTTCACTTAAAGAATGCGATCAATTTCAAAGCATGCTTAAGCTTGAGCGATAAGCCAATTCAGAGCCATTATAGTGTAAAATACCCCTAAAATACCTTAAAATAACGCCTATTCAAAAACCAAAATAAGGAAATCCTAATGATTACAGACAGAAACCTGTTTTTTTGCACTTCGCTATTGATTTTTTTGGGGGTATTGATGAGCTATTCGCTCTCAACTTACACCACAGTGGTGCTGTATCATTATGGGGAATTCCATTTTTTCATACGCCAGCTTTCAAGCGCGATCATAGGGATTGTTATCATGTGGGGGTTGTCTAGGGTTGATCCTAGCAAGTGGTTTAGCCGTTTGGGGTTTTTTCTCCTTTTTGTCCCATCACTACTCATTATTGGCATGTTTTTTTTGCCAGAAAGCCTTTCCAGTAGCGCTGGGGGGGCGAAGCGCTGGATCCGTTTTGGGTTTTTCTCTCTAGCGCCTTTGGAGTTTTTAAAGATTGGTTTCACCTTTTTTCTTGCGTGGAGTTTGTCTCGCACCTTTGTGGCAAAAGAAAAGGCTAATGTCAAAGAAGAACTCATCACTTTTGTGCCTTATTCGGTGGTGTTTGTAGCCTTAGCGATTGGGGTAGGGGTTTTGCAAAACGATTTGGGGCAGATCGTTCTTTTGGGAGCGGTTTTAGCGGTGTTGTTGGTTTTTTCTGGGGGGAGCGCGCATTTGTTTGGCTTGATTGTTTCAGGGGCGTTTGCGATCAGCGTTTTAGCGATTGTTACAAGCGCTCATAGGATTTTGCGCCTGAAATTGTGGTGGTCTAATTTGCAAAATTCGCTTTTCACGCTCTTGCCGGATAGATTAGCGAACGCTCTTAGAATAAGCGACTTGCCCGAATCCTATCAAGTCTTTCATGCGGGCAATGCCATGCATAATGGGGGGTTGTTTGGGCAAGGGCTTGGGCTAGGGCAAATCAAGCTTGGGTTTTTGAGCGAAGTGCATACGGACATGGTCTTAGCTGGGATCGCCGAAGAATGGGGGTTTTTGGGGTTATGCGTTTGTTTTATTTTGTTTTCTGTTTTGATTGTTTTGATTTTTAGGATCGCTAACCGCTTGAAAGAGCCAAAATATTCGCTATTTTGCGTGGGCGTGGTGCTACTAATAGGGTTTTCTTTGGTGATCAACGCCTTTGGGGTGGGCGGGATTCTTCCGGTTAAAGGTCTAGCGGTGCCGTTTTTGAGCTATGGAGGGAGTTCGCTTCTAGCGAATTGTATCGCTATAGGGCTTGTTCTAAGCCTAGCACGATACACCAAAGGCTAAAAAATATCGCCCTTTTTTTAAAAATCAGTGCCATAAAAAGGGTTCAATCTCTGCATCATTCAAATCAAAAACCACCTTATAATAGTCTTTGACTATCGCATTAATATCCACGCCTTTAAACGCTTCAGGGTGGGCTTTTAAGGCGATAAAAAGACTAATGAGCGGGGCTCTTGGCCCGCCAATATCCATTGTGGGGAGTTTATAAACTTGCTTGTTTTTAATGGCTTTAATAGTAGCAAATTTGGGGTTGTTTAACACATCTTCAGGGCTAAGCGGGCTTACCCACCAAATAAAGATAATCTCAGGGTTTTCTTTAACGATTTTTTCCACGCTAATGTCAGCGCGCCCAAACTTAACGTATTTCAAGCCAAAATTGTCTATACCCCCTTTTTCTAAAATATCTGAGCTAATGGCTTGATGGCCGCTGATTTTATTGGCTTTATGGAAAAGCTCCACCCCTTTTTTCTTTTTAACATTTTTCAAACGCTCAGCAATAAAATCCAAAGTTTCTTGCATTTTGGCGAATTTTTTAGAAGCGTCAATTTCTAAGACCGTAGCTTGAGCTTGCATGGCCTGCATGGCCTCTGCAATCGTTGTCTCTTGAAAAGAAAGGAATGATATACCAAATTTTTTCGCATGCTCTACCGCTTTAGGGTTGCCCACAAAGGTTACCACAAGATCGGGGCTAAGTTTTTTTAAAAGCTCTACATTTAGAGCGACTGTATGATCAGTGCTCATGTGTTTGACGCGTTTAAGATCTTCGCCTTTGAGAGTGGCTTTGACAATGTCGTCTTTAAAAGCGTAATCCGAAACGCCTACAACCCTATTCCAAACATTAAGCATGGCAGGCACTTCTACATAGCTCCCTATATAGGCTATTTTAGAAACAGGAAGCTTTATCGTTTGCTCCCCAAAATAATCCTTGACTTTGACTTCTTGCGCTGAAGCGTTGCACACATTCAATAATAATGAAGCGACAAGTGCACCTAAAGAATAAGAAATGAAAGCTTTTTTAAAGCGAGTAACTAACATAACGATCCTTTTTGTATGATTTATAAAGCGATTATAACATTACTAAGAAAATAACAATAGTAAAAATGAAACTATTTTTCATAAAATCTTAAAAGTTAAAGATAAGATAAAAATTAGGGAAGAAAATTTTAGCTACAAGGCTTGTTCTAAGCCTAGCACGATACACGAAGGGCTAAAAAGCTTATCCTTTTTTAAAAATTAATGCCATAAAAAGGGTTCAATTTCTGCATCATTCAAATCAAAAACCACTTTATAGTAGTCTTTAACCATCGCATTAATATCCACACCCTTAAACGCTTCAGGGTGGGCTTTTAGAGCGATAAAAAGGCTAATGAGTGGGGCTCTAGGACCGCCTATATCCATTGTGGGGAGCTTATAAACTTGCTTGTTTTTAATGGCTTTAATAGTAGCAAATTTGGGGTTGTTTAACACGTCTTCAGGGCTAAGCGGGCTTATCCACCAAATAAAGATAATCTCAGGGTTTTCTTTAACGATTTTTTCCACGCTAATGTCAGCGCGCCCAAACTTAACGTATTTCAAGCCAAAATTGTCTATGCCCCCTTTTTCTAAAATATCTGAATCGAGGGCTTGATGGCCACTGATCTTGTTGGCTTTGTGGAAAAGCTCCACCCCTTTTTTCTTTTTGACACCTTTCAAACGCTCGGCAATAAAATCCAAAGTTTCTTGCATTTTGGCGAGTTTTTTAGAAGCGTCAATTTCTAAGACCGTAGCTTGAGCGTCAATATCTTCCATGACTTCTGCAATGGTTTTTTCTTGGAAAGAAAGAAATGATATCCCAAATTTTTTCGCATGCTCTACCGCTTTAGGGTTACCCACAAAGGTTACCACAAGATCAGGGCTAAGTTTTTTTAAAAGCTCCACATTCAACGCCGCCACATGATCACTGCTCATGGGTTTAATGCGTTTAGGATCTTTGAGAGTGGCTTTAACAATATCAGATTTAAAAGCGTAATCCGAAATGCCCACGACCCTATCCCAAGTATTGAACATGGCAGGCACTTCTGCAAAGCTACCCAAGTAGATTATTTTAGAAACAGGAAGCTTTATAGTTTGCTCCCCGAAATAATCCTTGACTTGGATTTCTTGATTAGAAGCGTTAGCCACGCCTAATAACGATGAAACAAGAAGAATCCCTAAAGAACAAGAGATTAAAGCTTTTTTAAAGCGAGCGATTAGCATAACAATTCCTTTCGTATGATTTATGAAGCGATTATAACACTATTCAAGGAAATACAAGCAGTAAAAATGAAACTTTTTTTCACAAAATCTTAAAATTTAAAAGGAAATATCTTTTCATTAACTTTTTAAGAATATACTCCACCATGTTTCCGCTGATTGAGTGGAAAGCATAATAAAATTAAATCTATTCAGGTTTAATTTTGATCCAACAAAATTTTAAAACACTTAAGGAGTTGTATATGTTAGTTACAAAACTTGCCCCCGATTTTAAAGCGCCTGCCGTTTTAGGAAACAATGAGGTTGATGAACACTTTGAGCTTTCTAAAAATTTAGGTAAGAGCGGTGCGGTTCTTTTCTTTTGGCCAAAAGATTTTACTTTTGTATGCCCTACAGAAATCATTGCGTTTGACAAAAGAGTGAAAGACTTCCAAGAAAAAGGCTTTAATGTGATTGGCGTGTCTATTGACAGCGAACAAGTGCATTTTGCATGGAAAAACACCCCTGTAGAAAAAGGCGGTATTGGTCAAGTAACTTTCCCTATGGTGGCTGATATTACTAAGAGCATTTCTAGAGACTATGATGTGCTGTTTGAAGAAGCGATCGCTTTGAGAGGAGCTTTTTTGATTGACAAAAACATGAAAGTAAGACACGCAGTGATCAATGACTTGCCATTAGGTAGGAATGCAGATGAAATGCTTCGCATGGTAGACGCTCTCTTGCACTTTGAAGAACATGGTGAAGTATGCCCAGCAGGCTGGAGAAAAGGCGATAAAGGTATGAAAGCAACTCACCAAGGCGTTGCAGAATATCTTAAAGAAAATTCCATTAAGCTTTGATGGTTCAATTCGCTGTTTGATCAAGAGAAACTTCGTTTTTCTTGGTTGAATCCTTTTCTTTTTATTCTTTGCCAGTTTCTAAAATTTTTGTATCGTTTTATCTTTTTATCATTTTTGAATTAATTTTGTTAATAAAGGGGTTTTTATGAATGCATTCAAGCGTGTTATTAGTGTGGGAATAATTGCTCTAGGTTTGTTTAACCTTTTGGACGCCAAACACCACAAAGAAAAAAAAGAAGACCACAAAATCACTCGTGAGCTTAAAGTGGGCGCTAACCCTGTGCCGCATGCGCAAATCTTGCAATCAGTCGTGGACGATTTGAAAGAGAAAGGGATCAAATTAGTGATCGTGTCTTTTACCGATTATGTGTTGCCTAATTTAGCGCTCAATGACGGCTCTTTAGACGCGAATTACTTCCAGCACCGCCCTTATTTGGATCGGTTTAATTTGGACAGAAAAATGCACCTTGTTGGTTTGGCCAATATCCATGTGGAGCCTTTAAGATTTTATTCTCAAAAAATCACAGACATTAAAAACCTTAAAAAAGGCTCAGTGATTGCTGTACCAAATGATCCGGCCAATCAAGGCAGGGCGTTGATTTTACTGCATAAGCAAGGCCTTATCGCTCTCAAAGACCCAAGCAATCTATACGCTACGGAGTTTGATATTGTCAAAAATCCTTACAACATCAAAATCAAGCCTTTAGAAGCCGCGCTATTGCCTAAGGTTTTAGGGGATGTGGATGGGGCTATTGTAACAGGGAATTATGCCTTGCAAGCAAAACTCACTGGGGCTTTATTTTCAGAAGACAAGGACTCGCCTTATGCCAATCTAATAGCCGCTCGTGAGGATAACGCGCAAGATGAAGCCATAAAAGCGCTGATTGAAGCTTTGCAGAGTGAAAAGACCAGGAAATTTATTTTGGATACCTATAAAGGGGCGATTATCCCGGCTTTTTAAGCCATTTGGGTAAAATCCATCTTTAAGATGAATGGGGTGCTTTATAGGTGCTAATCAAAAGTTCTTTTCTTATTGAGCATTAAAAACGCTAAAAGTATTTTTAAAATAAAACGAAAAGAGCTTGCACTAATCAAGTAGCAATTTCTTAAAAGCGTTATTTCTTAAAGGGGGAAATGGCGCAAAATAACCCCCCTTATCCTTTAAGAAAATAATGATAAAATCTAAAACGATGAAGCAAAACAACTAAAACCCCATTTTTTAAAAACATTAAACAAGACTTCAGCTGTCAATATGCGATTAAAACAAAGCCAAACATACAGCAAGCCTAAATCTCATTAAAGTTACGCTTTTAGAATGTTTTTAATAAAGACCAGTTTTAAACCACCCATTAGAATGAGTTATAGAGCGGTGGAATGAGTTGGAAACAGGTTGGCTGATGGTCTTTAGCGTTTAGAAGGTTGCGTTTTTGAAAAGATTTAAAATTTTATTAAAGATAGCCAAGCTCATAGAGTTTATTACTCATCTTCACTAACAGGCCCCCTAGTTTTGACCCCCCTTCCCCATGTTCTACTAAAATAGTGATAGCGTATTTGGGTTTTTCATAAGGCAAGAATGCGGTAATCCACGCATGGGATCGATGGAAATATTCCATATCCTTTTCTTTCATGCGGTTGACGATGTTTTGAGCGATTTCCACGACTTGCGCAGTGCCGGTTTTACACGCTAAGGTAACCTTAGAACCTCTTGTGGAATGATAAGCGGTGCCGTCTTTATGGTTGCACACTTCATACATGCCCACGCGCAAGGCTTGGAGCTTCTTTTTTTGAAAACTATTTAGGGGGTCTTTGAGCGGTTGTTTGTTATGGATAGCAAAATGAGGCGTTGCCAGTTTGCCTGTCGCAATGAGTCCCGTATAGGCTAGCACTTGTAAGGGCGTGGCTAAAAAAGAGCCTTGCCCAATAGCGGTAATGAGCGTGTCCCCAACGCGCCAATCTTGATTGAAGCGTTTGAGTTTCCACAAATTATCCGGCACAATCCCCACAAATTCATTCGGCAAATCAACGCCCGTTTTTTCCCCAAAGCCCACTTCCCTTAAAGTTTTAGAGAGTTTTTCTATAGAGATTTCAAGCCCAAACTTATAAAAATACACGTCCACCGACTCCCTAATCGCTTTATACAAATTGGAATTGCCATGCCCTGTTTTTTTCCAGTCCCTGAATTTGCGCTTACCCACTTCAATAAAAGGGGGGGTGGGTATGGTGGTGTTTTCTGTGATATGAAGGTTTTCTAAAAAGCTCAAGCCCACGCCCATTTTAACCACAGATCCCGGCGGATACAAGGCGTTAGCGAAGCGGTTTAATAAGGGGTTATAAATATCATCTTGAAGTTTTTGCCATTTGTCTTGACTGATCCCGCCTACAAAATCGTTCAAATTGTATTCAGGGTAACTTCCTGCAACGAGCAATTCCCCATTTTCTGCGTTCATCACTAAAATAGCCCCCCTTTTATTTTCAAAGAGCTTGTCCGCTTCTTTTTGCAAGCGTTTGTCTAAACTCAATTGCAAGTGGTTATTGGTGCTTGGCGGCACTACTTCTAAAGTGGCTAATTCCTGATTGAGTGCATTGACACGCATGATTTTATAGCCCACCTTGCCTTGTAAAAGCTTGTTGTATTCTTTTTCAATGCCGGTTTTGCCCACAATCTGGCTGTATTGATTCTCTTCATCGTCTTTCAAATCTTGCAAGCTTGCCACCCCCACATAGCCTAAAACATGCGAAGCTAAAGCGTTATTAGGGTAGTAGCGCTTGTCTAAAGGGCGCACAAAAATGCCTTGAGTTTGGATGAGTTTGGCATAAAGAGGTTGCATGGCGGCATAAGGAATGAATCCCACCACTTTAATGAGGTTGTGGTTATAGAGCGAATTTTCTTTTTGGTAATTGTTTAAAAGCGTTTCTTTGGAAAAGTTAGGGAAAAACTTTTGGATGATTTCAATTTTTTCCAAAAGTTCTTTTTGTTTCAGTCTACTGGGCAAAAACACGCCAAACACCAATTCGTTAGTGGCTAAAAATTCATGGTTTCTGTCTGTAATATCGCCCCTTGTAGGGACTAGAAATTCTTTTTTGGTCATGTTTCGTTCGGCCAATTTTTCATAGTATTCTTGATTTTTAACGCTTAAAATAAATAAATTTAAAACCAATAACCCCCAAAACCCTATAAAAACAAAGAGCAAAAGCTTATAGCGAAGATTTTTCATACAAACCCCACAAAGCGCTCTCTATTAAAGCAAAAAGAGCGAGAAAGCCGATCATCTTCAAATCCAAAGACACCGAAAAAAAGCGCGATAAATAGAGATAATAAACCAAAAAAACATGCAAAGTTTTGAATAAAAAGCCGTCATTAAAAAGCTTTAAAGAGTTTTTATAAACGATTTGATGGTAGATTAAAAACAATAAAGCTAAAACGCCTAAAGTCTTTAAATGCATGCTTTCAAACCAAAACAAACAGCCAAACACGCTCAAACTGGGTAAAAAATGATCGTATTTTTTCGCATAAAACAAGAATAAAAACCCAATCATGGGGGGTAAAAAAGGCATTAAGTCTCTCAAAAGGCTATAAAAATAAAAACCCAAGATCCCTAAACATAAGAAAAAAAAGGAATCTTGTTTTAAAGAGAGCATGGTTTTGTGGCTTATGAAGGGTTAGTGATCAAGTATTTCAAAAGGGTTTGACGCACTATTTCAAGGGTTGGGTATTTTGAAGAAAGAGCGTTAAAATGGGTGGTATTGATTAAAAAAGGTTTAGGAGCGTTTAAAAAAAGGCGGTGTTGCTCGTTTTTATTCAACTTGTCAAATTTCGTAAAAAGAGTAAGGTAGGCTTGATCAGGCCTTAAAAGGGCTTGAATGTTTTCTTTAGCGTTTTTATCAATTTCTAAATCCAAATGGCGCGCATCCACTAAATGGATAAAAAGTTTGATAGAAACCCTAACGCTCAACAATTCCCATAAAAACCCCTCCCATTCTTTTTTCAGGCTTTTAGAAACTTTAGCGTAGCCAAACCCGGGCAAATCAATCACATTAAAAGTGGTCGTTAAGGCGTTTTCTTTATCTTCCCAAGTGGTGGAAAAAAAATTCGCTAAACGGGTTTTTCCCGGCGTCGCTGAGCTTTTGGCGAGATTTTTTCCTAACAAGGTATTAATAAACGAGCTTTTGCCTACATTGCTGCGCCCTAAAATGACCATCTCAGAAGTCAAGCTCGCAGGGCATTGAAAAAGTTGGCTTGAAGAAGTGAGAAAATGAGCGTCTTTAATAGCGATCATGGTTTTTCCTTAGCGTCCTTCTTTTTTTGTTTCGCCTTACGATTTTCTTCATTAATGTCTTCCATATCAAACACGAATTTAGCGGGCCGTTTCGCGCTCCCCAACACATCAGCATAACCCTTAGCTTTGTTTAAAATGATTTCATCGCCGGTGATGACATTAGATTTCCCCACTTCTCTAACCACCGCATTTTGCAATAATTTGTATTCCCCATTCAGTGCGTTATAAATGAGCTTGTCAGCGCTCCCGCTGATTTCACGATTATCTTCTGTAAAGATATTAAAATGCGTGTTCCCTGTGGCTTCATAGCGTTCAGGCTTTCGTTTATCGTTTAAAAACACGCTAACCTTATCCGCAAACAACCGGTCTTTACCTTTTTTGATCTGCACATTGCCTTGAATAACGGCGGTTTTGGTTTTGTCGTTCGCTACAAATTTATTGCCAGTAATCTCTAAAAGTTCTCTTTCTTTTTTCAAACCTTTATTGTCTGTTTTTTGAGCGCTCATCACGCTTAAAATACCAAAACAACACACCAAAAAACACCACCAACGCATTAAAACCCTCCTTTGAAAGTGGGGAATTTTTTCTTTTCTTTCTGGCTTTGTTTGATTTCATCTAAGAATAAATTAGCTTGAATGCTTTGAGCTTCAATAATGGCTAAAGCATGCGAATAAGAAATGTCAAGCCCCTCAATCTTGCTGTCTTTTGAAGTGAGGATGAAACGGCCCTTGCCTTTAAAATTTTGCTCTTTATGGTTGTAAATCCCTGTTTCGCTCCAAAAACTAGAATCATCGCTTCTTTTATAAGTAACCCCATTAGGGAAGAAATACAAATCCTGCTGCCGCTTGGCTTTAGGGGATTCAACGCTTTCAATGGTGTCTTCATCATAGCGTTTGATTTTGGAATCAAAAAAGATTTCGTAATCATCGTATTGTAAAGCTTTTTTACCCTCTATGGAAAGATCAAGGATTTTATCGTTGATTTGAAACGCTTTAAAATTTTCTAATTCAATTTTAGGGATATTTTCTTTAGAGACCACGCTAGTGGGTTGGGAACGCAAAAAGAAAAAGACTAGCCCTATCGTGATGAAAGACAAAACCACAAAAAAGTTTAAAACGCTATTAGAGATAAAGCTTGAGCGCTTCATCTTGCAAGCCTTCTAATGTTAAAAGATAATCAATCGCTTCCCTAACGGCCCCCTTGCCCCCTGAATTTTGCAACACTTTATAGGCCTTGCTTTTAAGCAAGGGGTGCGCATCAAAAGGAGCGAAACTCCAAGCGCATGCCTTAAACATGCCTAAATCGTTATAATCATCGCCCACGCATGCGATTTCTTGCGCGCTCAATTGCAAGTCTTTTTTAAGCCGCTCTATAACGGCGTTTTTATTTTCAACGCCCATAAAAACAAACTGAACGCCCAAACTCTCCATGCGTTTTTTCACCATGATTGAAGTTCTTCCTGTAATGATAGCGATTTTTTTGCCTAATTTTTGCCATAGCACCATGCCAAGCCCGTCTTTGACATTAAAAGCCTTGATTTCGTGAAAATTTTCATCAAAATACAACGATCCGTCTGTGAGCGTGCCATCCACATCTAAAAGCAATAACTTAATCATTCTCTCGTTAAAACCGCATTCTGGTTATATTTTTTCATAAAATCCCTAGCCTCTTCTTCGCTTTGAAACCCTTGAACTAAAACTTTATACAAATCGTCTTTAAAAGCAACCTTGACGCTGTAATTCTTATTCTCTGCTTGCAATTTATCCGCTAAAGTTTGAGCGCCTATTTGGTTTCTAAAAGCCCCCATTTGTAAAGAAAATTTCCCTCCGCTCACGCTTTTTTCGCTCTCGCCGACTTTAAATTCCTTGTGTAAGATCTTTGAAGAGCTGGCGTTAAAGGATTGTTCGTATTGCGTGGAGATAACCCCACCAAAGCCCAAAACAATAAGACGCACGCTGGCCGTGCCTTTTTTAACCATGTCAATATCCCTAGCGGCCGCATTAGACAAATCAATGATGCGATCGCTCACAAAAGGCCCTCTATCATTAATGCGCACAATGGTGCTTAAGTTATTATCAACATTGATGACTTTCACCACGGTGTTCATGGGTAAAGTCTTGTGCGCAGCGGTGTGGGCATACATGTTATAAATTTCCCCATTACTGGTTTTTTTGGCATGGAAATTGGGGCCATACCAGCTCGCAACGCCATCAAATTTTTCGCCTAAATCCACTTTAGTGGGGTAATACCACTTGCCCCCCACTTGATAAGGGCGCATGGTGGCCCTTTGGATCGCGCTAGAATCGCGCATGCCGTTATCTAGGGGTTGTTTTGTATTGCTATCTTGCGAATCGGAGTGGTGTTTGAAATGGCGTTCAAAAAAATTGCGCTTATAGGTGGCTTTTTTGGTTGTCGGATCATAGTCTTTAGCGTTTTCATAAGCGCGCAAGCTTTCATGCTTATAAGACAAATTCTTTATTCCCTCTTTTTTAACCGCACAAGCGCTAATCAACAAAATAACGCCTAAAAAACAAACTTTTTTTAACGCCAAACCCATTAAAATTCCCTTGTAGCGATCAATTTCTTATTGGTGGGGATGATCAAGCGTTGGTGGATAAAAATATTAGAATCTTTGAGATTATTGGCTAATTGGATACTGGAAATACTGACTTGATAGCGTTTAGCGATAGAAGATAGGGTTTCTTTAGGCAAGACCACATGGGTGATAAAAGGGCTTTTAGGATTAGCTTGAGCGTTTTTATTTTGTTTGAGTTGGCGTTGTTTGAAAAGGGCGAGTTTTTCATAAGGGATATAAATGGTGTAGGTGGGGTCTTTAGAGGGCAGAATGTTATAGCGGAATTGGTGGTTGTAGGATTTTAAGGTTTCTAAACTCAAATTCAAATTTTTGGCCACTTGGACTAATGAAGTGTGCCTTTTAAACGGGACGCCCACCAAACTCACCCTCGCCCCACGATTGAGCAAGTATTCTTTATCTTTGAGGTTGTCTAGGCTGTTGAATTTTAACGCCAGGCTTAGAATGGAGCGGATATACTCTCGTGTCTCTTTAGGGAGGTATTTTTTATCTTCATCCAACAAAATCTTAATGTCCGAAGTGCCGGCGGCTTTAATAGCGTTTTGAACCTTGCGTAAGCCGTAATTATACGCCATAGCGACCAAATACCACTCTCCGGTTTGCTTGTAGAGCCGTTTCAAATAAGTGATCGCCGCTTGAGTGCTTTTAATAGGATCTCTTCTTTCGTCAATGTAATGATTGACCTTAAGCCCTAATTCTTTAGCCGTGCTTGGCATGAATTGCCAAATCCCTACCGCTTTTTTCCTGCTATAAGCCCTTGATGAAAATTTAGACTCGGCCATGGCTAAAAACAAAAATTCCTGCGGCACGCTCGCTTCTATGAGCATGTTTTTAATGATGGGGATGAACTGGTAATTCACATCAAATCTTTTGACTAACTTTTTCCATTCCTCTTCTTTATTCATTTTCTTTAAAGCGTTTGGCATTTGGGATAAAAAGCCCGCATTAACCCCAAAAGCCTCTAGCGCTTTGGTGTCAATATTAGATTCAAAAGCCATTTTCGCATGGCCTAAAGAAGCCAATAAAAGGGTAACAAAAAAAACCAACCATTTTTGACTAAAACACTTCATTCTTTTTGACATCGCATCCTAATAACTACAGCTATTCAGCTTTTAAAATAGCCTTGATTATAACTAAACTTGAATAACGCTTTCTAACAAGCCCTAATTTTAGGGGAAACTAAAGAGCGTTTGAGCGTTATGCGTGCTTAAAGAAGCGAGCTCTTCAGTCTCTATGTGGATGATTTCGGCAATTTTTTGAGCGATTAAAGGGATATAAGTAGGGCTATTCCTAGTACCTCTAAAAGGGTGTGGGGTCAAATAAGGCGAATCCGTTTCTAAAAGAAGCCTGTTTTTAGGGATTTTAGGGAGGATCTCTACCAGTCTTTTAGCGTTTTTAAAAGTGCTAACCCCTCCTATTCCATAATAAAAACGATCGCTCAATTCTAAAAGCATGTTATCAGCGTTAAAGCAATGCAACACCCCAAAAGCCTTAGGATAGCTTTTTAAAAGATTCAAACTATCAAAACTCGCCTCTCTAATATGGATAATCAAGGGCTTGTTGTGTTGGATAGAAAATTCAATCTGTCTTTTAAAGATTTCTTTTTGCTTGCTTTTATAACTCTCTCTCTCATTTAATTCAGGCAAGCGGTAGTAATCCAGTCCGCATTCGCCTATCGCCACGCATTTTTGATGGCTGACAAATTTTTCAAACAGGCTTTCATCAAAGCTCTCCACATCATAAGGGTGAGCGCCTATGGCAAAAAACACGCCTTCAAATTTTTCGCTAATCTCTACCGCTCTATTCAAATCTTTCATGTCCGCGCCCGGAATCACGCATTGAGTAACGCCTTTTTCCAGGCTTTCTTTTAACACTTCTTCTAAATCGTTTTCATAGTCCTTGTGATCCAAATGGCAATGCGTATCAATAAACATGCTTCTATCCTATGGTTTTATTTAATATGTTACAATACTTAAGCATTCTAACATAAGGAAAATAATCATTAACGATGTTCAGCGGTCTAATCCATCAAATAGCTAAAGTGAAAAGTTTCCACAACAATATTTTAAGCATAGAGAGCGATCTCAATCCCAAGCTTGGCGACAGCATTGCAATTAATGGGGCGTGTTTGACCGCCATAGAAAGTTCAAAAACGCATTTTAGCGTGGAATTGAGCCAGAAAACCCAAAACAGCGTAGCGTTAGAAAATTACAAGGATTTAGTCCATATTGAGCCAGCCTTAAAAGCCGATGCGAGTTTGGATGGGCATTTTGTGCAAGGGCATATTGACGCTATCGGGGTCATTGAAAAAATCATTCACAACGCTAATCAAGTGGATTTTTTCATCAGCGCTTCTGAAGAAACGCTTTTATTGTGCGTTGAGCAAGGTTCTATCGCCATTGATGGGGTGAGTTTGACTTTAAGCAAAGTAGAAGAAAAGGGGTTTTGGCTAACGATTATCCCTTACACTTTAGAAAACACCCTTTTTAAGACTTATAAACTCAAACGGCGCGTGAATATTGAAACGGACATGTTGGTTCGTAGCGTTGCGTCTATTTTGAAAAAAACAAAAGGGTTTGAAAAAAATTTCTCTTGGAATGACGCTGATTCTTTGACTTTAGGGTATTAGATGAATAAAACCATAAAAGCCGCCGCTCTAGCCTATAACATGGGGCAAGATCATGCCCCAAAAGTGATCGCAAGCGGGGTGGGCGAAGTGGCTAAAAGGATCATTCAAAAAGCTAAGGAATACGATATAGCGCTCTTTTCTAACCCCATGCTGGTGGATTCGCTTTTAAAGGTGGAATTAGACTGCACGATACCTGAAGAATTGTATGAAAGCGTGGTGCAAGTGTTTTTATGGCTCAATAGCGTGGAAAATAACGCGCAAATGTCCAAGTGATCGGGATGTAAAGTTAAAACGATGGTAGTAGAATTAAAAAACATTGAAAAGATTTATGAAAACGGATTCCATGCTCTAAAAGGCGTGAATTTGGAATTAAAAAAAGGCGATATTTTAGGCGTGATAGGCTATTCAGGGGCGGGGAAATCCACGCTCATTCGCCTAATCAATTGTTTAGAGCGTCCTAGTTCTGGCGAAGTTTTAGTCAATGGGGTCAATCTATTAAACTTAAAGCCTAAAGAATTGCAAAAAGCGCGCCAAAAAATAGGCATGATTTTCCAGCATTTCAATTTATTGAGCGCTAAAAACGTGTTTGAAAATGTCGCTTTCGCTTTAGAAATCGCCCGATGGGAAAAAAATAAGATCAAATCAAGAGTGCATGAATTGTTGGAATTAGTGGGGCTAGAAGATAAAATGCATTTTTATCCTAAACAGCTCAGCGGTGGGCAAAAACAACGAGTGGCGATCGCTAGGAGTTTAGCGAATTGCCCTGATTTGTTGCTTTGCGATGAAGCCACATCCGCGCTGGATTCTAAAACCACGCATTCTATTTTAACGCTTTTAAGCGGCATTCAAAAAAAGCTCAATTTGAGCGTCGTTTTCATCACACACCAGATTGAAGTGGTTAAAGAATTGTGCAATCAAATGTGTGTGATCAGCAGCGGCGAAATCGTAGAAAGAGGCTCAGTAGAAGAAATTTTTGCTAACCCTAAACATGCCGTTACTAAAGAATTGCTTGGCATCAAAAACGAGCATGGGGATCAAAAATCGCAAGACGTTTATCGCATTGTGTTTTTAGGGGAGCATTTAGACGAACCGATCATTTCTAATTTGATCAGGCGTTTTAAAATAGATGTGAGTATCATTTCAGGCAATATTGAAGAGCTTACGACTAAAGATATAGGGTATTTAGTGGTGCGGTTTTTAGGCAGTGTTGCAGAGACTCAAAGGGCTTTAGAGTATTTAAACGCTTTAGGCTTACAAGTGGAAAAATTAAAGGATTAAAATGATTTCTCAAATGCTCATTCAAGCCACGCTAGAAACGCTTTATATGGTGTTTGTAGCGAGCTTTTTGGCGGTTGTTTTTGGCTTGCCTTTGGGGGTTTTATTGTTAGTGAGTAAAAAAGGGCATTTGTTAAACAAACCCCTTTTGCATAAAATTTTAGACACTTCTATCAACATGACTCGCTCTTTCCCTTTTATCATTCTCATTATTTTGCTCTTGCCTTTATCGCGCTTTTTGATTGGCACGAGCATTGGCTCTAGCGCAAGCATTATCCCGCTAGCCATTTCAGCCATTCCTTTTGTCGCAAAGCTTTTTGAAAATTCTTTAATGGAAGTAGAGCATGGCAAGATTGAAACCACTTTAAGTTTGGGAGCGTCTCATTTGGAAGTCGTTAAAATGATGCTTTTAGAGAGCCTGCCCTCTTTAGCGAATAATATCACCATCACCTTAATTTCTTTAATAGGCTATTCGGCTATGGCAGGAGCGTTAGGGGCTGGGGGCTTGGGGGATTTAGCTATTAGGATTGGCTATCAAAGTTATAGGGGCGATGTGCTTTTTTATGCGGTGGTCGTGATTATTGTTTTAGTGCAAATCATTCAAAGCACAGGGGATTATGTGGTGAAACGCCTAAGAAAGCATAAGTATTAGGGATTTGGTTTCGCCTTGTGATTCCAACAAATTAGAACTTTTTTTGAAAAAATTTTTTTTGAAAGAAAGTTTTTATCGGTTTAGACCATCGTTCTTTGATCACTAAATTATAGTAATGAGATGCAAAAACCTTAATGGAGCGTATGCTCACTTCATAAAGACGCTTATCTTGAGAAAAATAATGGATTTTTTGAGCAATATCTTGGTATTCTACGCGTTTTTTTGCATTTCTAGAGTGAAGTCTTTCCAAAATGGAGTGTGTGCAAGCATTTCTAACCACAGGTGGTATTGATTCCCTAAAGGGAACTCCCGAGGTTTGCCACTGTAGATTCCAAGAGTATCTTTATCAGATTCATAGTGCATGATAATAGGGTTTGAAAGAATGTCTTGAATTTGAGAGATCTCATAGGGGATTTGCTGGCGATAGATAAATTCATTGGGTTTGTCTTGGTGGATGATTTTAAAGCAAATGGGCAAGGAAGCTTTATGTCTCAAATCATCAAGTTCTTCTTAATAATAATAAGGCAAAACACAATAATGTAAGGGAAGTTCTCTAATATAGGCATGCAAATGGTGTATTAATGTAGGTTCTTTAAAATATGGACGCATTACTTGAATTTTAAATTTTTCTAAGACCTGTTGGGTAAAAGAGTGCTCTCGCATGTAATCCAAATTGCAAAACCAAAACCCCTCTGTAACTGATTGTGATACTAAACTTATCACACCACTCAAATGAAAAGATTCGCTTGTGTCTAAAGCGATAAAATCATCAGCGAAAGCTCTGCAAAAGACCACATCCACATCAGACCAAATCATTTTGCTGTATTGGGGGAATAAACTAGGGAGAAAGTATTTAACCAAAATCATTCTAGAATAGCGATTAACCCATGTGCTATCCGTGATGGTGGGCAAAGAATCAAGAGTGGCACTAATATCTTGGCATTTTAAAGTGGCAAAATGTTTGAAAGGCTTGATAGTTTCTTGGAGCCTGTTTAAATCATCTTCATTCAAACCGCTATAGAATACATAGATACTAAAAATTATTCTTTCAACTGCACGATGGGCATCAAGCAGTGAGTAAAGGGCAACAGCCCCTGTTTTTAGGTAGTTTTTATCAAAGGCAAAGGCAATAGGGATTTCATGTTGCATCAATTTTCCTTGGAGATTTTGTGAAAATAAACTATATCATAGCTTATGTTAGTTTTTATTGATAAATTTATCCATCTGTTTTTCTAAGTCTATGATTTGCGTTATCGCTCCCTCTAAAATTTCAAAATTTTTAGCGTTTTTTGGGGCAACGCATGCGAGTTTGTTGGAAGTTTTTTCTAACGATTGGAGGTTTTTAAGCAAGGTTTTTAAAACTTCTACGCTTTTAAAATCCTTTTCAAAATAGTCATCAAATTGCTGTTCTGTTTGAGACAAGTTCTCTAAAAAAGCGCTTTGAAGGCGTATTTGGGTGCGATCATGCCCGGTTTCTATGCAGGTTTTATAAGCTTGATGGATCGCAGTCAAAACTTCTTGGGCTTTCAAAAAAGCCTTTGAAAGCTCAACGATGATTTCATAATGTTCGCCTTCCGCTCTTAAAAACCCTAAAAAGAGCGCAATGAATAATAATTTTTTTAGCACTTTATCCCTTTACCATCGATAAGAAAAGCTCACCCCATAGCGGCTACTGCCCTTAAAATCGCTAGAAATTTCAGGGTAGAGCATCCATTGCTTAGGTTTGTAGCGTGAAGTGAATAAATAAGCAAACCCCCATGCGATAAGGCTGCCGATCGTAACTTGCAAGATCGTGTGTTGTCTTGCCACCACTCTGCTAGCGTCAGTGAGGATTGCAAGAGCGATCACAGGAAGAGCCGGCTTCCACCCATAGCGGTAATACACAAACCCAGCCGCGCTAAACGCCCCCCCAGCATGCCCGCTTGGCATGCCTCTCCAAGAATTACAACATGGGCGTTTAGCAAATTCCACTCTAGCCCCATCTTTATGGGCGTTGCTAAAAGCTCCTTTAAGGCCATAAATCACGCCTTGAGTGACTAATGTGCCGACCGCTAATTCCCCTAACCCTCTATAATCGCGCATCGCCAAACTAACCGTGCCTACAAAAATAGGCAAAAACCTAAGCACATCGCCAATCTCTTCTAAAATGTATGCCCCCTCATTGATCGGCTCACTCCTTAAAGGATAGACCCATAAGAGCAGGATCAAAAAAAGATTTTTGAGCTTTTTCATTGAAACGCTCGCTTTTCTAAAGCACAAACTTGCCTGTTCAAATAAGCATAGCCTATTAAATAGCATGCGATAAAGACCAGGCTAATGACAATGAGCGCGTAAGGATTTAAGCGGAAAAAGACGCTTATTAAAATAAAAGGCAGGTTGCATAGAATAAGGATAAGCGTGCATAAAGGGTTGGGGTAATTGAAAGAGCGTTGTTGCAAGAATTTAAATAAAAGGGTGTGCAAATGCAAATTATCCGGCATGGTGGCTTTCTGGCGTTTTATTTTGCGCCTTAGGATACTAAAAAGCACCTCTATGACCGGATAAAGCATTAAATTGAGCCCAAAAAACACGCTGATTTTTTGCTCTAAACTCAAATGTAAAAGGGAAATCCCGCACACCAAACCCAAAAAATACGCCCCCCCATCGCCTAAAAAAATCTTTCCTAAAGGGAAATTTAACACCATAAACCCAAGCACCATGTAAGCTAATAGGCACGCCAAACTGCTAGGCTCTATATAATGGATGACTAAAAGAGTAATCGTGCAAATCCCTGATGCAAGCCCGTTAAACCCATCAATAATATTAATAGCGTTGCTGATACCCACCAGCATAAAAATAGCGAATAAAAAAGCGATAAAATAAGGCAAGCTAAAAAGGGGCGAAAAATCGCTCACCACTAAAGGCGTTGATGAGATGATGCAAATAACCCCTACGGCTTGCAAAATAAGGCGTATTTTGGGGCTTAATGAAAGGTTAATGTCTTCTAAAAAACCGCTCAAAAACACTAGCGATAGCCCTAAGAAAACAAAAAACCCCTTAAAAGGCGCTTCAAAAGGCTCAAGAAGATAAGCCAACGCAAAAGAAAGAAAGATCCCAAGCCCCCCGGCTCGTGGGGTTCTTGCATGATGGAAGCCTTGTATTTTATTAGCGTTATCCACAAAGAGCATGGATTTTTTAGACCACAAAATAATCAAAGAGCAAATAAATAAACTGGTTAAAAAATATAGCACCCACAACACTTTTTATTGGATTTAATTGGTATTTTGTTTTTTGGTATTATAGCAAAAGATAGCTTGATGATAAAATCTTATAGGTGTAAGAAGCGGGTTTTATGTTACAATTCCAAAAATCATTATTATAAAATAAAGGATAGCCATGCGTTTTGGATTGAATATTGATCACATTGTGACTTTAAGAGAGATAAGAAAGACTTATGAGCCTGAGATTTTAGAGGCTCTGTTCATCGCTAAAAACACCCATAAAGTGGATTTAATCACCATTCATTTAAGAGAAGACAGACGGCACATTCAAAATGAAGATGTTTTGAAGTTGCTTGAAATAAGCCCCTTGCCTATTAATATTGAATGCTCTATTAATGCTGAAATCACTGATTTTTTATGCTCTTTGAAAAATAAGCCCAGTAAAGTTACGATCGTGCCTGAAAACAGAAATGAGGTTACGACAGAGGGGGGATTGGATTGCTCATTAAAGGGTTTAGGAGAGGTCATTAGAGCGTATCACAATAAAGGCATTGAAGTGTCTTTGTTTATTGATCCTTTAAAAGACTCTCTGCATTTTGCAAGGGAGCATCAAGTCAAGCAAGTGGAGTTCCACACTGGGGTGTATGCGAATTTGCACAACGCTTTATATTCTAACGCTAACAATCAAATCCATGCCATTAGCGCGCTCAAAGACAAATGCCCCAAAGAATTGAAAGAAGAATTGCACAACGCCTTTTTGCAATTAAGGAGGATGAGCAAAGAAGCGTTTTTTATGGGCATCACGGCGTGCGCGGGGCATGGGTTGAATTATACTAATGTGAAAGAATTGTTAAAAATCCCCTCTTTAAGAGAGCTTAATATCGGTCATAGCGTGGTTTCAAAAGCGGTTTTAGTGGGCTTAGAAAAAGCGATTTTAGAAATGGCGCAACTTATCAAGCGATAAAATGGCTAAAAAGAAAATTGCGATCAGTTGCGGGGACATTCAAGGCGTAGGCTTAGAATTGATTTTAAAAAGCCATAAGGAAGTGAGCGTGCTTTGTGAGCCGTTGTATCTCATTGATGGCGAACTTTTAGAGCGGGCCAATCAATTGCTTGCTAACGCTTATGAAACTAAAACGCTTAATGCGCTCGCTATTGATGCCCCCTTACCCTTATTAAACTCTAGCACGATAGGCAAAGTCAGCGCTCAAAGCGGGGCGTATAGTTTTGAGAGTTTTAAAAAGGCTTGCGAGTTAGCGGATAGTAAAGAAGTGGATGGCATTTGCACTTTGCCTATCAACAAACTCGCATGGCAACAAGCTCAAATCCCTTTTATGGGGCATACCGATTTTTTAAAACAACGCTATAAAGATCATCAAATTATTATGATGCTTGGGTGTTCAAAACTCTTTGTGGGGCTATTTAGCGACCATGTGCCTTTAAGCGCGGTTTCTCAACTCATTCAAGTAGAGGCGTTAGTTAAGTTTTTATTAGCGTTTCAAAAAAGCACTCAAGCCAAAATCGTTCAAGTGTGTGGTTTTAACCCCCATGCGGGTGAAGAGGGCTTGTTTGGAAAAGAAGATGAAAAGATTTTAAAAGCCATTCAAAAGAGCAACCAAACGCTGGGCTTTGAATGCTTTTTGGGGCCCTTACCGGCTGATAGCGCTTTTGCCCCTAATAAACGCAAAATAACCCCCTTTTATGTGAGCATGAGCCATGATGTGGGGCTAGCCCCTTTAAAAGCGCTCTATTTTGATGAAAGCATCAATGTGAGTTTGAACGCCCCCATTTTACGCGCCTCCACTGACCACGGCACGGCGTTTGATATTGCTTATCAAAACAAAGCGAACAACAAAAGCTATTTGAACGCGATCAAATACTTAGCTTAAAGGCTTTTTCTAAAAAGGGGCTTATTTCATTCAAAGCTTTAATTTTAGATTTCATCTCTTTATTCTTCATGCTCAATGTTTAATTCTAGCTTTCTATTCATTGGTATTTTTGTCATTGGTATTTTTGTAAATCCACTTTTTAGTTTTGGTTTAAAGGCTTTAGAGTGTTGCTAACAAGGTATAATTCAAGCAAAAACACCACCCAAAGATAAAGACATGATTTTAAGCATTGAAAGTTCTTGCGATGACAGCTCTTTAGCCCTTACAAGAATAAAGGACGCTCAACTTATCGCTCATTTTAAAATCTCTCAAGAAAAGCACCACAGCTCTTATGGGGGCGTTGTGCCTGAGCTTGCATCGCGCTTGCATGCTGAGAATTTGCCGCTTTTATTGGAACGCATTAAAATAAGCTTGAATAAGGATTTTTCCAAGCTCAAAGCCATCGCTATCACGAATCAGCCAGGTTTGAGCGTTACTTTAATAGAAGGTTTGATGATGGCAAAAGCCTTGAGTTTGTCTTTGAATTTGCCCTTGATTTTAGAAGATCATTTGAGAGGGCATGTGTATTCGCTCTTTATCAATGAAAAACAAACCTGCATGCCTTTAAGCGTGCTCTTAGTCTCTGGGGGGCATTCTTTGATTTTAGAGGCTAGAGATTATGAGAATATTAAAATCGTTGCCACGAGTTTGGACGATAGCTTTGGGGAGAGTTTTGATAAGGTTTCTAAAATGCTTGATTTAGGCTATCCAGGAGGCCCTATAGTGGAAAAATTAGCCCTTGATTATGCGCATCCAAACGAGCCTTTAATGTTTTCTATCCCTTTAAAAAACAGCCCGAATCTGGCTTTTAGTTTTTCAGGTTTAAAAAATGCGGTGCGTTTGGAGGTTGAAAAAAACGCCCATAACTTGAATGATGAGGTAAAACAAAAGATTGGCTATCATTTTCAAAGCGTGGCTATTGAGCATTTAATCCAGCAAACCAAACGCTATTTTAAAATCAAACGCCCTAAAATTTTTGGCATTGTGGGGGGAGCGAGCCAGAATCTTGCTTTAAGAAAGGCGTTTGAAAACTTGTGCGATGCGTTTGATTGCAAGCTTGTTTTAGCCCCTTTAGAATTTTGCAGCGATAATGCCGCCATGATAGGGCGATCCAGCCTAGAAGCTTATCAAAAAAAGCGCTTTGTCCCTTTAGAAAAGGCTAACATTTCGCCAAGAACGCTGTTAAAAAGTTTTGAGTGAATGGATACAAAAAGAAAGCGCATGATAAAACGCCCTAAAATTTATCAATAGCGTCAAGTATCGGTTATTTTGAGGCAAGAGCTTAAAAAAGAGGGTGTTAAAAAAGCATGTTTTAGTCAAATTTAATCTTATTTTGGTTACAATTTTAGGTTGTTAAGTTTTAGTTTAAAGGTAAAATCATGCTCCGCTCTCTCTATAGCGCCACTTCAGGGATGCTCGCCCAACAAACGCACATTGACACCACTTCAAACAATATCGCCAATGTCAATACCACCGGATTTAAAAAATCTCGTGCGGATTTTAACGACTTGTTTTACCAAGCGATGCAATACGCCGGCACCAACACAAGCAACACGACTTTATCGCCAGATGGCATGGAAGTGGGCTTAGGCGTGCGCCCTAGCGCGATTACCAAAATGTTTTCGCAAGGCAGCCCTAAAGAAACGGAAAATAATTTAGATGTCGCCATTACGGGCAAAGGCTTTTTTCAAGTCCAATTGCCTGATGGCACCACCGCTTATACAAGAAGCGGGAATTTTAAGCTAGACGAGCAGGGCAATCTTGTAACAAGCGAGGGCTATCTCCTCATCCCTCAAATCACTTTGCCTGAAGACACCACGCAAGTAAATATCGGTGTGGATGGCACGGTGAGCGTGACTCAAGGCTTGCAAACGACTTCTAATGTGATTGGGCAAATCACTTTGGCTAATTTTGTCAACCCAGCGGGGCTTCATTCTATGGGGGATAATTTGTTTTCCATCACCAACGCTAGCGGCGATGCGATTGTGGGCAACCCGGATTCTCAAGGCTTAGGCAAGTTAAGGCAAGGCTTTTTGGAGCTTAGTAATGTGAGATTGGTAGAAGAAATGACCGATCTAATCACCGCTCAAAGGGCTTATGAAGCCAATTCTAAAAGCATTCAAACCGCTGACGCCATGCTCCAGACGGTCAATTCTCTCAAACGCTAAAAGGGGATTTTACTCTCCTTAACGCTCTTTAACCTCCGCTCCCTTGTTGTTTTTGTGCTTGGGGTGGTTTTGTGTTTTGGAGCGGTTGTTGCCATTCTTTAATTGTTGTGGCTAGGGTTTTTAAGGTTTTCAACACCGCTTTTTGGGTTATTGCTTGGGTCATTGCTTGAATGGTGTTTTCCTTTGATGAAAAAAACAGCTAAAACAGCTAGACCAATAAGAAAAGTAATAGCTAGATACCACATTTTCTTAATTTTATTTGCTTCTTGTTCAGCTTTCTGTTTTGCTTCTTATTTCGCTTTCAATTTTTTGCGTAAGGCGGCGATCAAAACGCATGCAGGCACGGTTACCCTATAAGCCGGCCCTGCAAGATTGACGCTCACTAATGCGCCTGTAATGACCCAACCAATAGGGCCAGCTAAAATGCCTAGAGTTTTTTTAAGCGCGACTTTACCCACCACAGATGATAAACCATGCCCTAGAGTTTTTTTACCATTGCATCTGCAACAGATACAGCCAACGCATAAGAATGAGAGCCACCCGCTTTAAACAGCATTAAAACAGATGCGATTAGGATTTGTTTGTTCTCACCAATCACTTTATCAATATTTGTCATGCCCAATTCATCGCAAAGCTCTCTAATCTCCTCATCGCTCATTTTTTCCAAACTTTTTTGTAAAATGCTAGAGAGCATGTTTTCTTCAATCAAAGTTGTGTCAGACTTTTTGTTGTAATTGACTTTTAATTTATTGCACACTTCACACAAAATCTCTTTGTATAAGACCCCTTCGTTTCTAAAAAAATTAATAAAAGTATTGCCCCCATAACACTGCAATTCTTCAGCGATTCTTTCTGCGTATTTAGCGTAATCATTGCCATGTCTTTTGTATTCTTCTGAAAGCGTTAATCTTTCAGTAAATCTTTTTTCGCCATCTTTGTCATAAACAAGCGCATCAAACAAATCTTTCAAATCGCTAGAGCTTAATCGCTTTAAAAATGCCAAATCGCTATCGTATCTGTAGCCATGCAATCCCTTTAATTTTATTTCTACCGCCTGCTCAAATCCCACCAAACCCTTTTTTAGTGATTAGTGATTAGTGATTAGTGATTAGTGATTACAGCATCATTTTTTAAAATCATGTCTAACGCCCTAAAAAGATCAAGCACACCCGCTAACTGCGCATGAATATTGCGTTACAAATGCTAATGGGTTTTATTGATTTACAACCAAAGAATGATGATAATAATTAAAATGTTTTGATACGCTTTATCATTTTGGATAGGAATGCCTAATTCTAGCGTTAGCGATGGCGATTTCACTCGTTATATCAATAAAGCGAATGTTAATAATGTAAAACAAATCTGATTTGGAAGCAGAAATTTATTGATTTTTTCTTTGGGTAGGGCTAATTTAATGAAACGCCACTTTGATTTTTGGCACAAGAAACCCCCTCCTTTAACCCTCTAACCCTTATTTTTTATCGTTTTTATGTTCGTGGTTAGCGTTGCATTGATTAGCTTGGTTTTGGCTATTTTTTTGACAACTTTCGCTGTTTTGATTTTTAGCATCACCTTTTTGATTGTGGTTTTGATTGCTGCAACTGTTACTCATTGTGTCTCCCTTAAATTAAAATAAAAACTAGATGCGTTTTCGCATCTAGGTCTCCATTCTATACCCTTTTCCCTAAAAAAAAGCTTAAATGGATTCTATTTGCAACGACTTCTTATCTTCACTGGCTTGCTGTGTTTTTAGGCGTAAAGTGGCAACCACAATGCATGCCGGTATGGTTACCCTATAAGCCGGCCCTGCAATATCAATCGCTGTCCATACGCCTGTAATGATCCAGCCAACAGGACCTGTTAAAAAGCTCAGAGTTCTTGTAAGCACTTGATTGCCCGCAAGCGATAAACCACGCCCTAGAATGGTTTTTGCGACCGCATTCGCAACAATGACCGCTAATTGATAAGATTTAAAGCCTCCCATTTTAAACAGCGTTAAAGTCGCCGCGCTTAAGGCTTGTCTGTTTAAATTGTCCGTGTTTTTTATGGACAATTCATCGCACATTTCTTTCACTTCTTCATCATCCATTTCTTCCAAACTTCTTTCTAAGATTTTAGAAAGCATGTTTTGTTCAATTAAAGTCGTTTCGGTTTTCTTGTTGTAATTGACCTTTAATTTATCGCACACATCGCATAGGATTTCTTTGTATAAGACTCCTTCGCCTTTAATGAAACTCGCAAAACTATTGCTCCCATAGTATTGCAACTCTTCAGCGATTCTTTCTGCGTATTTAGCGTAATCATCGCCATGCCTTTTGTATTCTATAGAGCTTGTCAGTTTTTCATTGTGTCTTTTTTCGCCGTCTTTACCAAAAACAAGCACCTCGAACAAATCCAATAAATCACTAGATTCCAGTTGCTTTAAAAATTCCAAGTCTCTATCATATTTGTATGCCATATTATTCCTTTATATTGTTTTATCACTTATTAAAAACAAACGACTTTTCGCACCCCATCGCTGTTTTTCTAAAGTGATTACTGATTTTAATATCATTTGTCTAAAACTATACTTAATATTCTAAAAAGGCTTAAACTCAAAAGCCCAACGCTCTTAAGATTGCTTTAAAGCATCAATTCTTTTAAACATTAAACATTAAAGGGGGATTTTTATCCCCATTTTTTCTAACCTTTACTTTTTGCCCTTTTATTCAGGGTTATTATGGGTTAAGCGATTTGGAGCGGTTATTATCATTTTTTTTTGTAATTCTTATGGCTAGGGTTTTTAGCATCAATGCTTGGGTTATTGCTTAATTGGTATCCTCCTTTTATAAAAAAAGCAACTAATAAAATAATGGCTAAAAAGAAAATAAATACACAAATAAGAATGCGGGTTGCATCAGCTTCGTTAGAATTTGTTTTAGAGGTTTCACCAATAGATTGTTTCATATCATTAGCTTCATTTGTTTGTTGTGTTTCTAGGTGTAAAGATTTACCGGAATTTGCTTTAACAATTCCATTAATAACATTAATAAGTTGTTCCATGTCTTCTTGCTTCTGATCTGAATGCATGACTAAACAGCACCAAACAGTCAGTATTACCCACAAAAAAAATGACTCTAAAATCAAAGAAATACCGAAAACTCCACCTCCTGAAAAAACAAAAGCAAAAATATTATAACCAAAAATGATCCAAAGAATAAAGCTGAATACAGCCGAAAAAACTCTACCCTTCAAGAAAAACGCTAATCATGGAAAAAAATACAACTAACATATAAATCACAACTTGCTCCTTTAATTTATTTCTACCGCTCACTCAAATCCCACCAACCCCCTCTTTAGTGAAGTGATGAGTGATTAGTGATTAGTGGTTATAGCATCATTTTTTAAAACTATTAAATATAAAACGCCCTCAATTCAAGGGTTTTTGAGCGAGCTTTCTGCTCAAAGAATCCAAGATAGCGTTTAAAAATTTAGGGGTGTTAGGCTCAGCGTAGAGTTTGCCAAGCTCTATGCATTCATTGATGATGATAGGGTTTTGTGTGGGCGTGAAGCCAATTTCATACGCTCCTAAGCGTAAAATCGCCTTTTCCATGCTCCCTAATCGCTTGAAATCCCAGTCTTTCAAATGCGGTTCAATGAGAGCGTCAATTTCATTGATTCTTTCTAACACGCCATTAAAAAGGCTTAAGGCAAAAGCCAACTGGTTGTTTTTAATCTTTTTTTCTTCTAACATGCTGGAAGCGATTTTTTTAATTTCTTCATTACCGCTCTCAAACGCATACAACAATTCAACCACAGCCCCCCTGGCTTGAGTTCGTGTCGCCATTTTAACCCTTGAGGGTTTGGCACAAGCTCAACAATTCAATGAGGGTGCTCATCGCTTCAAAGCCCTTATTGCCGGCTTTACTGCCCGCTCTTTCAATCGCTTGTTCAATATTGTCCGTGGTAAGCACGCCAAAGCTTACCGGCATGCTGTATTTGAGCATCGCACTGGCAATGCCCTTAGTCGCTTCCGCGCTCACATAGTCAAAATGCGGAGTCCCCCCTCTAATAATGGCTCCTAAAACGCACACGCCATCGTATTTTCCGCTCTCTAACAATTTGTCTAAAATCAAAGGCAATTCATAAGCCCCAGGCACCAACACGATGTCTAAAAGATCCTCATCGCCCCCATGCCTTTTAAAGCAATCCATCGCCCCTTCTTTTAATCTGTCTGTGATGATATGATTGAAGCGCGAGGTTAAAATAGCGATTTTTTCATTCCCTTGTAATTGCAATTTCCCTTCTATGATTCGCATGAAATTCCTTTAAAATAAATTTTGGATTTTTAACATGTCGGTTACTAATTGTTCTAACTCATCAGGTTTGAGCATGTTCGCCCCATCGCTTAGGGCGTTTTTAGGATCAATGTGCGTTTCAGCGAATAACCCATCAATCCCCACCGCAGCCGCCGCTCTGGCTAAAATAGGGGCAAAAGAGCTGTCTCCTGAACTTTTCCCATTCGCTCCCCCTGGCATTTGCACGCTATGGGTAGCGTCAAAAATCACCGGTGCAAACTCTCGCATGATTTTTAAAGAACGCATATCCACCACTAAATTCCCATACCCAAAGCTGCTCCCCCTTTCACACAGCCACACGCCATTTTTCAACGCCGTTTCATAAGTGGGGCTTTGAATGCTACTATCTCTTGTTTTAAGGGCTTTTAAGACAGAATATTGCATGTCTTTTGGGTTCATGAATTGCCCTTTTTTGATATTGACAATAGCGTTAGTCTGGCTCACTGCTACAATCAGATCCGTTTGGCGGCACAAAAACGCCGGGATTTGTAAAATATCCGCTACTTTGGCTGCCACGCTTGCTTGATAGCTCTCATGCACATCGGTTAAAATCTTATAGCCAAATTCATCTTTGATGGTTTGTAACATTTCTAGGCCTTTTTCTAAACCAGGCCCTCTGTAGCTCTCTAAACTCGTGCGGTTCGCCTTATCAAAACTCGCTTTGAAATAGAAATCCAACCGCTCGTTGTTGGCTAGGGGTTGTAGTTTAGTAGCGATACTTCTTAGATTTTCTAAACTCTCAATGACGCATGGCCCAGCGATTAAAACGGATTTAGGGGTTTTTGTGCTAGAAGTTTTCATGACTTATCCTTTGTTTAATGGTTTCTTCAATCGGCTCAAAAAAATGGCTTTCAAAATTATAATTATAAATCCTGCCTGTTTCTATGATATAGTGCCAACCAAAAATTTTTAATTCGTTATTTATTACTCTTTCTTGAATGAAATCATAGCTTAAGAGGTTGTTGAGTTGCAAGCGCGCATTCAAACGCTCTGTAAGCCATGAACGCTTGGCGAAATGGTTGCTGAATTGCGGGTGGTTTTTTAATTCTTCTTTAACAGGCTCTAAGAATTGTATCCAATCTGCAATGTAAGGGGTTTTAGCTTTGGTGGTTTCATCATTAATTAAATGAATGCTCCCGCAAGCCCCACAATCGCTATGCCCGCAAATGATTAAGTTTTGAATGCCCACATGCGCGATAGCGTATTCAATGCTCGCAATAGTAGAAAGGGACTTTTTATAGCTTGTTTTAGGGGGGATCACATTGCCCATGTTGCAGATCACATACAATTCGCCCGGTTGGGTGCCAGTGATTAGATTAGGCACGACTCGTGAATCCACGCAAGAAATGAACAAAGTGTGGGGCTTCTGCTTGGTTTTTAAACTCTCATAAAGCTCTTTAAGCTCTTCATATTCATTCTCTTGAAACTCTAACGCTCCTAAAAACGCTTTCACTCTTTAACCCTTAAATCTCATTTTTTTTAAACTTGGTTTTCATTTTAAAACGCTAATCATAGCTAAAAATCTTGCATTTCTTTTTGTTATAATGGCGTTATTTTACACTTTAAAGGGCTTTCATGCAATTATGTGTCGCATTGGATTTAGAAAAAAAAGAGGACAACCTTTCTTTATTGCAAGAATTAAAAGGCTTAGATTTATGGGCTAAGGTGGGGCTTAGATCTTTTATAAGGGATGGGGCTGTTTTTTTAGATGAAATCAGAAAGATTGATGAAAATTTTAAGATCTTTTTGGATTTGAAGCTTTATGATATTCCTTATACTATGGCAAATGCCGCGCTAGAATGCGCGAAATTAGAAATTGACATGCTCACCGTGCATTTAAGCAGCGCTAAAAGCGCGCTAACCATTTTAATGCAACGCTTAAACGCTCTTAAAAAACGCCCCTTGATTATGGGCGTGAGCGCTTTAACCAGCTTTAGCGAAGAGGAATTTTTGATGGTGTATAACGCCCCTTTAAAAACGCAAGCGATAAAATTGAGCGCTATGGGTAAAGAGAGTGGGATTGATGGGGTGGTGTGTTCGGTGTTTGAAAGCTTAGCGATTAAAGAGGCTTTAGGTAAGGACTTTTTGACTTTAACCCCTGGCATAAGGCTGGATCAAAACGATAAAGAAGATCAAGAAAGGGTGGCGAACGCTAAAGAAGCTAAACAAAATTCAAGCGATTTTATCGTGGTGGGCCGCCCCATTTATCAGGCTAAAGAGCCTAGAGAAGTGGTTTTAGAGCTTTTAAAGGATTGTTAAATGCGGGTGTTAGAAACGATTGCTGCTTTAAGAGAATATCGTAAAAGTTTGAAAGAAAGCGTGGGGTTTGTGCCGACTATGGGGGCTTTACACAAAGGGCATCAAAGCCTGATAGAAAGGAGTTTGAAAGAAAATTCCCACACGATTGTAAGCGTTTTTGTCAATCCCACGCAATTTGGGGCTAACGAAGATTTTAGCGCTTACCCGCGCCCTTTAGAAAAGGATTTGGCTTTATGTGAAGGATTGGGCGTTAATGCGGTATTTTTGCCTAAAATTGACGAAATGTATCCCTATGAAATAGAGCAACGCCTAAAACTCTACGCCCCTAAATTTTTATCCCATTCTTTAGAGGGAGCGGTGCGTAAGGGGCATTTTGATGGGGTTGTTCAGGTCGTGTTAAAATTGTTCCATCTTATCAATCCTACCAGAGCGTATTTTGGCAAAAAGGACGCCCAACAGCTTTTAATCATCCAGCATTTAGTTAAAGATTTGCTTTTAGACATTGAAATAGCGCCATGCGAGATTATGCGCGATAGCGATCATTTGGCTTTAAGCTCTAGGAATGTGTATTTGAATGCCACAGAAAGAAAACAAGCCCTAGCCATTCCAAAAGCTTTAGAAAATATCAAGCAGGCCATAGATAAGGGCGAAAAAGCGTGCGAAAAGCTTAAAAAACTAGGGCTTGAAATTTTAAAAAATTTAGAAGTGGATTATTTGGAATGTTGTAACCACAAGCTAGAGCCTTTAAAAACCATAGAGCCGGCTAACACGCTCATTTTAGTGGCGGCTCGTGCGGGTAAAACCAGGCTTTTAGATAATTTGTGGGTGTAGTTTGAAATCTTTGTGGCGACCCTTGAAAGATTTGAACTTCCGTTTCCACCGTGAAAGGGTGGTATCCTTGGCCACTAGATGAAAGGGTCATTTTTAACGATTGACTATTATATTGGAAATAAAGCGTAGAAAATGATTTAAAAAGTTCTTGGTGGCGGAGCGGACGGGACTCGAACCCGCGACCCCCTGCGTGACAGGCAGATATTCTAACCAGCTGAACTACCGCTCCCTATCCAAACCCCATAGCCTAAAATAGCTTGAAGATTAGTCATGGTGGTCGCTATAAGACTCGAACTTATGACATCTACCTTGTAAGGGTAGCGCTCTACCAACTGAGCTAAGCGACCAAAATATTGAGATAAATCCAACTAAACCCGTATAAAAGAGTGGTGACTCCTAGGGGATTTGAACCCCTGTAACCACCGTGAAAGGGTGGTATCCTAACCACTAGATGAAGGAGCCACGATGCTCATGGTGACCCGTGTTGGATTTGAACCAACGGCCCATTCCTTAAAAGGGAATTGCTCTACCAGCTGAGCTAACGGGTCTCACAAAAAGATAATGATACAATTTTTTTTAACGCTTGTCAAGAATAACTGAAAAATATTGCGGTTTTTATAGAAACGACACGCTTTTAAAACGGCATAACAGATTTTTGCTTAAATAAAAACTTGGTTTTATGCTATAAGGATCACAATAGATGCGTTTTTGTTATTGGTTAGTATTGTTTTTGGGGTTTTAAAAAAGCTTTATCAAGATCTAACAAATCTTATTAGGATTTAATGCTTTTTTGTTTAAAAAATTTCATTTTTAAAAAATGGGGTTTTGTTTTATTGTTTAGATCTCATTTTGTTGTAAAACGCATTTTCTTTTATTTTATTTTCTAAAGGGATAGGGGTGAATTTTACGCTTGACCCCCTAAAAAGAAAGAGGGTTCAAAAAGGGAGTTTCACAAAGAGCCAGATATTAGTAAGCGAACACATAATTCAAATACACGCTATAAAGCCTGCGGTATTGGAGTTGAGTGCCTAGCAAAGAATAGTAATTCGTGTTGATCGTGGGGATCTTCACGCCCAATTCCACGCCATGCTGAGCGGCATGATCGCTCGCTTTCTTTTTGTTTTTAGCGAGGTTCATTCTCAAGCCCAAATTGAATAAGAATTGGAAATTTGCCACGTTCATTTTAGCACTATAGAAATTATTGAAGGTCGCTAAATTCACGTATTGGGAATTGAGCCACGAAGTGCCGGCTAAGGCGATACCCCCAAACACCCCAAAAGAAATCTTATTGTTTTTGGTGGCTTTATCGTTGATAAAGTTATAGAGGACATCTGTTCCTACCCCATAAGTGAACACATCAGAGGCGGAGTTGAAAAAACTGGATTTGATATAAGCATGGTTATAGTCAAAAAAGCCGTAATACCTTAATCCCCATCTTCTTTTTTCACCAAAGAATTGCTTATAGCCCACTTGCACGCCGATCCCATTCATGGCACCATTATTGGTTTGAGAGCTGATTAATCCAACGCGTCTGAAAGGGTTATGCCCTAATTCTTGCGTGGCGCTTAATAATTGCGAATAAGCGCTTTGGTTGACTTGATAAACGGCCTGTAAGCCCCCAGGGTTATTAGGGTTAGTGGATTGGCTTATCAAATTTTTAAGGAATGGGGAATTGGGCGTGTTTGAAGCGGTCGTGGTGATGCTGTTATAAGTGTTGTTTAAAGTGCTAAGGCTGCCTCTAAAATCAAGTATCGTGCGCGCCAACAACTCAGATTGCTTGATTTGCTCGGCTTGAGTGCCAAAATGCGCAAGGCTGTTGTTTAAAGCCGTTATCGTCTCTTCCACATACGCGCAACCGGCCCCCCAAGTGTTGTTAGTAACCCCTTGATTAGGTGTTGTGCCATCAGTTCTACAAGCTGCCAAGTAATTTGTGATAAATTGGCTTGGGATAGCGTTAAGGTCTTTTTTCATTTGAGCGGCTAGTTCAAGCATCTTGGCTTGCGCTTGCGCGTGATTGAGCATGTTTTGAGCGAAAGCCCTATCAGCAGAGGTGTAAGGATTGAAATCTTGTGGCGCGTTTTGATTGTTTTGGTTAGCGTTAAGGCTTTGAGCTTGCGTTACGATTTCTTGGGCGTTTTTGATCATGCTAGTAACGGCGCTAAATTCCGTGGCAAAAACCTGACACACATTCCCTGCCGTATCTAAACCCCACGGCGCGCCTCCATTTTGTCCTGGATTGTGATTGACCCATGGGCAGTTTGTAGTGAGGACGCTTATCATTTTACTGGCTTCTTGCAAAAGGGTTTGAGCGTCATTAGTAGTAGTAGTAGTAGTAGTAGTTTCACTTTTATTAGATCCATTAGTTTGCGTTGTTACTTTGACTTCTATCTTTTGATTCGTGTTGTTCAAAGTGGGTACCCCTTGTTTTAACGCTTGTTGAAGAACCTGATAAGCTTGATTAAGCTGTTTAAAATTATCAATGGATAAAGGGCCGCTAACCCCGTTGTTATAACCGGTTAAATTGCAATTGATGGAGCTTGAATTGTGTCCTGGTTGGCCATCAAAGGTTACGCTTGCTTGCCCACTCTTACCAGGACCGCATTGGACATTATAGGCTATCACGTTCCACAGCCCCACCGCAGCATTCAACGCCAAATACACCGCTTGATACGCCGGGGAATTGGTTTTTTCGCCAGTCAGCCCTTGCGTGTTGGCTTTTAAATTATCGATCGCCGCATTGATTTCTGAAGGGCTGCTCGCGTTCGTTACCGCCTGATTGAGGTTGTTGAAATTGTTTAAAAGGTTGCTCAAATTCTCATAAGTGTCTGAGAGTTTTTTCAATTCGCCGGTGTTTTTCACCATTTGAGCGGCTTCACCGATCTGATAGCCCGCGCTGATAAAAAAGCCGTTGTCTTCAGCGTTTAAAAGCGATGAAGCGAGAGAGAGAGAGAGAGTAAAAGGGTTTTTTTCATAAATATTCTCCTTGAAATTAAATTGAGTGATTGGAATTTTATACATTAAGAATGTATTAAAAGCATTATAGCATGAAATCGTTTTTTTTTTTTTGTCATTTGGAGAAAATTTAGAATTTTTGCATTTTTTGCGCGTTTGTTTGGGTGGTATTGGAAAGAGTTTTTAGATTTTGTTTTAATGGAGCGCTAATGATAAAAGCTTAACAGAGATTTTTGTTGCGCGTTTTTAAAAGCGAGCGGTTTTATCAAATGAAAGCCCCCCAAAAGGGGGGATTTTAGAAGAGGGATTTTAAAAGCAGATGATACAAAAAGCAAGGGGGCTTACATCATGCCGCCCATGCCTCCCATACCGCCCATGCCACCCATATCAGGCATTGCTGGGGCCGCTTTTTCTTCTTTGATTTCATGCACGGTGGCTTCTGTGGTTAAAAGCAGGCTTGAAACCGAAACCGCATTTTGTAAAGCGATCCTTTCTACTTTTAAGGGGTCAATAATGCCTTCTTTAAACATGTCCACATACTTGCCATTGCTAGCGTTAAAACCAAAATGCCCTTCGTGTTTTTCTACTTCATTCACGACCACACCGCCATCATAACCAGCGTTAATAGCGATTTGAGCTAGTGGGGCTTTAATGGCGCGCATGATGATTTCATAGCCCACTTTTTCATCATCGTGTAAATTCAAATGCACTTTTTGAGCCGCACGAATGAGAGCCGCACCGCCGCCAATCACAATGCCTTCTTCAACCGCCGCTTTAGTCGCGCTCAACGCATCATCCACCCGGTCTTTTTTCTCTTTCATTTCCACTTCACTCGCAGCGCCCACTTTAATCACAGCCACACCGCCAGAGAGTTTAGCCAATCTTTCTTGCAATTTTTCTTTGTCATAATCGCTTGTCGTGCTTGCAATTTGGGTTTTGATTTGCGCGACTCTGTCTTTAACATCATCGCTATGGCCTTTGCCATCTACGATCGTGGTGTTGTCTTTGTCAATCACAATCCTTCCGGCTTTGCCTAAAAACTCCACTTCAGCGTTTTCTAGACTCAAGCCTAATTCTTCGCTAATGACTTGACCGCCGGTTAAAATAGCGATGTCTTTGAGCATTTCTTTTCTCCTGTCCCCAAAGCCTGGAGCCTTAACCGCTGCGATATTCAACACGCCTCTTAATTTATTCACCACTAGAGTCGTTAAAGCTTCGCCCTCAATGTCTTCAGCGATGATTAAAAGCGGTTTGCCCTCTTTCATGGTTTTTTCCAATAGGGGGAGAATGTCTTTCATGCTAGAGATTTTTTTATCCGTTAAAAGGATGTAAGCGTTATCTAATTGAGCGGTCATTTTCTCAGCGTTGGTTACAAAATAAGGGGAGAGATAGCCTCTATCAAATTGCATGCCTTCTACGACATCTAATTCGTCTTCAATGCCCTTAGCTTCTTCAACGGTGATCACGCCGTCTTTACCCACTTTTTCCATAGCGTCAGCGATGAGTTTCCCGATATTGTGATCGGAGTTTGCAGAAATGGTCGCTACTTGGGTGATTTCTTCTTTACCGCCTACTTTTTTGCTCGCTTTTTTAAGCTCATTAATGATCGCTTCAGCGGCTTTATCCATGCCTCGTTTCACTTCAATAGGGTTAGCCCCAGCCGTGATATTCCTCAAACCTTCTTTAAAAATGCTATAAGCCAGCACGGTCGCTGTGGTCGTGCCATCGCCGGCAGCATCAGCGGTTTTGCTCGCTACTTCTTTAACGAGTTGAGCGCCCATGTTAGCCACCGGGCAACTTAATTCAATCTCTTTAGCCACGCTCACGCCATCTTTGGTGATGCTTGGAGCGCCATAGCTTTTTTGGATCAACACGTTCCTGCCTCTTGGCCCCATGGTTACTTTAACAGCGTCATGGAGTTGCCTCACGCCTTCAAATAAAAGGTTTCTTGCGCTATCTGAAAATTTGATTTCTTTTGCCATTTTGTATCCTTAATAATAATGTTTTTTAGTGTTTTTTGTGATCATGACAGCAAGCTTCATGCTCTTTAGCATGTTTATGGTCATGATCACCTGTATGACAGCAAGAGCCTGAGCCCACAATACCTAGAATGTCTTCTAGTTCTAACACCATGTATTCAGTGCCGTCTAAAACGATTTCTGCGCCTTTGTATTTGCCAAAAGCGATCACATCGCCTTCTTTAACGCATTTGCAACCTTCACTGATTTTATGGCTAACGGCTTTGATTACGCCCATTAAAGGCTTTTCTTTAGCGTTATCAGGGATGATGATGCCTGAACTGGTTTTGTTCTCTTCTTCAAGTCTTTCTACTAAGACCCTTTCTCCTAATGGTTGAAACTTCATTTCAGTTCTCCTAAGTTTTGATAAATAAAATAGAAATTTAGCGCTTATTGTTATTAAGCGACACAACTATAGCGCATTTTTAGGGATAAGTCAAGCCATAAAACCAAACATAAGATTATAATTATAAGGATTATTAAGTCTATTTGTATCAAGTTTCATTAGTTTAAAAATATAAGGATTAGAAAAGGAGGGCGTTGTCAATAAAGATTTTTAAGATTTTATCCCACTAGCACGAAAAACTCCGTCCTTTAGGGCGGAGATGTAAGTGCTTAGCCGTTAGGTATTTGAATGTAATTCTACCTAATCCATTCGCTTTTTAGCGCATTCTATTAAAAATCAAAGTT
>NZ_JACTAX010000004.1:0-160004 GCF_014496485.1 Helicobacter pylori | reverse complement strand
ATTATGATGATTTGAGGGTTAATTATGATCGCCTTTTACAAAACGCTTCGCCTTTGTTGGAACTCTCTCAAAACACCACTTTTAAAATCTATCGCAAAGCTTATCAAAAATCCTTGCCTTTGTTGCGCACCATAAGGAGATGGGTTAAAAAATAAGGCGTATTTTAAGACTGATTAAGAAATTGGAGCACTATTTTAAAATGCGCTAACGCTTCTTTTTTGAGCGTGGGGTTTTTGAGCATGTCCTCTAAAGCATGGGTGCTTAAAAAATGTTTTGTTTTTAAAGACACGATGCGCCCAAAGGACTCTTCTTTAGAAAGGTTTAAAAGGCGTTTGGGCAAAATCTCGCCAAATATCACAATGACTTTTGAAGCGCTGTTGTCTAATTGCCATGTTAAATGAAATAGGCATGCGTTGATTTCTTCTTCTAAATTGAGGCTGTTAGAGTCGCATTTAAGGAGCGATAAAATACTGCAATCTTTTAAGGGGTAGTTAAAAACTTTTTGGATAATGCTCTCTAACATGGCCGCTTTTAAATTGTTTAAGAAATGTAATTGGCTATCCAGCATGGGGGTGAGCGTGATGAAAGCGAGCTTGGAAGTGGGGTTAAAAAGCCCAATCACCGGTTTTGAATGTTGGTAGCGTTTGCACAAATTGCAATTTTCTATACCCTCATGAACTTGTTTGTTAAGGGGCTTATTTTGGGGCGTGGTAAGGCTGGTATTGGTGTAAGTTTCGCCCAAAAGACGCTCCATATAAAGGGAGCGTAAAGTTTGAAGGCGTGAATGTTGCAAAGCGTTCAGTCTTTATGCTTTTTGAAAGCGTGAGGGCTTAGCATGTTTTCTGGCTTGAAAATATCGTCCAATTGCTCTTTAGTTAGGATTTTCTTTTCTAAAGCGATGTCATAGATAGAGCGATCGCTTTTTAAAGCTTCTTTAGCGATCATAGCGGATTTTTCATAGCCGATATGTGGGTTTAGCGCGGTAACAATGCCAATGCTGTTAAAGACATAATCGTGGCAAATCTTTTCATTAGCCGTGATGCCTTCCACGCATTTAGTCGTTAAAGTTTCAATCGCGTGCCCTAAAATCACAAAGGAATGGAAAAGCTTGTAAGCGATAACCGGCTCAAACACATTGAGTTGCAATTGCCCACCTTCTGCGGCTAACGCCACGCTCAAATCGTTCCCAATTACCGCAAAGCACACTTGATTGACCACTTCAGGGATCACCGGATTGACTTTACCGGGCATGATAGAGCTGCCCGGTTGCATTTTAGGCAAATTGATTTCATTCAGCCCAGCTCTAGGGCCTGAGCTGAGCAGCCTGAGATCGTTACAAACCTTAGAAAGTTTTACCGCAATACGCTTTAACACCCCACTCACTTGCACATACGCCCCCGTGCTTTGAGTGGCTTCTATCAAGTTATTAGCCATGACAAAAGGGCGGCCCGTTACTTCTTGAATTTTCTTTTCAATCAAACTGCGATAATCCGGGTGCGAATTGATCCCTGTGCCAATAGCCGTACCGCCTAAATTAAGCTCTCTTACCCAATTCCTAGCGTCTAAAACCTGCTCAATATCCCTATCAACCATCAACGCATAAGTTTCAAACTCTTGGCCTAAAGTCATAGGCACAGCGTCTTGAAGCTGGGTGCGCCCCATTTTAATCACATGAGCGAATTCCTTAGCCTTTTGAGCGAAAGCGTCCCTTAAGGCTTTCATGGGGGCGACTAGATTGCTCAAGCGCTCATAAATCGCGATTTTTAACGCGCTAGGATAGGCGTCATTAGTGGATTGAGAGCGGTTGACATGGTCGTTTGGGTGGCAAAATTGATACTCACCCTTTTGATGCCCCATGTATTCTAAAGCCAAATTAGCAATCACTTCATTCATGTTCATGTTCGTGCTTGTGCCAGCCCCCCCTTGAATCATATCCACAATGAATTGATCATGGTATTTGCCATCAATGAGCAAATCGCACGCATGGCAAATCGCAATTTTAAGCTTTTCATCAATCAAACCTAATTGCACGTTCGCTAAAGCGGCCGCTTTTTTGACTTGAGCAAAAGATTTAATAAAAACAGGATAACTGCAAAGCTTGTCGTTGGTGATGAAAAAATTTTCACTCGCCCTTAAAGTTTGGATCCCGTAATAAACTTCATCGCTAATTTCCATTTGCCCAATGAAATCATGCTCAATACGCATAAAAGCTCCTTGTGTAATAATTGAAAAATATTCTAGCTATTGTAACCAAATATTGGATTATTTTTCTTTTAAGCGCAACACTTTTGCCCCTAAGGCGTTGATTTTATCCTCTAATCTCTCATAACCCCTATCCAAGTGGTAAATCCTATGCACCCTACTCACGCCCTTAGCCACTAAAGCGGCTAAAACGAGAGCCGAAGAGGCCCTTAAATCGGTCGCCATCACATCGCTCCCGGTAAGCTCTGTGGATCCGCTAATGGTAGCCACATTCGTTTTTAGGCTAATACTAGCCCCCAAGCGTTGCAATTCGCTTGCATGCATGAAGCGGTTTTCAAAAAGCGTTTCTTCAATCACACTCGTCCCCAAACACTGCGTGGCTAGTGCCATGAATTGCGCTTGCATGTCTGTGGGAAAGCCTGGGTATTCTTTCGTGGTGATTTCAAAGGCTTGGCGTTTTTTGGCCGGATGAATTTCTATAGAATTTTCTTGAATGTCTAGCGAAAAACCAATTTCTATGAGCTTGTCGGTGATCGCTTGGAGGTGGTTAGGGATGATACGATTGATTTTAAGCTGGCTGTTAGTGATAGCCCCCACGCACAAATAAGTGCCTGCTTCAATCCTATCCGGTATGATTTGAATGTCTTTTAAATTTAAAGCGTCGCTTTCTACCCCCCTAATCTTTAACTCGCTGCTGCCAACGCCCTCAATTTCTACCCCCCCACTCTGTAAAAACGCGCACAATTGAGTGATTTCTGGCTCTTTAGCCGCATTAATGATGCGCGTGATCCCTTTAGCAAGACTGGCTGCCATGAGGGCGTTTTCTGTGCCTGTAACGCTGATTTTATCAAATAAAATATCATTCCCTTTCAAGCCTTTAGGGGCTTTTGCATGGATATAGCCTTGCTCAATTTTGATTTCAGCCCCTAATTGTTGCATCGCTTTTAAGTGCAAATCCACAGGCCTTGCTCCTATAGCGCACCCACCGGGCAAACTCACCAAACATTCTTTAAAACGCGCTAATAAAGGGCCTAAAACCAAAATAGAAGCGCGCATTTTACGCACCAAATCGTAAGTGGCTTCGGTGTGGTGCAGGGATTTAGCGCTGATTTGAAGCGTGTTAGGATCAAGCCATTCTAATTCTGCACCTAAATTTTGCAACAATAACGCCATCGCCTTTATATCCACCACTTGGGGCAAGGATTTGATTTTAACTTCTTGTTGGCTTAAAAGCGTGGCGGCTAAAATGGGGAGCGCGGAATTTTTCGCCCCTGAAATTTCTACCTCTCCTTTTAAAGGGACTTGTCCTACAATCTCTAAAAAGTCCAATTCTATCCTTTTTCTTTTTTATTCTTAAGGGCTAAGCCGGTAGCGTTAGCGATTTTTTGTTGGTAATTAGGGTTAGCGTTTTCTAATTCTTGCCCAAAATTAATAGCGTCTTCTAATTCAAAAAATTCTGAAGCGACTAATTTTTGGATCGTTTCTAACCACAGAGTTTCTTTATCTTTGGGGCAAATTTTAAAACGCTCATTGAAGTTGCTTTTAAGTTTTTCTAAAGCTGGTGCGCTTTTAAGGTTTTTGATTTGTTCGCTCAAATCTTCTAAAGAAAGGCTTTTATTAGGAATATTTTGCTTTAAGGGTGGGCGAGTAAGCCTCCAAACAAGCCCCACCAATAACACAGGCAGCAAGCATACAAAGAGGATCAAATACATGTAAGCGTAATAAGTCAAATTGCCCATGTTGATAAGATTTATAAGCGTTTTTTATAATAAGCGTTACTCGCTTCAATATAGCCTTCCACGCTCCCGCAATCGTATCGTTTGCCTTTGAATTGGTAAGCGATGATGCGCTTTCTTTTGGCTTGAGTGCGTAAAGCGTCTGTGATTTGGATTTCATTGTTTTTACCCGGTTTCGTCTCGCTTAAAATTTCAAAAATATCCGGGGTTAGAATGTAGCGCCCTATCACGGCTAGGTTGCTTGGGGCGTCTTCTTGGCTTGGTTTTTCCACCATGTCTTTAATCTCATACACCCCCTCTTCTAACCATTCGCCCCTGATCACGCCGTATTTTGAAACTTCTTCTAGCGCCACTTCTTCAATAGCTACAATGGAGCATTGGTATTTTTGATACAATGAAGTCATTTGCTTTAACACGCTTGGGTGATCATGGCTTATGCATAAGTCGTCTGCTAAAATCACCGCAAAAGGCTCATTGCCTATCAGGGCTTCTCCGGTTAAAATCGCATGCCCTAAGCCTTTCATTTGCTTTTGGCGCACATAGGAAAAACAGCATTTTTCTATAACGTTACGAATGCTTTTTAGGGCGTTTTCTTTGTTGGTGCCTTGGATTTGATGCTCTATTTCATAGCTCGTGTCAAAATAATCTTCTAAGCTTCGTTTATTCCTTCCTGTAACGATCGCCATCACTTCACAGCCCGCTTCCATCGCTTCCTCTACAGCGTATTGGATTAAAGGCTTATCCACAATGGGTAGCATTTCTTTAGGAATGGTTTTAGTGATCGGCAAAAAGCGCGTGCCATAGCCCGCGGCAGGAAAAAGGCATTTTTTAATCATGGTTTGTCCTTTGAGTTAAGAGTTTGTTCTAAAAATGCATCAATGGGGATGAGATTCCCAAAAATTTCTTGATAAATCAAGTAATTGAGCATGACCCTAAAGCCATACATGCGAGTCTCGCTATAAGGCATAAGCTCCATGCTAAGCCATGGCTCAAAATGATTTTTTTCTTTAAATCGTTTGGAGCTTTCTAGCCATCTCCTTAAAAACCCAGGCCCAGCGTTATAAGCGTAGGCGACAAAAAGGGGGTGGTTGAATTCTTTTTTCAAATGGTTCAAGTAATAATTGCCAAGTTTGAGGGCGATATTGGGGTTAAACATGTCGTTTAGATCAATGTTATCCATGCCAAGGCTTTTAGCGAAAGGCCCTACATTAAAGGGCATGATTTGCATAAGCCCTAGAGCAAAGGAGCGCGAAATGACTGCCGGGAGCAAGAAACTTTCTTGCCTAGCGATCGCATACGCCATAGCCTTTTCATCTGTATTTTGCCATTCAATAATGCCCTCATAAGGGGATAAATAATAATAAATCTTGTCTTTATTGCGTTGGCTTAAAAGATAGGTTAATTCAGGGGCGCTTTTTTCATAATATAGGCTTTTTAGCATCGCATTAAACGCGCCCTCATCTTTCAAACTCAAGGTTTTTTCCTTAAAAATTTGCCACGAAAAAGGATCGTAAGTGTTAAAAGGAGGGTCTTCTTGGCTTAAATTTTGGATGTGAGAAATGATGCGATAACTGGGCGTGGTTTTTAATTTTCGGCTCGCATAAAGACTATAGAGGTTTAAAGCTGGGCTTTGTGAAAGGCGCTCCAAAGTTTTTTTCTTTTTAGAAACTAAATACTGCCAAAAAATCGCTCTGTCTTTTGAAAAATCATCGTCCTTGACAACCGCTTCTGAGCGTTCAAAATACTTGAGCGCTTTAGAGGGTTTTTTGCGCAAGATTTCGTTAATCCCTAGGATAAAAAAGGTTTGTATGTTGTTTTGGGTGGCGTTACTTTTAGCCAGAGCGTCTTTAAAATGATCCAATTTAGGATCTAAGATGACTTGATAGATCAAGCGGTTAAACGCTGGGTAATTTTCATCTAAAAGGCGGTTTAACTCTTTAATCGGGATATGCTCTTCAAAAATTTGGAGCTTTTTTTCATAACTCAAATGGTTAAAGAGCGCGCTAAACACTTGCGCGTTAGCCTTAAACAAAGAAGCGCTCACATTCTTACTTTGCAAGATTTCTAATTCTTCATAAAGAACGGGGTAAGCCTCTTTGATTTTTTCTTGTAAAGGTTTAAAGGTTTGAAGGGGGATTTTATCAAAATCTCTGATTTTTGATTTTAAAGCGATAGCGATACAACTCGCTTGGAAAGCGTCTGTTGTTTCTAACATGCTTTCTAGGGTAATTTGCTTGCAATAAATATCTTCAGGCATTTTGGCATCAGGGCTTTTTTCTGAATTTTCCACGCCTTTTTCTTGCATGGCCTTTTGTAGGGCGCTGTTTTTATTTTGGGTCAATTCATAGGCTTTTTTAGCGTTTTCTAAAGTGGTTTTTTTATCGCTAATATAACGCCATAAATAATAATCCCTAACGATCCCGGCGGGCTTTTTTTCTAAATCTTTTAAACTCAACTCGGTTTGAGAAAAACTAACACCAAGCATACCGATAAAAAACAAGGTAAAAAAACGCATGCGGTTATTTTCTTTAAAGGTTTTTAGCGAGCATGAAAAGCCACTGAATGAGCGTGAGATCCAAGAATTTCAAAACAATAACCACCACTAAAGGAGCGAAATCCAACCCGTTAAACACAAGCTTGAATCTAGAGCGCAAAAAATAAAACACTGGCTCACACAAGCGAGCGAGGATTTGCATGATGGGGTTATTGGGGTTAGGCTGCACGAAACTGATAAGCGAATAAATGATCACCACCCACATATAAATCGTAATGAGCGCGCTTAAAATCACCGCTACTGCGTTAAGGAGAGTGGAAAAGATCATGCTTTGAGCCTTAAAACTTCTTGAGAATGGCTTTGGATATAGGGGAAAATCAAAGGCAATTCAACGCCATGCGAGTTCCCGGTTAAAAGAATGCGCAAAGGTTTGAAAAAATCCTTACCCTTAAGCTGGCTCAATCGCATGGCTTCTTTTTTAAAACTTTCAAAATCCTTATACGCTTGAAAATCCATGCTTTTTAGGGCGTTAAAAAGCACTAAACAACGCTCTTTAAAATCTTCGTTTTCATAAGTTTTAACAATATCCTTTGGCTCTAAAAACAACGAAATTTTTTCTTTCAATTCTAAAAGCGTGCCGCATTCTTCTATAAACAATCTTAAAAGCCCTAGGAGGTTTTTATCTTTTATTAAAGTGAGTTCTAATAACTTTTCATCGTCTAAAAGCTTTAAATGCTCGTGGTTTAAGTGTTTTAAATATTTTAAATTAAAATGAGCCGGGGAATTAGAAAGGTTTTCTAAACTAAACCATTCTATCGCTTCATCAAGGCTAAAAACTTCCTTAGGCACTTTATTACCGATAGTGATGAGGTAATTCACGATCGCAACCGGTAAAAACCCTTGATTTAAAAGCCATTTCACGCTGGACGCTTCGTCTCTTTTGCTCATCTTTTTACCGCTTACTTCATCTAAAATAATGGGCAAATGCGCATAAACAATCGGATCGTTTGAGCCTAAAGCTTCTTGGATTAAGATTTGTTTAGGGGTGTTGCTCACATGATCTTCACCTCTAATAATGAGACTAATTTCATAGAGTAAATCATCGCATGCGCAAGCGAAATTATAAGTCGGGCTTTTATCCTTTCTCAAAAGCACAAAAGAATCCAATTCATAAGGCTCAAATTTCACTTCTTTTTTAATCGCATCGTTGAAAGACACCGCATGATTTGGGGCTTTCAAACGCACCACAGGGGCATGGTTTTTGTCTTTTTCTAAAGTGGCCCACTCGTCTAAATACCTAAAAGGGCGTTTTTCATTTTTGGCTTTTTCTTTTTCTCTTTCTAAAAACTCCGCACTCGCATAACAATAAAACGCTTTATGTTCTTTCAGTAATTTTTCTGCCATTTTTCTGTGGTAATCTATGTTATGGCTTTGATACACGAGCTTGTCCCAGCTTATCCCCATAAGCTTTAAAATTTCTAAAATTTCTCGGTCTTTGCCTTCAATGTTACGCTCTTTGTCCGTGTCTTCAATGCGAATGAGAAAGGGTTTATGTTGCTGTTTGGCCACAATGTAGTTAAAAATGGCTACCCTTAAATTCCCTATGTGCATATCCCCTGTAGGCGAAGGCGCAAAACGAAGCATAAAAACCCTTTATTTAAAAATAGTTTTTGATTATACCTAAAGAATACTTAATTGTGTTGTGGTAGTTCTGTTTTTATCAAACATGAATGGGCATCATTTAAGAGATTAGCGCTTGGCTAACGCCAAGCTCTTTATGGTTGGTTATCAAAAAGCTAAAAGCGTTTTTATTCAATCACTTCATAAATAACTTCTGTCTTCCAACGGGTTTTAGGGGTGATTTCTTGATTGCGATAACCAAAACTAGCCATTACCGACACGCCAAATTCCGCCGTGTTCAGATAGCCCTTTTCCTCTAAATAAGCCTCCACTTTTTCTTGATCATACCCTTCAATCGGGCAAGAATCAATCCCTAACATGGCCGCTGCCATCATCATGTTCGCCATTTGGATATAAGTCTGCTTGCTAGCCCAATCAAACAAAGATCGTTCGCTATTGAGTTTAAAATCGTTCTCTTGGAAATTTTTGATGATTTGAGCGAACCTGGAATTGGTGTCATAATCCCTTTTTTTAACCTCATGCATCACTTTTTTAACGTAATCGCTGTCATAAGTAACGCCCTTTCGCGCAAGATAGATGACAAAATGGCTCGCTCCCTCCAAGCTAGAAAGTGCCCCCAGGCCATCGGTTTTAAATCTTCTTTCATGCGTTCATTTTTTAATAAAAGCATTTTCCATGGTTCAAGCCCGATTGAAGAAGGGGCTAATCTCCCCACTTCAACCAAAGCTTCCCAATCCTTTTGGGAAATACGACGATTAGGATCGTACTTTTTTGCAGCAAATCGTTGGTGTTGTAAAGCAATCACTTGTTCTCTGTCCATTTTAATGTTCTCCTTTTTCTAAATAATGATAAACGGCTGCCATATCCAATTCGCCCAAACCGGATTTTTCCGCTTGAGAATAAAGCTCTTCTGCTTTAGATAAGAATGGCAATTCAATCGCCTCTCCTGCTTCATTGTTGGCTAAACGAACATCCTTGAGCATGAGCTTCAAACTAAAAGCGGCCGGATAGCTATCTTGTAGCCACATGCCTTTTTTAGCTTGAAAGAGAGGCGAATTCATGCCAGATTGGCCAATAATTTGCAAAAATGACTCTGCATCAACCCCTAAATGTTTGGCTAATAGCAAAGCTTCTGAATAAGCAACCCCCATTTGAGCCAAAAGGCTATTAATGGATAATTTAGCCCCTGCCCCTTGACCAATCTTACCCAAATAAAAAATCTGACTCCCTAAATGCGCCAAAACAGGTTTGAGTTGAGCAACCACTTCTTTTTCGCCTGCCGCTAAAATCAATAACGCCCCGGCTTTAGCCGCGCCAACCGATCCTGAAACGGGTGCTTCAAGGTAAGTTACTTGATGCTTTTGAGCGATTTTTTCTAAAGCCAAGCTCTCCAAAGGAGCGATAGTGCTCATATTCACCACGATTTTTTCAGACATCTGTTCCCAAAATTTTGGCGCTAAAACAGCATCAATCGCCGTTTTATCCGAAAGCATAATAAAAATCAGATCAACTTTAGCGGCCAAATCTATAGGGTTAGTATAAACCGCTACGCCCTTTTCTTTTAAGGGGGCTGCTTTGCTCTCTGTTCGGTTATAAACCGACACTTCTAAATTTGCATCATGCAAGCGAGCCACCATAGGAGTCCCCATAGCCCCAAGTCCAATCCATCCGATTTTCATTTAACCCTCACTTATTAGCGTGAATACGCCACTAAACCATCTAACCAAGCTTGATGGCCATTTAGCATCGCATTCCATGCGTGATAGACTTCAAGATACTCATCGCCTTTAGCTTCATTCCAACCTCTCCAAGCCAAACGCAGTATGGTGTCTTTCAATTCAAACTCTTCCACCTGTGCCTCCACTAAAAAGCCAAAAGTTTCAAAGCGGAAACGAGTCTTGTCTTTAAGAATGGTATTGTCTTGATTATGCATGTGGACATTCCCTGAATTTTTGTAATACTTTTCCCAACAAGACGCGTCTCTTAAATGCTGCACCACTTTATTAAAATCCAAACCTTTGACAATGACTTCATTGGACACAAAATTATCAGTCTCTCCTGGTATCCATTTTTCAGGCCATTGAATCGCATTCATCGTTATCATGTTTTCTCTGTTTTTAATTTTTTCTGCCTATTGGCGAAAGATCTATAGCATCATTAGGTAAATAATGATCTTTAACCCATTTTATCAGCCACTCTAAAGCGTTATTTTTAGGATTTTCAATGACTAAATCTAAGCATGCGTTTAAAATTTCGCCGATTTTTTGGTGTTGGTAGCCCAAGCTTTGAAGCGCGTCGCCCTTAAGGGCTAAATGTTCTTTTTTAAAAGGCTCGTTAGCGTTAAATATTTCTTTTAACAAGCTTTTAATTTTTAAAGCGTGTTTGGGGTTTTTGAGTGCATAAAAATCTAAAGCCAAATTAAAAGGCTCTAAATCGTAGTTTTTCAATAAAAATTTTAATTCCGTTTTGTTATGAATATTTAAAAAAGCTTTATGGCATTCTTTAGCTTTGGAAAATAAAACGATCGTTTTTTTAGGGTAGCGTAAATTTTCTAAACTTTTTTGATGCTTAAAAAACCCCAATAATCTTAATTCCAGATTGAAAGGCGCGTTTTTTAAAAACCCTAAATTTTCTATTTTTTCTTGAATAACCAACTCCAAAATTTCTTGATATTCTTTAGCCACTTCATAGGCGTTTTTCCCCATAAGAAGCTTATTCAACTCGCTTTGTAAGCGCTCTTTGGAGAGGTGTTTTAACAAATCCTTACACGAAAAAACCGCTTCTTTAGTGCTTGGCGCTATCTTAAAGCCTAAAGTCGCGCTAAATCGCAACGCTCTTAAAATCCTTAAAGCGTCTTCAAAAAACCTTAATCGCGCTTCCCCCACGCATTCAATCGTTTGATTTTCAATCGCATTCTGCCCTTTAAAAGGATCGACAATCCCTTTTGTAGGGCTATAAGCGATCGCATTCATGCTAAAATCGCGCCGCTTTAAATCGTCTGTTAAATGAGCGCTAAAAACCAATTCTTTAGGCTTTCGGTGCTTGATATGCCCCTTTTCCATTCTAAAAGTTGTGATTTCATAGCTTTGATGGTTTTTAAGAGCCGTGATCGTGCCATGTTTGATACCGGTTTCTAGTACCCTAAAATGGCGCTTTAAAAGAAGCTCTTTGCTTTCATTGACTAAAGCGTTTGAGGTTAAATCGTAATCTTTAGGCGTAATGCCCATCAAACAATCGCGCACGCACCCCCCTACCAAGTAAAGCTCATAAGGGGATTTTTCATAAATGTCAAACAATTCTTTTAATTCTTTTTCTAACTCAAACACGCTTTTTACTCTTAAAATTTCTTTGTGTTATTATATCTTTTTAGAATTTTTAAGGAATTTTGATGGAACAAGAAATTTGCGTGATCAGTTTTAGCGGCGGGCAAGATAGCACCACTTTAGCCGTATGGGCGAAAAAGCGTTTTAAAAAAGTCTGTTTAGTGGGGTTTGATTACATGCAAAAACACTCTGTGGAATTAGAATGCGCTCAAAAAATCGCTTCTCTTTTACAACTCCCTTATGAAATCATCTCGTTAGATTTTTTAGAGAATATCACCCGCTCCGCGCTTTTTAAAAACTCTAACGATTTAATGGGGTATTCGCATGCGCAAAATAAAGATTTACCCAACTCTTTTGTGCCTAATCGTAACGCTATTTTTATCACCCTTTTGCATTCTTACGCGCAAAAAATAGGGGCTAGTAACATCGCTTTAGGAGTTTCGCAAGCGGATTTTAGCGGCTATCCGGATTGTAAAGAAGATTTTATTAAAAGCATCGAACATGCCCTAAATTTAGGATCAAACACGGCGATTAAAATCCTAACGCCTTTAATGTTTTTGAATAAAGCACAAGAATTTCAAATGGCTAAAGATTTGGGCGTCTTGGATTTAGTCATCAAAGAAACGCACACCTGCTATCAAGGAGAGCGAAAAATTTTGCATGCTTATGGTTATGGCTGCGATGAATGCCCGGCATGCCAATTGAGAAAAAAAGGCTATGAAGAGTTCCAAACTAAGCTGTGAAGTTTGGTTTATGGGGCGTTGGCAAGAAGCACGCTTTAATTTTTAAAGTTATATGTATAGTTAAGATAGACGCTCACCACTCTTTTATAATCCAATTTATCCCCATAATTATCGCTATAGTAATTGACTTTAAACGCTGGCACTTTAACCCCTAATTCAACACTAGAACCTCCAAGATAGATTTCATCGCCATAGCGATCAATATCGTATTCATCATTATTCCAACGAACGCCAAATTTTCCTTGCAACTGAAAAATCGTGCGACTCTTGACTTGATTGAAAGGGGTGAGATTATTACTCGCAAACCAAGTGCTACCCCCTAGTTCCATGCCAATCACAAGCCCTGAAGATTTTCTAAATACATGCCTTGATGCTTTTTTTAATGTATTAGCGTCTAGCGTTCTGCCGGTCATATCTTTGTAAAATATAGAAAGCCCTTTTACCCTTCGTTCAACATATTCTTGGGACGCTCGCTTATCGTTAGTCCAATTAATGAGCAAATCCGTATTGAAACCATAGGGTAAAAAAGCTATTAAACCGCTGCCAGGAACAGAACCAACGCCACCAAGTTGGTAACCGAAAAAAAGAGAGTGCCTAAACCCTATAATCCTTTTTTTACCCAAAAAATATTTATACCCAAAGCTGAGTTCATTGAAAATACCGCCCGACCCGCCATTTCCTGCGAATCGGTTAGCGATTTTGTTTGAATCTTTCACTGCATTTAAGGCGTTTTGCGCATCTCTTATGGCTTTTGTGTTTTGTTCGGGGAATAATGAATTTTTTGCGTTATTGATCGCTTGATTTAAGGCGTTTTCTGCTGAAGCTTTTTCGCCGATGCTACCTTGTCCTTGAATATAGCTTCCTTCTGCAAAATTTAAACCTAAATAAAATCCATTCCTTTCAGCGTGGAGCCAGAACGAGAGAGAGAGAGTAAGAGAGCTTTTTTCATGGTTTTTCTTTGGTTTAAGATTTGATATTATGGTTAGGTATTTTATCATAAAAATAAGATTTTAGATTGGGTTTTAATGAAAAACAAAGTTAAAATGAAATAACCCTAAAAACCACCGCTTAATCAACATTAAATCAAAAACATGTTAATCTTTGGTTATTTTTAAATTTAGGAAAACCCATGCATCAAAACAATAAAACTTTTTTACCCAGCCAATCCGCTCATCTCTCTAAAATCGTTCTTTTTTTAAACACCGGTCTTTTAGCCTATTTGTTAAGCGCTTGTGGGGCGAATGTGCCTATAGAAGAAGTGATAGTTAAAGATCCTAAAGAGACTAAAGCCCAAGAAGTCGCCAGAGAAGAAAACGCCATCCAGCAAGAAAACGCCACTATTGATGCACGCACCACGCCTTTAATCAATCGTTTCACTAATTATAACGCTTATGGCTCTTTAAACGGCTTTTACAATTCAGTGGATAACCTCAATTCGCCCATGCAAAACGGGATGTATGGAGGCTATTACATGCCTTATTATTACATGCCCTATGGTTTCATGCCTTATGGGTCAGGTCTTATGCCTTATGGGCCTTATGGGTATGGAGCGCCTGGATACTTCCCTTATGTTTTTTATTGATTGAGTGGCTTTAGAAAGCGTGGTGGTGTTGGTGTTTTTACTCAAACACGCTTGTGTTTTCTAATGGTTATTTCTAACATGCTAGGGTGGTGTAATAGAAAAAGACTATATTAAGAGGAGATATTCTTATGCGTATAGTTAGAAATTTATTTTTTGTATCGCTTATGGCTTATAGTAGTGCGTTCGCAGCGGATTTAGAAACCGAGACTAAAAGCGAAAAAAAAAGTAGTAAAAAGTTTTACAAACTCCATAAAAACCATGGGTTAGAAACCGAGACTAAAAACGACAAAAAGCTTTATGATTTCACTAAAAATAGTGGCTTAGAAGGCGTGGATTTAGAAAAAAGCCCTAACCTTAAAAGCCATAAAAAAAGCGACAAAAAGTTTTACAAACAACTCGCTAAAAACAATATCGCTGAAGGGGTGAGCATGCCGATTGTGAATTTCAATAAAGCCCTGTCTTTTGGGCCTTATTTTGAAAGGACTAAAAGCAAAAAAACCCAATACATGGACGGCGGGCTGATGATGCACATCCGCTTTTAAGCCTTTATTCATAATCCAAAAATGCATGCGTTTTAAGAGCGAGGGTTTTAGGGAAATACCGCACAAACAAATCCAAAAACACTTTTTCGCCAAAGAAATCCCCAACGATCGTTACTTCTTGGACGCTAAAATTTTGCGCGTTATCCCAAATGAAATTCCCTAAAAACTCCGCTAAAGAATCCAAAATCCCCAAACTCAAAATTTCATTCTCTACGCCTGCGAGCCTGAAACTCATCGCGCTGTGCATGATCTTTGAAAAGTTTAAAGCCATTTTCAAAGAATCGTCTTTAAGGATTTTATAATCAATCCTAGGGCCTTTAGGGCGTAAGCATTCTTTAGCCAAAGAAATAACGCTATGCGAATGAAAATCCTCGCTATAACCCAAAACAAACCCCAAAATGCGAAAAAAATCCAATACATTCGCACCCCCTAGATTGTATTGAGAAAGCTCTACAATGCGCGCGTAAAAATCAGGGAATTTAGCCGCGTAGTTTTGTAGCATTCTGGAGGCTTTTTCATCTTGTTTGAGGAGGTTAAATATTTGATTGAAATCAAAACTAACGCTTAAGAGCGTTTTTAAAGAACCATTAGCATGCAATAACAACCTTGTAGGGCGCTTGAAACTAAAATACAAAACGATAGAATTGGGGGTTGCGCTTAAAAACTCTAATTCATCTTTAAAGGGAAAGGTAGAAAAATTATTTTCTAGCACGAATTTTTTAGCGGGTGTGATCAAACGATTAGGGGTTTTAAAAAGCACTTCATAATGTAACAACGCTTCACAAGAATGGCTTTCATGCGTAAAAATAAATTCTATCCCCTCATCTTGTAAAATACGGCACAATAAATTCAATATGGGGTCATAGGGTAGTTGGGCTATGATTTCATCGTTTTTAAAAGTGTCCTTAAACACGCTTTTTAATGGGGCTTTGATGGAGGGTTTTTCCAAACTGGCCAAATATTTAGCGTCCTCTAAAGGCAATTTAGTGCAACTCAAAACGCTAGAAAGATCGCTAAAAATAACGCTTATAGAGGGCTTTTTTAAAGAAAGGGATAATGCTCCCCTAGAAGTGAAAATAGGGATAAAATCCTGTGTTTTGAGCGCCTCTTTTAATTGGGTTAAGCAATCTATAAGCTCTTTAGGGCTATGGATTATATCCCCCTTAAAAGCGGTGTTTTTGACAAAACCTAACGCATTGGCATACAAAGATGAATTTTTGTCTAAAAAATCTTGATGCTCTTTAGCGTTCATAAAAAGGGGCTTTGAAAGGCTTGTTGTTTGGAAAAGATTTTCATCTAAAGGCTCTGTGATTTCCTTTAAAGACAAAAAGCTAAAATCTAAAGAAAAGGGCAAAATCTCGCTTAATTTTTGCGCGAACTCTAAAGTGATCTCAGCGCTCGCTTGGAGGTAGAAAGAAGTGGTATTATCCTTATAAACGCTATAAAAACGCGCTTGCAAATGGAACGCTATTTGCTCTAAAAGGGGTATAAAATTCAGGCTTGTTTTTTCATTAACGCATTTAAAAAGAAAGACAAAAACCAATTCAAAAACCCTTATAAGAGAGTTCAGCGATACACTCTAAAGCGATATTACCCGTGCGTTGCATTTTAACTCCCCATGCGTTGAGTCGGGTTTCTATGGCTTTTAAGGCTGTTTCTAAAGCGTTTAACATTCCGCTTGAAAGCTTGAAAGTGGTCTCGCTCCCTATCACAAAAGGCACAAGCCCCACGATAAAAGTTTTAGGCAAATCCCCTAAAAACTCCGTGAGCCTTAAAGTGTGCAGCATTTCCACTTCATGCGCACTCCCAGCCCATGTGATTTCTTTAGGGGCGTCCTTAAAATCAAAAGCATAAACCGATCCTATTTCAACGCCTTTAGCGCTCACGCAATCCAAAATCAAAACCTTTTCATACGAAGTGATCAAAGGAATGAGTTGCTGAGCCATAGTCCCCCCATCTATAATATCCACGCTAGGGAAAAAAGAAAAATTCTTTTTAAGGTAGTGGGCTAGATGCACCCCAATCCCTTCATCGCCAAAAAGGATATTGCCAATGCCTAAAATTAGAATTTTTTGACTCATTCTTTGGTGTAACCATAGCCATTAATCATAGAATCCGCCCCCGAACTATCATACCTGATAGAATGGAAAAACACCATATAAACATGCACAGGGACAAACAAAATAAACCCCCAAGTCGCTAAGTGGTGGATAAAACGAACATTCGCTAACCCCCCACAAAGCGCTTCAAACCACTTAAAAGCGCTTGCTAAAAACGCCCCAAGCCCCGCATGATAGACATTATAATACAGCACTATCCCGCTCAAGCTCATCAATACGATCAAAACAACCAAAGTGAAATAAGCCACGAGTTGGATAGGGTTATACGCTCCTTTAGTGTGGGGTTTTCCGCTGATAAGAAAATACGCTTTCATCTGATCGATCCAAGCTTTTGGGCTTAAAAGTTGGCCAAAACTCCTGCGTTCCATCAAACTTTCTTTAGTGAAAAAAAGATAGGTTCTAAAGATTAATGCACTAATGAGTAAAAACCCAAACATGACATGAAAAGAGCGCACATAAGCTTGTAAAAGATACACCCCTTTATAAAAGCTGGAATTAGGCTGCAAAAAAGGGTAAGCGATATAAAACCCCGTAGCGATTAAAATAAAAATACTCAAAGCCCTAACCCAATGGAAAAAGCGCACAAAACCCGAATATTCTTTGTGTAAAACGACCTTATTCATTTTATCCATGCGTGTCCCTTTTTTAGAATTTAGCGAAATTAGGCTCTACTTTAAACTCGTTCAAAGACTGCCCTTTAAAATCCATCACATGCACTGAGCATGCGATGCATGGGTCAAAAGAATGGATGGTCCTAATGATCTCTAAAGGTTGGGTTAAATCAGCGATTTTAGTGCCAATCAAGCTCATTTCATAAGCCCCCCTTTGATTTTGAGAATCTCTAGGCCCCGCATTCCAAGTGGAAGGCACCACCGCTTGGTAATTTTCCACCACGCCGTTTTTAATACGCACCCAATGGCTTAGCATGCCCCTTGGCACTTGACCAATGTAGCGCCCTTTATATTCTTGATTTTTATCAATGTGATAAGGAGCGCAAGTGCTTTGATCGCTTTTTAGATTTTCCACTAACGCATCAAACGCCAAAAGACCATTATCAGCGATAGTCTTAGCTTCAATACACCTTGCAGCGGTGCGCCCAAGCGTTGAAAACAACGCCTCTAAAGGCAATTTAGTGTCTTTTAAAAACTTAGTAGCCACTTCAGTAATATAAGGGTTTTTCGCCGCTAAACCTACCACTACGGAACTTAAAGGGCCTACTTCCATGGGCTTACTATCGTATCTGGGGGATTTGATCCAAGAATATTTATTTTTAGTGTCAAGCACTTTAGCAGGGATTATTTTATTTTCAATCCCCACGCTCTCGCCGTCTTTTAAACCGGTATAATGCGGGTTCGTTTGCCCGTCATAAGGGTGGAGTTGCACTTCTTTAGTGTCTTCATATTGATACCAAGAATGCGTAACCTCTTCTTTAATCAAACTCTCATCAATGGGGTGCAGTTTAGAAATATCCCCATCAAGCACCACCCCACTACTCAAAAGGTATTTATCCCTCCCAAGCAACACTTCTTCATAAGCGATAAAATTCCTTAAACCACAGCCTTTAATAACGGATGGTTCGTTAGCGAACATTTCGCCTGCCATCACCAAATCAGGGTAGTAGGCATGGTTGATAAAATTGGCCACCACTTCAAACTTGCTCTTCCACTCCGCCAATCTTGTCGGATCCAATATATCCATAACACTCGTAACACCCCCTACCGTTAAGCTTTGTGGGTGAGGCTGTTTGGCCCCAAAAATAGCGGTCATTTTCGCCGCTTCCCTTTGGATTTCTAAAAGCTTGAGGTAGTGGCTTAAAACGATTAAATTTTGCTCTGGGCTTAAACGATAGGTTTTATGCCCATAGTAGCCATTACTAAAAGGCCCTAAAGATCCACCTTTAGCGAAATCATTCAAGCGTTTTTGAACCGCTTTTAATTCGCCCGCACCGGTATTAATGGGATAAGGGCTGTATTTGAAAGAGAGTTTTGCCGCTTGAATGGGATCGGCTTTTAAAGCGCTCATAATATCGCACCAATCAAGCCCATGCAAAGTATAAAAATGCACCACATGATCATGAAAAAGCAGCGCCATGTTCATCAAAGATCGCACCAATTGCGCGTTTAATGGGGGGGTGATGCCTAGAGCGTTTTCTACTGCAGTGATACCAGCCTTATAATGCGAATAAGTGCATACCCCGCAAATCCTTTGAGCGATGAAGCCTGCATCTCGTGGATCTCTGCCTTTAATAATGGTCTCTAGCCCCCTAAAAAGCGTAGAAGAAGAAAACGCATCGGTGATCACATTATCATCATCTACGATCACTTCAATCCTTAAATGCCCCTCAATCCTAGTGATAGGATCGACTACGATTTTTTTTGACATGTTAATCCCTTACTCTTTGTTTTTGATCGCTTTAGAAAGGAGCGCATGCGCGACAATGCCAATAGCGGTTGCGCTCAGCAAAGTCGTGCCTACTTTATCCGCTACTTTATCAGCCCCTAATCCGTCAAAGGCGGTTTTAATGGAACGATTCGCTAAAGGCTCTTCAAAAGGACTCATTGTATCCCAAAAATTAGGCTCAGAACACCCTATGCACCCATGCCCTGCACCTATGGGCCAAGAAGTGTGTGAATTGAAGCGGAGTTTGGAGCAATTGTTGAAAGTGTAAGGCCCTTTACAGCCCATTTTATACAAACAAAAACCCCTTTTAGCGTTTTCATCGCCAAAATGCTCCACAAATTCGCCCGCATCAAAATGCCCTCTCCTTTCGCACAAATCATGAATCCTATTCCCATAAGCCCAAGAGGGGCGGTTATACGCATCCAATTTAGGGAGAGCCCCAAACATCAAGTAATAAAGCACATTGCCCACGATATTTTTTTCACTAGGCGGGCAACCGGGAACATTGATCACGGGTTTATCAATGATTTTGTGTAAGGGTTGCGCGTTAGAGGGGTTAGGGTAAGCCGCTTGAACGCCCCCAAAACTTGAGCATGTGCCTATGGCAAAAATAGCGGCTGCGTGTTGAGCGGCTTTCCTACATTCTTCAGCCCCTGTTTCAGCGTTTGGGCCTTGAGTGAGGAAGTATTCGGTGCCTTGGGGGATACCGCCTTCTACCATTAAAATGTAATTGTTTTTATGCTTTTCTATGGCGTCATGCAAGCTTTTTTCAGCTTGAAAACCGCTCCCTACCATGATGGTCTCATGGTATTCTAGGTTAATGTAATCAAAGATAATGCTATCAATGGTGGGGTCTGCGCTTCTTAACAAGCTTTCGCTGCAACCGGTGCATTCTGCCATGTGCAACCAAATCACGGGCAACCTGTTAGCCACTTCTACCGCTTTCAAAGTCAAGGGAGCAAAACTAGCCGGCAAAGCTAGAGTCGCGCTCATCATGCCCGCCCACTTCAATAAATCGCGCCTGGAAATGCCCGCGCCTTTAAACTCGTCTTGCAAGTTTTTATGCTCGTTGTGAGCGTTAAACGAGCTGACTATCTCAAGGCGTTCTTCAATCTTTTGATAGGTCTTTTTTTCATCGTAGAACATGACCACTCCTTAACTGGAAATTTTCATTATCTTAACATAATAAAAATAATGTAGTGGCAATTGATTATTTTTTAACTTTTATTTTAGATGAAAGAAATTTCTTTAACATTAAGTTTCATTTGGATAAAATTCCCCCCTAATTTTATTAAAAAAGGAACAAAATGAAAAAAGTACTCATCATTAATGGGGCCAAAGCATTCGGGAGCTCTGGGGGGAAACTCAATGAAACCTTGACTGACCATGCAAAAAAGACTCTAGAATCTTTAGGGCTAGAAGTGGATACAACGATCGTGGATAAAGGCTATGAACATGCTCAAGAAGTGGAGAAATTCTTTAGCGCTGATGCGACGATTTGGCAAATGCCTGGCTGGTGGATGGGAGAGCCTTGGATTGTGAAAAAATACATTGATGAAGTCTTCACTTTAGGGCATGGGAAGCTTTATGCTAGCGATGGCAGAAGTTCGCAAAACCCCACTAAAAACTACGGGAAAGGGGGCTTGATGCAAGGCAAAAAATACATGTTGAGCTTGACCTGGAACGCTCCCATTGAAGCCTTTAATGATCCTAGTGAATTTTTTGAAGGGGTGGGTGTGGATGTTGTGTATTTGCATTTGCATAAAGCGTTCCAATTTTTAGGGCTTTCAGCGTTGCCCACTTTTATTTGCAACGATGTGGTGAAAAACCCCCAAGTAGAGCAGTATCTTAACTCCCTAACCACGCATTTGCACCAGGCTTTTGGCAAGTGATTTTAAAATTTTTTTAACCCCCCCATTTTTTGGGGGCTTGTTTGTTACACAATAAAGTCTCTGGGATTAAGCTCGCAACCTAAGATAAGATCCCTAAGATTACTGCCCACCGTTTGGTAACTCGCATTGCTCACAAAGTAGAATCCGTATTTTTCAAAAGGCACAACAAGAGTGCCATCTCTATCCCTTAATTGCGCTTTTGTCTTATCCCAACAAATATATCTTGGCTCTTCATCTGTGTAGCTTTCAAAGGCTTCCCTGGCGTTTTCTAGCAAGTAGTCTATGACAACGCTAGCCAATTCCTTAGCGTTTCTTGCCATGCGCCTTTGATCATTGGGGAGCTTGACGCTTTGAAGATTATGGTTAGTTAAGTCATCATCAAGGGTTTTGTGAAGCTCTCTTATGCGGTATTCTTTAGGCAAATCTTTAAACAATCCCACTTGACAGAATTGATCCGCTAAATATTCGCTCCTGGCCCTCACTTCCTCTATCCCCCAAGAATGGGTGTTATTGATAAAATAGTCGTTTAAATGCAAGGAGCTGTATTCTTCCATAAGCGCAATTTTTTCATCGTAGGATTTGTTACCAAGCTTTTGATTTTGCCCTGATAGGGTTAGATTCCCAAAATTATGGAGGTAGTCTTGCTCAAAAGTGAAATAATCCCCCACCCTATCGCACCATTCTTGGGTGGGGGTTTTGGGGTAGAAATGTTCCACTTCTAGATTTTCTTCTCTTGGCGGTTCGGCGTTGCTTAGCTTTTCTATCTCAAGCAAGATGAATTTGCACACATAATTTGTTGCATAAGCGTTACGCACAAGAAACGCCGCTTTAATGCGATCGTCATTAGGGAACGCCGTTCGTCCAACGCTCTTGCCCAGATACCGCTTCAACGCATCGGCTGAAACATTTTCCCCTAGCTGTCTATATAAGGAATAAAGAACTCTGGTAAGCGTGGGGGAAGAATCTCCGCACACGCTCCGGCGCACATAGTAGCTGGTAAGGATTTGCAAAATTTCATGGAAGTTTTCATAATCCAATTTGCCTTCTTCAAAATCTCTGGCGCAACGCAAAATAAAGGGCTTTGCCACGCCAAATTTGATTTTCACAAGATCCTTAATGCGCAAGCGTAAATTTGCTAACTGCTGCGGATCCCCACGCCCTAAAAAATAATGATCTCTGTCTAAAAAGATTTGATAGATTCTGCCATATTCACGCATATCGCTCATAAGACCTTGTATATCATCAGAGAAATTGTCTCTGTGGTGGGCTTTTAGCGCGTAATACACTTCACGCTCTCCCTCCTTAAATCTATCTTCAAAATAGATTCTTAAATAGGTTTTGATAAAATCATTCAAATCCTTTTCGCCAAGCCAATTTTCTAAAGGCACCCAATAGGTCTCATAAAGGTGTTTTTGTCTGTCAGAATTTTCCCCCATCATCAGGTAGTTGCGGATGAGATCCAGCCCTTTTAATTGCACGCCCGTGGCGTTAATGCTTTCAAACACCACTTGCGGATCGTCTTCGCCTAGCTCTAAGCCTATAGCTACGATTTTAAGCCGCAAAAACGCGCCGTAAATCTCTTCAATGCGATACCCTTTTTCTAGATACTTGTCAAGATCTTTGGTGAAAAATTTATAATTGTCCCTAATGTGTGATACGCCTTGCAGTTCATGCGATCGATTTTGCATGACAAGATCAAAGGCTTCTTTGTCGCTTTTAATGGGCTTTAGGCGTAGCCTTTGTCCTGTAAGATTGAGTAATCCGTCAATCTCTTTTTTTATCTCTTCATTTGGTATCTTGGTCTCTATGGCTTTAAGCAAAAGCATGATGGTGGTAATCCTTTGCTGCCCGTCAATGATGACAAATTCTTGCAGTTTCCTTAAGCTCTTTTCATCATCAATATGATGCAAAATATAAGTGATAGAACCCATGAAATGCGTTTTTTTATTTTGAGAGATATTGATAATATCTTGCAGTAATTTTTCACAATTTTCTTCTTCCCAAGTGTAGTTCCTCTGGTATACAGGGATAGAAAATATCGTGCCTGTTAAGGCAAAAAAGTCGTTAATGGTGCTTTCTTTCGCTTTCATCGCTTTTCCTTTTGAGTGAGATTATCATTGCACCGAGTATTAAATCAAAAAAAAAAGATAGCTTAAATTTGTGAAAAAACCGCAATTTGTGGCTGAATTTATCCCAAAAAGACAAAAGAGCTTTGCGCAAAGCAAGTAGTAATCTCTTAAAAATGCGATCTTTAGGGGGGTTTAGTTAATGGGAGCGAGAATGATTTCAAAATACCCCTGCTAGGGTATCTCATAAGAATTGTATGGCATGAACAAGCGCCCGTAATTAGGATTCACGCGCAATAAATGCTCTTTGAAATTCCCGTAATTACGACAGCTTGACTCAAAACCATTATCGCATGCATACGAGAACAAATCCAAAGCCCTTTGATCGTCTTGAGGCACGCCTAAGCCCTTTTGATACAGCACGCCTAAATTGTTACAGCTCCCCAAAATCCCCCCATCGCATGCCATTTGAAAATACTTCGCCGCATAGTGGTTATTCAACGGAGCCCCTAAATCCCCATTCGCATAAATCCAGCCTAAATTCGCGCACCCCATCATGTCCCCAGCGTTACAAGCCAAATAATTCAAATCCACTTGACTGAGTTGGGCTTTATCAATACCATAAATATTATTCACGTTAGACATCAAGCCCAAATTGTAGCACCCCATATCATTCCCGTTTTCGCATGAAAATTTATAATAACCCATCGCTTTGTAATAATCTTTTGGGACCCCACTCCCATTAGCAAACATCCACCCCAAATTATTGCATGCGAGCATGTCCCCCCCTTGACAAGCCACCGCATACAATTGCAAGGCGTTTTCTTTATCGTTTGAATCAGCGTTTTTCTTATTTTCATACATCTGCGCTAAATTCGCACAAGCGGTCGCATCGCCCCCACTGCAACCCATTTCATAATAGCGAGCGGCTTTTAGTCTGTTGGTTTGGATCCCTACCCCATTAGCATACATCGCCCCCACTGCAAAACACCCGGCCGCATTACCGTTATCGCACGATTGGGAAAAAAGCTTAAAAGCCCCTTGATAATCGCCCTTTTTAGCCAAATCAATACCGGCAGAAAGCTCGGTTTGAGCGTTTTCAGGCGATCCTAATTTGTCTAACAGATTGGAGTTATCGTTTTTAGGGGTGATTTGGGTGTTAGGGTTTGGCGCACCCTTTGCGTTAGCAGGGTTTAATTCAGGGGGCGTGTTTTTTGGGGCTTGATTGTTTTCTTCAGCGCCGCTAAGCTGTAAGATTAAAAAAACAAGCCATAACAAACTTTTTTTGAGCATTCTTTTAATCCTTAATGCAGGTTTTGATTCAACTCAATTTTTTTCACGCTCCTAAAAGCGATCAGCTTGCCATTTTGGCTATTGGAACGAAAATGCACGCCATTTTTACCCGAAAGCTCCTTGCCTTTGTAAAGGTTGTTCGCATGCTTTTCTAAAACGCTATTCACTTCTAAAAGCTTTTTAAACTCATTTTCTTCAATTTCTATCACGCTCCCAGCTAAAATCGCAACGCCTGCATCCACAATACAGCCATCGCCTAAACTAATGCCGGTAACGCTATTAGCCCCTAGCAAACAATTTTTCCCAATGCTAATAGGATTATTATTCCCTCCGCTTAAAACGCCTAAAACGCTCGCTCCCCCACCAATATCAGTGCCTGCTCCAACCACCACTGATGAAGAAATACGCCCCTCATTCATGCACACTCCCATAGCCCCTGCGTTAAAATTCACATAACTCGCCCCGGGCATTTGGGTATAACCTCCGGTCCCTAAATACGCCCCAAAGCGCGTTTTTGAGCTATCCAGTAAGCGGATATTATCAAATTCAGGGATTAATTGCATCAAATAGCGCGGGAATTTATCTATAAAATCAATGCTAGGGAAATTGCCTCGCATTTTTAAAGCCACTTCGTTCGTTCTAAGCCATTCTAATTCATAAGGCTTGTTGCCGCTCCAAGCCGCATTAGAAAGTTGGTTAAAAATGCCCTCTAAATTCAAACTCCTCAAAGGGGCTTTCCCTAAAGAAAGCGCTAAAAGTTTCATATACGCGCTCTCCACGCTCTCGCAAGGCTTATCTTCATACAAGATCACCAAGCGATAAAAAGACTCCCCCTTATTATTTTTCAAACGATTTTCTTCTAAAGCCTTTAAAAGCTCTAAAACCACTTGGATATTCTTATGAGCCATTTTATTAGAGTAGGCTTCATTCAAAAAGGGCGTGTAAAACTCTAGCGCTTTTAACACAAAACTTTCATCAATCTCAACGACGCGCTCGCTCGCGCTCTCTTTTAGGATTTTGTCTTTAGAAAATGAGTTACAAAACACCGCATAAGAGCCTAGATTTTCCTCTTTCCAGTTCAAAACGGGGTAAGTGGCGCATAAAATCTTTTTGGAAATAGGGGCAATATCCACTCTGGCAATGCCAAAACCTAAAGGCTCTTTATAGTTACTAGATTGCTGGTAGTTGCTCACAAAATTTTTAAATTTATTCATCATGCCTAATCCTTTAAACTTTTTTCTCTTTCTTTAGCTAAATTTTCCACTTCTATGACAAAAGTTTCAAACAAATCCTTTTCAGCCAATTTGTGAATGACTTTACCCTCTTTAATGATCAAACCGCTGCGATTCCCAAAAGCGATCGCCATGTCTGCGTGTTTGGCTTCACCTAAAGCGTTCACCACACAGCCCATCACGCTAATGTCTAAAGGGGTTTTAATGTGGCTTAAGCGTTTTTCTACCTTGCTCGCCATATCCACTAAATTGGCTTCAATGCGCCCGCAAGTGGGGCAAGAAATCCAATTAATCCCCTCTTTCAAACGCCCGCTATGGCGTAAAATCGCTCTAGCCACTTTGATTTCATTTTCTAATTCCCCTGTGATGGATACGCGCATCGTATCCCCAATGCCCTCCATTAAAAGCCCCCCTAAAGCCATGGCGGATTTGATACTGGAGCTAAAAAGATTCCCTGCTTCAGTAACCCCCAAATGGAAAGGATAGATCACAAGAGGGCGTAACATTCTATAAGCTTCTATGGTGCGCATCACATCGCTCGCTTTTAAAGAAATCTTAAAATCAGTAAAATCCAAATCTTCTAAAAGTTTGGCGTTATACAAAGCGCTTTCTACCATGCCTTTTGGGGTGGGTCCGTATTTTTGATCAAACTGCTTTTCTAAACTCCCGGCATTCACGCCAATTCTTATAGGAATGTTTTTTTCTTTACAAGCATCAACCACCGCTTTGATTTTGTCTTTAGAGCCGATGTTTCCGGGGTTAATCCTTATCGCATCCACGCTTTGAGCGGCAATGAGAGCGAATTTATAATGGAAATGGATATCAGCGATTAAAGGCAAAGGAGACACTTTTTTCAATTCTTTTAAGGCCAGGGCGTCCTTTTCATTACTCACCGCCACCCTCACCAAATCAGCCCCGGCGAGTTTGAGTCGGTCAATTTGATTTTTAGTGCTTTCAATATCAGCGGTTTTACTAAAGGTCATGCTTTGCGTGCTTATGGGAGCATCACCCCCTATGGCGACGCCACCGATAAAAATTTGCTTGGTCTTAACTCTATTTTCTAGCATCAAACCTCTTCATCAGTTAAATTCTTATGCGCTATTATACTCTTTCTTAATGGTTTCATACCATAACGCTTAAATTTTAGGTAAGATTAACCATTCCATTTTAAATTAAAGTAGCCCTATGACTTTTGAGCCATATCCTTTTGAACGATTGAGAGCCTTGTTTAAAGAGATCACCCCTAAAAAAAAGGGGTTGGATTTAGGCATCGGCGAGCCGCGATTTGAAACGCCCAAATTCATTCAAGATGCTCTTAAAAATCACGCCCATTCGCTCAATATCTACCCTAAAAGCGCGTTTGAAGAGGGTTTGAGGGCGGCTCAAAAGGGTTTTTTTAAACGCCGTTTTAAGATAGAATTGAAAGAAAACGAATTAGTTTCCACGCTAGGATCTAGGGAAGTGTTATTCAATTTCCCTAGTTTTGTTTTATTTGATTATCCAAACCCCACTATCGCCTACCCTAACCCCTTTTATCAAATCTATGAAGGATCAGCCCAATTCGCTAGAGCTAAAAGCCTTTTAATGCCTTTAGTTAAAGAAAATGATTTCACTCCAAGCTTGAATGAAAAAGAGTTGCAAGAAGTGGATTTAGTGATCTTAAATTCCCCTAACAACCCCACCGGAAGAACCCTTTCTTTAGAAGAATTGATCGCTTGGGTCAGACTCGCTTTAAAACATGATTTTATTTTAATTAATGATGAATGTTATAGTGAAATTTATGAAAACACGCCTCCCCATTCGCTTTTAGAAGCTTGCATGCTGGCTGGTAATGAAGCGTTCAAAAATGTTTTGGTTATCCATTCGCTCTCCAAACGATCTAGCGCTCCAGGCCTAAGGAGTGGTTTTATCGCTGGGGATAGCAGCCTTTTAGAAAAATACAAAGCGTTTCGCACCTATTTAGGCTATACGAGCGCTAATGCGATCCAAAAGGCTAGTGAAGCGGCTTGGCTAGATGATAGGCATGCAGAATTTTTCCGCAATATTTATGCGAATAATTTGAAACTGGCGCGAAAAATCTTTAAAGACACGCTCATTTATCCTTATAGTTTTTATGTGTATCTGCCTGTTAAAGATGGCGAAAATTTTGCCAAAAGACTTTATCAAAACGAAGGCATTATTACTTTACCGGCTTTGTATTTAGGGCGTAATCGTATCGGCGCTGACTATGTGCGTTTAGCCCTTGTCTATGACACTCCCCTTTTAGAAAAGCCTTTAGAAATCATAGAAACTTATCGAGAAAATCATGCTTGAAACCCCAAAAGTTTTACTCAAAAACTTACAAGATTGCAAGATCCATTTTATCGGTATAGGGGGGATTGGCATTTCAGGCTTAGCCAAATACCTTAAAGCGCAAGGGGCTAAGATCAGCGGATCTGATATTGCCATAAGCCCTAGCGTTAAGTATTTGAAAGCTTTAGGCGTAGAGATTAATATCCCGCATGATCCAAAGGCAATCAACCATCAAGATGTCATCATCCATTCAGCCATTATCAAAGAAGACAATACCGAAATACAAAGGGCTAAGGAATTAGAAATCCCTATTTTGTCTCGTAAAGACGCTTTGTATTCTATCCTTAAAGACAAGCGTGTTTTTAGCGTGTGCGGGGCTCATGGAAAAAGCAGTATCACGGCCATGTTGAGCGCGATTTGCCCCGCTTTTGGAGCGATTATTGGGGCGCATTCTAAAGAGTTTGATTCCAATGTGCGAGAGAGTGCGGATATGAGCTTGGTTTTTGAAGCCGATGAAAGCGATTCAAGTTTTTTATTTTCCAACCCTTTTTGCGCGATTGTGCCTAACACCGAGCCAGAACATTTGGAACATTATGATCACGATTTAGAGTGCTTTTTCTTCGCTTATGAATATTTTTTAGACCATGCTCAAAAAAGAGTGATCTATAAAGAAGATCCTTTTTTAAAAAACTATTCTAAAGATGCTATTACTTTAGAAAAAAAAGACATTTATAATATCCAATACATTTTAAAAGACGGCGAGCCTTACACTTCATTTGAATTGAAAGATTTGGGGACTTTTTTGGTGTGGGGGTTAGGCGAACACAACGCTACGAATGCGAGTTTGGCCATTTTAAGCGCTTTAGATGAATTGCATTTAGAAGAAATTAGAAATAATTTATTGAATTTCAAAGGCATTAAAAAACGCTTTGATATTTTGCAAAAAAACGCGCTCATCCTCATTGATGATTACGCCCACCACCCTACTGAAATTAACGCCACTTTAAAAAGCGCTAGGATTTATGCTAACTTATTGAACACGCAAGAAAAAATTATTGTGATCTGGCAAGCGCACAAATATTCCCGCTTAATGGATAATTTAGAAGAATTTAAAAAATGTTTTTTAGAGCATTGCGACAGATTGATCATTTTACCCGTTTATAGCGCGAGTGAAGTTAAAAGAGACATTGATTTGAAAGCCCATTTTAAGCATTATAACCCCACCTTTATAGACAGGGTGCGTAAAAAAGGGGATTTTTTAGAGCTCTTAGTCAATGATAATGTGGTAGAAACGATTGAAAAAGGCTTTGTGATAGGCTTTGGAGCGGGGGATATTACCTATCAATTGAGAGGCGAAATGTAATGGGTGCAGCGGTTGTTTTATTTTTAACGCTAATTTTATTGTTTTTAGTGTTAAGGGATTTTGGTTTAGCAAGCCCTAAACAAAAGATTTTAGCTTTTGTAATCGTGGGGATTATAGGAGCGAGCATCAGCGTTTATACTTACAAGCAAAACCAGCAAAACCAACAAGAGATCGCTTTGCAAAGAGCGTTTTTAAGGGGGGAAACTTTGTTGTGTAAAGGCATTAAAGTGAATAACCAAACCTTTAATTTAGTGAGCGGGACTTTGAGCTTTTTAGGCAAAAAACAAACCCCTATGAAAGACGTTCTTGTGGATTTGGATTCTTGTCAGACGCTTCAAAAAGATCCCTTAATCCAACCCCCAATGAACCCCCAATGAACCCCCAATGAACCCCCGATGAATAATAATAATAATACCCTACCCAAACCCCTAGAAGAAAGCCTGGATTTAAAAGAGTTTATCGCTCTTTTTAAAACCTTTTTTGCCAAAGAAAGAGATACTATTGCTTTAGAAAACGATCTCAAGCAAACTTTCACTTATTTAAACGAAGTGGATGCGATCGGTTTGCCTACCCCTAAAAGCGTGAAAGAAAGCGATCTTATTGTCATCAAACTCACCAAATTAGGGACGCTCCATTTAGATGAAATTGATGAGATTGTCAAACGATTGCGCTACATTGTCGTTTTACAAAACGCTTTTAAACCTTTCACGCATTTAAAATTTCATGAACGCCTTAACGCCATTATTTTACCCCCTTTTTTTAATGATTTGATCGCTTTATTAGATGATGAAGGAAAGATCAAACAAGGGGCTAACGCTACCCTAGACGCTTTGAATGAAAGCTTGAACCGCCTTAAAAAAGAGAGCGTAAAAATCATTCATCATTATGCTCGCTCTAAAGAGCTTGCTCCTTATTTAGTGGATACGCAAAGCCACCTTAAGCATGGCTATGAATGCCTTTTATTGAAAAGCGGGTTTTCTAGTGCGATTAAAGGCGTTGTGCTAGAAAGGAGCGCTAATGGTTATTTCTATCTTTTGCCTGAAAGCGCGCAAAAAATCGCCCAAAAAATCGCACAAATTGGTAATGAAATAGATTGCTGTATTGTTGAAATGTGTCAAACTCTAAGCTGTAGCTTGCAAAAACACCTTTTATTTTTAAAATTCCTTTTCAAAGAATTTGATTTTTTAGACAGCTTGCAAGCCAGACTCAATTTCGCTAAAACCTACAATTTAGAATTTGTCATGCCAAGCTTTACGCAAAAAAAAATGATTTTAGAAAACTTTTCGCACCCCATTTTGAAAGAGCCAAAGCCCTTAAATTTGAAGTTTGAAAAATCCATGCTCGCTGTTACTGGCGTGAATGCGGGCGGGAAAACCATGCTCTTAAAATCGCTTTTAAGCGCGGCTTTTTTGAGCAAGCACCTCATTCCTATGAAAATCAACGCCCATCATTCCATTATCCCCTATTTCAAAGAAATCCACGCCATTATTAATGACCCTCAAAACAGCGCGAACAATATCTCTACTTTTGCAGGCAGAATGAAGCAATTTAGCGCTCTTTTATCCAAAGAAAACATGCTTTTAGGCGTTGATGAAATTGAGCTAGGGACTGACGCTGATGAAGCGAGCAGCTTGTATAAAACCCTGTTAGAAAAATTGCTCAAACAAAACAACCAAATCATTATCACCACACACCACAAACGCTTGAGCGTGTTGATGGCAGAAAACAAGGAAGTGGAATTACTGGCCGCTCTTTATGACGAAGAAAAAGAACGGCCCACTTACACTTTTTTAAAAGGGGTTATTGGCAAAAGCTATGCGTTTGAAACCGCTTTACGCTATGGCGTGCCGCATTTTTTGATTGAAAAAGCGAAAGCTTTCTATGGCGAAGATAAGGAAAAATTGAATGTTTTGATTGAAAATTCCAGCGCGCTAGAAAGGGAATTGAAGCAAAAAAATGAAAGCTTAGAGGACGCTTTAAAAGAGCAAGAAGATTTAAAAAACGCATGGCTTTTGGAAATGGAAAAACAAAAAGAAATCTTTCACCATAAAAAATTGGAATTGGAAAAATCCTACCAACAAGCCCTAAATATCTTAAAAAGCGAAGTCGCTTCAAAAGATACCAGCTCCATGCATAAAGAAATCCATAAAGCGAGCGAGATTTTAAACAGGCATAAAACAGACCAGGAAATCCCACAAATCATAACAAGCTTTCAAATTAACGAAAAAGCGCGCTATAAAAATGAAAGCGTGATGGTTATACAAATTTTAGACAAGGGCTATTATTTGGTAGAAACCGAGCTTGGCATGCGTTTGAAAGCGCATGGGAGTTGGTTGAAAAAAATCCAAAAACCCTCTAAAAACAAATTCAAACCCCCTAAAACCATCGTTCCTAAACCCAAAGAAGCGAGCTTGCGCCTTGATTTAAGAGGGCAACGCAGCGAAGAAGCCCTGGATTTATTAGACGCTTTTTTAAACGATGCGCTTTTAGGGGGCTTTGAAGAAGTGCTGATTTGCCATGGCAAGGGGAGCGGGATTTTAGAAAAGTTTGTGAAAGAATTTCTAAAAAACCACCCTAAAGTGGTGAGCTTTAGCGACGCTCCCATTAATTTAGGCGGCAGTGGGGTTAAAATCGTTAAATTGTAGTTTTTGGTGCTTGTTTGATTGGAATTGATACAAAAATCCGCTTTTAAACTACCCTAAAGCCATTTTATACCAACGATCAATGAGGACAAAGCCTTTTTAAAAGAGCGTTAAAAAGGGGTTTAAGCTCAATTGAGCCAAAACCCTTAAAATCTTTAGCCTTGATAGGCTTTTATCGCTTTCTCTAAAACCTTAATCGCGCTCTCTTTGTTTTCAAACCCCTTGACTTTCACCCATTTATTAGGCTCTAAATCCTTGTAAGTTTCAAAAAAATGCTTGATTTTATCTAAAGTGTGTTTGGATAAATCATCAATATCTTTGACATAGGAATGCGTGGGATCAATCTTATCTATGGGCAGAGCGAGTAATTTTTCATCCATTCCGCTTTCATCTTCCATGTTCAACACCCCAACCAAGCGCGCTTTCACCACGCTCCCAGCTTGAAAAGCCACATCGCTTAAAACCAGCGCATCTACAGGGTCGCCATCAGATCCTAAAGTGTTAGGCACAAAGCCGTAATTCGCGGGGTAATTTTGCGCTCCATAAAGCACCCTATCCACCATTAAAGCCCCGCTTTCTTTATCCAATTCATACTTGATATTAGAATGCTTGGATATTTCAATCACCACGCACAAAGAATCAGCGTCATGGCTCACTTCTAATTGGTCTAAATTCATTGCAATCTCCTTTGAATAATAAAAAAGACTTATTCTAACATAAAGCCCGCTCTTTTTAAACCTCTTTAGGGGTTTTTAAAGGAGCGTATCGTCTGCTGTATTTGTGAAAGGCTTTTAAGCACTTTCTAGTGTTTAATTGATCATAAAGAAGATTATCCAAGTAAGACTTTTTAGGGCCGCTCAATGAAATGTCGGATTTTTTTAGATTTTGGATGGTGCTGATTTTGCAATGCTTGTTCAAAGAAACAGGCAAAGGCAAGTAAGTAAGAGTAGCGACATCATGGTAAGTGGGGTTGTTTATGAACATATCCACCGGCTCTATGATCTTGAAACGCTCTGTGGCCTCTATAAAAGTTTTAGCTCCTTTAGGCGTGATATAGTATCCTGCCGTAGAAGCCACATACACGCTAGTGAGGTAAAAATGCTCTAAAAATAGCGCTTCTTTTTCATTATCAGCACGCCTTTCCCAAAAGGTCTCTTTGATGTTTGTTTCTTTTGCCAGTAAGGATTCGTATTTTCCCATGAGTTCGTCGTATTTTCCCATGAGTTCGTCGTATTTTCCCATGAGTTCGTCGTATTTTCCCATGAGATCATCGTATTTTCCCATGAGATCATCGTATTTTGCCACGACATCCTTATACACTTCTGTCCGAGCTAAAATATTTCCAATAAAGCGGTTGAGTTTTCTTTTAATTTTTCTAAAAACCATTGGATTAAAAGAGGTTTTTTGGGGCGCTATTTTGCAAGGCTCAGATAGTTCTTTAGGGTCTTGTTGCGTTTCCATAATAAAGTCTTGTTGCGCATCTTGCGTGGGATTGGGGGGGGGGGGGTAACTTCATAATTTTCAATAGGCACTTCAGCTTCTTTAGTCTTTGCATGATCTTCAATGGGTGTCTCTCCCATAGATTCTACAGCATCTCTCTCTAAGGGGAGCGTGCACAAATTGGTTTTATGAAAATTCCAATACCACCCAAAAAGCTTGACAAAATCAAAAGGGCTTTTCAAGCAATCTTCTAAGGCTTGCATGAAATTAGACTCTAGCGCTACATCATCTTCTAAAATAACGACCGGTTGGTTTAATTTAACGCATTCTTTCCACAAAAGATAATGGCTTAAATAGCACCCAAATTCTTGGGGTAACAATTCTCCACAACACCAATCAGAATGGAACCAATCGGATTTTAACATGCTTTGTGCATCATAAAACTCTTGAACGAATTTTTCAAAATCTTCGTGTTTAGGGCTAATAGCGTCAAAGATTTGGAAAACGCAACGGCCTTTAAATTTTTCATTGGATTCTGAAACGAGTCTTTCAGTATCCAAACGCCTTTGACTTTCTTTTAAAGAAATGATATAGACACCAATCACAGATTATTCTCCTTAAGAGCGCATTTTAATTCGCAAAAGACAAAATATATTTTTGCATTTCATTCACGATTTCTTCAATGCTTCTTTCGCCATTGATGATTTTATGCAAACGCTTAGCCTTGTAGAAGTTTTGGATTGCAACTAAAGGGTCTAAAAACACCCGCATGCGGTTATGAAACACGACTTCATTATCATCAGCCCCCCTAGAGCGCCCTAAAACCCTTTCTTTAGCGGTGTTTTCACTCACTTCTACTTCAATCACGCTTTTTAAGATCACTTCGTTTTGAGCGTTCAATTCCTTATCCAAAGCCTGCATTTGTTCCACGCTCCTAGGATAGCCATCAATTAAAATGATCCCTTTACTAGAGCTTTTAATCGCTGCAAGGATCGTTTCTACCACAATTTCTAAAGGCACTAATTCGCCTTGAGAAGTGAATTTCTCAATCAATAAGCCTCGCTCGGTCTTTTTAGCGCTCTCAGCCCTGAGTAAATCCCCGGTAGAAAAATGAGCGATTGTTTCGCTGTTATTCTTAGCGATAAGCTCTGCATCAGTGGTTTTACCACTCCCTGGGGCTCCAATGATCAAAAATAGTTGTTTCATATCATATCCTTTTAAATTATTTTCTCAAGCGAATGTGTAATTCCCTTAGTTGCTCTTCATTAATGGGGCTAGGCGCATCAGTCAATAAGCATGAAGCTTTTTGCGTTTTAGGGAAAGCGATCACATCTCTAATGCTATTGGATTTGGTCATTAGCATGATCAAGCGATCAAATCCTATCGCAAAGCCTCCATGAGGAGGAGCGCCAAACTTTAGCGCTTCTAATAAAAAGCCAAATTTTTTTTGCGCTTCTTCTTCATGGATATTGATTTTTTCAAAGACTTTTTTTTGCATTTCTTCTTTATGGATCCTTATGCTCCCCCCACCAAGCTCCACGCCATTAAGCACCACATCATACGCATGCGCTTCAACCTCTTCTATATCTTCGCATTCTATATTTTTAGGCATCGTAAAAGGGTGGTGTGCGGCATGATAGCCGTTTTCGGTTTTTTCAAACATGGGGAAATTGACCACCCATAAGAAGTTCAAAGCGTCTTTATCAATCAAATCAAGCGTTTCAGCCACTTTTAAGCGCAAGCGCCCCATGTAATCTAACACGATTTTTTTATCCCCGGCTCCAAAAAAGACAATATCCCCAACTTGCGCATCAGTCCTTTCTAAAATACTCTTAAGCCCCTTTTCACTTAAAAATTTAACTAAAGGCCCTTTAATCTCATTTTCTTTAATTTGCAAATACGCTAAGCCTTTAGCCCCAAATTGGCGCACAAATTCTTCTAATTCTTTTAAAACGCTGCGGCTAAAAAGCGCATCAGCCCCCTTAACGTTCAAAGCTTTAATGCGTTTGTTTTTAGGATCTTGCGCGATATTAGAAAAAATAGCGTTTGAGCTGTCCATAAAACAATCCCCCACTTCTATTAAAGGCAATTCAAAGCGTAAATCCGGCTTATCGCTCCCGTAATTTTCCATCGCTTCCTTATAGGGCATGCGTTTAAAAGGTTTAGAAATAGTATGCCCAATCGCTTTAAAAATCTCTTGCAACAAATCTTCCACCACGCCCATCACATCATTTTCGCTACAAAAACTCATTTCCGCATCAATTTGCGTGAATTCTGGCTGCCTGTCCGCTCTTAGATCTTCATCTCTAAAGCAACGAGCGATTTGAAAATACCTATCCATTCCCCCCACCATTAAAAGCTGTTTGAACAATTGCGGGCTTTGAGGGAGTGCGAAAAATTCGCCCTCATGCACCCTACTTGGCACTAAATAATCCCTAGCCCCCTCAGGCGTGGTTTTAGACAAAATGGGGGTTTCAATCTCTAAAAAACCCTTTTGGGCTAAAGCGTTACGAGCGATTAAAGCCACTTCGCTGCGCAATTTAAAGATTTCATAAGCGTTCAAAGAGCGCAAATCCAAATAGCGGTATTTCAAGCGCAAATCCTCATTCACATGTTTGTTGCCAATTTCAATCGGTGGGGTAGCGCTTTTATTTTCAATGACTAATTCTTCTAAAACAATTTCAATTTTACCGGTCTTTAGTTTAGGGTTTTCTAACCCGGGCCCTCTTAAACGCGCTTTTCCTTTAGCCACTAGCACAAATTCACTCCTAACTTCTAAAGCCTTTTCATAAGCCTTAGAGCTAGGATCACAGACCAGTTGCACTAAACCGCTTTTATCCCTTAAATCAATAAAAACCACGCCTCCATGGTCTCTATAAGTGTTACACCACCCGGCCACTTTGATGGTTTTACCCACATCTTTTTCACTAATTTCTGCACAGAAATGACTTCGCATGTTTTATCCCTTTAAATTAAAACAAAAATTAAATTTATGAAAGCGTTTTTTTAAGCATTTCATGGATTTCAAGAATGTTAGATTTTACCACAAAACCATCCGCTTCTAAAGATTGGGCTAACTGGCGGTTAGAATCGCTGCTCATGGACGAATTGATAATCACAGGAAGATGCTCAGTCCTGTGATCAGCTTTAATGGTTTTTAACACTTCAAACCCTGAAATAACAGGCATTTCTAAATCCGTAATGACCACGCCGACTTGTTGGTAATGTTCTTTTTCATACAAATAACCCAACAATTCCCTCCCGTTTGGAAAGGCTAAATAACGCAATTCTAAAGTTTGAACGATCTTTTCTAGGGTTTTAAGAGCGCTTAAGGAATCTTCAGCGATTAAAATGAGTTTTTGGCTTTGAATGGCTTCTATGCAACGCAAAGTCAAATCGTCTAAATCCTTCAAGCTAGGGAAAACATCGCTAATCATTTTTTCCACATCCAAGATCTGCACCACTCGTTCTTCATCAAAACGAGCGATAGCGCTAAGCTTGCCCTCTTCATTAATGCCTTGTTTGTCCCCGGCGCTAATCTCATTCCAATTTTTATGAATGATCCTTTCAATTTTTAAAACCTTTAGAGCGATGGAATGGTTAGAAAAATGGCACACGATCACCAAATTATGGTTATCTTTAACGCTGCATTCTTTTAGATCACGGCTCGGATCATTAGCGTTATAATGCAACCACCTTTTCACATCCACTAAAGGAATGGATTCGCCCCTAACGCTAAGAAACCCAAGCATCACGCCATCGCTCCCCCCAAGAATCTCTGTAACTTCTCCGTCATAATGGATAATTTCTCGGATCTTAAAAATATTCATGCCATAAAGCTGGGCGTCTTTTTTTTCATCTAATCTAAAGCACAGAAACTGCGCTTCGTTGTTTAAGTGTAACGAAGTCGTTTTGTCAATATCTCTTACCACCTATTTTCCCCTAAAGCCCTATCAAAGATTAAATGTTATAATACTACCCTAATTTAGTTTAAAAGGTTTTTACAAAAATGATAAAAAGCCAAAAAGAATATTTAGAAAGAATTGAATATTTAAACACCCTATCGCACCATTATTACAACCTTGATGAGTCAATCGTAAGCGATGCGATCTATGATGAACTTTACCAAGAATTAAAAGCTTATGAAGAAAAAAACCCTAATGACATTCAAGCTAATTCCCCTACCCAAAAAGTGGGGGCTACTGCCACCAATTCGTTCAATAAAAACCTCCATTTAATGCGGATGTGGAGCTTAGATGATGTGTTCAATCAAAACGAATTGCAAGCGTGGTTGCAACGCATTTTAAAAGCCTACCCTAGCGCTTCGTTCGTGTGCTCGCCCAAACTTGATGGGGTTTCGCTCAATCTTTTGTATCAACATGGCAAGTTAGTGAGTGCGACCACTAGGGGTAATGGCTTAGAAGGGGAGCTTGTTACTAACAACGCTAAACACATCGCTAATATCCCCCATTTTATCGCTTATAATGGAGAAATAGAAATCAGGGGCGAAGTGATCATTTCTAAAAAGGATTTTGACGCTTTGAACAAAGAGCGCTTAAACGCTAATGAATCTCTATTCGCTAACCCTAGAAATGCCGCATCAGGGAGTTTGAGGCAGCTTGATAGTGAAATCACTAAAAAGCGTAAATTGCAATTCATCCCTTGGGGCGTGGGCAAGCATTCTTTAAATTTTTTAAGCTTTAAGGAGTGTTTGGATTTTATCGTCTCGTTAGGTTTTAGCGCTATTCAATATTTAAATCTAAACAAAAACCACCAAGAAATAGAAGAAAATTACCACACCCTGATTAAAGAAAGGGAGGGCTTTTTTGCCCTTTTAGACGGCATGGTGATCGTTGTGGATGAATTGGGTATTCAAAAGGAGCTAGGCTACACGCAAAAATCCCCTAAATTCGCTTGCGCTTATAAATTCCCGGCTCTAGAAAAACACACCAAAATCATAGGAGTCATTAACCAAGTGGGGCGTAGCGGGGCGATAACCCCAGTCGCTCTTTTAGAGCCTATAGAAATTGCTGGAGCTATGGTTGCGAAAGCGACCTTGCACAATTATTCTGAAATTGAAAAAAAGAATATCATGCTCAATGATAGGGTGGTTGTCATTAGAAGCGGCGATGTGATCCCTAAAATCATCAAACCTTTAGAATCTTATAGAGACGGCTCGCAACAAAAAATCATGCGCCCCAAAGTTTGCCCCATATGTTCGCATGAGCTTTTATGCGAAGAGGTTTTTACTTATTGTCAAAACCTTAATTGCCCGGCAAGGTTGAAAGAAAGCTTGATTCATTTTGCTTCTAAGGACGCTTTAAACATTCAAGGATTGGGCGATAAAGTCATAGAGCAACTTTTTGAAGAAAAACTCATTGTTAACGCCTTGGATTTGTATGCTTTAAAATTAGAAGATTTAATGCGGCTAGACAAATTCAAAATCAAAAAAGCTCAAAATCTATTAGACGCTATTCAAAAGAGCAAAAACCCTCCTTTATGGCGTTTGATCAACGCTTTAGGGATTGAGCATATTGGTAAGGGAGCGAGTAAAACGCTAGCCAAATACGGCTTAAATGTGTTAGAAAAAAGCGAAGCCGAGTTTTTAGAAATGGAAGGCTTTGGGGTGGAAATGGCGCGTTCTTTAGTCAATTTTTATGCGAGCAATCAGGAATTTATCCGATCGTTATTTGAGTTGTTAAACCCTAAAAACAGCGATATGGCTGAAGAAAAGCAAAAAAGCTCTTCTGTTTTCAGTGATAAAACGATTGTTTTAACCGGCACGCTTTCTAAACCACGGCAAGAATACGCTCAAATGTTAGAAAATTTAGGGGCAAAAATTGCTTCAAGCGTGAGTGCTAAAACCGATTTTTTAATCGCTGGAGAAAACCCCGGCTCAAAACTCGCTCTAGCAAAAAAACATGGCGTGAGCGTTTTGAATGAAGAAGAATTGTTAAGGCGCCTTAAGGAATTGGATTGAAAATCATCGCTTATTAAAATCAAGCTCCTTTACCATTTGTTTTAAGTTTTTATGTTTAATACCCATTTAAATTCTAAAGAAAAATTCCAATTTTCATTCTTAATGAATTTACTCACAAAATCCTATTTTATAGTAGAATGCAAAAAAATAAAGACACTTTAAGGAGTAATAATGGAACACCATAAAGCGCACACAACCATTCAAGCTTTACAAGCCAAACGCAAAAGGTTGCTAACCGAATTAGCCGAGCTAGAAGCAGAAATAAAGGTAAGCAGCGAACGAAGGAGCAGTTTTAACATTTCGCTCTCACCCAGTTTGTTAGCTGAAATAGAAGAGATAGAATACGAAGAAAAAACAAGTAAAGAGCGAAGAATCAATCACAGCGTTTTACTTTCGCCCAGTTTTATGGTTAAAGTGGATGAATACATGAAAGAGAAAGGTTTTCCTAACCGCTCGCTTCTCTTTGAAAAAGCGTTGGAATTTTATATGCTAAAACACCCATAAAGCCAATAGCGGACAAAAAACAAGAGAGTATTTAGGGTTTTGAGAATGGAAAATCAAAAGCTCCGTTTCTCTTTTAGGGTCTTTCTTATTTAAAGCCTTGGCTTTGTCTATTTTTTGGGGTTGGAACGCTTTTTAAAGTCGTTTGATGCGATTAGAGCGTGTCTATCGGTAACGCTTTTGGCTTGTTTTAACAAATATCAGTTAATTTTTAGTAACACTGCACTCAATAAAACCATCATTTGAATATAATAACCTTAAATGGGATTTTAAACCATTTCTATATAAGGGGATTTTATGATTTCTAACATCAGCATACACCCAAAAACCATGTTTAAAAACGCTTTAAATATATACAAGATTTTTCATTTAAAAGTCATACTAGTACAGCCATTATTGGCACAAATGGTGCTGGAAAATCAACGCTTATCAACACTATTCTAGGCATTAGATCAGACTATAATTTTAAAGCACAAAACAATAATATTCCATACCACGACAATGTTATACCACAACGCAAGCAATTGGGAGTTGTCTCTAACCTATTCAACTACCCACCTGGATTAAACGCAAACGACCTTTTTAAATTCTATCAATTTTTTCACAAAAACTGCACTCCAAATCTATTTGAAAAAAATCTTTTGAATAAAACCTACGAACACCTAAGCGATGGACAAAAACAGCGCTTAAAGATTGACTTAGCTCTTAGCCACCACCCCCAATTAATTATTATGGATGAACCAGAAACCAGTTTAGAGCAAAACGCTCTTATAAGACTATCAAATCTCATAAGCTTGCGCAACACCCAACAACTTACAAGTATCATCGCCACTCATGATCCTATTGTCTTAGATAGTTGCGAATGGGTATTGCTCCTTAAGAATGGCAACATTGCTCAATACAAACCTTTAAATTCTATATTAAAATCTGTAGCTAAAACTTTTAACTTTAAAGAAAAACCAACCACAAAAGACTTATTAGCATTACTAAAGGATATTTAGTGGGAGCAATTCTATCTATCCTAAAACTTGAAATCAAATCTTATCTCACCAATACAAGCGCGTTATTTTGGACTTTTATTTATCCTATTTTAATGCTTCTATTACTAATTTTTGTTTTTTCAAAAAATACCACTGAAATTTTTTACTTTAATAATATTATAGGTCTAATGGGACTCCTTATTATTTCTAGCGCGATCTTTGGCCTCACTCAAGCTATAACAAGCTCTAGATCGCATAATATATTCTTGTTCTACATGCTATCACCAGCAACTTTCAAACAAATAACTCTAGCATTAATCGCTTCAAGACTAATCGTTGTAATCCTATATGCTTTTATCTTTATTGTTCTCTCTTTTTATGCGCTCAATATCATCACTATTCTTAATTTTAAAGCGCTTATTTTGGGGTTTGTTAGTGTTTTTTCAAGCGCATTGTTTTGTTTTTGCTTGGCAATTTTTGTCGCTAGAATTTTTCAAAACGAACAAAGCATCTTAGGATTTTGTAATATCATCAATCTCTATGCGCTAATGTCTTGTAATGTTTTTGTTCCTTTAGAATACCTACCTAATATTGGTCAATTATTTATCAAAACATCTATTTTTTACTACCTTAATCAACTTCTAATCAAAGCTTTTCAAGGGATTGATACTATACTGGTTTTAGCAACTTCAACATTTTTCATTATTGGTGGCATTATTTTATTTTTACTAAGCGCTAATCGCATGTTACTAACACCAAAAGAACGCATGCGTTAAACCCTTAGTCCCACCACTCCCCATTTAATATTAAAAGCGCTTATTTTGGGTAGCCTAGCTCCCCCTTAAAACGCTAAACGCATTCCAATATTCCCGGTAATGTTGATCATTTTATAATCCAATCCAAACCTAGCCCCCACCCCAGCGTTCGCATAAAAGCTTTTAAACAACCTCACTTCCCCGCCTGTAGTGATGCTCGCAAAAGTGTTATAAAGCTCGCCTTTCCTGTAACTCAAAGTGTTGTTACCAATGAAACGCACCAATTTATCTCCCATAGATCGCACAAGCAAATCCCTACCAACGCCGCCAATCGCATAAAAATAAGAGTTTGTGTTGAAATAATGGCGGTTCTCCAAAGCGAAATCAATCGTTAAAACGGATTTTTTAGACGGATCGGCATTCGCTTTAAACTGGTTATAAAGCGCATTATTCATCACCCCTTCTAAACCGGTCATACCGATATAGTAATACCTTAAACCAATTTGAGGTTTTAAAATGATGTTTTTGTTTTTAAACATGAAATCATACCCGTAATTGACTTTTGCGTTCGTCGTCCATGTGCTGTATTTATAAGACTGATTGATCATAGAAAGCAGAGTGTCGTTGGAGTTGATTTGGGTTTTATTAGTCCCCCAAGTTTCATTGACGCTAAAAGTCAGCTCGCTCTTTTTAATGAAGGCTCTCGCATACAAGCCCACATCCACATTATCGGATTTAGAATTAGTGATGCGTTCATAAAACCCGCTATACCCATAAGCCGCATACCCTCCAACAATCACCCCCTTAATGAATCTGTCATAGCCCACATTGACACCATAGAGCGTTCCTGTACCATTTTCCACAAAGCTCACGCCCCCAACGCCGGTCGCCCAAAGGTTGTTTTTTAATTTATCCCTTTGAGAGTATTTTAAAATCACATCCATCGCATTAGGGATCGCATCAGCAAATCTTTGGTTTTTAAGACTGCTCAAGCGTTCGCTAAAATCCGTTGAATCAAAAGAAGCGAAATTAGAAAGCTTGGCTAAACGGCTCATTTGTTGCGTGTAAGTGTTGAGCTGCAAAACATCAGTGGAATTGTTTTTAAGATTGGGTTTAGAAAGCATGCCTAAAGCACTGCTCACATCTTCCATTAAAGTCACAATGTGTTTGGTGGGCGTGTCTTGCAAATAATAAGGAGCGAACAAGGGATTACCCCCCTTAGCCATAAAAAGTGCATTCAGCCACAGAATGGAATTATTGCCCGCAGATTTGATCGCATTCAAACCTCCGCTACCTTGAATACGCTGGATATAGTATTCCAAACTAGGGGCATGAATATCCATGGGCTTATCAGAGACGCTAACTTGAACCTTATCATAAAGGATAGATGAATACACCATTTGCCCCTGATTGTCTTTAAAGCTCACCACAAGACCCCCATCTTTAATATTGACCGGTTGGTTGTCATAGCTTAGTGAATCGCCGTTTAATTGCATGCGTTTGCCGTTAAAATCAATGAGGGTGTAAAGCTTGAGGTAATCGCTCAAGCTCCCTCCAAGAATCGTTTGGTTATCATAGCCATAAACCATGCGATGAGCGTCTATAAGCGTGTAAGCGCCTTGCTTTTGAGTATTAAAATGGATTAAAGCTTGATTATTATAAGACATGATCGTAGAATTGCCAGCCACATTAATAATCGTTTGATTGGTTTTATTGTTAAGATTAAAGATTAATGGCCCTTCGCTCTTGAAATCCCCCCCCACATCCAAACCATTTTCATTCGTGCTGAGAGCCGCTCCTTTAACCACATTGAGATTACCGCTAATATCAGCCCTGTAATTAGAGTTATTGTTAAAAGCGTTATTCACGATCAAGTTGTTGGCTTTAAAAGCGGCGTTTGGCTCTAAATTTAAAGTCCCAATAGTCGTATTTTGTAAGACTTTTGAAAAATCCACTAAGCCATTCGCTCTAATTGCGCCTAAGAAAGCGAAATTATTCGCATTCACTTCTAGCGTTTCGTCGGTTGGAGCGCTTGAAGTTGAAGAATTAGTTTTTTTCTCGCCCATGCAATCTAAAACATTCACGCAAATTTGACCTTTTTGAACGCTAATGTCATTTCGTGGCGCGTTAAGAATTAAACCATTGGTAGCGTTTAAGGTATCTAATGAAATGTTAGAAAAATCTTTAGATACAAAAGAAAGCCTGCCCTGATATTGCGTGAAATTAATCGTGTTTTTCCCATTAAAGATAATGGACTTGCCCGCCACAAAATTCAATTCCCCCCCTGTGGCGTTACTAAACGAGCTGTTATTCACAAACACATGGTTTTTAGCCACGAAATTGAAATTCCCTTTTTGCCAGAGATTGTGCAAACCTTTAGGTTTGAGTAAAGAGCCCATGCCCAATTGTTTCAACTCATCTTGTAAGGATTTAGGGAGTATGGATCCTAAACCTTGATGATAAACGCCTCCAAATCCCTTATCAGCGATGATTTTATTGATCATTTGCCCTAGGACTTGATTGCTCATGATTTTATTCACTACGCCTTCGCCTAATAAGTCATTTAACGCTTTTTCGCCTATGCTAGAAATGGTGTTAGTCAGCTCTTCGCTAGGGTTAGTGATGCTATTTAGAGCGATATTGACTAACACGCTCAAATCCTGTGGGCCTAGCCAAGAAATGAGCTTATTGATTAAGGGGGCTTGATTGATCATTTGATTGAGAATATCCCCAAAAGTCGTTTTATCCAAGAAACTCTGTAAGTCTTTGGCATCAGAGCTAGAGCCTATTTTATCCAGGGCTTGATTCAAGCCTCCAGGCACAAAATTATTGGCAAAAGAACTCAAGCTTTGCTTGCCATACCAGTTATTGATGAAATTCTCTACATTTTCAATCCCTAAAGTTTTAACGATGAATTTTTCAAACCCTGAAGAATGGGCTTGGATTTGCTCTAAAAGCATTTGATCGATTTCTTTTCTTTTTATAGGATCTAGCGCGTTTAAAAGCCCGTTTTCACCAAAAACATCGCCCACCGTTTTAGAATTTAAAATTTCCATGATCGCGTTTTTAAAAGCGCTCACGCCTAAGAGGCTATTCACTTCAGCAGGGCTAAACAAAGAGCTTAAAGTCTTAGATCCAAAATCTTTAGGGATCATGCTAGCTAAATCTTTAGGGATAGCGTTATTGTTCAAACTCTCTTCATAAACAATATTAGAAAGCGCATTCGCTAAGCCTTTTTCTCCAAAAAGCTTTTCAATGCCACCTTGCCCTAGATAAGAAAAGATTTTATCAGTCCCTTGAGCGTCAATATTGGCTTGATTAAGCACCAAATTTGTCGCGCTTTCAAAAGACACACTCGCGCTCCCTCCACTCCCCCAAGCGTTCCCGCTGCCGATGGTTCCAGTAATGTAAATGTTTTTAGCCCTAAAATTAGCGTTAATATAGCCCAAATAAGGCGCGCTAGAATGGAGCAATTGCCCTAAATTAGTCTGTCTGAACATCTGGCAAGTGTTATCCCCAACCGCGCATGGCTCTTTATAGCCATCGCCTCCAAACCACACCACGCTATTAGTGTTCGTTTGCCCTTCTTTGATCGCTCCTATAACGAGATTGCCTTGAGAGAAATGATAATTAGCCGTGTTAGAAAAATTATTGATAATCTTTAATAAGCTCTTCCAATTTTCTTGGTTTAAAGTGATACCATACTTTTCAAAGATACCAAAAAGAGTTTCAAAACTATTTGGGCTATTGAGATTGAGATTGTCTAAAGCCCCTGAAGCGATAAGATTAGCCATTTTAGGCAAAAATTCCTTACCCAAACTGGCAATCGCATTCAAATCCTGCTTAGTGATAGCCTGATTGTAAATGTGTAAGGCTTGTAAGGGCTGGTTTTGCGCATTATAAGTCCCAGGTGTTTCATTGTTTTGATTAGAGCCTTTGATATTGCTACTCAAATAATAAGTGCCGGCTTTGCCGCTCGTGTAATTATAGGAATTAGAGCTTTCATTATAAGGGTTTTGTTGGTAATCATACAAACTAGGGGCGAGGTTAAACATCTCATTATTAGAAACGCCATTTTGAGAAATTTGAATTTTCAAGCGGTTGTTATGCAAGGTTTCGGTAATCGTTTCAGTCGTATTGAGCGGGTTAATGAAACTCCAAGAATGAACGCCGTTATTAAACGAGTAATCAGCCTTGTCAATCTGTATGCCATAAAAACGGATCTTCTCATAGCCGTTATTCCCCATTAAGCCGCTAATATTTTGGGCTTGCAACACATCATAAACGGAAGCTTTTTTATCCCCTCCAAATAGATTCATATAAGACAGATTCAAAATCCCTTGAGATCCAAAACTAAAATTCCCTTTAGCGTTGATCGCTAGATTGTTAGCACCATTGCCTAAAAGGTTTAGAGCGCTGCTTAAAAGAACGCTTTGAAAATTCAGGGTGCTGTTATTGCCTAAATCAAATGAAGCGCCTGCATTAAAGGTTGCTAGTTTGGTGAAAGAAATTTGAGAATTATTAGCGTAGAAATTCACAGGGGCGTTAAAAACGCTGTTGCCATTGAAACTCAATAAGCTTGAGCCGTTGAGATTGAAATTCGTTTCCCCTTCCACGCTAAGAGCGTTAAAGCTCGCTTGAGAACTTTCAGCTAGATTCATCGTAGAGTTTTGTTTAAAAGTGGAAGCCCCTTGGAAATTGATATGGATATTTTTAGCCCTTAAATTGAGCGTGGCTTGATTAAACTTTGCATCCCCTTTGAAATTAATCAGGCGTGCAGAGTTGCCAAAATCAGGCGTTTTGCCAAATAGCGGAATGCCATAAAAAGTTACATTAGCGTTATTGAAATTCGCTTGATTGAAGCTGACTTGAGCGTTAGGGTTCAAGTTCAAATAAGACACCCCGTTAAAAGCGGTTGTGCCGTTAAAATTCGCCACGCTATTATTATAAAAAGAAAGGCTTGAAGCGTTTTCTAAAGTCGTTTGGGTTTGGCTATCCCCAATATTAATAGCAGCGTTGGGCTTGACTGAAAGCCTGGAATGATTGAAAGTAACATTCCCATTCAATGATGACTGATTCACATTCTTAGACACATCAATGACGATTTGAGAATTATTGAAAATAATGTTATTAGCTTTCAAATCATAGCGAATGCCCCCTCCTAAAATGGAATCAGTGAATATCAAATCCGTATTTGCAACCATATTCACATACGATGAGCCGCTCTCAGTCGCTCCGTTAATATTGGTCCAGCCGCTAAAAGTGGTGTTTTCAAAAGCGATACGCCCTGAGTTAAAATTAAAGCCTCCCCATGTGAAATCCCTAAAGTTAGAATTTTTAATTTCCATAGAAAGCTTGGAATTAAAATTCGCCCATGAATGCTGACTCGCGCTGGTTTGTAAGCCTAAAGCCACGGTTTGGAAATTCGTGTAATTCAACCCGTCAGCACTCAAGGTTTCATCAGCGTTAAAATCAATCGTCGCCCCACCGCCAGCATTAGGGTTGCCGACATTAAAATTATTCGTTAAAAAGATATTAGTCGCGTTGAAATTGCCGTGCAAATACAGCAAATTATTCTTACCAAACCAGATAGATCCGCCATTGTTATTGGCCTTTTCTTGAGCGCTCCCTAACAGCAAAGTCCCTACCACCGTAGCCCCAAAGTTCAGCGACCACGCAAAAGCGCTAGAGCCAATAAGGTCTTGATTTTTATAAGGCGCGATATAGCACACGCCAACACACACAGGGGTTTTTCCTGGAATGAAGTCAAATTGCTTCCTCACTTGATTCCAAATGTCTTTAGAATCAGCGTCTGTGTGGAAAGGCGAAGAATGGATAGTGAAATATTTATAAGTGATAGAGCCCGGATTAAAAGTCTCTTCAAAGACAAATTTTTGGCCGTTGCTCTGCGTGAATTGCACAAAAAAAGTGTTGTTATCCGCTCTTAATAGAGTCCCTTGTTCGCCACCATAATGGATCAAATTCCATAAATTTTTTGAAAAAGCATTGTCCGCCAAAATTTCATTATTATATTTAATGTTATTCCCACTTAAAAGCGTGTAGGTGGTGTTGTCAGTCAAATCCCTTTCAATATTAAAAATACTATTATTGTCAATAGCGATTGAGCCTTGAAGGCGACTAAAAGGATCGCTGTTAATAAGCGTGTTTGTGCCTTTAAAGGTGGTGTTTTTAGTATCATTAAACGAATAGCTACCGCCATTAAACGAGTTGTTGTTAAAAATTAGGTTTTGCGCTTTTGCGTTGATATTATAGGAATTGAAGGTGTTGTTTTCTAGGGTTAGGGAATTTCCGGCGCTGTTTTCGCCCCCCTTATAAATCAAAGTGCCGTTATCGCTAAAATTAACGTTCTTAATCACGGCATTTCCGTTAGCACTAGCATTATCCACGCCAAAATTCCCCTCTCCACTCACAGAGCCTTTATCCCAAGTGATATTATTGGCTTTAAGGTTAAAGCCTCCATTAGGGGTTTGGTTGCTAAAATTTGCGTTTGTCACATTCAAATTGCCATTATTAACAATGAAATTCATCCATGAATTTTGCAAACCGGCTTTATCGCTATTCAAATGAGCGTTAGCGATATTCAAACGCTTTTGAGCGTTAAACACTAAAGTCGCACCCCCACCGGTTTTGGCCCCATTACCAGAACGAATCGTGCCGGTAATGTCAATTTGATTGGCTTTAAAAACGCCTTGAATATAGCCCACTAGCCCCCATTCAGCCCCTGAAGTTTTCCCAAAACCCACCACGCTATTAGAAGTGGGATTCGCCCCAGCAAGAAAAGGGGTGGTTTGGTTGAACACTAAAACGCTGTTAGTGCCGCTATAATCTTGCGTGAAAACGCCTGTGCCAGCGATCTTCCAAGTCGTCATGCCGTTGAGATAGAACACGGTGTTACTGGCGTTATTATTGATATTTTTAAGATGAAATACCTCATTATGGATATTCACGCAATGCGTATACCCTAGAGTGCATAAACGAGTGAGCGTGATCCCGTTATTAAAATTTTCTTTGATGTAGTAAGTCAAGCCGTTATCAGTGAATTGGACATTATAAATTTTAGTGCTGTCTGGCGTGGACTGATCCTTATTTACTAGCGTGCCGCTAGGGTTTTCCCCACTAATCCAACGCAACATTTGATACAAAGCGTTATTATCCTTATAATCCACGCTTTTAGCGTTAAGCAATTGATAAGTCGTGCCTACGCTTAAACTGCTCAAAAGCCCTTGCATGTTGAAAACAACGCCCTTACTGAAAGTAAAATCCGTTTGAGCGCCATTTATTTTGAATTGGTTATTCACATTAAAAGTGTCGTTAGTAAAACTGGCTTTAGGGGTATTGTTGAAATTAAACACGCCCCCATTAAAAACATTTCCATTAAAATCCACTTGCTTAGCGTTAAAACTAAACGATCCACCATTAAACGAATTGTTATTAAAAGCGTCTGCTTGATCTGCATGACTAAAATTAAACGATCCGCCATTAAATTTGTCTTCATTAAAGGCGTTATTTATGCCATCAAAAGTGTAAGAAGCGTCGCTTAAAACGGATTTTTCAATGGTGGTCTTGCCTTGGAATTTAAAATTCCCTGCTAAAAAGTTCGTGTTTTTAAAATGGTAAGAATTTTCAGCGCCTTGAAATTTGTAATAAGCCTTGTTGAAATTCACGCTATCAAAAACGCCATTACCGGTAAAATCATACCCCCCACCCGTCCAATCGTAAAAATCAGATTGAGAGACATTGATCTTACCGCTACCAGAGCTATCCCCTAAGGCGATAAAAGTCATGTAAGAGTTTTGCGAAGTGGTTTTTAGGTTTTTAAAATCAGCCCCAGCGATATTAACTTCAGTCGCGCCCACAAAATTCAAAGTCGCCCCCCCACCGGTTTGAGCGCCATTACCAGACATCATGTTACCGGTGATATAAACCCTATCGGCTGTGAAAGTGCCGGTAATATAGCCCGTTTTCCCCCAATTGACTCCCTCATACCCTCCAAAACGCACCGTGCTGTTAGATTTAGGGATACTGCCATTAGCCCAAGGGGTTGTGGCGTTAAAGACTAAAGCGCTATTTTTCCCGCCATAGGTTTGAGTGAATTTCGCATTAGTGTAATTCCAAGTGTTCAAGCCGTTGAGATAGAAAATCGTATCAGTCCTATCATCGTTAATATTTTTTAAATTAAAGACATTATCATGGATATTCACGCTATTGGTGTAGTAAATATTGTTCGCGCCATAATAAACGGATTGTAAAACAATGGAATCAGGACTAAAAATTTGCCTAAAATTATAGAGCGTGCCACCTAAATTGTAAGTTACATAGTAAGTGTGGGTGTTGTTATTTGAGCTTGTATGATTTTTATCAGCGTCTTTTGTGGCTTGCGTGTTTTTAAGCCTGATGATATTCCATAAATTACCCACATCATTATAAGTGATGTTGCCATTTTTCATGCTAAAGAGCGTGTAAGCGCTTCCTATGCTAGGCGTGTAATTTTGAATGTTAAAAATCGCATTAGGATTAATGGTAACTTTACCGGTCATATTGACAAAAGGCGAAGTGGGATTATTGATCGTGGTTGTGCCTTGAAAATTAACATGAGCATCAGGTCTATTAAAAACGAACCAACCCCCATTGAAGGCCAAATTATTAAAAGTAATATTACTCGCATTAAGGATGTAGGCATTCCCTATGGTGTTAGCGTTGCCATTAGGCATACTCCCTAAAATGCTGTTATTAAAGGTAACGCTATTAGCATTAAGATTGAGTTTGTAATGATTGATATTAGAGTTAGTGAAAGTGATGCTCCCCCCAATACCATTCCCACCCTTATAAGTGAGTGCGCCGTTATTGTTGAAAGTTACTCCGCTAATGGTGGTTGTGCCATTGCTATCCACGTTATCAAAGCCAAAATTCCCGCCATTGACGATCCCGCCATTATAGGTGATCTTTCGCCCCATAGCATTAAAGCCTCCATTAGGGGTTTGGTTGCCAAAATCTGTGTTTGTCAAATTCACGCTGTTATTGGAAATCAAATTGATCCAAGAAGTTTGCGTCCCGGCTCTGTTATTTTGAAAATAAGCCCCGTTAGTGTTTAATTCGTTTGAGCTTTCAAAAACCAGTATCGCGCCTCCACCGGTTTTCCACTCATTACCTGAGCCAACAGCCCCTGTGATAAAAATGTCTTTTGCCTTAAAAACCCCTGTAATAAAACCTACATAGCCCTTTTCCCCAAACCATATAGAAGAATTATTGGGCGTTGAAGAAGCGTTTTTTGTCCCTATATACAATTTGCTGTTGTTGTAGTTTTGCGTAAAACTCCTACTCCCCCCAGCCCAAGTGCGTAAAGGGCTGATATAGTAGGATTTGTTGTTATTATTTTCATTCACGCTATTGAGCCAATACACCGAACTCTTATAATCTTCAGCACTCAAAGCTGAAACAAACCCTAGCCCTAAGAAGATTTTTTTGTTAAAGGATAGAGAAGAATTTGAATGCGTTTTTAAGGAGTAAATTGTCAAAGGCGAGTTTTTGATTGTATATTTTTTAGCGATTTTCTTTTTAATGCCCTTAAAAGAGCGGTTTTTGCCAAAGCGTTCATTCTTTAAATCTATTTTGCCATTTCTATAAGTCATATTTTGAACCCTTTCATATTATATTATATAATTACATTTATTAACACTATTCACACACTATTCACAACGAAATTTTCATTATATTAACTAAAAGAAAACAAAACAAATCCTTTTATATGTTAGCAAACAATCTCATTATAAAAACCATCAGTTAGTTACTTTCTGTAATACACCTCCTTTAAAAAGCGTAACTATAACTCGCATGGATAAAAACGCTCTCTAAAAAATAAGGATTTTTAAAAGAATTTCTGGTCTTTGAAAAAGGGATTTTAGCCCCAAGCTCTATGCGGTGATGGCGATCGATCGTGCTGCCAAGCCCCACATTAAACAAGCCGTTATACCCCATAAACGAACTATTTTTCATACCTAAATGGTTATTTTGATAAAAATACCCTATCCCAAGCCCCCCATACACCCCAAAGCTGTATTTTTTGTAAGTGTAAAAATCGCTTAACACATCAATATTTAAGCTCAATAAAGAAGTGTTAATCGTGTGCAGTGCGGTGGGTTTGATCGCCATAAGGTAGGAAAATTCACCCCTTAGCGCTAGAGCTTTAAAAAAAGCGAATTGATACCCCCCTTTAGCCCCCCATAAAAAAGCCGTATAAGAAGAATCGCTAGCCGGTTTTGGGGTTATTTTAATAGGGGCTAAACCCACCATAGCCCCAAAATAAATATGACTTTTTTTAGGCTCAAACGCCCCTAACAAGCCCATCCATAGAGCCAAAATGAAAACAATCTTTTTCATTCTAAAGCCTTTTGGTTTTGATAAAACCGCTTGATTTTATCGTCTATGGGAGCGAGCAAACGATAAAACACCGGCACAATCAGTAAGCTTAACACCATAGAAATCATCAAGCCCCCACTCATCGCAATCCCTATAGGGGATTTCATCGCCGCTCCATCCCCACTCGCCAACGCTAAAGGCAGCATGCCACAAACCATCGCAATGGTCGTCATTAAAATCGGTCTTAGACGGGTTTTGCCGGCAAATAAAATGGCCTCTTGGATATTCAAACCTTTTTTACGCTCTTCATTCGCCACATCAATTAAAAGCGTGGCGTTTTTACCCACCATACCAATGAGCAAGATCAAGCCTATCATAGAGAACATGCTCAAAGGCTGATGCACTAAACCCAGAGCAAAAAACGCCCCTGAAAAGCTTAAAGGCATGGTAACCATGATGATAAAAGGCTCTAAAATGGACTCATACAACGCCGCTAAAATCATATAAATCAGCACAAACGCTGTCGCTAAAGCGACTAAAAACTCCCCATTGCTCTCTTTAGCGTTATCCGCTTCTCCGGTAAATCTGTAATTCGCCCCTTCAACCAGCCATTCTTTCGTGTTCTTGCTCACTTGCGTTAAAATTTCGCCTAAAGAAACGCCCGCATTCCTATTAGGCTCAGCAAGCACCGTAACGCTGCGTTGGCGGTTATAGCGAGAAATGCTAGACGGGCTTTTAGTTTCTGTGATTTCCACTAAAGCGTCTAAAAACATCAATTTATCGTATTTGTTACGCACTTGCAAGCGTTTGATGTCTTCTACAGAAACGCGCTTGTCATCAGGCACTCTAATGATCATGTCGTATTCTTTGCCATCTTCTTTGAACACGCTCGCTTGAGAAGTCCCAGAGAAAGCAGAGCTCACCACTGAGCCAATGGTTTGAGCGCTCACGCCGTATTTGTTAGCGTTTTGTCTTAAGATTTTCAGTTGCAATTGCGGTTGCGATTCGCTCGTGCTTGTATGGTAGCTTTCAACCTTGCCTTTTAATTCAGGGCTTTCTAATAAGAATTTTCTCAAATTCTCCACGCTTTTATCCACCGCTTCTTGAGAATGGGAAAACACAAAGGTTTGGAAGGGCGAACTATCCCCACCGCCCCCTATAAGAGCAACTTCAGAAAGATTAATAGTATCTAAACCTTTAGCTTCAGGCAAGCTTCTCAACTCTTTCCTTAAAGCGCGCATCAACTCAAATTGCCCCAATTGGTGTTCTTTTTTACGCTCTTTTAAAGGCTTGAGTTGCACAAAAATCTTAGCCTTAAAAGGGTTTTGTGTGGTGCCATAACCCACTTGCAAAGTGGTAAATTCCACTTCATCATGTTTTTCAATCGCTTTTTGAAAGATCTTACTCTTTTGTGTCATGTAATCTATACTCACGCCCGGTTTAGCCTTAAGCCACACTAAAAACCTCCCCCTATCTTCTTTCAGCATGAAATCCATACCCAATTTGGAAGCCACAAAAAGCGAACCCACAAACACCAAAACCACCGCTATAAAGATGATGAGCTTGTGGTTTAATACCCATTGGAGTAATTTGGTATAACGAGACTCTAAAGCCTTAAAAAAAGGCTCACTCCACACGTAAAAACGAGAGTGCCTGGGATTGACCACGACTGAGCTTACCATGGGGATAATCGTAACGACCACCACATACGATAGAGCGATCGCTAAAGCCACCGTGATCCCAAAGCTTTGAAAAAAGCGCCCGATAATGCCTTTCATGTTCCCTATAGGCACAAACACAGAGAGCAGCATCGCTGAAATCGCTACTAGAGCAAAACCAATTTCCCTCACCCCCTCATAGCTCGCTTTGCGTTTGCTCATGCCCATTTCTAGCTTTTTATGGATGTTTTCAATCACCACGATCGCATCATCAATGATGATCCCTATCGCTAGCGTTAAAGCCACCATGGTGAGCATGTTTAATGAAAAGCCCATCCATTGAATGAGCGCAAAAGTCCCCATGATAGAAATAGGGATAGAGATCGCTGAAACAAGGGTGATCGTGCCGTTACGCAAGAACGCAAACACCACTAAAACCGCTAAAATCGCCCCTAAAATCAAGTCAAATTTCACATCTTCAATAGAGGTGCGGATATAGCCCGTGGTGTCTAAAAAGGGTCTGATTTCATAGCTAGGGCTAATGGCTTGAATGTGTTTTAAAGCTTCATACACCCTATCCACGATTTCAATTTCATTCGCTCCGGCAATCTTTTGGATTTCTAAAATCACACCGGGTTTGTCTTTAAAGCTCGCAAAAGTGTTGTCTTCTTCCAAGCCGATTTCAATCTTTGCAATATCGCCAAGGCGCACATGATTACCCACTTGAATCTTTTCCACATCCGCAACGCTATAACTATTCGCATTCACTAAGATAGACAATTCCCTTTGGCTATTGACAATGCGCCCGCCATCAATTTCCACATTCTCCGCTTTAAGCGTGCTGAAAAGATCCGCATAAGTCAAGTTGTATTTATTCATCAAAGTGGGATCGGCATAAATCCTAATCTGGCGCTCCCTAAAGCCGTTAAGCTGCACGCCCCCCACCCCATTGATTTTTTGGAGCATGGGCTTAATGGTGTTTTTAGCGTAATCATTAAGGGTTGTAGCCGGCACGCTTGAACTGCTCACAAACAATGAAATAATGGCTTGGCTGTCGGTATCAAATTTATTGATAGAGGGTTTTTTAATGTTGGAGTCATCAAAACGCACCGAAGAAATTTTATTCATCACATCGTTTAGGGCTTCTTCATTAGGTTTTTCTAGCTCAAATTCAATGACAACAATACTCACATTTTTAGAACTCGTAGAAGTAACCTTTTTGATCCCATCAATCCCCATCACCGCTTCTTCAATCTTATCGGTTACCTTACTCTCTATGATTTCAGCGCTAGCCCCAGGATAAGTCGTAGTAACCACCACTGTAGGCAAATCAATTTTAGGGAAAAGCGCCACGCTCAATTTTTTAAACCCCATCACCCCAAAAAAGACAATCGCCAAAGCAAACATTAAGGTCGTAATAGGACGATTAATCGCTGTTTTATACATCAAAATATCCTATTATTTCGTTTGAATAAACCCATCGCCAAAAAGCCCCACTGCCATAGGCTTAGACAAAAGGGCTTCAGCGCTCACTTTTCTGGTGTTTTCATCAACCGTGGGGTAAATCTTAGTGATTTTAGCTTCATGTTGATTAGAATCCCCGTCTATAGAATAAGTGTAAGTATCCCCCACTTTGACTGCATTAATATATTTAGAATCAAATTCAATAACCAATTTCCTAGCATGGCTGACTAGTCTCAATAACACCGTGTTATTCGCGCTCACCCCTTCGCCCACTTGAATGTTTTTACTCGCTATCACGCCATCAAAAGGGGCTCTTAAAATGGTTTTATTCAATACCGCAATAGAATAAGCGTAATCCGATTCCAAACGCCTGTAAGTGAACTCATAACCCTCTAGAGTGTTTTTATCCACAGCACCCCCAATTTTGCTGTATCGTTGGTATTGCTTTTTAGCGAAAATGAGTTGTTGCTCGGTAGAATCGCTTTGAGCCTGTTTGTCTTGATTATACAAAAGCAACAAAACATCGCCCTTTTTGACCACGCTCCCCTCAGTAACCTTAATGCTATCCACAATCCCTGTGCTGTCTAAGGTGAGCTTGGAATCTTGCATCGCTTTCACATTGAAAATCGCATACACTCTTTCGCCAGCTTCCATGCTCAAAAAACTCAAAAAAAGTCCTATTAAAATTTTTCGTATCATTTTCATTCCCTTAATGCACATAGTCGTCTATTTTATGCCCGCTGTTGAAAATGTAATTGGCTTTTTGCACTTCATAATTGTTGAGCGCTAAATTGTAAGCCACTTCTGCATCAAAGCGCGTGGTTAAGCCCCTTAAATAGGTGGTGAAATCCACTAAATTAGCGTCGTATTTCCTTTTAATATTGGCAAAAGAAAGATTGGCCGCATCCAAACTAGCCTTTGAAGATTCAATCTTGGCTCTGGCAATATCAAGCGATTTTCTGTAAAGCTGTTCGTCTTTTTCTTGCTCCAATTTTTTATACGCTAAATTCTTTTCATTCGCTAATTGGCCTAGCATGATGGATTGTTTTTGCAAGCTCAAGCCTATATCATCAAAAATATTCAAAGTCGCAGTAACCCCAGCCGTATTTTGCTGACCGGGGTAGAAATTCCCAAAACGCCCTGTGGCATAAGCGGGTTTTTGGATCCAAAAAAGCCATGAGTCAAACACATCTATCTTGGGGTAATAATTGAGTTGCTTGTTTTGGTATCTGAGTGCGGAAATCTGCTCCCTTAAAGAAACCAAATCCTGCCTTTCTCTTAATTGCAAATTAGGCGCATCAATCGTGGTCTTTTTCAAATTTTTCACACTGAGATTGGTGAGGTATTCTAAAGTCAAGCGGTTTTGCTCCAAAGCAAATTGCATGTCCAAAATATCGTATTCGCTCAAATTCCCTTGCGCTTTTAGGCTTTGCAAATCATCAATCGTGGTCAGCCCTTTGTCATAGAGTTTGGTAACCCTTTTAATGTCCGTTTTGATTTGCTCTAATTTCTTTTGCAAAGCGATCATGCGAGCGAGATTGTTAAAATACTCGTAGTATTGTTGCACCACTTGCAAATACACGCTCTGGCGACTATATTCTAAATTAGCCACATTGGAGCGGTAAGTCGCAGACTTTTCTTTGACATTATTCACATTGCTAAAGCCATTAAACACATTCAATGTGACTTGAGCTTGGAGTTGTTGGGTGTTATAATGCTTAAATTCTGGGGTATCCCTGTTTTCATTTTTAAAGTTATAACTCGCGTTCAAAGTGGGCAAAAACATCGCTTTGGCGATGGTGTGGTTTTTCATCGCTTGCTTGACACTGAGCTCTTGCGCTTGCAAACTGAGGTTAGTGGTAGCCCCCTTTAGCAATTCATAAAGCCCCAAAGCGGCCTTATCGCTTTTTTCATGGTATTTAGCGATCTCTTGATTGATCGTGGTCGCTGTTTCTTTAGGCGAGGGTAAAAAACCCGGTGTCGCTTCTAAAGAACTTGTCGGCGGATCAATGAGTTTTAAATTCTTATGGCTATAATTGTTAAGGATTTGCTTGATTTCATCAGGGGTTTTAGAGGGGGTTTGCGCTAGAGTTAAAGTAACACACAAACCTAATAAGCCCATGCATCTTATAATAGTTTTCATCAAGCCCCCCTTATCGCCTGGTTTTATCATGCACTAATTGCACTAAATATTTTGCGTTTTCTCTGGGCAAATCCGGCAGCATCCCATGCCCTAAATTGAAAATATGCCCTTGATTGCCCATGACTTTTAAAATCTTTTCAACGCCTTCTTCTAAAGCGTTTTTATCATAAAGGCGGGTGGGTTCTAAATTCCCTTGCAAAACATACTTACCGCCTAAAATCTTTTTTGCCGCTTCTAAAGGCGTGCCCCAATCCACGCCAAACACATCAAACTCCCCATCTATGCTATCCAAATAAGCGCCAATCCCTTTAGGGAAAAGGATAACTGGGATATGTGCATAGCGTTTTTTAAGCTCTTTAGAGATTTTTTTCAAATAATCCCAACTGAATTTCAAATACGCTTCTTTTTCTAAAGCGCTAGCCCATGAGTCAAAGATCATCACCGCATTGACCCCTGCTTGGATTTGAAGGCTCAAATACTCTATCAACTCAAGGCTTAATTTTTCTAAAAGCGCTTTTAAAACTTCAGGCTCGCTATAAAGCATTTTCTTGCTTTTGGCATACGATTTGCTCCCCTCACCTTCTATCATGTAAGTCGCTAAAGTCCAAGGCGATCCGCAAAAACCGATTAACGCTTTCTCTTTAGAGAGTTTTTGGCGCGTTTGAGAAATCGTATCATAGACATAGTTTAGCTGTTTATAAGCCCCTACTTTTAGGCTTTCCACGCTTTTTAAATCCGTAATCGTCTCTAAAAAATGCGGCCCCTTTTTGGGGATAAACTCCAAATTCAAGCCCATTTCCAAAGGCACTACTAAAATATCGCTAAATAAAATAGCCGCATCCACGCCTAAAATCTCTACCGGCTGTAAGGTAACTTCTGTAGCTAGATCGCTATTTTGACACAATTCCAAGAAACTCCCCGCTTTTTTACGACTCTCTTGGTATTCGCTAAGGTAACGCCCCGCTTGCCTCATCATCCAAATGGGTGTGTAAGGCGTTTCCTTTCTAAAACATGCATCAATGAAAATCATCATAAATCCTTAAAGGTTTGTCTAATTATTGTTTTTATACTCTATAGTTAGTTTTTAAAATGAGTATTTTACCCTAAAAATCTAGTAAAATCATAAAAAGTGAAAGTGATACCAATAGAATAAATATTCAATCGTGGCGTGCCGAAAGCCTTAGAAAATTTGCTTTGGATGAAATAAAAAGGGATACCGCCCCTTGCTTCTATACTCAAGCCAAAATTTTTAGCCGCATTGAAAAACAAACCCACGCTCCCCACTGCTGATTGGATATTGAATTGATACTTATCAATCTTAGCCCCTAAAATTTGAAGCTGATAGCCTAATGCAATTTTAGGGATAACCCACCCCTTAAAAAGCCTAACCCCAGCGACTAGCCCAGCGCTCATGAAATACGAATCGCCCATTCCTGCATCCAAATACCCCCCTAATAAAGCGTTCTTTTTTAAAACAAACCCTGCTTGAAAGCCTAAAGAAGCGTCATGGTAAATTTTATCCATTAAAATAGGCGGGCGGTTTTTAGGGCGAATAGGGGATCTTTTAGTCGTCTCTGCATGCTGATAAAGATAGCCGATTTTAAAAGAGCCAAAATATTTTTTAGTAGGCTCTAAAGGTTTGAAAAAATTCCAATCCTTTTTGGCCAGTAAAACGCCTTTTAAAAGGCTTAAGATTAAGAAAAATCTAAAAATCAAAGCTTTAATTCCAATTTTTGTTTGGAAAACTCTACAATCTTTCCATGGAATCTCGCATAAAGTTGCGCTAAAGGAATGGTGTTTTCATAAAGCGCTAAGGCGGCATTTAAATTCTCTTGAACGCCTTTTTCAAAAAAATGTTGCAATTCATCATAATCTTCTATCTCTATGCCTAATTTTTTTAAAAAAAGATAGGTGTATTTATCCACCACCATCACTTCTTTAGCGCACGCATAGCATAAAATCGCATCCGCACTTTCTTTGCCAACGCCCTTTTGATCTAAAAGCCACTCTCTGGTTACTTCTTGTTTAAAATTTTCAAAACTTTGAAAGTCTTTTAAAATATTCTTGCTCAAATCAATCAGTCGTTTGGCTTTTTGGTTATAAAACCCGCTAGGGCGGACACACTCTGCAAGCTTTGAAAACTCTATATAAGCGATTTTTTTAAGATTGATTTCATCATCATTTTCTAAAATGAAAGCGTTTTTTAGATTTTCTAAAGATTTCACAACGGCTTCAAATTTAGTGTTTTGCGTCAAAACCGCTCCTAATAAAGCTTCAAATTTCAAAGCGTTAGGCCACCACCAACTAGGGGCGTTTTTCAATAAATCCAAGCTCTTTAAAGCCTTTAAAATCTCAAAACTATCTAACACAATAACCGCCTGTAATAAAAAGAAATAAAAAAGAATATTTTATTAAAAAAGAAGCAAAAATTAAAGCGAAAAGCCAACGCTTGAAGCGTTAGCCCCATACAAACACCTTTCTTAAAACTAAGTTAAAAGCCTTAAGATATTTTGTTGAACGGTGTTGGCTTGACTCATCGCATAGCTGCCTGATTGCGCCAAAATGTTGTTTTTATTGAAATTCGCACTCTCTTCAGCGAAATCCACATCCCTGATTTGAGATTCAGCCGCTTTAACATTCACTTGAGTGATACTGATGTTATTCACGGTGCTAATCATTTGATTTTGCACAGAACCTAAATCAGAGCGGACTTTATCCAACATTTTCATCGCAGACTCGGCAATATCAATCACCACCATCGCGCCTCTTAAGGTTGTAACCCCAGATCCCAAGCTTTGGTTACCGCTAGCGATGACAGCGTTATAGTTCGCGCCACTCGCTGATTTGACATTAGCGTTAAAATTCCCGGTAACATCGCGCAAATTCACCGTGGTTTCTGCCACTTGAGATTCCCCAAAACCAATCGCTGTGAAGCCTAAATGCTGCGAGTCAGAAGCCGAAACCACATTGATGCTCTTAGCGTCTAATCGTGTGAGAGAAAGCCTTCCGTAGTTAGTAGAACCTTTTGTTAAATCCTGACCGCCATTGACCATCGTTAAAGCGCTAGGCCCGTTACTGACGCTATCGGTTTTGATTTCAATCCCACGGCCATCTATACTGCGCAAATTCAAGCGCCCTTTTTGATCCGTATAAGCTTCCACGCCGGTTTCTGAAGTAACCGCATTGATCGCTGCGACTAACCTTCCGTCTGAGTCATTTTTCTTAATATCTGCGATATTACCCAAATGGATCCCATTTAAGGTTAAATTACTCAAACTTCCTGACTGGACCGCCACATCGCTCGTGGTGATAACGCTCGCATAAGCTTTAACGCCTGTTCGGTTAGAGTTTTTGTTAATCACTTCTGCCAACACGCCGATCCCTGTACCTGCTGAACTAGAGACTTTCACGCTCTCTAAAGTTACATCATTCACGCCATCCACTTGTTTAAAAGTCAAGCTAATATCCCCAGAAGCCGTGATTAACGCGCCTGTAGCGATACGAACCTGACCGATTTTATCTGAAGTGGTAGAGCCGATAGAAGCCTTAATGCTTTGGTTAGAATAAGCCCCTACTTGGAATTCTTTGTTAGTGAATTGACCAGACAATAACGCTTGCCCGTTATAAGTAGTCGTATTACCGATGTTGTCTAAACCTTGAATCAAACGAACGATGTCAGATTGAATCGCTTTACGAGATTCGGTAGTTTGCCCGTCTTGAGCCGCTTGAGTCGCTTTAACCTTAACGGTGTCTAAGATTTTCAACTGCTCATCCATAGCCTTATCTGCAACCTGGATAATCCCCATGCCGTCATTTGTGTTGGCAATCGCTTGACCCAAACTGCTCGCTTGTGAACGCAAAGAATCCGCCACCGTCATGCCTGATGCGTCATCAGCCGCTTTGTTAATCCTTAAACCTGAACTCAATCGCTCCAATGAAGTTTTAAGCGCGTTTTGAGTGAGTGCGGATTGCACATGTGCATTCATCGCATTGATATTTGTATTGACCTGAAAAGCCATTGTTGTAACTCCTTGTTATAAAAAACCCAAAGGCATCCTTGCTTTTGGTTGGAACTATTATCGGTTAAAGTTTGAAATTTTAAAGGGCTTTATTTTAAAAGCAAAATTTAAAGGAGCATGAAAATGGGCTATAATAAAGAAAATTTATACCAAATCTTATTGAATGCAAACACCAATGGATACCATAAAAAACATTCCATTAAGGACTTTTATTTTACTCTATAAAAGCTCACCAAAATGTGTTGTGTTGGCATCAATTACAGTGCTATTTATCGGCATTATTCCATCTCTAAATATTCTTGTTATGATAAGATTGATTGATATTGTGGTAAACCTATTGCAAAATCATACGCATTTTGAATACAGCTTGCTGTTACCAACTTTGCTACTATTGGGAGCTTTGCTGTTTTTGACGCATGTGTTCTCAGGAATTTCATCAAGCTTACAAACCATTATTGCCGAACAATTTTCTATAAACATCACCACTCAGCTTGCTAATAAACTCACAAAAGTTAAAAATCTAAATTTTTTTGAAAACAAAGATCACACTATTAAGCTTAACGCTATTCATAACGGTCTATACATCCGTCCACTAAATTATGTCAGTAATCTATTTTTTAACTTGCAACGCATTATAGGGCTTGTGAGTCTGTTTGGGATATTATTTTCTATTAGTATTTATCTACCCTTTATAATGATTTTTGCAACAGTTCCTTGCATGTTTATCACTAATCATATAGCAAAAAAACATAGCGCTTCCATAGATAAACTTCAAGACCAAAAAGAGAGCATGCAAAATTACCTATACTCTGGACTAGATACCCAAAAGAACAAGGACAACCTATTATTTAGTTTTGTATTCAATTTTTATCATAAATTTATTGAAAACAAAGAATTATATATCAATCATTTTGTAAAAATCGCCCAAAAAAACTTAATGCTTACTATATATGCTGATATTTTAACAACCATTCTAAGTGTCGCATTATTCTTCTTAATGGTTTTTATTATCCTTTCAAAATCCATTGGTGTGGGGGCAATTGCTGGGTATATCCAAGCATTTAGCTCTACTGAGCAGCAACTACAAGATTTGTCGTTTTATGGAAAGTGGTTTTTTACTATCAATAAATATTTTGAAAATTATTTTTATATATTAGATTACAAAACACCAAAACTAGAATCACAAATCAAATTAGAAGAAAAAATCCATAGCATTACATTTGAAAACATTAGTTTTTCTTATTCTAATTCAAAACCTATTTTTGAAAATTTTAATCTTTCTTTAAGCACTAACAAAATTTATGCACTAGTCGGTAGGAATGCTAGCGGAAAAAGCACGCTGATTAATTTATTGTTAGGTTTTTATACCCCAAATTCAGGTCAAATTATCATTAATAACAAATACCCACTACAAGACTTGGAACTAAATAGCTACCATCAACAAATGAGCGCTATATTCCAAGATTTTTCTCTTTATGCTGGGTATAGCATTAATGATAATCTTTTTATGCAAAACAATATCACTAAAGAGCAATTAAAACAAAAAAGAGAAATACTAAAATCTTTTGATGAGAATTTTCAAAATTGTCTTAATGATTGCAACAACACACTATTTGGAGCGCAATATAATGGGGTAGATTTTTCTTTAGGTCAAAAGCAACGCATAGCTACCATAAGAGCCTTTTTAAAACCAAGTAATTGCATTGTTTTAGATGAGCCAAGCAGCGCCATCGATCCCATTATGGAAAAAGAGTTTTTAGATTTTATTTTTAAAAAATCGCAATCTAAGATGGCTTTAATTATTACACACCGCATGAATAGTGTCAAACAAGCTGATGAAATTATTGTGTTAGACAAAGGCAAACTTATAGAACAGGGCAACTTTGAAACCCTTATAAAGAAACAGGGCTTATTTTACGAATTGTTTTTGAAGCAACAATACTAGCGAGCGGTTAAAATGTTTGGTAATTTTGGGTATAATCTCAAAAGATTCAAATTTAAATAAGGAATGCCACCATGTTTGGGAATAAGCAGTTACAGCTTCAAATCAGTCAAAAAGATTCTGAAATTACGGAGTTAAAAAAGGAAGTCAATCTCTATCAAAGCCTTTTAAATTTGTGCTTGCATGAGGGTTTTGTGGGTATTAAAAACAATAAAGTCGTTTTTAAGAGTGGGAATCTTGCAGGCTTAAACAATCTAGAAGAGCAGAGCGTTCATTTTAAAGAAAACGCAGAGAGCGTTAATTTACAAGGGGTTTCTTATTCTTTAAAAAGCCAAAATATTGATGGCGTGCAGTATTTTTCGTTGGCTAAAAAAACAGGTTGTGTGGGGGAATACCATAAAAATGATTTGTTTAAGACTTTTTGCGCGAGCTTAAAAGAGGGCTTAGAGAATGCGCAAGAGAGCATGCAGTATTTCCATCAAGAAACAGGCTTGCTCTTGAATGCGGCTAAAAATGGCGAAGCGCATTCTACTGAAGGATTAGGGACCGTTAATAAAACGGGTCAAGACATTGAATCGCTTTATGAAAAGATGCAAAACGCCACTTCGTTGGCGGACTCTCTAAACCAACGGAGCAATGAAATCACTCAAGTCATTTCTTTGATTGATGATATTGCAGAACAAACCAATCTCTTAGCCCTAAACGCCGCTATTGAGGCCGCACGAGCGGGCGAGCATGGGAGAGGTTTTGCGGTGGTGGCTGATGAGGTGAGAAAGCTCGCTGAAAAAACCCAAAAAGCCACTAAAGAAATCGCCGTTGTGGTTAAAAGCATGCAACAAGAAGCGAACGATATTCAAACCAACACCCACGATATTAATTCTATTGTAGGCTCTATTAAGGGCGATGTGGAAGAGCTTAAATCCACCGTAAAAAATAACATGATTGTCGCGCAAGCCGCAAAATACACCATCTACAATGTCAATAACCGGGTGTTTTGCGGTCTAGCCAAACTCGATCATGTGGTCTTTAAAAACAATCTTTATGGCATGGTCTTTGGTCTCAACTCCTTTGATATTACTAGCCATAAAAATTGCCGCTTAGGCAAATGGTATTATGAGGGTGCGGGCAAAGAGAATTTTTCCAACACTTCAGGCTATAGAGCTTTAGAGAGCCACCATGCGAGCGTGCATGCTGAAGCTAATGATTTGGTTAAAGCCGTTCAAGAAGACCACATTACCGATTCAAAATACCTAGAGCATAAAGTGCATTTAATGGAAGATAGCGCTAAGCATGTCAAAGAAAATATTGATAAGATGTTTTATGAAAAACAAGATGAACTCAATAAAATCATTGAAAAAATCCAAAAAGGCGAATGATTCCATTCAATGAAGTGTTTTGATGTTTTCTAAATCTTTAGAAGCCCTACGCCATGCCAAACGCTACCGCAAAAGAGAGTTGTTTGACCCTTCATTAAAGGATTACGCTTCTAATGATTATTTGGGTTTGAGCGTTAGAAAAGACTTGCTTCAAAACGCTTTTAATAAGCTCCAATCCTTTGTTTCTCATTCCCCCAAGGCTTCTATGCTAGTGAATGGCTACCACCCTTTGCATGCAGAGTTAGAAGAACGATTAGCGGATTTGTTGGGGTTTGAAAGCACTCTTTTAGTGGGGAGTGGTTTTTTGGGCAATCTGGCTTTAATAGACACCCTTTTAGTCAAAAACGCTCTCTTATTCATAGACGAACACTACCATGCGAGCGGGATTTTTAGCACGAAAGCGAAGTCTAATCAAGTGGTTTTTTTCTCGCACAATGACGCTAAAGATTTACAACAAAAACTCTTTAACGCCCCTAAAAACAAGCTCAAATTCATAGCCATTGAGGGGGTTTATTCTATGGATGCGAGCATCACTCCTTATGATTTTTATGCAATCACTCAAGAGACTCCTAACGCTTTTTTAATCGTAGATGAAGCCCATAGTTTTGGGACTATCGGCGAGAATTTATTGGGTTTTTTAGAATATTATCGCATCAAAGAAAAAGACAAAATCATTAAGCTCAGCACTTTTTCTAAAGCGCTTGCGAGCTATGGGGCGTGTGTTTTAGCCCCCTTACAAACCATAGAGTTTTTAACCAATCGCGCTAAAAGCGTGATTTACACCACCGCTTTAAGCCTGTTAGACACCGCTTTAACTTTGGCCCATTTAGAATACTTTATCGCGCAAAAACAAGAATTAAAAAATGAGCTTAGCAAACACCAACAGATTATTTTTGAAACCTTAGGTATTAGAACGCTCGCAGGATTTTTTACTCTAGAATTTGAAAACAATCCCGCTCTTTTAAACGCTCATCATTTTTTGAAAGAAAAGGGGTTTTTAGTGGGTGCTATCCGCCCCCCCACGGTTTCTAAACCCCTTTTACGAGTTTCTTTATCTCTCAAAAACAGCTTAGAAGACACTAAAGATCTTGCAAACACCCTTTTAAATTATTCTAAAATACAATCTTCTTTTAAGAGTGGTTAAATGCTAAAAAAGATTTTTTATGGTTTTATCGTTTTATTTTTGATTATCATAGGGTTGTTAGCCATTCTTATCGCTCAAGTTTGGGTAACTACGGATAAGGATATTGCTAAGATTAAAGATTATCGCCCGGGCGTCGCTTCACAGATTTTAGACCGAAAAGGGCGTTTGATTGCTAATATTTATGATAAGGAATTTCGTTTTTATGCGCGTTTTGAAGAAATCCCTCCACGATTTATTGAAAGCCTTCTAGCGGTAGAAGACACCCTCTTTTTTGAACATGGGGGGATCAATTTAGACGCTATCATGCGCGCTATGATTAAAAACGCTAAAAGCGGTCGTTACACCGAAGGGGGTAGCACCCTAACCCAACAACTCGTTAAAAACATGGTGCTCACGCGAGAAAAAACCCTAACCAGAAAGCTCAAAGAAGCCATCATTTCTTTACGCATTGAAAAAGTCTTAAGCAAAGAAGAAATTTTAGAGCGTTATTTGAACCAAACTTTCTTTGGGCATGGGTATTATGGCGTGAAAACCGCAAGCTTAGGGTATTTTAAAAAACCCCTTGACAAACTCACGCTTAAAGAAATCACCATGTTAGTCGCCTTACCTAGGGCTCCGAGTTTTTATGACCCTACCAAAAACTTAGAATTTTCACTCTCTAGGGCTAATGATATTTTAAGGCGGTTGTATTCTTTAGGCTGGATTTCTTCTAACGAGCTCAAAGGCGCTCTCAATGAAGTGCCAATCGTTTATAACCAAACTTCCACGCAAAACATCGCCCCTTATGTCGTGGATGAAGTGTTGAAGCAATTGGATCAATTAGACGGGCTAAAAACTCAAGGCTATACCATAAAACTCACGATAGATTTGGATTACCAACGCTTAGCGTTAGAGTCTTTGCGTTTTGGGCATCAAAAAATCTTAGAAAAAATCGCTAAAGAGAAGCCAAAAACTAACGCCTCTAATGATGAAGATGAAGACAACTTGAACGCTAGCATGATAGTTACAGACACGAGCACCGGTAAGATTTTAGCTTTAGTGGGGGGGATTGATTATAAAAAAAGCGCTTTCAATCGCGCCACGCAAGCCAAACGGCAATTTGGGAGCGCGATCAAGCCTTTTGTGTATCAAATCGCCTTTGATAATGGCTATTCCACGACTTCTAAAATCCCTGATACCGCACGAAATTTTGAAAATGGCAATTATAGTAAAAACAGCGCGCAAAACCACGCATGGCACCCTAGCAATTATACTCGCAAATTTTTAGGGCTTGTAACCTTGCAAGAAGCCTTGAGCCATTCGTTAAATCTAGCTACGATCAATTTAAGCGATCAGCTTGGCTTTGAAAAAATTTATCAATCTTTAAGCGACATGGGGTTTAAAAACCTCCCCAAAGATTTGTCTATTGTGTTAGGGAGCTTTGCTATCTCACCCATTGATGCGGCTGAAAAGTATTCTCTATTTTCTAATTACGGCTCCATGCTCAAACCCATGCTCATTGAAAGCATCACCAACCAACAAAACGAAGTCAAAGCTTTCACGCCCATTGAAACCAAAAAGATCACCTCCAAAGAACAAGCCTTTTTAACCCTTTCAGTGCTGATGAATGCGGTAGAAAACGGCACAGGGCGTTTGGCACGCATTAAAGGTTTAGAAATTGCCGGTAAAACCGGAACTTCTAACAACAATATTGACGCTTGGTTTATTGGCTTTACCCCCACCTTACAAAGCGTGATCTGGTTTGGGAGGGACGATAACACACCTATTAGTAAAGGAGCGACAGGAGGCGTTGTGAGTGCACCTGTGTATTCGCATTTCATGCGCAATATTTTAGCGATTGAACCTTCTTTAAAAAGAAAGTTTGATGTCCCCAAAGGCTTGCGTAAAGAAATCGTGGATAAAATCCCCTACTATTCAACCCCTAATTCCATCACCCCCACCCCTAAAAGAACAGACGATAGCGAAGAACGCTTATTGTTCTAAGTCTACATGGCTATAGGGACTTTAATGTCTCCGTAATTGATAGAATCTTTAAAGATTTCTTCCACTTTAGCCACAAGGATACTCACCGCTTGATTGTCTAAGGCCATTTTATGCAACCCTTCGCTCAAAGCGTCCTTATCAAAACCACGCGCGCGCACTAACGCAAACACTTCCTCATTGTTAGGATTGATATAAATCCCTAAACGATCCACATTCATCAAGCTATCATAAATGGGCTGTGTCATTTGGATAAACATTTCATTAGTGATCTTTTGCTTGATGCGGTTGGATTTAGAAAGGTAAGCCTCTTTGAGTTTATGCACAATATTTTGCGCCACTCTTATTGTCGCTCTCTTGGTAGCGATTTTTTCTATCTCTTCAGTTGTCTTACCATCCACAATGTGCGAACTATCCACCCCTTGCGTGAGATACTGGCTGCGATTTTGCAACATCCAATAAGGCACATCTTGTAAAAAAGAATTCCTTTGTGAAGTGTTTGGGCAAGTGCAAGCCTGCAGCATCAAAACACCCAATCCGCATAAAAATAATTGCTTGCTTTTTAAAAAAGATTTTTCTAACACGCTATCCCCTTTGATTTTGATTTTACAGAGTGTAACACAAATTTTTAAGATTTTAAACAATAATCAGGTAAAAAATAAAAAAAATAAAATGATTGAAACTTTATTAAAAAATCAACACGCAGTTGAGCATTAGAATAAGCCGGGTTCTGTCAATGGATGGCCATTTATCTGGGAAATATTTTGCAATATTCCTCAAGCGAAGCGTGTATCAATTTAGACTTACCATGCGCTTCTTGCTACAAATTGGGTTTGCCCAAACAAGCTAAATCGCTTTAGCTCTGGTGGGCTCTTACCCCACCCTTTCACCCTTACCTTAAAAAGGCGGTTTGCTTTCTGTGGCACTTTCCCTTAGCTTGCGCTAGCCATCCGTTAGATGGAATTTTGTCTAATGTAGCCCGGACTTTCCTCTATTCTAAAATAGCGACCATCTTCTAATGCGTTAATATATTAGAAAAAAGTAGCTTTAAAAGAGTTTAAAAATTAAGGGTGTAGAGAATATTTTTATTATTCTCATAGCTCACAAGGATAAGCTCATTATCCCTAAACCCCCCAGCGCTGATATTTTTAATCTCTTTAGGCAAGCCATAAACTTCAAGAATCTCTTCTTTTATAGGGTCTATGACTAAAAGCGTGTTAAATTCCTTACTGAACGCATAAAGCTTGTTATCTTTTAAAGCTAACGCGCTGATGACTAACTCGCCCAGTTTCCTTTTTTCTTTAAGTTTGGCATTGCCCAGTTCAAGTAAAAACTCCCCATGCACCTGTTTGTAGCTATTAAGCATGGAGATGATAATCAAATCCTTATAGCGTTTGTTAGGAGCGGTGATCAAATAAGTGAATTTAGCCCCTCTTCTTGTAGCGCTAATATAATAGTTTTTCGCCCTAGAAGTTTTTAAGCGGTTGCGTTCCACTTCATCAAAAGAGTCAGCCCCCTCTAAAAAATAAGGGAAGTTTTTAAGCGCGTTAGCGTTTTTGTTAGGAGTGATTTCCACGCTCGTTTTATTATTACCCATGATCACAATGTTTTCATCTTCGTTAAAATCCGCCCCCACGAACGACCCCACCGTCGCGCTATAATAGCTATCCAACACCATGTAGCTATGAATGGTTTTTAAATCGTTACTTACAAGATAAAGGCCTTGGTTTTCTGTAGTAAGGATCGCCCTGTCTTCATTGAAACTCAAATCCGTGATCGCTCCATTCAATTTCAAAAAAAGCTCTTCTTTTTTCTTAATCTTCAACGCTTTTGCGATTTCTAGAGGCGAATGATCATAATCATTATCTTTGGGCAAAGCGCTCAATTTCAAAGGCTCGCCCACATCTCTTCTGCCTAAAACGCTTCTTGGGAATTTCAAATGATCCCAATTCTCCATAGACCAGACCGATTCTTTCAAATTCCACGAAAAACGCACCGGATCGCTTTGGCCTATGTAAGGGAAAGGCCCGGTAGAAATAAACGCTTGCACGGCGTTAGAACCCACCACCATAAAGAAAACATAAAAAGCGCTTTTTTGGAGCACGTTTAACAAACGATCTTTAAAAGGTTGGGCATTAGGGGCAAAAAAGAGCAAAACCGCTAAAAGCGTTATCACGCTAAAAAAGACAAAAAGCGCCCAAAACTGCGTGTGCAAGCCCAAAATAGCGAGCGCGAATCCCTGCCCCACATCTTCTAAGGCATGGCTACCGGTATGATAAAAGCTCTCATACAACCCGCTACTAGCCATGAATAATAGCAAGGCAATGTATTTAGGCTTAAACCCAAAACGCACCACCAAAAGCGCCACCGCCCCTATTAAAATCATGTTGATGCGTTGCGCCCAGCAAAAAATACAAGGCGAATCTTTCAAAACATAGCCAAAATAAAAATTCGCCAAACCCACAGGAAAGATCAAAATCCCTAAAATTGCCAAAGAAAAAAGATTATAAAATCGGGTTTCTTTATTCATGCATCCCCCTTATAGATTCATGTTAGGCAAAACGCTAGAGCTGTGGGCTATAAAAATAATAAGCTCCACCAACCACACCACCATCAAAATCCCAAACGCCCAATTTTCTTTTTCAGGCTTTTTAAACGCTATCAAAATAGCGGCCAGACTTAAAATCAGTCCTAAAAACTCCATGCCGTTCCTTAAAATTTTCGTAGGATTATACTCAAAAACAAAATAAATAAAAAATGAGAGGCAAGACCACTCAAGCGGTTTTAACCCCTTTTATTTCCAATCAATACACCACGCTTAAACGCTCTTTAAAGCTGGCGTTGAGATTGAGAAAGGCTTCTAAATCAATCTCTTCATAGCCGTCTAAAAATATCATTTCGTTTTTGCTTTTGGCTAAATACTCTTGCGCTTCTTTATCGCACACAATACAAAAGTAAGCGTCTTCGCATTTGTAGAGTTTGTCTTTGATGATAATCTCTAGCGCACAATTGAGCGTTTTGCCGCATTGTAAGGCTAAATTTAGGGCTTTGTCAAAGGGCGTTAAATGAGAATGGTTGAAAAGCGTTATTTCTTCTTTGTCGTTTGTGATTTGCGCTTTGTCTTGTAAGGTATAAACTTTAAAGCCCAAATCCAAACCGCTATCTTTTGAAGATCCAATGATTTTTTGAGCGGCTCTTTTAACCCTTTCTATGGTAATATCGCTAATGATAGGCTTTGTGCTTTTTAAAACATTCTTACAAAAATCATAAGCGCTTTTATCTTCTTTTATCTCTTCATCAATTTGAACTAAAATAAATTCCCTATTGCCTTTATCTTCTGCGTTTAATTCCATCACCGCATGCGCGGTTGTCCCGCTCCCGGCGAAAAAATCTAAGATGATGTCGCCAGGATTGGTGGCATGCTCTATAATCTTAGCCATAAAATCCACGCCCTTTGGATAACTAAAATACTCCGCTAATTCAAGGCTTAATAATTCTTTAGTCGCCGCTTGGTTCATATAACAATTATCGCTAAATATTAAACTATCAAAAGTCTTTTTTGTGGTTTTTATATCCTTTAAATAGCGTTTGTAAATAAAGCCCCTTTCATTATCCTTATGCTCTTTTTTAAAGCAAATCCGCCCCTCATCAATGTGTTTTTGTATCGTATTTTGCGAAAAACGCCAAAACATACCCACAGGGGGATAATCCACTTTATTCGTGTAAGGGTTAGTAACTCCAAAATACCCCGTTTTCATATTCCCACTTTTTGCACTAGGATCACCATTAATCCATGCTCCATTAGGGTCGTTATCGGGGTTTTTGTAATTTTCTAAATTCTTTTCTCCTCCCAAGAGATTTGTATAATTTTTATCTTTAGCATAGCAAAGTAAAAATTCATGCTGGTAATTTAATCCGATTTTTGCATCATTTGTTGTGGATTTTGTTTTACGAATAAAATCTCCAACAAAATTATCTTCCCCAAAAATTTCATCGCACAAGATTTTTAAATTCGCGCACTCATTATCATCAATGCTAATAAAAATCACGCCGTCTTCTTTAAGCAAATCGCGCGCTAATTTTAGGCGAGGCAGCATGAAAGAGAGCCAACCGCTATGCGTCCCACTCCCTTGAGTGTTTTTAAAAAATTTCAAGCTTTCGCTTTCTATTTCCTCCCCATTTTCATCTATTTCAAGCAAGCCCACTTCCCTTAAAATCTTTTGATAATCTTGCCTGAAATTATCCGGATAAATAAAATTTTCGTTTGTCGTATTGTAAGGCGGATCAATGTAAATCATCTTTATTTTTTCGCTGTAAGCGGATTTTAAAAGTTTGAGCGCATCAAGATTATCGCCTATGATAATAGCATTGCCGGGGTGTTTGCTGGCTGAAGTTTGGGGCGTAAAGCTTTCTTGTAATTTGAGTTGTTTTTGGCAAGGTTCAGAATAAAGAGCGTTAGCAAGCCCTTTTCACGTCCAAGTGAGCTCATAGCCGCTGATATCATTCATGCTTTCATTAAAGCCTAAAAGCATTTTGATAGCGCTTAAGCTCACTTGTCCGTCTTTTATCGTTTGTGGGAAGTTCTTTAAAAGCATGTCAAAAAGGGGGTTATTTTCTTGCTGGCTTGGATAATGTTGATACCCATTTTTTTGGCTTGATTTTTATCTGTCATAGCGTTTCCTTTAATGCGCTTTTAAGCACGCTCAATAAATCTTGTTTGTTAATGCGTGTGGCAAAAACGACTCGTATTTCTTTTTTCGCGTTCTTTAAATTTTGAGATAGCGTTTCAAAAAATTTCTTAGCGTATTCAATTTTACGCTTTTCATCTGGCGGGATATCGCTTTCTTTTTCATAACCTTTGGTTTCGCAAACAAAAAAGATTTTTGCACCCTTTTCATCTTTAAGCAAATAAGCAAAATCGGGCTCATAGTTTTTATAAGGTGTTGGGATTTTAAATTTAGGGAGCTTGGCAAAAACTTCTACGCTTTTACCTTCCAGTGTTTGCACCCCCTCTTCACTCACTTCTTCTTCAATTTTAGAATCATAAATGATCGTATCATAAAGATAGTTTTGGCTTGGAGTTTGCGCGCTTTTGTATTTGCCTAATTTGTGTTTTTCAATCTCATTTTTGGGCGAGCCATCTTCACAATAAAGCGGATCGGTTTTATCAAAAGCCGTGTTAGAAAAGGCGTTTTGGCAAAATCCATAACTCACGCAAGAAAGCAAATTCGCATGCAACTTATCTTTGATAATGTCTTTAAGCAATTTAAAGGCTTTTTTAGGTGAGTTTGTGAAATGCTCTTTGTTTAAAGCGTTGTAGAGTTCAAGCGTGAATTTTAAGGGCAATGATTCGTCTTTGGCAAAGTCAAGCAGAAGCGCGTTGATTTCTTTTTGTAAGGCGTTAGCGTAGTTTTTCTCTTTTAAAACGCTTGATGATTCTGTGATGATTTGATTCGTTTTTGCATCATACCTTTTGCTTTCAAAAGTGATTACTTCATGCACCACTTGGCTTTCATTAAACGCTTTGGTGATAGATTCTATCAGCTTGTTTTTTTGGATATTTTGATAGCTTAATTGGCTTTGCGCGTTGATGGTTTGCCATAACTCTTTAAATTCCTTAGCTAAATTTTGGCGGATTTTGACTTTTTCTTGAGGTTGGTTAGCGTTTATAATTTGATCGCGCTTGTTGGTGGGATTTTCAGCCATTTTAAAGGCGTTTAAAACGGCGTGATATTCTTCATCGCTTAAAAAGCTTTTTATCCTTTCTTCGTTGTTTTGCATCGCTTCATAAATGGGCGCGATGATTTTGTAAGCGTTGTTTGTTTCGTCAAATTCTACGGCGTTTAATTTTTCTAATGCATCGCAAAATTTATTGATCTTTTTTTCATTAAGCCCTAACCTGGCTAAAATCTCTCTGTCTAGTGCACTGCCACCACTGATAAAACTGCTCGCTTCAATCTCTTTTTGCAAATTCTCTATAAAGCCCACTTCCTCGCCACTCACTAGCATGTCAAGGTGGTTTATTTTATAAAAAGCGTCGTCGTTTGCCTTTAAAAATCCATGCGTAACGCGCTTGCCCTCTTGATTGATAGCGATTCTTAACCCGCGCCCCACTTGCTGATGGCGGCTTGTTTCGCTGGTAGAATTTGCCAGTTTAATAAGAGTAAAAATGTTTGGATTATCCCAACCCTCTTGCAAAGCCCACACGCTAAAAATAAAACGCAAAGGCGTTTGAAATGAAAGCAATTTTTCTTTTTCGCTCAAAATCATTTTAATGTCGTTGGCTTCAATGTCTTCTTTTTTGCTTTCTTTTTTGCCTTTATTGAGCGCTACGCTATCGCCGCTAAAATAACCTTGATGGACGCGTAAATTACCGATCTCATCAAAATCTCTCGCTAAATATTCTTTATAGCTTGGCGATAAATTTTCCCTTGCTAGAATTGAAGCGCGTTTGAGTTTGTAAAGCCTTTCAAATTCGGTTTTAATAAAGGGCGTGCCTTTGTTATCAATTTGTCTAAAATCCTCAATTTTTGGGATAAAAAACAGGCTTAACGCTTTAATGTCTTGGTCAAATAAAAACGCCTCTTTTTCAAAATGCAAGTCAATGGCTTTTTCTAAAAGAGTGCTGATTTCATCTTGCGTGAGTTTATAAGAAGCCTTTTCAAGCGTAGCGCCATTACTCAAATAAGCCTTGTCTTTGGTGGTTTTGACCAAGCTAACGCCGTTAAAAGAAGCGTTAATTTTGCCTAAATCCTCTCCTTTTGAAAGCGTGATTTGTTTAAGAATGCCCGCTTTATAAAAGGCAATTTTTGCGCTTTTTGAATCCGCATTGAGCAAAAACGGGCTTTGCACATCTTGCATGACAGAATGGACACGGATTTGTTTGACAAGGTAATTTCTAAACGTGCTGATTGAATCCAAACAAAAGGCTACATTGCTTAAAGCATGCTCTTTTTCTTTGGCAAAAGTCGCCCCAAAGCGAAAATAAAGCGCGCCTATTTTACTAAAATACTTACCAAACGCCTCACCTTTAAGCAAATGCGGCTCGTCTATGATAGAAATAGGCTTTAAATCAGCGATATTTTCAAAAATGCTTTTAGTGTTAAAAAGGTTTTCGCTGTTTTTATTGAGTATGTTTCCCTCCTTGTCAATCGCACTGTTAGTGAGGAGCAAGACGCTCAATTCATCTTGGTTTTTAAGGTAATGGTTAATAATGTTGCTTGGCGATTTAACCCCTTCATAAGTGTAGGTTTTCAGGTGGCGTTTGAATTCTAAATAAAAATAATCTTTCGTAAGGCGGATATTTTGCTTAACCGACTCCAAAATGGGTTTTCGTGGGACAAAGATGATGAATTTATTTTGCTTGTAAGCCTTGTGGAGCGCAAAAATCAAATTCAAATAAGTGAAAGTTTTGCCCGTGCCTGTTTCCATTAAAATATCAACATTAAGCTTACCGCTTAAATTTTTGACAGGAATTTCGCATGCGGCGTTGAATTGACTTAAACAATCTTTTAGATTTAAGGCATCGTGGCGCTTAAAATCAAAGCCATCTAAAAGCGTGATAATGTTATTAATACACTCTTGCTGGTAGTCTTGCTTTTCAAAAATCATTGGTGTTTTTGCCTTTGGTGTTTGCGAGCGTCTTAATCTAAAATGGGTAAAAAAGCAAAGCCCCTTTTTAGAGCTTGAGTTATCTTGAACCCATTACAATCAAGTTCTCAAAAATTTATTAAGAAAATCAATTCAAAACAAGAGTTTAGAGCCATTAAGCCCTAACTTTCAAAGCTTCTAAAGCATGTTTTTTGCCAATTTCAAAGGCTTTTTTGTTGGTGTCAGCGACTTTTGCAGGGACTTTTTTAAGCATGGTGTCTAGAACGATATTTTCTTCCACGCATTTAGTCAGCTCCACGGTAATGGCTAGCGCCACCACAGATTGCGTGATAATGTTACCCACTTCATCTTTAGCGATGCTGATAATGGGGATTTTATAAAGTTGGTATTTTTCCTCATCTTCTTTAGTGGGGGTTACCAAATTGGGATCAATGACAACGATACCGCCTTTTTTAATATCGCTTTTAAACTGGTTGTAGCTGATTTGAGCGACTGAAAGCATGAAATCAATCTCGCCCTCTTTAGCATAAGGGAAAATAATTTCATCTCTGTCTAGCAAAATATCCACTTTAGTGGGCCCTCCACGCACTTGCGAAGTGTAAGTGGAAGTCTTAGTGCCATAGCCCCCACTCACAATCTTAGCCTCAGCTAAAATCTCTCCCGCTAACAACACGCCTTGCCCTCCAACGCCTGTAAATCGTAACTGCGCTTCCATTATTGTTTTCCTTGTGCTTTTTCAATGATTTCTTGATACGCTTCGCAATATTCTTTCCTGTCCGTGTCATGCTTTAAAACGCCTGTAGGGAATTTATCCACCCTTTCTTCAGGGCTCATGGCTTCAAACTGGCGTTTGCTCACTAATCGGCTTTCCATCCATTTCAGCATTTGAGACGCTTCGCCCATTTTATTCTTACGCCCTAAATTGATATGGCAATTGCTATGGACATCAAAGAAGCTAAAACCCTTATGCGTGAATCCTTCTTTAAGCACTTTTTCTAATTTTTGAGGGTCTAAAACGCTCTCTCTAGCCACAAAACTCGCCCCGGCAGCGGTGGTTAAAGCGCATGGGTCAAATTGGTTATCAATATTCCCCCATTGAGCCGTAACCGTCCACATGCCATTAGGCGTGGTGGGCGAAGTTTGGGAGTTGGTCAAACCATAAATGAAATTATTCACTAAAATAAAATTCAAATCAATGTTTCTTCTGCATGCGTGCATGGTGTGATTGCCTCCAATCGCAAAGCCATCGCCATCGCCAGAAACCACGATCACATGCTTACTAGGATTAGCCAATTTAATCCCTGTCGCATACGCTACAGCCCTACCATGCGTGGTATGAACGGTGTTGCAATTCACATACGAACTCATGCGCCCGCTGCAACCAATCCCGCTCACCAAGCACACATCATCCATTTTCCAGCCTAAGGCATCAATCGTGCGGATAATGGATTTTAAAATCACGCCATCGCCACAGCCCCAACACCACAAAGTGGGTATTTTATCCACACGCAAATATTCATCATAATTAAACGCCATTTTAAAGCTCCTTCAACTTTGCGATGATTTGTTTGGGCGAAATCGTACGCCCATTGGCTTGCCCAAAGAAATGCACTTTCCTTTGCATAACCCTTTCAATCTCTTCTAAATACTGCCCCTTATTCAATTCAATCACAAGGATTTTTTCGTATTTGTCCCCTATTTCTTTCAAGCGTTTAGCCGGGCTTGGCCATAAGGTTTTAGGCCTGAAAAAGCCGACTTTTTGCTTGCTTTCTTTGTTGTAATCTTTCAAAGCCTCTTTAACCGCCAAAGAAACCGAACCATAAGCGATAACAACGATTTCAGCACCCTCTAAATCCATTTCCTCGTTTTCATTGATAATGTCTTGTTTGGATTCAATCTTATGGAATAATCTGTCAATCAAATCCCCCCCGATTTTAGCGTCTTCAGTAGGAAAGCCAATAGGCCCATGGTGCAAGCCTGAAACATGGTAGCGATAGCCTTTAAAGAAAGGGTTCAAAACGGCCGGCTCATCTTGCGCGACCCCATAAGGTTTGTAGTCCTTTTTATCGCCCACAAATTCCTTACGATTAATGGTTATCTTTTGCACTTCTTCTAAATCTGGGATTTGCACCTTGCCATACATATGCCCCACGGTTTCATCCATGAGCAAGAATACAGGAGTCATGAGCATTTCAGCCAAGTTAAACGCGCGAACGGTTTCGGTGTAAGCTTCTTCTAAATTCGCAGGAGCGAGCGCGACGGCTTTAAAATCCCCATGTATGGGGTGTCTTAAAAAATTCACATCGCCTTGAGCCACACGAGTGGGCATTCCAGTTGATGGGCCTGAACGCATCACATCAGCGATCACTAAAGGGATTTCTGCCATGAAAGAATAACCGATTTGCTCCACTTTCAATGAAATGCCAGGCCCAGAGCTTGCTGTCATAGACTTCGTCCCGCTCATGCTCGCTCCTAAAGACACGCTAATCCCGCTGATTTCATCTTCCATTTGGATAAAATGGCCGCCGCATTTGGGCAAAGCCACGCTCATCGCATGCATAATATCCGAACTTGGCGTGATAGGATAGCCCCCAAAAAACCGACACCCCACTTCAATCGCCGCTTTAGCGACTAATTCATTCCCATCAGAAATAATCTCACGCATTATTTGCCTCTCCCTTCTAAAATAGTCTCTTCTAAAAGCATGTAGTGATTGGCTTTAACCCTTTCGCTTCTTTCTTGAGCGTCTTTAGAAACTTTAGCGAATTTGAAATCCTTCCTGTCAGCCACATAAATCGCAAAATCCGGGCAGTGCAACTCGCATTGCACGCAACCGATACAGCTCTCTGGGTAGGCTACTTTGGCCACTTTTCCAAGCACCCTTTCTTTTTCAATCCCCATGCCAAGAACCCCAGCAGGGCATACCGATACGCAAATATCACAACCCTTACACCTGTCTTCATTCACCCAAACGGCAACCCCATCTGGAGCGCTCATTTTAGCCATTCATTCTCCTTTGTGCTAAAAGCTGTATTTTAAGCCCTAGCAATCAAAATTTGCCTAAAATTGTAGCAAGCCTTTTTTAATAAAATCTAAAATGCTTTAATAGTAAGAACTTAAAATTGAAATGAGAAAATACTAAACACTTTTTACTCAATTTAAAAGAAAAAACGCCCCATTAACCCTAATTTTAAAAATGATTATTAGAAAGATTAATGTTTTTTAAATGCTCCTTATAAGTCGCGCTGAAAGCATGTTTTTTATCCGGCATTTTCACAAAATACAAAAAGTTAGTTTTTTTAGGGAATACCACCGCTCTAATCGCTTCTAGGCTCACGCTCCCCACAGGATTTTTAGGCAAACCCTTAAATTTATAGGTATTGTAGGAGGTGTTATCGGTTTTAATGCGCTCTTTGGTCACTTTAGCGTGTGAAAATTCCTGATAATTCAAAGCCCCATCCATTTGTAAAGGCATGCCTTTTTTCAAGCGGTTAAAAATCACGCTCGCAATCAGGGGCATTTCTTCAATATTAGCGGCTTCTTTTTGCACAATAGAAGCGAGAATGATTTTTTCAAACCACTCTTCTTTATGGTAGTATCCAAGCCATTGTTTGCTTAAAGCTTCGTGTTTTTTCATGGATTGACCGATTAAAGCTTGCATGATTTTAAAAGCGTCCTCCCCTAAGGGTAAATGATAAGCGTCTGGCCATATCACCCCATCTTCTATCACAGCGCCGTTTAATCGTGGAGCGATGCTTTCATAAGCTTCATTGAGATCGCCAACTCCTAATTGGTAAGTCTCGCTCAAAATTTGCGTGAAAAAATAGCGGGTTTCTCCAGGGATTAAAGTCGCGCTTTTTTGCGCCGCTTTCGCTTTGATCAAACGGACTAAAAAATCCCCTTTCCTTAAAGCCCCATCGCCCATGTCAATATAGCCTTTTTTAGGCATGCCCATCAAGCGTAAAAAAAGCAAATCCAAAGCGTTAATATCCACGCCTTGCTCTTTCAAAGAAAAAAACACTTTTTTGAGCGAACCTTGCGGGACAACCACCACTTTGTTAGGATAAATTGGTATACTTAAATAAAAAAGAATACTGATGAATAAAAGAAAACATGTATCCAAGAAAGTATTTAATGTCATTATCTTGTTTGTGGCAGTATTCACTCTTTTAGTTGTCATTCACAAAACCCTTTCAAACGGCATTCACATACAAAATTTAAAAATTGGAAAGCTTGGTATTTCTGAATTATACTTAAAACTCAATAACAAGCTTTCTTTAGAAATTGAACGCATCGATCTCTCTTCTTTCTTCCATCAAAAACCCACTAAAAAGCGTTTAGAAGTTTCTGATCTGATTAAAAATATCCGTTATGGCATTTGGGCGGTGTCTTATTTTGAAAAACTTAAAGTCAAAGAAATCATTTTAGACGATAAAAATAAAGCCAATATCTTTTTTGACGGGAATAAATACGAGTTGGAATTTCCAGGAATCAAAGGGGAATTTTCCCTAGAAGACGATAAAAATATCAAGCTTAAAATCATCAATTTGCTTTTTAAAGACATTAAAGTCCAAGTAGATGGCAACGCCCACTATTCACCTAAAGCTAGGAAAATGGCGTTCAATTTGATTGTCAAGCCCTTAGTTGAACCCAGCGCTGCAATTTATTTGCAAGGGCTAACCGATTTAAAAACCATAGAATTGAAAATCAACACTTCCCCAATGAAAAGCCTAGCGTTTTTAAAGCCCCTTTTCCAACGCCAATCGCAAAAAAATTTAAAAACATGGATTTTTGACAAGATCCAATTTGCTAGCTTTAAGATTGATAACGCTTTAATTAAAGCCAATTTCACTCCTAGCGAGTTTGTCCCATCGCTTTTGGAAAATTCTGTAGTTAAAGCCACTTTGATGAAGCCTTCAGTCGTTTTTAATGATGGCTTATCGCCCATTAAAATGGATAAAACCGAATTGATCTTCAAAAACAAACAGCTCCTCATACAGCCCCAAAAAATCACTTATGAAACCATGGAATTGACCGGCTCTTACGCCACTTTTTCCAATTTGTTAGAGGCCCCTAAGTTGGAGGTTTTTTTAAAAACGACCCCTAATTATTATGGCGATAGCATTAAGGATTTATTGAGCGCTTATAAAGTCGTTTTACCTTTGGATAAAATCAGCACGCCATCTAGCGCGGATTTGAAACTCACCTTACAATTTTTAAAAAACACCGCCCCCTTATTTAGCGTTCAAGGCAGCGTTAATTTGCAAGAAGGCACCCTCTCGCTCTATAATATCCCCCTTTATACGCAAAACGCTAATATAAGCTTAGATATTACCCAAGAATACCAATACATCTACATAGAAACTACCCACACCCGCTATGAAAACATGCTGGATTTAGACGCTAAAATCGCTTTAGATTTGAATAAAAAAATCCTTTCTTTGGATTCTTTAGTCCATAAAATACGATTCAACACTAACAATAATATCAACATGCGTTCTTATGGCTTGAATAACGACCAAGATAACCCACAGCCTACTAAATTTTCTTTAGATTTAAAAAGCTTGCATTCTATCATTCAAGAGGGTGAAAACTCAGAGGTGTTTAGAAGAAAAATCATAGACACCATTAAAGCCCAAAGTGAAGACAAATTCACTAAAGATGTTTTCTACGCCACAGGAGACACTCTTAAAAACCTTTCTTTGAATTTTGATTTTTCTAACCCCAACCACATGCAATGGAGCGTGCCACAACTTTTATTAGAGGGCGAATTTAAAGATAACGCCTATATTTTTAGAATCAAAGATTTTAAAAAAATCAAGCCCTATTCCCCTATTATGAAATATTTCGCTTTAGAAGATGGCTCTTTAGAAGTTTCTACGAGCGATTTTATTAATATTGATTTTTTTGCTAATGATTTGAAAATCACTTTACCCATCTATCATAGCAACGGCAAGCAATTTAATTCCCTCTCTTTATTTGGTTCTATCAATAAAGATGAAATTTCTGTCTATACTCCAAGCAAAAGCATATCCATAAAAGTTAAGGGGGATCAAAAGGATATTACCCTTAATAACATTGATTTGAGTATTGATGATTTCTTGGATAGTAAAATGCCAGCTATTGCGGGATTATTCTCAAAAGAACGAAAAGAAAAGCCTAGCTCTAAAGAAATCCAAGATGAAGATGTTTTCATTAGCGCCAAACAACGCTATGAAAAAGCCCACAAAATTATCCCTATCTCTACACGCATCCATGCTAAAGATGTCGTGCTGATCTATAAAAAAATGCCTTTTCCTTTAGAAAATCTTGATATTGTCGCTCAAGACGATAGGGTGAAAATTGATGGCAATTATAAAAACGCCATGATCATGGCGGATTTAGTGCATGGGGCTTTGTATCTTAAGGCCCATAATTTTAGCGGGGATTATATCAACACTATCCTCCAAAAAGATTTCGTAGAAGGGGGCTTATTCACGCTTATTGGGGCTCTTGAAGATCAGGTTTTCAATGGCGAATTGAAATTCCAAAACACAAGCTTAAAAAATTTCGCTCTCATGCAAAACATGATCAATCTCATCAACACCATTCCCTCTCTCATTGTCTTTAGGAACCCTCATTTAGGGGCTAATGGCTATCAAATCAAAAAGGGGTCTGTTGTTTTTGGGATCACTAAAGAATATTTAGGGTTAGAAAAAATTGATCTTATCGGCAAAACGCTTGATATTGCTGGCAATGGGATCATTGAATTAGACAAAAACAAATTGGATTTGAACTTAGAAGTTTCCACTATCAAGGCTTTGAGTAATGTCTTAAATAAAATCCCTATCGTGGGCTATCTCGTTTTAGGAAAAGGAGGTAAAATCACCACTAATGTGAATGTCAAAGGCACGCTAGATAAACCTAAAACTCAAGTAACTTTAGCGTCAGATATTATCCAAGCGCCTTTTAAAATCTTGCGCCGTATTTTCACACCTATTGACATCATCGTGGATGAAGTCAAAAAAAACATTGATTCAAAAAGGAAGTAAAATGACGCTCAATGAAGCCATTAAAGACAAAGTTTATGAAATCGTAGAAATCGCTAACTGCGATGAAGCCCTTAAAAAACGCTTCCTCTCTTTTGGTATCCATGAAGGGGTTCAATGCATTCTTTTGCATTATTCCATGAAAAAAGCCACGCTTTCGGTTAAAATCAACCGCATTCAAGTGGCTTTAAGATCCCATGAAGCGCAATACCTTGTCATCAAAGAAAGCGTGTGAAAATGGGTTTAAAACGCGCTAAAACTTACCAAAAAGCCCAACAAATCAAAGAACTGCTTTTAAAACATTACCCCAACCAAACCATCGAATTGTGCCATAAAAACCCCTATGAATTGCTGGTGGCGACCATTTTAAGCGCTCAATGCACGGACGCTAGAGTGAATCAAATAACGCCCAAGTTATTTGAAAAATACCCGAGCGTGAACGATTTAGCCCTCGCTTCTTTAGAAGAGGTTAAAGAGATTATTAAATCCGTTTCGTATTTCAACAATAAAAGCAAGCATTTAATCAGTATGGCGCAAAAAGTGGTTAGGGATTTTAAGGGCGTTATCCCCTCTACGCAAAAAGAATTGATGAGTTTAGATGGCGTGGGGCAAAAAACCGCTAATGTGGTGCTTTCAGTGTGCTTTGACGCAAATTATATGGCGGTAGATACCCATGTGTTCCGCACGACGCACCGCTTAGGTTTAAGCAACGCTAAAACGCCTATTAAAACCGAAGAAGAACTCAGCGATCTGTTTAAAGACAACCTGTCCAAACTCCACCATGCCTTAATCTTGTTTGGCCGCTACACCTGCAAGGCTAAAAACCCCTTATGCGATGTGTGTTTTTTAAAAGAATTTTGCGTTTCTAAAGCTCGCTTTAAGGCGTAGTGGCTTTATTTGTTATAAAATTTATAGTAAAATCAAGATTTTATAATCAAAGTCAAATCATTCTTGAAAGAGTAGAGTTTTATGCCAGAAACAGAAGCTAATAAGTTGAAAATAGCCGAAAAAGAAAAAGAGAAAGCGAATAAAGAAAGAGAATTAGAGCTTTCCACTTATTTAGAAGAACTCATTTGCGATTATAAAAACCTTTTAGACATGGAGATTGTTTTTAGCGCGGAACTTGGCTCTACGCAAATCCCTTTATTGCAAATCTTGCGTTTTGAAAAAGGCTCTGTGATTGATTTGCAAAAACCCGCCGGAGAAAGCGTGGATACTTTTGTGAATGGGCGGGTTATTGGTAAGGGTGAGGTGATGGTTTTTGAAAGGAATTTAGCCATTCGTTTGAATGAAATCCTTGATTCTAACGCCATTGTATATTATCTCGCTAAAAATTCATGAGATTGTTGTTCTTGTTACTGAGCGCTACTTTGATGTTACTGGCTGAAGAGAAAATACCTTTAAATGATGACGCCCCCATTAAATTGGTGCATTGGCAAAATGCGTTAAAAGAAATCCAACCCGATTCAAACGCTCCGGCAACACCACCCATAAAAGCCGTGCAAACCACGCTCACTTTTGAAACTCCTTTTAACAAAACGCCTAAAATCATGGAAGTTGAAGGGCAAAAGGTGATCGTTTTAAAAAACGCTAAACTGGATTCTAAAAAAACGATGGATTTTAAAGAAGCCTCTTTGAATGCCTTAGAAATGTTTTCCTACCAAAATGACATCTATCTCTTGTCTAAAAAAGCTAAAGTGGACTTAGAAATCCAAGCCTCAAACAGCAAGGATAAAAAGCAACTCCGCTTTCTTTTTTTGCCTAAAGGTTTTCATTTAGCCCCACCGCCTAGCCTGAAAGAAAAATCTCAGCATGCCAATCTCGCAAGCCAAGATGAAAAAGAGCGAGCCAAAAGTCCCTTAAACACTCTAGAGTTAAAACCCCCACTGGATTTAAGCCATGCTTACAAGGGGTTAGCGGTTATTGTTGCCTTACTCTTAATATTGTATGTCATCAAAAAAAAAATTGTTCCTACACAAGGGTCTTTTTCTGCGAAAGATTTTAAGTTAGAAGTTAGTGTTTTGGGTCGTGTTGGTGCGAACCATAAAATCATCTCAATAGAAACCAATAAGGAGCGTTACTTGGTCTTACTAAGCGACAAATACGGCCTGCTTTTAGACAAAATAAGCCCAAAAACATCTAAAGAAGAACTGATTAAAGAAGCTGAAAATAAGATAAAGAATTCAAAATTAGGAAATTTATATGCCGGAAAATTCTAAACTACAACCTGCTAAGTTAGGGAAAAATTTTGACCCTGTGGATCATTCTAACAGGAATTTTTTCTTTTCTCTCATTCTGTCTGTATTGTTGCATTGGTTGATTTATTTTTTATTTGAACACAGAGAAGATTTTTTTCCTTCAAAACCCAAGCTCGTTAAATTAAATCCTGAAAATTTATTGGTTTTAAAAAGAGGCCATTCGCAAGATCCCAATAAAAACAACCCAGGCGCTCCTAAACCCACGCTGGCTGGCCCCCAAAAACCCCCAACACCCCCCACCCCACCCACACCCCCAACCCCGCCAACCCCGCCAAAACCCATAGAAAAGCCAAAGCCTGAGCCTAAACCAAAGCCCAAACCAGAACCCAAAAAGCCCAACCACAAACATAAGGCTCTTAAAAAAGTGGAAAAAGTGGAAGAGAAAAAAGTAGTAGAGGAGAAAAAAGAAGAGAAAAAAATCGTAGAGCAGAAAGTAGAACAAAAAGTAGAGCAGAAAAAAATAGAAGAGAAAAAACCTGTCAAAAAAGAATTTGACCCTAACCAGCTTTCTTTCTTGCCTAAAGAAGTTGCACCACCCAGACAAGAAAATAATAAAGGCTTGGATAACCAAACCAGAAGGGATATTGATGAATTGTATGGCGAAGAATTTGGGGATTTAGGCACAGCCGAAAAAGATTTCATCAGGAATAATTTAAGGGATATTGGGCGCATCACGCAAAAATATTTAGAATACCCTCAAGTAGCGGCTTATTTAGGGCAGGACGGGACGAATGCGGTAGAGTTTTACTTGCACCCTAACGGCGATATTACCGATCTTAAAATCATCATTGGCTCTGAATACAAAATGCTTGATGACAACACCTTAAAGACCATTCAAATCGCTTATAAGGATTACCCACGCCCCAAAACTAAAACCCTCATTCGCATTAGAGTGCGTTATTACTTAGGAGGCAATTAAAAAATGGAAATCACGCTTTTTGACCCCATAGACGCCCACTTGCATGTGCGAGAAAACGCGCTTTTAAAAGCGGTGTTAAGATACTCTAGCGAGCCTTTTAGCGCTGCGGTGATCATGCCTAATCTCAGTAAGCCCTTGATTGACACTCCAACCACCCTTGAATATGAAGAAAAAATTTTAAACCATTCTTCAAACTTCAAGCCTTTAATGAGTTTGTATTTCAATGATGGCTTGACTTTAGAAGAATTGCAACGCGCTCACGAAAAAGGCATCAGGTTTTTAAAACTCTACCCCAAAGGCATGACCACAAACGCGCAAAACGGCACTTCGGATTTGTTGGGTGGAAAGACTTTAGAGGTTTTAGAAAACGCCCAAAAATTAGGCTTTATTTTATGCATCCATGCAGAACAAGCCGGGTTTTGTTTGGATAAAGAATTTTTATGCCATAGCGTTTTAGAAACTTTCGCCCTTTCATTCCCTAAACTCAAAATCATTATAGAGCATTTGAGCGATTGGCGCAGTATCGCTTTGATTGAAAAACATGACAACCTCTATGCGACTTTAACTTTACACCATATCAGCATGACTTTAGATGACTTATTAGGGGGGAGTTTGGACCCGCATTGTTTTTGTAAGCCTTTAATCAAAACCAAAAAAGACCAAGAAAGGCTTTTATCCCTTGCTTTAAAAGCCCACCCTAAAATCTCTTTTGGATCGGACAGCGCCCCGCATTTCATTTCTAAAAAGCATAGCGCTAGCATCCCGGCAGGCATCTTTTCTGCCCCTATTTTGTTGCCTGCGTTGTGCGAACTTTTTGAAAAACACAACGCTTTAGAAAATTTGCAAGCCTTTATCAGCGATAACGCTAAAAAAATCTACGCGCTAGACAATTTGCCTAATAAAAAAGCGCATTTGTCTAAAAAACCCTTTATAGTCCCTACGCACACGCTTTGCTTGAATGAAAAAATCGCTATCTTAAGAGGGGGCGAAACGCTATCTTGGAACCTTCAAGAAATCGCCTAAAACATGCCGCCTTTTTTGTGGGGCTTTTTATCGTTTTGTTTTTAATTATAATGAAGCGCCAAACCCCCCCCTATGCTTTCGTGCACAATCAAGCCCTTGTCACTCAAAACCCCCCCTATTTCACGCAACTCACTATCCCTAAACCAAACGACGCTTTAAGCACGCATGCGAGCTCTTTAATCAGCTTGCCTAACGACAATCTTTTGAACGCTTATTTTAGCGGCACTAAAGAAGGGGCAAGGGATGTGAAAATCAGCGCGAATCTTTTTGACAGCAAGACTAATCGCTGGAGCGAAGCCTTCATTCTTTTAACCAAAGAAGAGCTTTCTCATCATTCGCATGAATACATCAAAAAACTAGGTAACCCCTTGCTTTTTTTGCATGATAATAAAATCTTGTTGTTTGTCGTAGGGGTGAGCATGGGCGGGTGGGCCACTTCTAAAATCTATCAATTTGAAAGCGCTTTAGAGCCGATTCGTTTTAAGTTTGCGCGAAAGCTCTCTTTAAGCCCTTTTTTAAACTTGAGCCATTTGATAAAAAATAAGCCTTTAAACACCACTGATGGCGGTTTTATGCTACCACTCTATCACGAATTAGCCACCCAATACCCCCTATTATTGAAATTTGACCAACAAAATAACCCAAGAGAGCTTTTAAGGCCTAATACCTTAAACCACCAACTCCAACCAAGCCTAACCCCCTTTAAAGACTGCGCTGTCATGGCGTTTAGAAACCATTCTTTTAAAGATAGTCTCATGCTAGAAACCTGTAAAACCCCCACCGCTTGGAAAAAACCCACGCTCACGAATTTGAAAAACTTGAATGACGCTTTGAATTTGATCAATTTAAACGAAGAATTGTATTTGATCCATAACCCTAGCGATTCATCTTTGCGTCGTAAAGAACTCTGGCTTTCTAAATTAGAAAACTCAAACTCTTTTAAAACCTTAAAAGTTTTAGACAAAGCCAATGAAGTGAGTTACCCAAGCTATAGCCTTAATCCTCATTTTATAGATATTGTCTATACCTACAACCGCTCTCATATCAAACACATCCGTTTCAATATGGCTTATTTAAAATCCCTTCTCAAGTAATCAGTCATGCTTATATCTTCTTCTTACACGCTGAGTTTTATATGGCTTTTTTTAATTTTCTTTTTTTTCAAAAATAAGCCATTGGGTTTGAGGTTCTCGCTCTCTTTAATAAGCGTGATTTTAAGCAATATCGCTTTGAAAGACTCCCTATCGCTCAATGAATTTTTAAGCAGTTTTACAGCCCCCTTAAGCCCTTTTAGCTGTCTTTTAATTCTTGCTTATGTGATCTTTTCTTGTCGCATACTCAAAAAACCCCCTTTAGAAACCTTGCAATCTTATAGCGTCATGCTGTTTTTCAATCTGTTGCTTTTGACAGATATTTTAGGGTTCTTGCCTTTTTCAATCTACCATCATTTCATGGCTTCTCTGATTTTTAGCGCGCTTTTTTGCAGCAGTTTGTTTTTGAGTAGCCCCTTATTAGGTGTGATCGCTTTAGTAGCGTTATCCAGTTCGCTTTTAATGCGTTCTCATTTTCAAATCTTAGATTCTTTATTGGATTTCCCATTATTTCTTTTTGTCTTTTTTAAGACTTTATATCTTGTTAAAAAAAGGTTGTATTAACGCTTATGAAATCCCTATCCCATGCCCTTTTTTCGCTCTTTTTAAAAGGTTTTTACTTCACCTTTTTTATGAGCTTGTTGTTTGTGTTTAATCGTATCGGCTTTATCCTTTATACTGGCTATTATAAGCATGCTTTAAAAAACCCTATTTTTGATGAAATCATCAAAACCCTATTCAATGGAGCCAGATACGATAATCGTGTGGTCTCAAGCCTAGCGATTCTCTTTATCATCATCGGGTTATTGGGGTTATTTGCCCCTAAACACCAAACCAAAATGCTTAATATTACGGCGTATTTTTCTATCGCTATTATCCTGTTTTTAAACATTGCGAACATTGTTTATTATGGCATTTATGGGAATGTGTTTGATGAAAATTTATTGGAATTTTTGCATGAAGACACGCTCACAATTTTAAAAATGAGCGGGGAATACCCTATTTTTTCTGGTTTTTCACTCTTTGTAATCCTTAGCGTTTTGATTTCTTTTATCTATTTCAAACTCCAAAACGCCCTTTTTAAACCCAAAAATGCTTATCAAGCCGCCCACACCAAACCCCTTAAAATTTTCATTTTATTTGCGCTTTTTTCCCTCACGCAAATGTTTTACATTAACGCGCAATTGAGCTTTGTGGGCGCGTCTTTAGATCTCAGCATAGAGCCAGCCAAAGATCCTTTTTTAATGAAAATCACCCCTGGGGCGTTTCGTAACCTTTATCTTTTGGCGCGCAATTACAGGCAAAGCCATAACCTTAAATTCAGCGATTTTGCTAAAGAAACGCCTTTAGAAGTGGCGAAAAATTATTTCCATCTTAAAGAAAACCCTTCAAACAATCTCTATGAGTTGCTTTCTCAAACAAGCCGCAACAATTCTCTTCAAACCATTCAACATGTTTTTTATATCGTTTCAGAGTCCTTAAGTTCATGGCATTTTGATAAAAAATTTGATTCCATAGGGCTAACGAGCGCTTTACAAGACTTGGTTAAAAAAGAACATGCTCACATGCTTTCTGCTTTTATTGAAAGCGCCCCACGAACCGTTAAAAGCTTAGATGTTCAGATCACAGGCTTGCCCTATATTAATGATAACAATTTAGTCAATTCAGGGGTGATCCTCCCTAGCTTTCCTATGGCAATTGGCAATATCATGAAGACTTTAGGTTATAAAAACAACTTTTATTATGGAGGTAGCGGGATTTGGAATAAACTCACCAGTTTCACCAAAAAACAAGGTTTTCACGCCCTTTATTTTAACAATCATCTCTTAGAATTTGTTAAAAATAAGTCCTACCCTAAACCCATAGAGAGCAACTGGGGAGTGCATGATAATATTTTATTTGACTATATTTTAGAAAACACCAACCCCCATGAAAAAACTTTCAGCATGGTCATGACTTTAAGCAACCATGCGATCAAAAACGTGAATCTCAAAGCCTTTAATGTACCTTTAGAAAAAATCCAACAATTTGTGGAAAAAACCCCCAAATCAGAAAATTTACCGGACGCTAATTCTTTAGGGCATATTTACTGGTATGACAAAGTGGTGGTTGATTTCATCAAAAAAGCCAGCCAAAAATTCCCCAACTCGCTTTTTATCATCACAGGGGATCACTTTGACAGGAGCTATGAATACGCTAAAAACGATTTGTATATCATTAAATCCGTGCCGCTTATTTTATATGCCCCCACTTTAAAGCCTAAAAAAATCAGTCAAGTCGGATCGCATTTAGACATCGCTCCTAGCATTATTGAATTAATCGCCCCTAAAGGTTTTCAATTCGTGAGTTTTGGGAAGCCTTTATTTTCTAACAATACAACAAACCCCCCAAGCCACCCCAATTACGCGCTAGGCTATGAAGCGATCGCTACCAAAGATTACTTTTATAACCCGAGTTTGGGGTTAAGGTATTTGAACGAAAACCCTAAAGAGCCAAAGGATAAACAAAACGACAAGAAACAAAACGACAAAATAGAAGCTTCTAAGTTTTATCAGCAATTAGAATTTTTAAAAGCCCTTAGTTTTTACTTGCTCTATCATGGGGCTAATCTTAAAGATTGACAAACTGAGTTTTTAATTCCCTTAAACGCATGATTTTTGCTACAATAATAGGATTTTAATTATATAAAGGATAAATGGGCATGCCAAATAGGGGCGTTGTTTTATTAGACGGGCAAGCGTTAGCTTATGATATAGAAAAAGATTTGAAAAATAAAATCCAAACAATAACCGCGCAAACGCATAAACGCCCCAAACTAGCCGTGATTTTAGTGGGAAAAGACCCTGCGAGTATCACTTATGTCAATATGAAGATCAAAGCGTGCGAAAGGGTGGGCATGGATTTTGACTTAAAAACCCTCCAAGAAAATATTACTGAAGCCAAATTGCTATCCTTGATTAAAGATTACAATACCGATCAAAACATTTCAGGCGTTTTAGTCCAGCTCCCTTTGCCCAGACACATTGATACTAAAATGATTTTAGAAGCCATTGACCCAAACAAAGATGTGGATGGTTTCCACCCCCTTAATATCGGCAAACTCTGCACCCAAAAGGAATCGTTTCTGCCAGCCACCCCTATGGGCGTGATGCGTCTTTTAGAGCATTATCACATTGAAATCAAGGGCAAGGATGTGGCGATTATCGGGGCGAGCAATATCATTGGAAAGCCTTTGAGCATGCTCATGCTAAACGCTGGGGCTAGCGTGAGCGTGTGCCATATTTTGACTAAAGACATTAGTTTTTACACCCAAAACGCTGATATTGTCTGCGTGGGCGTGGGTAAGCCTGATTTGATTAAAGCGAGCATGTTAAAAAAAGGGGCTGTAGTGGTGGATATTGGGATCAATCATTTGAACGATGGGCGTATCGTGGGCGATGTGGATTTTACCAACGCACAAAAAGTTGCCGGTTTTATCACTCCTGTGCCTAAAGGCGTGGGGCCTATGACGATCGTTTCGCTTTTAGAAAACACTCTAATCGCTTTTGAAAAACAACAAAGGAAGGGATTTTAAATGAAATTTTTACGCTCTGTTTATGCATTTTGCTCTAGCTGGATAGGGACGATCATTATTGTGCTGTTGGTTATCTTTTTTATCGCGCAAGCCTTTATCATTCCCTCTCGCTCTATGGTAGGCACGCTCTATGAGGGCGACATGCTCTTTGTCAAAAAATTTTCTTACGGCATCCCCATTCCTAAAATCCCATGGATTGAGCTTCCTGTTATGCCTGATTTTAAAAATAACGGGCATTTGATAGAGGGGGATCGCCCCAAGCGCGGCGAAGTGGTGGTGTTTATCCCTCCCCATGAAAAAAAATCTTACTATGTCAAAAGGAATTTTGCTATTGGGGGCGATGAGGTGTTATTCACTAATGAGGGGTTTTATTTGCACCCTTTTGAGAGCGGCACGGACAAAACTTACATCGCTAAACATTACCCAGATGCTATGACTAAAGAATTTATGGGTAAAATTTTTGTTTTAAACCCTTATAAAAGTGAGCATCCGGGTATCCATTACCAAAAAGACAATGAAACCTTCCATTTAATGGAGCAGTTAGCCACTCAAGGCGCAGAAGCTAATATCAGCATGCAACTCATTCAAATGGAGGGCGAAAAGGTGTTTTATAAAAAAATCAATGACGATGAATTTTTCATGATCGGCGATAACAGGGATAATTCTAGCGACTCGCGCTTTTGGGGGAGTGTGGCTTATAAAAATATCGTGGGTTCGCCTTGGTTTGTTTATTTCAGTTTGAGTTTAAAAAATAGCCTGGAAATGGATGCAGAAAATAACCCTAAAAAACGCTATCTGGTGCGTTGGGAACGCATGTTTAAAAGCGTTGAAGGCTTAGAAAAAATCATTAAAAAAGAAAACGCAACGCATTAAGGTTTTTTGTGCAATTTTTTGATTTCTCTTTAGAAAGTTTTATTACCACCTTAATGAAAATCCTAGCCCTTTTAATCGCTATCATAGGGCATGAGATCATGCATGGCTTGAGCGCGTTTTTATTTGGGGATAGGAGTGCGAAAGACGCTAATCGTTTGAGTTTAAACCCTATCAGGCATTTAGACATGATGGGTTCGGTGCTTTTACCGGCTTTATTACTCATTTTTCAAGCCCCTTTTTTGTTTGGGTGGGCTAAACCCGTGCCGGTGGATATGCGCTACATTGTCTCTCAAAAAGGCTCTTTGGCATGCGTAGTGGTGAGTTTAGCCGGGGTGGCTTATAATTTCACCTTGGCCGTTCTGCTCGCTTCCATCACGCATTGGAGCTTCCAACAACTAGGGATCAACGCTTTAAGCGTTGATGAATTGAATCTTTATCAGCTCGCTTTAGTAACCTTTCTCATTCAAGGTATTCTTTATAATCTTGTCTTAGGCGTTTTCAATAGCCTCCCTATCCCGCCTTTAGACGGCTCCAAAGCATTAGGCTTTTTAGCGTTGCATTTTAAAAGTTCGTTTTTATTGGAATGGTTTTCTAAAATGGAACGCTACGGCTTGTTGATTGTATTAATATTCTTATTTATCCCCCCTTTATCGGAGTTTTTTATCCATGCACCCACAAGATTTTTATTTTCCTTACTCCTTTCTTAATCTTTTATCAAGGAGAGCTGATGAATAAGCCTTTGAATATTGCTCAAGTTTTTATAGGCAGCGATCATGCAGGGTTGCATCTTGCAGAATTTGTTCAACATTTTTTAGAAGACAAGGATTTTAAGATCCAAGCTTTTTTACCCACTATGAGGGTGGATTACCCTGATTACGCCAAATTAGTGTGCCAAAAGGTCTTAGAAAATCCGCAAAGCTATGGTATTTTAGTGTGCGCTACAGGGATAGGCATGAGCATGGGTGCTAATCGCTTTAAGGGTATTAGAGCCGCTTTGTGCCTTGATGCCTACATGGCCAAAATGACTCGCTTGCACAATAACGCTAATGTCTTGTGCTTGGGCGAAAAGATTAGCGGTATTGGCGTAACAGAAAGCATTTTAGAAGCGTTTTTCTCTACAGAATTTGAACAAGGCCGTCATGTGTTGCGCATCCAAAAGCTAGATGAATCGCTGAAATCATCAACCTAATGTAGTATAATTGCATCGTTTCGCTAAAAGGATATTTTAATAGAATGTTTACCCAATGGTTTATCATCACTATCGCTATTGTTTTTATCCTTTATATGGGTGTGCGTACTTTCTTTTTTAAAACCGTGGCTAAACGGCAAGAACGCACTAACGCATCCATGAAACTCACCTTACAAGAAGCTGAAATTTTGATCCAAAAACACCAGTTGCAACTCCAAAGAGCTTTGGGTAATATTGATATTCTCACCCAAGAAATGAGCTCGTTAAAAACAGAACTAAAAGCCCTTAAACAACGCAACTCTGAATACAAAGGCGAATCGGATAAATATAAAAATCGTATTAAAGAATTGGAGCAAAAAATAGAAGCTCTCCTTTAAAAACGCTATAATAGATCAAAATTCTACAACCAATCCGTTATATTAAAGGAAATCAAAATGAATGAAACGCTCAAAGAAGAACTTTTACAAAGTATCAGAGAAGTGAAAGACTACCCTAAAAAAGGGATTTTATTCAAAGATATTACCACGCTACTCAACTACCCTAAACTCTTTAACAAACTCATTGACGTGCTCAAAAAACGCTATCTCGCTCTCAATATAGACTTTATCGTGGGCATTGAAGCGAGAGGGTTTATTCTAGGCTCTGCTTTAGCTTATGCGCTTGGGGTGGGTTTTGTGCCTGTGAGGAAAAAGGGCAAGCTCCCTGCGCACACCTTGTCTCAAAGCTACAGCCTAGAATACGGGAGCGATAGCATAGAAATCCACTCCGACGCTTTTAGGGGAATTAAGGGGGTAAGGGTGGTGTTGATTGATGATTTATTAGCCACTGGAGGCACAGCTTTAGCGAGCCTTGAGCTTATCAAAGCCCTACAAGCCGAATGCGTAGAAGCATGCTTTTTGATGGGGTTAAAAGAATTACCGGGTATCCAACTTTTAGAAGAACGCGTGAAAACCTTTTGTTTGTTAGAGTGCTAGAATAAGGGTGAATTTTGGAAGAATACATCATTGACTTATGGAATCAGCATGCAGCAACTTGGGGGTATCTCATTTTATTCGGGTGGAGCATTTTAGAAGGCGAAATTGGGTTAATTTTAGCAGGGATTGCCAGCTATACCGGTCATATGCATTTAGGGTTAGCCATTTTAGTCGCAGGGATTGGGGGTTTTGTGGGGGATCAGATCTATTTTTACATCGGCCGCACCAATAAAGCTTACATCCAAAAAAAGCTAGAAAAACAACGCCGAAAACTAGCCCTAGCCCATTTATTGTTGCAAAAACACGGCTGGTTTATCATTTTTATCCAACGCTACATGTATGGCATGCGCACCATCATTCCCATTAGCATAGGCCTCACACGCTATAGCGCTTTAAAATTCGCTATCATCAACCTCATTAGCGCGATGGTGTGGGCGAGCATTACCATTATTCTAGCGTGGTATTTAGGAGAAGAGTTATTGCATGCGTTAGGGTGGCTTAAAAAACACCCTTATGCGCTAATATTACTATTAGTATCTTTCTTAGCGTTAGTGCTATGGTATTTCCAATACTATAGTAAGAAAAACCGCTAGAGTGCAATACAATTCTTGAAAGATATGAAATTAAAAAAGGAGACTTTATGTTAAAAATCAAATTAGAAAAAACCACTTTTGAAAACGCAAAAGCTGAATGCAGTTTAGTTTTTATTGTCAATAAGGATTTTAGCCACGCTTGGGTCAAAAATAAAGAATTGCTAGAAACCTTTAAATACGAAGGCGAAGGCGTATTTTTAGACCAAGAAAATAAAATCCTGTATGTGGGCGTTAAAGAAGATGATGTGCATTTATTGAGAGAGAGCGCGTGTTTAGCCGTTCGCACCCTTAAAAAACTCGCTTTTAAAAGCGTTAAAGTGGGTGTTTATACTTGCGGGACGCATTCTAAGGATAATGCGCTTTTAGAAAACCTGAAAGCGTTGTTCTTGGGCTTAAAATTGGGCTTGTATGAATACGACACTTTTAAATCCAACAAAAAAGAAAGCGTTTTAAAAGAAGCCATTGTCGCTTTAGAATTGCACAAACCTTGCGAAAAAACTTGTGCGAATTCTTTAGAAAAGAGCGCTAAAGAAGCTTTAAAATACGCTGAAATCATGACAGAAAGCTTGAATATCGTTAGGGATCTAGTCAATACCCCCCCTATGATTGGCACCCCGGTTTATATGGCTGAAGTGGCGCAAAAAGTGGCTAAAGAAAACCATTTAGAAATCCATGTCCATGATGAAAAATTTTTAGAAGAAAAGAAAATGAACGCCTTTTTAGCGGTCAATAAAGCCTCTCTCGCTGTCAATCCCCCCCGCTTGATCCATTTAGTCTATAAACCTAAAAAAGCGAAGAAAAAAATCGCTTTAGTTGGCAAGGGCTTGACTTATGATTGCGGAGGTTTGAGCTTGAAACCGGCCGATTACATGGTTACCATGAAAGCGGATAAAGGCGGTGGCTCTGCGGTGATTGGGCTTTTAAACGCGTTAGCTAAATTGGGCGTGGAGGCTGAAGTGCATGGCATTATTGGGGCCACAGAAAACATGATAGGCCCAGCTGCCTATAAACCAGATGATATTTTAATCTCCAAAGAAGGCAAGAGCATAGAGGTCCGTAATACCGACGCTGAAGGGCGTTTGGTTTTAGCGGATTGTTTGAGCTACGCTCAAGACTTGAACCCTGATGTGATCGTGGATTTTGCGACCCTTACTGGGGCATGCGTTGTAGGCTTAGGCGAATTCACTTCAGCGATCATGGGGCATAATGAAGAGTTAAAAAACCTCTTTGAAACTTCAGGATTAGAATCTGGCGAGTTATTAGCCAAACTCCCCTTTAACCGCCATTTAAAGAAATTGATTGAATCTAAAATCGCTGATGTGTGCAATATTTCTTCTTCACGCTATGGCGGTGCGATCACAGCGGGCTTGTTTTTAAATGAATTTATTAGAGATGAATTTAAAGACAAATGGCTACACATTGACATTGCAGGTCCTGCTTATGTGGAAAAAGAATGGGATGTGAATAGCTTTGGAGCGAGTGGGGCTGGCGTGAGAGCTTGCACAGCTTTTGTGGAAGAGCTTTTGAAAAAGGCTTGAAATGGGCTTGTCTGTAGGCATTGTGGGTTTGCCTAATGTGGGCAAATCCAGCACCTTTAACGCGCTCACTAAAACCCAAAACGCCCAAAGCGCGAACTACCCTTTTTGCACCATTGAACCCAATAAAGCCATTGTGAATGTGCCTGATAGGCGGCTTGATGCGTTGGCTCAAATCGTAAAGCCTGAACGCATTTTGCATTCTGTGGTGGAATTTGTGGATATTGCCGGATTGATTAAGGGAGCGAGCAAGGGGGAGGGTTTAGGCAATCAATTTTTAGCCAATATCAAGGAATGCGAAGTGATCTTGCAAGTGGTGCGCTGTTTTGAAGATGACAATATCACGCATGTGAACGATAAAATTGATCCTTTGAATGATATAGAGACCATTGAATTGGAGTTGATTTTAGCGGATATTGCCACTTTAGACAAAAGGATCGATCGCTTGCAAAAAGCCCTAAAAAGCTCAAAAGACGCTAAAAATCTTTTAGAATGCGCTTTGAGTTTAAAAACGCATTTAGAAGAATTAAAACCGGCGAAAACTTTCCCCTTGAATACAAGCGAGGCTTTTTTGGAGTTGGACAAGGAATTGCGTTTTTTATCTCATAAAAAAATGATCTATGTTGCTAATGTGGGCGAAGAAGATTTAAACGCTCTCAATGAGCATGCCAAAAAAGTCCAAAATTATGCGAAAGATCAAAAGAGCGAGTTTGTTGCCTTGTGCGCTAAATTAGAAGAAGAAATGGTTTCCATGAGTGGAGATGAAGTCAAAGAATTTTTGCAAAGTTTAGGCGTAGAAGAAAGTGGGCTAGAAAAGACCATTCGTTTGAGTTTTAAGGAATTGGGCTTGATCAATTATTTTACCGCTGGAGTCAAGGAAGTGCGATCATGGACGATTAAAAAAGGCTCTAGCGCGCCTGTGGCTGCTGGGGTGATCCATAAGGATTTTGAAAAAGGCTTTATTAGAGCTGAAACCATCAGTTATGACGATTTTATCGCTTATAAGGGCGAAGCCGGGGCGAAAGAAAAGGGAGCGTTACGCATTGAAGGTAAGGATTATATCGTTCAAGATGGCGATGTGTTGCATTTTCGCTTCAATGTCTAGTGTCTTTTCAAACAAGCGTTACTATTTTCTTATAAGAATTGACACCCAACAAGAAACTTTTTAAAAAAATCTATATAGAGTTAAGCGATATTTGCGGGTTGCAATGCAGTTTTTGCCCTAACCCCAAAAATATCAGAGGCGTGATGCCTTTAGAATTATTTGAAAAAGTTTGTAAAGAAGTGTCCCCCTTAACCCCAATCATCACCTTGCATGTCTTAGGCGATCCTTGCAAGCTCAAAAATTTAAACCACTATTTAAGCGCCGCTAGACGCTTTTCTTTGAAAGTGGATTTGGTTACTAGCGGGGTGTATTGGCGCGACTTTGAGACGCTTTTACAAGATGTAATCTATCAAATTTCTATTTCTTTAGACGCAGGGCTAGACAATTATAACAAAATCAACCAGCACCGCTATATCCAAAAAATTTTAGAATTTTGCCGCTACAAATGTGAAAAAAATAGCGAAGTGTTTTTGAATTTACGCATTCAAGACAGCACCCTTGAAAAACACCAGAATTTGATCAAGCCTTTTTTAGAAAGCTTTGAATGCGTTTCTTTAGGGGGTTTAAAATCGCAAGGCCGCGTTCGTTTGTTTAAAAAAAGTTTTTTGAATATCCAAAAGACCTTTAAATGGCCGAATTTGAACGCCCCAAATCCTTTAAACCAAGAATCAAAAATCCCCTATTGTTATGGGCTTATTAAACAAGTCGCTATTTTATCTAATGGCGTTGTCGTGCCGTGCTGCATGGACACGCAAGCTCATATCAACCTTGGCGATTTAAACCATATGCCCCTAAAAGATATTTTAAACAGCCAAAAAGCTATGGCCATCAAAACCCATTTTTTAAAGGGCGAAGCGTTAGAACTTTTATGCAAAAACTGCTCCTACCCTTTGATCCGCTACAAAAAATAAAATTTGTATCTATTAAGATATGGGTTTAAATTTGCGTTCGCATTGAATGAGGTGTTTGAAAATTCTTCATAAGAATGGTTATTTCTCACTCTTATATATCATTTTTAAAAATTTCGTTGTGAGCCATAGGGCTTATTCGCATGCTTTTTGATCGTTTTGGATAAAGTAATTTTCATACAATCGCAATAACGCAATAAAAAACGCCGTGATAGTAGGCCCCACAATGATCCCCCAAAAACCAAATTGTGAAATCCCAGCAATCATGGAAAAGAAAATCAGCATTTCATTGATTTTAAGGGTGGTTTTAAAAATTCTTTTTTTGATGAAGACGATTAAAATTGGCTTGATCACGCTATCAATCAACACGCTAATCAATAAAATGGAATATAGAGCGATAAAAATAGCCTCATTCACATTTCCATGATAAAGCTCATAAATCGCTATAGGAATCCAAATCAAAGCCCCCCCAACAGCCGGCACCAAAGACGCTAGGCCGTATAAAATCCCCAAAGACCAGCCGTCATGCCCAAACCATACGATCATCACCCCAAACGCCACGCCCTCTAAAATAACCGTGATGAGAGAAGTTAAAAGCACGATGCGTAAAATCCCAGCCACTTCTTCAAAAATCTTTTTGCTTTGATTCATTCCAAGAGGCAAGACCCCTAAAAAATAACGATAGAATCTCTCCCCATAATAAAAAAAGAAAAACAACAGCCCCAAGATAAACAAAGCGTCTGTAATGAGTTTCAAGCTGTATCTTCCCACATAGCTGCTTATTTTCAACAAGTAACCCGTGATGGAAGCGGCGCTAAAATTTTCTAAAAACTTGCTCGCTCCATCATGAATGGTAGGAAAATGCGACAAATTTTCGGTGATTGTCCCCTTAAGCCATTTGATTAGGGCTGAAAATTTTTCAAAATTGATTTCAAAAATGATATTAGAACTTTTATAAACAATAAAATACAATGGCACGATCAAGACGCTCGCTAAAACTAAAACGCATAAAAACGAACTGACAACATTGAAAAAACGCTTATCTAAAAAAACTTTCACTTGAAAAAACCCCACACACAAAAGCCCAGCAATCAGCGCATCCATTAAAAAATCTTGATACAAATAGATCATCCAATAAAAACCAATCAAAAAAAGAATCCAAAAGAAATACTGAGCTTTCATGAAATTATCCCCATTAAACTGAACCAAAAATTATCAAATGTTAGCTAAAAAACGCTCTTTTAAGGATAAAAAACCTCTTTTAACTTATAATTAAAATCAAAAAGGCTTGTATTAATGGTGTTTTACAAATATTCAGGGAGCGGGAATGATTTTTTAATCACGCAAAGCTTCAAAAAAAAAGATTTTTCCAATTTAGCCAAACAGGTGTGCCATAGGCATGAGGGTTTTGGGGCTGATGGGCTTGTGGTCGTCTTACCGAGTAAAGATTATGACTACGAATGGGATTTTTACAATTCAGACGGCTCTAAAGCTGGCATGTGCGGGAATGCGAGCCGTTGCGTGGGGTTATTTGCCTACCAACATGCTATAGCCCCTAAAGAGCATGTTTTTTTAGCCGGGAAAAGAGAGATTTCTATTCGCATAGAAGAGCCCAATATTATTGAGAGCAATCTCGGTAACTACGAAATCCTAGACACCATACCCGCCTTAAGATGCAAAAATTTTTTTTCAAGCGACAGCGTTTTAGAACATATCCCTACTTTCTATCTCATAGATACAGGAGTGCCGCATTTAGTGGGATTTGTGGAAAATAAAGAATGGTTATTTTCTCTTAACACGCTAGAATTAAGGGCTTTAAGGCATGAATTTAACGCTAACATTAATATCGCTTTTATAGAAAATGAAGAGACGATTTTTTTACAAACTTATGAAAGAGGGGTTGAAGATTTCACGCTAGCTTGCGGGACAGGCATGGCGGCGGTTTTTATCGCCGCGCGCATTTTTTATAACACGCCTAAAAAAGCCACTCTCATCCCTAAAAGCAACGAATCTTTAGAACTTTCTTTAAAAAATGATGGGATTTTTTATAAAGGAATCGTGCGTTATATTGGCATGAGTGTTTTGAGCATGAGAGTTTTTGAAAATGGGTGTTTTTGATCATTATTTCTTGTAATGGTAATGATTTTGTCGTAATTAAACATAATGCGCTATCATTTGCGAGTTGTTTTTAGCAATATAAAAAATATCCTAAAGGAATAAAACCATGCAAGCGTTAAAATCATTGCTTGAAGTGATTACAAAACTCCAGAATCTAGGCGGCTATTTGATGCATATAGCTATTTTCATCATTTTTATTTGGATTGGAGGGCTTAAGTTTGTGCCGTATGAAGCCGAAGGGATCGCTCCTTTTGTGGCTAATTCCCCTTTCTTTTCTTTCATGTATAAATTTGAAAAGCCCGCATACAAACAACACAAAGTGTCTGAATCCCAGTCTATGCAAGAAGAAATGCAAGATGACCCTAAAATCGTTGAAAACAAAGAATGGCATAAAGAAAACCGCACTTATTTAGTGGCTGAAGCCTTAGGGATCACGATTATGATCCTAGGTATTTTGGTGCTTTTAGGGCTTTGGATGCCTTTAATGGGCGTGATTGGGGGCTTGCTTGTCGCTGGAATGACGATCACGACTCTATCCTTTTTATTCACAACGCCAGAAGTGTTTGTCAATCAGCATTTCCCATGGCTTTCTGGGGCTGGAAGGCTAGTGGTTAAAGACTTGGCGTTATTTGCTGGAGGCTTGTTTGTGGCCGGATTTGATGCGAAACGCTATTTAGAGGGGAAAGGGTTTTGCTTGATGGATCGCTCATCGGTAGGGATTAAAACTAAATGCTCTAGCGGGTGTTGCTCTTAAAGAGCGAATACCTTAAAGTAGGCTTAAAGCCTACCAGAAGAATCACAATTGATAGAAGAATCTTGGTTAGCGCCTTTTTTATAAATGATTGTTTTTAAAATGTGGCGTTTGACAAAGGAATTGACGCTTTCTACTTCTTCATCCGCTAGTCGTCTTAAAACATCATGCTCTTCTTTAGAGAGATAAAAAGTAACTGAAAAATTGCGTTTCAACTCATCTACAGCGACACGCTTGCGACCGGGTTTTATATTTTTATTTCCTAATTCCATTAAAATTTCCTTTTTTAGTTAGTATGTTGTAACATCATGGTGGCTATTCTAACATGAAATAAACGCCATTTTATATTAAATCTAAAGAAAAATATTTTTAGATGTGCTAGAATACCCATTTGTTACAAGATAAGCTTTTTTATCAAAAAAATGATGACATAGGGGTAACAAGTGGCAATAAACACCTTTTTAAAACATTCTTTTTTAGTCTGTTTGTTAGCGGTTAATTCTTACGCTTTTGATTGGAATATTTTTAAATACAATCTGGGTTTCAATATGTTTATCATGGATCATGAAGGCTCAACGCCTTATTGGGTCAATACTAACACCAATCTTAAAACCCGTTTGACTCCAAATTTTGGGATCCAATTTTATACAAGAGGTGTGGAGCAAAGCCTGACTGTGGGGGCGTATTTCTTTCAAAACTTCCATAATTACAGCACCAATTTTCCCTACCGTTGGGGGCCTACTATGTATTATAAGGCTAGAGGGAAGCGTTTTACTTTTTATGGTGGCATCTTTCCTAGAAAAAACCTCTTAGGAAGGTATGGTTTGAATATTTTTGCCCCCTATTATTGGTTTATAGACCCCAACGCTAGAGGGTTTTTATTGCAATTTCAAAACCATTATTCGCCTTCAAAACCCTATTATGGGCATGCGGAGTTTATGCTAGATTGGTTTGGAGGCAATTGTTACAACACTTGTAAGTTTGGGAGAAACCCTTATGGGAACGCGATGGACAGGTTTCAAATGAACGGCTCTGTCGCTTATAATTTCTTTAAGGATTTATTGGGTATTGGAGGGTATTTTGTCTTGTTTCATAACGAAGACAAATACCTTTTAAATGGGGCTGATGGCATGAAATTTAATGAAAAAAAGGCGATTGATAGCAATAATATTTATCTTATGGATCGCCTCTACTTTAACGCTTACATAGGGACAAGCCTTTTAGACATCGCCCCCTTTATGGAAAAACTCAACGCTAGTTTTGGCATGGTTTCTGAATCAAGCCGATTAAGGCAAATTCATAAAAATGTGCCTTTTATGAACAGCGTGGGCGGGCAATTTGATGTGGAGATCCAATACAAAGGCTTTGGCATCCACAATTTATTTTTCTTCGCCAAGACCCCAGAGATGCCTTTTTATAACCAATACCAGTATGTTGAAATGTATTGCACGCCTTCTTATTGCCCCACGCCTATTTATCGTGGCGTGCCATTCTTTCAAGCTAATTTATACAATCGTTTTGATTTTTATTACAATTGGAAAAACGACTTCGCATCGGTCCGCATCAATTTCGTTCTTAATGCGATGCGTGGGGGCTTTGATAGGAGCTTGCCTTGGTCAGAATCTTACCAAGTGTATATGACGGTTGCCTTTGATCCTTATAACCTTATTAACAAAATTGCTAGAAAAAAGTGAAAATTCTTGACAACCAGTTAATTCGTCTTATATAATGCTGTTTCATTTGTAGCCATTGTTAAGCAATGATTTTAAGCTATGGAAAAGAGGTGATAGCAGTATGCCAGGGATTAAGGTTAGAGAAGGCGATGCGTTTGATGAAGCTTATAGGAGATTCAAAAAGCAAACCGATCGCAATTTGGTGGTAACAGAATGCCGCGCTAGAAGGTTCTTTGAATCCAAGACTGAAAAACGCAAAAAACAAAAAATCAGTGCTAAAAAGAAAGTCTTAAAGCGTCTTTATATGTTAAGGCGTTATGAATCAAGACTATAAGAACTTGAACGAATTTAAAATTTAAGGATTATTAAAGAATGCAATTCACAGGGAAAAATGTTCTTATTACGGGAGCTTCTAAAGGCATTGGGGCTGAAATCGCCAAAACTCTCGCTTCTATGGGGCTGAAAGTTTGGATCAATTACCGCAGTAATGCTGAAGTGGCTGACGCTTTGAAAAATGAGCTTGAAGAAAAAGGTTACAAAGTGGCTGTCATTAAATTTGATGCGGCTTCTGAAAGCGATTTTATTGAAGCGATACAAACCATTGTCCAAAGCGATGGGGGTTTGTCTTACTTGGTGAATAACGCTGGTATCGTGCGCGATAAATTAGCGATCAAAATGAAAACAGAAGATTTTCACCATGTCATAGAAAATAACCTCACTTCAGCGTTTATAGGTTGCAGAGAAGCCCTAAAAATTATGAGCAAAAGCCGTTTTGGGAGCGTGGTTAATATCGCTTCTATCATTGGTGAAAGAGGCAATATGGGGCAAACAAACTACTCAGCGAGTAAGGGGGGAATGATTGCAATGAGCAAGTCCTTTGCTTATGAGGGAGCTTTAAGGAATATCCGTTTTAACTGTGTAACGCCAGGCTTTATAGAAACCGACATGAACGCCACTTTAAAAGATGAAGTCAAAGCGGATTATATTAAAAATATTCCCTTAAACAGGCTAGGGTCTGCTAAAGAAGTGGCAGAAGCGGTAGCGTTTCTTTTGAGCGATCACTCTAGTTACATCACTGGGGAGACTCTCAAAGTCAATGGCGGGCTTTATATGTAGTCCTAAACAAAGGATTCTTTTAGCGATAAAAGTTTGTAAGTAGCAAAAATCATGCTAACATTATGAGGTTATTCTAAAACAAAGAGGTTATTGTCAAATGGGGATTATTTACTTAATATTGTTTCTCATTATAATTTATTTGTTGTATAGAATTTTAGATGTTTTGGAGCAAAAATAAACGCTCCAATGATTCAATTTAATTTTTACAAGACAAGGGAGTTTTAATCATGGCTTTATTTGAAGATATTCAGGCAGTTATTGCTGAGCAGTTGAATGTGGATACGGCACAAGTTACGCCAGAGGCGGAATTTGTAAAGGATTTGGGTGCGGACTCTTTAGATGTCGTGGAATTAATCATGGCGTTAGAAGAAAAGTTTGGCATTGAGATTCCTGATGAACAAGCGGAAAAAATCGTCAATGTGGGCGATGTGGTGAAGTATATTGAGGACAATAAACTAGCTTAATCTTTTTAACTTGGAGCGTTTGTCTCCAGGTTTTAGTCAAAAATTTAGCTTTAGCTAAAATCTAGTTTTATTGAATGAAAGTTTTTGAAATGAGGAGCTATTGGTGCGTCGGATTGTAGTAACTGGAATGGGAATGATCAATTCGCTAGGTTTAAATAAAGAAGATTCTTTTTTAGCGATCGCTAAGGGAGAATGCGGTATCAAACACATAGAAAGTTTTGATGCGAGCGCGTTTCCTGTGCGTATTGCTGGAGAAATCACTGACTTTGACCCTACAGAGGTGATGAATCCCAAAGATGTTAAGAAGGCGGGTCGTTTCATTCAATTAGCCTTGAAAGCCACAAGAGAGGCGATGAAAGATAGTGGGATTTTAGACGCTCACAATAGATGCCCTGAAGAATTGGCAAACCGCATGGGCGTAAGCTCTGGCTCTGGGATTGGCGGGTTAGGTAATATTGAAGCGAATTCCATTTTTTGTTTTGAAAAAGGCCCTAGAAAAGTCAATCCCTTTTTCATCACTTCTGCGTTAGTGAACATGATTGGTGGTTTCACTTCCATTGAATTTGGCATTAAAGGGCCTAACCTCTCTAGCGTAACAGCTTGTGCAGCAGGCACTCATGCGATTATTGAAGCCGTTAAAACCATTTTGCTTAATGGGGCTGATAAAATGCTAGTCGTGGGAGCGGAATCCACCATTTGTCCTGTAGGGATCGGAGGGTTTGCGAGCATTAAAGCCCTTTCTACAAGGAATGATGAGCCTAAAAAAGCTTCAAGACCTTTTGATAAGGATCGCAATGGTTTTGTAATGGGCGAAGGCGCTGGGGCTTTAGTGCTTGAAGAATACGAGAGCGCGAAAAAAAGAGGGGCTAAAATTTATGCGGAATTTGCCGGGTATGGCGAGAGCGGCGATGCTAACCACATCACAGCCCCAGCCCCTGAGGGTGAAGGGGCTTTTAGAGCCATGAAAATGGCTTTAGAAATGGCAAAAGTGGAAGTAGGCTATGTGAACGCCCATGGGACTAGCACGCATTATAATGATTGGTATGAAAGCATCGCTCTAAAAAATGTGTTTGGCTCTAAAGAAAAAGTCCCTCCTGTTAGCTCCACTAAAGGGCAGATTGGGCATTGCTTGGGCGCTGCGGGTGCGTTAGAAGCCGTTATTTCTATCATGGCCATGAATCAAGGGATCTTACCTCCTACCATCAATCAAGAAACGCCTGACCCAGAATGCGATTTGGATTATATCCCTAATACGGCCAGAGAAAAACAAGTGGATGCGGTGATGAGTAACTCATTTGGTTTTGGTGGCACTAATGGTGTTGTGATTTTCAAAAAAGCCTAGTTTTACAAAGTTAGGATTTTGAATGGCCGTTTATTTAGATTTTGAAAATCATATTAAAGAGATTCAAAATGAAATTGAATTAGCCCTTATTAGAGGCGATGAGGACGCTAAAGAAATCTTAGAAAAAAGATTGGATAAGGAAGTTAAAAGCATTTATTCCAATCTCACTGATTTTCAAAAACTCCAATTAGCGAGACACCCTGACAGACCCTACGCTATGGATTACATTGATCTCATCTTAAAAGATAAGTATGAAGTCTTTGGGGATAGGCACTATAACGATGATAAAGCGATCGTGTGTTTTATAGGGAAAATTGATAATGTCCCGGTTGTGGTGATCGGAGAAGAAAAAGGCAGAGGGACTAAAAACAAGCTCTTAAGAAATTTTGGCATGCCTAACCCTTGTGGCTATCGTAAGGCTTTGAAAATGGCGAAATTTGCTGAAAAATTTAATTTGCCTATTTTAATGCTTGTAGATACAGCCGGGGCGTATCCGGGGATTGGTGCAGAGGAAAGAGGCCAGAGTGAAGCGATCGCTAAAAACCTCCAAGAGTTCGCTTCTTTAAAAGTCCCTACTATTTCTGTAATTATCGGTGAAGGGGGCAGTGGTGGTGCGTTAGCGATTGCGGTAGCTGACAAGTTGGCTATGATGGAATATTCCATTTTTAGCGTTATATCCCCAGAAGGTTGCGCAGCGATTCTTTGGGATGACCCTAGCAAGACTGAAGTGGCTATTAAAGCGATGAAAATCACGCCTAGAGATTTAAAGGAGGCGGGGCTTATTGATGATATTATTTTAGAGCCTAGCAAAGGGGCTCATAGAGACAAATTTTCAGCGGCTAACACGATTAAAGAGTATTTTTTAGACGCTCTAAGGACTATCCAACAAGACCCTCATTTCCTTGACAACCGCTATCAAAAATTGATGTCGCTTGGCTCGTTTGTGGAGGGCATGAATTAGATCTATAAAAAACTTTACCTTAATGAAATATTGATAACTGGTTCTTTAACTTTTAAGATTGTGTTTTTAAACTTTATTTTAAACCCATTTTCTTAAAGAAATAAGGGGTATTTTGAAATCATTCTCCCCCTACAACTAAAATCTCCCCTAAATCCCTAAAGACCGCTTTTAAAAATACCGCTTGATAAAATCAGGCTCTCTATTATCCAATCTTAAAAATGCAATATTTTTTTATAACCAACGCTCAATAAAAACAAAGCCAAATTTTTCACGACTTGCTATCATTTTAGAAAAAAGCGGATATTTTACATAGTTTGTAAATAATATAAAAAACATCATTATGTTACCAATCTGCTATTCTATCCTTTTGTTTGAATATAAAAAGACAATCATCATGATCAGAGTATTGAATGAAAGCATTCTTATTTTACAATACAAAAGTTAGGTCTAATGGTATTTTAAAAAAGAAAGAAATCCTATGGTTACACATGAAAAAATCAAAAGCCGCTTTTCTAGGAATTGGTCTTTAAGGAATAGGGGTAGGCATTTTGCATCTGCAAGCGTGTATTTTTTCTCACTTCTTGTCATTACAGCGGTTAATAGAAGTAGTGCAGTTGCTTGGTTATTGATGCCTGAACATTTGATTGGGTGGTTTTTGATTTCTTTTAGTGGGGAATTTGTAGCAGACATGGCGTTTGGCAAAAAAAGTAAAATCCTTAAAACCCGCTTTGGAATTTCTATTGTGAGCGGCGTTTCACTATTGCTTGGCGCTTTACCAGCGCATTTGTTTTTTGTATGGTTTGGTTTCATTAATTGGTGGGCTGTCTTTTTTATAGAAGCGGGAGCTGATCTATTGGTGGGCTGTGTGATACAAAAGATTTTTTTTGGTAAATATTGGGTGGATCGCTATTATTAAGGCTCTCTTTTTTTAAGTCTAAAAGCACATTTTCTTATATTCCAATCAATTGGATAAGGGTTACCCCTACTTAAGGCATCGCATCAAAAACCACGCTGATCCCATTTTTTAAAATGATAGGGTTTTTCGCGTCAGTGATATGGATAAAACGCACGCCATCAAGCAAGTTAAGAGCGATTTCTTGTTGTCTGTTTTCTTTAGCAATGATTTGAATGATCTTTAAGTTTTCATCATAAAAAATGATTTTGGGTTGCCACAAAGGGTTATTAGAGCTTATTTTTAAATACGCGTTTTGATTCACGCTCAGCCAGTATTTCCCACTCGCTTCCTTAAACTCCACAGGATCGCTGCTCAAAACTAAAGCTCTCGCATTAGGGAGCTTGACTTCTTGTAAAGAAAAATCGTATTCCCACTCTTTCAAGGATATGCGCCTAATATCCACAAAATTAAAACCATGCCTTTTCATCGTCTCTATCAAAATGTTAGGGTCTAAAACGTATTCCGTTTTAAGCTCGTATGAAAAAACATTCTCGCCTGAAGAACTTTGCATTTTAATAGGCAAAACATACGAATACCCCATCATGTTCAAAGAATTATTGATGCTTTTGGCAAACGCTAGGGGATTGCTTGAAGCCTTGAAAGTGATTTTCAACATGCTTGGCTTGTCAAAATTAAAAGACAAAAGCCCGTTTTCTTTGAGAGTGTTGAGCAGTTTCAAGGAATCCAAACGCCCCATCACATAGAAATCCTTACGATTTTTAAACAAACGCTCTAAAAAAAGCTTGTTCGTATGGTAAGCTCGCTCCCCCATTAAATTCTCAACCTTATCGTTTAAAGCGTCAGCGTTTAAAAGCATTCCCCCAACAATAAAAGCTAAAAAAAGGTTTTTCATTGCTGGAGTTCTTTGTATTGGGCCTCGTTGATGAGCGTTAAGCCTTTATTTGGCTCGTATAAAAACCGCCTGGTTTTGCTGTCGTTATATTCTTGTTCTTGATGGTTGTTTTTAAGACTAAGATGCCCATGCCCAAAACGCAACAACAGGCGGTGGTTTTTGGTTTCTAAAGAATAATTTTTTTTAAAAACCTTTTGAAAGGAATTTTTTTTCTCATCTAAATCAATCACTTCTACCCAAACATCTTTTTTAGGGATAATATAAATGGTGTTAGGATCTTCTTTGATCACTTCTTTTTCTTGCTTGTCTTGTTCTTTTGGTTTTTCTTCTAGTTTAGGCGTTGACTCTGGCTTGTTTTCTTCTGTAGGATTAACTTTATTGAAAGAATTCTTTTTAGTGCCGGATTTAATAGCGCTTTCTTGCCCTCTTTCTTCTTTTAAAGAAGAGCTGTTTTGAATGATAACGACCGCCAAAACAATGACAACCACTCCTAAAACCAAAACAAAGGGTTTCCATTTGGAAGATTTTTTGGATAATGAAGTATTGGCCTGATTGATGCTATAATCTATCTCAACTTTCAAAGGGTTTTTTGTTTTTTCTTCGGGGTCTGTTTCTTGATTTTGCTCTTCGCTCACACCCTCTTTAAAAGTGCACGCCTTATCAAATTCTTTCATCCATGCGCTCAAATCAATTTTATACTCGCGCTCTAAAATCTGTATAAAACCCCTAGCACGCACCCTCGATAAAGACTCATAGCGCTTTTCCAAGATAGAATGGATATTTTTAGAAGCGATTTTAGTCGCTTTGCAAATTTCCGCCACTCCAACTTCTTTTAAAATCTGCAAATTTTTATCTAAATTTTTAAGCGATAATTCTTCTAAAGCCGTGCCAGAAATATCTTTAGAAACGTTTTGAACATCAGAAAGATCTAAATTTTCTAAACTTTTTTTATTCTGTTCCATTCAATTGACCACCTAGTTGATTTTATCCATTAAGATCCCTGCTGCCACGCTCACATTGAGCGAATCAAAATCCCTTCGCATTTTTACGCTCAATATAGTATCCATTTTAGCAAGGATTTTTTTAGACAACCCCTCATGTTCACTCCCCAAAAAAAGAGCGCATTTTTTTAAGGATAGATTTTCTATTTGACTAGAGCCTTGCATGCTCGCGCCCAAACATAAAAACCCGCTCGTTTTCAATTCGTTGATTAAATCCAGCGTGTTAGGCGCAACGCTAAAAGGCAAATCATACATAAGCCCCAAGCTGGATCGCACAATCCCCTCATAAGCCAATTCTTTAGCAAAATCTAAAATAACGCCATCCATTCCTAAACAATACGCGCTCCTAAAAATACCCCCAATATTCCCCACATCCGTAATGCCACAAAGCACCAAAAGTTTTTGAGCTTTTTTAATTTCTTTTAAAGAAGTAGCTAAAGGCAGTTCTACTTTAGCTAAAACCCCTTGATGGTTCCCCCCTTTAGCCAAGCTTTGCGCTTTTTTATTATCCACTTTGATGATATTAGGGCATGCTTTTTTGAGCGCGAAAAAAAGCTTTTTGTCTATTTCTTTAGAAAGATAGATTTCTTGCAATTTTTCTTTGTGAGAGTTTAGAAGGTGCATAATCACCTGCTTGCCATAAATTACTGCTTGCATGCTAAACCCCTTTTATTGATCTTTTTCTTCTAACAAACGCTGGAAATAAAGCTCTTTAGCGTTTTTTTGTGTCATAGCGGCTTCAATTTTAGCCTTAATTTTAGGAGGCAAATCCAACTCCAATAACGCCGATAGCCCCATGCAAGGCTCTATTTTTTTCTCGTTCAAAAGCACTAAAACCCACTCCCCTTGGATATTATTTTGTTGCAACCGCTCTATGATTTGAGAAACCTCTCCTAAATAATACTGCTGATGGAGTTTGGTAAGCTCTTTAGCCGCAAACAAATGCATGCCTTGAGCCAAATCGTTTAAATCCTTTAAAGTCTCTAACAATCGGTGCGGGCTTTCATAAAAAACCACCGGGGTTTTTTCTTCCAAATACGCTAAAGCGTTTAAAATTTTAGCGATTTTTAAGCGCCTTTCCTTACTCTTATGAGGTAAAAAGCCAGCATAAAAAAACCGCCCTTCTAAAAACCCGCTCGCGCAAAACGCCGTAGTGAGCGCGTTAGCCCCAGGCAAAACATCGTATTGAATGTTATGTTTCAAAGCGTAAGCGGCTAAACTCATGCCTGGATCGCTCAAGCTTGGCATGCCCGCATCGCTCATCACAGCGATTTCTTTGTCAAAAAAAGAAGGCTCTATTTGGTTTAAAAATTCCTGATCATTATGCGAATGGAAAGCGATAAACTCCCTTTTTTTAGCAGCGATATTTGGGAAAGAATGGCTGATAATAGGGTTTTGTGCAAGCAAGTGCAACAACCTCTTACTCACCCTTGTATCCTCGCATAAAAAAATCTCGCAACGCTCTAAAACTTCTAGTGTGCGTAGCGTAATGTCAGCGAGATTACCTATAGGAGTGGGCAAAAAATACAGCACAAAAAGCCACGCTTTTTAAAAGAGTTACTTCAAGTTATAGCGTTGCTTGAATTTCTCTACTCTCCCTGCAGTGTCAGCGATTTTATCGCTACCGGTATAGAAAGGGTGGCAAAAGCTAGAAATATCAATACGCATTTCAGGTTTGGTGCTTAAAACTTCAATTTCCTTTCCGCTCGTTACGCAAGTAACTTTGCATGGGATATATTCGGGGTGAATGCCTTTTTTCATCAAGTATCCTTTATTTTTAAATTTAAACTTAAAATTATAGCGCAAGTAACAACAAATTAAAACCACTCTAAAGTTAAAATAAAATTTGACTTTGTTAAAAAAATTATGATAGCATAGCAAAGCATTACGAAATTCAACACTTGTGGCATGGGCCACTTATTAGCATCTTTTGGTTACACTAATTTTTTAAGAATGCTTTAGCTTTTTGTATTTTTATCTTAATTGCAACAAACTAGAAATCTCTTTTTGTTAAAAGGAAATTTAATGAACGAAAACGCGCCTACGCACAAAAGTTCGCACAAAGTCAAAACACACACGCCAGTGAGCGGTTATCACATTGAAGATTTACGCACCTACCCTACTGAAAAGCTTTTAGAAATCGCTAACAAGCTCAAAGTGGAAAACCCCCAAGAATTCAAACGACAAGACTTGATGTTTGAAATTTTAAAAACCCAAGTTACGCAAGGCGGATACATTCTTTTTACCGGTATTTTAGAAATCATGCCTGATGGCTATGGCTTTTTAAGAGGGTTTGATGGGAGTTTTTCAGACGGGCATAATGACACTTATGTTAGCCCTTCTCAAATCAGGCGTTTTGCTTTAAGGAATGGCGATATTGTTACCGGTCAAGTGCGATCCCCCAAAGACCAGGAAAAATACTACGCCCTTTTAAAAATAGAAGCCATCAATTATTTGCCTTCAGATGAGATTAAAAACCGCCCTTTGTTTGACAATCTAACCCCCCTATTTCCTGATGAACAAATCAAATTAGAATACGAATCCACTAAAGTTACCGGCAGAATGCTAGATTTATTCAGCCCTGTGGGGAAAGGTCAAAGGGCTTTGATCGTTGCGCCACCAAGAACCGGGAAAACAGAGCTGATGAAAGAACTCGCCCAAGGCATCACTTCTAACCACCCTGAAGTGGAGCTGATTATCCTTTTAGTGGATGAGCGTCCTGAAGAAGTTACGGATATGCAACGAAGCGTTAAAGGTCAAGTTTTTAGTTCCACTTTTGATTTGCCCGCTAATAACCACATAAGAATCGCTGAATTAGTCTTAGAAAGGGCTAAAAGGCGAGTGGAAATGGGTAAAGATGTGGTGATTTTATTAGATTCTATCACCCGTTTAGCTAGAGCGTATAACGCTGTAACGCCTTCAAGCGGTAAGGTTTTAAGTGGAGGCGTGGATGCGAACGCCTTGCATAGGCCCAAGCGCTTTTTTGGAGCCGCAAGGAATATTGAAGAAGGCGGGAGCTTGACGATTATCGCTACGGCGTTGATTGAAACGGGATCTAGAATGGATGAGGTGATTTTTGAAGAATTTAAAGGCACCGGGAATAGCGAAATCGTTTTAGCGAGGAATATTGCGGACAGGCGTATTTATCCGGCCTTTGATATTTTAAAATCCGGCACACGAAAAGATAATATCTTGCTTGGCAAAGACCGATTGACTAAAGTGTGGGTTTTAAGGAATGTGATGCAACAAATGGACGACATAGAAGCCTTAAGCTTTGTGTATTCTAAAATGCAACAAACTAAGGACAATGAAGAATTTTTAAATTTAATGAATGAAAAATAAAATCCCTAATTAATCCCATTAAATTAAAAAAAGTGTCATGAAAATAGGCGTTTTTGATAGCGGTGTGGGAGGGTTTAGCGTTTTAAAAAGCCTTTTAAAAGCACAACTATTTGATGAAATCATCTATTATGGCGATAGCGCTAGAGTGCCTTATGGCACTAAAGACCCCACCACGATCAAGCAATTTGGCTTAGAGGCTTTGGATTTTTTCAAACCGCACCAGATTAAATTATTGATTGTGGCATGCAACACAGCGAGCGCTCTAGCTTTAGAAGAGATGCAAAAGCATTCCAAAATCCCTATTGTGGGCGTGATTGAGCCAAGCATTTTAGCGATCAAACAACAAGTAAAAGATAAAAACGCCCCTATTTTAGTGCTAGGGACAAAAGCAACGATTCAATCTAACGCTTATGATAACGCCCTGAAACAACAAGGCTATTTGAATGTTTCGCATTTAGCTACTTCTCTTTTTGTGCCTTTGATTGAAGAAAGTATTTTAGAGGGCGAATTGCTAGAAACTTGCATGCGTTATTATTTCACTCCCTTAAAGATTTTACCTGAAGTGATTATTTTAGGTTGCACGCATTTTCCCTTAATCGCTCAAAAAATTGAGGGCTATTTCATGGGGCATTTTGCCCTTTCAACCCCCCCCCTACTCATCCATTCGGGCGATGCTATTGTGGAATATTTGCAGCAAAAATACGCCCTTAAGAAAAATGCACACGCATTCCCTAAAGTGGAATTTCATGCGAGCGGTGATGTGATCTGGCTAGAAAAACAGGCTAAAGAATGGCTCAAATTGTAAAAGGACTTGACATGTTTAAAGATTTTTATCGCACCACCCTCTCTTTTTTAAAGCCTTTATTGCTTTTACTAGTTTTATTGTTGCCGTTTTCACTTTGTATAGCTGATGAATATATTAGCATCAGTGATGATTGGGATGAAAGGGCGCGAAATCAGTGGGATGAAATTGCACGAAATCATAAGACATATTATTTTGAAAATGGTTTAGACCATTTTAATCAAGGCCAATACAAGCAAGCCTTTAAGGATTTTAAATTGGCTCAAGAATACAGCATTGGGCTTGGCAGCGTTTATTTAGCCAAAATGTATTTGGAGGGAAAGGGCGTGAAAGTGGATTACAAAAAAGCGCAATTCTATGCACAAAACGCTATCAAAGGGTATGGGAGCGGGTTGTTAGGGGGCGCTCTTATTTTAGGACGCATGCAAGCGCAAGGCTTAGGGATGAAAAAGGATTTGAAACAAGCGCTTAAGACTTACAGGCATGTGGTTCGCATGTTTTCTAATAAAAGCACAAATTATTTTGCTAACAATTTTAGATTACCAAACCTTGCGTTCACTAGTATGCTTATTGGATCGCGATTCATTGATCTTTCAGGTTTGAGCGCGAATCCTGAAAAATTTGGAAAGAAGTTTGGAATACTTGTTAAGAAATCCACTCAAATCAAAGATAAGACACTTCTTTGGGAAGATATTGCTGAAATTTCAAGCAATATTATTTTACTCAAACAACAAATGGGGGAGATCCTTTATAGAATTGGGATCGCTTATAAAGAAGGGCTTGGCACTAGAAAGAAAAAGAACAGAGCTAAAAAATTCCTGCAAAAATCCGCAGAATTTGGCTATGAAAAAGCCATGGAAGCTCTGTAGTTTTTAATCAAACTTGTATCCTTGTATCAAAGCTTTAAGGAATAGGAAAATCCGCTTAGATTACCCTAATTAAAACAGAGCCTTATTTTTCTTATTTTTCCATTATGATAGACACTTGATTGTTTTCAATCTCTATATAGAGTTCTTTTTGAGAATTAGAGCTATAAGAGAGCTTGTTTTGCTGGTAGGCTTTGTAGTCTTGGTCAAACGCCACATAAAACAAGCGTTTGTTTTGAGAGTTGGGGTAAGGGATCACATTGATAGAAGAAAAAGCGATATTCTTTTTTTCATTTTTTGCAAACACCCTTTTTTTATACTCTTTAAAAGCGTTAAAACTCATGCCGTCATAACGAGTGAAATCGGGGTTATAAAAACGCATGTAGCGTTCAAAATCACCCCTAGTCCAAGCTTCTTTCCATTGGAAAAGGGAGCTTAAAATCATGCTCAATTCCTCTTTAGTGCTAGGGGAAAACTTGTCTTCATAAGTGATAAGGAACGCTTTTTCGCCTTTTAACACTTTATCATAAGAGCTTAGAATAGGGTTTTCAATCGCAATGCAACCCTTAGTGTTCAATTCATTCCTATCGCCATTTAAAGGCATTCCATGCACCCAAATGCCATGCCCGGTGCGTTTTTTCAAGGTGTCATACAAATTAGGGTAATTCGTTACAAAAGCCAAAACGCCATAATATTGATCCAAGCGCTCTAATTTCTGCGTGATACGATACACTCCAATAGGCGTGGCCAAATCGCCCTCTAAAGTTTTATCGCCCTTTTTAGAGCCTACAAGGGCTTTAGAGCTGTTGATTTTTTTAAGCATGTTGTTTTCTATCTCATAAAATTCCAAACTGGGCTTGGATTTATCCGCCACAAATAAAAACTGCTTGTTTTGATAATAGCCAAAATCCGTGTCCTTATTTTGAAGCTCTTCTGCCCAAAAAGATTTATCCGCTAAATAAGAATCCAGCTTTTGACCCACCACTTCCAAGCCTTGTTTTTGATAAAGGCGTATGATTTCTAACAAACGATCACTAGCATTCAATCCCACAAACCCCATTAACAGAGCCGATAATATTTTTTTCAATCCATACCCCTTTTATGGATATAGCCCAGTTTTTGCAAGCTCTTTTCTTCCTTGCTCCATGATCTTTGAGCGATCACTTGCAAGTTTAAAAAAACCTTTTTTTCGCCCACTTCTTGCATTTTTAATCGCGCGTTAGTTCCGATGCGTTTGATATTCACCCCGTTTTTGCCTATCACGATTTTTTTTTGGCTTTCTTTTTCTACGATAATGCGCACATACACCTTATCTATGCGTTCTTCTTCTATAAATTTATCAATCATCACATCGCTTTCATAAGGGATTTCATCGCTCAAAAAATCAAACAAACTCTCTCTAATGATTTCCTTATAAATATCGCGCATTTTTTCATCGCTCATTAAATCCTTTTCAAAAAGCCATGCGCTAGGGCTTAAATGCTTACTGATGCATTCTAAAAGCGCGTTTAAATTTTGAGATTTTTTCGCGCTCAAAGGTATTAAATCTAAAAATTGCGATGAATATTTTTGATACTCTTGTAATTTTTGTAAAACCTGCTTATGCGTGGCTGTGTCAATCTTGCTCAAAGCCAAGATATGGGGTTTTTGGCACAAACTCAAAAACTCTTCATAGCCTTTTAAATCATCATGCACAGAAGCCAAAAAAACGCACAATTCAGCATCGCCCATCGCTTTTAAAGCCTGTGAGAGCATGCACTGGTTGAGTAATTTTTCTTGATGATGGAGCCCTGGTGTGTCTAAAAAAATGATTTGGCTCTCATACCCTTCTTTATCTTTGAAAGGCACGATGCATTTCATCAATTTTCTGGTCGCATTAGCCTTATGCGAAACAAGGGCTAAATGAGCGTTTAATAAAGTGTTTAAAAGAGTGCTTTTTCCAGCGTTTGGTTTGCCTATAAGAGCTACAAAGCCCGCCTTAGTTTTCATCATAAAATATACTTCACTAAATTTTCATCAGCCACTAAATCCCCTAGCTTTGATTGGACCAATTCTTTAGTGATAGTAACCTTTTGCCCAGAATAATCCTCCGCTTCAAAACTAATGTCTTCTAGCACTTTTTCAATGGTGGTGTGCAACCTTCTAGCGCCTATATCTTCGCTTTTTTGATTGGCGTTATAAGAAAGTTTGGCTAACTCTTTGATCGCATCGTCTTCAAACGCAATTTCTACGCCCTCCACTTTTAAAAGGGCTTGGTATTGCTTGATGATAGAGGTTTTAGTTTGAGTTAAAATCATATACATGATTTCTTCGGTTAAATTCTCTAACTCCACCCTTAAAGGGAAACGCCCCTGCAATTCAGGGATGAGATCGCTTGGTTTAGAAAGATGAAACGCCCCTGCTGCAATGAATAGAATATGCTCCGTTTTGATAGAACCATACTTCGTATTCACCACACTCCCCTCCACAATCGGCAACAAATCCCTTTGAACCCCCTCTTTACTGGGATCTTGACGGCTTCCTTCTTTAGAGCTTACAGCGATCTTATCAATTTCATCAATAAAAATCACCCCTGAACTTTCCGCGCGCTTCAAGCCTTCCATTTTAATGGCTTCGCTGTCTAAAAGCGTGTCGCTAATTTCTGCTTTTAGGGCTTCTTTAGCCTCTTTAACGCTTAAAGTTTTTTTGACTTTATCCTGTTCTTTATGGAAAACCTTAATCAAGTTTTCTTGAACCCTTAAAATTTCAGGCGGCACATTAGAATCAATCTCTATGCTTTTTTTACGCACTTCAATTTCAATTTCTCTACTATCCAACTCGCCTTGCGCGATTCTTTGTTGCATTTTTAAAAGGCTGTTAGCGTATTCTTGTTTTTTTTCTTCGCTCACGCCATTAGGCAAGGGGGGTAGGAGTTTTTTAGCGATTTTTTCTATAACCGCCTCTTCAATCTTGTCTTTTAATTTTTCTTTATGCTCATTTTCCACTAAAAGCACGCTGTTATTGACTAAATCCCTTACCATAGACTCCACATCACGCCCCACAAAACCCACTTCCGTGTATTTGCTCGCTTCCACTTTCACAAAGGGGAGTTTCATGATTTTTGCTATTCTTCTTGCGATTTCAGTTTTACCCACACCAGTAGAGCCAATCATTAAAATGTTTTTAGGCGTGATTTCTTCTTGTAAGGATTTTTCCAGTTGTAAACGCCTGTAACGATTCCTAAAAGCGATAGCGATAGACTTTTTAGCTTCCTTTTGCCCAATGATGTATTCATCCAAATAAGCGACAATTTCTCGTGGGGTCATATTCAATTTAGACATTAAAGCTCCAAAATTTTAATATTCGTGTTGGTGTAAATGCAAAGATCCCCTGCGATTTTTAAGGACTCTTCTACAAGTTTTTTAGGCTCTAAATGAGCGAAATGATCTAAAGCCCTAGCCGCGCTTAAGGCGTAATTCCCCCCACTCCCAATAGCAGCGATCTTATTGTCTTCAGCCTCTAAAACATCGCCCGTGCCGCTCAAAATAAAAATGTGATCCAAATTTAAAACGATCATCATCGCTTCCAGTCGGCGTAAATACTTGTCTTTGCGCCATTCTTTGCTGAAATCCACCACGCTTTTAAACAAATCCCCTTTTTTGCTCTCTAAAATGCGTTCAAACATATCAAACAAACTAAAAGCGTCCGCGGTGCTTCCGGCAAATCCGCTTAAAACCTGGTTGTGATACAAGCTTCTGATTTTTGTCGCATTGGCTTTGACTACGCAATTACCCAAAGTTACCTGCCCATCGCCTCCAATGAAAGCGAACTTCTTATTATCAAATTCCCCTCTATAGCCCAAAATCGTTGTCGCTTCAAACATTTTCTACTCAGCCACCACATCAATTTTAAACGCGCCCGCAATCCCCGATCCAAGCTTGACTTCAATCTCATAAATCCCTGTGCTTTTAATTGGGTGTTTGAGCTCGATGTCTTTTTTATCTAAATTTAAACTCGCATGTTGCTCTTTCAAACGCTCTGTGATCTCTTCTTTCGTGATCGCTCCAAATAAAGAGCCGTTCGCGCCGACTTTTTTATGGATAGTCAGCGTGATGGTCTGTAAAGTTTCTACCATTTGCAATTTTTGCGCCTTTTCTAGGGCTTCTTTTTCCGCTTTCTTTTTAGCTTCGGCTTTGTATTTGTTGATCACTTCGTTAGTGGCGAGTTTGGCTTTTTTGTTAGCGATTAGAAAGTTATTCCCATAGCCATCTTTAACCTCACACACTTCACCCGCTTTGCCTAAATTTTTCACATCTTCTAGTAATAGAACTTTCATCATATCCCCTTTAAGTTGTAAGTAATTTGTAATTATACTCTTTATTTTAATAAGTTGGGTTTTTATTGCCTGTTCTTACCACCCATCTGCTTTTCTAAAGCCTGTTTGATTAACCCCAAACAATAAGGGATATTCTCTTTTGCTTCTAGCTTGACTTCTATGTCCCCATTCCCATTATGATGTTTATTAGTCATATCTTCTGCCAAATTTTTTTCATCTTGCAGTTCATTAAATGGCATATTTAAATACAATTTTAAGTCTTTTGTTTGCACAACAATATCCACAAAATTTGTTTTAAACTTATAAGCTATATATGCTTTCATAAAGCTTTCGGTTATCCTTTCATCAAGAGCTTTAATCTCTTTGCTTAAAATATCAAATAATTCCCTTGAATGAGAACCAAACTTATAAGAGCTTAAATCATAAGCCTTTTTTTCTTTCTTGGGTTTATACTTCTCTAATGTTTCTGCATCTAGCTTGGGGTAAGTCCAAATCTTTAAAGCCCAATCCGCTAAATCATTAGCTCTTTTTTCAATCTCTTTTTCGCCAAAAGACAAATCTTTTAAACTTTGATTGAGTCTCAACGGGCTTTGTTTGAAGCCCTTCTCCATATCTCTTTTTTCTTGGAAAGAATTGTTGCTATACTCTTGGTTATAACCGGTTAGAGTGAGATTGCCTATTGTGTGGAGGTATTTCTCGTGTATCGCTTTAAAATTTTCACCCAAATCCCTTTCCCATTCTAAATTAAGGGTTTGAGACATTATATGTTCTATGCTGCATTTTTGAGTATTGACCGGCTCTTTTGTGTCAAAATTTTCTAACCTTTCAAGAAAGTATTTAATTTTTTGAAGCTTATAAAAATCTATCGTGATAAAAGAATCTTTAAACTCTTCATTGTTTGGAAATCTTTGCTTCCCTTTTAGCGACCCAAAATGCTTCTCTACGCTTTTAAGGTATTGCTTCTTATCAATCTTTTTTGTAAAAGAGGGAAAGATTTTATTGAGACCATTTGCGCCAAGCCCACACACCGTCCTTCTGCAAATATAGCTCTCTGTTAAAGCGATAATAGGGATAAAATCCTGCTTGGATAAAACGCCATCGCTATAATCGCCATAAAGCTCCAATAATAGCGGATACACCACATCCATTTCCAAATCTACAAGAAAACTTAAAGCCTTGTTTAAATCTTTATCGGCTTCTTTTTTGAATGCAATCTGGCAAAAATACCCGCAATATTTTTGTAAATCTTGGAGCAATACCTCTGTCTCTATCCCCCTTTCTTGTTGGTAACGCTTGAAAGCTTCATAAACTTTATTGATATTGGGGATTTCTCTTGTTTTGATCGTGAGGTAATGCCGGACAAACCGATTAAACAATGTTTCATTTTGTTTAAAATCCTCCTCCATAGCCCTCCAATACTTCTTATAAAAAATCTTTTGTTTTTCGGGCTCTAATCCCATTAAAATATAGTTTCTGATCAGATCCGTTTGCGTGAGTTCGATACCTTTTGAGTTCATGCTCTCAAAAATAAGTTGAGGATCATCTTTTCCTTTTTTAAAGCAATCCAAACTATCATGAGTTTGTCTAATCCTTTAAAAATGGTTTCTAGTTTGTCGGTGTTTTTACGGATCCATTCTTCAAATAATTTGAAATTTTCCATTATTTTTGATGAAGGCTCGCTCGGTTTTCTTTTGTTTTTATCAATCAAAAACAGCAAGGTGTCTTTATCAGACTCTGATAAGATGAGCCTGAATTTCTTATCGCCGTCCTTATCGCTGTTAATAAGATAGCTCTCTATTTCTTTACGCGAAAATTTTTCCAAAATTTCAACTTCTTCGCTTAAGTGATTCCTTAAAGCGATGAATAAAAGCGTGATAGTAGTGAGCCTTTGTTGGCCGTCAATGATGAGTAATGGGCTAGAGTGCGTAGCATCAACTCGCACATACAAAATAGAACCGATAAAATGCCCGTTCATCTTATCATTCCCACCAATTTTTATAATATCATCCCATAATTGTTTGCATTGTTCCTTTTCCCAACTATACAACCTCTGATAGATAGGAATGACAAATTGATTGTTTTGATTTTCTTCAAAAAATCCTAATAGTGTGGTTGCGTCTGCTTTCATAATAACACTCCTTGATTTAGCGGATTTTACCGCATGCATCTTAATCAAACTTGATACAGATTTTACTTTTTTACCCCATAAATGCTATAATCACCCCTATCAATCAAACTCAATTCATAACAATTAAAGGTGGTTAATGATAGTAAGAACTCAAAATAGTGAAAGCAAGATCAAAGAATTTTTTGAATTTTGCAAAGAAAATGAAGTGGAATTTGTGGATTTTAGATTCAGCGATATTAAAGGCACTTGGAACCACATCGCTTATTCTTTTGGGGCTTTGACGCATGGCATGCTTAAAGAGGGGATTCCTTTTGATGCGAGTTGTTTTAAAGGCTGGCAAGGCATTGAACACTCCGATATGATTTTAACCCCCGATTTGGTGCGTTATTTCATTGACCCTTTTAGCGCGGATGTGAGCGTGGTCGTGTTTTGCGATGTGTATGATGTGTATAAAAACCAGCCTTATGAGAAATGCCCTAGAAGTATCGCTAAAAAAGCCTTACAACATTTAAAAGATTCAGGTTTGGGCGATGTGGCTTATTTTGGCGCGGAGAATGAATTTTTTATCTTTGATTCCATTAAGATTAAAGACGCTTCCAATTCCCAATACTACGAAGTGGATAGCGAAGAGGGCGAATGGAATCGAGACAAGAGCTTTGAAAATGGCGTCAATTTTGGGCATAGACCAGGCAAGCAAGGGGGCTATTTGCCTGTGCCGCCAACGGATACGATGATGGATATTCGCACTGAAATTGTGAAAGTCTTAAACCAAGTGGGGCTAGAAACTTTTGTCGTCCATCATGAAGTCGCGCAAGCGCAAGGCGAAGTGGGCGTGAAATTTGGGGATTTAGTGGAAGCGGCTGATAATGTCCAAAAACTCAAATATGTGGTTAAAATGGTCGCTCATTTAAATGGGAAAACCGCCACTTTCATGCCAAAACCCCTATATGGGGATAACGGGAGCGGGATGCACACCCATGTGAGCGTTTGGAAAAACAACGAAAACCTTTTTAGCGGCGAAACTTACAAGGGCTTGAGTGAGTTGGCGTTGCATTTTTTAGGGGGCGTGTTGCGCCACGCTAGAGGGTTGGCCGCTTTCACTAACGCTTCCACTAATTCTTACAAACGCCTGATTCCGGGATATGAAGCCCCATCTATTTTAACTTATTCGGCTAATAACAGGAGCGCGAGCGTGCGTATCCCTTATGGGATTTCTAAAAATAGTGCTAGGTTTGAATTCAGATTCCCGGACAGCTCATCAAACCCCTACTTGGCTTTTGCAGCGATTTTAATGGCGGGCATGGATGGCGTTAAAAATAAGATTGATCCCGGCGAAGCGATGGATATCAACCTTTTCAAATTGACTTTAGATGAAATTAGGGAAAAAGGTATCAAACAAATGCCCCACACTTTAAGGCGATCGTTAGAAGAAATGCTAGCCGATAAGCAGTATTTAAAAGAAAGTCAGGTCTTTAGCGAAGAATTTATTCAAGCCTATCAATCTCTTAAATTCAACGCTGAAGTGTTCCCATGGGAGAGCAAGCCCCATCCTTTTGAATTTATCACCACTTATTCATGCTAAAACAATGAGTGGGTTAATAATCCCACTCTAAAAGTTTAGAATAAGGAAAAAATACCTTATTTTTAAAAAGAGTGGTTGGAAAAATTGATTTTCTTTGCTTTTTAGATAAGTCTTACTTAACGCTTTTTAATTTTTTAAAAGTGGGGTTTTAGTCGCCTTAATTTAAGATTTTATTTTATGGTAGAAATTTATTTTCTTTAAGGGAACAGAGGGTATCTAAAATAACACCCCTAAAAAACCCAAGACCGCTTAAGAAGATACCACCTGACTTGGTATCAAGCTCTTTAATTCTTAATTATAAAAATGCTTTTAGTATTTTTTATCTTTTAAGAAACCCACCTAAAACCCAGTGCCGGTTTAGTCAGTGTGGTAAGGGCTACTAAAATCTTTGGGCGTGTGGTGTGCTTCTTTCTCTATAAACAAGCGTCTTTAACGCAAGCGACACGCAAAAGCGTCAAAATAAGTCTCAACGCTAGCGCAACCGCCGAGTAAAGAAGATCCAATGAACACGCTATTTCTAATGGTTTTCATTTTATATCCTTTTGTTTTAAAATTTTTAATAACTCAAATACTTTAATCATGCGTCTATGATAGTTAAGATTTATTATGAAAAAAAAGTAAATGGAACTCAAAACAACGGGAATAACGCTCTAAATCCCAACCAGAAACGCTACCCTTTGTAATCCTTAATAATTTTTGCTATAATAAAGCCCTAACTAAAATTACTCATTTTATTTTGGTTAGGCTTCTTGAATTAGAATTATAGTAGGTCTTGTTACACCCACCTTGTGTTATTAACCGCACAAGACAAGATCAATCCTTAAAAAAACAAACCCTTCCAATACAGCTTGATTGTCAGTAATATCCCTTATAGTATAGTAAAAACCTTTTAGTAAGGCTAAAAAGGGGAAATATTTCATCGTAAAAGCGTGAATTATTTATACAAAAAGAATTAAAACATTCAACCAAACATCTCGTTGATTTCATATTTTTTAGCGGTTTTATCTTTAAGCCATAGAGCCACTTCTAAAGCCCCTTTAGCAAAAATAGATCGGTTAGTCGCCGTATGGCTAAGTTCTATGTATTCGCCCTCTAAATAAAACCCTATCGTGTGCTTCCCGGCAACATCGCCCCCCCTTAAAGCGGCTATGCCAATGCTTTCTTTAGAGCGCAAACCTTCTCTGTGAGTGGTAAGAGCGTTTTTTTCATCATACCCCCTAGCCTTAGCGCAAGTTTCATACAAACTCAACGCCGTGCCGCTCGGAGCGTCTTTTTTGAGATTGTGGTGCGTTTCTACAATTTCAATATCCGCATCTTTTAATTTCAAAGAAGCTAAAAAGGCTAATTGGTTGAGCATTATAATCCCAAGAGACATGTTGTGTGCATGCAAAAGCGGCGCTTTTAAAGCTAATTGTTGCATTTTTCCTAGCGTTTCTTTTTCTAAACCGGTTGTGCCAGAAACTAAAATTTTAGGACATTCTAAAAGAGCCTCTAGCAAATGATCCACGCCTTTAGGTAAAGAAAAATCAATCACGCATTCGCATGCCCTCACAAACGCTTTTAAATCATTGGTTACTAAAGGGGCGTGTGAAAAAGAGCTGAAATCCGTTTCGCATTTTTGCCTGACAAACACGCTAGACAGCTCTAATCCCTTATACCCCCCTTTTAATTCTTCTAAGAGCAGTTTCCCTATACGACCGCTCGCTCCATAAACACCGATTTTCATGCACTTTCCTTGCTTTTAAACTTTATAGCCCCATTTTAAAAGGGTTTAAAATATTATTAGGATCAAGGGCTTTTTTAATATTCCTAAAAAGCTCCATTTCACTATGATTAAACGCTAAAGGCATGAATTTGGCTTTAGACAAGCCTATGCCATGCTCCCCGCTTAAAGTCCCCTCCAAACTAATGGCGGCCTGAAAAATCTCTTCCATAGCCTGATGCCCTTTTTCTAAATCCCTTTTAGGATCTTCTAGCATGATATTCACATGCACATTGCCATCGCCCGTATGCCCAAAGCAAGGGATTTTAAAGCCGTATTTTTGGCTTATTTTGGCGACTTCTTGCAACAAGCTCGGCAAACTCGCCCTAGGAACGGTTACATCTTCATTCAATTTCTTTTTACCATAAACGCTAATGCTTTGGGAAGCGTTACGCCTTGAAAACCATAAATCCTGCTCTTCTTGTTCGTTTTGAGCGATCTTAAAATCCACGCACCCATTGGCTTTGAAGTGCTTTTCTATCTCATTGAGTTGCCATGCGATCTGCTCTTTAACCACGCCATCCACTTGAGTGATGAGTATCGCTCCAGCGTCTTTGGGTAAGCCTTTAGAGAATCGTTCTTCAACCGCTTGGATACTCAAATTATCCAAAAATTCCATCGCCACAGGCGTAACGCCGCTACTCATCGTCTTATAAACAGCGTTCATGGCGTCTTCAATATGGTTAAAAACCCCCATTGCGCTTTGTTTTAGGGGCGGTTTGGCTAAAAGCTTTAAAGTGATTTCAGAAATCACGCCCAAACACCCCTCACTAGCGATCATCAGCCCTGCAACATTAAAACCGGCAACATCTTTGATGGTTTTTTTGCCTGCCCTTATGATTTCACCATTCGCTAAAACCACTCTCATCGCCATGACATAATCTTTAGTGATGCCGTATTTAGCCGCACGCATGCCACCGGCATTTTCAGCGACATTCCCCCCCAAAGTGCTTTGATTTTCACTCGCTGGATCTGGGGGGTAGAAGAGATTCAATTTTTCCACTTCGTTTTGGAAATGCTTGTTAATCACGCCCGGCTCTACTCTAGCGATTAAATTTTTAGTGTCAATCTCTAAAATCTTATCCAAATGCTTTTCCACGCTTAAAACTAGCCCCCCGCTCACGCTCAACGCCCCCCCTGTAAAACCGCTCCCAGCCCCCCTAGGCACAACGATAAGGCGGTGCTCGTTGCAATATTTTAAAATCTGACTGATTTCTCGCTCGTTTCTAGGGAAAATCACGCCACTAGGCAAATGCCTTTCTTTAGTAGCGTCATAGCAATAAGCGTTCAAATGCGCTAAATCGGTGAAAAAATCCTCTCCCCCTACTAGGTTTTTAAAGTATTGGATGTGTTGCTTCTCTAACATGTTATTTTTTACCCGCTTCTAGCGCCTTTCTTCGCTCTTCAAGCTCTTTTTCATCTCTTTCTTGATGCTCTCTCGCTCTTTGTTCAAATTCTCTCGCTCTTTGTTCGGCTTTGGCTTTTTTCTTTTCTTCTTTCAAGCGGCGTTTTTCTTCTTTAGAATTTGGTTTTGGCACTTCTTTTTGAGCGTTGTTCTCTTTAGGAGCGTTTTGTTTTTCGCCTTGTTGGGTGGCGTTATCTCCATTATCTGGCTCTTTAATGGCTTCTTGTTTGATCTCTCGCTCATTTTCTTTGGCATTGACTTTTTCATTGCCTTTATCCATTTCTAAAGCTTTTCTTCTTCCTTCAGTCTCTCTCTCGTCTCTTTCATCATGCTCTTTTTCTCTTTCTTCCAATTCCATAGCCTTTTTGGTGGCTTTGGCTTTTTTCCTTTCATCTCTTAAATAGCGCCCTTCTTCTTTAGCATCAAGTTTGTGCTCTGCTTTTTGGTAGTTTTTCTCTTCTAAAGTGGGAGCGTTTTCTGTGCCTTGATTGGCTTTTTTAGGCTCTTTAATGACCTCTTGCTTGATTTCTCGTTTAATTTCTCTAGAATCAATCTTTTCTTCTTGCTTTTTAATCCTCACTTCTTTGCGTTTTTCTTTTTTCACTAAAGCGTCATAGTAAGCGAAGTAATTTTTAGATTGACTGCCTGAAAAAAGTTTCCCCAGCGTGCCTGCATCAATACCCTCAACCCTAGAAAAAAACGGCGTAGAAGTTTTAGTAACACCGCTTGTATCCAGCTCTCTTTTTTCTAAAATTTCAAAACTCTCACAGCTTAAAATATTGAGCGTGTTCGTGGTTACAATATAAATCACCCCCACGCTATAAACGTTGCATGCTTTTCTTAAATTAGCGATTTTTGGGTCAAACCCATTCAAAAAAGTAACCAACAAATCAGAACTAATAAAATTAATATCAGTATTAGTCGCTCTGATTTGCTCATAGATTTCATCATTAGGAGCGATTAAAAACGCTTGGTTGTTGAATTGCCTAAAATAGACTAAATCGCCCTTTCTAGCGACCATTCTTGGAGTGGGTAAATGTCTTTGTTTCATAGACTCAAACGCTCTGAATTTAGCCGTTGCGACTCCATTTTCAACGGCAATAATGACCACTTCAGAATTAACGATTTCATAATCTGAAAGTTTAGTAACGACAAAACCAAACTCCCCCACTTGCAAATCATGAGCAGGAAAACGAATGATTTTTTTAGGCAAATCCACAAATTCTATACTCACTCTTAAGGGTTCTTGCCAAGAGGCTGATTGCAAGCTTATAAAACTCATTAGAAGAAGTCCTATCAAAAGCCTTAACATAAAATTCCTTTTAAACATTTTTAAACTTTTTTAAATGCCATAAAATGGCTAAAGACAATCCGGTGGTTTTAGCGTATTGAAAGTCCATTATAAAATCAAAAGCTTTTGATCGCTCTAAAAACAGCACTTCAATCTTTTCGGCATCAATCCCCCCACCCTTTGAAACTTTCAAATGCGTGCACACTTCAGCGTAATAGAGCGTTTGCAAACTCCCGCTCAACCCGGTCGCACTATAAAATTGGCCTATGGTTTCTAAATTTTTAGGGCTAATTTGATAACCGCATTCTTCTAGCGCTTCTTCGCAAGCGATTTCTTCTAAACTCTTATTAGCTTTATCCACAAGCCCCGCACACAATTCATAAGTGTATCCGTCAATATTTTGATCTTGATCGCGCTTAAAATGAAAACGGCGCGCATAAATGGCTGGACGGAATTGTTTCACAATCACAAAGCAATCGGATTCTTTTTCATAGAGTAAAACCGCCACGCTGTCTAAAGACTTAATAATATCCCATGTTTTCTTAGTATTCTCTTCATTATAATGCATGCGTTTTAATTCTATGAAATTAGAGCTAGAACAAGGCTCTAAATACACACTGGAATCATCTATTAAAGATTTTTGGTTGAAAGCATTCTTAAAATAAGACATTAAAAACCCTCTAAAAGATAAAATGAATTTTTTTCAAAAGAATGGGTTTTAAGAAGTTCTTCTAATTTTTGCTTAGAATGCTGAGCTTTTTCTAAAAAAACCTCTCTTTGCTTGCCGTGTAATTTGCTTTTAGCGGTGCGGATATAGCCTAAAGGATTAATGGGGCGGGAGTTTTTATACACGCCAAAATGCAAATGCGGCCCGGTGCTTAAACCGGTGCTTCCCACTCTTCCTATAATTTGCCCTTTTTTAACGAACGATCCTTTTTTCAACCCCTTAGCAAACATGCTCATGTGAGCATACACCAAGCGCAATTCATTCAAATGGATTTCAACCACCTTCCCATACCCCGCCTTAACCCCTATAAAACCCACACGGCCATCTGAAGCAGAATGGATTAAACTGCCATGTTTAGCCGCATAATCCACGCCGTAATGAGGCCGTCTGACTTTTAAGACAGGATGGAACCTCCCATAAGAAAAAGGCGAAGAAATGCGGGTGTATTTCACCGGGGTTTCTAGTAAAAACCCTGCCACTTCTTGCGCTTTTGAATCGTAATAACGCCCGTTTGAATGGGAAAAGAGATAGTATTGGTTAGAGCGAGAGCTAATCATGGCTATTTTGATAGTCGGCTGCCCGAACGCTTGCCCCACACGATAATCTCTTGTATAAACGATAGCGATTTTATCGTTTTTTGCCAAGCGTTTAAAAGGCACGCTTTTTTTATACGCGTTCATCAATTGGTTGGCTAAAAGGGGGTCATTGGTGGCTTTGACAATATCTTGATAGGGCGAAGTTTGTAAAGAAAGAAGCAAAGTTTTTTCTTTACGAGTGAATATAATGGGGATAAAATCTAAAAAATAATCCTCCCCTTTTTTATAAATATGGATTTGCAAATCCTGGCTTATAGGGATAAGGGCTTGAATGAGCGTGTTGTTAGCATCTCTTAAGGTGTAGTAGGTTACATTGCTTTGGATTTCAGCGCTCAATTCTTTATCTTGAGAGCTCAAATTGTAGTAGAGTTTTTGGGGGATATGGTTTTTTTCTAAAAACCCTAACAGCGTGAGTTTATCCCACACAAGCCTTTCACCCACCAATAAAGTTTGCTTTTTAGCCATTTCATCGGCTTTTAAAAGAACCCCATGGGATAAATGGAGTAAAAAAGCAACCATTAAAGAATAGATAAAATTTAAAATAATTTTCTTATGAAAAAATACCATGCAGTCGTTTAATGCCTTCAATTGAATCTGTATTTTATTAGTATAACATAAGCCATTAAAGAAAAACGATACAAGTTTAAAGCCTAGCCTTGTTTTTATAGCTTTATGAAGCGCGTTTTATTGGTGCATGGTGGTTTCTCATAAATGGTTTTATCCCGTCTTATAGCGTTGGATATTCATTCCCTTTCTAATCAATCCGTATCATTGTTAATTTTGAAGTATTTTTTCTAAAATCTTTAACACATCGTTATAGTGCGCTTGGCTTAAAAGTCCAAAAATTTTAAGCATTTCTAAAAACATAAGAGCGTTGGTTTTATGGATAGTTAAAAGGGCATGTTCTTTGAGTGCAGCCGTTCTATTTAATAAGGGGGTAGCGGTTTTTAATTCCAAAATAGAAAAGCAAAAATACAGCATGGGTTTTAGAGCCGTATTGTTGCTCTCTAATAACGATTTCGCTCAACTGATTATCATTAAAAGAATGAATGAGCAAAGGATAAGAAATGCGTGAGAGCTCAAAATCCATGCCACCAAATTGATGCAATCTAAATCTTTCTCTTGTGATCATAAAATTATCTTCTATAAATTGTTTTTGTTTTTCTAAATATTTTAAAGTATTTTCTAAATTTTCTAAACTGATTAAATTTAATTGCTTAGCGTAATCAATTATTTCGCTCAATTCATAAAGGGTTTTTACTTTATTATTAGCCCCTAAAAAATGATATTTTTCATCTTTTAGGGTAGTGAGCTCCAATTTTTCTTTATCTTTAATGGGGACATCATAACCGATTTGCCACTCTACATAATGTTTTAAACTAAAAGGGATTTTTCTGGTCGCTGTTGAAATGCCATAATCGCTAAAGGCATGTCTGATTTTCACACGCACTTTGCCTGAAATTGAAGTTAAAGGAATGGAAACCTCGATCACTTTTTTATCACCACTAGCTTTAATCAAACTCACAAGGGTGTCCTTGAAACAATTTTTTAAAATATTCTAAACGCACTCTTTTATCTTTCAAAAAAGCGTCTTTAATTTCTAAAAAAGCGAAATGATCAATAATAATATCCAAATTACCAAAATAATAAGGGATTTTAGGGGCGATTTCCTTAAAATAATGGATATATTGGTAATAAATCAATTTATCTTGACTGATATATACCGCATTAGCGCTTGGCACGTTTAAAAAAGTTTTGTTGCGTTTAAGAGCGTTGATGTCTCGCATAGGGAAAAAATAGCCCACGCATGCCCCAACCTTTTTAGCGTTAGGGTATTTATCCACATAATTGGCTATATAGTCAAAATCGTTTAAGCATAGCGTCGTATCGCAATCAGTTGGAAAAATAAAACGCCTAATATCTGCATAGTCCATTCGCCCTCGCTCATATAAAGCTATCACAATAGGAAATTCGTTACTCTTAGTGAAAGATTTAGAAGAAACAACCAAAGCGTCTAAAAGCCTGTAATGATCCTTAAATAGCTTTAATTGCTTAAAATTAGCTTCTTTGATAAGATAAGACAAAGGGTGTAACACGCAAATAAACGCCGGCTTTAAAATCGCGAAAGATTTTAAAAAACTTATCCCTAAATCCCTAGATTTCAAATCGTTGTCTATCTCAAAAATGAAATCTTTATTTTTAATATCTTGTTTGATAAAGGAAGTTCTATCGTTATAGGGGGGATTGCCCACAATGATTAAAGGCTCATCTTGGCTAATGCCATAATTTTCTCTTTTAGGATTGGCTAGAGCGTTTATCATTAAAGCACCACACTTAGGGTCAATATCCGCTCCTATTTTTTTAGGGTGGTGGAGTTTTAAAAACTCTTTATTGCCACATGCGGTGTCTAAAAGCGTGTAGTTTTCAATACCAACATGCTTTTTTAAAAGCCTGTAAGCATAATCCACTAAATAAGGGGGCGTGTAGTAAGCCCCTAAATTCACGCTCTCTTGTTTGGTTAAATGTTTGGGAGTGGCGATTAAAATCCCTTACACATCTAGTTGCTTCACATCTTTAGCATGCGCTTGGATAAAGGCTCTTCTAGGCTCCACTTCATCGCCCATGCAAAGCGAAAAGACTGCATCGGTTTTTTCTAAATCTTCAATTTTGAGTTTGATTAAGCTGCGGTTTTCTTTATGCATGGTCGTTTCCCATAAATCATTAGGGTTCATCTCGCCTAGCCCCTTATAGCGCTGGATATTCGCTCCCTTTTTAGCGTAATTTTCCACTTCTTCTAAAAACGCCAAAATGTCCTTATTTTCTAAGAAATCTAAATTATACTCCATAAGCTTTTGGTAAGTGTAATGCGCTTCTTCAAACAACACTTCTTTAAAGAGGTTGTCATCTAGGTTAAATTCCACCAAGCCTTTAGGGGTTTGCGCATGCAAATGCAAGCTTTCTTCAGTAGCAAAAGAGCGTAAGATCTGATAATTCAAGCCCTCTAATTTTTCTAAAATGTTTTTTTCTAAAACTTTCATATCAAAGCTTAAAGCGTCCTTAGTTTCAATGAGAAAGCGTAAAATTTCTAGCAAGTTGTAGCGTTTTTCTAATTCCAAAAGCGCGTAGCGGTAATGGCGAGCCACTTTTAACAAATTCATCAAATCGTTCTTGCCAATCCCCTCAATATCCACCGAATTGATGCCATGCTCAATTAAAAAATGATCCAAAGCGACGCTGTCTTTAAGATAAATTTCTGTCTTGCCTTTCTTGTATTTATAAAGAGGGGCTTGAGCGATATAAACATGCCCTTGTTCAATCAGCGGGCGTAAATAACGATAGAAAAAAGTCATCAGCAAGGTTTGGATATGGCTCCCATCCACATCAGCATCGGTCATGATAATGATTTTATGATAGCGCAATCTTTCTATATCAAAACTCTCTTGAATGCCACACCCAAAAGCCGTGATCATGTTTTTAATTTCTTCTGATTTTAGGATTTTTGACAAATGGCTTTTTTCCACATTTAAAATCTTACCTTTTAAGGGCAAAATCGCTTGAAAAACCCTATCGCGCCCTTGTTTAGCGCTCCCGCCCGCGCTATCGCCCTCCACTAAAAAGATTTCACTCTCTAAGGGGTCTTTACTCTGGCAATCGGCTAATTTTCCAGGCAAGGTGCCGACACTCAAATTATCTTTTTTCCTTGTAAGCTCTCTGGCTTTCTTACTGGCTTCTCTAGCCTTTGCAGCTAGTAGGGCTTTATTGGCGATGATTTTGGCTTCGTTGGGGTTTTCTTCTAAAAATTGATGGATTTTGTCATAGACTAATTTTGAAACCAACGCGCGCGCATACGAACTGCCGAGTTTGGATTTAGTCTGCCCCTCAAACAAAGGCTCGCTCATTTTCAAGCTCACAACAGCGATCAAGCCCTCTTTAATGTCTTCAGAAATGGGGCGCGACTCTTTGGTTTTAATGTTATTGTCAATGTATTGCAAAATCGCCTTAGACAAGCCCATTTTAAAGCCCGCCTCATGCGTGCCACCCTCAGAAGTTTTAATGTTATTCACAAAGCTTAAAGTGTTTTCATTGTAATCATCAGCATACGCTAAAGCGACCTCTATAGAAGTGCGCGTTTCTTCATCCATGCTTTTAAACGCAATAATGGGGGTGAGCAATTCTTTTTTGGCGCTGTCTTTCACGAATTGTTTCAAGCCGTCTTTATAGAAATAAGTTTCTTGCAGTTGGGTTTTTTCTTCTTTGAAAGAAATTTTTAAGCCGTCGTTAAGATACGCCATTTCTTTGAAGCGCTTTTGTAAAATACCCGCTTGAAATTCAACGACTTCCATCACGCTTTCATCAGGGAAAAATTCAATAGTCGTGCCGCTTTCTTTAGCACTTTTAGTCTTGCCAATGATTTCAAGCTCGCTAATGGGGATACCCTTTTCAAACTCTTGGCGATAGAATTGACCCTCTTTTTTAATCGTCATGATCAAGCGTTTACTCAAGGCGTTCACAACCGAAACGCCCACGCCATGCAAACCGCCTGAAACTTTATAAGTATCGTTATCAAACTTGCCCCCCGCATGCAAAATCGTTAAAACCACGGTGCAAGCGGGGATTTTTTCCGTGGGGTGAATATCTACAGGAATGCCTCGCCCGTTATCTTCTACAATGCATGACCCCTCACTAGTCAAAGTGATATTAATCGTATCGCAAAAACCCGCCATGCTCTCATCTACAGCGTTATCTACGACTTCATACACCATGTGGTGCAACCCACCCACATTGGTATCGCCAATATACATTCCAGGGCGTTTCCTAACCCCCTCTAAGCCTTTTAAAACCTTAATACTATGGCTCTGGTAATTTTGCATTCAAATCAGCCTTTATAATGTGATTGGCATCATCAAAGTGGAAATTTTAGCACTCAAGTGGCTTTGCTTTTCATCAAGAGGCTCTTGGATCAAAAAAGGCGAAGAAGGCTCATTGCATTTTAAAACAAATTGCGTTGTCCCTAAAGCGTTTAAGGCTTCAAGGAAAAATTTAGCGTTCACGCCCAAATGAAAGGCTTTTTCAATATCCAAACCTTTTTCAATCTCAACAGAGGTTTTAGCCGTTTCGCTATGCTCAGAATCCAAAGATTCGAACAAAGCGTTGTTTTTTTCTAAAGTGAGTTTAATGGTGGAGCTTAAAGAACTGCACAATTTAATGCTCTCTTTAAATTCTTCCTTGCCTAAAGTGAAAGAAGAAATGTATTCTTTAGGGAGGATTTTTTGATAATCAGGGTAATTCCCATCAATGAGCTTGGTGAAAAAAGTGTGCGTTTCGTTTTCAACCACCGCTAGCATGCCATCGCTTTTAAAACTGAAATTTTCATAAAAAAGCTTAAGGATTTCTAATAAAGCCCTTTTAGGTAAAATGCAAGAAATATCTTCTTCAGTGGAATGGATAGAGATTTTTTCTAACTGCGTGTAAGAAAGCCGTTTGGTATCCGTGCCTACCACCGAAAGGGTTTGATGTTTTTGATCAAATTGCATTAAAATACCGGCTAATTCCCTTTTATGGCTGGTTTGCTCAATCACAGGAGCGATCTTTTTAAACGCATCCACTAAAAAGGGGGTATTGACTTCTATACTCACTTTGGGATCAATAACAGGGAATTCAGGGAACTCATCAGCGTCAAACATGGGGAGTTTGAAAGAGCTTTTATTTTGTTTGATCACCAAGCTGTCATCTTTAGTCTCTAAAACAATATTAGAGTCTTTTAAACATGAGATAATATCCAAAAACTTTTTCCCGTTGATCGTGCCTACGCCCTCTTTATCGCTAGATTGCGTAAAAATATAGCTTTTTAGCCCAATATCGGAATCGCTAGCCTTTAAAAAAAGCTTTTCTTTAATGACTTCTAAATGGATGTGTGAAGCAATAGAAGAAGCGTCCTTTTTATCCAAAAAAGCTTGCAAGTAGCGCAAAGCATTTTCTAAATCGTTTTTACTAACACTGATTTTCATAGCTGAATAATCCCCTTGAATTTTTGTCTTAATTATAGCATAAAAGAACGCTTTTTTAAGGGTTTAAGCGTATTCCTACCCCTATACGATTGGAAAAAACATCGTATTCATACAAGCCATCGCCATAGCCGTTAAACCACTGCGCATAAATCCCCACAAAAGGGTTAATGCGGTAGGTGTAGCCTAAGCGGAAAGCTCCATGCCAGCGATCATAACGCCAGTATTGCGTGAAAATATCATAAAGTTGCAATTCAAAATGGTGGCGCCCTCTCCTGTAATCAACTTTAGCGTTCCCATACCCCATGTAATCAATCAAATTAGGGTTGGACTGATCATAAGGGACATAGGGCCAATAAGCGACCATGATTTTCAAACCTCCCTTTTCCCACACCAAACGAAACACAGGGCGTTGCCCCGCGCTCACCGAACGACACCCCCCCCAGCGCACGTCTTTTTGCCCGTTGTAATCTTTAACGATCACAGGCCCTCCTGGGAATTGGTTTTCAGGATTACCTTCTTTATTAAAAGGCTGGTAACATTGCGCGCCTCCCACGCCATTAGAAATGTGCTGCCAACCTATCCAAATTTCAGAAAAATTCCCTATTTTACCCCCAAAAGGTTTAAAATTAATAGGATAAACATAGATGAGTTCAGGCATGAAATTCATCATTCGCATGGGAGCGGATTGGGGGTCATTATAAATTTGAAACCAGTTAGTTTGGGTATAAGCCAAATAAAGCGTGCCTTTAGTCCAAAGAATATGCCTAAATACAGGCACTCTAAAACTAATTTGGAACTTAAACTCATTGCGTTGGTAGGGGTTGATATTAGGGTGGTACCATTGAAAAATGGGGGTGAAACTATGATAAAAAGGCAAAAAATAAGTGCCTAGATAATCCATCATGTTTAAATATTTTTTAGCAAAATCCACCCAAGAATGTTCTTTGGGGGCTTTTTGTGGAGGGAGATACCAGGCATTGGACAAATCGTTTTGCGTTTTAATGATGTGCAAATCCTGTTTGCGCAAATAGTAGTTATAATCTATCTTAAAATTATCTTGTGAAAATTTTTTGCCTTCTAACTGACAAACTATAAAAACCATAAAGAGCCAAATGCTTTTCATCAAGTATCTTTATTTCACTTAAATTGCAAGATGAAAATCGCTAAAATCACTACAGGCGCGATAAAACGAACGCTAAAATGCCACGCTTTAAAAGCGTTTATATTAAAGAAATGCTTCGTGGCTAAAAAAGAGCGCTTTTTATTTAAAACCCACCCCACAAATAAGACTGAAAACAAGCCTCCCAAAGGCATTAAAAATGAAGAAGTGATGAAATCTAACCACCCAAACACGCTCTTATGAGCGAAGCTTAAAAACTTAGCGTATCGTTCATTCATAGAAAGAATGACTAAAACGCCTAAAACATACACAACGATCCCTATCCATAGCGACGCTTGAAGGCGCGAGAAATTAAAACGATTGATTAAATAAAGCGCTAAAGGCTCTATTAAAGAAACCGTGGAAGTGATCCCAGCAAAAACAAGCGCCATAAAGAAAAAGAGCGAGACAATCTGTCCGCTCATGCCCATTTTAGCGAAAGTCAAAGGTAAGGAAATAAAAACAAGCCCTGGCCCTTGAGACACATCTGCATGGTATTCAAACACAAAGGTAAAAATCATCACCCCGGCAATGAGAGAGATTAAAATACCCGGTAAAACAATAAATAAAGAGCTTTTAAGTAGATTTTCTTTTTTAGGCGTAAAAGCCGAATAAGTAATGATCGTGCCTACCCCCAAACTCAAAGAAAAGAACATCTGCCCTAAAGCGTCCATCACAACCTTAAAATCAATCTTTTGAATCTCAAAATTAAATAAAAAGCGCAAAGCCTTAGGCATGCTTTCTAAAGTCATCGCATAGATTAAAAGCCCTATAAAAATCACAAACAATAACGGCATCAGCACGACATTTAATTTTTCAATCCCCTCTTCAATCCCCCTAGAAACAAACCATATTGTCGGTAATAAACATGCGCTAAAGCCAATAACAGGCCAGATCAAACTGCCATTTTGGAGCATGCTAAATTGCATTTTGGCTTGCTCTAAATCTTTAGGCAAATCAAAAGTTACTACAAAAAGATAGTAAAGCACCCAGCCTAACACCACCGCATAAAAAGATAAAATGAGAGGGCCGCCTAAAATAAAAAAGGAAGTGAAAGGGTAGTATTTTTTCCTTCTAGGATCTAAGATTTGATAATTAGAAACAACGTCTTTTTTACCCAAATTCCCAATCAGCATTTCTACTAAAAGCATAGCAATGCCTAAACTCAAGGTTAGCACTAGGTATAAAAGCACAAACGCGCTCCCCCCATTATGACCTACCATATAAGGAAAGCGCCAAATATGCCCTAAACCGATAGAGCTACCCAAAGTGGCTAAAATAAAGCCTAATTTAGAAAATTTTCCCATGCCAAATATTTTAATAAATCTTGCTCAACCAAATAGAAAACACAATTAAAGGGGTGATGTATTTAAGCAAGAAATACCAAGTTGCAAACAATTTAGGGCCTAAAAAGTGCACGCTCAAAAGACGCAATTTTTCTTTTTTCAAAACCCAGCCCATAAAAATAAAGGTTGCCATCCCGCCTAAAGGCATGATAATGGTGCTTGAGGCAAAATCCAACCAATCAAAAAGACTTTTTTCAAAGAAAGTGAGATAGTCTTTATAATCCTTATGGAGCGAGAAAATCAACACCACGCCTACGATAAAAATTAGCGCTACAAGACCCCAAGTAACCTTAAAACGAGAGTATTGATACTTTTCGGTAAGATACATCACGCTTGGCTCTAATAAAGCCACCGTAGAAGTGATGCCAGCAAAAGCGAGCGCGAGCAAGAAAAGAATTGAAACAAGAACGCCTATCGCTCCCATTTGGCCAAAAACCACCGGTAAAGAAGTGAAAATTAACCCTGTGCCTTGTGAGACATTAGCCCCATATTCAAACACAAAAGTGAAAATCATAAGCCCTGCCACAAGAGAAATCAAAATCCCTGATAAAACCACCCAAATAGTGCTTTTAAGCAAATTCTGCGTTTTATCCGTAACCGCAGCGTAAGTGATATTGATCCCTAAACCGATGCTTAAAGAAAAGAAAACCTGCCCCAAGGAATAAGTGAACACTTGAGAAGTCAAATCTTTTGGCTTGAAATCAAACATGAAATGGAAAGCTTTAGAAAAAGAATCCATGCTCATCGCATAGAAAAGCAAACCAAAAAAAGTGGCAAAGAGTAAGGGCATTAAAACCAAATTGAGTTTTTCAATCCCTTCTTTAATCCCTCTAGAAACAATCCATCCGGTTATGAATAAAACGCTAAAAAGCCCTATGGATTGTAACCCTATAGACTGCAAAGTTTGAGTAAAAATTTGTTCAGATTCTTGGATATTGTTAGGCAAATTAAAACTAACACTCACCAAATAATAAAGCACCCAACCTAAAATAGTGCCATAAAAAGTCAGTATTAAAGGCCCAGAAATAAGCAAAAGCCCTGCGTATTTCCAGCGTTTTTTGGGGTTAAGGTCAAGCTCTTTAAAGGCTTCTATTACATTTTTTTGAGTGCTTTGCCCTAATAGCATTTCAGCGATAAACATCGCCGCACCAACGCTTAAGGATAAAAATAAAAATAATAAAACAAAAGCACCCCCACCGCTCACCCCAGTCATGTAAGGAAAGCGCCAGATATGCCCTAAACCTATCGCGCTCCCTAAAGCCGCTAAAACAAATCCTAATTTAGAAAAATGATTACCCATTCTTAACTACCAAACTCCTTGTGAATGATTAAAATTAAAGAGCTATGTCCTTAATCGTCCAACTATTGCTGTATTAATTTTTTGAAATCTTTAGAGATCTTAAGATTTAAGAAAAAACCCACTTCAAAAATACCTAAAAAATATAGAGCAACGCCCATAGATTATACTATAGTTAAGTTACATATTGTATAATTTTAAGAAAATTTCATTATTTAAGTAAGGGGAATTAATGTGCTGTAGGGTATATTACGAAGATACCGACTCTGAAGGCGTGGTCTATCATGCGAATTATTTGAAATATTGCGAAAGGGCTAGGAGCGAGTTCTTTTTTAAAAAAAATGTCTTGCCAGAAAATGAAGAAGGCGTGTTTGTCATCCGCTCTATCAAAGCGGATTTTTTCACCCCCGCAAGCCTTGGGCAGGTCTTAGAAATAAGAACGCAAATTAAAGAATTAAGAAAGGTTTTTGTGGTGCTTTTTCAAGAAATTTATTGTATCCAAAACGCTTCTTTAGAGCCTATGAAGCCTTTTAAAGTCTTTGCTTCAGAAATCAAGTTTGGCTTTGTCAACCGCTCTACATACAGCCCTATTGCCATTCCTAAATTGTTTAAGGAGCTTCTTAGTGCCGTCTGATTCAGAAAAACCCACTATCATTTACCCTTGCCTTTGGGATTATAGAGTGATTATGACCACTAAAGATACAAGCACATTAAAAAAGCTTTTAGAAACCTACCAACGCCCCTTTAAATTGGAATTTAAAAACACTTCTAAAAACGCTAAATTTTATAGCTTTAATGTTTCTATGGAAGTTTCAAACGAAGCGGAACGGAATGAGATTTTTCAAAAAATCTCACAATTAGACGGAGTGGTTCAAACGCTTTAATCCTTTAAAACAAACGCTTTAAATTTTTCACCCCTTTCTTTATACGAAGAAAATTGATCCAAACTGGCCGCGCTGGGTGAAAGCAAAGCGACTTCATTTTGCAATAAAACGCTTTTAATTTCTTGAACCGCTTTTTCTAACTTTAAACAAACTTGACAAGAAACATTAAATTCTAACGCTAAGGCTTGGATGATAAAAGCGCTTGATCCTATGGCATAAAGGCTTATTTTATAGTTTTTAAACTCTTCAAAAAGGGGGGTTAAATTGACCCCTTTAATATCGCCTCCTACAATCAAATGGATTTTTTGGTTTTTAAAGGTTTTTAGGGCTTGTAAGGTGGCATCAATGTTCGTGGCCTTGCTGTCATCTACCCACAAACGCCCTTCTTTATCCCTAAATTCTTCCATTTTATGCGAACCGATTTTAAAAGCGTTCAGTCTTTTAAGGGCATTTTCTCTATAATCTTGCCATTTTAAATTCTTTATTTTTAAAAATTGCTCATAAACTAAAAGGGCTAAAGCCGCGTCTAATAAAAACGCTCCCTTAAAAAAAAGAGCGTTAGAAGGGATTTCTAAACGCTCTAAAACCTCTTCGCTTTTGTCAAAAAAGATTTTTTGCGCTTGCGAGTTTTGAATAATAGGGTGTTCTTTGAATTTTAAAGGGAGGATAGCGAGCGAAGTTTTAGGCATCAACGATAAAACCTTGAGTTTAGCGTTCAAATAATTTTCAAAATTGCAATGCCAAGTCAAATGATCGGCTTTGACATTGATGAGCAAGTAGATTAAAGGGTAAGCCTTATTCGTGTAATGCAAAGAAAAAGAGCTTGTTTCTAACACCCACAAGGGTGATTGTTTTTCAAACAATTCAATCAAGGGCGTGCCGATATTCCCCCCACTCACAGCCTTAAAATCTTCTAAAAGCATGGTGAGCATTTCTGTCGTGGTGGTTTTCCCGTTAGTGCCGCTAATACTGATTATAGTAGGCGTGAAAACCAAATCAAACAAGCTGTCAATATAATCGTATTCGCTCACTAAATGCTTGGATTTTATGACTAAAGGGTGCGTGAAACTAATGCCAGGGCTGACTATTTCTAGTTGGGAATCATTAGGGTTGAAATCCTTACTGGGATAACAAAGAAAACCCTCGCTATCCTTATGAAATGCAGTGAATTGATCGTCAAAAAATTTGACTTCATTATGGTTTTTTCTAAAAAAACGCCCCAAAGCTAGAGTGGTTTTGCCATGCCCCAATAAAGAAATTTTCATTTTAACGCACCTTCAAGCTTAAAAGAGCGACTAAATTACTCAGCATAGAAATGATCCAAAAACGCACGATCACCTTATTTTCTGCCCAACCCTTTTGCTCAAAATGATGATGGATGGGCGCCATTAAAAAAAGGCGTTTTTTACGGGTTTTATAACTCCCTACTTGCAAGATCACAGACAGAGTTTCTATTACAAAAATAGACCCCATTAAAACGAGTAAGATTTCATTGTGCGAAACAATAGCGTTATAAGCGATAAACCCTCCTATTGCCAAACTCCCGCTATCGCCCATAAACACGCTTGCCGGGTTGCAGTTATACCACAAAAAGCCAAAGAGCGATCCCACTAACGCTAGCGAGACAACAAACAATTCCCCCACATCTATGACTTTAGGATAAAGCAAGTATTTAGAAAATTCCGCATTCCCTGCCACATACACAAAGATAGAAAGGCTTAAGAGGGTGAAAATGCTAGGCACGCTCGCTAAGCCGTCTAACCCGTCGGTTAAATTCACCGCATTGCTCGTGGATAAAAAAACCAACACCCAAAAACCAACCGCTAAAATCGTGGGCATTTCAAACAAGGGGTTTTTCAAAAAAGGCGCGTATAAAAAAGTGTCTAACCCTTTAAGGCTCAATAAAACAGACACTACAAGCGAAAGGACAAAAAGCATGCCAAATTTCATTTTCGCACTCATCCCGGCATTGCTTTGCTGGTTGATTTTAGTGTAATCGTCTCTAAAACCCACAAAACTAAAGCCCACTAACACGATTATCCCTAACAACACATAAAGATTACCCAAAGACGCGCACAACACGCTCGCAACAATGGTTGCAAAAACAAACACAATCCCCCCCATCGTAGGGGTATCCTTTTTATTCTGGTGGCTTGGCACAAAGCTTGAAATGGGTTGGTTAGCCTTTTTAGCCTTGGCCCATAGAATGAATTTAGGCATTAAAAAAAGCGTGAGGAAAAAGGCTATGAAAAACCCTAACCCTGCTCTAAAAGTCAAATACTGGAAAAGATTGATATTAAAATAGCCATATAGTAAAGAATAGAGCATAAAATCCCCTAAAATCGCCATGTATAGATTAGAAAAAGCATAATTGTAGCGCAAATTGATTTACTTAAAAATAGCATGAATAGGATATAATGGGAGTTCATTTTAATTTTTAGGAGTCTTTTATGGAGCGTTCGCTTATTTTTAAAAAAGTTAGAGTTTATTCTAAAATGTTAGTGGCTTTAGGGCTTTCAGGCGTGTTAATCGGTTGCGCGATGAATCCAAGCGCTGAGACAAAACAAAATGACGCCAAAAACCAAGTTCAAACTCATGAAAGAATACAAACAAGCTCTGAACATGTTACGCCGCTAGATTTTAATTATCCGATACATATTGCTCAAGCCCCACAAAACCACCATGTTGTAGGTATTTTAGCGCCACGCATTCAAGTGAGCGATAATCTAAAACCCTATATTGATAAGTTTCAAGACGCTTTAGTCAATCAAATCCAAACTATTTTTGAAAAAAGAGGCTATCAAGTGTTGCGTTTTCAAGATGAAAAAGCTTTGAATGCGCAAGATAAGAGAAAGATTTTTTCCGTTTTGGATTTGAAAGGGTGGGTAGGAATCTTAGAAGATTTGAAAATGAATGTAAAAGATCCCAATAACCCTAATTTAGACACGCTAGTGGATCAAAGTTCAGGCTCTGTGTGGTTTAATTTTTATGAGCCAGAAAGCAATCGTGTAGTTCATGATTTTGCTGTGGAAGTAGGGACTTTTCAGGCAATGACCTATACTTACAAACACAGTAATTCTGGAGGGTTTGATTCTTCAAACAGCATTATCCATGAAGATTTGGAAAAGAATAAAGAAGATGCGATACATAAAATCTTAAACAGAATGTATGCGGTTGTCATGAAAAAAGCTGTAACAGAACTTACAGAAGAAAATATTGCCAAATACCGAGACGCTATTGATAGAATGAAGGGCTTTAAAAGTTCTATGCCTCAAAAAAAGTAGTTCTTAAACGAACCATTTAAAAATTAGCCTTAAAATCAGTCTTTTTAAAGGCTATTTTAAGTATAATATCAAATTTATTTCAATAATTAAGGATACACAATGGCAAAAAGATGCACTTTAACTTTTAAAGGGCCTATGGTAGGCAATCATGTCAGTCATGCGAACAACAAAAACAAACGCCGCTTACTCCCTAACTTGCGATCGATTAAGATCCAATTAGACGACGGCACGACTAAACGCATTAAAGTGGCTGCTTCCACTTTAAGAACCATGCGTAAAGGGGCTTAGTTTTTAGAATTTCTGTCCGTTTTGATTGTAGGGGTGGTTTTGATGTTTTTGATAACCTTTTTAAAACTCCCCTTGAGATCTAAACTTCTTTTTGAGATTAAAACACAGCTTAGGTTTAGCGTTTTGATTAAATTTAGAGGTGAACGCTTTCAAAAGAATTTATTTTGATCTAGGAATTGGTTTTGTTTGAAAAGTTGAAATTTTTTAAAATCAAAAAAGACGATGAAATTCAGCCAGAAGTCAATTTAAATTCTGAAATCTATGAGCAATTTAAGGTCTTTAGACTCCCGCTTATTTTAATCCAATTGCTTGTGCTTTTAGGCACTCTGGGATACTTCGCCCTAGAAAATTATAGCCTTATGCAAGCTTTCTTCCAAACGACTTACACCATGACAGCTACAGGGTTTGGTGCTTTAAATGAAAGCCAGTTTGGGCCTATAAGTATTTTTTTAACTTCCATTTTAATGTTTTTTGGGGCAGGAATCATTGCCTTTAGCGTGGCTATTTTAGTTAGCGTGGTCAATAAAGGCACGCTTACCAGATTGATTAAGGAGAAAGGTATGATTTATAAAATCGCACGCCTTAAGGATCATTATGTGATTTGTTACCACAATGAATACACCATTGAATTGAGCAAGCAATTCCGCTCCGCTCAAATCCCCTTTGTGGTCGTGGATAATGACCCTAGTTTTGAAGAAGAAGCCATTAAGCACAAATACCCCTACTATATCATAGGCGATCCGCACACCAATTTAGCCATGCTAAAAACCCACTTAAGCAGTGCTAGGGGCGTTGTGGCTTTGTCTAAGATTTTACCGGTGAATGTGGCGTTAATGGTGAGCGTGCGCTTGTTTGAAAAGGAATTAAAGCGCAAACCTTATTACATCATTGCAAGCGCGCATAGCGATGAAGGCTTAGAAAAATTAAAAAAATTAGGGGCTGATATGGTGGTTTCCCCTACAAAACTCATGGCGCAGAGAGTGAGCGCTATGGCGGTGCGTCCGGATATGGAAAATATCTTAGAGCGCTTTATCAATAAAAAAGACACGCTTTTAGACTTAGAGGAAGTGATTGTCCCTAAAACCAGCTGGCTTGTGTTAAGGAAATTAAAAGAAGCCCATTTTAGAGAGATCGCTAAAGCGTTTGTGATTGGTATCACTCAAAAAGACGGCAAATACATCCCCATGCCCGATGGAGAAACGATCATTGCAAGCGAATCCAAACTATTAATGGTTGGCACTTCAGAAGGCGTTGCGACCTGCAAGCAACTCATCGCTAACCATCAAAGACCCAAAGAAGTGGATTACATTTCATTGTGATTGATACAGCCCTTTTTAAATAAAAAAGGCTTGGCTCTCATCAAATACGGGTAATAAAATCTAAAAAATGCTAAAAACATTTTTACAATCCATAGCAAAGAGCTTGGCGTTAGCCAAAAAATTAGCCATTCATGTTTGATGAGAACAGATCCAAGACTTAAACGGATTTTGGGCTTATTTTTCTCACACCCATACACTCAATGAGAGTTAATGTTATAACCCTTTTAAAGCCCTCTTTGTTAAAAGGATTCTTGAACTTTTTTAAACCATGTTTTAATTTGTCCTGTGATTTATTTATCATGCTCATTCTCTTCGCATTTTTGAAGCGTTGCCCTAAATTCCGCGCAAAATAAATCTTCATCAATTTCTCAATTTAAAATTTCACTCTCCTTTCTTGCTTTTTTCTAGCGTGTAATCGCTCAAATCCTTGACTTTCTGCTCCCATCCGCTTTGGATATAAATAACATTTCTAATATAATAAGCGCCCACAAACAAGCCGCTAAACTTCGGCTTTAGTGTTTCTAAAAGTTCGTTAAAAGCGGTTTTTTTCGCTTCGGTGATCTCGCTTGTGGCTTGTTGCTTTTCTTGCGTGATGTTATTTAAAACTTCTTGCTTATTGGTGTTTATTTCATTGTTAGCGCTAACTTTTGCTTCGTTAATGTTATTTATTGCTTGCGTTTGGTTGTTGCTTATTTCATTATTAGCGCTCGTTTTAGCTTGCGTAATCGCTTCAAGGCTTTGGGTTTTGTTTTCGGTGATTTGATGATTAGCGTTATCTCGGGCGTTATTTAAAAAGATTTGATAGCTCGTTAAAAGCCTTGTAGTGGCTTCTATGATCTGATTTTCTAGTTTTTTAACTTCGTTTTTGATGTTTTCAGTATTAGCGTTTAGTATAGCGGTTACTTCTTGCTCGTTGGCGTGCATGCTCGTATTGAACTCGCTAAAAAAGCCCTCGTATTCTTTCATTTTTAATTTTAAACTCTCGCCGGCGTTACTCAGCCATTCAATGGAGTTTCTTAAACTGCTATCAATTTCATTCGCGTTTTTGAAAAAATCCAAACTCAAAAGCACTTCTAAAATCCTAACGATGCCTTTAAGGCTCAGTTCTACTTGCTCAGTGAAAAGATGATTACCTTTTAAAGCGTTTTGAAGTTGCTTTAATAGCTCGTTAGTGATTTCTTTCACTTCGGGCTGCTCGGTGATTTCTAAAACGCTATTAGGTAGATTAGGGTAATTGATCATTTTATTCCTTATTTATGCTATCATTCAATCTAAGGTTTAGAAAACGCCCTCTAAACCTTGGATTATTATAGTTAGGCTTTCTTTCCATCTTCTTACTCCTTGACTTTTTCAAGCTTTAGTTTTTTACTCCCTTTCTCGCTTTCTTTTTGCATGTCCTTCACGGCTTCTATCAAACGCTTTAAGGTAGGGTTATTTTCATTCGGCTCTCTATTGACCATTAAAAGATAATGCGTGAAGTCGTAAATATCAATATCCTTAAACTCTTTACTATCAGGGTTAAACATGTCTTTAGTGATATCTGCGATCTTGAACTCTTTCAAGCCTTTTTTAATGTTATCGCTTCTTAAAGCTTCAAATAACGCCTTGCTCGGATCATCAAACCTCGCAAAGCGCGCGATCGCACCTCCTAAAATCTCGCTAATATCACTCGTGTTTTGTTCGCTCTTTTCAAACATCTCTAAAGAACTCGTTTTATAGAATTTCTCGCTCAAATCTTTTAAGCTCTCGCTCGTGCTTTGGTAATTCTTTAAATTCGCAAAACTGCGATCCATAATATCGCTCAAATAAGCGTTAAGGCTTACATTAGGAAAATTCATGTCATGGATTAGATTGTGAAAACTGCCCGCATTATCTACAAACATTTTTTTAACCTTTTCATAGCTTTTAATATCGTTAGAAAATTCTTTTTGCCATCGGTTGAGTAATTCTATCCCTTGCGTCTTGGTCCTTGGCATGTTAAACATAAGCAACGCTAAGTTACTATCTCCTACATTAGGATGCGTGGCTTTGTCAAAATTAAGGTTTTGAGCAACGATATTTTTAAGTGAGTAGATGCTATCAGCGTCTAATTTCTTTTCTAATTCTTTCAATTTCGCTTCGTAATGGCTTAAAACCGCTATGGCATGATCGCTTTCGCTGTTAAATCTTCCTTGATTGCTTGAAGCCGCTAAATTGTTAATCTCGGTGTTGTCTAGGCGTTTATGCGGCACTCGCACTAACAATTCGTCCGGCGCTAAATCTATGTTGTAGTATTCCTTGATCGCTTTATCGTAAATATAACGGCTTTTAGGCGTGAAATTCAGCATGCCTTGTATTCTGTGGTTTCCTGCGATCACTTGCCCATCGTGTAGAATGATGGGTAAATCTTCAAAACCTCCGCTCCCAAATATCTTTTTAGGATCAAAATTTTCCGCTATGCTTTTAATCTGTTCTTCGTTCATGTCGGTGCGTTTTTGCGTCCCGCCTGTGGTAAAACTAGGCTTTAAATCTTTGGCTTTCACGATCGCATAATCTAGATCGTAAATCTCTCGTTCGTTTAACCGAACTCGGCTTTTAGGTAATTGCTCTTGCGTTTTTGTAGGTATATCTTCTCCTACTTCTATTTTAGTCTGGCTTTCAATGTTGCCTGCGTTGCCTCGCTCATGTTCTAATTTCTTTTTTAACGCTTCTTTGCGTTTTATTTCTTGCTCTTTAGCTTTTAAAAATTCCTGTTCGCTTTGTAATTGTTCGCTTTCTAATTTCGCTAACTTTTCGGCTCTGGCTTGTTCTAAGGGGCTTAAATTTTTAACTTCTTGGGTGCTTTCGTTTAAATTTTCTGTATTTTTTAATAAATCCTCTTGACTGGTTAAAGGTTTTTGAGTAGGATTATCTCTATTAAGGTTTGAGATGCTACCGCCATCTCTGTAATCGTTAGGAAGTGGTGCAATGGTTTCTAACTCCCTTAAAACTTTCTCATCCACTTCAAAACTTGTAATCATATAATGGTTTTTTAGTTCGTTATCTCCCTTAAACTTACTTAGAATTACTTTTGAATTGTTTAAAATAATAGCCGCATAACCTGGTCTGTCTTCTTCTTTCAAGCCTTTTTGTATGATATTAGGGATTTCTTTAATTAGTTCATTAGTCCTTTCTTTAGCTTGTTCTGGTGCTAGCCCTAACTTTTTGTATTGTTTTTCTCGGCTTTCTATTATGTGCGCTAACCCATAACCTACGCTATCTTTAGTCTTTGGCGTTCCCCAAACAAAATCAATCCCTCCTAAATCCTCCCTATACGCTGCGCCTGCGACTTGTCCGTTTTTCTCTTGTAAGAGTTTCTCTAACGCTTCCTTAGGCTTTAAGGCAAACTCGGGGTAATTCTTGCCAAACTCTTTAAGGGGGGTTATAGCGTGTTGGTAATCGCTCGCTTTTTGGCTTAGTTCTTCGCTCGCTTGCTTGATTCCGTTAGTAAGCTCTTCAATGATTTTAAGCGTGTTGTTGCTGAATTTAGCGTTTTGTGCGCTTAGTTCTAAATTCTTACTAAATTCGCTTATAGAATGGCTTCTCTCTAACGCTCTTTTTAGGTGATACTTCAAGGCTGCGCCTGCGGTGGCTTCGTTCAAGGCTTTGGGAAGTTTAATCCCTAAAATGCGATCGGGCGCGTTTCTGTATAGCGTTCCTAAAGTGAATTTAGTCCATTGGTATTTTAACGCTCCGCTTAAAGTGGTCGCTAAACCCTGGCTTAAGTTTTTCGTGATAGCGGGTTTTAGGGTGTCGGCGATCTTAGCGTCGTTTTTGAAAAGCTTGTGAAAACCGCTCGCTATGTCAATGTATTCTTTAGCCTTGGGCGTGGTAAAAACATCATTTTTAAACTCGTTTAGTTTGTTTAGAAACTGCGTAGGGTGTGCTGTGGTGTTCTAGTATATTAAATATTTAATAATAAAGTTAAATAAAACTTTTTGAGTATTAATATTTGATTGGAGCAGAGCCTTTTAATATTTTAAAAAGGCTAATCAAAAATATCCATTAAGGATAAATACTAGTAAATCCTAAAACCATAAGTGATGTTAAACATGATATGGCTTCGGTCAGAATACACATTGTGCGTTAAAGGTTGCGTGCCAGGCCCGTTAGGATCGACTGGAACATACATGCCACAATACCCAATACAATAGCCTTTTTTGGTGATATTGCCATAATATTCTAGTTTTAAATCCATTCTAATATTATACTTATTAGAAAAATAGCTCAAAAAGAGCGCGAGACTCCTTTCATCAGCCCTTGGGCTATCCGTCCAACGGCCTAAAATTTTCCAACTAAACCCCCTATACTGTGAGCCTACATACAAAAACCCATTGATAACATCAGCGCCAACAATATTGTTAATTTCTGCGTCATAAATACTATTCGTCCAAATGTTATACCCCAAAGGATCCCCATAAATACCTATATCACCATTAGCGTTACCGATATTTTTATAGACACTACCCCCAAATTGCCACTTATTATAGTAAAAACGAGTGCGGAAGAAATAAGTTTGCCCGCTCTTGCCTAATGGCACTTGTTGGAATAGAATAATATCGTTTTGATTAGCCGGAGTGGCAAAAATGGGGAAAAACCCCACGAAAGTGCCTACAAAACGAAAGCCCTTATTGTTGAAATTAGGGTTGGTGTCATAAGTGATATTAATGCCTGGTGCATACATTCTTTGAAAGATCGCATAAAAATAAGGGTTGATTTTTAGGTTGTCTTTTTCGTATTTTAAATCCGCAATCATTAGAGCCTTACCGCTTGTATAGTAACGCCCAAAATACCAAAACCAGTCGCTTGACGCTGAAGCCCTAGCGTCTGAATACATCACTCTGAATCTGGTGTCTTTGTATTTGACAAAGCCTTCAACCCCTTGAGTGTAAGAAGTGAACCAGTCATACTCTTCAGCATCATAGCGCCCCCCTTTCACGCCAAAACTGAATTTGTCTTTTTTGTAGTTGTAGCTCAAAAAAGCGTTATGCACCATGGCTAAACGAGGTTTTTGCACGTTTAAACCACTATGCCCCGCATACCAACCAATGTATTGCCAAAAGATACCCGCCCCAAAAGGATCCGTCCTAGAGCCAGGCTGGCCATTAGGGATATTGTTGCCTTGATAGGCGGTAGAATCATAGGGGAGCGCTGCCATCATCGCCCCCACTTCCGCTCTCAAACCCTTGTATAAACCCATGCTCAAATTCAATTCGCCGAGTAAAGAAGTGTAGCTACCTGTAGGATAAATGTCTTTAGAAGGCTGGTATCTTTGGTTGTTAAAGCCAAACTTGGTATAGCTGCTCACCTTTCCAACAATGCTCATGTTGAATTTATAAGCTTGAAGTTTGGATAAAAAAAGACTAAAAAAAAGCAAAAAAAATAGAGAGTAAGAAAAATATTTCTTAATTTCCAAAACCCTAACTCCCAAAGATATTAAAAATAAAAATACAAAAAAGGCATATCTAAGAGATAGGGGGAGAACTCTCTTAAAAACTATAACTAATGTGTGTCATCAAATGGCTTCTGTCTTGGGTAATACTCTTTTTAATGCCACCCATGTCTTGAGGACCTTGCGCGAACGCTGAAGACTCAAACAAACCATTATTCAAGTTAAGCGGTTGCCCATTTGGCCCAAGGAAACCGGTTCCAGGGTTGTAACCCGCACGGATTTGGAACTCTAACCATACGAGTTTGAGACCCGCTTTAACATGCTTGCTGAACTGATAGTCTAGATACATACCAATACCATATTCCAATGCCCTTGGAGCGGTGGTGAAGCGTTGATAAACGCTCCAACTGAACTTACCATGCTTGCCTCCACCTTTAACATACTCAGTGAACGCATCAGCATCGGTAATGTTGTCAATCCCTGCAAACCCTAAGCTGTAGATACTGCCAACCCATTGTTCGATACCATCCACAGCGATGATGTTACCCCAAGTACCCAAGTTCATGTTAGGGTTACCGATGTTGAGATAAGCACCACCAACCACAAAGTAGTTGTTAATGTCTATATGGTGGCGTAAAAAGAGCGTCGCACCACCNGGACCTTGCAAGCCACGCCACTTACCATTATCCAAGAACGGATCCCAAGTGTTATAACGAGCGGGCGCGTAACGGCCGTATTCAGCGTTATTCCAACGATAGTCATACAACACATAAAAAGTCGTTCTGTTCCTCATGCCCATACCGCTAAACTCAGGATTGGTATCGTATTCTATTTTAGCACCAGGCAATGTGCCTACTTCTGGGATGAGATACACATAAGGGTGAATCATTAGATTCTTTGTAGGGCGATAAATAATACCCGCCTTATGAATACCCCAAGGCTTTTCACGATAAATGGGGAACAACCATTGACCATCAGCGATACCACGACCCCAAGAGCTAAAGAGCAAGAATTTCATCTTATTCGTAAGCTTGAAAGTCCCATAAAAACCTTGGAACAATTGGTAAACCCAATCCATTTGCTCCTGCTCCGTAACATCAAAGCGCCCCATGACCATATGGACTCTGTCGCTGTCATAGGTAAGATTCGCTTTATAAACTTCATAGCGCCTTGAACCACCGGGCAAGTAGGCGTTAGCCGGATAGTAGTTAGGGAACAAGCCGTTCCACTCACCCATATACTCCCAACCAATACCTCTAGGGTTAATGATACCACCTGGCCCTGATTGCTCCCACATTTTAGTGGCGTTCATACAAAGGCTCATAAAATCAGTGCCGCAAGAAGTTTTATCCCAATAGCTTGGGGGGGTAAAATCCTTCGCCCACCTATCATATCTAGTGCTATCATAAACTTGTCCGCCCAAAACACCGCCTAAATTCACGGTCCATCCCCTACCTAAATGCACAGAACCCTCTAGCTTACCTGTAAGGTTAACAAAAGTCTCTGTAGGATAGATACCTTTAACAGGGTTAATGGGCGAATGGTTAAAACCCACTTTAGCAAAATTGATAAAATCTCCATGCACTTCATAAGTAACCGCCCCTAATGAACCCGTAGTGAACAATAGTGGCAAGGTAAAACGCTTTAGCAATGCAGCCGCAACTTTTCGTTTCTTTAATTTCATTCCTCTTCCTTACTTTACCTGAGAATAGATAAATTACTCTGTAGAAATAATTGTAGCATAAAAGAATATAGATTTAGTTTAAAATCAAGCTAGTTTTTCTTAAAAATCACAAAATTTAAAACACAAGTTTATCCTTAAAAGCTTGCTCATGAGCATGCAAATGGATAGGATAATTTTTTAAGACCTAATAATATATTGAAAAAAAGGCTTTTTTAAGGCTCAATAGGGAATTTACTGATACAATTAAAGGCATTGTTTTATATAAAAAATAACAATAAGGAAAAAAATGAAAAAAATTGGTTTGAGCTTGTGTTTGGTTTTGAGTTTGGGTTTTTTAAAAGCTCATGAAGTGAGCACTGAAGAGATTGCGGATATTTTCTACAAGCTCAACGCCAAAGAGCCTAAAATGAAAATCAACCACACTAAGGGGTTTTGTGCTAAAGGCGTGTTCCTCCCTAACCCGCAAGCAAGAGAGGCTTTAGAGGTGCCATTACTCAATGAAAAAGAAATCCCTGCGTCTGTAAGGTATTCTTTAGGGGGCGCGATGATGGACGATAAAAGCAAAGTTAGGGGAATGGCGTTAAAATTAGAAAATCAAAACGCTAGCTGGACAATGGTGATGCTCAATACAGAAATCAATTTTGCCAAAAACCCTAACGAATTCGCTCAATTCTTTGAGATGAGGATCCCTAAAAATGGCAAGGTGGATGAAGCAAGAATCAAAAAGCTTTATGAAGAAGTCCCCTCTTATAGGAATTTTGCAACTTATATGAAAACGATAGGGATTAGCTCAAGCGTGGCTAACACGCCCTATTATAGCGTGCATGCGTTCAGGTTTAAAGATAAGAAAGAGGAATTATTGCCTGCGAGATGGAAATTTGTGCCTAAAGACGGCATCAAGTATCTTAACCCCCAAGAATTAAAGCAAAAAGATTCAAATTATCTGCTTTCTTCATTCCAACAACACCTTAAAACTAAGCCCATAGAATACCAAATGTATCTGGTGTTTGCGAATAAAAATGATGCCACCAACGACACGACCGCACTTTGGAAAGGCAAACACAAGGAATTATTGGTGGGGACCTTGAAAGTTGAAAAATACGAAGGAATGGGTTGCAATAAAGATGTGTATTTCCCAGCCGATCTCCCTAAAGGCGTAGAAGCCCCTACTGATCCCTTATTCCAAATCAGGAATGAAGTTTATGGGATCACTTTTAGCAGAAGGCAATAAAAAAGATAGGGTGGATCAATATAAGTCGGTTGAGAAAAATGCGTTTTTATGGGTTTAGGGAAGTAAAATTTTTGTTTAAAACTTTTAAGCGCGCCTACTCAAAACACTCGCTCTCTTACTTGAGGCGCACACACTCACGCTGAATGTCAGGCAAAAAATAACGAATTAGGCATTTCTGTAATTTTGTAATCAAAAAAGTTTTGCGAAATATTAAAAACGCTCTGCCCTTCCATTTGTTGGCGGGTTATCCAATTCAAATCATTTTTTTTGATTTTAGAAATTTCTACGCATGCCACTTGCCCGTTAAACAGATCAAAATGCACCACAATAGTGGGAATTTTATCCGTTATCAAACGCCTTTGAGCTTCTAAACTTTATGTTGTTTAATGTCATTGATCCCTTGAAATCCGCTTTGAACTTCTAGCAATAAATGATTGTCTAACAAAAAATCGGCTTTAGGACTTCTTTTAAAGCTTTCTATACTCTCAAAATTATCACCACCAAAAAATTTGATGATTTCTTTTTGCGCGCCAAAAAGACAAGCGATAAAATCCTTAAAAAACTCCGCTACTAAAAACCCGCGCATCCACGAAAAACAAACTTCTTCAACTCTTCTGCCTTGATTATTCAGCTTATAAATAATATGAGTGTCCGCTATCTTTGAAAACACTCGCTCTATGGAGTTTTTAAAAAAGCATTCCAATTCATACTCATTATATTTAAAACAATAAACACTATTGATAGCGCTAAAAATTTCAATAAGCCTTTTTTTTAGCGCGTTTAAATAATTGAAATCAACGCAAGGTTGTATGTCTTTAGCGCCTAAAAATTCCTTAAACGCATTTTGAGAATTAAAACCCAATAAATTTCTATAACCTTTAAAATCGTTATTATCAAACATTTTTACCCTTTAAAAAATCAAAGACAGCATGAGCGAGTGCTGCACTCAATAAAGGCGGCACGGCATTGCCAATTTGCAATCTTTTAGCACTAGAGCTCCCACAGAATTTATAATTATCAGGAAAGCTTTGCAATCTTGCCCCCTCTCTAATGCTTAACGCCCTAGAGTCTCTTGGATGGATACACCTAGAACTGCTTGGGGTAGAAAAATTTCTTGTGATGGTGGGGGCTGGTTTTTCCCACCACATTTTGGCATAGGTATTAATATAACCGCTTTTGGGGCGTAAATTTTTGGGCAAATCGTCTTTACTCTGTCCGTCTTTTAGCGTTTGCATGATTTTTATCAGTTTTTCATTGTTTTTAGGACTGCTATGCTCGCTTAATTCTTTAGAATTTCGCACAAATTCCAAAAAAACGTTATCCGCATTTTTAAGATAACCTAAAGCATCGCCATTTTCACCGCTTTGAATGGGTGGTAAATCCCCTAAAGCGTCTTTTAGAGAAAAATGCGTTTTTATGGGTTTAGGGAAGTGGAATTTTTGTTTAAAACTTTTAAGCGCGCCCACTAAAATCACTCGCTCTCTTATTTGAGGCACACCATAATCTAGGGCGTTTAAAATGGCATGCTCTAAAATATAACCTCTCTCTTTAAAAGCGTTACAAATTCGTTGGAACAATTGCCCTTTTTGCATAGACATTAAACCCACCACATTTTCAAAAACAAATATTTTTGGTTTCACTAAATCTAAGATCCGCAAATATTCTTTAAACAGATTCGCTTTTTCATCCATTTTTCTTTTGCCAAGCGTAGAATAGCTCTGGCATGGTGGTCCGCCTAATAGAATGTCAATTGGAACGCATGGCAAGTTGTGGCAATGAAGTTGCGCAATATCGCATAAAATGGTTTGGGCCTCTTTATGATTGGCTTGATAGCTTAAAATGGCGTCTTGGTCTATATCGTTAGCCCATACTAATTCAAAATAAGGGTGTGTGGAAAAGCCATAACTCAATCCTCCAGCACCACAAAAAATATCGGCTACTTTATACAAGTTTTATTTCTTCCTTTCATCTAAACCCATGCTTTATTTTAAATGCATCTAGTAACTTAAAGCCCTTTTTTTGAGATTGGGTTAAGACTATTTATTCAATCTTTTAAAGTTCCGCCAGGTTTGTCAATCGCTTTTCTATGGACGGCCTTTTCTCTGTTTTGAGCTTTTTGAGTGGTATTGGCATGCTCACCTTTAATATCGTTTGGCCAATCTTTACCTTGCTCTTGCGCATTCCATTCGGGTAATGCGTCATTATTATTGTTTCTATAATCCGTCAGGCAAGCTTGCTCTAAAAGTTTATAGCTGATGCTTGCGTCTTTGATTGCACAAAAACCAAACAAGCCTTTCACTTGAGTTTCAAAATTAGGCTGATAAATCATGTAAAATTCTATTTTAGCCCCTGTGAGTATTGTGTGATAAAGAAAATACCACACGCCAAAACTTCTAATACTAGGTCTCCCTTTGACTCCCCCATCTTTATAAATATTGAGCGTGCTTTTAATCCCACCATCCGCTTGAGAGCCACCGATTTTTTTAATCTCACCATCCACTACAATTAAATACACTCTAGCCACATTTTGAGTCAAAATATTTTGAGATAAAGATTGATTGTTTTCATCTTTTAAATCCTTAAGATAGTTGAAATTCAACTTTGTGCTGTCTTTCACGTATTCTACATCAGCGATTTTAAAGGCAGTTTTGACCTCGCTAATATGCATTTTTACTCCTTGATGACCAATAGCTCATGAGATTGTTTGACATGGTTATTATCGCCTCTTTCTAAGCGGTTTTTACCCATTCTGGTTTCGCCTTGTCCCATAGTGTATTGCCAAGAGGGTTCTAAAATTTTAAAATCTTTATAAGCATTCCTTACAAATTTGCAGTCATTATAACTTAAAATAAATGGCCCTTTATGCCTTTTTAGCATGTGAGCTAACACTTCATGTTTAAAACCATTATGATGGATAGGGAAATTACGCATAGGATAAATCCCCTTAAACATTTTAGAATTTTCTAACACATAAGGGGGGTCAAGATAGAAAAAATCATTAGGATAAGCGAGCAACACTTCTTCAAAACTAGAGCATTCCACCTTTAAACTAGGGGCGTTAAAACCTTTAATTTTTAAAAGAGCGTTTAAATAGCGTTGCTTATCAGTGTAAATTTTACTCATCCACCCTAAAAATCCCGGCCCATAGCTTAAATTAAAGTTAAAGTAATAATCTCTAGCCAAAATTAAAGGGTCTAAAACGCATTCTTTTTTATAATGGGCTTTTAATTCTTGTTTGATAATGTTGTAAGTTTCTTGTGTCGGTTCTAAAGAGAGCAAATGATTATAAAGAGCTTGTTTGTCTTTAAGCAGCACTTGATAAAAATTCACTAAAATGTCAAAAATGTCAAAGCCCAACACTTCTAAACCCAACTCTGTCGCGCATGCAATTTCCACGCTCCCCCCACCTATAAAAGGGCTAATAATCCTACGCACACCATTAGGTATACACTCCACTATTAACCCTACAGCTAAAGATTTGCCTCCACCATATCTTAAAGGGGCTTTTATGTAGCGTTTGTAACGCCCATTATTAGAGCGTAAATTGTGCAAAAAAATATCTTTTTTACTAGCGTTTTGGTTGAATAAATTGGCATGCATTCCAAAAAATTCTATTTATTTTTCGCCCTTTTCCTCATGTTGGGGTCTAAAATCTTTTTCCTAATCCTTAAATTCAAGGGGGTAACTTCTAAAATCTCATCTTCTTCAATCCACTCTAGCGCTCTTTCTAACACCATAGTCCTAGGCGGGGTGAGTTTGATCGCATCATCGCTCCCGCTCGCTCTCATGTTGGTTAAATGCTTGGACTTAATGGGATTGACATCTAAATCATTATCCCTGCTGTGCTCGCCAATGACCATGCCCACATAAACCTTCGTTTGGGGGTTGATAAAAAGCGCGCCTCTTTCTTGGATATTGAAAAGGGAAAAAGCGGTCGCTTCGCCATTTTCCATGCTAATTAGCGCCCCATTTTTGCGCGATTCCACGCTCCCGCTAAAAGGGCGGAATTCCAAAAAGCTATGATTCATCACGCCTTCGCCTTTAGTGTCGGTTAAAAACTCGCTCCTGTAACCGATAAGCCCTCTTGCAGGAATTTCAAATTCTAATCTTGTATAGCCATCGCTCATGGGATTCATCGCTTTCATCTCGGCTTTTCTTTTGCCTAATCTCTCAATGATGGCCCCGCTAAAATCTTGGGGCGTGTCAATCACTAAATGCTCAAAAGGCTCGCATTTGACGCCATTTTCTTCTTTAATGATGACTTCAGGGCGTGAAATGCTAAACTCAAACCCTTCACGGCGCAAGTTTTCAGCTAAGATAGTGATTTGCAATTCCCCACGCCCGCTCACTTTAAACTTACCTTCGCCCATTTCTTCGCATTTCATAGCGATATTGGTTTGCATTTCTTTTAAGAGCCTGTCTTTCAATTTATTGGCAGTAACATGCTTTCCTTCTAACCCGGCTAAAGGCGAATCATTGACAGCAAAATACACGCTCATTGTAGGCTCTTCTAAATGCATGGGATCTAAAGGCATGGGGTTAGTGGGATCAACGACGCTATCGCCCACATCCATCGCGTTAAACCCAGCAATCGCTACAATATCGCCCGCATAAGCGTTTTCAATCTCCGTCCTAGCTAGCCCTAAAAAGCCTATAAGCTTAGTGATACGGCCATTTTCTTTACTCCCATCGCTTTTCATCAACAGCACGCTTTCATTCTTTTTAACCGAGCCATTAAACACCCTAGCGATACCGATTTTGCCTACATAATTGTCATAATCAAGCGTAAAAATTTGCATTTGCAAAGGCTCATCAACGCTCCCACTAGGGCTTGGCACATGCTCTAAAATCGTTTCAAACAAAGGCTCTAAATTTTTCTTTTCATCGTCTAAACTTTTCATCGCATAGCCATCTCTAGCAGCAGCATACACCACAGGGAAATCCAATTGTTTATCGCTAGCTCCCATCGCCACAAACAAGTCAAAAACTTCATCCACCACCCTATCCGGTTCAGCGGCAGGCTTATCAATTTTATTCACCACCACAATAGGGCAAATCCCAAAACTCAAAGCCTTTTTAACCACGAATTTAGTTTGAGGCATGACCCCTTCTTGAGCGTCCACTAAAAGCAACACCCCATCCACCATTTTTAAAACGCGCTCCACTTCGCCCCCAAAATCAGCATGCCCGGGAGTGTCAATGATATTGATTTTAGTGTCTTTGTAATAAATAGCGGTGTTTTTAGACAGGATAGTGATCCCTCTTTCTCTTTCTAAGTCATTGCTATCCATCACCCTTTCATCCACTTTTTCCCTCTCACTAAATGTGCCAGATTGAGAAAGTAAGCCATCCACTAAAGTGGTTTTCCCATGATCAACATGCGCGATTACAGCGATATTTCTAATATTTTTCATGAATGTCCTAACAAGCAAAATTGAAATTAGAAGTATAACACAATATTATAATAGCCCCAAATGGCGGAATTTTTTGGCTAAATCCTGTTCTATGAAATGGCTTTTATGGGATTTTAGAAAATTTTCCTTCTTACCATTAGGCGGCATGAAATCGTCATTATCCCTATAAAAAAAGATAAAATAATTTTTCTTTAAATAATAAGCCAAATGGATTAAAAACGAATCTCCCCCTATATACAAATCGCTTTCTAAAATCAGGTTTTTAACTTCTTCTAAACTGGTTTTAGTGCGATAGTGCGTAACTTCATCTTTTAAAAAAGCGTATCGTTCTTCAAAATCTAAAAGCGTAACACAAAAGGGTTTTAAAAGTTTTAAAACGATTTTTAAATGCTCTAAAGGGATACTTCGGTCTATGGATCTTGTGAAAGGGTTGATTAAAATCTTTTTGGGGTTTTTTAAATTCATGGGATATGGGGGGTTATCAAAAACATGCCCATAAATTTGAGAAAACAACTCCTGGCGGTTTTGATAAACGTTTTTAATTTCTTTATTTGGAGTGGTTATGGAAACAAATTTGGCTAAAAGAAAACTTCTAAAATCTTGTTTTTCTAAAATCAAATGTTTGATTTTGTGCTTCTTAAGTGCTTTCAACAACCATAAAAAATCCTTTATCGCCAAAAAAACCCCTTGTTTTTTAAGATCATAAAAAGCGGGGACATTCTCAAAAACAGGAATGATTTCAAAATGTTTTTCGCATTCTAAAAGCCTGGCGATTTTTAAAGTCAAATGAGTGCCTAGGATTTTAAGGGGTTGTTGCTGTTTGAAAGCGATTTCTTTTAAAAGGCTAAGCGTGATGAGGTTATCCCCTAAAGCCAAAAGACAAGCAACATGCATGGTTTTTCCTGATGGTGAAATGTTTAGGGTCTTTTTTTTCTATCCCTAAATTTTTTAAATAAAATTTTTCATCAAAACTATTGTTAATAAATTGCGTAAATAGGGGTAAACATTCTAAATCTTTTCTTAAAATTTTATGCGTTTTAAAAAGCGATTCAAAAATAAATTGCATTAAGTCGCTGTTTAATAATTCTTTTAATGCATGAGCGTTGATAGGGAAATTTTCTTTTAAAACAAACATGTTCGCACTGTTTAAAAAAAGGCGTTGCTCATTGTCATAAAAAAAGACAAGCTTTGAAGAAATGAATTTATACACGATTTTTTCTCTAGCCTGATAAAGGCTTAAGGGAGCGACTTGCTGGCAGTCTTTTAAATCAGCGTTAATGAATTGGCTAGGGGCCTTTAATCTGTCTTTTAAAATATCTGAACCCCTAAAAATAGGAATGGTATTTTTTTCTTGTTTGGGGTGTAATTTTTCTTTATTGTTACCTGTAACAATCCCTAAAGCAAAATGAGCGTTATTTTTTAAAGTGGTGTGGGGAATGGAAAAAAGGTGGTCTAAAATTTTATTTTTTTGGTGAGAGCAATGGATATTAAAAATCTTTTTAGGGTTGTTGAAAAAAGAAGAGGGTGAGCGTTTGAACTTGCTATTTTGATAAAAACATGAGATTTTTTGATTCTTGTTAGGGGTTTTTTTAAGCGCCAAACCCACAGCCTTAGTCATTAGATTTTTAAAAGGTTTGTCAAAATCAATCAGGCTTCTCATTTGAAACTTTAAAGCCATTTCTCGCATTTTACTGAACGCATCAATATTCAAACAACTTTCGGGCAATAATAGCCCTAAATGAGCGTTTTCTTTTAAGCAATTCAAACTCGCCATAAAAAAGAGCGACGCGCTATCTAGGCTTTGAGGGAGGTTGAATTGCTGTTTGAAATTTTCTTTTTGGTTTTGATTGTATTTCTTACCCCATGGCGGGTTAGTGAAAATGCAATCAAATTGCGGGGCATGTTTTAAACTCAAAAAATCTTTTTGCATGATATTAGGGCAATCTAAACGATAACGCTCTTTAATACGCTTTTTAGTCAAAGCGACAGCAAAGGCGTCTGTATCATAGCCATAGATATTTTCAACCTTAAACCCCAGTTTTAAAGCATGCATGACAAAATTCCCACTCCCCACAGCCGGATCGCAAAAAATCGCTTGGGAGGTATCAAAATCTTTAGGGAGAGTGAAAAGTTGTTCTACTATCCTATTAGGGGTGTAGTAAATGCCTTCTAAATTTCTGGTGGTATTGGAAAGCTCTTTTTCATAATAAGAGCCTAGATTTTCTAAATCAGAGCTATTTTCTAACATTTCTAGGTATTTTAAAATCAATTCTTGATGGTTATGCACGCTTTTTAAGGATTTGTTAGCGTATTTGTTAAGCTTGTTTTTCCCTAAATGGTTGCGGCAAAAATCTAAAAAAGAGCTTGTTTTCACATAAATTTTATGATCAATCTCTAATTTTTCTAAAAGATTGGTTTTGATCCAATTACGCACGCTGCTATGAGAAACGTTGATTAAATGAGCGATTTCTTCAACAGAAAGAGCGTTTGAAGGCATTTACCCCCCTAAAAACTATAAACATAACTCACGTTGAACACCACAAGGCGTTTGAAAAAGAGGGAAGTGTTTAGCCCTTTGCCATGCGTTTCATAAAAGGAATTGACCGCTAAAGGGATCTTTAAGCCCA
>NZ_JACTAX010000034.1:0-543 GCF_014496485.1 Helicobacter pylori | reverse complement strand
CGGTCAATACATTTTTAATTTGTGGTAGCTTCACATTCTTTAGCGCTTCTCTTGGGACTTCAATGACTAATTGGTTTAACGCTTGGTCGTTTAAAAGGTTATCAATATCAAAAATGAAATTCAAGGTGTTGTGGAGTGAGTTATAGGTAACCTTGTCTATTAACGCATAAGTTAGTCTCACGCCCTCTGCTTGCTCTATGGCGGTAACGATGCTTTTAGATAGTCTAGGGCTGATGTTACCAAGCTGTGTCGCTAAATCTGAGATAAAGCAATAACCCGCATCGGTGTCTATGGTGTTAGCTAATAATGTCCTACTCACTTTTTTGCCTTGTCGCATAGCCTTGACAAGGTTATTGACTTTAATGTTGTGGTTGTAGCTTTGTCTAAATCTTTTACTCATAGCACATTTTCGTTGTTCTCTTGTTTTAATTGCTTGTTGCTCCCAATTTTCTATCTCATCAATATTGAAAGTCTTTGGATACCCATACGCACGAACCCTACTTTGTGTCCTTTTAATAAATCCTTTAATTTCATTTTCAAATG
>NZ_JACTAX010000033.1:0-597 GCF_014496485.1 Helicobacter pylori | reverse complement strand
GCCAGCGTTCACTCTGAGCCAGGATCAAACTCTCCATAAAAGTGTTTGTCCTAAAGCTCTTTTGTTTTTTGATAGGCTATCATTATTTCTAACAATAGCTTTAGCGTATCACAAGAACTCGTTTTATTTGGTTATTGAATAAAACGGGTTGTGTTCTTAAGTATTACAACAACAAAACAGAAAGAAACTTTTTAAAAAGGTTTAGCCAAACGCTAACCTAAAAATACTCTCATGCCATTCAGTCATCAATTATAATTAATCATAATGATATAATCATCATAATCAATGAAATTGACTGGCACTGGTTGGATAAGAATTTCTTATAAAAGAATGAAAGTTATAAAAACCCTTACTCTTTATAATAAGTTATCCTTAAATCATTTAGAATATCCCTTTAAAAAGAACTTCTATCAATTTGCTTAGTTTTCAAAGATCGTTCGCTTTTAATAGCTATCCTTGTAAGGTATCAGGCGGCTTTTTAAAAGCCCTTGCTGAAACAAGGAAATGAAAGTATAGTCATAGAAAGCTTAAGGTTTGCTTAAACTATAAAAATTTTTGACAGAGTAAGTTAAAATTTTAAAACGATTGGGTTTTGAG
>NZ_JACTAX010000032.1:0-707 GCF_014496485.1 Helicobacter pylori | reverse complement strand
TCTCTTGTTTTAATTGCTTGTTGCTCCCAATTTTCTATCTCATCAATATTGAAAGTCTTTGGATACCCATACGCACGAACCCTACTTTGTGTCCTTTTAATAAATCCTTTAATTTCATTTTCAAATGTGTCTGTAAGGTTGCCAATATTGTAGGGCATATAAGTTGCTTTTATTTGTGTCTTAACAATGTCTTTAAAAGCTATACCATAATTGTCTTTTTCAGGGTTTTTCTCAAAGAATGTATAGACTTTGTTCTGTAATCTTGTGAGAGAGTGCGGTAATTCTTTAGGGATAGAGAATGTGATGTCGGTGAATTTAGCCTCTACCTTACCAAATCTCTTTGGTTCAGCGCTCACCAATTCCACATAGTATCTGTCTTTATTATTATAGACACTATTTTGACAATAACAAATCGCCGCTTGATTGAATTGTCTCGCCCATAATAACAAATGATTTCTTAAATAAAATGTGCTACTAGGTTCATTGACAAATACAAAAAAGCTAGTCTCTTTATCAGGGATAAGGTCGTTTTCTAGGTTCTCTTTCCAATAGCCGATTACTTGAATATAACCAATGAAGTCTCGCTTACTATCCAATAGTGATTTTAGCTGTTGTGTCCTTTTCATATTGTCTTTTTGAGTGTAGCGGTATCTCTCAACAAATTCTTTACTAGACATAAGGTCTTTCATTGTGGCTTCACTTTTAGG
>NZ_JACTAX010000031.1:0-870 GCF_014496485.1 Helicobacter pylori | reverse complement strand
TTTTCTCATTTTAAAATGAAAAATGAGAGATTTTTTAGTTAAAGTAACAAGAAGTTCTGTTATCAGTAACAAGAAGTTCTGTTATCAGTAACAAGAAGTTCTGTTATCAGTAACAAGAAGTTCTGTTTTATTCATTTTCAACCCAAAAATGAGAAACCCTACAGCTTCGTTATTTAGGCTATTCCAACCCCCAATCCCTCACATGCGCGCGCATGGTAAAACATGTAAAAACAACAACAAGTTGTTTAAAATGTAATTAAAAACAACGCGCATGATGCGCTACATATTTTGGGATTTTAGTTTTAGTGGTTTTTTAGCCTAACGCCAGGTTTGCGCTATCTTGTTTGATTTTGCTAACGCAAAAACAGCTTCGGCTAACGCCTACGCTTTCAAACTGCGATGCGCTTTTGTCCATGCTTCGCTTATCTGTGTTTGCTTGTCAGCAAACAATCGGTGCAAAACCGCTTGTTTTGCTCGCTAACGCTTCGCTTGTGCGGTTTTGTTTAGGTTAGATGGCTAACACAAGACAGATGCTCTTTTAGATGCTATCCAAGTGAGATTGACTAAATAGTTAGCAACTAGAAAGGGAAAGAAGTTTTTTGAATTTTGAAGTTAGCTTTCAACTAAAAACAAAATACCCCAATAATGAGCTAAAAATAGCCTTATTTCATCGTTTCATTCAAAAACTGATGATTAGGTTGGATTAGAGTTGAAAATTCATTCTAGGCGATTTTAAGAAGAAATTTATCCCACTAGCACGAAAAACTCCGTCCTTTAGGGCGGAGATGTAAGTGCTTAGCCGTTAGGTATTTGAATGTAATTCTACCTAATCCATTCGCTTTTTAGCGCATTCTATTAAAAATCAAAGTT
>NZ_JACTAX010000030.1:0-1046 GCF_014496485.1 Helicobacter pylori | reverse complement strand
ACCACAACAAGGAGGAACAACGCCATGCCAAAAAGATAAAGAACATTAAAAAACATTGAACGACCGATTATAGCAGAATTTAAAACAAATTTTACCAAGGAGTATTTTATGGGTTTTCAAAATGAAAATAAGTTAAAAGTAGGCGCGTCAGTTAAAGCCACGATCAACGATAAAGTGGTGGAAGCTAAAGTCATTAATATTTGGGTTTAATCGTGTAACCTTAAGGAGCCAAAAAGGCAACCAAGCCTCATACGCTTTCAATAGCGAAAAATTCTTAAAGTGGTTCAATAAAGTTCCATTGACCGAGCATATGAAACTTCACGCTGAAAACAAAAAAGCGGACATTTTAGATGGCGTTAAAGTGGTAACTAGCGGACCAAGTAGTATTAAGGAAAGGACTTCAACTCCTAAAGAGCCTAAAGAAAGCAAGTTTAAGTTGGACTTTGATTTCGCTGACCAATCAGAGACTTATTTTCTTTGTAATGGCTGATTTGTATGCTAATGAGGAGCGTAAGAAAAGATTAAGCAGTTTGTTTGCTCCCATGTTGTATGAGACTAGAGGTTTTCAATTTAGTATGATTGTTATTCACGCTCTGTCTTATATGGCGGATTTAAAGCACCATAGCGACCAAGAATGGTTAAAAATGATTGAAAATCGTAATGTTGATGACGCTTTCTTTGAAAGCTTTGATGATATGAATATTACTGATTTGACTTTGTTTATTCGTGTGATTGAAGCTTATGCGAAAAAATTACCCAGAGAGCAAGGTAAGGGCGATAATGGTTATGGCGTTACTTTGGAAGAGTGGGCGAGATTTTTACCTAAAAATCAAAAAGAGGCGAAATTTGTAGCTCAATTCTTATGCGACGGTGGTATCAATAAGTATGATTTAAGTTGTGCGGGCTTAACTGCTAACTTATTAGCCGATAATCTTGGTAACTATGGACTACGAGATGAGGGCGATGAGGATTTAGCCGATAAAAACGAGGGCGAGGCTGAAAATTTAGAAAACTAAACCCCCCCATGTGGGGTGGCTCTTTTTTTT
>NZ_JACTAX010000003.1:0-200098 GCF_014496485.1 Helicobacter pylori | reverse complement strand
CAAAGGGTTAAGTCTTTTTGGGGTAGGAAATATCCATGCAGACTTTAAAGAACAAAGCCTTTCGTGTTAGTGTCCATTAGGGCGCTTTAGTTAGGAAGCTCCTTGCTTTAGCAAGGGGTGGTTTCACGTAGTGCTAAAAAAGCGCAAGCATTGGGGTTAAAAACCATGGCAACTATTAAGGGGTTTGGTTTGGGTGGTTGCAGTCCGGATATAATGGGTATATGCCCTAGTATTGCGATTAAAAACAACCTTAAAAATGTCAAAATGAATCTCAACGACATCAATCTTTTTGAACTCAATGAAGCCTTCGCTGCACAAAGCCTAGCCGTGTTAAAAGAGCTTGAATTAAACCCTAATATCGTGAATGTGAATGGAGGCGCGATAGCGATTGGCCACCCTATTGGCGCGAGCGGCGCTAGAATTTTAGTCACTTTATTGCATGAAATGAAGAGGAGCGGTCATGGCGTGGGTTGCGCGTCATTGTGTGTGGGCGGCGGACAAGGTCTTTCTGTGGTAGTGGAACAAAAATAAGGAGAATGAGATGAACAAAGTTATAACCGATTTAGACAAAGCGTTGAGCGGGTTAAAAGACGGGGACACTATTTTAGTGGGCGGTTTTGGGCTGTGCGGGATACCCGAATACGCCATTGATTACATTTATAAGAAAGGCATCAAGGATTTGGTTGTCGTGAGCAATAATTGCGGCGTTGATGACTTTGGGTTGGGTATTCTTTTAGAAAAAAAGCAGATTAAAAAGATTATCGCTTCGTATGTGGGAGAGAATAAGATTTTTGAATCGCAAATGCTGAACGGAGAAATTGAAGTCGTTTTGACACCGCAAGGCACGCTCGCTGAAAACTTGCGCGCTGGAGGGGCTGGGATACCCGCTTATTACACCCCAACCGGTGTTGGGACTTTGATCGCTCAAGGCAAGGAATCAAGGGAATTTAACGGCAAAGAGTATATTTTAGAAAGAGCGATCACAGGCGATTATGGGCTTATCAAAGCCTATAAAAGCGACACTTTAGGGAATTTGGTGTTCAGAAAAACGGCCAGAAATTTCAATCCCTTGTGCGCGATGGCGTCAAAAATATGCGTTGCTGAAGTGGAAGAAATTGTCCCAGCCGGGGAATTAGACCCAGATGAAATACACTTGCCAGGAATCTATGTGCAACACATCTATAAGGGCGAGAAATTTGAAAAACGGATAGAAAAAACCACCACAAGGAGCGCGAAATGAGAGAGGCTATCATTAAAAGAGCGGCAAAGGAATTAAAAGAGGGCATGTATGTGAATTTAGGAATAGGCTTGCCCACGCTGGTGGCTAATGAAGTGAGCGGGATGAATATCGTTTTCCAAAGCGAGAACGGGCTATTAGGGATTGGCCCTTACCCTTTAGAGGGGAGCGTTGATGCGGATCTCATTAACGCAGGAAAGGAAACCGTAACCGTGGTGCCGGGCGCTTCGTTTTTCAATAGCACGGATTCGTTTGCGATGATTCGTGGGGGGCATATTGATTTAGCAATTTTAGGGGGGATGGAAGTCTCACAAAATGGGGATTTGGCTAATTGGATGATCCCTAAAAAGCTCATAAAGGGCATGGGAGGGGCTATGGATTTGGTGCATGGCGCTAAAAAAGTGATTGTCATCATGGAGCATTGCAACAAATACGGGGAGTCTAAAGTGAAAAAGGAATGCTCATTGCCCTTAACGGGAAAGGGCGTGGTGCATCAATTGATAACGGATTTAGCGGTGTTTGAGTTTTCCAATAACGCCATGAAATTAGTGGAATTGCAAGAGAGTGTCAGCCTTGATCAAGTGAAAGAAAAAACAGAAGCTGAATTTGAAGTGCATCTATAGCTTATAAAAGGGGGTGTTTATGTTTTTATTAAGGCATTTGACTTCAGCGTGCGTGTTTTTAGCGTCTAAATGTTTGCCGGATTCCTTTGTTTTGGTCGCTCTTTTATCGTTTGTCGTGTTTGTTCTTGTTTATTGCTTGACAGGGCAAGACGCTTCGTCTGTCATTTCTAGTTGGGGGAATGGTGCTTGGACGCTTTTAGGTTTTTCTATGCAAATGGCTCTTATTTTGGTGTTGGGTCAGGCTCTAGCTAGCGCTCAATTAGTCCAAAAACTTTTAAAATACTTAGCGTCTTTGCCTAAAGGGTATTACACGGCTTTATGGTTGGTTACTTTTTTATCGTTAATTGCTAATTGGATCAACTGGGGTTTTGGCTTGGTGATCAGCGCGATTTTTGCAAAAGAGATCGCCAAAAATGTTAAAGGGGTGGATTACAGGCTGCTCATTGCTAGCGCTTATTCGGGTTTTGTCATCTGGCATGGGGGCTTATCAGGCTCTATCCCTTTAAGCGTTGCCACCCAAAATGAAAATCTGTCCAAAATAAGTGCTGGGGTGATTGAAAAAGCCATTCCTATCAGTCAGACGATTTTTTCTGCCTATAATTTAATCATTATAGGGATCATTCTTATAGGGTTACCCTTTTTAATGGCAATGATCCACCCTAAAAAAGAGGAAATTGTTGAAATTGACACAAAGCTTTTAAAAGACGAATACAAAGAAACAGAACTCATTGATCATCAAAAAGACAAAACGATCGCGCATTTTTTAGAAAACAGCGCTTTGCTTTCTTATCTTTTGGTTTTTTTGGGTTTTGGATATTTGGGTATTTATTTTTTTAAAGGGGGAGGGCTTGGTTTAAACATTGTCAATACGATTTTCCTTTTTTTAGGGATTTTGCTCCATAAAACCCCTTTAGCTTATGTGAAAGCGATCGATCGTTCCGCTAGGAGCGTGGCTGGGATTTTATTGCAATTCCCTTTTTATGCCGGGATTATGGGAATGATGGCAAGCCATAGCGTGGGGGGTCATTCTTTAGCGCAAATGCTTTCTTTAGCCTTCACGCACATCGCTAATGAAAAAACTTTCGCGCTCATGACTTTTTTAAGCGCTGGGATTGTCAATATTTTCATCCCGTCTGGCGGAGGGCAATGGGCGATTCAAGCTCCTATCATGCTTCCGGCTGGGCAAAGCTTGGGGGTGGATCCGGGCGTGGTTTCTATGGCTATCGCTTGGGGAGACGCTTGGACGAATATGATACAGCCTTTTTGGGCTTTGCCCGCTTTAGCCATTGCGGGTTTGGGCGCTAAAGATATTATGGGCTATTGCGTTTTGACTTTAATTTTTGTAGGCTTAGTCGTGTGTGGGGTGTTTTATTTTTTAGTGTGAGTTTTTATGCCTATAAACCATGCTCTTTTCAATGGGTAAAGTTTTCTCTTTTACCCTTTAAACGCTCTTGTAATTAAGCCTTATTTCGTTACAATAACCAACCCCATAATAACCTAAGGAAGTGTTTTGTTTTTCAAATTTATTTTATGTTTATCATTAGGAATATTTGCATGGGCAAAAGAGATTATTCCCACCCCTTCAACCCCATTAACGCCCTCTAAACGCTATTCTATCAATTTGATGACTGAAAATGATGGTTATATCAATCCTTACATTGATGAGTATTACACGGCAGGCAATCAAATAGGCTTTTCTACTAAAGAGTTTGATTTTTCTAAAAATAAAGCGATGAAATGGTCTTCGTATTTAGGTTTTTTCAATAAAAGCCCTAGGGTTACTCGTTTTGGTATTTCTCTCGCTCAAGACATGTATACCCCCTCACTTAAAAACAGAAAACTGGTGCATTTGCATGACAACCACCCTTATGGGGGGTATTTACGGGTGAATTTGAATGTGTATAACCGCCATCAAACTTTTATGGAATTATTCACGCTTTCTTTAGGCACGACAGGGCAAGATTCTTTGGCCGCTCAAACACAGCGTCTTATTCATAAATGGGGTCATGACCCCCAATTTTATGGCTGGAACACGCAGCTCAAAAACGAATTTATCTTTGAATTGCACTACCAATTGCTCAAAAAAGTCCCCCTTTTAAAAACTCGTTTTTTTTCTATGGAGTTAATGCCTGGGTTTAATGTGGAATTGGGTAATGCGAGAGATTATTTCCAACTCGGCTCGCTCTTTAGGGCTGGGTATAACTTGGACGCTGATTATGGTGTCAATAAGGTCAATACCGCTTTTGATGGGGGCATGCCTTATAGCGATAAGTTTTCTATCTATTTTTTTGTAGGGGCTTTTGGGCGCTTCCAACCCCTTAACATCTTCATTCAAGGCAATAGCACTGAGACTAGAGGGATCGCTAATTTGGAATACTTTGTTTATGCCAGTGAAATAGGAGCGGCTATGATGTGGCGTAGCCTCAGGGTGGCTTTTACGATCACTGATATTAGTAAAACCTTTCAATCCCAACCTAAGCACCATCAAATCGGCACTTTAGAATTGAATTTCGCCTTTTGATTTAATATCAGTTTAATATTTTTCTTCCTATATGATATTTATATGATATTTTTGGGTAATTTAAGATGAATATCAGTAGCGTTTTGAATGAATTTGTTACTACTTTTCACTTTATTGCACCAAATTTTCCCTTATTACAAACAACTTTGAAATAAACGATTTCCATTTAAAAATCAGCCTTATACTTCTAATAGGTTGCCTTGAGCAACACTTTAATACAAGGAGTCTAAAAAATGAAAGACGCAAGAGTTCAGGTGATGGGTATTGATGCCGGTGGCACCATGACGGACACATTTTTTGTGAAAGAAAATGGCAGTTTCGTCGTCGGTAAGCCCAAAGCAACCCAGAAGATGAGAGTTTAGCTATTTATAATAGCTCACAAGACGCTTTATCGCATTGGAAATCGGATGTCAGTAAGGTTTATCCAGAGTTGGTCACTTGCGTGTATTCTGGCACGGCGATGCTCAATCGGGTCGTTCAAAGGCGCGGGATGGAAGTGGGCCTAATTTGCAATAAGGGTTTTGAGCAAATGCATTCTATGGGCAGAGCGTTGCAATCCTACTTGGGGTATGCGCTAGAAGAAAGACTGCATATCAACACGCACAAGTATGATGATCCACTGATTCCTTTAAAAAGGATTAGAGGCGTTACAGAAAGAACCGATGTCAAGGGGCAAGTGGTTATCCCAGTGTGCCAAGAAGAGGTTAAAATCGCTGTTAAGGAGCTTTTAGAAGCAGGCGCAAAGGCCATTGTGATTTGCTTGTTGCAATCTCATAAAAACGCTGAAAGCGAGCGGATCGTTAGAGATATAGCGTTAAAAGAAATTGAAAAATTGGGTAAAAATATTCCTGTGTTCGCTTCTGTGGATTACTACCCTCAAAGAAAAGAAAGCCACAGAATGAACACCACTATCTTAGAAGCTTATGCGGCTGAGCCAAGCAGGCAAACCCTCTCTAAAGTCAGCAACCGCTTCAAAGAGCATGGCGCTAAATTTGATCTTCGTGTGATGGCAACGCATGGAGGCACCATTAGCTGGAAAGCTAAAGAGCTCGCTAGGACTATTGTGAGCGGCCCTATTGGAGGCGTGATTGGATCTAAATTGCTAGGCGAAACGCTGGGTTATGACAATATTGCATGCAGCGATATTGGCGGCACGAGCTTTGATATGGCGCTTATCGTTAAGAGCAATTTTAACATCGCTTCTGACCCTGATATGGCGCGCCTTGTTTTATCTCTACCGCTTGTGGCTATGGATTCCGTTGGTGCAGGTGCTGGGAGTTTTGTGCGCATTGATCCGTACAGCCAATCGGTCAAACTAGGGCCTGACAGCGCGGGGTATAGAGTTGGCACTTGTTGGAAAGACAGCGGATTAGACACAGTTTCAGTAACCGATTGCCATATTGTTTTAGGCTATTTGAACCCAGATAATTTCTTAGGCGGTTTGATCAAATTAGATGTGGATAGGGCTAAAAAACACATTAAAGAACAAATCGCTGATCCGCTAGGCATTAGCGTAGAAGATGCGGCTGCGGGTGTGATTGAGTTGCTTGATTTGGATCTTAAAGAATACTTGCGATCCAACATTAGTGCTAAAGGGTATAGCCCGTCTGATTTTGTGTGCTTTTCATATGGTGGCGCGGGGCCTGTGCATACCTATGGCTATACAGAAGGCTTAGGGTTTAAGGATGTGGTAGTGCCTGCGTGGGCGGCTGGATTTAGTGCTTTTGGTTGCGCTTGCGCTGATTTTGAATACAGATACGACAAAAGCGTGGATATTGCCATTCCGCAGTATTCTTCAGACAAGTCCAAAATAGAAGCATGCAAAATCATTCAAGACGCATGGGATGAATTGACCCTTAAAGTGATTGAAGAGTTCAAAATCAATGGATTCTCTGAAAAAGATGTGATTTTAAGACCTGGATACAGGATGCAGTATATGGGGCAATTGAATGACTTAGAGATCACTTCTCCTGTATCAAAAGCTGCAAGCGTGGCTGATTGGGAAGAGATTGTCAAAGAATATGAAAAAACCTACGCTCGTGTTTATTCTGAATCAGCGTGTTCTCCAGAGCTTGGTTTTAGCGTGACCGGCGTGATCATGCGTGGTGTTGTGGCTACGCAAAAACCTGTGATTCCGGTTGAAAAAGAGCATGGCGCTACGCCTCCAAAAGAAGCCAAAATAGGCGTTAGAAAATTCTATCGGCATAAAAAATGGGTGGATGCAGATGTGTGGCAAATGGAAAAATTATTGCCTGGAAATGAAGTCATAGGGCCTGCGATCGTGGAATCAGATGCGACCACTTTCGTGATACCCAAGGGCTTTGCGACAAGACTAGACAAACACCGATTGTTCCACTTGAAGGAAATTAAATAAAGGAGTTCAAAATGGCAAATTTATTGAAAAACGGCAAAACTTTAAAACAAGCTAGAGATGAAATCCTAGCCAGGACAGAAAAAACAGGGCATTATAATGGTCTCAAAAAACTAGAGTTTAAAGAAAGAGATCCGATCGGTTATGAGAAGATGTTCTCTAAATTAAGAGGCGGTATCGTGCATGCCAGAGAAACAGCTAAAAGGATTGCGGCAAGCCCTATTGTTGAGCAAGAGGGGGAATTGTGCTTCACGCTTTATAACGCCGTGGGCGATAGCGTGCTGACTTCTACGGGTATCATTATCCATGTAGGCACTATGGGATCAGCTATCAAATACATGGTAGAGAATAATTGGGAAGACAACCCAGGCATCAATGACAAGGATATTTTCACCAATAACGACTGCGCGATTGGGAATGTGCACCCATGCGATATTATGACTCTTGTGCCTATTTTCCACGATGAAAAATTGATTGGGTGGGTAGGCGGTGTTACGCATGTGATTGATACTGGGTCGGTTACTCCAGGATCGATGAGCACCGGGCAGGTTCAAAGATTTGGGGATGGATACATGATCACTTGCCGTAAGACAGGGGCGAATGATGAGAGCTTTAAAGATTGGTTGCATGAATCTCAAAGATCGGTAAGAACGCCTAAATATTGGATTTTGGATGAAAGGACTAGGATTGCTGGGTGCCATATGATTAGGGATTTAGTGATGGAAGTCATTAAAGAAGACGGCATTGATTCTTACATGCGATTTATTGACGAGGTGATTGAAGAGGGGAGGAGAGGCCTTATCTCTAGGATCAAATCCATGACCATACCAGGCAAGTATAGAAAGGTAGCGTTTGTGGATGTGCCTTATGCACATAAAGATATTGGCGTGTGCTCTGAATTTGCTAAGCTAGACACGATCATGCACTCTCCTGTGGAAATCACTATCAATAAAGACGCTACATGGAAATTGGATTTTGATGGCGCGTCTAGGTGGGGATGGCACTCTTTCAATTGCAATCAAGTGTCTTTCACTAGCGGTATTTGGGTGATGATGACTCAAACGCTGATACCCACTTCTCGCATCAATGATGGCGCTTATTTCGCCACTCAATTCAGACTCAAAAAAGGGACTTGGATGAATCCAGATGACAGGCGCACCGGGCATGCTTATGCGTGGCATTTCTTGGTATCAGGCTGGAGTGCTTTGTGGAGAGGTTTGTCTCAAGCGTATTACAGCCGAGGGTATTTAGAAGAGGTCAATTCTGGGAACGCTAACACTTCCAATTGGTTGCAAGGCGGTGGTATCAACCAGGATGGAGAAATCCATGCGGTGAATAGCTTTGAGACGAGTTCTTGTGGGACTGGAGCTTGCGCGATAAAAGACGGCCTAAATCACGCAGCGGCTATTTGGAATCCAGAAGGCGATATGGGCGATGTTGAAATTTGGGAAATGGCAGAGCCTCTTCTTTATTTAGGCAGGAATGTCAAAGCCAATACCGGTGGGTATGGGAAATATCGAGGCGGTAACGGGTTTGAAACCTTAAGAATGGTGTGGGGTGCGCATGATTGGACCATGTTTTTTATGGGTAATGGCTATATGAATAGCGATTGGGGTATGATGGGAGGCTATCCAGCGGCCAGTGGCTATAGATTTGAAGCGCACAACACCGATTTAAAAAACAGGATTAAAAATAACGCTAGCTTGCCTTTGGGGGGCGATTTTAACCCAACTGATCGCGATTATGAAAAGCACATTTCTCATGCGTCTCAAGTCAAAAGGGATAAGCAATGCATCACCACCGAAAATTGCTTTGACAATTACGACTTGTATTTGAACTACATCAAAGGCGGTCCTGGATTTGGCGATCCGATTGAAAGGGATTTGAACGCGATTTTAGAAGATCTCAACAGCAAACAGCTATTGCCAGAATACGCTTACAAGGTTTATGGTGCAGTGGTGAGTCAAAATAAAGACGGCATTTGGGTAGGAGATGAAGCCAAAACGAAAGCCAGAAGAAAAGAAATTCTTGAAAACAGAAAGGCTAGATCCATCCCTGTAAAAGAATGGATGGAGCAAGAAAGGAACGCTATCCTTGAAAAAGAGGCTTCCAAACAAGTTAAGCACATGTATGCGACTAGCTTTGATCTCTCGCCTAAGTTTTTGAATGATTTTAAAACATTCTGGAACTTGCCAAAGAGCTGGAGCGTGAAAGAAGATGAGCTTGGCGTATTCACCTATGGATCTAAATACAGGATGGATTTGAGCAAATTGCCTGATGTGCGCACAGTTCTGTTGGTTGATGAGAAATAAAGAAAGGAGAATGGTCATGTCAAAATACACACAAGAACAAATTAAAAATTTGGTAGAGGGGAACTTGGATTGGAACACTGTCTTAAAAATGCTGAGCATGCCTAAAGATCATGAAAGGTTCCAAATGTATTTGAAGGTGTTGCAAGATAAGGTAGATTTTGATGATAAAATCGTCTTACCCTTGGGGCCGCATTTGTTTGTGGTGCAAGATCCTCAAAAGAAGTGGGTGATTAAGTGTTCATGCGGTCATGCGTTTTGCGCTCCAGAGGAGAATTGGAAATTGCATGCAAACATCTATGTGCGCGATACAGCAGAAAAAATGGAAGAGGTGTATCCTAAACTCTTAGCCAGTGATACCAACTGGCAAGTGTATCGGGAGTATATTTGCCCGGATTGCGGCATCCTTTTAGATGTTGAAGCCCCAACTCCTTGGTATCCTGTGATCCATGATTTTGAGCCTGATATAGAGGTGTTTTATAAAGATTGGCTAGGCATACAGCCCCCAGAAAGACGCTAAAACCGATCGATCCTTTTTATGAAGAGGCTTTATGCCTCTTGGCGCTAAAAGCTTGGGTTGATTTAACTCAAGCAAATTTTCTTCAATCCTAACAAATTTAGCTGCAAATTAAAAAATTTAAGCTTTTTTCTTTTTTTTTGATTTAATACTCGGTATAATCTTAATCCACCTAAAAGGAAAAGCTATGAAAGTAACACAAGGCACCATTAACGACTTTTTTGCCCTAACAAACACGATATTTTCTATCCCAAAAATAAGAAAATGTATTTTATGGGTTCTATCACTATGCTTTCAATAAAATAAAGGGTGTTTTTGACTAAAAAATTCATGTCTTGGATGGTGGTTATTGGGGCTTTAATTTGCGTGCTTTTAGGGGTGTTTATATTCTTCACTAGCATGTCGGTTAAAAAATCTTTAACCGCTTATCTTAACGCTTATTTGGATCGACGCCCCCATATTAAGGGCATGGGGATTGTGGGCGCTCCTTTTGAATGCGAAGGGTTTTTTAAAATTGCATGCACTTCTAAAGAGATCAGTTTTTTAGATCCTCAAAACTCCCCTATTGTAGATTTTAAAAATTTAAATATCAAGCTCCATTCTTTAGACAAAAGCTCTCTTATCCTTTCTATCAGCTCTCAAATCAAATCCCCTATTTTAGAACAAGATATTCAGCAAAAAATCAGCCAAATCCCCCTAAAAGATTTGAATACCTTATTAGAAAAAATGAAACCCACGCGCTTGAATTGCTCTTTAGCATTCAACGCTTTAGATGAAAAAACCTTAAACGACAACTTAAAATGCGATTTGACTAATGCGGAAAATATCCTTGCTTACACTTTTTTTCAAGAGGGTTTAATGGAAGCGCAAGAAAATCTCTCCCTTAAAAATATTTTTAAAACCTTGAGTTCTAAAGACGCTAAAGCCATAGAAGAGTTGCAAGACAAACTGCGTTTTTTAGCGCCAAAGTTGAGCGTTTCTATCCAAGCGCGCCATTTTAAAAATGTTTTAGAGTCCTTTTATCAACAAAATAAAGAGAGTTTGGGCTTTTTTTCCCCTTATTTTAGTTTGCGTTCTCAAACCCCTAGCGTCTCTTATGAAAGCGCGTTAGCTTCTTTAGAAAAATATTTTATGGCCTTGTTCCAATCCCATTTTAAAGACGATACCGCGCTCCAACAGAATTTTAAAGGGTTGTTGCAAGCCTTTGTTTCTATGGCTAAAGACAAACGATCTCAGATCGCTCTTAACGCCCAAGCTAAAGACAACGCCAAGCTGACTTTTAACGCCTTGTTGGAAAGCCTTAGCATGAATTTCTTTCAATCCTACAAAATAAGCCATGAGTGATTTCAAAGTCCCCCCCAAAGCTAAAGGGTTTAAACGCCTTTTTAAAGCCCTTTTTTATTCTAAAGACGGGCTTAAATGCGCGTGGGCTGAAGAGAGCGCGTTCAGGCAAATTGTCATTTTGGCTCTTTTTTGCATCGTTCTAGCGAGCTATTTAGCCAAAGATTTTTTAGAATGGGGACTATTGATCTTACCTTGCTTTTTATCGGTGGTGATTGAACTCATCAATAGCTCCATTGAAAAGGCTGTGGATTTTACCAGCAAAGAGTTCCACCCATTAGCCAAAAAGGCTAAAGACATGGCCAGTTCAGCCCAACTGATAGGGCTTATTTTTTGGGCTTTTATTTGGGGGCGTTATCTTTTAACGCTTTATTTTAATTAAATTTTAGGGAGACACATGCAAGATAATTTAGTCAATGAAACAAAAAATATTGTAGAAGTGGGGATTGATTCTTCTATTGAAGAGAGCTATTTAGCCTATTCCATGAGCGTGATCATAGGGCGCGCTTTACCGGACGCTAGAGATGGCTTAAAGCCTGTGCATAGGCGTATTTTGTATGCGATGCATGAATTAGGCCTTACTTCCAAAGTCGCTTATAAAAAAAGTGCTAGGATCGTGGGTGATGTGATTGGTAAATACCACCCCCATGGCGATAACGCGGTTTATGATGCGCTAGTGAGAATGGCGCAAGATTTTTCTATGCGTTTGGAATTAGTGGATGGGCAGGGCAACTTTGGCTCTATTGATGGCGATAACGCTGCAGCGATGCGTTACACTGAAGCCAGAATGACTAAGGCGAGTGAAGAAATTTTAAGGGATATTGATAAGGACACCATTGATTTTGTGCCTAATTACGATGACACCTTAAAAGAGCCAGATATTTTACCAAGCCGTCTGCCTAACCTTTTAGTCAATGGGGCTAATGGGATCGCCGTAGGGATGGCGACTTCTATCCCCCCCCACAGAATTGATGAAATCATAGACGCTTTAGCGCATGTCTTAGAAAACCCTAACGCTGCATTAGATGAAATTTTGGAATTTGTTAAAGGGCCTGACTTTCCCACTGGTGGGATCATTTATGGCAAGGCGGGTATTGTTGAAGCCTATAAAACGGGGCGAGGGCGCGTGAAAGTGCGGGCCAAAGTGCATGTGGAAAAGACGAAAAATAAAGAAATCATCGTTTTAGATGAAATGCCTTTTCAAACCAATAAAGCCAAATTAGTGGAACAAATCAGCGATTTAGCGCGAGAAAAACAAATTGAAGGCATTAGCGAAGTGCGCGATGAGAGCGATAGAGAGGGCATTAGAGTGGTGATTGAATTAAAAAGAGACGCGATGAGTGAAATTGTCTTAAACCACCTTTACAAACTCACCACCATGGAGACCACTTTTAGCATCATTTTACTCGCTATTTACAATAAAGAGCCTAAGATTTTCACGCTTTTAGAGTTGTTGCGCCTTTTCTTAAACCACAGAAAAACCATTATTATAAGACGCACGATTTTTGAATTGGAAAAGGCTAAGGCCAGAGCGCATATTTTAGAGGGCTATTTGATCGCATTAGACAATATTGATGAAATCGTGCGACTCATTAAAACAAGCCAAAGCCCAGAAGCGGCTAAAAACGCCTTAATGGAGCGTTTCACTTTGAGCGAAATCCAAAGCAAAGCCATTTTAGAAATGCGTTTGCAACGCTTAACAGGCCTTGAAAGAGATAAAATCAAAGAAGAATACCAAAACTTATTAGAGCTTATTGATGATCTCAATGGCATTTTAAAGAGCGAAGATCGCTTGAATGGAGTCGTCAAAACAGAACTTTTAGAAGTCAAGGAGCAATTTTCTTCTCCAAGGCGCACTGAAATTCAAGAATCTTATGAAAATATTGACACAGAAGATTTGATCGCTAATGAGCCTATGGTGGTGAGCATGAGCTATAAAGGCTATGTGAAAAGAGTGGATTTAAAAGCTTATGAAAAGCAAAATCGTGGCGGTAAAGGCAAGCTTTCAGGCAGCACTTATGAAGACGATTTCATTGAAAACTTTTTTGTGGCTAACACGCATGATATTTTGCTCTTTATTACCAATAAGGGGCAATTGTATCATTTGAAAGTCTATAAAATCCCAGAAGCGAGCCGGATCGCTATGGGTAAAGCCATTGTGAATTTAATCTCGCTCGCTCCGGATGAAAAGATCATGGCAACCCTAAGCACCAAAGACTTTAGCGATGAGCGCTCTTTAGCTTTCTTCACGAAAAATGGCGTGGTGAAGCGCACCAATTTGAGCGAATTTGAAAGCAACAGGAGTTGTGGTATCAGAGCGATTGTTTTAGATGAAGGCGATGAATTAGTGGGCGCAAAAATTGTGGATAAAAACGCTAAGCATTTGCTCATCGCATCGCATTTGGGCATTTTCATTAAATTCCCTTTAGAAGATGTGCGCGAGATCGGAAGAACTACTCGTGGGGTTAGAGGGATTAAGCTGAATGAAAATGATTTTGTTGTCGGCGCGGTCGTCATTAGCGATGATGGCAACAAGCTTTTGAGCGTGAGCGAGAACGGGCTTGGCAAGCAAACTTTAGCCGAAGCGTATAGAGAGCAATCTCGTGGAGGTAAGGGGGTCATTGGCATGAAGCTCACTCAAAAAACCGGCAATCTAGTGGGCGTTATCAGCGTGGATGATGAAAACTTGGATTTGATGATCCTTACTGCAAGCGCGAAAATGATTAGAGTTTCCATTAAAGACATTAGAGAAACCGGAAGAAACGCTAGTGGGGTAAAGCTCATAAACACCGCCGATAAAGTCATGTATGTCAATTCTTGCCCTAAAGAAGAAGAGCCAGAAAATTTAGAAATCTCACAAGCACAAAATTTGTTTGAGTGATGCGTTTCTTTTCATTCTTTTATTTTTTATTTTATTTTTTAGGGGTTTCTTTGCAAGCTCTCAGCCCCCTAGAAGATCAAGAATTTTTAATTTCGTACCGCTTGAAAATCGTTGATTCCAGAGTGATGGGCGAAGAGTATTCTGTCTCTAAACCTATCGTTAGCCGCATCAAAACAGCCCCCTATGTTTTAGACTATCATTGCTCTATTATTACTAGCAACTTACCCGATTTGAAAAACCCCTTGCTCCAAACCAAACTAGAACGCTTCCTTTTAGAAATAGCGTTGAAAAAAGAAAAAGAGCGAGTCATAGACTGCATTTTAAAAAGCCAAGTCGCTATCACGCATTATGATCATAGCTATAAAAACGGCACCACTACCACAAGCATTCTTAACCTCAAAGCCTTAAGCGTTAGAGCGAGTTTAGTAGGAGATGCACTGTTTTTAGATATTTTTAGAAAGGAAGAAGAATGAAAATCGCTATCGTAGAAGATGATATTAACATGCGTAAAAGCCTGGAGCTTTTTTTTGAGCTTCAGGACGATTTAGAGATTGTGAGCTTTAAAAACCCTAAAGACGCTTTAGCCAAGTTAGATGAAAGCTTTGATTTAGTCATCACGGATATTAACATGCCCCATATGGACGGCTTAGAATTTTTACGCCTTTTAGAGGGCAAGTATGAATCCATTGTGATTACCGGTAATGCGACCTTGAATAAAGCCATTGATTCCATTCGTTTAGGCGTGAAAGACTTTTTCCAAAAGCCTTTTAAACCAGAATTGCTTTTAGAATCCATCTATCGCACTAAAAAAGTTTTAGAATTTCAAAAAAAACACCCTCTAGAAAAACCTTTAAAAAAACCACACAAACACAGCTTTTTAGCCACTTCAAAAGCTTTAGAAGAGAACAAACGGCAGGCCTTAAAAGTCGCAAGCACGGACGCTAATGTCATGCTATTAGGCGAAAGCGGGGTGGGTAAGGAGGTTTTTGCTCATTTTATCCACCAGCATTCGCAACGCTCCAAACACCCTTTTATAGCGATCAACATGTCCGCAATTCCAGAGCATTTATTAGAAAGCGAGCTTTTTGGGTATCAAAAAGGGGCTTTCACGGACGCCACAGCCCCGAAAATGGGGCTTTTTGAAAGCGCTAATAAAGGCACGATCTTTTTAGATGAAATCGCTGAAATGCCCATTCAATTGCAAAGCAAGCTTTTAAGAGTGGTTCAAGAAAAAGAAATCACACGCCTTGGGGATAATAAGAGCGTTAAAATTGATGTTCGTTTCATTTCTGCCACCAACGCTAACATGAAAGAAAAAATCGCTTCAAAAGAATTTAGAGAAGATTTGTTTTTCCGCTTGCAAATCGTGCCTATAACTATTGCGCCTTTAAGAGAGAGGGTAGAAGAGATTTTGCCCATTGCTGAAATCAAGCTTAAAGAAGTATGCGATGCGTATCATTTGGGGCCAAAATCTTTTTCAAAAAACGCCGCAAAACGCCTTTTAGAATATTCTTGGCATGGGAATGTGCGAGAGCTTTTAGGTGTTGTGGAAAGAGCGGCGATTTTAAGCGAAGAAACAGAAATCCAAGAGAAAGATTTGTTTTTGGAAAGGTAGTTTGTAGGGCTTCTTTATGATTCATCTGCAACCATGTAAGTTTAATAGGTTTTAGTGATCACGCTATAATTTCATGGAGTTATTAGAAAAAGCATTTATCAGAAACGCTTAATTTGGGATTTTTGCTTAAAGGGGTTTAAAGATTAGGGTTCAATTAATGGGGAGTTTTTATGTTAGCGGATGATTTTATGGTTAAGAAATTAAAAAACAAGGAATTACATGGTTTGTTGTGTAACAAATTGAGTAAAAGAGTGGATAGATTTGGCTATAGAGTGATTGGTGTTGGAGCGGATAAAGAGATAATGAAGTTATTGTTCAATTGAGTCAGGAAAAAATTGTTAGATTGAGTAGCAAGACCGCTTTAGCAAATGATGATGATTTCATGGCGGGTATTTTTGATGAATTTAATGGATTAAAGGCTAATAAGGAACCGCAGAAACCTAACTCAATCTATTATGGGTATGGTAGCTCTTATAAAATCATTGATGTTCTTAACGAGAAGGATGGTGATTTTATCAGTTGCAGATTGCTTATCGTTAAAAAATTAGGGGTTGATGAGTGTTTAGGGTTTTATGCGCCCCCTATGATTGATAATAACAACACCACTCTTGCTGATTTGCTTGAAAATGGCGAGCCTACAATATATTATGAAGCTAATTCTGCAAATATCAGGCGTTTTTTGGACAGAGGGCCTTACAATATTGAGTGGTTGGTGAGGAAGTATTTGGAGGTTGGGTTTAGGAGTTGCAAAATAGAGCGGATACAAGGAACGGAATTTGCGATCAAATTCCGCTATAAAAAGTGGGGGTCTATGATTGATAGAGAAGTTAAAATGCAATTCCCCAAATACCTTAAAGACTCAAAGAGGACAGCCGTTAAAATAACAAGCAAGGTGTTTTACGAGTTGTTGAGGGGGCCTTTGTTTGGCAATCTCCTTGGCAAAGATCCCATTCAAGCGATTATCATGCGGAAAGAAAACAATAATAAATAAAATCTTGTTGGATCTTAATCTTCTTATTTTTTTAAATTAAAAGTCATTTTTTAACCCCTAAGATTGCGCTACAAAAATTATCGCCCCATTAAAATCAAGCTCTTTACTATTGATTATAAAAAATGTTTTTTAGCATTTTTTATAATTTATGATTAACACTTAATGATAATAAAGCCTTATTAGTAGTTTTTGTGTGGGACTAAAAATAGTGAGTTTAGGGGGTTTTTAACCCTACCCCTTGTAATTTGGGTTACATGACGAAAATAATAGCGTCCACTCTCACGATTTTTAATGGTTGATAACCTGCTTATTTCAAGCTTTTTATAATCTCTAGCATGGATTTAACTATGGTGCATCTTTCTTGCTTCATTCGTTATGGCTCTTGTGTTTTAAATTCGTTTGTGGTGGGATTATTCCCACTAAGGTTTGAAACGCTATTGTCGTTTCTGTGATGATTAGAGAGTGTCGGCTTGGTTTCTATTTTCCTTAATGCTTTCTCATTTTTCAAACTTTCATGCGAGGATTTTAAAGGCATGGCTTCTTTGCTAACTCTTGCATGATCAAGTGGCTATTATTGCCGCTAGTTTTGTAATTTTTCTGCTCTCTCATATTTGGCTGTCTGTTATTTTATTCAGCCCTACATCGTTTTAACAAACAAACTCCATGCACAAGCTATTTCAATTCCAAAGCTAAAAATTTTCCTGTATAGCTTTGGGTTTTTTCGCAATTTTGCGCCACTTCTAAAGGCGTGCCGCTCGCAATGACTTTCCCTCCCTTATCCCCCCCATCAGGCCCCATGTCTATAATGTAGTCAGCGTTTTTGATAATGTCTAAATTATGCTCAATCACTAGCATGGAATTGCCTAACGCCACCAAAGAATGCAAAACCTGTAAAAGGTGATTCACGTCTTCAAAATGCAAACCGGTGGTGGGCTCATCTAAAATATAAAGGGTTTTGCCTGTGTCTTTTTTACTCAATTCTTTAGCTAATTTGATCCTTTGAGCCTCCCCCCCACTTAAAGTCGTAGCGTTTTGCCCTAAAGTGATATAGCCTAAGCCCACATCTATAAGCGTTTTTAACTTCACGGCGATTTTAGGGAATTTAGCAAAAAATTCATAAGCCTCTTCTACGCTCATGTTCAACACATCGGCAATGGATTTGCCTTTCACCTTGATTTCTAAAGTTTGGGGGTTGTATTTAGCGCCCTTACAGCTATCGCATTGGACTAACACATCAGGCAAGAAATGCATTTCTATTTTAATGTCCCCATCGCCTTGGCATTTCTCGCACCGCCCCCCTTTAACATTAAAGCTGAAACGGCTCGCGCTATAGCCTAAAATTTTAGCTTCTTTTTGCTCGGCAAATAAAATCCTGATTTCATCCATCACTCCTGTGTAAGTGGCAGGGTTGCTTCGTGGGGTTTTGCCTATGGGGGCTTGGTCTAAATAAATCACTTTATCCAAATGCTCCAACCCTACAATCTCTACCCCATTCAAGCTTTGAGCTTTTTTAGCATGGTTTAAAAGGGTTTGAGCGGTGGGTAAAAGAGTTTGTAAAATCAGCGAGCTTTTCCCGCTCCCGCTCACCCCCGTAATGCACACCAATTGTTTTAAGGGGATTTGAACGCTCAAATTCTTAATGTTATTGATATTGACATTTTTAATTTCTAAAAAATGCTTTTCTTTAGGGGGTTCAAATTTAGGGCGCTCAATCTTTTTAGTGCCGTTGAGATACAAGGCGGTAGAATGGTTATTTTGCAATAACTCTTTCACGCTCCCGCTAAAAACCACTTCACCCCCATGCCTTCCAGCCTTTGGCCCAATATCCACAACAAAATCCGCATGCTTAATCGTCTCTTTATCATGCTCTACGACAATGAGCGTGTTCCCCTTTTTTTGTAAATTCCTAAGGGTGTTGATGAGTTTGAGCGTGTCTTTTTCATGCAAGCCAATGCTAGGCTCGTCTAAAACATACAAAACCCCTGTCAAACCACTCCCGATTTGACTAGCGATTCGTATCCTTTGGCTCTCCCCTCCGCTAATCGTTCGCGCATCCCTCCCTAAAGTCAAATACCCTAGCCCCACATCGTATAAAAAAAACACCCTTTCTAAAATCTCTTTTAAAATGGGTTCAGCGATCTTTTTTTCTTGCTCGTTAAGATAGCTAAAATGCGTGGGATCATTAAAAAAGTGATAGACTTCTTCAATGGGCTTAGTTAAAAAATCCGCTATTTTCAAGCCAGCGACTTGAACGCTCAAACTGGAAGCTTTCAAACGATGCCCATTACACGAAGAACAGGTTTTTTCGCTCATGTAATCGCTCAAATCCTTTTGCTCTTTAAACATGTCATAAGCGATTTGGATAATGCCTTTCCAGGGGCGTTTCAAGGGGCTGTTTTTAAAATGAAAGCTGATTTCAGTGCCATTCCCATACAAAAGAGCGTCTTGTTGCTCTTTATTCAATTCATTAAAACAAAGCGTGCTGTCAATGCCATTGTATTCGCAAAAGCCTTCAAACATTTGAGCGTAATAACTGCGGTTATACCCAAAAATCACTTTAATCGCTCCTTGATTTAAAGGCGTGTTAGGATCTAAAATCTTACTAATATCTAAGCTAAATTTTGTCCCCAAACCCAAGCAACTTTCGCACGCCCCTTTAGGCGAATTGAAGGAAAAACTCAAAGGCTCTAATTCTTCAAAACTCATCTTACACTTAAAGCATGCCTTATGCTCGCTGTAATGCTTTCTTATGCTTGGCGCATTCTCTTGCAAGATTTCCACTTCTAATTCCCCATAGCTTTCTTTAAGGGCTTTTTCTATTGCACTAGCGATCCGTGAAGCATTTTCGCTATTAATGACTACCCTATCCACCACCGCTTCAATGGTGTGTTTTTTGGTTTTGTGCAAATGGATTTCTTCATCTAATCGCACCATCACCCCATCAACAAAAGCCCTTACATACCCTTTCAAACGCAAGCTTTCTAATTTATCGTTAAACGAACCTTTTTTATCTTTAATAATGGGGGCGAGAATAATGATTTTAGAATTTTCTTCTAAATGACAGATTTGAGAAATAATATCGCTCGCGCTCATAGAACTGATAGGCTCTAAACATGTGGGGCAAAATTGCTCCCCAACCCTTGCAAACAGCAACCTTAAATAATCATAAATCTCAGTGATCGTCCCCACAGTGGATCTAGGGTTTTTAGAAGTGGTCTTTTGATCAATAGCGATCGCTGGGGTTAGGCCTTCAATTTTATCCACATTAGGCTTGCCCACTTTGTCTAAAAATTGCCTAGCATAGCTGGACAAACTCTCTAAATAACGCCTTTGGCCTTCAGCGTATAAAGTGTCAAACGCCAGAGTGGATTTACCCGAACCGCTTAATCCGGTAAAAACAATAAATTGGTTTTTAGGGATTTCTAAAAAAATATTTTTGAGATTGTTTTCCCTAGCCCCTTGAATAATGATCTTATCCATAATGGTTTTATGTTGCAAGAGTTTCCTTAAAATAAGAAAATGGATTAAAAGGAGCTATTATACTTCAAAAAAGAATGGTTTTATTATCATTTCTTATTCATAAGAGTTAAAAATATTTGCTTGATTAAGGATAAACATGCTATTATTTTATGAGACAATTTTAAAGATAGGAATGTAAAGGAATGGAATTTATGAAAAAGTTTGTAGCTTTAGGGCTTCTATCCGCAGTTTTAAGCTCTTCGTTGTTAGCCGAAGGTGATGGTGTTTATATAGGGACTAATTATCAGCTTGGACAAGCCCGTTTGAATAGTAATATTTATAACACAGGGGATTGTACAGGGAGTGTTGTAGGTTGCCCCCCAGGTCTTACCGCTAATAAGTATAATCCAGGACACACTAATATCAACTGGCATGCTAAATACGCTAATGGGGCTTTGAATGGTCTTGGGTTGAATGTGGGTTATAAGAAGTTCTTCCAGTTCAAGTCTTTTGATATGACAAGCAAGTGGTTTGGTTTTAGGGTGTATGGGCTTTTTGATTATGGGCATGCCACTTTAGGCAAGCAAGTTTATGCACCCAATAAAATCCAGTTGGATATGGTTTCTTGGGGTGTGGGGAGCGATTTGTTAGCTGATATTATTGATAACGATAACGCTTCTTTTGGTATTTTTGGTGGGGTCGCTATCGGTGGTAACACTTGGAAAAGCTCAGCGGCAAACTATTGGAAAGAGCAAATCATTGAAGCTAAGGGTCCTGATGTTTGCACCCCTACTTATTGTAACCCTAACGCCCCTTATAGCACCAAAACTTCCACCGTCGCCTTTCAAGTATGGTTGAATTTTGGCGTGAGAGCCAATATCTACAAGCATAATGGCGTAGAGTTTGGCGTGAGAGTGCCGCTACTCATCAACAAGTTTTTGAGTGCGGGTCCTAACGCTACTAATCTTTATTACCATTTGAAACGGGATTATTCGCTTTATTTAGGGTATAACTACACTTTTTAAACCCTTTTAAAAGGGTATCTTTAAGCCCTTTTTAGTCCTTATAAAAAGGGTTTTAGTTTGGATTTTTGCATCTTGAAAAGCTGAGATTGATTATAAAGAAACTTTTGAGCGTAACCAACAAAACCAATACCATTGAGTGGGCGTTTGGAAAATTCATCTAGGGGTTTTAAGGGGATTGTTTGCAAGAAATAGAAAATCTGCACCAAAGCGTTTTGTTGCAAGAAGTTTTGCAAGCGTTCACGCCTTTAGAAGAAGGGGTTTTGATTGATTGCACTTTAGGGTTAGGGGGGCATTCTAAAGCCCTTTTATCCCAAAAACCGCACCTGAAACTCATTGGCATTGATAAGGATAAGTTCGCTCAAGAAATCGCTAAAGAACGATTGAAAGCCTTTGAAGGGCGTTGTAATCTCTTAAGCGGAGGGTTTGCCAAACGCTTTAAAGAAGCCCTAGAAATTCATGGCGATCGAATCAAGGGGGTTTTAGTGGATTTAGGGGTGAGCTCCTTGCAGCTTGATGATGATAACAGAGGGTTTAATTTCCACTCGCACGCTTTGGATATGCGCATGGATTTAGAGAGCGATTTGAACGCTCAAAAAGTCATCAACTCTTATCCTGTAATAGCGTTAGAAAAAATCTTTAGAGACTATGGCGAAATCAAAGAATACAAAAAAATCGCCCATAAAATTGCAGAAAGGCGCGCTAAAAAACCCTTTAAAGACGCTAAAGATTTGAGCGAGTTTTTAAGCTCCCTTTCTAAAAATAAAAAAATCCATCCAGCGACTTTGGTGTTTCAAGCTGTTCGCATAGAAGTCAATAACGAATTAGAAGAGTTAAAAGAATTTTTACAAAGCGCTAGAAACCTTAAGGGGGCGATTTTGTGCGTGATTTCTTTTCATTCTTTAGAAGACGCTTTAGTGAAAAACGCTTTCAAAGATTACGCTAAAAATTGCATTTGTGATCCTTCAAGTTTCAAATGCACTTGCTCTAACAATCACGCTTTAGGCGAAATTTTAACCAAAAAGCCCATCACTCCAAGCCCAGAAGAAATTAAAAACAACAGGCGTTCACGAAGCGCTAAAATGAGGGTTTTTAAATTCAAACCATGAACAAGTCAATGAGTAAGCCATGAGCATAAAAAACCATTCTTCAAATGAAAAAGAACGCTTTGTGCGCATAGAAGAGGACGAAAAGAAAGAATTGTTTGCTGGAACTGCAAATGAAAATTCGCATGGTCTTTCTTTAATGAATTTAATAGGGGTATTGGTTTTTGGGGGCGCGTTTTTAGCCTTATTAGCACCTAAAATCTATTTAAGCAATAATATCTATTATATTAGCCGTAAAATCAACACCCTAGAAGATCAAAAACGCCTGCTTTTAGAAGAACAACAAATCCTAAAAAACGAATTAGAAAAAGAGCGTTTTAAATACTATATAGAGAATAGTGAAAATATTGGCGATATTGCGTTTTAAATAAAACCCCCTATCTTAAGAGAGCCTAATTAGCGGTAAATCATTTTAAATTATTTTAACATAAAGACTTATTTTAAAATTTTGTTTCAATATGAAATTTTAATCCCTTGTAAAAACTTTAAATTGTGAAAAACAAGCAAACAACCCCCTTAAATTGTATAATAAAGACACTTTAAGCCAACAAAGGGTAACCATGAGAAAACGCTTCACTCCACTTTTGCTATTCAGGAAATAATACAGATGAAAAAAACGATTTCAGCGTTGTTTTTATCAGCGTGCATAGGGTTATCGTCTGTTTGTGCGAGTAACGCTTTGATTTTACAAACCGATTTTAGCCTAAAAGACGGGGCCGTCTCGGCGATGAAAGGCGTCGCTTTCAGCGTTAATTCCAATCTTAAGATCTTTGATTTAACGCACGAAATCCCTCCGTATAACATCTGGGAGGGTGCTTACCGCTTGTATCAGACTGCTAGTTATTGGCCAAAAGGTTCGGTATTTGTGAGCGTAGTTGATCCGGGCGTAGGCACTAATCGTAAATCGGTGGTATTGAAAACTAAAAACGGCCAGTATTTCGTCTCGCCGGATAACGGCACGCTGACTTTGGTGGCGCAAACTTTGGGGATTGATAGCGTGCGTGAAATTGACGAAAAAGCTAACCGCTTGAAAGGTTCTGAAAAATCCTACACTTTCCATGGCCGTGATGTGTATGCCTATACTGGTGCACGCCTAGCTTCTGGGGCGATCACATTTGAGCAGGTTGGGCCAGAGCTTCCCCCAAAAGTCGTTGAAATTCCTTACCAAAAAGCGAAAGCCACAAAAGGGGAGGTGAAAGGTAATATCCCGATTTTGGATATTCAATATGGCAATGTTTGGAGCAATATCAGCGATAAATTACTCAATCAAGCAAAAATCAAACTCAATGACACGCTGTGTGTAACGATTTTTAAAGGTTCTAAGAAACAATACGAAGGGAAAATGCCGTATGTCGCGAGCTTTGGCGGTGTTTTAAAAGGCCAGCCGTTGGTCTATCTAAACAGCTTGTTGAATGTTTCCGTAGCGCTGAATAGGGATAATTTTGCGCAAAAACATCAAATCAAATCCGGTGCTGATTGGAATATTGATATAAAGAAGTGCGCTAAGTAAAGCGCTGTTTAGAAAAATTAAGGGGCGTGAAACGCCCTAACCGCTAAAGATGTGCAAGTTTTTGCTAGGGGGTTTTAAGGGTTTTGAGTGTCAAGTTTTTATCAACACAGCCTAATTAATGATAAATAAACCCTAAAACAAACGCTCGTTGTTAAAACTTTGTTTCAATATGAAACACTAATCCCTTGTAAAAGCTTTAAATTTCAATAAAATAAACAAACCATTCCCTTAAATTGTATAATAAAGACACTATAAGCTAACAAAGGATAACCATGAAAAAACTATTCATCCCACTTTTATTATTCAGCGCTTTAGAAGCGAATGAGAAAAATGGCTTTTTCATAGAAGCCGGGTTTGAAACCGGGCTATTAGAAGGCACGCAAACGCAAGAAAAAAGACACACCACCACAAAAAACACTTACGCGACTTACAATTATTTACCCACAGACACGATTTTAAAAAGAGCGGCTAATTTATTTACCAATACTGAAGCGATTTCAAAATTGAAATTCTCATCTTTATCCCCCATTAGAGTGTTGTATATGTATAATGGTCAATTAACTATAGAAAACTTCCTACCTTATAATTTAAACAATGTGAAGCTTAGTTTTAAAGACGCTCAAGGCAATGTGATCGATCTAGGGGTGATAGAAACTATCCCCAAACACTCTAAGATTATTTTGCCCGGAGAGGCATTTGATAGTCTAAAAATTGACCCCTATACTTTATTTCTTCCAAAAATTGAAGCCACTAGCACTTCTATTTCTGATACTAACACGCAGAGGGTGTTTGAAACGCTCAATAAAATTAAGACGGATTTGGTCGTAAATTATAGGAATGAAAACAAATTTAAAGATCACGAAAACCATTGGGAAGCTTTCACCCCACAAACCGCAGAAGAATTCACCAATTTAATGTTGAACATGATCGCTGTCTTAGACTCCCAATCTTGGGGCGATGCGATCTTAAACGCTCCTTTTGAATTCACTAATAAAGGCGGAGGAGGGGAATGCGATACGAGTAAGGAGAATGATTGCGTAAATCCCGGAACAAATGGGCGTGTCAATTCTCAAAATAAAAGTTATGTGTTAAACAAACAAGACATTGTCAATAAATTTAGAAACAAAGCGGATCTTGATGTGGTTGTTTTAAAGGATTCAGGGGTTGTAGGGCTTGGGAGTGATATTACCCCTAGCAACAACGATGATGGTAAGCATTATGGCCAATTAGGGGTAGTGGCTTCTGCTTTAGATCCTAAAAAACTCTTTGGCAATAACCTTAAAACCATCAATTTAGAGGATTTAAGAACCATTTTGCATGAATTCAGCCACACTAAGGGTTATACTCATAACGGGAACATGACTTACCAAAGAGTGCCGGTGATGAAAAATGGTCAAGTGGAAAAGGATAATAATGGCAAGCCAAAAGATTCTGATGGCCTCCCCTATAATGTGTGTTCGCTTTATGGGGGTTCTAATCAGAGCGCTTTCCCTAGCAACTACCCTAATTCCATCTATCACAATTGCGCGGATGTCCCAGCTGGGTTTCTAGGGGTAACGGCAGCGGTTTGGCAGCAGCTCATCAATCAAAACGCTTTACCGATCAACTACGCTAACTTGGGGAGTCAAACAAACTACAATCTAAACGCTAGTTTGAACACGCAAGATTTAGCCAATTCCATGCTTGGCACCATTCAAAAAACCTTTGTCACTTCTAGCGTTACCAACCACTATTTTTCAAGCGCTTCACAGAGTTTTAGAAGCCCTATTTTAGGGGTTAACGCTAAAATAGGCTATCAAAATTACTTTAATGATTTCATAGGGTTAGCTTATTATGGCATTATCAAATACAACTATTCTAAAGCCCTTAATCAAAAATTCCAGCAATTGAGCTATGGTGGGGGGATAGATTTGTTGTTGGATTTCATCACCACTTACTCTAATAAAAATAACCCTACAGGCGTTCAAACGAGAAAGAACTTTTCTTCCTCTTTTGGTATCTTTGGTGGGTTAAGGGGCTTGTATAACAGCTATTATGTGTTGAACAAAGTCAAAGGGAGCGGCAATTTAGATGTGGCTACTGGGTTGAATTACCGCTATAAGCATTCTAAATATTCTGTAGGGATTAGCATCCCCTTAATCCAAAGAAAAGCTAGCGTCGTTTCTAGCGGTAGCGATTACACCAACTCTTTTGTTTTCAATGAAGGGGCTAGCCATTTTAAAGTGTTTTTTAATTACGGGTGGGTGTTTTGAGATGAAATGAATTGATGGAAATAATATTTTTTTAAATAAAAGCCTTATTTTTGTCTTTTTTTCGTATAATAAAATTTAAGTTAGTGTTGATAGTGGTGCGTTAAGGCTTTTCAATCTTGCGTGATCAAATCAGTATTTCTTAATAAGATCATAGCTTTAATATTCAAAATAATATAAAAAGGAAAGTTATGTATGCGGCTCATCCTATTAAACCCCTAAAAGCCCCTAAACTCAAAATTCAATTTTTAAGGCGTGTGTTTGTGGGCGCGTCTATTAGGCGTTGGAATGACCAAGCATGCCCTTTGGAATTTGTGGAATTAGACAAGCAAGCCCATAAAGCGATGATTGCGTATCTGCTCGCTAAAGATTTAAAAGATGGGGGTAAAGATTTAGATTTAGATCTTTTAATCAAGTATTTTTGCTTTGAGTTTTTGGAGCGCTTGGTTTTAACCGATATTAAACCCCCTATTTTTTACGCCCTCCAACAAACGCACAGCCAAGAATTGGCCTCCTATGTTGTGCAAAGTTTGCAAGATGAAATCAGCGCGTATTTTTCTTTAGAGGAACTCAAAGAGTATTTAAGCCATAGGCCCCAAATTTTAGAAACTCAAATTTTAGAGAGCGCGCATTTTTATGCGTCTAAGTGGGAGTTTGATATTATTTATCATTTTAACCCCAACATGTATGGCGTGAAAGAAATTAAAGATAAAATTGACAAGCAACTCCACAATAACGAGCATTTGTTTGAAGGGCTTTTTGGGGAAAAAGAAGATTTGAAAAAATTAGTGAGCATGTTTGGGCAGTTGCGTTTCCAAAAGCGCTGGAGCCAGACCCCAAGAGTGCCGCAAACCAGTGTCTTAGGGCATACCTTATGCGTGGCGGTTATGGGGTATTTGTTGAGCTTTGATTTAAAAGCTTGTAAAAGCATGCGGATCAATCATTTTTTGGGCGGGCTTTTCCATGATTTACCCGAGATTTTGACCCGAGACATTATCACGCCCATCAAACAAAGCGTTGCAGGGCTTGATCACTGCATTAAAGAAATTGAAAAAAAGGAAATGCAAAACAAAGTCTATTCTTTTGTTTCTTTGGGCGTTCAAGAAGATTTAAAATATTTCACCGAAAACGAGTTTAAAAACCGCTACAAAGACAAGTCTCACAAAATCATTTTCACTAAAGACGCTGAAGAATTGTTTATGCTTTATAACAGCGATGAATATCTTGGGGTTTGCGGGGAGCTTTTGAAGGTGTGCGATCATTTGAGCGCGTTTTTAGAAGCCCAAATCTCTCTTTCTCATGGCATTTCCAGTAACGATTTGATTAAAGGGGCTCAAAACCTTTTAGAATTGCGATCCCAAACAGAACTGCTTGATTTGGATTTAGGGAAATTGTTTAGGGATTTCAAATAATGAATTATAAAGAATTATTAGAATTTAACGATTACGCTATGGATTTAACCATTCGCATGGCTATCATAGCACTGCTATTGAAAACAATCCTTTGAGCCTTGCTGAAACCATAAGTATTTTAACCACTGAATACATTCCTAGAGAAATGCCCCAAAGAGCTTTCTTTGAAGTGAAAAACTATCAAAACATGCTCTTCTTTCTATTGGAAAATCTGAATAAAGGACAAAGCGTTGATAGTTTTTTATAAGGGAGTTGCATGGGATTTTAATGAATTTTTTACTCCCTAATAAGGGGGCTTTCAAAACGACTGATAATACCATTTTAAGAGCTAGTTTTGAAACGACCCCCCATTTTCAAGTGCCTATGGCTATGAAAGAATGGTGCGATAACCTCAATTATAAGATGAATACCTTACAAGATAAAGAAGAAAAACTAAAAGCCATTTTAGAACAACACATTTTGTTTGAAAGGATACACCCTTTTAGCGATAGTAAATGGTAGGGTGGGCAGAATGCTAATCTTTTATAGTGTTTTAGAGCAAAACTTAATACCATTTGTGATCACCAAAGAACAAAAAGAGGCTTACATTAAGGCTTTAGACACACGCAATACAGAAATCTTATACCAACTCGCCAAAGTATCCCAAGAGTTTGAACTCACACGCATACAAGGGCAAATGATACTCAATAAGAATAAGCCCTAAAATCATGGTTTTCAAGCGCGCATCAAATAGAGCTTTTTCCTTTCGCTTGAAGAAGCGATGTTGAGCAGTTGGCGGTATTTGGTGATCGTTCTTCTTACCATTTTCAAATGGAATTTTTCTTCAATGAGTTCTAAAATCTTAGCGTCGCTCAAAGGCTCTTTTTTGTCTTCGTTTTTGATCAATTCTAAAAGATAGTCTTTAATCACAGCGTTTGAAGTCTCGCTATTGTCTAAGGCGGTGCTAAAGAAATGTTTAATAGGGAAAACCCCCCTTTCGCATGCCAAATATTTATTAGAAATGGCCCTTGAAATCGTGCTTACAGAGTGGTTAAACTCATTAGCTAAATCTAATAGCTTTAAAGGGCGTAATTCCTTACCCTTAAAAAAATCGTATTGATACTCTAAAAGCATGAGGCCGATTTTATAAATCGTGGCTTTTCGTAAATTTAACGCGTCAATCAAATCTTTAGCCTCTTTTAATTTTTCTTTTAAATAGCCGCTATCCTTAAAGCGATTTTCTTCTAAACTGATCGTCGGGTAGCTTTCATCATTCAAACGCACGATGATTTCATCATCCACTTCTACAATAAAAAGTTCAGGAATGACTTCTATTTCTTTTTCTAAAAACTCAATGGCTGGGGGGTTTTTAAAGGATTTTAAAATCTTTAAAGCCTTTTCGTAATAAAAATCTTTAGAAAATTCATGGTGTTTTTCTAAATTTAAAATGATTTTTCGCGCTTCTTCATAAAGCTCGTTATCGTCCAATTCCCTACCCTCTAACTGGAATAAAAAGCTCTCTTTCACATCTTTAGCGCCAATGCCAGCGGGATTAAGGTAACTAAAACGCTTGCGCACTTTTTCATAAACTTCGCTCTCTACCCCTAAAATTCTAGCCCTTTCTTCAATGTTTTCTTCAAAATACCCTTCACTATCCAGCCCGCTGATAATATCCATAGCGATTTTTTGAGAGGTTTCAGTGGGAAAAAGGGGGGAAATGATTTGAGCCTCTAAAGTTTCAAAAAGGCTTTTAGATGCGATTGCGAAATTTTCTAAATGATCGCTGCTCTTTTTAGCGCTAAAACGATCGCTAAAATTTTTGATGCGTTTGTTTTCAATTTTGATTAAGGGGTTATCTAGGGCGTTTTGTTTCAACACTTCTTCTAAATCTTCAAGCTCGCTTTGTAAAATGGGGAGCCACCCTTTTAAAGTAGCGTTTAACTTGTTTTTAGGGCTAAGGTTTGCGCGTAAGATCGCCATGTCTATACCTTAAAATTTTCCCCTAAATAATACTTGCGCACCAAAGCGTTTTCATAAATTTCATTAGCGTTCCCGCTCGCTAAAAGCGTGCCGCTTTTAATCACATACGCCCTATGGCACACGCTCAAAGTCTCTCGCACATTGTGATCAGTGATCAACACACCAATGTTTAATCCAATCAAGCTTTCAATGATTCTTTGAATGTCAATCACCGCAATCGGATCCACGCCCGCAAAAGGCTCATCTAATAGCACGAATTTAGGGTTTTTCATTAAAGCCCTAGCGATTTCTACGCGCCTTCTTTCTCCCCCACTCAAGCTCATGCCCTTGCGCTCTCTTATGGCTTGGATATTAAAAGCATCAAGCAAGCTTTCCATTTTTTCTTCGCTCTCTTTAGAGTTTTTAAAAGTGCTCTCCCCTGCTAGGGCCAGATTCTCTTCCACGCTCAATTCTTTAAAAATGCTGGATTCTTGGGGCAAGTAGCCTATACCTAAGTTAGAACGCTTGTGTAAGGGGTATTTAGCTAAATTCACATCGTTTAAATAAACGCTCCCCCCACTAGGCTCTAAAAGCCCACATATCATATAAAAGGTGGTGGTTTTACCCGCCCCATTAGGCCCTAAAAGCCCCACCACTTCGCCGCTTTTCACTTCTAAAGAAACATCTGAAACGATTTTGGTTTTTTTAATCTGTTTGTTTAAATGCTCTGCTTTTAAAATATCCATTCAAGCGACCCTTTAAGCGATCTTTATTGTATAAAAACGGCTAGTTGATTCGGTTTTGATTTCCACAACCTTAATAGCTAAATCGTATTTTTTTAAAATTTTTTCTAATTTTTCATCGCCCCATTCCACAAAATGGATCCCCTTTTCTAACAAGCACTCCAACATGCCAAGCTCCAAGCAAGCCTTTAAATCGCGCATGTAAAAATCGTAATGGAACACGCTCTCGCTATAAGCATGCATCAAGCTAAAGGTTGGCGAAGTCGCTTGAATGTCTAAACCCAAGCGTTTCAAGCACGCTTGAACTAAAGTCGTTTTACCGCTCCCCACAACGCCCTTTAAAAGCACCACCCCCTTAAAATCATCTTTTAAAATTGCAGCCGCCACTTTGTCTAATTCGTCTAAATTCGCTCTCATAACAATTCCACGCTTTTGATTTCAAACTCACTCTTAATCTCTTCAATCAGCTCAGAGTGGTTAGCCATGAATTCTTGCAAGGCTGTAGGGGCTTGTTTTGGTTGGGTTTCTTGAATCTCTTTAGTATCGTTTTCTTTAGTTTCTTTTTCTTTAATCTCTTTTTCTTTAGTTTCTTTTTCAATCGCCTCTTTAGTGTCGTTTTCTTTCATTTCAGCCATCGTTTCGGTGGTTGGTTTGGGTAAGATTTTTTCCCTTAAAGAAGAGATTTTAACCTCTTTAGTTTCTTCTCTAGCGCTTTTATTTTCTGAATGATTTTTTAAAGCGATTTTGATATTTTCGCCCTTGCCAAAAACCCCATCAACGATACTTTTCACGATTTTAAATCGTTCTCTTAAAAGCTCTTTATCTTTATTGGTGGCTAAAGACTCCCAAGTCAAGGTTTTAGTCTGGCTGTCAAAATCAATGAAACGGATATTTTTTTCAAACACCGCCCCCAACTCGTAATTGCGCTCATAAACCAATGTTTGAACTTGCTTGAAAAGGTTGTGGAAAATGCGATCTTTAGCTGAAAGCATGGGAGTTTGTGGGGTTTCTGCGTTCTCTTTTTTTTCTGCACTTTCTTTTTTTTCTGTTCCCTCTATTCTTTCTGCGCTTTTGGGTTCTTGTTTAGGGGCGTTAGCGTTTTGGTTTAAGGGTTTTAAAACGCTTTCTTTACTTTGCTCTAATTCTACAATCGCATCGTCTAGGGCTTTGAGTTTTAAAGCTTCTTTGAATTTCATTTTCAATAACAACAGCACAAAACTGGCATTTGCCCCTTCTTTTAAAAGGCTGAGACTGCTCATAATGATTTTAAAAAAGCGCTCTATTAAAAGAATGGAATACGAATCAGGGCTTAATAATTTCGCTTTCAAAAAAAGCATCATTTCTTCTAAAACGCTCTCGGTTTCATAATTTTCTAAAATGGCATAACGCTCTTGCAATCGCGCTTCATCTTGGTTGATTAAGCTTTGAAAAAAATCTTCTAAAACGCTCCTGTCAATCGCTCCTAACATTGCAGCCACCTTGCTTTCTGTAATAGCGTTATCGCAATAATTGATGGCTTGTTCTAAAAGAGTGATCGTATCCCTCAAACTCCCTTGCCCGCTGTGAGCGAGTTTTTCTAACGCGCTACTTTCATAACTCACTTGTTCTTTTTCTAAAATGGTTTTTAAATGAGAAATAACGGAATTTTCAGGGATTTTTTTAAACCTGAAATGCTGGGTGCGGCTGAGTATGGTAGCGGGCAATTTCAAAGCGTCCGTTGTCGCTAAAAGGAATTTCACATGGCTAGGAGGCTCTTCTAAAGTCTTTAAAAGCGCGTTAAACGCTTCAGTGGTGAACATATGCACTTCATCAATGATAAAGATTTTATAGCGCCCAAAGCTTGGTTTGTAGCGCGTTTGCTCTATGAGGTTACGGACATCATCAATCCCCCTATTAGACGCCCCATCCATTTCTATAATATCTATATGGTGGTTGTTTAAAGCGCTCTGGCATTGGATGCAAGTATCGCAAGGCACAGCCTTTGGACCTTCTTCACACATTAAAGCCCTAGCAAAAATCCTAGAAGAGCTGGTTTTCCCTGAACCCCTTAACCCGCTGAATAAATAAGCGTTAGCCAAACGCTGGTTGTCTAGGGCTAAAGAAAGCGTTTTAGCCACGCTCTCTTGACCGACTAGCTCGCTAAAATGTTTGGGGCGGTATTTTAACGCTAAAACTTGCATATTGATTGTAATCCTTAAAACTCATTTAGGAGTATTGTAATGCAAAATGACTTAAAACTAGCCCCTTTTTAGGTTTTGCTCAATAGTGCTAAAAAATCCCTAAATAAAGTAACGCTGAGCGTTCCCATGATAGCGGTTACAAAGAGATTCACGCCCATAAAGATTTTTTGGTTGTTTAAAAGTTTGGAGCCATAACGCAACGATAAAGTGCATAACAATAAAAGCCAAGAAAGAGCCGCCGATAAAGTGCCGGCTAGAAAGACAAATTTTTGCGTTAAGTTAAAAGACAAAGCGCTCGCGCCAATTAAAAACACCATTTCCAAATACACTTGAGGGTTGAGTAAGGTAACGCCTAAAGTGAATAATAAGGTCTTTCTTAAGGATAATTTTTTAGGGGTTTGGACTTGCTTCTTTTTAAAGGTTTGAAAAAGGGTTTTTAAAGCTAAAAAAGCGTAAAACCCGGTAAAAACTGCCCCAAATAAATTCAAAAACAAACTCAAATAAAGGTTTTTAGCGAAATAAGCCCCCACGCCAAACACGCCCATGCTCATTAACACAATATCGCACATAAAACACAGAGCACAAATCAAAAACACATAATTCCTGGCCATGCCTCGCTCTATAATAAACAAGGATTGCGCTCCCACAGCCGCGCACAAAGAAATCGCTAAACCAAAACCTTCTATAAAAACCACAAACATCTTGCTTAAATCCTTTCACTCAAAATAAGCCAAAAACTACCAACGCCATACAAACCAATCATTCAAAAGGGTATTTTAAAATTTTAGGGTTTAAAACGACCTTTATAAATAAAAGTTAAATGATGATACGCAATGGCTTGTGCGAAATTTAAAAACCCCATTTTTTAGCGCTCTTAAAGGCGTTTGAGAATAAATTAAAATTAACATGGTAGAATGCCAAAATTTGCTGTCGTCATGCGGCAAAAATTTAACAACAAGGGATTGGGAATGAGAAAGAGTTTGGCTTTTTGCCTGTTAGCTTTGCTTGGATTACAGGTTTTAGGCGCTAGGGATTTTTCGCAACTCAAAGATAAGGAGCTTTTGGAATTAGCTGGCACTCTGCCTTCTAATGAAGCGATCGATTATCGCATGGAAGTGTCTAAACGCCTTAAAGCTTTAAAAGCTGAAGACGCTAAGAAATTTCGCGCGAATTTCAGCCGGATCGCCAGGAAGAATCTTTCCAAAATGAGTGAAGAAGATTTCAAAAAAATGCGTGAAGAAGTGCGTAAGGAATTAGAAGAAAAAACCAAAGGTTTGAGCGCTGAAGAAATCAAGGCAAAAGGGCTTAATGTGAGCGTTTGCAGCGGCGATACGAGAAAAGTTTGGTGTAGGGCTGTTAAGAAAAAAGACGAACATTGCTCTCCTAAGTGAGACAAAATTTAATTTAAAAGGATAAAACATGAAAAAAGCGTTGAAAATACTTTCTGTTAGCGCGTTGTTATTTGTGGCTTTGAACGCCAAAGATTTCAGCAAAACAAGCGATGAAAATTTGGCTAAAATGGCTGGCGTTGTCGCTCCGCAGGATATTGTGGATTACACAAAAGAGTTGAAAAAGCGCATGGAAAAGATGCCTGAAGACAAGAGAAAGGCGTTCCATAAACAATTGCATGAATATGCGACTAAAAACACAGACAAGATGACCGTGGCGGATTTTGAAGCCCGCCAAAAAGCCGTTAAAGAAGCGCTTAAAAAAGGCAATATGGAAGACATGGATGATGATTTTGGATTGAGATCATGCAAGCATGGGAAAATGCATAAACACCACAAACACGGTGGCCATGATAAACATGGCAAAGGGCATGACAAAGAACAAGACAAAAAAGACCACGATCACAATGATCATGGCGAAAATGAAAAATAAAGCTTAAACCACACCACTTTTTCTATCAAAGCTTCAAATTCTTTAAGCAAAAATCCTAAACGCTTTGTGGCGTTTGGGATAGAAGCTTTTAAGTATTGTATAAAATATTATTAGCAATTTTTGTTATTTTAATGAAGTATGGTATAATTAAGACGATTAAAAATCCTACAAGGATTAAACAATGGCTTACAATAGCGAAATGTCAATTTTAGCACGCGTATTCAACACCGCCGTCTTTAGTAACAATAGCGCCTTTGGTATAACGCCATTTGATTTAGGCGAGGAACAGATGAGCGTGGACATGAAAGACGAAGTCGTAAAAAGGTTACAAGCGGCGACCCAAACTATCGCAAGCACTAACATTTATATCCCCACGACTATCAAAGTCCCCATTTTAAAGACAAGCCCAGCTTATGCGATATGGCTAAAAGCGATGACAAGCAACGCTATCGTAGGGGGGCAATGCACATTAAAAGACGACACAGGGTTTCAGTGTGTGATAAAACAAGTAACTTTGGATTTCAATGTTATAGATTTGGTAACAAACGCTGAATTTACGATTAAAGGCGACTTCTACCCCCAACCACAATTTGATAAAATTCCAATCAAAAAATAAAAACCTAAAACCGCTTCAGCGTTTCAAACCATTCTAAAGAGCGTTTCAATACTCTTCAAACATTTCTTGGATTTTTGCCTTATCATTCGTTTTAGTTAGAGCAAGTTGTAAAAGCACCCTGGCTTTTTGGGGGTTTAAATTGTCGCTTGTGATGAAACCATAAGCCTTGTCATCAATCTCGCCTGAAGTAATCTCACCGTTGCCTACCCTGCTAGAACGAACAATAACCACCCCCATTTCGCTCGCTTCTTGCATCGCTTTTAAAAACCCAGCGCTCACATTCCCGTTACCCACCCCGGCTATCACAACGCCTTTTGCATGCGAGTTTAGGCTCGCTTGGAATAAATCAGGGGTCATGCCGACATGCGTGTAAATAATATCCACTTTAGGCAGGGGGGTTTTGAGTTGTGAAAGGGAAAATTCGCTCTCTGTGGTGTGTTTTCTCAAAGGTTGCATGTAATAGCGCGCCTTGCCATAATACACGCTCCCTATCGCACCGCTATTTAGGGCTTTAAAGGTGGAAGTGTGGGTGGTGTGCGTTTTAATCGCTTCCCTAGCGCTAAAAATACTATCGTCCATCACCACCAACACGCCCTTATTCGCGCTTTTTTCATCGATCGCCACGCTCAGCGCGTTATACAAATTCAAAGCCCCATCCGCGCTCAAAGAAGTAGCGTTACGCATCGCTCCCACTAACACCACCGGTTTTGTGGAGCGTAAAACTAAGTTTAAAAAATACGCGCTCTCTTCTAAAGTGTCCGTGCCATGCGTGATCACCACGCTCTTAATACGGCTATCATTGAGCAATTTTTGAACGCGTTTGGCGAGTTTGAACCATACCTCTTCATTCATGTCTTGTGAGCCGATATTAGAAATCTGCTCCCCTTGAATGCGAGCGATCTTGTTGAGACTAGGGATAGCCTTCAAAAGCTCTTTGACACCCAACTCACCGCTCTTATAACTACCCAAACTCGCGCTTGTGCCACTCCCTGCAATCGTCCCCCCTGTCGCTAATAAAGCAATGGTAGGTAAATTTTGAGCCATGACTTGCCCTTTCAAACAAAGTAAAAGAATCAAAAATTTCAAAAACATTCTCATTATAGACTACCTTTTGAAATTAAAAGATTTTATAGTATAGTAAAACATCGTTAAAATAAATTTAAAAAGGGTTAATGGTGGATGCCTTTTTTCAAATTATCGTGTTACTTTTTTCGCTTTTTTTAGGGGCAAGGCTAGGGGGCTTGGGAGTGGGCTATGCGGGGGGCTTGGGCGTGCTTATTTTATGCTTATTTTTGGGGCTAAATCCGGGCAAAATCCCTTTTGATGTGATTTTAATCATCATGGCAGTCATTAGCGCTATCAGTGCCATGCAAAAGGCTGGGGGCTTGGATTACTTAGTTAAAATCGCTGAAAAAATTTTAAGGAAACACCCCAAGCAAATCAACTATTTAGCACCAAGCGTGGCGTATTTTTTAACGATACTAGCCGGCACCGGGCATACGGTTTTTTCTTTGATTCCGGTGATTGTGGAAGTGAGCCAGAGCCAAAATATCAAACCCAAAGCGCCCTTAAGCTTAGCGGTAGTCTCTAGTCAAGTCGCTATTACCGCAAGCCCGGTGAGCGCGGCGGTGGTATTTATGAGCGGCATTTTAGAGCCTTTAGGGGCAAATTATCTCACCCTTTTAATGGTTTGGATCCCTACGACTTTTTTAGCATGCATGCTCACGGCGTTTATTATGGGTTTTACTGATTTAAAGTTAGACAGCGATCCGCATTATTTAGAGCGCTTGAAAGCGGGCAAAATCTCGCCCCCTAAAATCAAAGAAGAAAAAGAAACCTCAAAAAGCGCGAAATTATCGTTATGGATTTTTATCGGCGGGGTTGTAGCGATCGTGTTTTATGCGAGCGCGATTTCTAAAAATATCGCTTTAATTAGCCCGGTGGTTTTAGGCAGAGATTACGCGATCGTGTCTTTCATGCTAAGCGTGGCGACTCTCATTGTGATTTTTTGCAAGATCAACGCTAATGAAATCGCTCATTCAAGCGTGTTTAAATCCGGCATGCAAGCGTGCGTGTGCGTGTTGGGCGTGGCATGGCTAGGCGATACTTTTGTGAGCAATCATATAGATGAAATCAAGCGATACGCTTCTTTTTTGATTGCAGATTACCCGTTTTTATTAGCCGTAGCGCTCTTTTTGGCTTCCATGCTTTTGTATTCGCAAGCCGCCACCTCTAAAGCGCTCATCCCAAGCGTGATCACAGCCTTAGGCATTAGCGCTAACCATACGGAGCATTTGTATATTATCGTGGCTTCTTTTGCGAGCGTTTCGGCGTTGTTTGTGTTACCCACTTACCCCACTTTATTAGGAGCGATCGCTATGGATAACACCGGCACCACTAAAATGGGCCGTTATGTGTTTGATCATGCGTTTTTGATTCCTGGGGTTTTAGTCGTGTTTTTGAGCGTGGCGTTAGGGTTTGTTGTCGCACCGTTGGTTTTGTAGATTTCATCATCAATGATAAAAAGCTTGATGTTGCACTTTTTCTAAACCCCTTTAAAAAAAGAGGATTTAACCCATTCAATAAGCGAACACATAATTGAGATACACGCTATAGAGCCTTCGGTATTGCAATTGAGTGCCTAGAAAAGAATAGTAATTCGTGTTAATGGTGGGGATCTTCACGCCTAGTTCCATGCCATGTTGCACGGAATGTTCGCTGTCTTTTTTCTTTTTCATAGCGAGATTCGTCCTCAAGCCGAGATTGAACAAAAATTGGAAATTGGAAGCATTGACTTTCGCGCTGTAAGGGTTATTGAACGCTGTTAAATTCACGTATTGGGAATTAAGCCATGTAGTCCCTGCTAGTTGGATGCCTCCAAAAAGACCCACAGAGAGCTTGTTGTTCTTTTTAGTGGCTTTATCGTTAAGAAAGTTAAACAACAAATCGCTCCCACCGCCATAAGTCCATACATCAGAAGACGAATTAAAAAAGCTGGATTTGATATAGCCGTGGTTGTAATCAAAGAAGCCGTAATACCTTAACCCAAACGCTTTCTTTTTCCCAAAGAATTGCTTATAGCCCACTTGCACGCCAAGCCCGTTCAAAGCGCCGTTATTGTTTTGAGAGCTGATCATTCCTATATTTTTAAAGGGGTTATTGCTCATCGCCGCTAAAGCTTGATTAAGATTGGATTGCTGCTCTGGGTTGATTTGGTAGTTGTATTGGCCCGCTGCCGGAGCGTTTTTATCGTAAGGCAGTGTAACAATGTCTTTTGTATTGACTTGATTGTGCGGGAGTTTAGAAATCTCTTCGCTCAAATTCTTAGCGTCGTTATAAGTGGTTACAATCTCTGTTTGATTGGATTTTAGGTTATAAACATCTTTAGCCACGCTTAAAGCCGCATCCACCCGGTTACCATAATAACTCACATTGTTTTGAATCGTTTGAACTTCTTTATTCAAATTCACAACTGCCATATAGGGGTTAGTAGGCGTTGAACCCGCATTGGGTATTTTCAAGTAGGCTTTCTCCAAATAACGATACTGATCTTTAGGGATGGAATCAAAGAGGTTGAAAATGTCTTTGGCGTAAGAGATGACTTGCTTTTGGTTTTGGGCGAAAGCGTAAATGTCTTTAGCGAATTTGGGGTTTGTTTGAGTCCCTGTGGCTTGAGCTTGCAACTGAGTGGATAGGGTGTGGTTATTTTGAGAAAGCGTAACCGCTTGTTGCAAGATAGGTATCATCGCCTTAATGTTGTTAAACACCGCGTATTGAGTGGGGTAGCCAGTGGATATGATAGCGCCGGACGCGTTTGAAACGCCACTGATGACGATATTTTTCCACATCATAGCCGTCTTAGTGTTTGCGATTAAATCCATAAGCTTTTGCGCGGTTTCAAGAGCGTTGCTTACGGTTGAGTTTGGTGTGTTTGATGAGTTTGATGCCGAGTCTGTTGTGGCGCATCCGGATAAAGCGCAAAGATTGTTGCCTTTAGTGGTAGCGTTTTGTTGGGCTGCTTGGAGGCTTTCAGCGAGCTTTTTCATCTCATCATAAGTGGTTTGATTCATCGCGCAGTTTTCAATTCCTGAGCAGTTGCTGACAATAGTGCTAAAAGGAGGGTTACCATAGACATCAGCGGGTTTTTGAGTATCCTTATTAACCACAAAAAAAGTGAAGTAGTTCCCCGCATAAAGACTCCAAAAACCCAATACCGAAGTGATAACGGCTTGCACGGCGTTGAATATGGGCGATTGGGTGGTGCTGTTATAGTTGTTGTTGGTAAAGCTTTTCAAATAGTTTAAAGAGCTATTGACCAGCTCAATGTTGTTGGCGTTTTGAATGCTTTGCTTCAACGAAGCCACTTGATTTAAATACTGGTTTAATTGCTCGTATTTTTCGTTCAAGTTTTTTAATTCACCGGTGTTTTTGACCATTTGCACCGCTTCGCCGATTTGATAGCCCGCGCTCACAAAAAAGCCGTTGTCTTCAGCGTGGAGCGATGATACCGCAAGCGAGAGAGAGAGAGAGAGAGTAAAAATCGTTTTTTCATAAAATGTTCCTTAAAGTAATGTTTTTGTTGTAAGAATATCATGAAGTGATAATATATTTACAATGAACCTAATTTTACTATAAATTTATTGGATTTCAAAAAAAAAAAAAAGATTTTGGAGTATTTTAACTTATTTATCTTTGAAGCGTTGATTTTTGTAACGATAAAATCATCTTTTGAATTTTATCATCAGTATTTAATAAGAACGAATCCAAACTAAAACAAGAACGCGTAGCTGACAAAAACTTCTTTATTCCTAAAAACGCTGAAGTTTTGTCGGATCGTTTGTTGTTGCCACACATTGCTAGAGCCAAAATTCCTCCAACTTTGCGCGCTCAAGCTATAGTAAGGGATTTTTAGCCCCACATTGAAGCGGTTATGCTTGCCTATATACAAAGAGCCTCCAAAATTCACAAAAAACCCCCCACCCGCTGCAAAAAATTTATCATCTTGTTTCGTGTTTTGGTTTTGATAGTTAGGACTCCACAATATGGCGTATTCCACCCCACCCCCACCAAACACGCCTATTTTAAAAAACAGCATTTTTTCCGTTTTTAAAGCGAGTTTTAAAAGGGTGTCTATAGGGAGATTAACAAACACATTCACGTTCAAACCAAACGCCATGAAATGCCCGTTATTGAAGAGAAAATCTTGGGGGCTTGGGGTTTTTTGCAAAACTAAAGGGCCTTGAGCGTTTGAAGTAGGATCGTAGGTTTTAATCGCGCTCGGGTTATAATTCGCTTGGGATAAAAGGGTGTTACCCCCCACTTTTTGACCCAATTGCGCTTTAGCGTATTCTATGTCCCCCCACACCCTTAATCCTAAAATATGGTATTTATCAATAGCGATTTCATCGCCTATTTGCCCGGTATAAGACAGGTTTTTACCCCCCTTATAATAGGCTTCTAATTTCTCGCCATAACACACACTACCAGGGCAAGTGGGGTTGTCTTTATAGGCTTGTTGCCACATGCTTGTGCGCATGCTAGCCCCTGTGCCTAGCCTAAAACCTAGATAAATGTGGTTTTTGGTTTTGAAAAAAGGCGTTTTTTCAGCACTATTGCCCCACAAAACCCCCAAACTGGCTAAAAAAATGAGCGCTTTCAAACGCTTTTTTGATTCAATTCTACCCATAATGGCACTTCACTTTGTAACGTTTCTTGATTAAAAAATTCCTCTATGCTCTCTCGCATGCTCTTTATTTCTGTAAGGGTATTGACGCAGTTACGAAACGCGCTCGCTTGTATTTCACCCTTAGCGTAAGCATGCAAGTTTTTCCTAAACATAACCACCCCCCTATCCCCATAAAACTCCACCATTTTATCAAAATGTTCTAAAACCAAATCTTTTTTCACGACTGCGGGCAATTTTGTGGTGTTGTTTCTGATTTGCCAAAATATCCATGGGGCTCTTAAGGCTGCTCGCCCTATCATTAGCCCATCCGCTTGCGTGATTTGCAAGACTTCAAAGGCTTTTTTCACGCTGTCAATTTCGCCATTGGCTATCACAGGCTTTTTTAAAATCCCTTTCATTAAAGCGATACTTTCATAATCTATTTTGTCTTTTTGGTATTTGTCGCTTCGTGTCCTCCCATGCACCACCACATAATCCACCGGCGCATCGTTTAAGGCATGAGCGATTTCTTGGGGGATTTTCTTTTCAAAGCCTAAACGCACTTTCACGCTTGTGATTTTTTTATTGGTGTTTTCTCTGATGATTTTTAAAAGCTTCACTAAGTGGTTTAAATCCTTCAATAGCCCGCTACCATTACCATGATTAGCCACTTTAGGAGCGGGACAACCGCAATTAAAATCAATCCCATTCACATGCTCTAAAGCGTTGATTTTCTCCACCGCTTCTTTGACTACGCCCTCTTTAGAGCCTGAAATTTGCACCATGAAATGATCTTCTAAAGGGGATTTTTCCAACATTTTAGAAGTTTTATCAAACGCATACACCAACGAATGCGAGCTCACCATTTCGCTTGTGGTAACATCCACGCCAAATTTTTTCACCACGCTCCTAAAAGGCAAGTCCGTATAGCCTGCTAGAGGGGCTAGAAAAAGCCATTTTTTATTCTTAAAGTCCATCCGCTCTCATATCAAAGTTTTTTTGCTGTATTTTGACACAATCAAGGTTAAAAAGCGCTTTAAAAACTAGCGCTTGATTAAAATTAACTTTTATAGATCCATTAAACTCTGTTTAAAACCAATTAAAAAATCATGCGTTGGTTGTTTTAAAAACTCTGCGTATAAAATAGGCCGTAAGCGTTTAGGGATATTCAACCTCCTAGCCTTGTCTTTAAAATCCTTTGGCATGCTTAAAGTTTTAGGGGGTTTAAGGGCGATAAACACACACTCTTTGTCGCTTTCAATGATGAATTTTTGAGCGATTTCTAGGCTAAAAAAATGGCGTTTGATTTCTTCTTTTTGAGGAAAGCTCAACACATACCCCTTTTGCTTTAAGATTTTATCCACCATAAACAGTGCGTTTTGCGAATACTTAAAAAAAGTGATCCCATGCCTTTGTGAAACGGGCGTTAAGGGATAAAGTCGCTCTTTTTCTTTATCCAAAAATTTAAAACTTTGGATAATGCCCTTAGAATAATGTTGCATCAAGGCGTTAGCGTAATGTTTCCTGAAAAAATTGCGTTTGAATTTTAAAGAAGAATTAGAATCATCTTCAAAAAATTCCCAATCTTTAGCGAGCGTTTTAAGGGTGTCTTTAGGGGTGTAAAGCAGGGGGCGAACAATCGCATAAAACCCTCTTTTTTCATAGGCTTGAAAGCTTAAAAGCGTGTTCAGTCCGGCACCTTTGCTTAATTGCATCAAAAACCATTCCAGCCTGTCATTCAAGTGGTGCGCTAAAATCAAATGCTTGTAAGAATGCTCTTTTGTTAGGGTTTCAAAAAAATCATAACGGATCTTTCTCGCTTGCATTTCAAAATTGCGTGCGATTTTTGGAGCGTAATGGATATAGCATTTTTTATGGTGTGTTTTTGCGAGTGTTTGAGCGTGTTGGATGATTTCAAGGCGTTGTTTTTGCGTGTTATAATCCACTAAAGCGATGTCAAAAGCGATGTTTTCTCCAACTAAAAGATGAAACAAGCAAGTGGAATCCAACCCACCTGAAAAACCCAGTAAATTTTTCCCCTCCCTTAAAGGCTCTAAATAGGGTTTAAAATCTCGCGCTGTCAAATCGGTGCTAAACGCATGCTGGATTGATGGTGCTTTTATGAAGTTTCCTTGTGGGTTAAAACGCCTTTGAGTAAACTTGCGCCTTCTATGCCTAAAATTTCATTCCTGAGTTTTTCCACTTCATTCAAACCTGGAGCTTTTGCGTGAACGGCTTCGTTGCGGATGTTTTGAATGAGGCTTAGGCTTTTTGAAAAAGGATAATTGATGAATCTTTTTAAGTTTTCTTCTAAATGGCATTGGATTTTTTCGTGTTTGAGTAAAAATTTAACGCTCCCAAGATTGGGCTTTTTAGTGAAAAAATCTTTAAGCGTAAAAGATTTTCCTTGGACTTCATAATCTAAATCATAAAGATTGGGATCTTTTTTGCAAGCCTTTAAAAGAACTTGTTTGGCAAAAGTATAAATTTCGTATTCTAAGGTTTTGGAGTATTTGACGATGATGCTGGTAAAACCATTCAAAAGATCGTTTTCGCTTTGTAAAAGCTCTAATTCGGCATGAATGATGTTATTGATGCTATCAGGGTGTAAGAGGTAAAAAAGCCTTTTGCCAAAAACAAAACGCATGAAATTTTCTTGCATGGTTAAATATTCTTTGCTTTTATACACGCTTAGATAATGCTTTTCATCGCCTAAAAAATAAGAACGCTCTTCTTTTAACTTTACCGGCAAAGGATAGACATAATTATTCCCATAAATGGCGTAAGTGTGGTTGTTTGGGGCGATGAAATTGGCTAAAAATTGATCCCTTAAAAGGCTAAAATCTTCCCTAACTAATTCCCTTAAATCGCTGATAATAAAAAAGTCTTCCACTTCCAAATTTTTTTCTTTATAATAGCTAGGGATCAAACCCTCATCAATCTCTTTAGAAACCTTTATCACCTTAGCGGCAAATAAATTAGCGTAATCGGTCAAAAAAAGCTGCAAAAAATTTTTTTCGTTGGTGGCTTTGTAAATCTCTTCTAAGGAGCCGTGCTTTTCTTGATCGTTGAGCTTTGATCGGATTTTACCAAAACCCACTTGGGATTTTTCCTGTAAAACGCTTAAATGTTGTTGGATCACATCTTTTTGATAATAAGGGTTATAAAGGATTAAAAGGTGGTTCATGCCTTGTCTTATTTTAGGATTTCTTTGAGGTTTTGTTTGATCTCGTCAGGATTTTGTTCGTATTCTTGGATGAGATCTTTTAAGATTTCAAACAATTCGTCAAAATCCTGCGGGTACTCTTTCTTAAACTTCACTACCAAATCCAAAGCTTCACAAGCGTTATTCAATGGATCTTTATCGTCATTGAAAGCGTCTTTTATACCCAAAACCATATTGGTAATGCGAGCACTCTGCCCAGGGCTTGAAATGCGTTTGCATATGAAGCCTTTGAATGCGTTGGCAAGCTTAAAAGATGCACAAATTTTAGAAAACATCGCCTTTCCTTATTGAAAGATTTAAAATACCGCTTGTTGGCTTAGCCCGTTTCAAGCCTAGCTAAAAAGCGTTTTTGATGCGTTTTTGAAATTTTAACACAAATTCAGTTCATTCCTCTTTTAGGCTCAACATCTATAATATCTTCGCCCTTGATAAAATCTTCGCCAGTTTGAATCCATTTTTCAAATTCTTGATCGCACTCTTGCGTTTTTTTAATTTTTTCTTCAATTTCTTGAAAGGATTTTTCCAATTCCAACGCACTCGGGAAACATGTTTGTTTGAATCTGGCTTCATCGTTGATGAGATCTAAAATTTCTTGTTTTTGTCCGTCAAAATTAGATTTCATTTCTCCTTTAGCTTTTTCAAATTCTTGTATTTTTTTATGTGTATTCCAAGAATCCCATGCTTCAAAAGCAAGACCGATAAGCGGTAAAGCTTTGTTCAAGTTGCCTGCCAAGTTTACAGCGCCCCAAGGTTTGAATTTCAAAGCCAAATCTATGCCTGTAAATTTTGCCACAGCCACTATCCCGTCTCTAGCCGCTTTGATATTAGTTGCATTGATAAACTTGCTTTGTTTTAAAAGATTGATTCCAATCCTTCCAAATGTCCCGGCATGCTTTTCAAAAGAACTCATATCAGCGTTAAAAGTCGTTCCAATTTTAGCAATTTCATTTGAAATCCCTTGCGTTTGTTTTTCAAATGCATTTTGGACTCTTGTTTCTATATTGATGCCTTTATCGCCTATTTCTCTAATAACAAAATCATTAAAGGTTTCTAGGCTAGTGCCAAGAACTTGAAGGATGAGATCGCTGAAATACCTCGTTATAAATTCTCTTAAATGAATGCGGGCTTGAGAAATTTCACTATTTAAATCTTGAATATCCTTTCGCCTTTTTTCAATTATTATATTCAAATATTCCATTTCTCTCTTAATATCTTGCAACGCTTGTTTTGCGGGCGGCATTTGCCTATGGACCACATCTTGAATGACGCTTTTTTTGGTTTCCTCTATGATGGTTAATTTCCCGCCATTTTCTTTAATCTTTTTTTGCGTCGCGTCTTGCAAGGCTTTGATGTGTGAGAGTTTTTGGAATTCTTCTTGATGCTTTAGCCAGTGTTCCACCCCCAAATCATAAGGGTTTGCAGCGACAGCGACAATAATCAAACCCTCTTTTTCTTCTTCGCTTAAAGAAATCAGATCATTCAGTCGGCTTTGGATGTTTTCTTTTTTGATCTTAAATCTTTTGTTGTAATCTTCTTCATCTTCAATATCCGCTTCTTCATCAAAACGGCTGATGACAAATATCGTCCTGGATAAAAGATTGAGCGTCCTAAACAACCAGTTCAAATCCTCCTTATGGCTTTCTTTGATGGGGTTTGACGGGTTGAGCGCGTATAAAATGAGATGGGCTTCGCTGATATATTTTTTCGTAATATCTTTATAGCACTCTATTTCGCCGCTATCGGTTATTTTTTCTTTAAACCCGAATAGTCCCGGGGTGTCAACCAGCTCCATTTCATTATCTATATCATAGATTTTAACTGCATCGCTGGATTCTTGATGGTCTATCTTCATGCTCTCATCCAAGCGATCGATCCAAGCTACCGCTATGGATGTTTTCCCTTCAGAAAAACCTCCCACCAACGCCACTTTAAGTTTTTGATCGGCAACATTTTTAATCGCATTACGGATTTTGTCTTTGAGAGACTCTTCAACCTTGATTCCGTATTTTTCCCCAGTTTGGACAAAATCAAGCAATTTTTTAAGATTTTCTTGATTCCTCTTTTGATTTCTTTTAAATTGTTCTAGCGTTTCATTCATTGCGCGATCCTTTGTTTTAATGTGGTTTTGATGCGATTATCTAAGTGCCATAAGTCTTCACCGGCCTTTATTAGCCCTTCCCTCATGCACTCGTAACAAACAACGAGATCGTTAAAACCGGCTTTGAGTTTTTCAATCTTTTCCCATATGTCTTTTTTGCGACTTTCAAGTCGGCTTTTCACATCCTGCACAATTTTTTCACAAATTTGATGTAAATTCTTATCCACTTCTTTTTTTTGTTGGGATCTTTTATATCTTGAACTAAAAAAGCTCCAGATTGATCTGGCTATTCCAACTAATCCTGCAATAATCCCTGCGGTCAGAGCAAGCCAACCCATAGGACTCCAAGCGTTAAATATCCCAAGCAAACCCAAACCTCCTATTGAAGTGGCTAATTTTGTTCCATCAATACCGCTATCAGTATCAAAATTAAGATTAAAGCCTCTATCAATACTGATGTGCTCTAACATTGCTAGAGAATCTTTAATTCTGTATTCAAGTTGTTTAATAGCTTCTTTTATCTCTCCATCAAATCGTTCCTCACATTCTTTAAACCGCCGTTTTATGTTTTCATGCAATGTTTCAATTCCTTGAATGAGTTCATTTTTAAAAATTTCTTTACATTCCTCATCTTCAATATTTTTGTTAATATGCGCATACATTTTTTCTCTCAAGTCAGATTTGAATTGATCGATTTCGCAGAACGCTGAATTGGTTAAATTTAATATAAATTTTTCTGTAGAACGATCCAGATTATAGCGGGCTTCTTGTTGGTGTTCTTGTGCTGCTTCTTTAATCATTGGATCGATCCGTTTTTCAATCGTAATTTCGATCGCCTTTTGCAATTGTTCTACCACTTTTAAGGCTTTATTGCAGTTTGATTCTATGATTTTGGCGTGCGAGTTTTTAAGAAGCTCTTCGGCTATAAATTCTGCTAATGGTTTGAAATGGGATTTATACAATAATGATTCTCCTGCTTTAAAATCTTTTAAAAATTTTTGTTTGTTTTTATCAAAATCAGTCCCTGGAATCAAAGCTTGCGCAAGGCCATAAAAAGCCGCTTGAGCGCTCACTGCTTTATAGCCCATGTAGTGCTCGCCTAAAATGTTTTTCATCTCTTTATTTAAAATTTTTAAGCTTTCTTTTTCGTTTCCATCAATAAGCCCATCTTTAAAAACTCTTGGGCTATTAATCGGTTTGTTAAAAATCGTCCATACCTCTGTTTGCGAATCAAGCTGTCTTTGGATTTTTTCAATCGTTCCCCTTTTCCCTTCTTCTCCTTTTTGCGGAGGATTAGGCTTTTTGGTAACATAAAAAATAGCATGGGCTTTTTGTGTGGCGTTAGAAATTTGATCGATCACTTTTTTTTCGCTGCCTTCTATCCCTGGAACATCCAGTAAAGTAAAGGTTTGATGGTTGTATTGGAAAGAATAAGATTGTGTTTTTAAAGTGAAATCGCTCCTCCCATCGCCTATAATCGCTCCATCTTGGAATTTTTCTAGCTCCAAAAGAGCATGCCCACTACCTCTATGATTTTTCTCTGCATAGAGCCTCTTGAATCGTTCTTGTTGAACTACTTTGCTTTGTTCTTTAAAAAACATCCTCAAACATTCAATAAGGGTTGATTTCCCCGCACCGGTTTCCCCATAAAAAGCGATGGTAAAATTTTCCCACTCTTCATTATTTTTCAAGCTTTCAAGCTCTTTTAAACTTTTAGATTCTAATTGTTGGAATACCTTTAACGCTTCTTGATTGAATCGCTTCAGTTTTTCATCTTTGTCATCAGCGTTTTTGAAAATACTTTGAAGATCTTTAATGCTCTTTTCTACGCCAAGATAAATGCTTTTTCATTTTTGCATGCCTCAAGTGGATTTTTCTCGGGCATTTTAACAAAAAAAAAAAAAACGCAAACCCCCACGCTCTAGCCACGCTTAAAGCGTGCTTTTAGCCTTATGGCTAACTTTTAAAAAGGGCTTAAAACCTTAGCGAGTAAGATATTGTCTTTAAACGCGCTAGGCACAATCGTGTAATGCCCGGGTTGTAAAGGGGTGGTTAGTTCGCTGTCGTTGATTAAGATTTCCCCATCCACTTCAGGCGCCCACCTCAAATCCCTTGCTTTGTAAAAATACTCGCCCTCTTTATTTTCCACTAACGCCTTAATGGGCTTATTTAACAAAGCCCTAAAAGAATGGTTTTGGTGTTTTAAAGCGATTTTGTTCAAGACTTTGATGCGGGCGTTGATGATTTTTTTAGGCACTTTCTCTAAAGAATAGGCATGCGTGTTTTCTTCCGCACTGAAAGCAAAAATATTCAATCTGTCAAACCGGAACTCGTCTAAAAACGTGCTCAATTCTTCAAATTCGCCCTCATTTTCTTCTGGATGCCCTACAATGATCGTGCTTCTGATAAAGCTTTCTTTAACCTGTTTCATGGCGTTTAAAAGCTTTAAATGGTGCGCTTGGCTGGAGTTACGCCGCATCTTTTTAAGCATGGAGTCGCTGATATGCTGGATGGGCATGTCAAAATAATTTTGAAAAATAAGCGAGTCTTCAATCGCGCCAATCAGCTCTAAAGTGGTGCTAGAGGGGTAGAGGTATAAGATGCGAGCGCTTTTTAAGGCTTGTTGCTTGTCAATCGCTCTAATGAGCTGGATCAAGCCGTCTTTTTGCCCCTTATCGTATAAAAACGAGCTAGAATCTTGAGCGATAAAAGTCATATCCTTATAGCCTTTAAGGGCTAGATCCTCCACTTCTTTTAAAATGGAGTCTAATTCCCTGCTTTGCAATTTCCCCTTAAAGCTAGGGATAGCGCAAAAAGAGCATTTTTGATTACAGCCCTCAGAAATTTTAACGTAAGCATGCACGCTCGATCCCGTGATGATGCGCACGTTATAATGCTCGCTTAAAAACACTTGCTCGCTGAACTGGTTTTGTTTTTTAGCGATCATTATATCAATCTTGTCATAATCCCCCACGCCGGTAAAAATATCCACTTCAGGGATCAATTCTTTGATTTCATCTTTATAGCGCTCGCTCAAGCACCCGCTCGCAATCAAAATCGCTCCCTCTTTTTTGTCTTTAGCGGCGTTGAGAATGGTTTGGATACTCTCTTGTTTGGCGCTTTCAATAAACCCGCAAGTGTTGATCAAAATCACATCAGCGCTCTTAGCGTCATTAGTGAGCGTGTAATTATAAAGCTTGCCTAACATCACCTCTGAATCCACCAAATTTTTAGAGCAACCTAATGAGATCAGGCAGAGTTGTTTGTTTTCTTTAATTTGCATGTTAATGGCTTTTTAAGTTTTTCAAATCCACTTCCCAAAAGAAATCAATCCATTCAGGAGCGTCTTTTAAAAACGCGTCGGCTTTGTATTTCGCGCTTGTTTTTTGGAACAAACTCGCGCTATAAAACTTTTTATCAGGGTGTTTTTCTTGCAACACTTTAAGCACCGCTTCTAAAGAATTACCGCTATCTACGATTTCATCTACCACAAGAATGGTTTTTAAATGATCTTTGATCGTGGGGATATTTTCAATTTTTAGGGCGTTTTGTTGCTTGGTGGTGTCATAAGAAATCGCATTGATGCCATAAACTTCCCTTAAATTCCAGTGCAAACTCAAAAAATGCGCTAAAGTCATGCCCCCTCGCATCACGCACACAAGGGCTTCTGGGATACCGCAAATTCGCTCCACTTGTTTGACTAATTCCAGGCTGTCTTTTAAAAAGGCTTCATAAGAATAATGCATTGTGATCCTTAAATTTCGTAATATTGCTTCAAAAAAGTTGCGTTCGCCACGCCATCAAATTCCCTTAAATCCAAATCGTTTAAGGCTAACTCTAGGGCGTTTAAGGCGTAGGCGGTTTTATAGACAGGAATGATCCCCATGTGGTTGATACGAATGAGTGCGTCTTTATAAGGCTCTTGACCGCCCGCAAATTGCACCTGATATTTTTCTTTCAAAAGGTTTTTTAATTCTTTGGCATGCTCACTAACAATCGTTGTCATGCTCAAGCTTGGGCTTTTAGGGAAAATCTTTAAACCGAGCGCTAAAACGGCTTTTTGAGTGGCTAAAGCAACTCGTTTAGTCTCTTGATAGAGTACTTCAAAGCCCCCTAAATTTTGCACCAATTCAAAATAGCGCTGCAACCCTAAAGTGTGTAAAATAGGAGCGGTGTAGCTTGTGGTGTTGTTTCTTTGGTTTTTCAATTCGCTCTTCAAATTGAAATAAAACCCTGTATTGCGTTCTTCTATGCGTTCAATTGCATTCTGGCTCAATGCGACTAGGCTCATCGCAGGGGGTAGCATGAACGCTTTTTGACTCCCCCCAATGAGCGCATCAACATGCGTTATTTCTAAAGGCTCAACCCCTAAAGCGGTGATCGCATCTACAATCACAAAAACATTCGGATTAGTTTCTTTAATGGCTTGAGCGATATTTTCTACAGGGTGTCGTAACCCCCCACTGGACTCGCATGCTTGAATGCAAAACGCATCAATGTTAGGGTTGGCTTCAAGCGCGTTTAATATTCCATCCACTTGAGCCGGTGTGTCCCATTCATAGATTAATTCATGGGCTTTGATAAAATGGGCTTTAGCGATCTTGCCAAACCTTTCGCCAAACTTGCCCGCATTAACAAACAGCAACTCTTTTTGACATAAGGAAATCACACTCGCTTCCATAGCCCCTGTCCCGCTGCTGCTTAAAAGCAAAACTTCTTCTAAACCGGTCATTTTTTTTAAATTTTCTCGCACGCTTTGGAAAATCTTTTCAAAATCTTTGGTGCGGTGGTGGGGCATTGGCTGAGAAAAGCTTGAGCGCATCTCTTCATTAATGGCTACAGGGCCTGGAGTGAAAAGCAACATTAAAATTAACCTTTAATTTTTGAGAGAATTTAAAAGTTATCATACTAAAACGCGCTTAAAATTAAGCCTTATTGTTTAAGAAAATCGCTTTTTAATGCAAATAAAATGCTAAAATGCCATGGTTTAAAAAGAATTTAAGGCAATGATTGGATAAATTTAATCTTCGCGCATGTTTTTTAACCCTTTTTTTTAGTGGGTATTCTAAAAAGGCTCCTGGAACGATAGGGAGTTTAGTAGCGTTGTTACTAGGCTTACCTATTTTGATTTTTTCGGCTAACACTTTGTTTTTAGGGGCGATTTTCATTGGGCTTATCGCTATCACTCAAATAGATAAGGAAGAAGAAGAGACTAAGAGGCATGACAGCTCTTACATTGTGATAGATGAACTAGTGGGCATGTGGCTTGCGATGGCGATTAGCGGGTTATCGTTAGCGAGCGTGGTTTTGAGTTTTATCTTTTTTAGGATCTATGATATCACTAAACCCTCACTCATTGGCAAGATAGACAAAGAAGTTAAAGGGGGTTTAGGGGTGGTGGCTGATGACGCTTTAGCGGGTGTTTTAGCCGGATTGAGTACGTTATTAGTCATCCATATTTTGGGATTTTTTAACATTAAACTTTAATTTTAAGAAAATTCAAAAGCCTTTTTTTAGGTAAATATAGATAGACTTTATTGCAATCGTTTTCAGGGAGTTTGATCGTGGAGTTTTGCGTTTTATTTGGTGGGGCGAGTTTTGAGCATGAAATCAGCATTGTGAGCGCGATCGCGCTTAAAGGGGTGTTAAAAGATAGGATTAAATATTTTATTTTTTTAGATGAAAACCATCATTTTTATTTGATTGAAGAATCCAACATGCATTCAAAATACTTCGCTCAAATCAAAGAAAAAAAATTACCTCCCCTAACCCTTGCACACAATGGCTTGCTTAAAAACTCGTTTTTAGGCGCTAAGATTATAGAATTGCCTTTAGTGATCAATCTCGTGCATGGGGGCGATGGCGAAGACGGGAAATTAGCGAGCTTGTTAGAATTTTATCGTATCGCTTTTATAGGCCCTAGAATTGAAGCGAGCGTGCTGAGTTACAACAAATATTTAACCAAACTTTACGCTAAAGATTTAGGAATAAAGGCTTTAGATTATGTTCTTTTGAATGAAAAAAACCGCGCTAACGCCTTGGATTTGATTGGGTTTAATTTCCCTTTCATAATCAAGCCCAGTAACGCCGGAAGCTCTTTAGGGGTGAGTGTTGTGAAAGAAGAAAAAGAATTGATTTACGCTTTAGATGGCGCGTTTGAATATTCTAAAGAAGTTTTAATAGAGCCTTTCATTCAGGGCGTGAAAGAATACAATTTAGCCGGTTGCAAGATCAAAAAGGATTTTTGTTTTTCCTATGTTGAAGAGCCTAACAAACAGGAATTTTTAGATTTCAAACAAAAATATTTGGATTTTTCACGCACCAAAGCCCCTAAAGCGAATCTTTCTGGCACTCTAGAAGAACAATTAAAAGAAAATTTTAAAAAACTCTATAACGATTTGTTTGATGGCGCGATCATCCGTTGCGATTTTTTTGTCATAGAAAATGAAGTGTATCTCAATGAGATCAACCCCATTCCTGGCAGTTTGGCCAATTATTTGTTTGATGATTTTAAAACAACGCTAGAAAATTTAGCGCAATCATTACCCAAAACCCCTAAAATCCAAATCAAAAACTCTTATTTGTTGCAAATCCAAAAGAATAAATAAATGGCCAAACGCAGTATCGCTTATTTGGATAGCGTTTTTGACATTTCCTACACTTTTATAGATAACCATAGCCCTTTAAACGCCTTGTTTTTGCATGGTTGGGGGAGTTCTAAAGAAGTGATGCAACAAGCGTTTCAAGGCTGTTTTTTAAATTACAACCATTTGTATGTGGATTTGCCCGGCTTCAATCAAAGCCCTAACGATGAAAAAGTCTTAGAGACTAAAGATTATGCTAATATCATCAATTTGTTCTTAAAAAGCGTGGGTAAAAAAGCGCATGTCGTTTTTGGGCATAGCTTTGGAGGGAAAGTGGCGATCTTGTGTGAAAACGAACGGATGGTTTTATTGAGCAGCGCCGGGATTTTAGAGCCAAAACCCTTAAAAGTGCGTTGTAAAATCCTTTTAGCTAAAATCTTTAAAAAATTAGGCTTGAATTTAGGGTTTTTGAGGAGTAAGGACGCTATGGGGCTTAATCAAGTCATGTATGAAACCTTTAAAAAAGTGATTAGCGAAGACTTTAGCGAGCATTTCAAACGATGCGAGAAGGAAGTTTTATTATTTTGGGGTAAAGATGATAAAGCAACCCCCTTAAGCTCCGCTCAAAAAATACAAACCTTATTGAAAAGAAGCGCGTTATTCGTTTTAGAAGGGGATCATTTCTTTTTTTTAAACCAAGCAAAAGAGATTGAAAAACTAGTGGAGAATTATCATCATGCAAAGTCTTAGTTGGCTGAATTTAGCGTTTCGTTGGCTCTTTATAACAGGGCTTAGCTATTATATAATGACTTTATTGCAATGGTATCATTACAGCGTGTTTAGGATCTTAACCAAACACCACAAAATGCGTTGGCATGGGATTTATTTTTTATTGCCTTTAGGGGTGTTTATCCTATCGTATGCTTTCAAAATGCCGTTTGTTTTTGATTTCTTTTGCGGCGTGATTCAAATGCCCATGCTCATTGTTTGGGCCAAACGCAACGACAAGCCTTTAGTTTTCACGCCAAGGGTGAAGCGCTTTTTTATTTTCTTGTTACTCTTTTTAATCTTGCATGAAATCTTAAATACAGAATTAGTCCCTTTGAACGGGATTTCGCTCGCGCTAGGCTATTGGTGTTTATTTATATTTGTTTTAAGCGCTTCTTTAATCTTTGAAAAAGTCTTATCCAAGCGGTATTTGCAAACCGCTAAAGACAAAATCGCCTCTTTAAAGAATTTAAAAGTCATCGCCATTACCGGAAGCTTTGGGAAAACCAGCACCAAAAATTTCTTGCTTCAAATCTTACAAACCACATTCAACATGCATGCAAGCCCCAAAAGTGTCAATACCCTTTTAGGCATTGCGAACGATATTAACCAGAATTTAGACGATAAGAGTGAAATCTATATCGCTGAAGCCGGGGCAAGGAATAAGGGCGATATTAAAGAAATCACCCGCCTCATTGAACCGCACCTTGCCGTGGTCGCAGAAGTGGGCGAACAGCATTTAGAATATTTTAAAACTTTAGAAAATATTTGCGAGACTAAAGCGGAATTATTGGATTCCAAACGCTTAGAAAAAGCCTTTTGTTACTCTGTGGAAAAAATCAAGCCCTATGCCCTTAAAGATAGCCCCTTAATAGATGTTTCTAGCCTGGTTAAAAACATCCAATCCACTTTAAAAGGCACTTCTTTTGAAATGCTCATAGATAGCGTTTGGGAAAGCTTTGAAACAAAGGTTCTAGGGGAGTTTAGCGCTTATAATATCGCTTCAGCTATTTTAATCGCTAAGCATTTAGGATTAGAAACCGAAAGGATCAAACGGCTTGTTTTGGAACTCAACCCTATTGCCCATCGTTTGCAACTGTTGGAAGTGAATCAAAAAATCATCATAGACGATAGCTTTAATGGGAATTTAAAGGGCATGTTAGAGGGCATTCGTTTGGCGAGCTTGCATCAAGGGCGTAAGGTCATTGTAACACCGGGTTTGGTGGAAAGCAATACAGAAAGTAATGAGGCTTTAGCGCAAAAAATAGACGAGGTTTTTAATGTCGCTATCATCACAGGGGAGTTGAATTCCAAAACGATTGCTTCCAAATTGAAAACCCCCCAAAAAATCTTACTCAAGGATAAGGCGCAATTGGAAAATATCTTACAAGCCACCACGATTCAAGGCGATTTGATTTTATTCGCTAATGATGCCCCCAATTACATTTAGGAAATGACCATGCAACATTTATACGCCCCTTGGCGCGAAAGTTATTTGAAAGAGAAAAATAAGAGTTGTGTCTTTTGCGAAATTTCTCAAAACCCTACAAAAGATCCAGAAAACAGAGTGCTTTATAGAAATAGCGATCTCTTTGTGGTGATGAACGCCTACCCTTATAACCCGGGGCATTTGTTGATCGTCCCTCATGCGCATCAAGCGAGCGTTGAACTTTTAGATCTGAATACTTGGCTGAACATGAATAAATTAGCGCCTAAAGTGTTAAAAGCGTTGTATGCTTATGGCGCTCAAGGGATCAATTTAGGTTTGAATTTGCACAGAAACGCCGGAGCAGGGATCCCTGAGCATTTGCACATGCATTTAGTGCCTAGGTTTTTAGGCGATAGCAATTTTATGAGCGTTATCGCTCAAACCAGGGTGTGCGGGATGGATCTTAATGAAACCTATCTTGTGTTAAAAAACTTATTAGAAAAGGAGCTTCATTGAAAACAAACGCTTTTAGTTTGGGTGCGCTACAATTGATTTTAATTCATTTTAGGGAGTGTAAGCGATGAAGGCGCGTGGGTTTAAGGCAAAGATGCGTGGGTTTAAGATTTTTTCAGGGAGCGCTCACCCTGCATTTGGCAAAGAAGTGTCAAAGCATTTAGGCTTTCCCTTATCCAAAGCGGTGATAGGCAAATTCAGCGATGGCGAAATCAATATCCAAATCAGCGAATCGGTGCGCGGTAAGGATATTTTTATTATCCAGCCCACTTGCGTGCCGGTCAATGACAATCTAATGGAATTGTTAGTCATGGTAGATGCTTTAAGGCGCAGTTCGGCCAATTCTATCACAGCGGTGTTGCCGTATTTTGGCTATGCCAGACAGGACAGAAAAGCGGCTCCACGAGTGCCTATCACGGCTAAAATGGTCGCTAATTTGATGCAAGAAGTGGGGATTGAAAGGATCATTACAATGGATTTGCATGCCGGGCAAATCCAAGGCTTTTTTGATGTGCCAGTGGATAATTTATACGGATCTATCGTTTTTAGAGACTATATCCGCTCTAAAGCGTTAAAAAATCCTGTGATCGCTAGCCCTGATGTGGGTGGGGTTACAAGAGCCAGGTATTTTGCCAATCAAATGGGCTTAGATTTAATCATCGTGGATAAGCGCCGTGAAAAAGCTAATGAAAGCGAAGTGATGAATATTATCGGCTCAGCCAAGGAGCGCGATGTGATTTTAGTGGATGATATGATTGATACTGCAGGCACGATCTGTAAAGCCGCTTTAGCCTTAAAAGAACAAGGGGCGACTTCTGTCATGGCGTTAGGCACGCATGCGGTTTTGAGCGGGAATGCGATCAAGCGCATTAAAGAAAGCGCGTTAGATGAAGTGGTGGTAACTAACTCTATCCCTTTAGTTCAAAAATGCGATAAAATCACCACCTTAAGCGTAGCGTCCTTATTTGCGGAAGTGATCAGAAGGATTTATCATAACGAAAGCGTCCAATCGCTTTTCACTTAAAAAAGGGGATAAAAGAAAAGCGGGAGTGGTGGATTCTGTAGGACTTGAACCTACGACCAATCGGTTATGAGCCGAGCGCTCTGACCAGCTGAGCTAAGAATCCAAAATTCCCAAAGGATGGTTTGCTATTGTATCCAAAAATATAGCGAAAAGCAAGCAGGTTTTCTAGGATTGCAAACAGGATCATAAAAGTGATAAAACTGCTCCCCCCATAGCTGAATAAAGGCAAGGGAATCCCCACCACAGGGGCTAACCCTAAAGTCATGGCGATATTCACGCTGGAATAAACAAAGATTAAAATAGAAATCCCAAGGGCTACAATCTTTAAAAACCAATCGCTGTTGCTCTCAAACAGATAAAAAAATAAATGCAAACTCAAGCCTATATAAATCGCAAAAAGCAATATAGCCCCTAAAAACCCGAAACGCTCCACGAAGTAGGCGAAAATAAAATCGCTCGTTGCGATAGGCAAGAATTTGAATTTGGTTTGGGTGGAGGCTTCTTTGGATTTGCCTAAAAACCCGCCCGATCCTATGGCGATAATGGATTGCATGACATGGTAATTAGGCTTTTCAGAAAGGAAGTCTGCGATGCGCTTTTTTTGGTAATCGTGTAAAAAATGATAAGCGATAGGCGAAGCCACTAAAAGAGCGGCAAAAAGAGGGAGCCACACCCTAGTCCTTAAACCCACGATAAGTAAAATCCCAAAACCCATGATGAGCACAATAAGAGCCGTGCCTAAATCGGGCTGCTTTAAAATCAAAGCCGCCGGTAAGCAAATGTAAAAACTGAGCTTTAAAAACATGCCCCAATCATAGCCTTTAAAAGGAGGCGGGTTGATTTTAATCAAATGCGCCAACAATAAAAGAATGGCGATTTTCACGGGTTCGCTGGGCTGTAGAGTGATAGAAGTAAAGGGAATGACTAGCCATCGTTGTGCCCCAAGCTTGCTAGAACCCATAAAATCCACTAACGCTAATAAAATCACGCACGCCCAATAAAACACAAAGAGCCACCGATCGAGCTTCCTGAAAGGGATAAAAAACACGATCCAAAAGAGAAGAAACCCTATCGCATAATAAACCCCTTGCTTCAAGCTCAAAACCGCGCTGCTCTCAAAAATCAATAAAAAAGAAACCACCAACAAGGGAATAATAAACACAAAAGGCAAAAGATCAAAATGCATCCAAATCCTTTTGTCTAATGCCATGCGTTTTTCATAACCCCTGATCTTATGATTTTAATTTTTTGATTGTATCCAAATTGAGATAATTCTCCTTGAAAAAGGATGTTATCACATCAACTGCAGGCAATTTGACTTCGCCCGTCTCATCATTAAAGCATTTTTCTAACACTTTCAAATAAGCAAACCCAATGCCTTCTGTGATAACCACAGCGGTTGCGCCCCCTGCAACACTCCCCACAACAGGAATGAATTTAAGGAAACCATTAACGAGCGTTCTCCCCACTTGCGCGACAGCGGTTACGCCTAACAATCCTGTGATCAAACTCGCGCCCACAGATTTATCCAAATCCATTCCAAAAGCGTCATTCATTTTATAAATCATCCCTGCTTGAATGGGCGCGATAGCGAACGCATCGCTAAAGGGTATGGGGATAAGCCCAGCCCCTCCTGCAGCGCCTGATGCAACATGGATAATGGTTTTACATTCCTCTATCATGGCCTGTTTTCTTGCTTGGATATTAGCTTTTTGAATCAGTAAGAAATGGTTTTGTTTGTTTTTCCTAGCTTCTATCAAGCATTTTTTCGTTTCATCTACCAATTCTTCTAAACCTTCAATGGGGACTTCAATACCTCTAAATGAAAACGCAACGGAATTGACCCTCACATAGGCTCTGACAAAACCTTTAAACCCCCATTCTTCGCCTATGATCTCTTTAGTTTCTTGGACAAACGCCTCGCCGGCTTTTTCTTGAGTGTTTGTGAAAACGACAATCGTTGGGATATTCCAATCTTTAGCGAAGCTTAATAACTCTCTCTCTCTCTCTCTTGAATCCTACCAGAAGTCTCTTTAACGCACAAATACGCCACATCAATGGCTTCTTTTTCATCAAGCGTTTTAAAAGAATCTTCCATTTCTTTTTTAATGCTTTGCATGGTGTCGTGGTAATCTTTATCTTCAATGCCTTTAGTGTCCCACAAAATTAAGCCTTTTTCTTCATCAATGTATTTTTCAAGATGCTGAGTGATGGGCTTTCCTACGCCTACTTTAGCGATTTCTTTACCAAATAGAGCGTTAATGAGCGAGCTTTTACCCACCCCAGTACCCCCCATGAGCAAAACGTTCATCTTGGGTTTTTCCTTTTTGATAGATTCAAGCATCTTGCTCATGTTCAATCCTCCCTCTTTCCCATCAAGCGTGAATGCGTCGCCTAAAAAACCACGCAAAATGCCGTTCAGTTTATCATGCCCGTTATGTTCCATTAGAACCCCTTTAAAAATGATTTGAGCCACAAAATGTTGTCGCACCGATTATAGCGTATTCAAATAATGAAATAGGATTTTTTTAAGGTTTTGAGTAAAATAATGGTTTTTAAAAAAGCAAAAAAGAGTTTGAATGCAAAAAGTTTTCATTGCCCCTACCCATTACAAACGCATTGATGAATTTTTAGCCAAAGAATTGCAAATTTCTAAAAACCAAGTATTGAATTTGATTAAAGAGAGGTTAGTGTTTTGTCAAAAAAAGGAGGTCAAAAAAGGGGGGCTAGCCTTAAAAGAGGGCGATGAAATCACGCTTTTAACGCCCAAAATCGCGCCCAAACCCTTAAAAAGAGAGCTTGATTTAGAAGTAGAAGTCATTTTTGAAGATGAAGACTTATTGGTGTTGAATAAGCCCCCTAATCTAGTCGTCCATAAAGCCCCAAGCGTGAAAGAGCCTACTTTAGTGGATTGGTTAAAATCTCAAAATTACGAGCTTTCTAATCTTGGCTTAAAAGAGCGCTATGGGATTGTGCATCGTTTGGATAAGGACACGAGCGGAGGGATTGTCATCGCTAAAAACAATTTTACCCATGTTCATTTGAGCGAGCAACTCAAAACTAAAATGATGGGGCGCTATTATATCGCCTTGCTTTCAACGCCCTTAAAAGAAGAAAAAATGAGCGTGGAATGCTATTTGACAAGAAACCCTAATAACCGCTTAAAAATGATAGCACTCAAAACGGCCAAAAAAGAAAAAAGCCGTTATTCTAAAAGCGAATTTACTAGCTTGCTGACTTCTCAAAATGGCATGGATTTGATAGGGGCTAAACTATTCACCGGGCGCACGCACCAAATCAGAGCGCATTTAGAATATTTGAACAGACACATCATAGGCGATAATCTTTACGGGCTTAATGGGGCGCTTTTTAAAGAAGAGATAAGGATCATGCTGCATGCCTATTTGATAGAGTTCAAACACCCTAGAAGCGAGCAGAAACTGCGCTTTAAAGTTCCCCTATTAAAGGATATGTTAGAATACCTTAAAAAAGTTTTTGACAAGGAGAATTTAGATGAGGTCTTGGATGAAGAAAAAATACTTCACGCTTTTATTGCAAAGTAGTGTGGTATTAGCGGTTTTTATAGGGTGTTCTTCTACCAGGAATCATACTTTTTCAGCCCTTAGTAATCAAGAAAATACAGACGATAAGCTCCCGGTAGTCCATTCTGTTAAAACCATTAACGATGTGAGTTCAGTGGGCTTTGAATGGCCTAAAATCGCTGATACTTATGACATTGATGGGTTTATTTTGTATCGTTTGAAAAAAGACTCTAAGCTTAAACGAATCGCCACCATTAAAAACCCTTATGCGACCCACTATTATGATGAGGGGTTAGAAACAGAGAGTTCTTACACTTACCAGATCGCCACTTACAAGGGCGATAAAATCTCTAACCTTTCAGACCCCATTCTAGTAAAAACCTCTTTTATCAATCCTGTAGAAAGCGTGTTCGCAAGCCTTGAATACCCTAAAAGCGTGAAAGTCTTTTGGAGCCCGCACCCAAATCCCAGCGTTTCTAAATACATCATTCAAAGGCAGAATAAAGACGGCAAATTTTTAAATGTAGGGGCTGTAAAAAACCGCTTGTTTGTGGAGTATTTTGACAAGGATAAGGATCTAGAAGATGGGAAAAAATACCGCTACCGAGTCATTGCTGAAAATTTCATGGGGGATAAATCCAGACCTAGCGTCATAGTGGAGGGGAAAACCAAAGATTTACCCAAAGAAATCGCTAATGTTAGAGTGAGCCAAAATCTCACACGACACATTGAATTGAGTTGGGATAAATCCCCAGAAGAAGATGTGATAGCTTATCGCATTTACGCTTCCAATAACCGCAACGACAAATACAAATTCATCGCTCAAACCACCAACACTTCCTATGTGGATAAAATAGAAAAAGACAATCTCACTCGTTATTATAAAGTCGTCGCCCTTGATAAAACGCATCTTGAAGGGGCGTTACCCAAAGAGCCTGCCATGGGTGAGACCGCTGACAGACCCGAAGCCCCTATCATCACTAAAGGGACTATTCAAGATTCTTCAGCCTTTATCCAATGGGAAAATAACCCAAGCGCTAAAATAGCCACCTATGCGGTGTATCGTTTTGAAGCCAATTCTAAAACCCCTTTGCGTTTTGGGAATATCACCAAAAACCAATTCGTGGATAAAGACATGAAAGTGGGCGTGGCTTACCGCTATCAAGTGGTGAGCGTGGATAAAGATGGTTTAGAGTCGCACCCCAGCAAAGAAGTGCGTTTGTTTTTAGAGCGCTAAAAGGGTTTTAATGCCCCATTTTTTAGCCAAGCTGGATTTTAAACCTTTAGAATACCCAATAACAAATGGGGATTTTTGTTTTCATAAGGAATTTTTAAGCTTAAAACACCCCACTAAAAGCTGTGTGTATGCGAGTTTTAAGGATCGCATTTTTTTATTGCAAAAAATCCGGCGAGCGAGTGATTTTTTGATTAAAAGCGAAAAAGCGACGCCCTTAAAAAGAGAGATTTTAAAACAAGCTTTAAGGATTTATTCGCAATCTTTTGAAGTCATTTCGCATAATTTGCAAGAAAATTCTAAACATGCGAGCCAAAAAAAAGCCCTTGATTTAGAGGCTTTTGAAGACTTTATCCAAAAAAATCAAGCCCCTATTTTAGCCGAAATTGGTTTTGGGAGCGGGAGGCATTTGATAGAATTAGCCAAAAACAACCCCACTAAAACATGTTTAGGGATAGAGATCCACACCCCCTCTATCGCGCAAGCGTTAAAGCAAATTGAATTGTTGGATTTAAAAAATCTGCACATTTTGCAAGGCGATGGCCGTTTGATTTTAGAGAGCATGCCAAATTATAAGTGCGAGAAAATTTTTGTGCATTTCCCTGTGCCATGGAATGAAAAAAAACACCGCCGTGTGCTAAGCGAAAAGTTTTTAAACGAAGCTTTAAGGGTTTTAAAGCCTAAAGGGTTTTTGGAATTACGCACCGATGATAGCCTTTATTTTGAAGACAGCTTGAAATTAGCCCTAAAAAACTTTCAATGCGAGGTAGAAATCAAAAAAAACGCTCAAATCCCGGTTATCAGCAAGTATGAAGCGCGTTGGAATAAACTCAAAAAAGATATTTATGATTTAAGAATTTATTCTTTAGGATTGGATGAAAACCCTACTCAAAACCATGCATTGGATTTTTCTTTTGATACAATAACGATTGATAAAGAAAGCGTTGGAGCAATTTTAAAAACCCCAAAAATCATCAAAGAAGGGTATTTTGTGCATGTTTGTAATATTTATGAAAATAAGGGGGATTTTTTAGTGGAATTGAGTATGGGGGATTTTGATTGGCCTGTGCGTTTGTTTGTTTTATTGGCAGAAAATCAGATTTTTTACCTCAATAAAAGCCCCTTAAAAACCTTAAACAACCACAAAGCGCATCTTTTGCTTCAAAATATCCTAAGCCAAAAGGGAATTGGATGAGTGTGATCATCGCAGCGAATAATTTATGCTTACAATACCAGCAAAACGAGCCGGTCATTAAACATGCCAATTTACGCATCAAACGAAAAGACTTCGTGTTCATTTCAGGGCCTAGCGGGAGCGGTAAAAGCACGCTTTTGCGTTCGTTTTATGGGGATTTGAAGGTTTTTAGCGGTAAATTAGAAGTTTGCAATACCAACATGAATAACGCTTCAAAAGCGACGATTTTAGATTTGCGTAAAAATATTGGCGTGGTTTTCCAAGACTATAAATTGATCCAAGATTACACGATTGAGCAAAACATCAAACTGCCTATGGTGATTTGTGGGATCAAAAAAGAAGAATGCCACTTGCAGCTAGAAAAACTTTTAGGGCATATTGATTTACGCCATAAGGCTAACCGCTACCCCAAAGAACTCAGTGGGGGCGAACAACAGCGAGTGGCTATGGCTAGGGCTATGGCGAACTGCCCTGAACTCATTTTAGCCGATGAACCTACCGGGAATTTAGACGATTATTCCAGCGATAAAATCTGGAGCCTATTAAGAGGCATGAACACGCAATTAAACGCTACGATCGTGGTGGTTACGCACAAATTCCCTAAAAATTTTAGCGCTTATCACCGAAAATTCTATATAGAAGAGGGGGAAGTTTATGAATACTCTTAAAAAGCATTTAGCCTTTATCATTCCCCTAGTGGCGTTATTGTTTAGCTTGGAATGCGTGTTGTTTATCAATCAAGCGATCGCGCAAAAAGAAAAAAAATTGATTGAAGATTATGCAGTCGTGTTGGCCAGCACGCAAAAATTAGGCTTGGAATTGTTGCGTCAAAATTTTAGCGAAATCACGGCGTTAAAAGAGATTGATCCTAATTATTCTTTAGAACCTCTTCAAAAAACTTTAGGCACAGACGGGCTTAAGGAATTAAGGAAAAATTTACCCTTTTTTTATTCTTTACAACTTTCCACATTCCCCACTCAAGAGCGTTTAGAAAACATTAAAGAAAAATTGCTCAAAATCCCTGGCGTTCAAAAAGTTGAAGTCTTTGCCAAAACTTACATGCAAGTGTATGATCTCTTGAGTTTTATTAAAGCAGCGGTCTATATCTTTGCGTTAGTGGTCTTTGTTTTATCGGTTTTATTGATGTTCAAGCAAGTCCGCATCTGGATCTATCAATACCATGAGAGGTTAGAGATCATGGATTTATTAGGGGCTTCGGTGTCTTTTAAAAACGGGTTTTTGTATAAAATAGCTTTAATGGATTCTCTAATCGCTAGCTTTTTAGCTCCCATGTTCATGCTCTATATCACTTCGCAAAAAGGTTTTGAAAAAACAATGGATACTTTGGGTATTATAGGAGGCATGTTTGTTTTAAACCATTTTTTATGGGGACTGCTTTTTAGCCTTGTGGTCTCATTTGTTTCTGTTTTACTTGTAGCTTGGAGGACTAGACATGTATAAATTAGGGGTGTTTTTGTTAGCCACCTTACTATCAGCTAACACGCAAAAAGTGAGCGATATTGCTAAAGATATTCAACATAAAGAAACCCTTTTGAAAAAAACCCATGAAGAAAAAAACCAACTAAACAGCCGTTTGAGTTCTTTAGGCGAAGCGATCCGCTCTAAAGAGCTTCAAAAAGCTGAGATGGAGCGCCAAATGGCCGCCTTAAAAAAGAGTCTTGAAAAAAATCGTAACGAAAGTTTGGCGCAAGAAAAAGTCCTAACCAACTACCGCAAGTCTTTAGATCATTTGCAAAAACAACGATCATTTTTACAAAAGAGGGTGTTTGATACGCTTTTAGAGGATTTTCTTTTTTCACAAGCCTTAAAGGGGCAGAATTTAGCCTCTTCTAATGATGTGATTTTGCAAGTGGCGTTTGAAAACTTGCACCAAAGCACTCTGTCTAAAATGTCGCAACTAAGCCAAGAAGAAAAGGAACTCAGTACGCAAGCTTTAAAAGTCAAAAGCAGCATTCAAAAAATCTCCTCTATCATAGATGAGCAAAAAACTCGTGAAGTAACCTTAAAATCCTTGCAAACCGAACAAAATAAGCTCATTTTGAGCATGCAAAAAGATTATGCGATCTATAACCAACGACTAACCCTTTTAGAAAAAGAGCGCCAGAACTTAAACGCTCTTTTAAAACGCTTGAATATCATCAAACAAAATAGAGAAAATGAAGAGAGGGTCAGTTTGAAAAAATCTTCTCAAGCCTTAGAAGTCAAACAAGTAGCGAGCTCTTATCAAAATATCAACACCACGAGCTATAACGGGCCAAAAACGATCGCCCCTTTGAACGATTATGAAGTGGTGCAAAAATTTGGCCCCTATATTGATCCGGTTTATAATTTAAAAATTTTTAGCGAGTCTATCACGCTAGTGTCAAAAACCCCAAACGCTTTGGTGCGTAATGTTTTGGACGGAAAAATCGTGTTCGCTAAAGAAATCAACATGCTTAAAAAAGTCGTTATCATTGAGCATAAAAACGGCATCCGCACGATTTATTCCCAATTGGATAAAATCGCCCCCACCATTAAAAGCGGCATGCGGATCCAAAAAGGCTATGTTTTAGGGCGCATTGAGCAACGCTTGGGTTTTGAAGTAACCATGAAAGAAAAACACATCAACCCCTTAGAACTCATCGTGCGCAATTAAACAAATCGTCTTTTTGCCGATATTAGCTAAAGAATTTAACAAACAAAGAAATAGTTACATTTATTAGGCATGGAAAAATTTGGAGGTTTTTATGGTCAATGAAGTTCAAGGGATTGGGATTCCCGCATCTCATGCAAGCGTTCAAACAACCCCCACAAAAGAGATCAGTCGCACAAACACTATAAACACTATTGATGAATCTAAAACAACGATAGACCCTGATCAATACAAACCCAAGCTAGAATTATTGAGCGAGCGTCTGAATGAAGAAATGAAACGCATCGGCACGGATATTAATTTTAGTTATAACGATACGATCAAAGGGTTAGTGGTTTCAGTCAAAGACGCTAATGGGGATAAGGTGATAAGAGAAATACCCTCTAAAGAAGCCGTGGAGCTTATGCAAAGAATGCGCGATGTGATAGGCATTATCTTTGATAAGAGAGGCTAAACATTAGAGGTAAAACATGGCAATAGGTTCATTAAGCTCATTAGGGCTTGGCAGTAAGGTTTTGAATTACGATGTGATTGACAAGCTTAAGGACGCCGATGAAAAAGCGTTAATCGCCCCCTTAGACAAGAAAATGGAGCAAAATGTTGAAAAACAAAAAGCCCTTGTAGAAATTAAAACACTCCTTTCATCTCTAAAAGGTCCGGTTAAAACGCTTTCAGATTATTCCACTTATATCAGCCGAAAAAGCAATGTTACAGGCGATGCGTTGAGCGCGAGCGTGGGGGCTGGCGTGCCTATTCAGGATATTAAAGTGGATGTGCAAAATTTAGCGCAAGGCGATATTAACGAACTAGGGGCGAAATTTTCTTCAAGAGATGATGTTTTTAGCCAAGTGGATACCACGCTCAAATTTTACACGCAAAACAAGGACTACGCCGTTGATATTAAAGCAGGAATGACTTTAGGCGATGTGGCTCAAAGCATCACAGACGCTACCAATGGCGAAGTGATGGGCATTGTGATGAAAACAGGAGGGAATGACCCCTACCAATTAATGGTGAATACCAAAAACACCGGCGAAGACAACCGAGTCTATTTTGGCTCACACCTCCAATCCACGCTCACTAATAAAAACGCCCTTTCTTTAGGGCTTGATGGAGCTGGGAAAAGCGAATTGAGTTTGAATTTAAAGGGGGCTGATGGGAACATGCATGAAGTCCCTATCATGTTAGAACTCCCTGAAAGCGCTTCTATCAAACAAAAAAACGCAGCGATCCAAAAGGCTATGGAGCAGGCTTTAGAAAACGACCCTAATTTTAAAGACTTGATCGCTAATGGGGATATTTCCATAGACACTCTTCATGGGGGGGAATCTTTAATCATTAATGACAGGCGTGGGGGAAACATTGAAATTAAAGGGAGTAAGGCTAAAGAGCTTGGGTTTTTGCAAACCGCCACCCAAGAAAGCGATTTATTAAAAAGCTCTCGCACCATAAAAGAGGGTAAATTAGAAGGGGTAATTAGCTTGAATGGCCAAAAACTGGATTTAAAAGCCTTAACCAAAGAGGGCAACACCAGCGAAGAAAATACAGACGCTATCATTCAAGCGATCAACGCTAAAGAAGGCTTGAGTGCGTTTAAAAACGCCGAAGGCAAGCTTGTGATCAATTCTAAAACCGGAATGCTCACCATTAAGGGCGAAGACGCTTTAGGCAAGGCCAGTTTGAAGGATTTGGGTTTGAGCGCTGGCATGGTGCAATCTTATGAAGCCTCACAAGACACGCTTTTTATGTCTAAGAATTTGCAAAAAGCGAGCGATTCAGAATTCACTTATAATGGGGTGAGCATCACACGCCCCACTAATGAGATCAATGATGTGATTAGCGGGGTTAATATCACTTTAGAGCAAACCACAGAGCCTAATAAGCCTGCCATTATCAGCGTGAGCAGAGACAATCAAGCCATTATAGACAGCCTTAAAGAATTTGTCAAAGCTTATAATGAGCTTATCCCTAAATTAGATGAAGACACTCGTTATGACGCTGACACTAAAATCGCTGGGATTTTTAACGGCGTGGGCGATATTCGCGCGATTCGATCTTCTCTTAATAATGTGTTTTCTTATAGTGTGCATACGGATAATGGGGTAGAAAGCTTGATGAAATACGGGCTTAGTTTAGACGATAAGGGCGTGATGAGTTTAGATGAAGCTAAATTGAGTAGTGCCTTAAATTCTAACCCTAAAGCGACTCAAGACTTTTTTTATGGGAGCGATAGCAAGGATATGGGGGGCAGAGAAATCCACCAAGAGGGCATTTTTTCTAAATTCAATCAAGTTATCGCCAATCTCATAGATGGAGGGAACGCTAAATTAAAAATTTATGAAGATTCCCTAGACAGAGACGCTAAAAGCCTGACCAAAGACAAAGAAAACGCTCAAGAGCTTTTAAAAACCCGCTACAACATCATGGCGGAGCGCTTTGCGGCTTATGACAGCCAAATTTCTAAAGCCAATCAAAAATTCAATTCCGTGCAAATGATGATCGATCAAGCGGCGGCTAAAAAGAATTAAAAAAACAGAGAGTTATCAATTTTAAAGGATAAAGGAACATTATGCAATACGCTAACGCTTATCAAGCCTACCAGCATAACCGAGTGAGTGTGGAATCCCCAGCAAAACTCATTGAAATGCTTTATGAAGGGATTTTGAGATTTTCCTCGCAAGCCAAACGCTGTATTGAAAATGAAGACATTGAAAAAAAGATTTATTATATTAATAGGGTTACGGATATTTTCACGGAATTGTTGAATATTTTAGATTATGAAAAAGGGGGGGAAGTGGCGGTGTATCTTACAGGCTTATACACCCATCAAATCAAAGTTTTAACGCAAGCCAATGTGGAAAATGATGCGAGTAAGATTGATTTGGTGTTGAATGTGGCTAGGGGGTTGTTAGAAGCTTGGAGGGAAATCCATTCAGATGAACTCGCCTGACATGTTATTAGATTCCTTTAAAATCGCTCTCATTAAAAAAGATTCTAAGCAAGCCTTTTCATTGATAGAACGCCTTTCTTTAGAACAAATAAAAAGCTTGGATTTAGATGCGCTTTTAAGCCTTAAGGAGATGATAGCCCAAAGCATTGAACTATTGGAAAAAGAAAAAGAAGAACTGCAATCACAAATGCATAAGGCTAAGAAGATTCAAAAATTTTTGTCTTAGATTTTTTAAACTACGATACAATAAAAGCACTATTTTTATTGAAGGCTAAAGGTTGTCTGAACCCATAGATAGATTCACGCGCATAAGGTGGTTGTTTAAAAACGATTTTGAAAAAATCCGCCAACAAAGGGTTTTAATCTGTGGCGTTGGGGGCGTTGGGGGCTTTGCACTAGACGCTTTGTATCGTGTGGGGATAGGGCAAATCACTATCATTGATAAAGACGTGTTTGATGTTACCAATCAAAACCGCCAGATTGGCTCAGAAAGGATAGGAGAATCTAAAGTGTTGGTGTTGCAAGATCTATATAAGGGCATTCAAGCTTTGAACTTGCGTATAGATGAAGCGTTTTTAAATTCATTTAATTTTAGAGATTATGATTACATTTTAGATTGCATGGACGATTTGCCCATTAAAACAAGCTTAGCAATAAAATGCCAGAATTTCGCTTACGGGAAGTTTATCAGCTCTATGGGGAGCGCGAAGCGTTTGAATCCTAAACACATTAAAGTGGGGAGCGTGTGGGAAAGCTATGGCGATAAATTCGGGCGTAAATTTAGGGATTTTTTAAAAAAACGCCGTTTTAAAGGGGATTTTAAAGTGGTTTTTAGCCCTGAAGTCCCGCATTGCATAGAGCTTGGAAGTTTTAATGCGGTTACGGCGAGTTTTGGTTTGCAAATAGCGAGTGAAGTCGTGCAAGACATTATCAAATAAGATATTAACAATGAAAGGAAGTGGAATGAAAGATTACGAAGACGAATTGGAAGATTTTGAAGAAGAAGAATTAGAGGGCTTTGAAGAAGAAGATGAAGAGTATAATGATTATAAGAATGTCTATGATGATGACGATTATGAAGACTATAACTCTGATTATGAAGAAGAGTGAAAAATGATTTATGCAGGCGTTCTCCAGCATGCTTATTGCGGCTCTAGAAAAAAAACCATAGAGCATACAGCCAACCTGCTTGAACAAGCGCTAAAAAAACACCCTAAGACCAATTTAGTGGTGTTGCAAGAATTGAACCCTTATAGTTATTTTTGCCAGAGCGAAAACCCTAAATTTTTTGATTTGGGCGAATATTTTGAAGAAGATAAGGCTTTTTTTAGCGCTTTAGCTCAAAAATTTCAAGTGGTGCTTATCGCTTCTTTATTTGAAAAGCGTGCTAAAGGGTTGTATCACAACAGTGCGGTTGTGTTTGAAAAAGATGGCTCAATCGCTGGAGTGTATCGCAAAATGCACATTCCTGATGACCCGGGGTTTTATGAAAAATTTTATTTCACGCCGGGGGATTTGGGCTTTGAGCCTATTGTTACAAGCGTGGGTAAATTAGGGCTTATGGTGTGCTGGGATCAGTGGTATCCTGAAGCAGCAAGGATCATGGCTTTAAAAGGAGCAGAAATTTTAATCTATCCTAGTGCGATAGGGTTTTTAGAAGAAGATTCTAACGAAGAAAAAAAGCGTCAGCAAAACGCATGGGAGACTATCCAAAGAGGGCATGCGATCGCTAATGGCTTGCCTTTGATTGCGACTAACAGAGTGGGCGTAGAATTAGATCCTAGCGGCGCGATTAAGGGGGGCATTACTTTTTTTGGCTCTAGTTTTGTGGTAGGGGCTTTAGGCGAATTTTTGGCTAAAGCGAGCGATAAAGAAGAAATTTTGTATGCGGAAATTGATTTAGAACGCACCGAAGAAGTGCGCCGAATGTGGCCGTTTTTAAGAGACAGGCGCATTGATTTTTATAACGATTTGTTGAAACGCTATATTTAATCAGTCAATCAGTTTAAAATTTAAGGTTAGAAAGGATTGAACATGGTAGGTGTAATTTTTTGCGCTAAACAAGCGCAAAAGTTCTATCATTTTTGTGCGGTATTTTCATTTTAACAAGGAGCAAAAATGCTAGAAAATAGCTCTGTATGGAGCAATCCTGCCTTTGTGGCTATCATTTGCATGTGCGTTCTTAGCCTTTTAAGGCTCAATGTCATGCTTTCTATGATTAGCGCGACTCTCATAGCAGGGCTTATGGGAGGGCTTGGAATCACAGAGAGTTTTAATGTAATGATAGACGGCATGAAAGGCAATTTAAACATCGCTTTAAGCTACATCCTTTTAGGGGCTTTGGCGGTAGCGATCGCTAAAAGCAATCTCATTAAAGTCGCTTTGAGTAAGCTGATAGGCTTAATGGATTACAAGCGATCCACTTTTTGCTTTTTGATCGCTTTCATCGCATGCTTTTCGCAAAATTTAGTGCCAGTGCATATCGCTTTTATCCCTATTTTAATCCCCCCTCTTTTGCATTTGATGAACCGGTTAGAATTGGATAGAAGAGCGGTCGCTTGCGCTTTAACCTTTGGCTTGCAAGCCCCCTACTTGGTGCTTCCTGTAGGGTTTGGCTTAATTTTTCAAACCACCATTTTAGAGCAATTAAAAGCTAATGGCGTTAGCACCACCATAGCGCAAATCACAGGAGTGATGTGGATAGCAGGGTTAGCGATGGTTGTTGGGCTATTTTTAGCGGTATTAACGCTATACAAAAAACCCAGGCGCTACAAAGAAAAATCTTTTGATATAGAAGATTACGCTTCGCTTCAATTAAACTACCATGACTACTTGACTTTTATAGGGATTATTGTGGCGTTTGTGATCCAATTGGCCACCGATTCGATGCCTTTAGCCGCCTTTTTAGCGTTAGCGATTATCTTACTAGGCCGTGGCATTAAGTTTAAAGAAACAGACTCTTTAATGGACGATAGCGTAAAAATGATGGCGTTTATCGCTTTTGTGATGTTAGTGGCTAGCGGGTTTGGAGAAGTGTTGCAAAAAGTGCATGCGATAGAGGGCTTAGTGAATGCGATCACAAGCATAATCCAAGGGAAGTTTTTAGGGGCTTTTTTAATGCTTGTTGTAGGGCTTTTTATCACTATGGGGATAGGGACTTCTTTTGGCACTATCCCTATCATTGCTGTGTTTTATGTCCCTTTATGCGCGAAATTAGGTTTTAGCATAGAATCTACGATTTTACTCATCGGCATAGCCGCAGCCTTAGGCGATGCAGGCTCACCAGCTAGCGATAGCACCATGGGGCCTACTTGCGGGCTTAACGCAGACAACCAACACAATCATATCTATGACACATGCGTGCCGACTTTTTTAGTCTATAACCTCCCTTTGATTGTTTTTGGCGTTGCTGGAGCGTTACTATTAGGCTAATCTATCAAGTTAAGAAAATCTTTTCTTTAGCCTTACCCTCTGGGGTTAATGCTTTTTTAGATGTGCTGGTAGTCGCTCTCTCGGTTTTTTTTGTGGGTAAGATTTCGCACCATCACATTGTGGCTTTAGGGGTGGGTTTGCAATTTTTGATGCTTTTTTATGGCATCAATACGATTTTATACACCGGCACTAACGCCATTCTGTCTAGGCTTGTGGGATCTAGGGATTTTGCTCAAATCAATCACGCTTTTTCCAGTATTTTCATAGGGGCGTTTGTGATCTGTTTGGGCGTGCTGTTTGCTTCTTATTTTTTGATTGAGCCTTTTTTAAATTGGATGCAATTACAAGATCTTTCACGCCAATTGACGCAAGATTATTTAGAAGTCTTAGTTATCGCGCTACCGAGTATTTTTTTAAAAAATGTTTTAGTTTCAGCGCTCGCTAGCTTTTCAGACACCCTAACCCCCTTTATTGTTAAAATCATCATGGTCATCGCATGCATTTTTTTGAATCAAGCCTTGATTTTTGGGGATTTTGGTTTTAAAGAAATGGGGATTGTAGGCTCTGCTTTAGCGAATGTGGTTGTCTCTTATTTGGAATTACTCGCGCTTGGCGTTTGGATACAAATCAAAAAAATCCCTTTAAAATTCAAAATAACCTTTCATTTTTCTTTTTTAAAAACCATGTTTAGAGTGGGTTGGCCGGCCGGGTTTGAGCGCTTATTGAGCTTATTTTCTTTAATCCTCTTATCCAAATTTGTAGCGAGCTATGGGGATAAGGTGTTAGCGGGCATGCAAATAGGCATCAGGGTGGAAACCTTTTCGTTCATGCCCGGATTTGGGTTTATGATCGCAGCGATGGTTTTAACAGGGCAAAATTTAGGGGCGAACAAGCCAAAGATCGCCACAGAATACGCGCATTTGATTTTAAAAATTTCTATGGGTTTAATGGGGGTTTTAGGGGTTATTTTAGTCTTATTCGCTAAAGAATTTGTGAGCCTTTTTTCTCAAGATGGAGAAGTTTTGGAAGTGGCGCGATCTTATTTGATCGCTGTGGGCCTCTCTCAAGCCCCCTTGATTGGGTATTTTGTGCTAGATGGAGTTTTTAGAGGGGCTGGCATTTCTAAAGTCTCACTATACATTAACACCCTAAGCTTATGGGGGTTAAGGATCATGCCTATTTACTTGCTTTTAATTCATCATTTTAAGGTGGAATTTATTTTTGTAGTGATCGCATCAGAAACTTTTTTGCGCTCATTCATCTACTATAAAGTTTTTTCTAAAGGCATATGGAAAAGGTGCGGGAAAAAGGCTTGATTATTGCTTGAGCGTAGCGGTCGTTTTGAAACGATTTTCTCGCACCACTTGCACGCCCACTTCACCCACATACTGAGCGCTCTCTTCTATCTTTTTAGCGATCTTTCTGGCAATAATAGGCACTTGATTGTCCCTGACTTGGTTGGATTTGACAATCACTCTTAATTCTCGCCCGCTCTCCATCGCATACGCCTTTTCCACCCCATCAAATTCTAGTGCGATCTCTTCTAAAGCTTGCATGCGTTTAGCGTATTCTTCATCGCTCTTTCTTCTAGCCCCAGGACGCCCTGCTGAAAGCGCATCAGCCGCGCACACGCTCGCACACTCCACGCTCATGATCTCTTCATGCCCATGGTGGGCATAAATCGCATTGATCACAACCGGGTCTTCTTTATGGCGCTTGCACACCTCAACGCCTAAATTCACATGGTCTCTCCCAAGCTCTTGGGTGAGCGCTTTACCAATATCATGCAAAATACCCGCTCTTCTGGCGAGCTTTTTATCCCCCCCAAGCTGTTCTGCAATCAAGCCGGCTAAAAGAGCGACTTCTTTAGAATGCTGTAAGGCGTTTTGCCCAAAACTAGAGCGATAACGCATTTTGCCTATTAAAATTTTAAGCTCATCTTCCATAACCCCAAGCTCCAATTCTAACACCACGCTCTCCCCTTCAGAAAGCAATTCTTTTTCCAGGTTGCGCGCGACTCTATGATAAACCTCTTCAATCCTGTTAGGCTGGATACGGCCATCTTCTATTAAAATTTTAAGCGTCTCGCTCGCTACTTCACGCCGATAAAGATTGAAACTGGACAAACACAATTCGCTGCTGTCTTCGCTAAATTCTATATCCACCCCGCTGACTTTTTTAAACGCTTCAATATTTTTCCCGTCTTTGCCTATCACACGACCGATATAATCTGAGCAAGGCAAAGCGATACGGCTTGTTAAATTCTCTGTCGCATAATTACCCGCAAAACGGGCTGTCGCTTCCGCTAAAATGGCATACGATTTTTTCTTGCCCTCTTCTTTGGCTTCTTTTTCATAACGCCTGATTAACGCGCTTTTTTGGGCTTCCAATTCTTCTTCTAACTGCTCCAAGATCATGTTTTTAATTTCATCTTTAGTGTAAGCCATGTAATTGAGCATCGCGTCTAGCGCTTTGGCTTGAGCTTCTTTACAAACAGCGCGCTGTTTTTTGAAATTTTCTTTTTCTTGTTCTAAAATTTGGCGTTCTTTTTCAAGCTCTTTTTTTTCCTTTTCTAAATAGCGTTTTTCATCTCTTACAAATTCTTTGTGTTGCGCTTCTAAATGCTTCAAATGCGCTTCTTTTTTGTCAAAATGGGTTTGGAGTTGCAAATTCTTGTTTTCATATTGCTGTTGCAACTTGTATTCTTGGCTTTTCATGCGCATCTCTTCAGCTTCCACGAAAGATTTCGCTTGAAACTCCATTAATTTGGCTTTAGCTGAAGCGCTTTTTAAAGCGGCTTGCCCTCTAGCGTAATAGATCTTTTTCATCACATAATACATGACTAGAGCGGTAATCAAACACGCTACCAAGACTTCTAATGAAATATAAATTAACCCGCTGCTCATAATGTTTCCTTCTATTATTCTTCATAACGATACGAGCATTCATGTAAAGATCCGCTTCAATGTCATAGGCGTTTGTGAGAACACCATTAGCTAGCGCTAACTCCCTACTCACAAACACGATTAAGGGGCGTTTTAGTCGCCTTTTGAATAATTGGGGCAAACTCCTATCATACATGCCTAGCCCAAAACCCACGCGCCTAAAGCTTGTATCCATTCCTAAAATCGGCACGACAATGCAATCTAATTCCCGCTTATAATGGCGCGACAAACTCGGCTCATCAAACCACCCCAAACGCCTTAAGGGCAACCTAAAGGGTGCGATAGTAAAACCCTCTTTAGAAAAATGAGCACCTTTTTTAATGCTTTTAGGCAACCACACGTGCTTATTTTTTTGTCTTAACCTAAAAATCAAAGGCCTAATGTCAAGCTCATGCCCTAACGGGCTATACAATAAAATATTTTGATAATCTTTGAGTTTCCAAAACAAAAGCTTGCAAGCCAATTTATCCCTGACTTTATTTTTTGCTTTAGCCCTTTTCAAGCGTTCTTTACAAAAATCTCTAAAAATCGTTTTAATGGTTATAATCCTTAAATTTTAGACTTACATTATAGTATAATTTTAGGTTATTAGTTACCATTTTATTATTCTTAAGGATGTGTTTATAATGAGAATTAAGGCTTATTTTTTGCGTTTTATCGCACTGGTTTTGATCGTTTTGTTGGGTTTTAGCGCTTGTAAAAATTCCCAAAAATCTCAAGATTCTCAAAACAATACCACCCAACAAGATAGCCCTAAAACCTACACCGCTATGGATTTGAATAACCAAGAATACACGATCACAGGCGATTTAGATTCCCTAAACATCAGCCCGGATCCTAACACCCCTACCCTATTAGTTTTAAGCGCTTTAGACGATTTTTTAAAAGATTACGCCCCCACCTTTAACATCTTAAAAAAAACTTTTAAAGATCGTTTGAGGGTGCTTATTTTACTCAATAAACCCTATTCAAGCGATGCAATCAAAGACTTTAGTGCGCGTTCTCAAGCTGATTTGATGATTTTAAACCCTAAAGATACCGCTCTTTTTGATCATTTAAACCATAACGCTTTAAACCATTCTTTTAGCATGCTCTTATATCACAAACACCAATTGATCAAAATGTATCAAGGGATCGTGCCAATAGAAATGCTCCAATTTGATATTTCCAATTTAAAGGATTAAAAAACCATGTTTAATTTTTTCAAAAAAATTGTCAATAAAATTAAGGGCGAAGAGAAAGAAAAAAAGCGTGAACATATTCCTAAAGAGGAATTAGAAGAAATTTTGATTGGCTTTGACATCCAATACGATTTGATAGAGAGCTTGTTACAGCATTTAGGCGATTTAATTACGCCCAAGCAATTAGAAGTCGCTTTGTTGCGTTTTGTGCGTGGGGAAAGCTATTATGATAAAACCCGCCTAAAGACCATCACCACAAAACCCTTAGTGCATTTGATTGTGGGGGTTAATGGGGCGGGTAAAACCACAACGATCGCTAAATTAGCCAAGCTTTCTTTAAAACAGCATAAAAAAGCGCTTCTTGGGGCAGGCGATACCTTTAGAGCGGCCGCAGTCAAACAGCTGCAATTATGGGGCGAAAAACTTAACATTCAAGTCATTAGCGCCAAAGAAGGGAGCGATCCAAGCTCTTTAGCTTACAACACCATAGAAAGCGCGATCGCTAAAAATATAGATGAAGTTTTTATAGATACCGCTGGGAGGTTACACAACCAGACCAACCTTAAAAACGAGCTTTCTAAAATCGCACGCACTTGCTCTAAAGTTTTAAAAGACGCCCCCTTTTACAAATTCCTTATTTTAGACGGCACGCAAGGGAGTTCTGGGCTAACGCAAGCCAAAATTTTCCATGAGACTTTGGCGCTAGACGGCGTGATTATGACTAAGCTTGATGGCACTTCTAAAGGCGGAGCGATTTTAAGCGTGCTGTATGAGTTGAAATTACCCATTCTTTATTTAGGAATGGGCGAAAAAGAAGACGATTTGATCGCTTTTGATGAAGAACGCTTTATAGAGGATTTGGTTGATGCGGTGTTTGTGGAGCAATAAATTCTAAATTATTTCTTAAGAATAACCCTAAAGCTCTTATCCATATGGTTTGCTTCTTGCAAAGCGTTACAAACCTCTGCGTTTTTGGCATAAAACTCCTTAAGCGGGATGTGGGAATAAAGCTTTTTGTGCACTTCATCAACCCTGCAAATTAACGGGCGCGATTCATAAATCTTGCACAAATTGGTTTCTGAATCCAAAAATTTGCACACCCCATTGCCAGCATCAAACCCAATAAGCTCAATAATCCCAGTGATATTTTTACAGCACAGCCCGCAAGAGGTGCAAGGGAAACGATCAGGAGTTGTTCGCTTTTTGGATTCTTCCATGCTCGCTTCTTTATACCCTCTATTTCATGCCCTTTTTTCCTCTTTTAAAGCTCTATAGTCCTAAGAAGTCTTATCGTCTCTTAGATCTTTCAAGCCGTGCCTGCCTAAAACTAATATCACGCAAGCTATAATTCCCATTTTCTAGGCTATCCGTCTGATCTCGCATGAGAATGAGCGCGTTTTTTGCTCTTTCATTGAGCTTTTGGTGTTTGTCCATGATAGGCACTTTCAAAAAGCGCTCAAACTAGAGAGCGTTGAAACGGTAACGCAGAACTGATCTTTTTCTTTTTGATTGTAACGAGAGGTATCGTAGTGATGCTTTTTCATCGTAGCGATGGCCTCTTGAGAAAGCGAGAAAAACAGTGCGTCAAATTTTGTGATCTGCCTAGTGAAATACATCGCCATTTTTTCAATAGCTTGAAACTGATCAATCATCACAACCGCTTCCTCAAATCTCACTCTGATCTCTTCGTAGCGAGCCTTAGCATTTTCTAGCTTTTCTTCCATTTCAGCGGCTCTCAAAGCTCCAAAAATAGCGAGTGCGGGTCCGGCTAAAAGCCCCATACTTCCAACTATACCTCCAGTAGCCAAACCAAATCCCACAGAGAAATTTCCCACAGCATTTCCAACAACACCAAAGGTATCAAAAGAACTCATCTTGAGATTTTTATCAATAATTTTTAGTGTATCTGACACACAGAGAGTTGGATATTTTCCATGCTATCTTTTTTGTTGCTAAGTTCAAATCCTTTTAATTGATTAAAATGATGCGAAAATTCTGAAATTACTTGATTTCTAATATAGCACTTTTTCTCTTCAAATCTCGCAAGAGCAAACTCGCAATCAGAAGCCACAGCTTTAATAACTTCTTCTGCTTCCTCTAGCAAATCATTGCCTTCATTGATATACTTAATATATTCATTGGTCTCTTCGCTGAGAATGTCTGCATCAACTTTTTTTTAACTCCGTATCCTGCTGCCGCTAGGGCCACTCCAGCTGCTATAATAAATGGCAATGGCATGTTTTATCCTTTATGTGTTTATGATATTTCTTAAAGCTTCTAGATTTTCATCAATGCTTTTTTGAAGCTCAGATAACACGGCTTTCTTTTGTTCTCTTGATAAATCGCTTGCATCAATAAGATCTTCATGGCGGTAGATAAGGCTGAGCGTTTGACCAATATCAATAATTTCTTCAATAACGCCATCTTCAATCCCATGCGTTCTAGCGGCTTGCACGAATTTCTCACGATCTCTTTGACTGAAAGAACCACCACTTTCTAACGACTTCAGCACTTTGGTTAAGATCACATTTTGACCCATATCTTTTTGTTCTTCCATGATTTCTCCTTTAAATTTCTATTTTTCCACCATTATTCATGAGTTCCAAAAATTCTTGGGTATTATTAAACAAGGGCTTTTGACCTAGTCTTTCTTGGATCTTGTTATTGATTCCTATACCTAAATCTGCATCCCCTGTATAACTTGCTCTCCAAAGCTCGTCAAAACTCTGATTGAAAAACTTGGTAGTTTCATGAAAATATCGCTCAAACACCTCCTTAAATTGATTTTGATACACCTCTAACAGCTTGATAAGCACCACATCCTTTGCATCCTTCATGGCTTGATCGAACGCTTCTTTGGAATCCTTGCCATTTCCAACATATTCATATAAATTCATCAATAATAATGGTGCAAATTTTATAAGCATTTTGCTCTCTGTAATATCCACCCCTGCTTCATGAGAGCTTTGTAACGAAATATTTTGCATGTTTTCTAACATGAATTACCCTCTCTTTAGCGGTGTTAATAGGTGAGATTTAAAAAAAGCAAGGGATTTTGGGGATTTTAAAAGGTTTAGGGTAGGCTTATATAACCCCCCCCACGAAAGACCGGAAACTAAAAAAGCCGGAAATAAAAAACGCTAGGACTTTTTCCATAAAGACACTCCTTATTGTTTGATCCTAGCCACTATAACCAAAAATCCTAAACAAACCGCCTTATTTTTAATAAAAAGGTTTAAAATAATAAATATTTTCCCTACCCCCCTGTGTAGTAAAACGCCCTTGTGGGAGTTTTGCTGTTTTTATCATTCCACATGTTTTTTTCTGGTTTATTGATGATAGATTGTTTTAAAAGCCTTTTCATCATTTTTGTATCTTTATTGATGATCGCCTCTTTAGCGTCTATGGCGTCTTGATAGTATAAACATGGGCAAATCTTTCCATCAGAAGCCAAGCGGATACGATTGCAAGATTGGCAAAAATCATCGCTATGCGGAGCGATAATGCCAAATTGATAGCCATTTTCTAGCGTGTAGATTTTAGAAGAACCTTGTTTGGATTTTTCTGTCTCCATTATTTTGTATTTTTGAGCGATCAGATCTAAAATTTCTTCCTCTTTCAAGCCTTTAACCAAACTTTTAGCATGCGTGTTTTCCATAAATTCAATGTAGCGGATTTGTATGCTTCTGTTTTTTGCGTATTCTAAAAGTTCTAAGATTTCATCATCATTAACGCTTTTCATCACAACCGTGTTTAATTTGAGTTTTAAACCCGCTTTCAAGGACTCTTCAATCCCTTCTAGCGTGTTTTTAAGAGCGTCTTTTTGAGAGATTTTTAAAACCCTATCGCTTTTTAAAGAATCTAATGAAACATTCACCCGTGATAACCCGGCATTTTTTAAATCCTTAGCCATCTTTTTGAGTAAAAAACCATTAGTGCTTAAAACTAACGCTACTTCCTTATTGTAAGCGTGCAGTTTAGCGATAAATTCGTCTAAACCCTTGCGTAATAGCGGCTCCCCACCCGTGATTCTAATTTTTTTAACGCCCTCATCAATGGCAATTTTAAGAAATTCTAAAACATTATCCAAAGGCAACAATTCTTCACCATCAAAAAAATCTAATGGCGTAGCAGGCATGCAATACTGACACCTGAAATTGCATTGTTTGGTTACAGAAACTCTAATATAATCAATAACCCTATTAAAACTATCTACTAACACTCCCTTTATCCCTTATGCCCTTTATTTAAGCTTTTAGTGTAACATAATAAAACAATGACTTAACAACATCAAAATGGATAGAACTTTTGAAAAACCCTATCATTGATAACATTCCTTGCGTTTTATTAGCTGGGGGCAAAAGCTCTCGTTTCACCATCAATAATATTCAAATCAATAAGGCTCTCATGCCTTTAAAATCGTATTCTAGCCTTTTAGAATACCAATACTCGCGCCTTTTAGAACTTTTCAAACAAGTCATTATCAGCGCTAAAAAATCTTACGAATTAAACGCTCCCTACCTTTTAGAAAGAGAAAGCGGCCTTTTTTCACCCCTTTTTGGCATTCATAACGCTTTTTTAACGCTACAAACCCCTTATATTTTTTTTATCCCTATAGATACGCCTTTAGTGTCCTTTGAGAGCATCAAGGCTCTTTGTGGGATTCAAAATTTTAGCGTAGTCTATGCTAAAAGCCCTACAAAAGAACATTATTTGATTTCTTTGTGGCATCAAAATACCCTTAACGCTCTTAATTACGCCCTTAAAATGCAAAATTATCGCTTGAGCGATCTTATCAAAAATACCTCTTCTGTCGCTATCAATTTTAATCAAGAAGAAGAATTTTTAAACCTCAACACCCTAAAAGACTATGAATTAGCCGTTCAAATTTTAAAAGAGAGGGCCAATGGCTGAAGAAGAAAAAACCGAACTCCCTAGCGCGAAAAAAATCCAAAAAGCCAGAGAAGAAGGCAATGTGCCTAAAAGCATGGAAGTGGTGGGGGTTTTAGGGTTATTGGCTGGGCTAGTGAGTATTTTTATTTTTTTTATATGGTGGGTGGATGGTTTTAGCGAGATGTATCGCCATGTGTTGAAAGATTTTTCCCTAGATTTTAGCAAAGAAAGCGTTCAAGAGCTGTTTAACCAACTAGCCAAAGACACTTTTTTATTGCTTTTACCCATTTTAATCATTTTAATGGTGGTGGCGTTTTTGTCTAATGTTTTGCAATTTGGCTGGCTCTTTGCCCCCAAAGTCATTGAGCCTAAATTTTCTAAAATCAACCCTATCAATGGCGTCAAAAACCTTTTTTCTTTAAAAAAGCTCCTTGATGGGAGTTTGATCACTTTAAAAGTTTTTTTAGCTTTTTTCCTGGGGTTTTTCATCTTTTCCTTGTTTTTAGGGGAATTAAACCATGCGGCTCTTTTGAATTTGCAAGGCCAGTTATTGTGGTTTAAAAGCAAGGCGTTATTACTCATTTCTTCGCTTTTATTTTTATTTTTTGTCTTGGCTTTTATAGATTTAGTGATCAAGCACCGCCAATACACTAACTCTTTAAAAATGACTAAACAAGAAGTTAAAGACGAATACAAACAGCAAGAAGGAAACCCAGAAATCAAAGCCAAAATCCGCCAGATGATGGTAAAAAACGCCACGAATAAAATGATGCAAGAAATCCCTAAAGCTAATGTCGTGGTTACTAACCCCACCCATTACGCCGTCGCTCTCAAATTTGATGAAGAACACCCTGTGCCTGTGGTGGTGGCTAAAGGCACGGATTATTTAGCCATTAGGATTAAGGGCATCGCCAGAGAGCATGATATAGAAATTATAGAAAATAAAACGCTCGCTAGAGAGCTTTATAGGGATGTGAAATTAAACGCCGCCATACCAGAAGAATTGTTTGAAGCGGTAGCGATAGTCTTTGCTCAAGTGGCTAAATTAGAGCAAGAACGCCAAAAACAAAAGATCATTAAACCTCTTTAAGATTTTTGTAAACCCGCTTTTAAGCCCTAAAAAGACACTCAATCAAAGACACTCAAAAAACTTTAGCTATCCCTATTGAATGAGAACTAAGCCTTTAAATCTTATGCTCCAAACGCCTTAAAGTGTTATGCACATATTCTAAAAGCCACCCTAACAAGCCTAAAAAATAAAAACCCAATCGCATGCCATAATATTCTTTAGTTTGAATGAACATGCTAGAGCATAGCACCACCACGCCAAGCCCCACGATCAAAATAAGCGTGTTAGCGTATTCATACAACCCAAAAAGGCGTTTGTGGTAGATTAAAACCAGTATCAATAAAATAAGAGCGAGTATAAAAAGGGAAAAATCCACGCAATCAGACACACTTAAAAACCTAAAACTCTGTAAAGAAGAAGCAAAAACCCACACGATGCAAATATTCATAGAGGGCAAGAAAGATTGCTTCATGCTAGCCCCTAAAAAACGCCACAATAAAGTCGCTAACAGCGCAAAATAGAAAAGATAAAGCACGATTAAAGAATGTTTAACAGGAAAATTCCAAGCGTAGAAAGAAAGGCATAAGATCCCTACGCAAGCGCATTTTTGGCGCGTGAGGGTGAAAGGCTTTAGAATAAGCACAAGCAGATAAATCAAAGAAACGCCTATTAGCCCCAAGTAATCTAATTTGACAATGAAATCATAAACATGGTTTTCAAACAAAAAAAACAATTGGGAAAAATCATCGCTGAAATGCGAAAACAACAAAGTTTCCACATTGAACAAAAATAACAAAAAAAACAATGAAGAAAAAACGACTTTATGCGTGTATATTTTTTGATAAAAATTCATCTACAACCTAATCATTGCCTAATCATTCTTGCTGAAGAAACTATCAATGCCATCAGCAATGCCCTTAGCCAAGATTTTTTGATACGGTTTGCTTTGGATGCGTTTAGATTCTATCGCATGGGAATTATAACCAATTTCTATTAAAATTGAAGGCATTAAAGCCCCGGCTAACACCCAAAAAGGCCCCTCTCTCACGCCACCATCCACCACATCAGGGTAATTTTTGCGGATGCTTTGGAGCATGCCGTATTGCACGTCAATCGCTAGTTTGTTAGAGACAATCAATCGCTGCGTGTTCAATGAATTTAAAAACAAACTTTTAGAAAAATAATCCATCAAATTCACATCGTCTTTATTTTCTTGCTCAGCCACTTTCCTAGCCCTTTCGCTCCTTGCGGTGGATAAAAAATAAGTTTCTATGCCATGAGCGTTAGAGGTGGAGTGTTTAGGGATGGAATTGGCATGCACTGAGATGAATAAATCCGCGCTTTTTTTATTGGCTAATTCCGTGCGAACCACTAAATCAATATAAATATCCTTATCCCTTGTCAATAAAACGCTATAGCCTCTTTTTTTAAGCTCTTTGTGTAAAAACTTCACCACTTCTAAAACAATGTCTTTTTCACACACCAAATTCGCGCTCATCGCCCCGCAATCTTTCCCCCCATGCCCGGCGTCTAAAACGATTTTTTTGTGTTTTTTGCGTTTGGTTTTGATGAAAGCGTCATTTTTTTCTGTTATAAAAACTTGGTTCTTACTCTCATTTTCTGCTTCTTTTTTAAGAATTTCTTTTTTAAGAATTTCTTTTTTAAGAATTTCTTTTTTAAGAATTTCTTTTTTAGCGCTCCTTTCGTTCAATGGAGGATGCGCATGTTTTGAGCGTGCATGCTTAGTTGGCGTTTTTTCTTTGGTCTCTTTAGACTTTTTAGTCTCTTTTTTAATAGATTTAGGGGCAGGTTTTGGCGTTGTGTGTTTGAGTGCATGGTGTTTGGGTGGTTTTAACACCATTTGATGCCTAACTAAGGGCTTTTTCTCCACGATAGAAACATAGAGTTTGTCTTTAAGGATTTTAATCTCATAAGTCATCTTAGGAGCGTAGCCGATAACCACTCGCGCTAATTTAGGGCTGAATTGCGCGATCGTGATGAAAGATTGCTTGGAAAATTGGTAATGCTTTTTAGGAATGGTTAAAACGGCTTCTAATTCCAAATAGCTCTTGAAATTTTTGAGCGGAACTTCTTTGAATTTTTTAACTTCTTGATTGAACAAAATTTTAACGCTGCTAGAACCAAAAGGCACAATGTTGGTAATTTTAAGGGTTGTAGCATAAGCAAAATGCAACCAAAAAAGACATGCAACAACCCCTAATCTCACAAGCACTACAAATTAACCCTCTGTAAGCTCTTTAATCAATTCATGCACGCTAATAATCTTATCCACTCTATAGCCATTAGCCCCGGTAAAATAAAGCCCCTCTTCTCTGTTCCCTAAATAACTGCGCCCCAAACCATCAGCGATACAATAGCCCACCTTTTTAGCCTCTTCACCCCTGTTGCAAGGCGCTACACAATTGCTCACGCATGCGATTTTGGGCGCGTTACCCTCTTCAATGCGCTTGATCACCCCCGTATTAATAGCCCTAGCCGGATAGCCTACAGGCGATTTAATGAGTAAAATATCTTCTTTTTTGAGCGTGGGCAAAAGATCGGCATACGCTTTAGCGTCGCATTCTTTCGTGCCTAAAAAACGAGTCGCCATTTGCACCCCACTCGCTCCAAGACTCAACATGGTGTCTATATCCTTCCTATCCCAAATCCCCCCAGCGGCGATGATAGGGATATTCCCCCATTCCTTAGAAGCTTCCACGACTTTAGGCACTAAATTTTCTAATCGGAATTCTTCTTTGAAACAATCTTCGTATTTAAAGCCCTGATGCCCCCCACTCAAAGGCCCTTCCACAATAAACGCGTCCGGGATTCTTTTATAGCGATCGCTCCATCTTTTACAAAGGATTTTTAAAGCCTTCGCTGAAGAAATAATAGGGATGAGCGCCACATCGCTAAAATCCTTAGCGAATTCAGGCATGTTAGTGGGCAAACCAGCCCCTGTAATAATGATGTTCGCTCCTGCTTCACAAGAATCCCTTAAAACACGGCCATAGTCATTGATAGCGTATAAAATATTCGCTCCTAAAGGGTTGTTCCCGCAAATCTTCCTAGCGTTTGCAAAAATCTCATTCAACGCTTTTTTGGAGTAAAAATTCAACGCTTCAAAGGGTTTTTTAGCCACAATCCTTTCTACAAAACGCATGTTTTTATAATAACCAGTCCCTACGGCTGAAATCACTCCTAAAGCCCCTTCTTTGGCAACATTTCCAGCTAGTTCATCCCAGCTAATCCCCACACCCATGCCCCCTTGAAAAATAGGGAATTTTATGGTGTGCTTACCGATTTTTAGCGGTTTGAGTGTTGATACCATAGCTCTTTCCTTAAATTAGTTAATATTTAATTTCATAAATCTTTTCTTACCAAGCTGTATAACATAATTTCCTTTAACAAAACGATAACTCTCATCTTTTATCACTTCTTGATTAATCTTTACCCCTCCCCCTTGAATATCGCGCCTGGCTTGTGAAGTGGATGGGCAAAAGCCAATCTGTTTTAAAACGTCTAAAATCCCAACCCCTTCATCAAAATCGCTCTCTGATAAAATTTCAGGCAAAAGGTTTGCGCTAAACACTTTAGAAAATTGCTCTTTAGCCTTGATAGCTTGTTCATTATCATAATAACGAGCCACGATTTCACCAGCGAGTTCTTCTTTAACGGCTTTAGGGTGCAAGGTCTGATTTAAAATACCATGTTTTAAGTCTTCAATTTCTTCTAAAGTCTTAGCGCTCAAAAGGGTGTAATAGCGCCACATGAGATCATCGCTTACGCTCATGATCTTCCCAAACATCGCATTAGGCTCTTCAGTGATCCCCACATAATTCCCCAAGCTTTTACTCATTTTTTGCACCCCATCAAGCCCTTCTAATAAAGGCATGGTGATGATAGATTGCTCTTTATTCAAGCCATAAGCTCGTTGCAAAAAACGCCCCACCAGCAAATTAAACTTTTGATCATTGCCCCCAAGCTCAATATCCGCATCCATCGCCACTGAATCATAGCCTTGCAACAAAGGGTATAAAAATTCCACGATGCTAATGGGGCGGTTTTCTTTGTAGCGTTTAGCAAAATCGTCCCTTTCTAGCATTCTAGCGACTGAAAACTTCGCGCACAATTCTATCATGCCCTTTGCGCCTAAAGCATCCAACCAAGTGGAATTAAAGCACACTTCGGTGTGTTTTTGATCTAAAATTTTATAGATTTGCTCTTCATAAGTTTTAGCGTTTTCTAAGACTTGCTCCCGGTTTAAGGGCTTCCTCGTTTCATTTTTCCCTGTAGGATCGCCTATCATAGCGGTAAAATCCCCAATCAAAAACTTAACCCTAGCCCCATATTGCTGCAATAAAGCCAGTTTTTGGATCAATACCGTATGCCCTAAATGCAAATCGGGAGCGGTAGGATCAAACCCGGCTTTAACGATAAAGCGTTCATTGGTTTCATAATATTTTCTCACCAGCTTTTCAATGTATTCTAATCCAATGATTTCATTAGCGCCTCTTTTGATCTCTTTTAAGGCCACACTGATTTTTTGTTCCATGTTTATCCCTTAATTAGGCTTATTGTAACTCATAAGCGTCATCTAGACTGGATAATTCTACAATCCTATCCTGATATTTGCGATTGATTAAAGCCCTCATCCAATCCGCCTTATCCGTGGCTATTTCAAAACTCACTTCGCAATGGCTAGAATATTTGTCTTTATAGCCTAAGTAAGACACGCCCACAATATTGCATTCATTCCTGTTTAAAAAAGTCAATAAACTCGCTAAAACCGACTTTTTTTCGCCTAAATAAAACATCATTTTATAAATCGTTCGATCCCGCTTGTGCCATTCTATATAAACCATCGGCGCTTTAGCGTCCACTTCCGCTATCGCTTTTTTGCAAAATTTATGGTGTGCAACCGCCTTTGGATCTTTCAAATCCGTTACGATCGCAATGATTTCATCGCCATATTTAGGGTAACAACAATCATTCAATAACACCTGTTTGATTTCTAAAGCGTTGCTTGAACAAACGCTAAAATGTTCCAATTCCTTACATTGCCATTGCCGGTTGGGGGTTAAAAAATTCAAAACATTGGTTTTAAAACCCAAATACCTCAAACCTCGAGTCCATAAACTCATCTCTTGGTATTCTAAAATCGCGTCTTCTTTTAAAGAAAACACCTTATTTTCAATCTCTTCAGTGAGTTTAGCCAAATTTTCAAAGCTTTTCATCGCTTCTGTTAAGGTGGTCTCCACCCCACAATCTGTTAATTTTTCTTCAAAGTTTTTATAATCCTTCAAATCCATGTCTTCAAAAACAGAGCGCCCAAAAAAAGTCGCTAAGATATTGATCATGCTCTTAGTGTCAATCTCTTTCAAGCGGTTTCTTCTTTGGATGCGCAAATGGTTTTTAGCCTTAGAAGTTTTAAGCTGATCCATCCAAATGAAACGAGGTATTACTTTATCGCCTTTAATGATTTTAACCACATCCCCACTCCTTAATTCTTGATTGAGTAAGGCTTTTTTACTATTGATATAAGCTTCCGTGGCCTTATCGCCCAAATCGCTATGCACCATGTAAGCGAAATCTAAAGCGATCGCCCCCACCGGTAAAGTGTAAGTGTCCCCATGAGGCGAAAAAACGACAATATCCTCACGATACAAATCGTTCTTAGCGAGTTCGTAAAATTCCTTAGGGTCGTTTTTTAGATCGCTGTCATGGTATTTAAAATTTTGCAACCACCGCATGCCCTCATGATGTTCTTCATTATCCACGCCCCCGGCTTTATACTTCCAGTGGGCTGAATTACCATACTCCGCCCCCATGTGCATATCAAAGGTGCGGATCTGCACTTCATAAACAGAAGATTCATCAAAAATCGTCGTGTGTATCGTCTTATAGCCATTTTCTTTGGGCAAAGCGATGTAATCTTTAAAACGAGAGACAATGGGCTTGAAATTCAAATGGATGATCCCTAAAACTTTATAACAATCAATCGGGTTTTTCAATAAAATCCTAATGGCTAACAAGTCTAAAATTTCATCAATATTAACCGCACCTTTCCGTTGCATCTTAAGATAGATAGAATAGGGGCGTTTCACCCTTGTAACGAGTTTGAAATCCGAATGGCTAAACCCGCTGTCAAAAAGCTTTTTTTCTAACTTGCTCGCAAAAGCGTTGAGTTTTAAGAGTAAAGACTGCTTGTTTTTGTGCAAATATTCCTTGATATTTTTATACTCTTCTGGATAAATATAATAAAAGCTCTTGTCTTCTAATTCATTTTTGATTGAAGACATGCCCAATCGGCTCGCTATGGGAGCATACACCGCTAGAGTTTCTTTAGAAATACGCACCTGCTTGTCATGAGGCAAGGCGTCTAAGGTGAGCATGTTGTGCAACCTGTCGCTAATTTTTACCACTAAGGCTCTTGGATCTTGTATCGCGCTAATAAGGATCTTTCTAAAAGTGAGCGCTGAAACCACCATTCTGGGATCTTGAGAGCTCACTCCTAATTCTTCTTTCCTGATTTCAGTGATTTTAGTGAGCGCATCCACTAAATTAGCCACATCTTGCCCAAATTCTCGCTCAATCGTTTCAATCTCACAAGGCGTGTCTTCTACCACATCATGCAAAAGCGCAGCGCACACCATCGCTTCATCGCCCCCACAAAACGCCACCACGCTTGCCACACAAATAGGATGGACGATATAAGGCTCGCCGCTCTTTCTGTATTGCCCCTTATGGCTTTTGGTCGCTAAATTTAGGGCGTTTTCAATTTTGGGCGTGAAATCAATTAAAGTCCTTAAGATTTCAATGCCACCCTTTGGGGTCGTAACTTTTTTAATAACATCAAGAATCCGTAAGAATCCGATATCAACGGATTTGTCAATTTCGTTCATCTATCCTGTCTATATCAATTTTCCCTTCAGCGATTTCTCTAATGGCAATATCCACTAATTTATGACGCTTAGGGTCCATATTCACTAAAGTTTTGGCTCCGGCGTTTAATTGCTTCACACGAGCGAAAACTAAATTATCTAGCATGTAGCGGTCGTTTCCGATATTTTTTAAGGCTTGAGCGACTAAACTCTCTGTTCTCTCTTTTTTCAAACTGATCCTTTTATTTTGAGCTCTATCCAATTTTAAAGGGCTTATTTTACCATAGAAAACACGCCTTGTTGGTGCTTGATCACTTGCAATAAATTCCCTTTTTTAAACATGTTACACACCACAATGGGGAGCTTATTGTCTTTAGCTAAAGAAATAGCGGTATCGTCCATCACTTCAATATCCCCTATCAAGGCATCGTTATAGCTTAAAGTGTCTAATTTTTTAGCGTCTTTGAATTTGTTAGGGTCTTTATCATAAATGCCATCCACTTTAGTCGCTTTAATGATTAAATCCGATCCAATTTCAATCGCTCTTAAAGTGGCGGCTGTATCGGTGGTGAAAAACGGGTTTCCCGTGCCAGCACCAAAAATCACCACCCTACCCTTTTCTAAATGCCTGATCGCTTTCCTGTAAATATAACTTTCACAAATCTCTTTAATTTCAATGGCGCTCTGCACTCTTGTGTCTAAACCGATATGTTCTAAAGCTTCTTGCATCGCTACCGCATTAATCACGGTGGCTAACATGCCCATATAATCCCCACTAGTGCGCCTGATAATCCCCCCTTGAGCCGCACTAACCCCCCTAATGATATTGCCTCCACCAATCACAATACCCACTTCAATATCGTTTTCCACTAAGCTTTTGATCTCTTTAGCGATGTGATCTAACACATGGATGTCAATCCCAAACTGGTTGTCCCCAGCTAACGCTTCCCCAGAAAATTTCACCAAAACCCGTTTGTTTTTTATTTTTGCTTGCATGATCCCTTCTTAATTAATTAATAAAATTTTAATAAAACTTGTGATTGTAACCTAATCTTGCTTAAAAACATCCTTTCTGAATTTTAAGCCTACATTCTCAGCGAATCGCTAAAACCGCTTGGGTTTTTGGATGCGTTTGAATAACAATTCACGATAGAACGCTTTAAGGCCTAGTTGTTCTTTTTTGCCTAAAGTGTAGTAAATTTTTTGCAAGTAGTTTAAAATATCTTGGCGTTTCAAGTTGGTTTTTAAAGCGGCTTCTTTAAGGATATAGTAAGGGATTTTTGTTTTTTGATGCTTGAAAGCTAAAGACAAACGCTTGTAAAAATCCTTGTTTTTATAGTAACACAAACGCCCAAAAACAAACGGCAAGCGTTTTTTTTCATACCAAAGAGCGGCTAAATCTATAAAATCTTTTTTAGGGTTGGAATAATAAAACTGCAGCGCTTTATTACCGATTAACACTTCGCCTTTTAACCCTAACACTTTAGAGAGAGCGTTTGAAGAAGCGCTTTCTTTGTCAAAAGCGTTTTTTGCATCCACAACCAGCACGCTTAAAACTTCTTTATAAGCGACAATGCCTAGAGAATAAGGATAAAGAGCGAATGAATAGCCGGCGATAGAAGAAATAAACCCCGCATCAATGCGCCTGAATAAAAAACTTTGATTGAGTTTGGAGGGGTAGGTTTTTTTAAGCCGTAAAAATTGTTTGAAATAACAAGGGGTGGGGTAGGATTTGATAAACACATCAAAAGGGAGCATGTTCAAATAATCAATTTTACCAAAACGCACTTAAAATCCTTTTTTGTATCGCATGGTAGCTAAAGTTTCTTACAACTTAACTAAAAGTAAAAAGAGTTTTGTTATCATGGGGCAAACGATTAGGGCATTAGCAAATAATGCTATTTAAAAAGGAGAAATGATGAAAGATTTTTTAGAAGATTACAAAAAAAGCGTTTCAGAAAGAGGAAGTGAGGGTATCCCACCACTCCCCTTAAGCGCTAAACAAGTTCAAGCCGTCGTTGAGATTTTAATGAAAGATCCCACAAACGCCGCTTTCGCTAAAGAATTACTCATTCACAGGGTAAGCCCTGGGGTTGATGAGGGGGCGAAAGTGAAAGCGGAATTTTTAGCCCAATTGTCTCAAAAAAAACTAGAATGTGCGCACATTAGCGCTTTAGAAGCGACCACTCTTTTAGGCACGATGCTTGGGGGGTATAATGTAGAGCCTTTGATTATGGGATTAGAAAGTCAAGATATAAACATCGCTAAAGAGAGCGCGAAAGCTCTAAAAACCACCCTTTTAGTCTATGGATCGTTTGATAAAATTGCGGCAATGAGCAAAACTAACGCTCTGGCTAAAGAAGTGTTAGAGTCTTGGGCGAACGCCGAATGGTTTTTGAATAAAGAGCCTTTGAATGAATGCATTGAAGCGTGCGTGTTTAAGATTGATGGCGAAACCAATACCGATGATTTAAGCCCAGCGAGCGATGCTTTCACACGAAGCGATATTCCTTTACACGCCAAAGCCATGCTAAAAAACCGGATTGAAAATTACGAACAACGCATAAAAGCCATTAAAACTAAAGGCGTTCCTGTAGCGTATGTGGGCGATGTGGTTGGCACAGGAAGCTCTAGAAAAAGCGCGACAAACTCTATCATGTGGCATTTTGGTAAGGACATTCCTTTTGTGCCTAATAAAAGGAGTGGGGGCATTGTGATTGGAGGGGTGATCGCTCCGATTTTCTTTGCGACTTGTGAAGATAGCGGGGCGTTACCCATTGTGGCTGACGTTAAGGATTTAAAAGAGGGCGATTTGATTAAAATCTATCCTTATAAAGGCGAAATCACGCTGAACGATAAGGTGGTTAGCACCTTTAAATTAGAGCCTGAAACTTTGTTAGATGAAGTTAGGGCTTCTGGGCGTATCCCTTTAATCATCGGTAGGGGTTTGACTAATAAGGCGCGTAAATTCTTGGGGCTAGGCGAATCGGAAGCGTTCAAAAAACCATCCGCTCCTAAAAGCGACGCCAAAGGCTACACTTTAGCCCAAAAAATTGTAGGGCATGCTTGTGGGGTGAAAGGGATCTTACCTGGTGCTTATTGTGAGCCAAAGGTTACCACCGTGGGCAGTCAAGACACCACAGGGGCGATGACTAGAGATGAGGTTAAAGAATTAGCGAGTTTGAAATTTGATGCGCCTTTTGTGTTGCAAAGTTTTTGCCATACCGCTGCTTACCCAAAACCTAGCGATGTGAGTTTGCATGCGAGCTTGCCTAGCTTCATCACTCAAAGAGGTGGTGTGGCGTTGCATCCGGGCGATGGCGTGATCCATACATGGCTGAATCGCATGGGATTGCCTGACACTTTAGGCACAGGGGGGGATAGCCACACCCGTTTCCCTTTAGGCATTAGTTTCCCGGCAGGGAGCGGGCTAGTCGCTTTTGCAGCCGTTACAGGCACGATGCCATTGAACATGCCAGAATCCGTGTTAGTGCGTTTTAAAGGGGAAATGAATCCTGGGATCACCTTAAGGGATTTAGTGAATGCGATCCCTTATTATGCCATTAAAAAAGGGTTACTCACGGTGGAGAAAAAGGGTAAAATCAATGTCTTTAACGGGCGTATTTTAGAGATTGAAGGCTTGCCTGATATTAAAATGGAGCAGGCTTTTGAACTAAGCGATGCGAGCGCAGAAAGGAGTGCGGCCGCTTGCGTGGTGCGTTTGAATAAAGAGCCGATGATTGAATACTTGAAATCCAATATCAAGCTCATTGATGAGATGATTGCAAGCGGTTATGAAGACAAAGAGACTTTGAAAAAACGCAGAGATGCGATGCAAGCTTGGGTGGATAATCCGGTATTGTTAGAGCCAGATAGTAACGCTCAATACGCCGCTGTCATTGAAATTGATGTGGCAGAAATCACTGAGCCTATTTTGGCTTGCCCTAATGACCCTGATGATGTCGCTACTTTGAGCGAAGTTTTAGCGGATACGACCGGCAAAAGACCCCACGCTATTGATGAAGTGTTTATTGGCTCTTGCATGACGAATATCGGGCATTTTAGAGCCTTTGGCGAAATCGTTAAAAACGCCCCCCCCAGTCAAGCACGCCTTTGGGTAGTGCCACCCAGTAAAATGGACGAACAAGAGCTGATTAATGAGGGCTATTATGCGATTTTTGGGGCTGCCGGGGCAAGGACTGAAGTCCCAGGCTGTAGCTTGTGCATGGGCAATCAAGCGAGGGTTAGGGATAATGCGGTCGTCTTTTCCACTTCCACGCGCAATTTTGATAATCGCATGGGTAGAGGGGCTAAAGTGTATTTAGGCAGCGCGGAGCTTGGGGCGGCGTGCGCTTTACTAGGGAGAATCCCCACTAAAGAAGAATACATGAATTTAGTGAGCGAAAAGCTAGAGAGCCAAAAAGACAAGATCTATCGCTACATGAACTTTAACTTAATGGAGAATTTCAGACTCTAGTTTTGTTTCCATTAAAAGGGAATGATCCCTTTTGTTTGGCTATGGCTGAGTGTTGAGAGAGGATAAAAAAGGAGAGTGGCGATGAAAAAAATCGTTGTGAGTTGGTGTGCAGCGTTGGCTTTTTTGAGTGCGGATCCAGAACAAGCCAATAAAGCGATCAGTAATGCGGATTTGATTAAAGAAATAAGGGATTTAAAAAAAGTCATCAGCGCGCAAAACACTGAGATCAACAATTTAAGAAAAGTGCAAGAAGTGTTGTCTGGACAATTAGGGGACATGCGTAAGGATATATTAAGCACTAGAGATTATTGCATTAGCTTAAGGCCTTATATCTATAATTGGCGCTAGGGGATCATCAAAGCATGAGAGCATGCGCCATTCAATGATGCAATCCCTTAATGGTTGAAAAATTAAAGTTGGGGGGTTTGTTTCTCGCTCTGTATCCTTGTAATGGGGATTTTATAGGGTTTGAGTGTTTAAAAGTGCGTTTGATCCCACACGCCTTAAAAAAATCCTCTTGTTAGATTGTAGGGGTAAAATCAGTCCCCTTTTAGGGTTAAATATTCTATAATAAAATTTTAGGAAATTCAGTTTAAAGATATTAAAAAATGCCATACGCCTTAAGAAAAAGATTTTTCAAACGCTTTGCGCTGATTGTTTCCACTTTTTGTGCGATAAGCTTGAACGCTAAAAGCTATCTGTTTTCCCCTTTGCCCCCAGCGCACCAGCAAATCATTAAGACAGAGCCTTGCTCTTTGGAGTGCTTGAAAGACTTGATGCTGCAAAATCAAATCTTTTCTTTTGTTTCTCAATACGATGACAATAACCATGATGAGAGCCTTAAAACTTATTACAAGGACATTTTAAACAAACTCAACCCTGCATTCATCGCTTCTCAAACCCCAACCAAAGAAAGCTATGAGCCTAAGATTGAATTAGCGATTTTACTGCCTAAAAAAGTCGTTGGGCGTTATGCCATTTCGGTGATGAACACCCTTTTAGCGTATTTGAACACCAGAAACAACGATTTCAATATCCAAGTCTTTGACAGCGATGAAGAAAGCCCTGAAAAATTAGAGCAAACCTATAAAGAAATTGAAAAAGAAAAATTCCCTTTTATCATCGCTTTATTGACTAAAGAGGGCGTGGAAAATTTGCTCCAAAACACGACGATTAGCACCCCTACTTATGTGCCTACGGTGAATAAAACGCAATTAGAAAATCATACCGAGCCTTCTTTGAGCGAGCGCTTGTATTTTGGGGGGATTGATTATAAAGAGCAATTAGGCATGCTCACAACTTTCATTAACCCTAATTCGCCCGTGATTGAATACGATGACGATGGCCTGATAGGCGAACGCTTGAGGCAAATCACGGAGTCTTTAAACGTTGAAGTCAAACACCAAGAAAACATTTCTTACAAGCAAGCCACGAGTTTTTCTAAAAATTTTAGAAAAAACGATGCGTTTTTTAAAAATTCTATTTTGATTTTAAACACCCCTACCACTAAAAGCGGTCTTATTCTTTCTCAAATAGGGCTTTTAGAATATAAGCCCTTTAAAATCCTTTCTACACAAATCAATTTCAACCCCTCTTTACTCTTACTCACCCAGCCTAAAGACAGAAAGAATTTATTCATTGTCAATGCCTTGCAAAATAGCGATGAAACGCTGATAGAATACGCTTCCTTATTAGAGAGTGATTTAAGGCATGATTGGGTGAATTATTCCAGCGCGATAGGGCTAGAGGTGTTTTTAAACACGCTAGATCCGCATTTTAAAAAGTCTTTTCAAGAAAGTTTAGAAGACAATCAAGTCCGTTACCACAATCAAATTTATCAGGCTTTAGGGTATTCTTTTGAGCCGATACAAAATGAAAGCGAAACAAAAAAAGAATGATATTGAGATAATTATTTGAATACTTTTATTTTTAATGGGTTTTTAATAAAATTGGAATATGATACGAGCGAAAATTAAACAAAGGTTATTCTGTGTTAAAATTTCAAAAATTATCTCTATTGTTTGTTTCCATTCTTTACAATCAAAGCCCTTTATTGGCTTTTGATTATAAGTTTAGCGGGGTAGCGGAATCCTTTTCTAAAGTGGGGTTTAACCATTCCAAACTCAATTCCAAAGAAGGGATTTTCCCTACAGCCACTTTTGTAACCGCCACGATCAAGCTTCAAGTGGATTCCAATCTGCTCCCTAAAAACATTGAAAAACACAGCTTAAAAATAGGCGTTGGCGGGATTTTAGGAGCGCTCGCTTACGATTCTACCAAAACGCTCATAGACCAAGCTACGCATCAAGTCTATGGCTCAGAACTTTTTTACTTCATAGGGCGTTGGTGGGGGTATTTAGGTAACGCTCCTTGGAAAGACTCCCGCATAGAATCTGACGCTCACACTCGTAATTATGTGCTGTATAATTCCTATTTGTTTTATTCTTATGGCGATAAATTCCACCTAAAGCTAGGGCGTTACCTTTCTAATATGGATTTTATGAGCGGTTATACGCAAGGCTTTGAACTGGATTATAAAATCAACTCTAAAATAGCGTTAAAATGGTTCAGCTCTTTTGGGAGGGCTTTAGCCGCGGGGCAATGGATACGAGATTGGTATGCCCCTATTGTAACTGAAGATGGCAGAAAAGATGTTGATTATGGCATCCATGCGGTGCAACTCTATTTTTCTAGCAAACATGTTCAAGCCACGCCCTTTTTTTATTTTTCACCTAAAACTTACGAAGCGCCCGGGATTAAAATCCATATTGATAACAACCCGAAATTTAGAGGTTTAGGGTTGCGATCTCAAACCCTTATCAATGTGATTTTCCCCGTTTATGCTAAAGATTTATACGATGTGTATTGGCGTAACTCTAAGATTGGCGAATGGGGCGCATCGCTTTTAATCCACCAACGCTTTGACTACAACGAATTTAACTTTGGCTTTGGTTATTACCAAAATTTTGGCAACGCTAACGCAAGGATTGGCTGGTATGGTAACCCGATCCCTTTTGATATAAGAAGTAACAGCATTTATGGTTTGGTTTTTAGTAACGCTGTTACCGCAGACTCTGTTAGCGGATATGTCTTTGGTGGGGGGGTGTATAGAGGGTTTTTATGGGGGATTTTAGGCAGATACACTTACGCCACTAGAGCGAGCGAAAGATCCATTAACTTGAACTTGGGTTATAAATGGAATTCTTTTTTTAGCGTTGATGTGAATTTACAATACTATGCGGTGAGCATGCACACTGGCTATAAGGTTAATGATCTCACTAGCCCTTTTGATAAAGCCTTTAAGGCGAATACACAAGACAGGAGTAACCTTATGGTTAGCGTGAAATTCTTTTTTTAAACCCTATCAATTAGGTTTGGTAGAATTGAGCCATTGTTTTTGGAAATCAATGGCTTTTCTCAACTCGGCTTCCAGCTGGGCTAAAACATCTTTTAAGGGCTTAACATTAATCAAATTGTCTTGCTTGAAAGAATCCAACTGTTTGTCAATTTGCAAAGCGGCATCTAGCGCGTCTTGGGGGAATACCGGCTCGCCTAAAGCCTTCTTAACCGCTTCGCCGATTTCAATCGTTTCAGAGCCTTGATGATCTTTTAAGTTAGGATTATTTTCTTTGTCCTTAGGCTTAGGCTCTAAAATCAAGCGCAAATGTTTGATTTTTTCATGCAAATCGCTAAGATCTTTTAAGTGATCGGTATTTCGCCCCCTATCCACCGCTTTTTCTAAAAGCTTATCGCTCAGGCTCACTAACTGATCGCTTAATTTCACGCTGTTAGCTTGAGCTTCTGTCACTTCATCAATATCAATCGCTGCTAAAGCGCTCACAAAATAAAAGGGCAATGCCCACCTTCTAAAACGAGAGAAAAACTTCTGCATTTACCTTCCTTAAATACGCTATAAAAATGATACTTTTTTAATAATATGGTGGAGCTGTGGGGAATCGAACCCCAGTCCAAAAATCTTGTCCTAAACACAAACTTCTACAATGCTTAGAAAATTGGTTAGTTTTTTAGCCTTAAAACTAGCTCTGGTCCAACTTTCTAAAACCTTGAGGTAGTTTCAAGAGTTCTTGTTTCTTAGTTTAAAAGGCGAACCACCTTTTAAAAGCGTCTAGCTTAAGGTTATGGAGCGATTAAAACGCTAGAAATTCTAATCAGTCCAGCTCCAAAAGGAGATTAACTCACGCAGCTTTAGCGTAAGCTGGAGCGTAATCTGCGTTGTTTACAGTTATTTTTGTTGCTGTTTTACAAGCAGCGCTTGGCATGCTATCTGCGCGACAAGAAATCTGTCGAAATCCAAGTCAGCCCCATGATTTTAAAAGCTTGGTTATTGTAACTAACTTTTATTAATGAGCGGCTAAAAATCATTGGCGCACAATATCAATATTTTCATCTTTAGGCTTAAAAACAAAGATTTCATCAGCAATGGTGGGGTTGATTTCTGCTTGAGAAAAAGTGATCGTTACAAGATTGTTCATTCCATCTTTAAATTCCAGCGAAAAAGGCTTGCCGTCTTTAAAAACCAAACGATAAGTGGTTTTGTTGATAGTCGTTTTAAACGATCCGTCATCTTGCTTTTTCAAGCGCTTGAGAATGGTGAAAAAATCCGTCTTGTCTTTTAAGGGTGTGATGGTCGCTTGAAACAAATTAGGCTCATAAATTACCACTTCTTTATCGTTCATGTAAATTTCTTTTTTTAAAGGCTTTTCATAAACCCATAAAGCCCAATTAGGGGCTTTAGCCTTTAAAACCCCGTAATAAACTAAAGGCTTTTCATTTTTTAAAACCTGCTTGAAATGCGCGCTAAAACTTTGCAAATGCTGCAAAACCTCTTCTTCTTTAGAAAGCGTTGAAGGATTTTTAGCATGAGCGACGCTTATAAAAATTAAAACCATTACAATCTTTAAAAAAGCTTTCATTATTCAAACCTTAAAACAATCTCTCATCTTTAATAAAACCCTTTATTTTACAAGACTTTTATTTTATCCATGCTAAAATGGGATTAAAAACTAACGCTTTATTATATTAAAATATTGAAGCACTTTTAATAAGGTTATTACTACTATGATAAAAGCAATCATTGGAAAAATCATTGGCACCAGAAACGATCGCTGGATCAAACAATACAAAAAACAAGTCCTAGCCATCAACGCCTTAGAGCCTGCTTATGAAAAAATGAGCGATGTTGAATTACAAAACGCTTTTGAAGAATTAAAAAAACGCGTGCGATCCACAGAAAAAGATTTGCAAGAAAAAACCCTTTTAGAAGTCCTACCTGAAAGTTTTGCTATCACTAGAGAAGCGAGTAAAAGGATCTTAAAGATGCGCCATTTTGATGTGCAACTCATTGGGGGCATGGTCTTAAACGATGGCAAAATCGCTGAAATGAAAACCGGCGAGGGCAAGACTTTAGTCGCTACTTTAGCGGTGGCTTTGAACGCTTTAAAGGGCGAGAGCGTGTATGTGGTAACGGTCAATGATTACCTAGCGCATAGGGATTCTAAAGAAATGGAGCCGTTGTATCATTTCTTAGGTTATAGCGTAGGCACGATCACTGCAAGCGTGCGCGATGATGATGAGCGCTTAGAAATTTATTCTAAAGACATTGTTTATGGCACTAATAATGAATTTGGCTTTGATTATCTAAGGGATAACATGAAATATTCTTTAGAACATAAAGTGCAAAAATCGCATGCGTTCGCCATTGTTGATGAGGTGGATTCCATTTTAATTGATGAAGCGAGAACCCCTTTAATCATTTCAGGGCCTGTGGATAGGCGCATGGAAAATTACAACAAGGCTGATGAAGTCGCTAAAAGCATGCAAGTGGAAACCGATTTCACCATAGATGAAAAAAACCGCGCGATTTTAATCACTGAAGAGGGGATTAAAAAAGCCGAAAACCTCTTTGGCGTGGATAATTTATACAAGATTGAAAACGCCGCCTTATCGCACCATTTAGACCAAGCTTTGAAAGCGAATTACCTCTTTTTTATTGATAAAGATTATATTGTAGCCAATAATGAAGTGGTGATTGTAGATGAATTTACCGGCCGCTTGTCTGAGGGGAGGCGCTTTAGTGAGGGCCTGCATCAGGCTTTAGAGGCTAAAGAGGGCGTGAGCATTAAAGAAGAGAGCCAAACCTTAGCCGATATTACTTTCCAAAATTATTTCAGGATGTTTTCTAAACTTTCAGGCATGACAGGCACGGCCCAAACCGAAGCCACAGAATTTTTAGAAATCTATAATTTGGAAGTGGTGTCTATCCCTACTAATCTAGCGATCAAGCGGAAAGATTTGAACGATTTGATCTATAAGAGTGAAAAAGAAAAATTTGACGCTGTGATCCTTAAAATTAAAGAATTGCACGATAAAGGTCAGCCCGTTTTAGTTGGCACGGCCAGCATTGAAAAGAGTGAAACCCTGCACACTTTACTCAAAAAAGAACGCATCCCTCACACCGTTTTAAACGCCAAGCAGCACACCAAAGAAGCTGAAATCATCAAAGACGCTGGGCTTAAAGGGGCGGTTACGATTGCGACTAACATGGCAGGCAGAGGCGTTGATATTAAACTCACTGATGAGATTAAAGAGCTTGGGGGGTTGTATATCATTGGCACTGAAAGGCATGAGAGCCGTAGGATTGACAACCAATTAAGGGGGCGAAGCGGGCGCCAAGGCGATCCGGGAACAAGCCAATTTTATTTGAGTTTAGAAGACAATCTGTTACGCATTTTTGGGAGCGATAGGATTAAGGGGGTGATGGAAAAATTAGGGCTTAAAGACGGCGAACACATTGAATCCAAGCTTGTTACAAGAGCGGTGGAAAACGCGCAAAAAAAAGTGGAGAACTTGCATTTTGAAAGCCGTAAGCATTTGTTAGAATACGATGATGTGGCTAATGAGCAACGAAAAAGCGTGTATAAATTTAGAGATGAATTATTAGATGCCAATTACGATATTAGCGCTAAAATCGCTGAAAACAGAGAATACGCGCTCAATCAAATCTTTTCTAAACTCAAAGCCTTTGACCATCAAAACCTGTCTGAAGAGGAACTTTTAGGGCTTAAAAACATCTTAAAAGAAGATTTTAACGCTCATGTTTCATTAGAAGATTTAAAAAAAGCCTCCCCTATTGAAAAATTTGTGGCTGAAAAATTAAAAAGCGATTATGAAAACAAAATGAAAGTTTTGGATAGCGAACAAAGAAGCCGGATTGAACGCATCGTGTATTTGCAGATTTTAGACAACGCATGGCGAGAGCACCTTTATACGATGGATAATCTCAAAACCGGTATTAATTTGAGAGGCTATAACCAAAAAGACCCCCTTGTAGAATACAAAAAAGAGAGTTACAACCTTTTCTTAGAACTCATTGAAGACATTAAAATAGAAGCGATCAAAACCTTTTCTAAGATCCAGTTTGAAAATGAGCAAGATTCTAGCGATGCGGAGCGTTATTTGGATAACTTTAGCGAAGAAAGAGAGCATGAGAGCGTAACTTACCGCCATGAAGAAACCTTAGATGAAGATTTGAATGTGGCCATGAAAGCTTTTTCTAAAACCCCTAAAAGAAACGAGCCTTGCCCTTGTCAAAGCGGTAAGAAATATAAAGATTGTTGCGCTAAAAGCGGGCCTAAAAAGGGCTTATTTGCCAAGTAGATCCTTAATCTTTTTCCTTATCAAGCGTTATTTGCGTTTTGATAAAAGCCAGCCATTTATTAGCATCACCGCTTTGTTAGCCTTTTTTGGCGTGGCGGTTGGCGTGATGGTTTTAGTTGTGGCTATGGCGATCATGAACGGCATGAGTAAGGAATTTGAAAAAAAGCTTTTTGTGATGAATTACCCCTTAACGCTCTATACCACAAGCCCTTATGGGATCAGCGAAGAAGTGGTTCAAGCTTTAGAAAAAAAGTTCCCTAATTTGCTTTTTAGCCCCTATTTGCAAACCCAAAGCCTAATCAAGAGCACGCATTCCATGAATGGCGGCGTGGTGTTTGGGGTTGATTTTTCTAAAGAAAGGCGCATCAATGAAGTTTTAAACGACGCTTTAAAAAACACCAATACAAACGATCTTTTTAAAAACCCTTTTAATTTGATCGTGGGGAAAAGCTTGAGATACAGCTTGAATTTAGATCTCAACCAAAAAGCCGATTTGTTTTTCACCGAATTAGAGCCAACAGGTCTCACGCTCTCCCCTATCATGAAGCGTTTTACTATCAAAGGCGATTTTGATTCAGGGCTAAAATCTTACGACATGAGCTACATGTATACTAGCCTTCAAGCCATAAGCGCGATCAGGAGGTTACCTTTAGGGCTTTATGATGGGGTGCATGTCTATTCTAAAACGCCCATGAAGGATATTGAAATTTTACGCAACGCTTTAAAAACCATCAACCATCATGGCATAGGCATTGAAGGGTGGTGGCAACAAAACGGGAATTTTTTCTCGGCTATGGAATTAGAAAAAAGAGCGTTATTTATTGTGCTAATGCTCATTATTTTAATGGCGTCTTTGAATATCATCAGCTCGCTTTTAATGGTGGTGATGAACAGACGTAAAGAAATCGCCCTACTCTTTAGCATGGGGAGCAGTCAAAAAGAGATTCAAAAAACCTTTTTTTATTTGGGTAATATCATTGGTTTGGGCGGTGTGATTCTTGGGGTGGTTTTAGCGTTTTTAAGCATGTATCTTTTAAGCGTGTTCCCTATCATCTCGCTCCCGGCGGATGTCTATGGTATTAACACCTTGCCTTTAGATTTGTCTTTAATGGATTTTACGCTCACTCTAATAGGCTCTGTGATTATCGTAGCCCTTTCTTCTTATTACCCGTCTAAAAAAGCTTCTACTATTGACGCTTTAAGCGTATTAAGGAATGAATAAATTAAAAAATTAAATAATATTGAGATTAAATAAGGCTTTGAGTGTCTGTATTTTACTAACAAAGAAAAATTTTATTCTCAAAATTAAAAAAAACCATAATATTATGCTAGTATTAACGCACGACTTAGTTAAGAATTAACTTTGTAAGTCGGACTTCGTAGCAAAAAGGACGAAAGATGAACAGACTGATTAGATGTTTAAGATCTGTAAGAAAAAATTTTCTTTGAACGGTGTTGGCTTACTCTATTTAGAATTTTTGGTTTATACTAAAGGTTAAACACATGAACTATAAGGTTGCATCTGCTAAAAATATCGCAACGCTTCTTTTTTTATTCTCTTCTCAAAGTGAAGCTCTTGATTTGGGTAAAATCGCTAAAATTAAAGCGGGTGCTGAAAGTTTCTCTAAAGTCGGTTTCAATAACAAACCTATCAACACTAATAAAGGGCTTTACCCTACCGAAACCTTTATGACGGTCATGGCTTACATGCAAGTGGATTTTACGGAACTCTTGCCCAAAAGCGCTACGGCTAACGGGCACCATTTAGATGGGAGTCTTGGGGGTTGGGGGGGTGCTGTAATTTATGATACCACTAAGGATTTTATTAACGAAGTTACAGGGAAAACCTATGGGGCTATGGCGTGGAACTATGTGGGCTATTGGGGCGGTCTTGTGGGGCAAAAACCATGGGCTAGTTGCGGGTTAGCCACAGGGAATTTAACCCAAGGCCAATACGATAAGATGACTCAAGCTGAAATGACGCAGTTGTCTAATCAAGAAGCTTTAGAGGCTTCCACTTGTGCAAAAACCTATGCCGATCACACGAGAAACTATGTGATTTATAACGCTTACTTGCGCTACAACTACAAGGATATTTTTGAAATTAGGGGCGGAAGATACGAATCCCCAGCGGATTATATGAGCGGTTACAACCAAGGCTTGGACATGACCCTAAACTTAGGGAATTTCAAATTCTGGTGGTTTAGCTCTTTTGGTCGTGGTTTTGCCTATAATGAGTGGCTTTATAATTTCTATTCGCCTAAAACCTACACCCTTAAAAACGGGCAAACCATAAACCCTGGGGTGCATGCCTTTTATATCATTTGGAATTACAAGGGTTTCAGCATTCAGCCTTTTGTCTATTTTTCACCCTTTAACGAATACGACCCTAACTTTACGATCACTTATGATAGCAACCCCACTTTTACCGGATTAGGGTTTCGCTCTCAAACGGATATTACCGTGCTTAATCCCTTTTATGCTAAAAGATTTTGGGACACCTATCAATTTGGCATGCCAGCCGGTAAGAACGCGCACAGCTTGATGATCAAACAAAAGTTTGAATGGAATGAATACAATTTTGGTTTTGGGATTTATAAATCCTTTGGGAACGCTAACTGGATGATAGGCTACCATGGTAACCGCTTGGGCTTTGACTTTTGGACGAACACCGTTTATGCAAACACCCTTAACTCTTTGTCTTACATGATGGATGCGAACGCTTTCACCGTGTTTGCCTTTGGCGGTGGGGTGCATAGGAAATTCCTTTGGGGTTTATTGGGGCGTTTGACTTATGGACCTAGGGCTAATGAGCAAGTCTTATCGCTCAACTTGGGCTATAAATTCACTAAAAATTTCTCAGCCGACATTAAATTTGAATATTATAATGTGTTGATGCATCAAGGCTATAAAATGGGGTGGAATGGGCCAAAATTAGACAGCCAACCCGCCACCGATCAAGACAGGAGCCACATTTTTACCGAAATCGTGTGGAAGCTTTAAACCCTCTTTAAATAACAACCCTTTAAGGGTTGGCTAAAAACGCCCAGCCATAAAACAGCCATTAAAAACCGCTTTATCGCCTATTTTAGGGCTTGTTTTTAAAAAGCGTTAGAATTTTAAACTTTTTTATTTCATTACGCTATGGGTATTTTTAACTCTGTGATACTAAAACTTTTTAAAATGGGCTTTTTTTGCTTTGTCATTTTAAAACTCATTTTAAAAATATTTAAAACTCATTTTATAAGGGGATAGGGTGGTATTTTGAAATAACTCTCCCCTTACAACCCCTTTAAGTATCCCCCTAACCCCAAGAAGACTGCCTTAAGAAATTATCGCTTGATTAAAATCAAGCTCTTTTATTATTGATTTTAAAAATACTTTTAGCCTTTTTTAGGTTTTATTCTTGTTGTAAAACTTATTTGTTTAAAACCCTGATTTTAGCGCTCATTAAATCGTGGTTTAAAGCTTTTTTGATGTTTTCAAATTGGCGTTTTTTGTTTTTAAGGCTAATGATTTCATTATCCAAAGCGCTTAAAACGTTAGCGATAGCGATTTGTTCGTTTAGAGGGGGTAAAATAAGGCAAGCATTATTAAAACCACTCTTTGATAAATTGTATCGTGTTGAACCTTGTGCTAAATTTTCAAAAGCTTTTCTGCCTATTTCGCTATTAATTAAGTATGATAAAAACAAGCTATCAACTGCCTTGTCAAATATTCTAAAACCAAAACAAAAACTATTCAAAAAGACTTGGTCTATATCATCTAAAAGCACGGCACACATGCCTACTTCTTTTGGAGTTTCTGAAGAAGTATTAAAAAATAAATCATATTTTTTAAAGGAATTTTGTTTTTCATTTGGGTATATTTTTACATTTTCTAGTATAGAAGTATCTATTATGACATTATTTAAAACATTCAAAAATGTAATATATTTAGCATTGCCATTGATAAAATCTTGCTTTGTTTTTCCTGCTAATCCACTTATAGTTATTCCTATATCCCCAAGCCTTACTTTTTGCCAAGCTTGATTGAAGCCTTTCAAGCGTTTTCTTTGGCTCAATAGTTCAAAGCTTAAAGCTTTTTTAACGCTTTCTTTTTTAAGAATGAGGGCGTCTAAAGAATAAAGATAACGATCCACATCGCTTAAAACGTTAGCGATAGCGATTTGTTCGTTTAAATCTTTGGGGCAGAAAACTTCTTTATTTTTAATTAAATCTACATTTAAATTTACTTGTGAGCCTTGTTGCCCACTTTCTAGCCATTCTTTTTCTATATAACATAAAAAATAATATAAGTAATTTAAATCTATTTTTGGATTTTCAAAAACTACAAAACCATCATGAATACAAGTATCAATTTTAGTGATAATAGGCTTACCAATTGTCGCGCACATGCTCATAATCAAACTATTTTGTTTGATAAACCTGCTTTTTTCAATGCCTTTTTTAGAAAGTTTTTGGGCTGTTTTGTATAAAAAACGGCTATTTTTTGAAATGTCTGAAATTCTTACCCACCCTACATTAGAATTAGTGCAAAACCATTTAGGATTTTCAATAGGTCTAGGCGATGCCCCCCTTTTAATCTCGGCAATATCCCCAAGCTTTACTTTTTGCCAAGCCTTTGGTAAGGGCGTTGTTAACGCGTCCATGCATTCTCCTAAATGGTTTTAAAAAAGATAACGCACTCTATTTTGTTCATTTTGCCCCCTTTAAGCTTCTAAAACGCTAGCGATAAAAAGGCTCTTTTTTAAGCCCTCATCGCGCGCATGGAATTGGCTAAGGCTAAAAGCGTAACCCCCACATCGCCAAAGACCGCCTCCCACAAGCTCGCTACCCCCATAAGCCCTAGCACGATAAAAACCGCCTTAATCCCCAAAGCGAACAAGATATTTTGCCAAATAATGCTTTTCGTTTTTTTAGCGATCGCTAAGACTTTCACTAACGAATTTAAAGAGTCATTGGTGATCACAATGTCCGCGCTTTGCTTGCTCAATTCTGAGCCTTTCCCCATGCCAATCCCCACATCAGCGCTCGCTAGAGTAGGAGCGTCATTGATGCCATCGCCTACAAAAATCGCCGGGGCTTTATAGCGTTCTTTAAAAGTTTTAAACACGCTCGTTTTTTCTTCAGGCAACAAGCTCGCATGATATTCACAGCCTAGAGTTTGAGCGATGCTCTCAGTCGCGCTTTTTCTGTCCCCGCTCAAAATGCAAAAATTTTCTATCCCTTGCGCTTTTAAATCCCTTAAGCACTCTATAGCGTCATCTTTAATCTCATCGCTAATGACGATATAGCCGATATAAGTTTGGTTAAAAGCCACATGCACGATCGTGCCGTTTTCTTTGGAAGGGCTGTGCGCGATATGGAATTGATCGAGCATTTTTTCATTCCCTGCGATGATTAGATCCGTATGGCATTGCGCTTTAACCCCCATCCCGCTCAATTCTTCGTAATTTTTAATGTCATGCTGGTGCTTATCGTCCTTTAACATTTCTTCGCATGCTTTTTGAATGGATAAAGCGATAGGGTGCGTGGATAGGAGTTGCGAACAAGAAGCGTAATGCAAAACTTCTTCTTTAGAATGCCCGTTTTGCGGCACAATATCTGTTACTTTAAAAACGCCTTTAGTCAAAGTGCCGGTTTTATCAAAGGCGATGCTTTTAGCTTGGGTAAGCACTTCTAAAACATGCACGCCTTTCATTAAAATCCCCTTTCGGCTCGCCGCTCCCACGCCCCCAAAATACCCTAAAGGCACAGAAATCACTAACGCGCAAGGGCAGCTCACCATTAAAGCCACAAGCCCCCTATAAATCCACTCATCAAAGCTCCCCATAGAAAACAAGGGCGGTAATATGGCGATCATTAAGGCAATGAATAAAACGCTTGGGGTGTAGTAGCGTGAAAATTTAGTGATAAATTTCTCCGTTTCGCTCTTTTCATTCGTGGCTTGTTGGACTAAATCCACCACTTTAGCGATAGAAGAATCTTTATACATTTTTTCCACTTGAATTTCAAGGACCGCTTTTAGATTCAAGCTCCCCCCTAAAACTTTAGAGCGTTCGCTGACATTAACAGGCATGGACTCCCCACTCAACGCCCTTTCATCTAGCAAGCTTTCGCCCTTAACTACCACGCCATCCACAGGCACTTTTTCGCCGACTTTCACCACCACAATGTCATTAATTCTTAAATCTTCAGGTGCAACGCTCACTAATGCATCGCCCTTTTTCAAATAAGCCAGATTAGGAGCGACATCCACCAAAGCCTTAAGGGATTTTTTAGAGCGAGCGATAGCGAGTTTTTGCAAAAATTCGCCCGCTGAATAAAACACCATAATAGACACACTCTCTTCATAAGCCCCCACGCAAAAAGCCGCAATAGTCGCAATGAGCATCAAAGCGTTTTCATCAAAAAATTGCCCTTTTCTAAGCCCACGAAACGCCCCTAAAATCACATCTTTACCGCTCACTAGATACACTAAGGCTAGCACCACAAACACCGCTTTTTCAATCAAAGGGCTAGGGTTTAGGTGTAAAATTAAAATCGCGCCTAAAAAGACAGCGATCGTAACAATGAGTGGCGTAAAACTCAAGGGCTTTTCTGCGGCCTCTTTAAAAGACAGGCTCAAATGCGGTTCATTTTGCTTGATAAAAGCCTTAACTTTTTCAAAATCGCTCGTATCCAAAAACAACTTACTGGTGCTGAAATTGATTTGAGCTTTTTTCACATAGTCTAATTTATTTAAATCCCTTTCTAATTTAGACGCGCAATCAGGGCAATCCAAATTATGAATGTGGTATTCTTGCATTTTCTCTCCCTTATAAAAATCCTTTTAAGAAATCTTTCTAAAACTCAGCGCTTTAAGCATGTGAGATTTTTCTATATTCTCGCAAGCGTTTAAATCCGCAATCGTCCTAGCGACTTTTTTGACCTTATTAACAGAACGCATGGACAGATTAAACCTTTCAACCGCTTGTTCTAACAACTTTTGCGCTTCAAAATTTAAAGGGCAAAATCGTTCGATCTGCTCTTCATTAAGCTTACCATTAAAAGCGCTCTGTTTTCTTAACTTTTGCTGTTTGAAAGCTAATAACACTAACTCATGCATCTCTTTTGAAGTCCAAGAATGCGACGGCGTGTCTTTATAATTCCCCTCTTCCATTTGCACAAACAAATCAATCCTATCCAAAAAAGGCTCGCTCAAGCGGTTTTTATACTGCGTGATTTCTCTGTCTTGGCAACGGCATGCTTTGGTAGCGCTGAGCAAATTCCCGCACAAGCAAGGGTTTTGAGCCCCTACAAATAAAAAAGAGGTGTCGTATTCAATCTTGCTATGCACTCGTGAGATCACTAATTTATTGTTTTCTAAAGGCTCTCTCAAGGCTTCTAAAATATCCTTTTTAAAATGAGGCAATTCATCAAAAAAAAGCATGCCGTTATGCGCTAACGCGATTTCGCCGGGTTTTGGCTCTCTTAAAGAGCTTGAGCCTAAAATGCTGGATTTTGAAGCGCTCTGGTGAGGGTTTCTAAAGCTCCTTAAGGGGTAATAGGCGCTGTCTTGCTCGCTTAAAATGCGTAATTTTGTCGCTTCTAAGATTTCATTCAGGCTCAAGGGAGGCAAGATATAACGCATGCGATTAATGATCATGCTTTTCCCACACCCTGGACTTCCCTCTAAAATCAAGTTATGAAACCCAGCGCTAGCGATCAAAGCGGCTTCTTTAGCGACAGCTTGCCCCTTAACTTCTTTAAAATCTAAGGCATAGGCGTCTGAAAAATAATACTCTTTATCGTTCAATTCTATCGTTTTAAAGGGTAGTTTTTTCGTGTGGGTGTCTGCTTTGGTTTCAGGGTTTTGCAAGATTTCTAAAGCTTCTTTAAAATGCCCCACAAAAAAGCATTGCAAATTAGGGATGAGCGAAAAAAGCTCTTCATTCGCCTTAGGCGCAATGATTTTGGCATGGGGGCGCTTAACGGCAATGTCTAAAAGCATGGGGAAAATGTTAGGATTGGGTTTGATCTTGCCATCAAGCCCCAACTCCCCAAAAGCAAACCACTCTTTAAAAGCCAATTCTTGTTTTTGCAAAGCGATTAAAAGAGCGATAGGCAAATCAAAATGGCTCCCGGATTTAGGCAAATCTGAGGGGGAAAGGTTGATGGTGATTTTCAAAGGCGGGAAAGTGAAATCGTTATTTTGTAAAGCCGATTGGACCCGCTGTTTGGCTTCTTGGATAGAGTTATTAGCTAGGCCTGAAATCACAAACGCCGGCAAAGCCCTTGTGAAAGTCGCTTCCACAGCTACGATTTCCGCCACCCCCCTTTGCATGGTCGCGCAAAATATCGTGTTGATCATGGTTGTTACTCGCGTTTTTGTTTTTTTTGCAGCTCTTTGAGTTCTTTTTCAAATTTCTTACGCTTCAAAATGGATAATTTATCCACGAATAACACGCCATTAAGGTGATCGATCTCATGCTGAATGGCTACCGCTAAAAGTTCGCTCGCTTCTAAAATTTTCACTTCAGCGAAGCGGTTTTGATACTCTATTTTAACCTTTTCAAAACGCTCCACCTCTTCATAAAACCCCGGCACAGACAAGCACCCTTCTCTATACATTATTGTCCCTTTAGTTTCTATCCATTTAGGGTTAATGATTTCTAGGCAATCCTCTTTGTGTTGCACGCCGTCTTCTTGCGGGAGATTGATAATGAGCATTCTTAAGGGTAAGCCCACTTGAATAGCGGCTAAGCCTATCCCCTCACTAGCGATCATGGTTTCATGCATATCGTCTAGTTGTTGGTGGAGTTTTGAATCAAAAGAAACGACTTCTTTAGAAATCGTTCTTAAGATTTTAGAAGGGTAATGGATAATCTCTAATAACGCCATGCAATCACTTCACATTTTTCTGCAACACTTTATCAATCAAGCCATACTCTTTAGCTTCTTTAGCGCTCATGTAAAAATCCCTGTCCGTGTCTTTAGCGATTTGCTCCAAACTCTGCCCTGAGTTTTGAGCTAGAATAGAATTCATCAAACCTTTAAGCCTGAGAATCTCATTAGAAATGATTTCAATATCGCTCGCTTGCCCTTGAGCCCCCCCTAAAGGCTGGTGGATCATAATCCTTGAATGGGGCAGTGAAAAACGCTTGCCCTTAGCCCCACAGCTCAGTAAAAACGCCCCCATAGAAGCCGCTTGACCGATGCAAATCGTGGAAACATCAGGGCGGATAAAATTCATGGTATCATAGATGCTAAGACCGCTTGTTATCACCCCACCGGGAGAATTGATATACAAGCCAATGTCTTTTTCAGGGTCTTCAGCTTCCAAAAACAAGAGTTGGGCCACGATAGAAGACGCCACGCTGTCATTAATTTCACCGCTCAATAAAACAATGCGATCCTTTAAAAGGCGCGAGTAAATATCATAGCTACGCTCCCCACGATCGGTATTCTCTATTACATAAGGAATGTATCCCATCATCTCTCCTTTTTAGCTGTTCAACCCACTTGAGTTTTTTGAGCGTTAGGCCTCATTTTTTCCAAAATTTCTTGCTGTTCTTTAGGCAGGTTTTTATCCAACAAATAAGCTAACACCCTATCTTCAATCATCGCCATTTTCACCGCCGCTAACATGTTATTTTTGCGGTATTGTTCAATGAGGCTTTCTGGGTTTTGCCCTGTCATCATCGCTTCATAATACAAGGTTTGAAAGACTTCATTGTCATGCACGCCAATTTTTTCTTCCTTCGCTAAAGCGTCAATGATGAAAGTGATTTTCACGCTTTTTGTCGCATCGTTCCTAAAGCTCTCACGCTTTTCTTTGGCTTTTTCTTGACTTTCTTGTAAGGATTTGACTTCTTCAGCTTGCATGGAATAAAGAGCGTTCCTGAACAACAAATCCATTTCTTGCTCTATGATCGTTTTAGGCAAATCAAAAACGATCTTTTCATCTAAATTTTCAATCAATTTTTCTTTCAGCTCTTCATTATAGAGCCTGGCTTTATTTTCTAAAAACAACTGCCCCTCAACCCTTTCTTTTAAAAGCTTTAAAGTCGCATTCTCTTCATTAGCTAGCACGATTTTAGCGAGTTCGTCATTGATTTCTAACGCTTCACGCGCTTGAATCTGGTGCAATTTCACTTTAAAAAGGGCTTCTTTGCCGGCCAAATGCTCTGCGTGGTATCCGCTAGGGAAAGTCAAAGGGAATTCTTTTTCTTCGCTAGCTTGCATGCCTAAAAGAGCCTTTTCAAAATCTTCTAGCATTTGCTTATTGCCTAAAATCAAAGTAAAATTCTCAGCCTTGCCCCCTTCAAAAGGCGTATTATCTATAAAGCCTTCAAAATCAATCGTCAATTTATCGTCGTTTTGGGCTTTTCTTTGAGCGTCAGCATCCACAAATTTCGCATAATCTTTAGCGAGCTGTTTCAAACGCTCATTAATTTTTTCTTCATTTGGAACTTCCACTCCCACGCTAGGCACGCACTCTTTGATCTTGTCTAAAACAATCGTGGGTTTTAAGCCGATGTCCGCTTCTATTTCAAAATGCGTGTCTTTTTTTTCAAATTTAGTGAGATTGGGGCTACCGATGAGATCCTTATTTTCAATCCCTAATTCCTTAAGAGCGTTTTTTAAAACCTCTTGAATCATTTCTTCTTGAGCGTCTTGTTCAATTTGGGATTGATAACGGGTTTTCACTAAACTAAGGGGGACTTTACCTCTTCTAAAGCCATCAATTTTAACTTTTTGGGCGATTTTTTGAGCGATTTTATCATAACGCTTTTCTAAATATTCAATGGAAGGTTTAGCACTCAAACGGGCGTTAGCGGTGTCAATTTTTTTCACTTCAAGATTCATTTCTTTCCTTAATGGTTAAAAAATTAAAGTTTTATAGTCATTATATCTTAATTTGTTTTAATTCCGGTTGATAAAAAGCGGTTTTAATTCTAGTTTTCAAAAATTTAAAAAACTAAAAATCATAAGTTGAAGTGAGATAGACAGAAATATTGCGCTTGAAATGAAGGGTGTATAAAGGGGTTTTAAAATAATCATTGGTTAAAAAAGGGATACGCGCGCCAAATTCTATCGCCCAATTCTTATACCTTGAAAAGCGGTAGCGATACCCTATATTTAACATCACTTGAAACATGTAAGGGTGATAAACGCTTGAAGGATCTTTAGCCCACTTTTTAAAAATCTTTGTTTCATAAAACCAGGTTTCTCCCACGAGATTTACCCCTAAAATCAATGTCCCAAAAGCGCGTTTGTATAAAAAGTCAGCCCCCACGCCATAAAAAATAGCGTTGATAAAAGTCTCTTTTCTTTGTAACTTTTCTCTATAGCTTTTAGGGATTTGCGAACTCTCCCTCAAACTATCGCCTAAAACGCCTTTATTTTTAAGAAAAAAGCCATAAGCGTAATCCAAAGAAATATAAAAGCGGAAGCCGTAGCGCTCTTTTTTAGGAAAAAATTGTTTATAGCCATAAATCAAACTGACTTCAGCAAAAGGAATGTCTCGGTATTTTGAATGGTTTTCAAATTTTTCCCTGCTCTGTAGCCATGACATTTGCACCACGCTTGTGCCATAATAGTGGGAGCTTTTGTCTATGTTAAAAAGTTTTTTTTTGGGCTTTTTAGACTCAGCAAAACATGGAGGGTGGGTTTTACCCCTTAAACACTTCTTGGCTAAAAACCGCTGGTATCCTAGATCTTCTTCTTTGGCGATCGTATAAGTAACCAAATCATCAGCCTTTAAATACACGCTCAAAAAAAACGCTAAAAACCCCCTTTTAAGCAGTTTGTTCAAGCGTTCTTTATCTTATGCGTATTTGTTTTTATCGGTTTCTTTTGCCTTTTAATTCCTTGGCGTCTTTTTGATAAGATTCTAAATTCTTTTGAGTGAGCTTTTTGTCTATTTCTTGCATGATATTTGCAAAAATCTTGTTCAAAGCGCTCTTGATCGCGTCATTAGAATTATCCGTTCCCTTAACCATAGTGCTAACTAACCCCCCACTATGGCTTGAATGGGTGGTTTTTAAGAATTTTTCTTGGATGTCCAACTCGCTCAAATCCATCGTAAAAGAATCCAAAGATTCCCCACTCATAGGCTCTAGTATGGTAACCTTGACAAAACCGGCCGGGATTAAAACCCCTTCCATTTTATCCAAACCAGTGGAGAATAATAACCCGGGTTCTGATTTTTTCTGTATGGTTCTTTTAGGATCGGGGCGTAAAACAATTTCGCCATTCATAGCGACAGCCAAATACCCTTCTTTTTTTTGCGCAAAAGAAAAATCGTCTTTATCGCTACTATCCACATTGATAACCTTGTAGCCCTGATTTTGCAAGATCTCTTCAACCTTGAGCACGGTTTGATTCTTGAATTTATTTTCATACTCTTTAGCAATATTATCGCTGTATTGGAAAGCTGGCTTTAAAAGTAGAACCTTTTCATCTAACGCTTGAACTTTCTCGCTAGCTGGATGGTAATTCAATTTCAAAGCGACTTCATTGGTTTCAATAATATGCGGGCTACACCCCACTAATAAAGCCGCCACGCTCGCGCCTAAAAGGCATTTTTTCCATGCAAAATCTTTAAAATGATTATTTGCTTTCATCGTTCTATCCTTGATTGTAATATTTTAGACTTCTATAACAACAAACCCGAAGCAACCAACACGCTTTTGTTGTCAAAATGTTATTTTACCCTAACATCTTTAGATTATCAGTCTTTTTCTATTTTTTAGCGTTATAATCCCCGCTTTTACCTCCACTTTTATATTCCAACATCACACCGCTAATTGTCATGCTCTTGTCAATGGCTTTCACCATGTCATAAATGGTTAAAAGCCCTATGCTCACACTCATTAGCGCTTCCATTTCCACGCCCGTTTTAGCTTGAGTTTTGACTCTGGCATAGAGTTTAAAACTACAAGTCTCTTCTTCTTCTAAAATGTCAATATCCACCCCATTGAGCATGATTGGATGGCACATGGGAATGAGCTCGCTTGTCTTTTTAGCCGCCATAATCCCAGCAATAATAGCAGTTTGTAACACTGGACCCTTTTTAACGCCATGATTGATAATAGCGTCATAAGCCTCTTTATTCATGCTGATACGACCGCTTGCTAGAGCGATTCTTTCAGTGGTTTCTTTATCCCCTATATCCACCATTTTAGGCTGATTTTCTCCATTCAAATGAGTGAGCGGCATTTTTTTATCCTATTGTTTGGGGCGAAACGCTTGAATGTTTTTTTCATTCACTTGCATATAATTCCCTAAAATCAAATCCACGCAATAAGGAACCGCTGGAAAAACCGCCTCTAAACATTCTCTAATGCTTTTTGGCTTACCAGGAAGATTGATGATCAAACTCTTATTCCTAATGCCAGCACTCTGGCGCGATAGAATCGCTGTAGGCACGTATTTTAAGCTAGTCATTCGCATAAGCTCTCCAAACCCAGGAAGCATTTTTTGGCACACTTTTTCTGTGGCTTCTGGGGTTATGTCTCTTAAAGCAGGGCCTGTGCCTCCTGTAGTAACGACTAGATCGCATTGGTATTCATCGCACATTTTAATGAGCGATTTTTCAATCAAGTCCCTTTCATCAGCGACAATTTCATAATGAAATTCTAAAGGATTGAGCAGATATTCGCTCAACACTTCTTGTATCGCCTTCCCGCTTAAATCTTCATAAATACCTTTTGACGCCCTATCGCTCGCGCTCAAAACGCCTATATGAATCGTTTGCACTTTAACTCCTTTTTAAGCTAAAAGCCCACTCCCTTTTAAAAGGTGGCTTCTTTCTTTGGCATAGATGCGTTCATTATCAATCAAATCGTATTTCCAAATAGGGGCGTTACGCTTGAAATCTTCAATAAAATCTTGGTATAGTTCTAAGGCATTTTTTCTATTCTTTCCCATTAAAACGCATAAAAATGAGCTTTGCCCTATCAAAACATCGCCCACGCTGTGCGCCATTTTTAACACCACGCCCAAACCTTTGGCTTTATGGCGCCATTTTTCAAACCAAGTCTTTAATAGCGCCTCATAAATATCAAAACTCAAGCCTTGAATGTTATCCTCTTCCCTCACAATCCCCACAAACACACAAAACGCTCCAAAGTTTTTCGCACAAGCTTCCTCTTGATAGGCTTTTAAAAGCTTCTCAGTATCTAATGCCCCTTGAATGATTTTTAACACCTAGCCCCCACAAACCGGTGGTAACAAACTGATCACATCGCCATCTTTTAAAGGCGCATCTAAATTGTCTATTAAGTGATCATTAAGGGCTATCGCGCAAACGCCCAACCACTCTTTTAAGCCCTCTTTTTCTTGTAAAATCGCTCTTAATTCCTTTAAATCATTCGCTTTGATGAAAAAATTTTCTTCTTTTATGGGTCCAAAAAATCGCACTTCTACCATCATTTACCCTTATATTCAATCTTTTAAAGCATGATTTTAAATATTTTTAAAACCTCTTTGAAAAGCGCTTTTAGTTTTCACAATAAATGCCCCATTTTGAGCTTTTTGACTTCCAAATACCCTTGATTGTGTTCGTTAGCGCACACGATCAAGCTCTCTCTTGTAACTTCAGCGTATTTTTCTAAAGCGGCGATTTTTTTAGGGTTGTTCGTGAGCAAGCGCATTTTTTTAATATGGTAATATTCTAAAATCTCACCCGCAATACTATAATCCCTTTCATCGTCTTTAAACCCTATCATTTCATTGGCTTGAATGGTATCATAGCCCTTATCTTGTAAGGCGTAGGCATTGACTTTATTAAATAGCCCTATCCCACGCCCTTCTTGGCGCAAATAAATCACTAGCCCCCCTTCTTTAGAAATCCTTTCTAACGCCATTTGCAACGCCCCTCCGCAATCGCATTTTTGAGAGCCTAGAGCATCACCCGTTAAGCATTCTGAATGCAGGCGCACTAAGGGGTTTTGAGGAAAATTAGGGGTGAAAATGACTAAATGATCTTTAGAGCCATTAGAACCCTTTTCTCTAAAACACTGGATACAAAACTCCCCAAATTGAGTGGGTAATTTGGCTTGGTTAGAGACTTCTAATCGTTTCAAGGATACTCCTAAAATTAGTTTTAAAACGCGTCTTTTAAAAAAAGGTATTCTATCAAAACTCTTTATAATTTTCTTAAATTTTAAGCTCTTAAAATTTGTAAGTCAAATTCAAGCCATTAGGGCTTAAACCAGAACGGATTTCATGTTTATTATAAATCCCTAAAGCTTCCCCAAGCCCTAAATCCCTAATGATAAAACCGATAGGATCCATAAGAGCGATAACCAAACGCCCTAAAAATAAAGAGCCAAAAAGCTTGCCTTCATTGCGTTGGATATAGCGCGTGAGCTGGTAAAACCCTTCCCCTAAAATGGAGCCTAATAAAGGCGTGATCACTAAATCCTGCCAGCTAGGCACTTCCACAAACGCTTCCAAGCCATATTCCCAAAAAAGCGTGGAAGTGATAAAAGAAAAAAACGCTGATGCCATCCAGCTAAACCCAGCCATGCGCGGTTGCATATAATACATAGCCCCAAAATAAGGGTGCAAAATTTCATTAAAAATAAAACTATCATTGTCTAGTTTTGGCCCCATGCGGACATTTTCAAACCAACTTTTGATCCCAAACTTTTCTCTATCCCAATTCGTTACGCTCTCTGGCATGAGATACAACCCCACAATCCCTATCACCAAAGACACGCCCAAAATCCCTATACTTGTACCTAAATATTTCCAACGGCTATTAGGGGCATAAGGGATAGTGTTGCTCTTTTTAAACTTCTTTTTAAAGTGTTGCCAAATAAGATTTTTAGGATTTCGTCTGAGCGTTTCTTCTAATTGAATGCTGTTAGCGTTTAAAAAACTACAGCCTAACCCCCAAACCACCACGCAAACTACCCAAATCTTTTGAAAGGTTTTTAGGAATATTTTCAATAATATTTTTAGGAATGTTTTTAATGAAATCAGCATAAACTTTATTATTACTCTCATTAGGTTGCAAACTTTATTGCTTGACTTAGAAAGAGTTTATTATACCTTAAAAACATTACAACACATTCAATAAAACTTAACAAGCCTCTTAAAGGCTAATCGTTTCTACAAGCTTAAGCCCAAACCCGCTCAAAGCCTTATACTGCCTGTCTTCACAAGAGCTTAAAAGCCTAAAATCCTTTATCCCCAAATTTTTTAACACTAACGCCCCGATCCCAAAATCTTTAACGATATTGTTTTGTTCAGAATGGGTGTTCATAAAGATCAAATAGCCCCCTTCGCGCTTCAAATATTCTAAAGCTTTAAAAAACACTTCAAACGCATCAGTCGTTAAAAAATCAAAATCCTCTTTGATAGGGTGGAAACGCACTAAAGGGGCTAAATCATGGGTTTTTGCACTTTTAAACTTAAAAGCGTAATGGTTTTTTTGCTGGTGGTCTAAAAAAGTGTAGCATTTCGTTTGGTGTTTTAAAAATTCTCTTTCTTCTTGGCAAAACATTTTCAGCAAACTTTCATTTTCCAAACGATAGCTAATCAAATCAGAGACATAAAGGGTTTTAAGGTTGTGCTTAAGGGCAAAGTCGCTCAAAAATTTATCCCCTCTCCTCGCCATAGAGCCGTCTTCTTTCATGATTTCACAAATCACGCTCACCGGCTTTAATCCAGCTAATTTGCACAAATCCACGCTCGCTTCAGTATGGCCCGTGCGCGCTAGCACGCCTCCATCTTTTGCAATCAAAGGGAAAATATGCCCCGGGCGCACAAAATCGCTCGGTTTGGTGGTGTCTTTACACAACAATTCAATCGTCAAATGCCTTTCAAAAGCAGAAATCCCGGTTTTGGCTTCTTTAGCGTCAATAGAAACCGTGAAAGCGGTCTCATGGTTAGAATCATTCACGCTAACCATAGGGGGCAATTCAAATTTTTTCGCTAAATCTTTGGTCAAAGACACGCAAATCAACCCCCTAGCATGCGTGGCCATGAAATTGATTTTCTCAGGGGTAGAAAAAATCCCAGCCAAAACCAAATCCCCCTCATTTTCTCTGTCTTCATCATCCATGACAATGAGCATTTCGCCATTTTTATACGCTTCTAAAGCTTCAGTAACTCTTCTTAAGATCATTCTAACTCCCTAGTTTTATTCAATAATATTGAGTTTTATAGAAAAAAGAAATATAGCATGTTTAATAACGATTATTACTTTATTGCTTTATTTAGCAAACCGCATTTAGCAAACCGCTAAAGCCTTTAAATCAATTGAATGAAACTTCCCCTATCATGCAAGAAATACTAAAAGACTTATTCTAATGTTTGCCAATTCTGATTAATTTTTGGGCTATACCTAAAAACTTTATCCAAGATTTTAATTGTGCTTTTGTGTAAAAAACGGCCAATCCTAATACTTAAAGGTAATTTTTTAGGCCTTTGTTTTTCTGTGTTGGAGTTTTGAGCGTTCATCTCATCGCAAGCGATCGCAAATTCTTCTAACACATAGTTTTTAACCCCATGCCAATAATGCCTATCCATCACGCAATCTATAGGCATCACCCATTCTTTCGTGCTGTATTTCAATAATTTTTGCGCGGCTTTGGGGGCTAAAACATACCCTTGAGTGCCAATGCCATCTTTAAAATTTAAAATTTGAGAAACCCCTTTAACGGGAGTCTTTTGTTTAGCCACATTTTCTTCTAAATGCATCAAGCGGATATAGCCTAATTCGTTGATGTGTTTATCACAAAACTCCAGGCTCTCTTTAAAACGATCTTTTATAATAATATCGTCTTCTAAAATACAGATCGCTTCATTGAGTTCTATGCATTTTTGCCACAAGGAATAATGGCTCGCATAGCACCCAAGCTCCCCAAACCCCATCCTCTTCCCGCAATGCTTGAGCGCGTAAAAGAAATTTTTTAACGCGCAAGGGGGGTGTTTTTCATTCTTACAAAAAGCCAATAAATCTTCAACCATAAAAGAAGGGTGCAAATGTTCTAAGACCAAGGGGTGTAATTGAGTGGGAGAGATTTTAGAATAGATCGCATCAAAAATTTCATAAGAGATCCCTTGAAGTTTAAGGCTCTCTAAAAGGGGGGTTATATGAGTTTCTTTTAAAGAAAAATTTTGACAGGTTTTGGGGCTTAAATGAATAATAAAAACACGCATGTTAGCCTTAATTCTTAATACAAATAAAATCAATATTAAACAGATTTACATTCTAGCGCAAATTTTAGTAAAATACGCATCATGTTAGATGATATTCCTATTACCATTCAAAAAAGTGAAAAAATCAAAACCCTAAGCTTGAATATCACGCCCTCTTTAGAAGTGATTCTAAAAATGCCCAATTCTTGCTCTCAAGCTAGAGCGAGCACTTTTTTAAAAGAACAAGAATCTTGGCTAAAAAAAACCCTTTCAGCCATGCAAGAAAAACACTCGCTCTTGCACGCTAACCTAGAAAAATATAAAAACAAAATCCTTGTGTTTGATGAGGTGAAAAACGCCAACGATTACACCCTAACAGATCTTAAAAAAATCTTAAAAACTTATTTGGAGCAAAAACTCCCTTTGATCGCTCAAAAAATGCAAACTTCATACACCCATTTCAGCATTAGAAATAACGCTAAAGTTTTGGGGAGTTGCTCCTATCATAACCGCTTGAGTTTTGCTCTTTTATTGGTTTGCGCCCCAAAAGAAGCGATTGATTATGTCATCATCCATGAGCTCGCCCACACGATCCACAAAAACCATTCCAAAAATTTCTGGCGTTGCGTTCAAATCTTTTGCCCTAATTACCGCACTCTAAGAGAGCATTTAAAACAAAGAGTTGTTTTTTATACCCAACTGCTCAAGCAACTACAGCCCTAAAGATTAAACCTTAAAAATGATAACTCACATACGCTGTGATGCTCCTAGGAGGCGCGGCTTCTTTCCCGTTAGGGCTAGTGCCTATCCCGCTAAACCAATATTTCATGTTAAAAATGTTATTGATTTGCAAGCTCGCATTAACGCTTTGATTTTTGCGTTCCCACAAAGTGCTAGAAATTTGCAAATTCCACACCCAATACCACGGCGTCATGCCCGCTGTTTTGGTAGTGATAGCCCCGTTTTTAATCGTGGGCGCGTATTCTGTGAAAGGCACGGTGTTTAACACATCTGTATAAGTTCGGCTATAAAAGAAAGAGCTCAACCCAATCGTGGTTTTGGCGTAAGTGTAACTCGCGTCTAAAATGAATTGGTGCGGGCTGACAAAAGGGAGTTTTTTGCCAAAAATATCTTTTTTAGGCCCTTTAGGATTAGCAGGGTTAGTTACCATCGTATGGCTGGTGATATTAGCGTCTATGAAAGTGTAAGCCGCATGGAAATTAAGCCCTCTAATAGGCGTGTAATACAATTCCAACTCCACGCCTTGCGATCTCGCATTGACCGGCTCTCTATTATCCCCGTAGCGCCCGGTAAAATAATTATTCGCAAAAATCACAAAATAATTCGCGTTAAAACTTACTTGATTGTTGAAATAATATCTTGAGCCGCCTTCCATGACATTAAAGATTTGAAAATAATCCGTGCTTGTGCCTGTAAAACTACCTATATTGCTGAATTGGGGCGGGATGTAGCTTCTTTGATAATTGAAATAAAACAACCAATCCTTAATGGGTTTATAGCCGACATTTAGCGCCGGATTCCATTGGTTATAACGATCTTTAATGGTTTTTCCTGTTTGGCCTGCTTTAAAAGGGGGAGCGTCTTTTTTTTCGTAATTTAAAAAAGTGTATCTCAAGCCCGGCGTGATCGTTAGCATGCCGTTATTGAAATTGATTTCATCGCTGGCATACACAGCGGTATAATTGTTGAAATTATTGAGTGAAGTTCCTGCATCAAACCCACTCCCATTATTAGGCACGCTAGGGTTTTTCCTAGTGGTGGATCGGCGGTATAAATCTTCGGTTAAAAACCGCATTCCCATGTTAAAAGTTTGTTTGATTTTACCGGTATTGACAACGAGATTGAGTTTTGGCTCAAAGGCATTCACCACGAAGCGGCGGATCTGATCAAAAAATTGCCAGCAAGGGCTATTCGTATCGCTATAAGAATACAGACCGCAATTAGGGTTAGTCGCACTGATTTCCCCCTTGCCTTTAAAGGGTAAAATCTTGTTTTGACTGCTCATATACACGCTTTGGTATTGGTTGGAAAACCCAAAATCCCTGCTCATGTCATGCGTGAAATAAGTGAATTTAAAATCGCCCCCCACTTTCCTATCCGGATCGCCAAAATAGTTTTGATACACGATCCCAAAGCGCTTGGCTCGCCCTCCATCTTGATTGTCAGGGCGCTCGTTGATGAAGCGGTTATAGGCATAATCTTGCGCGCTCAAAGTGCCTGGATGGTAAGAGTTGTATTGATAATACTGGTAATAAGCTTTAAAAGTATTGGTCGCATTAATCTTATAGATCGCATCCAACAAGTAGTTTTGCACCTTTGTAGGGCTGTTTTGCCTAAAACCTTGCCCATTAATCCAATTGCCTTGGGCGCTAATACCTATATACTTACCCAACATCCCGGCCGTTCGCCCATAAGTGTTAAACAGCATCTGATTGCCTAAAGTTTGGGCTAAAGGCTTGCCTTTTTCTTTGGGATCTACAAAACCCCCTGTGGATGAGCGCCCCCAAAAAGTGATCCTTTCAGCCGCTTGATTTTCCCACTCTTTTGGGATTTCTTTAGTGATAATATTCACCACGCCTCCAAAAGTGTTAGGCCCGTATTGGACGCTTGTGCCGCCCTTAATCACATCAATCCTATCCACTGACTGGAAAGTTACAGGGAAAATCGCCAGTTCAATATTAGAATACGGCGCGCCATAAATGGGGATACCATTGACTAAAATCATGCCCGTATTGCTATGCCCGTTACCGCCCCCACCAAAACCGCGCACTGAAATTTTAGGCAACACGCCTGTGCCTGTAGCGTCTCTGATTTGAATCCCTGGCACATTTTGCAAGGCGTTTTCAATATTCAAATTACCCGTTTTTTTGAGTTCTTTGTTGGAAATCACCGTGCGAGAGCTTGTGGAATTACGAACCTCTTCGCTTTGCCATGAAAGCGGCGCGCTGGAACTGAATTTTTGCTCGGTGGTTGTAACTTTTTTTAAAAAATGGTGCTTATCTTTCGCGCTCATAAAAGAATTAAAAGTCCAAAAAGTCAAAACGACCGACGCTAAAAAATACGGGGTTTTTACCCTCAAATAACCATTCATTATGATAACCTTTCTTATTTAATTCAAACCGATGCATATTATAAAAATAATTATTATAATTAACTTAAATTTTGAAGTTTGATTCTATTGATTTACAATTTGTTATCAAAACGATTTGAAAAAGGTTTTTAGTGTTTTTTATTTTTTTTTGCAAACAGCCGCTAAGCGTTTTTTAAAACAGAATGTTAGGGGGGTTTTAGGGCATGTTATTGATAAATTTTACGGAGAGATCATCACAACCGCTATCGCAAAACCAGCGTCATGGCTGATGCTCGCGCTCAAGCCTTGGATGTTAAAATAATCCATTTTTTCTTTAGAAAGGGTGATTAAGGGGGCGTTTTTAGGGCTTTTAGAAATACGCATATCTAAAAAGCTCAATTCCTTACCAATGCCCACTTGAAGGGCTTTAGAGCAAGCTTCTTTAAGCGCAAAAAACCCGGCGATACTGCTAGATTTGTCCTTACACAAAACAATCTCACTTGGCGATAAAAAACGCTCTAAAAACCTCATTTTAAAGCGTTTCACGCACTTTTCTATCCTAGCAATAGAGACAATATCTATGCCAATCATTTAAAACTATTGGATGATAAAATCAGTGAAAAAGACATTTTTAATAAAGCCATCAATCAAAAACGAATTCAAATGGCTCTTAATTTCATCTTTAAGCTTGTTTTTGCCTTTGTTAGTAACCACTTCTTCCACGCTTTTAGACGATAGAATCTCTATAATCGTGTCTTTAATCGCTGTGTCCTTAACCTTGACTTCATTTAAAAGCTTTTCATTACTCAATTCTAACGAAATGGAAGCCTTAAGGTAGCGTCTGCCATTTTGAGAGACCAAATTCACCGCAAAAGGCGCATCAATCGCATACAAAGGTCCAAGCACTAAATATTGCTGGATATTAGAGCCTTCTTTGGCTTCTTGATTTTTGTTCGCCATAGGATTAGCTTGAACTTCTTGGGTGTTTTTAGAAGCGTTTTCTTTGGATTCTTCCTTATTCCCCATAAGCAGCATGATAATCACCCCCACCAACAAAAGCATCACTAGCACGCTTCCAATGATGACAAATAAAAGGGCTTTGCTTTTTTTTTGGGGTTGTTGTGCGGTATTTTCTTGTTCTTCTGCCATGCCTATTCCTATTGAAAATAAGTTAAAGTGGTTTTCCCGAATTTTTTCTGTTTGATTATAGCTAAAGTTGCGAGACTTTTAGGCATTTCATGCAGGCTTTCATGCTCAAAAACCACTAAAAGATTTTTTGAATGAGAGCGGTTTAATAACCTTTCTAAAGCTTGGAAACACTTTTCATAAACCCCTAAAAACCCGCTTGTTTCAAAAGGAGGATCTAAATAAATAATATTTAAAACGCCATCTTTTAAGCACAGCGTGGGTAAAAGCTTGAAAGCGTCATCTAAAAAGGTTTGAATTTCCATTTCCTTTTTCAGGCGGTTTTTAAAGAGGGCGATATTTTCTAAAAGCGTGGCGTAAGCGCTTTTATTTTGCTCAAAAAACACCGCGCTTTTAGCCCCCCTACTCAAAGCTTCTAAACCCATAGAAGCGCTGCCTGAAAACACTTCTATAAAATGCGCTCCTATAATTTCTGCTTGCAAGGTGTTAAAAAACGACTCTCTTACGATCGCTTTGGTGGGGCGCGTGCTAGAAGTTTTAGGCAGATTCAAGCCCAATCCCTTACAAGCCCCTCCAATAATCTTAAATTTTTTTACTGACTGATGATTTGGCATAGTTTTTGGGTGTATTCTTCTAATAATTGCTTAATCTTTTGCTCTTTAGAAATTTTCATTTCTTCGCAAGGTTTTTCGCTCTCTTTTAAAGCACGATAATAATTCTCTGTATCTTCTTTCACGCTCTGTTTGGTGAAAGGCTTTCTTAAGCGTTCTTCTATAAAGCATAGGGGCTTATTAATCTCTAGCGTTTCATCATCGCTTAAAACAAAATCGCAAACTCCCATAGGAGAAAGGCAATCGCTCAAATAAAATTCCAAACTCTTTTGGATCAACAAAGACTTACAAGAAAGAAAAATTTTCAAAAAACCCCCTTTATCCCATCAATAGACTTAAATGGTTTCAAATTATAGCGATTCTTTCTTTTAAATACCAATATTAAATAAACTCAAAAATTGTTTCATTTTGTAAAAAAGAAAAATAGAATGTTAAAAATAAAGCTCAAATAACATCTTTTTTTTTTTTTGGTATAATGGCCGGCGAAGGTAAGAGCGAAGGGCGTATCATATTCCTTCCTTCTTTACTATAACTTAGCATTTTAATCAACTTTTTCATTAAAATGTCCTGACGCTCTTACCTTACTTAAACTTAGAAAGCGGGTTAGTTCCTCTCCAACTTTTCAAACAAACCGAGTCCCAAAAGCGTAGCGTTTAGTAGTAAATACTTAGTATTTAATATTTTAAAGATCCAAGATACCAATCCCCCCCTTAAAACGCAAATTCTTTATTATTAATAATTATTTTGTTATTAGATTGTAAAAATACTTTTGATCATTTTTTTATATTTTATTTTTTCACGAATTCTAACGCTTTAAAACGCTCCCCCAAACCCCCAGGGCTAATTAGGGGCTTGATTTTAGCCGCTTCTTTTAAATACCTTTCATAACTCACGCTCTTTGAAAACATTTCTAACAATCCCATAAGCCCCATATCCAGCAAAGCGTTAGCCTGCGATTTGAAGAATGAAAATCGCGCATGGTGTTTTTCAAACAAAAAGCGCACCAAAGAAAAATTGACATCATAAGTCAAATCGCTTTGCTGATACAAAGAAGCCAGATGGTTTAAAATATCCTTAAAATCCAGCGCTTGGTGGTTTTTAAAAGCCCTTAAATGCAAGTCCTTTCTCTCTGTTTCATCGCCATAATCAAAGCTCAAAAACACCCAAGAAGAAGCCTCGTTCAATTTTTCTAACAAATTTTTAATGAAAGCCTCTAAAAATAACGGCGCGCACCCTTCTTTTAAATTCAAATTTTTAAGAAGTTCTTTAGTGGGTTCATCAATACCGCCCCAAACGCCCTGATGATCATGGGTGATAAAAAGCATTTGATTGTCTTTAATGATCTCGCAAGCGAACGCGTCAAACAATTCGTTAGAGACAACGAACGCGCTTTTTTTTTCTTTAAAATCAAGCTCTTCTAAAGTGCAACTGATTAGATCCAATTGCGTGGCTTGCTTGAAAATAGTTCGTTGGATATTTTGCAATTCCTTTAAAGGCTCACAGCTGACAAATTCGCATTTTTCCATTACGCCCACGCTCAAAGCGTTTAAAAAACTGGCTATATCGCTTAAAAAATGCCCATGATGAGAGCCAATTTCTATAATTTTTAAAGGCAAAAATAATTTTTCTTCTTCTAAAAGCCTAATGATATAAAACGCAATAGCGCCCCCAAAAAACTTACTCAAAGACACCGAAGTGTAAAAATCCCCTTTTGGACCGATTAGCGCCTTTCTGTAATACCCCTTTTCGCCATAAAGCCACTCTTGCATGTAATTCCCAAACGATCGCACGATTTCCCTTTTATTCAAACTCATTTTAACCAACCATAAGAGACCGCTATTCTAGTCAAAATCGCCTTATTTTTGCGCTATGATATTCAATAATAATGACTTTTTAAGCTAGTTTAGTAGGGAGTTAGTAGTGTGGAAATTTTAAGGCGAGAATGCGGGGCGGTGGAAGAAAACGCTTATATTGTGAAGCTTTCTAGTGGGATAGATTTTATTATCGATCCCGGATTTTCTAGCAGCGAATGGGTGTTAGAAAACGCTAAAAACCCTAAGGCGATTTTAATCACGCATGGGCATTATGATCATGTATGGGATAGCGCTCAATTGTCAAAAACCCTTAAAGACACCCCCATTTACGCCCCCAAAGACGATGTGTTCATGCTAGAAAATGATATTTTCCATTTAGGCATGCCGGTTTTTAGCCCCAATTTTAGCGTGCCTTGCAATAAGGGTTGCACCACTTTAGAGATAGCAAACACCACCATTAAATACTGGCATTTTCCCGGACACACGCCCGGTTGCTCTATCATAGAAATTGAAGGGGTAATTTTTAGCGGGGATTTTATCTTTTATCGCAGCATTGGCCGTTATGATTTCCCTTATTCTAATGAAAAAGACATGAAAGAGTCCCTGTTAAGGTTTCAAAATTTAGATTTCTCTAAAGACATAGAGATTTATCCAGGGCATGGGGATAAAACAAGTTTTTTTGCCGAAAGAGAGCATTCTAAAATTTGGGTTTCAAGGATGGCTTAATTGTTAAGCCGGCTAGACAAAGAGCGTTATTTGCGCCATATCATGCTAGAAGATGTGGGCGAAGAAGGCCAATTGAAGCTTTTAAAATCTAGCGTTTTAGTCATTGGAGCCGGGGGGCTTGGATCGGCGGTTTTGATGTATTTGTGTGCCGCTGGGATAGGAAAAATAGGTATTGTGGATTTTGATTCAGTAGATATGAGTAATTTGCAACGCCAAATCATCCATTCACAGGATTTTTTAAACCAACCTAAAGTCTCTAGCGCGAAAGCGCGCTTAAAACAACTCAATGCTAGCATTGAAATAGAGGCTTTTGAAGAACGCTTTAAGGCTCATAACGCTCTTTCTCTCGTAGAGCCTTACGATTTTATCATAGACGCTACAGACAATTTCAACGCTAAATTTTTGATCAATGACGCTTGCGTGTTAGCCCAAAAACCCTATTCGCATGCCGGGGTTTTAAAATACAGGGGGCAAAGCATGAGCGTTTTACCCCATAGCGCATGCTTAGCATGTGTTTTTGATAAGCCCCCTAAAAAGGGATTAAATCCTATTTCAGGACTTTTTGGGGTCTTACCTGGGGTTTTAGGGTGTATCCAAGCGAGCGAATGCCTTAAATATTTTTTAGGGTTTGAAACTTTACTTATAAATACTTTACTTATAGCCGATATTAAAACGATGGATTTTAAAAAAATTCAAGCACCCAAAAACCCTGATTGTAGGGTTTGTGGCACGCATAAAATCACGCATTTACAGGATTATGAAATTTAGATTAAGGGGTAAGTTTTGGATTTATCAACCATACTAGGCTTGGTATTGGCGGTCGCTTCTATTTCGCTAGGCGATATTTTAGAAGATGGCAACCCGTTGCACATTATCCATTTGAGTTCAGTTATTATCATTGTGCCTACTTCGCTTTTTGCCGCCATGACAGGCACGCATGCTCGTTACGTGAAAGCCGCTTACAAAGAGATAAAAATTGTTTTTTTAAACCCTAAAATCAATTTAAACGAAACCATTAAAAATTTAGTGGAATTAGCCACTCTGGCTAGAAAAGATGGGGTGTTGAGTTTGGAGGGGCGAGTGGCGCAAATTGAAGACGATTTCACCCGTAATGGTTTGTCTATGATCATAGATGGCAAGGATTTAAAATCCGTTAAGGAAAGCTTAGAAATCAGCATTGAAGAAATGGAAGAGTATTACCACGGCGCCGCTCATTATTGGGAGACTGCCGGTGAGACCGCTCCTACTATGGGGTTAGTGGGGGCGGTTATGGGGCTTATGCTAGCCTTGCAAAAACTGGATAACCCGGCTGAAATGGCAGCAGGGATCGCTGGGGCTTTTACGGCCACTGTTACAGGGATTATGTGCGCTTATGCGATTTTTGGCCCTTTTGGGCATAAGCTCAAGGCTAAGTCTAAAGACATTATCAAAGAAAAAACCGTTCTTTTAGAGGGGATTTTAGGCATCGCTAATGGGGAAAATCCAAGGGATTTAGAAAACAAACTCTTAAACTACATCGCTCCCGGTGAGCCTAAAAAATCTCAATTTGAGGGCTAAACATGGCTAAGAAAAACAAACCCACCGAATGCCCCGCCGGTGAAAAATGGGCGGTTCCTTATGCGGACTTTTTATCGTTGTTGCTCGCGCTTTTTATCGCTCTTTATGCCATTTCAGCGGTCAATAAATCCAAAGTGGAAGCCTTAAAAACCGAATTCATTAAGATTTTTAATTACGCTCCCAAGCCAGAGGCGATGCAGCCGGTTGTAGTGATCCCCCCTGATTCAGGGAAAGAAGAAGAGCAAATGGCGAGCGAAAGCTCCAAACCGGCTTCGCAAAATACCGAAACAAAAGCCACTATCGCTCGCAAAGGCGAGGGCAGTGTTTTAGAGCAAATTGATCAAGGCTCTGTTTTAAAGCTCCCCTCTAGTTTATTATTTGAAAACGCCACTTCAGATACTATCAATCAAGACATGATGCTTTATCTTGAACGGATCGCTAAAATCATTCAAAAACTCCCTAAAAGGGTGCATATCAATGTGAGAGGTTTTACGGATAATACGCCTTTAACTAAAACCCGTTTTAAAAGCCATTATGAATTAGCCGCCAATCGCGCTTATAGGGTGATGAAAGTCCTTATACAATACGGCGTAAATCCTAACCAATTGTCTTTTTCTTCTTACGGATCTACAAACCCTATCGCGCCTAATGACTCCCTAGAAAACAGAATGAAAAACAATCGTGTGGAAATCTTTTTTTCAACCGATGCGAACGATTTGAGTAAGATCCATTCTATTTTAGATGAAGAATTCAATCCCCACAAACAGCAAGAATGAATCGCATGAAACCAATTTTTTTGTTAATCTTTTTGTTGTTAGCGAGCCTTATTGCTAGAGAAAAGGACGCTTCTTCAAACCTTTTTGATTTGATTGATAAGGGGATCAACAGAGAACAAGAACTAAAAGAGCAGGAGCAAAAAACGCGCTTGAAACTGGCTCAAAGCCCTTTAGTAGCGTTAGAGATTGTCCCCCAAGAAACGCCCTATTTAGAATGGCAAGGGGCTAGGGAGTCGTATTATTTAAAGGTGAGCGCTGTAGTGGAGAGCGTGGTTATTTTAAAGATTGACATCAATCAAGGGCGTTCTTGCTCGCTCTACCCCACGCCTAAAAGCGTTTCTTTAGTGAGGAATCAAAGCGTAGCCTATGAAATTTTATGCGAAAACCAGCCGCTATGGATAGAAGTGAGCACCAATTTAGGCAAACGCACCTTTCAGTTTTAACCTGCAACCAACATTAAAGAATGCCTTCAGCATTTTAAAACCCCTTTATTCAAATAAGTTTGGTTATAATGCCAAGCATGGGCGTTTTTAAACAATTGATCAAAGAATTGTATGAATGGTTGCTCCATTTTGTAGATGTAATGACGCAGCATTTAGTTGCCATAATGTTAAAAATAAGCGTGGTAAAATATTTGGTAAAAGAATTTCATGATCGCTTCATTTATTTTATAGACTTGATCGCACAGCATTTTATCATCGTTGCGCTTTCTAGTCTTCTCGTGCTGGTGTTTGGGGTTTTGATTGGGGTTTTTGTGTTTTATAATTCAAAGGCTAGGGCGTTCTTGCTCCCTGTGGTGAATTTCCTTTACACCATCCCATCGCTAGCGTTATTCGCCTTATTCATTCCTGTGATTGGGGTGGGGTTAAAAAACGCGCTTTTAGTGTTGGTCTTATACGGCTTATTGCCCATTGTCCATAGCACTTATAACGCTTTAAAAGAGGTGCGAGAAGAGGTCATTAAAGCCGCTATTGGGCTAGGGTGTAACCCCAAAGAGTTGTTTTTTAGGGTGTACTTCTTGCTCGCTATCCCCCAAATTTTAGTGGGTTTAAGGATTGCGGTGGTGATGTTAGTGGCGATGGCTGGGATTGGAGCGCTCATTGGGGCTGGGGGCTTAGGGCAGGCGATTTTTAGAGGGCTAAACACGCAAAACACCACGCTTTTAGTAGCAGGCAGTTTGATCATAGCTCTTTTTAGCGTTTTAGCGGATAAATTTGTGAGCGTCTTTCAGCATGAAAACGCTTTGCAACGCCTATTTTCTCAAAACGCCACCCAAAAACAAAAAAGAAGAGTTTATCTTAATTTAGCGGTGTTCCTTTTTTTATTGCTAGCGAGCGCTTTATGGCTCATTCCTAGAAACGCCATAGAAGAAAAGCCCTTAGTCGTGGCTACAAAACCTAGCAGCGAGCAGTATATTTTGGGCGAGATTTTAAGCCTTTTGTTAGAAAAACACCACATTCCTATCAAGCGGGCGTTTGGCATTGGTGGGGGGACGATGAATATCCATCCGGCATTAATTAGAGGCGATTTTGATTTGTATGTGGAATATACCGGCACCGCTTGGGTGAACACGCTCAAAAACCCTTTGACGCAAAAAGTGGATTTTGAAACGATTAAAAAGCGTTATGAAAAGGAATTTAATCTTTTATGGGTGGGGCTTTTGGGCTTTAATAACACCTATTCCTTAGCGATTTCTAAAGAAGACGCTCAAAAATACGCGATTGAAACTTTCAGCGATTTAGCCCTTCATAGCCCAAATTTTGATTTTGGAGCGGAGTTTGACTTTTTTGAAAGAGAGGACGCTTTTAAGGGCTTAGTGAAAGCTTATCGCTTTCATTTTAGAAGTTTGCATGAAATGGATATTAATTTGCGTTATAAAAGTTTTGAATCCCATAAAATCAACGCTTTAGATGTCTTCACCACAGACGCTCAAATCAAAGAGCTGGATTTAAAGGTGCTTAAGGATGATAAAGGGTTTTTCCCTAATTATCAGGCCGGTATTGTTATAAGAAAAGAAATTATCAAAAAGTATCCTGAAGCACTAGAAATCTTAGAAAAATTGGATTCAAAAATTAACGATGAAATGATGCAAGATTTAAACTATCAGGTGGAAGTGTTGAAAAAAAGCCCTAAAATCGTAGCTAAAGATTTTTTAGAAAGCTTGGGGTTATAGCATGAAAGAAATCGTTACAATAGAGAATGTGTCTTTTAACTACCACAATCGCACTGTTTTTAAGGATTTTAATTTAAGCATTGAAAAAGGGGATTTTTTATGCGTTTTAGGGGAGAGCGGGAGCGGCAAAAGCACGCTTTTAGGCTTGATTTTAGGGCTTTTAAAACCTAATCTTGGGAGCGTTAAAATCTTTAATGAGACCCTTTCAAACAACGCTTTTTTACGCCAAAAAATAGGCTATATCGCTCAAGGCAATTCCTTATTTTCTCATTTAAACGCCTTACAAAACATGACTTTTTGCCTTAATTTACAAGGCATAAACAAACAAGCCGCTCAAAAAGAGGCCAAAGCCTTAGCGTTAAAAATGGGGTTAGATGAGAGCCTTATGGATAAATTCCCTAATGAATTGAGTGGGGGGCAAGCCCAAAGGGTGGGCATTATTAGGGGGATTATCCACAGGCCAGAACTCATTTTATTAGACGAGCCTTTTAGCGCTTTAGATAGTTCCAATCGTAAGAATTTACAGGATCTCATCAAAGAAATACACCAAAATTCTCACGCCACTTTCGTTATGGTAACGCATGATGAAAGCGAGGCGCAAAAGTTAGCCACAAAAACCCTAGAAATCAAAGCCCTTAAACAAGAGCAGTGATTTTTAAGGCTCGTTTAAAAATTCTGGCGTGGTGCTGTTGGTGGGCGTTTGCATAGAAGAATTAGAGCTGTTTGAAGTTTTTTTAGCGGGTTTTTCATTGAATGGGGGGGCTTTATAGCCGCAAGCTTGAATCGTTATTGCCACAAGCGTTAAAAAGCATGTTAAGATCAGTTTATGGAACAAAATATTTTCTCCTTACTCATTCAAAAAAAGTCTTATAAAAAGCTTGAAACTCTTTTGAAACTCAAAAAGCTTAAGGTTTTTATGCCTTTAAGTTTACAAGAAAATTTGCTTTTTATCTTCATAAAAGATTCTAAATTGCTTTTTGCGTTTAAAGATCTTTGGGCTTCTAAGGAATTTAACCAGCGATTCGCTAAAGAAATCAGCCATTTTTTAAACACGCAAGGGCATGCTTATGGGTTTGATGAATTTAGCGCATTAGAAATTTTAGGTTATGTGCCTAAAGATTCCTTAGAAAAAGCCAATTTTTATGCCCCTATTAAAAAACAAGCCCGTTTTTTTCGCCCTAGTGCTTTAGGGTTGTTCCATAACCCCATTAAAGACGCTCGTTTGCATGAATGTTTTGAAAAAGCGCGCGCTTTGATCCACTACCAACGAAGTCTTTTTGAGAAGTGAATGGCTGATTTATTGTCCAGTTTGAAAAACCTTTCTAATAGCAGTGGGGTGTATCAATATTTTGATAAAAACCGCCAACTGCTCTATATCGGTAAGGCGAAAAATTTAAAAAAGCGCATCAAAAGCTATTTTTCCATCCGTAATAATGAAATCACGCCCAATCCTCGCGCAAGCTTACGCATTCAAATGATGGTCAAACAAATCGCTTTTTTAGAAACCATTTTAGTGGAAAACGAGCAAGACGCTTTGATTTTAGAAAACTCTTTGATCAAGCAGCTCAAGCCCAAATACAACATTCTTTTAAGAGACGATAAAACTTACCCTTATATTTATATGGATTTTTCCACCGATTTCCCTATCCCTTTAATCACACGAAAAATTTTAAAACAGCCTGGCGTTAAATATTTTGGCCCTTTTACGAGCGGGGCTAAGGATATTTTGGACAGCTTGTATGAATTGCTCCCATTAGTTCAAAAGAAAAATTGCATCAAGGATAAAAAGGCATGCATGTTTTATCAAATAGAGCGTTGTAAAGCCCCATGCGAGAATAAAATCACCAAAGAAGAGTATTCAAAAATCGCTAAAGAATGTTTAGAAATGATTGAAAATAAAGACAGACTCATCAAAGAGCTTGAATTAAAAATGGAGCGCCTTTCTAACAACTTGCGTTTTGAAGAAGCCCTAATTTACAGGGACAGGATTGCAAAAATCCAAAAAATCGCCCCTTTCACTTGCATGGATTTGGCCAAACTCTACGATTTGGATATTTTTGCTTTTTATGGCGCAAGCAATAAGGCGGTGTTGGTGAAAATGTTTATGCGTGGGGGTAAAATCATTTCTTCAGCGTTTGAAAAAATCCACTCCCTCAATGGGTTTGACACTGATGAAGCGATGAAACAAGCCATTATCAACCATTACCAATCGCATTTGCCTTTGATGCCTGAACAAATCTTATTGAGTGCTTGTTCTAATGAAACGCTTAAAGAATTGCAAGAGTTTATCTCTCATCAATATTCTAAAAAAATCGCTCTTAATATCCCTAAAAAAGGCGATAAGCTCGCTTTAATAGAAATCGCTATGAAAAACGCTCAAGAGATTTTTAGCCAAGAAAAAACCTCTAGTGAAGATCGGATTTTAGAAGAAGCGCGATCGCTCTTCAATTTAGAGTGCGTGCCTTATAGGGTGGAAATCTTTGACACAAGCCACCATTCAAACAGCCAATGCGTGGGGGGAATGGTCGTGTATGAAAACAATGCATTTCAAAAAGATTCTTATCGGCGCTACCATTTGAAAGGCTCTAATGAATACGCTCAAATGAGCGAATTGCTCACCAGAAGGGCTTTAGACTTTGCTAAAGAGCCACCGCCTAATTTGTGGGTGATCGATGGAGGGAGGGCGCAATTAAACATCGCTTTAGAAATTTTAAAAAGCAGTGGGAGTTTTGTAGAAGTGATCGCTATTTCTAAAGAAAAAAGGGATTCTAAAGCTTATCGCTCTAAAGGGGGCGCTAAAGACATTATCCATACGCCTAGCGATACTTTTAAATTACTCCCTAGCGACAAACGCTTGCAGTGGGTGCAAAAATTGCGCGATGAAAGCCACCGGTATGCGATAAACTTCCACAGATCCACTAAACTTAAAAACATGAAACAAATCGCTCTTTTAAAAGAAAAGGGCATAGGAGAAGCCAGCGTGAAAAAATTATTGGATTATTTTGGGAGTTTTGAAGCGATAGAAAAAGCGAGCGAACAGGAAAAAAACGCCGTTTTGAAAAAACGAAATTAAAGGAAAAGGCATGAAAAAAAGATTGAATATAGGGCTTGTGGGTTTAGGGTGTGTGGGGAGCGCGGTCGCTAAAATCTTACAAGAAAATCAAGAAATCATTAAAGACAGAGCCGGTGTGGGAATTAAAATTAAAAAAGCGGTGGTGCGAGACGTGAAAAAGCACAAAGGCTATCCTTTTGAAATCAGTGATGATTTAGAAAGCTTGATAGAAGATGAAGAAATTGATATTGTCGTGGAGCTTATGGGTGGGGTGGAAGCGCCTTATCTTTTAGCTAAAAAAACTTTAGCCAAGCAAAAAGCTTTCGTTACAGCCAATAAAGCCATGTTAGCGTATCACCGCTATGAATTAGAGCAAATCGCTAAAAACACCCCCATAGGCTTTGAAGCGAGCGTGTGTGGGGGTATTCCTATTATCAAGGCTTTAAAAGACGGCTTGAGCGCTAATCATATCCTTTCTTTTAAAGGGATTTTAAACGGCACGAGCAATTACATTTTAAGCCAGATGTTTAAAAATCAAGCGAGCTTTAAGGACGCTTTGAAAGACGCCCAACATTTAGGCTATGCGGAATTAAACCCTGAATTTGACATTAAGGGCATTGATGCGGCGCACAAATTATTGATTTTAGCGTCTTTAGCGTATGGCATTGATGCGAAATTAGAAGAAATCTTGATTGAAGGCATTGAAAAAATAGAGCCAGACGACATGGAGTTTGCTAAAGAATTTGGTTATAGCATCAAACTTTTAGGCATCGCTAAAAAACACCCAGATTGCATTGAATTAAGGGTGCATCCAAGCATGATCAAAAACGAATGCATGCTCTCTAAAGTGGATGGGGTAATGAACGCTATCAGCGTTATAGGGGATAAGGTGGGCGAGACTTTGTATTATGGGGCTGGGGCTGGGGGAGAGCCTACCGCAAGCGCGGTCATTAGCGATATTATAGAAATCGCAAGGAAAAAAAGCTCTCTAATGCTAGGCTTTGAAACCCCTCAAAAACTCCCCCTAAAACCCAAAGAAGAAATCCAATGCGCTTATTATGCGCGCTTATTAGTGAGCGATGAAAAAGGGGTTTTTTCTCAAATCAGCGCGATTTTAGCTCAAAATGATATTTCGCTCAACAATGTTTTGCAAAAAGAAATCCCGCAATCCAACAAGGCTAAAATCTTATTTTCCACGCACACCACCAACGAAAAATCTATGCTGAACGCCCTTAAAGAGCTTGAAAATCTAAAAAGCGTGTTGGATACCCCTAAGATGATTCGTTTGGAAAATTGAATGCGTTTTTTGAATAACAAACATAGAGAAAAGGGCTTGAAGGCTGAAGAAGAGGCTTGCGAATTTTTAAAAACGCTAGGCTTTGAAATGATAGAAAGGAACTTTTTTTCACAATTTGGTGAAATTGATATCATCGCTTTTAAAGAAGGGGTTTTGCATTTCATTGAAGTCAAAAGCGGGGAAAATTTTGATCCCATTTATGCGATCACGCCGAGCAAATTAAAAAAGATGATTAAAACGATCCGCTGTTATTTGTCTCAAAAAGATCCCAATAGCGATTTTTGCATTGACGCCCTTATTGTGAAAAATGGTAAATTTGAGCTTTTAGAAAATATCACTTTTTAGATTTTTATCCAAAACCCATGCGTTTTCATTAACATTCTTAAGCTAATATAATTCTCGTTAATCAAAATCATATATTTAGGAGTAACCAATGAGTCACTATATTGAATTAACTGAAGAAAATTTTGAAAGCACCATTAAAAAAGGGGTTGCGTTAGTGGATTTTTGGGCACCATGGTGTGGTCCTTGTAAGATGCTATCCCCTGTGATTGATGAATTAGCTAGCGAATATGAAGGTAAGGCTAAGGTTTGTAAGGTCAATACCGATGAGCAAGAAGAATTGAGCGCGAAATTTGGGATTAGAAGCATTCCTACGCTTCTATTCACAAAAGATGGCGAAGTTGTCCATCAGTTGGTGGGCGTACAAACTAAAGTTGCTTTAAAAGAGCAATTGAACAAACTTTTAGGCTAGTAGCCATGATAGATTGCGCGATTATTGGAGGTGGTCCTGCAGGTTTGAGTGCGGGGCTTTACGCCACTAGAGGCGGTGTCAAAAACGCCGTTTTATTTGAAAAAGGAATGCCTGGGGGGCAAATCACTGGCAGTAGTGAGATTGAAAACTATCCGGGCGTTAAGGAAGTGGTGAGCGGGTTGGATTTCATGCAACCATGGCAAGAGCAGTGTTTCCGCTTTGGCTTAAAGCATGAGATGACCGCTGTTCAAAGGGTTTCTAAAAAAGACTCTCATTTTGTTATTTTGGCAGAAGATGGCAAGACTTTTGAAGCTAAGAGCGTGATTATCGCTACTGGTGGTAGCCCTAAACGCACAGGCATCAAGGGCGAGTCAGAATATTGGGGTAAAGGCGTGAGCACTTGCGCGACATGCGATGGCTTCTTTTACAAAAATAAAGAAGTAGCGGTGCTTGGTGGAGGCGATACCGCCGTAGAAGAGGCGATTTATCTAGCCAACATCTGCAAAAAAGTCTATCTCATCCACAGAAGAGATGGTTTTAGGTGTGCGCCTATCACTTTAGAGCATGCCAAAAACAACGATAAGATTGAGTTTTTAACCCCTTATGTGGTGGAAGAAATCAAGGGCGATGCTTCTGGCGTGTCTTCTTTAAGCATTAAAAACACAGCCACTAATGAAACAAGAGAATTAATCGTGCCGGGGTTTTTTATTTTTGTGGGTTATGACGTGAATAACGCCGTGTTAAAACAAGAAGATAACTCCATGCTATGCAAATGCGATGAATACGGCTCTATTGTCGTGGATTTTTCCATGAAAACGGATGTTCAAGGCTTGTTTGCAGCAGGGGATATTCGCATTTTTGCCCCTAAACAAGTGGTTTGTGCTGCAAGCGATGGCGCTACGGCAGCCTTAAGCGTGATTTCTTATTTAGAACACCATTAAATCAAGCTTATAGCCCTAGATTTTAGGGTTATGGGTTCTCGCTTCAAACATTCATTGGATTTTCAAAACTTCTAAGGTATTTTAGGTTTTTGTTTAATTGCAATGCGATTTCGTTCTCTTGCTTTATTTTAATTAAATATTGATCACAAAATTTAAAAATGCTCAAAACATTTTTTACAATCAATATAATAAAAGAACTTGTTTGATCAAAAAAGCGCTCCTTAGGGGGTTGTGGGGATTTAGTTGGGGGTTGTAGGGGGGAGAACTATTTTAATACCCCCTATTCTCTTAAGAGTTTTATTGTAAAACAGAGCCTAAAAACGATATACTCTATTAAAAATTATGGGAGTTTAAGCTTTGCATGTTTTTATCATTTCTTTAAATCAAAAAGTGTGCGATAAATTTGGTTTGGTTTTTAGAGACACCACGACTTTACTCAATAACATCAACGCCACCCACCACCAAGCGCAAATTTTTGATGCGATTTATTCTAAGACTTTTGAAGGCGGGTTGCATCCCCTAGTTAAAAAGCATTTACACCCTTATTTCATCACGCAAAACATCAAAGACATGAGGATTGCAACCAATCTCATCAGTGAGGTTTCTAAGTTTTATTACGCTTTAAAATACCATGCGAAGTTTATGAGCTTGGGGGAACTTGGGTGCTATGCGAGCCATTATTCCTTGTGGGAAAAATGCATAGAACTCAATGAAGCGATCTGTATTTTAGAAGACGATATAACCTTGAAAGAAGATTTTAAAGAGGGCTTGGATTTTTTAGAAAAACACATCCATGAGTTAGGCTATGTGCGTTTGATGCATTTGTTGTATGATGCCAGCGTGAAAAGTGAGCCTTTGAGTCATAAAAACCACGAGATACAAGAGCGTGTGGGGATCATTAAAGCTTATAGCGAAGGGGTGGGGACGCAAGGCTATGTGATCACGCCCAAGATTGCCAAAGTTTTTTTGAAACACAGCCGAAAATGGGTTGTTCCTGTGGATACGATAATGGACGCTACTTTTATCCATGGCGTGAAAAATCTGGTGTTACAACCTTTTGTGATCGCTGATGATGAGCAAATCTCTACGATAGCGCAAAAAGAAGAACCCTATAGCCCTAAAATCGCCTTAATGAGAGAACTCCATTTTAAATATTTGAAATATTGGCAGTTTGTATAGCGAATAATAAAAATACTAAAAAGCGTTTTAAAGCGTTAATTTGCCCCTATTTGATTAGAACAAAACTTAACCGCCTTTTTAAAAATGGATTAAAATTTCAAATGGATTTTAAAAGGGTTTTTAACCCCTTTTAGCTTCTATAAGCAATCTAAATAAGACGCATTAAGAGAATGAAGTGCATTAGAAAATTATTTTCTAATTTTCTAACGCTTTAAGATTAAGATTTTTTAGGATTGGCTTCGGTTACCCTAATCGTTCTGCCCATAAAATCCGTATTATCCAATTTAGCAATCGCTTCGCTAACGCCCTCTTCTTGCATTTCTACAAAGCCAAAACCTTTAGGTTTCTTCGTTTCTCTGTCATAAATCAGTTTGACATTAAAAACTTTACCAAATTGACTGAAAAGCTCCTTGACTTGCTCACTGGTAGCGCTATAAACCAAATTCCCTACATAAATGTTTTTCAAGATAAAATTCTCCGGTAAAAAAATGACAACATACCCATAAGAATATGAAAAAGTTATAAAAAAGTAACACTTCTAAAACCCAAACACATCCAAAACAGAAGTATGGTGGATTTTATCTAATGATTGCTTAAAAAATTATAAAAGCTATTAAAATTGGGTATTGATAATAAAATAGAACTTACACAAGCAAGCGGTAATTGTAAAAAGCGTTATCAAAGGATAAGGAGAACATGGTTTCAAAACCACCCCCCTATCCTTTTAAAAGCTTTACCATAAAACAAAGTTTTAAAAAACAATATTAAAGCCAAACAAGAATGTTTTGCTTAATGCCCTTCATCGGTTAAAACAGCCCCTGCCAAATACACATAAGTGAGGATCATAAAAACAAAAGCTTGTAAAATCCCCATAAAAAACAACACCATAAAGGGCGCTACAGGAACCGCCCAAGGCACCAATAAAAGCATGATGAGCAAAAACATGTCATCGCCCTTGATATTCCCAAACAAACGAAACGATAAAGACACGATCCTAGAAAAATGCGAGATGATCTCAATAGGGAACATGAAAGGAGCGAGCCACTTCACAGGGCCTGCAAAATGAGCGAAATACTTGAAAAAGCCCTGCACTCTAATGCCTTCAAAATGGTAATAAAAAAACACAATCAGCGCTAAAACCAGCGTAAAACTCCAGCTAGCCGTAGGGGATTCAAAACCTGGAATGATGCCTATCATGTTGGAAAAAAAGACATACAAAGCGATCGTGCCTGCTAGCGGGAAGTATTTGCGGGCTAATTCTTCGCCTATAATATCCTTAGCCACGATCAAAATCGCACTAATAATGCTCTCATACACATTCTGCAAACCCATAGGTACCATCTGCATTTTGCGCGACGCGCCAAGCGAAATGAAAAACATCAAAACCGCTGTCAAAACGACAAAAAACCCGGTGATAAAATCATGATTGGAGCTAAAAAAATTAGCAATAGTAAATACTCTGTGTTCCATGAAAAAGTTTCTCTAAGCCTTATTGAAAATTTCCTTAATTGTAGCAATTAAGTTTTAAAAACTCATTAAATCAAGCTTTTTAACGAGTTTTTTAACGATTTGTCTTGTTTTCTTTTAAAATTCACCCATAATAATTAGGGGCTTCTTTAGTAATATCCACGCCATGCACATGGCTTTCTTTTAATCCTGCACTAGTGATTTCTACAAATTCAGCGTTTTGATACAATTCCAAAATATTTTTCGCCCCCTGATACCCCATAGAAGAGCGCACGCCCCCTACTAATTGGAAAATCATATCCGAAACCTTACCACGATAAGGCACACGCCCTTCAATGCCTTCTGGGACTAACTTTTCACTCGCCACGCCCTCTTGAAAATACCTATCAGAGCTCCCTTTAGTCATAGCCCCAATGCTGCCCATGCCCCTATAGCTTTTATATTGCCTCCCTTGGTAAATCATAAAATCCCCAGGAGATTCTTCTGTGCCAGCGAGTAAAGAGCCTATCATCACGCTTGATGCCCCCAAAGCTAAAGCCTTAGCCACATCGCCTGAATAGCGGATCCCTCCATCTGCAATCACAGGAATATCAAATTTAGACGCCACTTCTACGCAATTATCAATCGCGCTCACTTGAGGCATTCCCACCCCAGCCACAATCCTAGTGGTGCAAATGCTTCCTGGCCCAATACCCACTTTAACAGCGTCCGCTCCCGCGCTAATCAAATCGCTTGTGGCTTCTTTAGTAACCACATTCCCCACAATCACATCCACTACCAAGCTTTTTTTAATCTCTTCTAAAGTGTGTAAAATATTAGCTGAATGCCCATGCGCGCTGTCCAACACTAACGCATCTACCCCCGCTTTAACTAACATTTCAGCCCTATCCAACTGCCCCACTCCAATAGCCGCCCCCACTCTCAACCTCCCAAAATCATCTTTATTAGCCTCAGGGTATTCAATGCGTTTTTGAATGTCCTTGATCGTGATCAAGCCTTTTAAAACATTATCTTTATCCACAATGGGCAATTTTTCAATCTTATGCTTGTGCATCAAATCGCTCGCTTCATCCAAGCTAATGCCCACATGAGCGGTAACTAAAGGCATTTTAGTCATCACATCGCCCACTTTTTTACTCAAATCGGTTTCAAAGCGCACGTCTCTGTTGGTTAAAATCCCAATCAACAACCCCTTATCATCTACCACAGGCACGCCTGAAATCTTGTAATTATCCGTTATGACTTTAGCGTCCGCTAGCGTCCTGTGCGCATGGATAAAAATAGGATCATTAATCACCCCGCTCTCGCTTTTTTTCACCTTGGTGATTTCTTTGAGTTGCGTTTGAATATCCATGTTTTTATGCACGATGCCAATACCCCCAAGGCGCGCCATAGCGATAGCGGTTTTATGCTCTGTAACCGTATCCATAGCCGCGCTAATAAAGGGGATATTCAAACGAATGTTTTTAGTTAAGCGGGATTTTAAGCTCACATCTTTAGGTAAAACGCTGGACTTTCTAGGCACCATCAACACGTCTTCAAAAGTCAAAGCCCTTTGTAAAATTCTCATTTTCTATCCTTAATCTAATTTTAAATCTAATTCTTGCTCTAAAGCGTAAGAAACATCTAAAAGGCTTTGCTCATCAAAAGCCTTAGCAATGAATTGCATCCCTATGGGCAAGCCTAAAGGATCTTTAGCGACCGGCAAAGAAAGGGCTGGCAAACCGCTCAAATTCGCCCCAATCGTGTAAATATCGCTCAAATACATTTCTAAAGGGCTTGCATGGTAATTGAATAAATGAGCGCTCGTAGGGGCTACAGGGGTGAAAATCAAATCCACTTCTTCAAAAATCTTGTTGTATTGCTCTTTAATTATCAAACGCATTTGCTGGGCTTTCAAATAATAAGCGTCATAATACCCACTGCTTAAGACAAAATTCCCTAACATGATGCGCCGTTTCACCTCATCGCCAAAACCTTCACTGCGGCTTTTGAGATACAATTCTTTCAAATCTTTAATATTTTGAGCCCTCCTCCCGTAACGAACCCCATCAAATCTGGCCAGATTCGAACTCGCTTCAGCCATGCTGATAATATAATAAATAGAGATTTGATAATGCGAATCCAACATCTTTTTTTCCACAATCTCATGCCCCATTTCTTTCAAGGCTTTAATAGTGTTTTCATAAGCGAGTTGCACTTCATTGCTCGCGTCTTTAATGTGATCCCTTAAGATAGCGATTTTAAAGCGTTTGTCTCTGTTAAGGTTTTTAAAGGTTTGCGTGGGTTTGAGATTTATGCTCGTGGAGTCCTTGCTATCATACCCGCTAATAGCGTCAAATAAAATAGAAGCGTCTTCTACATTTTGCGTGATAGGCCCGATTTGATCAAAACTAGAGCAATACGCTATCAAACCATAACGGCTCACCCTCCCATAAGTGGGTTTTAACCCCACGCACCCGCAATAGCTCGCCGGCTGCCTAATAGACCCGCCCGTATCGCTCCCTAAAGCCGCCACCGCTAAGCCTCCCGCCACGGCTGCCGCGCTTCCTCCGCTACTCCCTCCAGGCACTCTGTTTTTGTCTCGTGGGTTTTTAGTGATCCCATAGCAACTAGACTCTGTGGTACTTCCCATCGCAAACTCGTCCATGTTAGAAAGCCCAAACCCTGCCATGCTGTTTTGGTGCAAGTTTTCCATCACGCTCGCATGATAAGGAGCGATATAGCCTTTTAAAATCTTACTGGAGCAAGTGATTTCCCACCCTTTAACGCTGATATTGTCTTTAATAAGGATTGGCACCCCTTTAGCGCTAGCGCCATTAAGGCTAGGGGCTTTAATATAAGCGTTCAAATCTGAAGCTCTAACCTTAGCGTCAATTTCGTTTTTAAGGGTTTCTAATTCATCTTGGGATAAAGAAAGGGCTTGTTTTAAAGTGATCATGTTTTTAGCCTTACAAAAAATTTAATGGTAGTTTAACATGCTTAGAGACAAAACGAGCTTATAAGAGCGTTTTTAAAAAGCGTTCAACTCGCTTATTTAAATCTTTTAAACTGGAGCTGTTGTCTATAATGTAATCGCTCATGGCGCGTTTTTGCTCTATATCCATTTGACAAGCTAAGCGCTGCAAGATTTCAGCTTCTTTGAGTTTGTCTCGCTCTAAAAGGCGCTCAATTTGTAAGGCCCTAGGCGCATAGACTAAAACCACTTTACTCACAGGATAGCGTTTTTTACCCCCCACTTCAAAAAACAAAGGGATGTCTAAAAAATACGCTTGATGATTTTTCTCTAATTCACAGGCTTTTTTAAGCATGCGTTCACGGATTAAGGGGTGCAAAAAATCCTCTAGCCATTTTAATTCATTAGGGTCTTTAAACACGATCGCGCCAAGTTTTTTTCTGTTTAAAATATCTTTTTCTAAAATATCTGATCCAAAATGTTGGGCGATTTCTAGCCGATGCTCTTGCAATAATTGGTGGGCGATCTTATCCGCATCTAGGATCTTATAACCTTGCGATTCTAATAATTTAAGGGTGGTGCTTTTACCGGTGCCTATCCCCCCTGTGAGAGCGATAGCGTTTTTTAAGATCATTTTAAGATTTGATATTGTCTTTAAAGACTTCTTGTAAATTTTTAGGCAAAGCGAATGCGGCCCTATGAATGTCTTCGTTATAGTATCTCACGCTTTTTAGCGCTTCTACTTTTGGCGTCATTAGATCTTTTAAGGGGTGGTTTTTAAAAGAAGCGTAAATATAACCCTTATTGCTCAAAATCCTTAAAGGCGCTACAAAAGGCATGGCAACAGCAAAAAAGTCGCCCATGTTTTTAAGGGCGTTTTGCATGCTCACATGCTCTAATAACGGGTGTTTGGCCACCGAAATAAACACCCCATCTTCTTTAAGCATTCTTTTTAAACCATCCACTTTATGAATATCTGGCTCTTGCAAGCAAAGGATCAAATCGTATTTTTTAATGTCTAAATCTAAGAGTTGTTTAGCGTGCGTGAAATTCTTATTATTTTTCACTTCATGGAAATGGGGGAAAAAACTAATGAAGCTATCTAAAATCTTTTCATCCGCTTGCACAAAATCTATACGCGTGTCGTATTTAAAAAGCTGGTGGGCTAATTCCAAATCAAACCCATCCACAATCAAAACTTCTTTAAGCTCTTTCTTGGTACAACCCCCCATATGAGCGAGCAATTCGCTTTCAATATGCAAAAAGTTCTTGAATAACAACTGGCGGTTGAGCATCGCAATTTCACCAAAATCCTTAGATTTAAAAATCTCTAAGATATTATGCTCGCTTCTAACATCTAATAATTTCGCTTCTATGGTGTATTCTTTACGCAAATACGGCGTGATTTCTTGGGTGATCCACATAAACATTCCTTACTTTTTAACAATATCCATGCCTTTGAAACGCTAACATGCTACCCAAAAAAATCTAAATTGTCGTAATAAACGCCCTAACTTTGGCATTCTAAAAAGAGTTCCGTATCGCTCTTAAAGCGCTCTTTTTTAAAATCCAAATCAATGCTAATGGCTTTATGCTGGCTGTCTAATTTATCGGTTGAATGCTTTTTTAACACCATTTGACACTTTGAAATCTCTATGGTATCTAAAGCCTTATTCTCTATCGTATAAACATTATCGCTCTTTTTTTCTAACAAAAAGGATTCATAAAAAGGCCTTAAACTCAAATCGCTGTTATTGGTGGTATAAACATACGAAGAAATTTTGCCCTTAAATTGCGCGATTTGCGTTTTAGTGTCATTAAAAGTGAAAGTTTGGATCTGGCGATCTTTATCGTTTTGATCTTTTAAAAAACGCTTCAAGGCTTTGGATTGGATTTCTACCAACCATTGATCCCCTTCTTTACTCATCACAATATCCCCATTTTTTAGGGGGTAGAAATCTTGTTGGGAATATTCAATGAGTTTTGGGTTTTTTGTTTTTCTTTTAGGCTTGTAAAGGAACGGGTTTTTTTGACTATTATTAGCGTTGTCATCATTATTATTGGGATCGTTTTGGTATAGGGGCGGGTTTTTTTCATTATTATCGCTTGGCTCATTCAACAAAATCACAGAAGTTTCAGGGTTAAAAGAATCATCTTCATCTTTAGTCAGTTGGAAAAAAGCGTTTCTTTCATTTGTAGGCTGATACACCATGTTTTGTAAAAAAATCGTTTCGCTAAAGACTTCATAATCCGAATCCACATAGCTGGGGCGTTTAGAGCCGTCATTTTCTTGCTCTTGGGCTTTTTTTTGCAACTTAATAAACCTTTCTTGCGAGCAAGCTAAAAAGCATATTAAAACCACTACTACCACGCTTATTTTTTTGACTAAAAACAATGCCAGACCCTTATTTAAGCTTTAAATAACTATAATATTGTAATCTAATTTTGATTAAATTGAAGCGATAAAAAAGATGAATACAAGCCATAAAACTTTAAAAACCATTGCGATTTTAGGCCAGCCTAATGTGGGGAAAAGCTCACTATTTAACCGCTTAGCTAGAGAAAGGATCGCTATCACTTCAGATTTTGCAGGCACTACACGAGACATCAACAAACGAAAAATCGCATTGAATGGTCATGAAGTGGAATTGCTAGATACAGGGGGCATGGCTAAAGACGCTCTTTTGTCTAAAGAAATCAAAGCCCTCAATTTAAAAGCCGCTCAAATGAGCGATTTGATTTTATACGTTGTGGATGGCAAGTCTATCCCTAGCGATGAAGATCTTAAGCTTTTTAGAGAGGTTTTTAAGATCAACCCTAACTGCTTTTTAGTGATCAATAAAATTGATAACGACAAAGAAAAAGAGCGATCTTATGCGTTTTCTTCTTTTGGCATTCCCAAGAGTTTTAACATCTCCGTTTCGCACAATAGAGGTATTAGCGCATTGATTGATGCGGTGTTGAACGCACTGAATTTAAATCAAATCATAGAGCAGGATTTGGATGCGGATATTTTAGAAAGCTTAGAAAATAACGCATCAGAAGAAGAAACTAAGGAAGAAGAAATCATTCAAGTAGGCATCATTGGGAGGGTGAATGTGGGCAAAAGCTCACTCTTAAACGCGCTCACAAAAAAAGAAAGGAGTCTTGTCTCTAGCGTGGCTGGAACGACCATTGACCCCATAGATGAAACTATTCTCATAGGCGATCAAAAAATCTGCTTCGTGGATACCGCTGGCATCAGGCATAGGGGTAAAATCTTAGGCATTGAAAAATACGCGCTAGAACGCACGCAAAAAGCCTTAGAAAAATCCCACATCGTGCTTTTAGTTTTAGACGTGAGCGCTCCTTTTGTGGAATTAGACGAAAAAATTAGCTCTTTAGCGGATAAACACTCTTTAGGCATCATTCTCATTTTAAACAAATGGGACATCCGCTACGCCCCTTATGAAGAAATCATGGCAACCTTAAAAAGGAAATTCCGTTTTTTAGAATACGCCCCCGTGATCACAACCAGCTGCTTAAAAGCGCGCCATATAGATGAAATCAAGCATAAAATCATAGAAGTCTATGAGTGTTTTTCCAAACGCATTCCCACGAGCTTGCTCAATAGCGTGATCAATCAAGCCACCCAAAAACACCCCTTGCCAAGCGATGGCGGGAAATTAGTGAAAGTGTATTACGCCACGCAATTTGCCACCAAACCCCCTCAAATCTCTCTTGTAATGAATCGCCCTAAAGCCTTGCATTTCAGTTACAAACGCTATTTGATCAACACCTTAAGGAAAGAATTTAATTTTTTAGGCACGCCTTTAATCCTTAACGCTAAAGATAAAAAGAGAACCCAACAAAATTAAATTTTTTATGCGTTAAACCCCCTTAAAAAAGCGTTTTTGCTTGATTTATCTTTAGGATTTGATTATAATTACCGCTCAATCAGTCAGGCTAAGCACTAAATCGCTTGGTTTTAGCATCTATTAGAAAAGGGGTTATCCACATGAACAAAGCGGAATTTATTGATTTGGTTAAAGAAGCGGGTAAATACAACAGCAAAAGAGAAGCTGAAGAAGCGATCAGCGCCTTTACTCTAGCGGTAGAAACAGCTTTAAGCAAGGGTGAGAGCGTGGAGTTGATTGGTTTTGGCAAATTTGAAACCGCAGAGCAAAAAGGCAAAGAGGGTAAAGTTCCAGGAAGCGATAAAACTTATAAAACCGAAGACAAACGAGTACCTAAATTCAAACCCGGTAAAATCCTTAAACAAAAAGTTGGAGAAGGCAAGTAAATTTGATCCACTCAGCAAGGGGCTTATCAATAGAGTTTCTTGCTTTCTTATAAAATGTCCTTGTAGCTCAGCTGGATAGAGCGTATGATTCCTAATCGTAAGGTCGTGGGTTCGAATCCCGCCAAGGACACCATTCGCACTATTTTTACTACCATAAGGATTTAAAATAGTCGTTGTTTGTGTTGTTGATGAAAAAGGTAATTAAAAGAAATTAAAAATTTAACCTTATCCTTAAAAAGCACTCAAAAAAATATTTTATTTCTCATCTTATTTAAAAAATATTCAAAGCATTTTTTACAATTAAAAAGATCTTTCAAAAAACAAGCGATAACCTCTTAAAAAAGCGCTCTTTAAAGGGTTTTTAGTTGTGGGTTGTAGGGGAGAATTTTTCAAAATGCCTCCTATCTATTAAGAAAATGGGTTTAAAAATCAAAATTAAAAAATGAGTTTTATCATCAAATAAAATCTTAAAACGATACAATCAAGCCATGAAAATCCCCTTTTTTAAAAAATTGAGTGATCCCTATTAAAAATTTAGGAAAGCCAAAAAATAAATCATAACCCCCTAGACTTTAAACTTAAAGCTCACTAGCCTTATAAGCTTAATAAGAATATCCGCATGACAAATCCATTCAAAAATGATATAATAGACTTGATGAACTCATTTTAAGGAAAATGCCCATGCGTTTGCACACTGCCTTTTTTGGTATTAATTCATTGCTTGTTGCCGCTCTTTTGATAAGCGGTTGCAGTCTCTTTAAAAAGCGTAACACTAACGCTCAACTAATCCCCCCTTCAGCTAACGGCTTGCAAGCCCCCATTTATCCCCCAACCAATTTCACCCCTAGAAAGAGCATTCAGCCTCTCCCAAGCCCTCGCCTTGAGAATAACGATCAGCCCATCATTAGCTCTAATCCCACTAACGCTATCCCTAACACCCCTATTCTCACGCCTAATAATGTTATTGAATTGAACGCAGTGGGCATGGGCGTGGCTCCAGAATCCACCATTTCGCCCTCTCAAGCCCTAGCTCTAGCCAAGCGAGCCGCTATCGTTGATGGCTACCGCCAATTGGGTGAAAAAATGTATGGTATTAGGGTGAACGCTCAAGACACCGTCAAAGACATGGTTTTACAAAATTCCGTGATTAAAACGAGAGTCAACGCTCTCATTCGTAACGCTGAAATCACTGAGACCATCTATAAAGACGGCTTGTGTCAAGTGAGCATGGAGCTTAAATTAGACGGCAGGATTTGGTATCGTATTTTGAGCGGAGCGAGAGGATAAACCCTCTTACTCTATAATCATGCGGTATTTTAAAAACGCTTTTTTATTATTTTTCATGACGCTTTTTCTTGTCTCTTGCTCCAAGCACCCTTTTTCTAAGCAAACCCCCAAAACTAGGGAGCAAATCAGACAAGAAGAAGCCAATAAAAAAAGAGAAGAGACTTTGAATGCCTTGCGCCAATTCAGGCTCATTTATATTAACACGCCGGTTTTTCGCTTTTATGATTACGGCACGATTAAAACCGATAAAGACCATAATATTGAAGTAACCCTTTACAAGCTCAGCCAAAGAGTGGGCGATATTTACATGACTAAACGAAACATTTGTTTTAGCCAAAAATGTTCGGCTAAATGGATTGCTGCAAGGGATTTGTTTGGTAAGGTGAGCTATGGGGATTTGTTTGATGACATTGTTTTAGGGAGGGATATTTTTAAAGGTTTAGGGAAACGCCACCTAACCCCTGAATATGTGATCCAAAGGTTTCAAAAAAGCGGGGAAATTATCCTTTATGAAAGAAAAAATGGCCTGATTTCTTTCCAAAATTTGACGCAAAAAATTGCTATTAGGATTGAACCCTATGAGCCTTCTTTACAAGATTTAGAAGATAATGAAAACGCTGATAGCGAGCTCCAATGAAAAACTTTTCCCCATTCTGTTATTTTAAAAAGCTCAAAAAACGCCATTTAATCGCTCTGAGCCTGCCTTTGCTTTCTTATGCCAATGGCTTTAAAATCCAAGAGCAAAGCCTAAATGGCACGGCTTTAGGCTCGGCGTATGTCGCTGGGGCTAGGGGGGCTGACGCTTCCTTTTATAACCCGGCGAATATGGGCTTTACTAACGATTGGGGCGAAAACAGAAGCGAATTTGAAATAACCACCACCGTGATTAATATCCCGGCCTTTAGCTTTAAAGTCCCCACGACTAATCAAGGCTTGTATTCAGTTACGAGTTTAGAAATTGATAAAAGCCAACAAAATATTTTAGGCATCATCAACACTATAGGATTAGGCAATATCCTTAAAGCGCTTGGCAATACGGCCGCTACCAATGGCTTATCACAAGCAATCAATCGTGTTCAAGGGCTTATGAATCTAACCAATCAAAAAGTCGTAACCCTCGCTTCAAATCCTGATTCTCAAATCGTGAATGGCTGGACGGGCACGACTAATTTTGTTTTACCCAAATTCTTTTATAAAACGCGCACGCATAATGGCTTCACTTTTGGGGGGAGTTTCACCGCTCCTAGCGGACTAGGCATGAAATGGAATGGTAAGGGGGGGGAATTTTTGCATGATGTGTTTATCATGATGGTAGAGCTTGCCCCTAGCATGAGCTACACTATCAATAAACGCTTTTCAGTGGGCGTGGGCTTAAGGGGGCTTTATGCGACCGGGAGCTTTAATAACACCGTTTATGTGCCTTTAGAGGGCGCTTCGGTTTTGAGCGCGGAACAGATTTTAAATTTACCCAACAATGTTTTTGCCGATCAAGTGCCAAGTAATATGATGACTTTATTAGGCAATATTGGCTATCAGCCAGCGCTTAATTGCCAAAAAGCCGGTGGGGATATGAGCGATCAGAGCTGTCAAGAGTTTTATAACGGCTTGAAAAAAATCATGGGTTATAGCGGTTTAATCAAAGCGAGTGCGAATCTTTATGGCACGACTCAAGTCGTGCAAAAATCTAACGGGCAAGGCGTATCGGGGGGCTATAGAGTGGGTTCGAGTTTGCGTGTGTTTGATCATGGCATGTTTTCGGTGGTGTATAATTCTTCAGTTACATTCAACATGAAAGGCGGTTTAGTGGCTATCACAGAGCTTGGCCCTTCTTTAGGGAGCGTTTTGACTAAAGGCAGCTTGAATATCAATGTTTCACTCCCCCAAACCCTAAGCCTAGCCTACGCCCACCAATTTTTTAAAGACCATTTAAGAATAGAGGGGGTGTTTGAGCGCACTTTTTGGAGTCAAGGGAATAAATTTTTAGTAACCCCTGATTTTGCGAACGCCACTTACAAGGGCTTAAGCGGAACGGTGGCTTCACTAGACTCTGAAACGCTTAAAAAAATGGTAGGCTTAGCGAATTTTAAAAGCGTGATGAACATGGGGGCTGGCTGGAGGGACACCAACACCTTTAGATTAGGGGTAACTTACATGGGTAAAAGCTTGCGTCTAATGGGCGCTATTGATTATGATCAAGCCCCAAGCCCTCAAGATGCGATAGGTATCCCGGACTCTAATGGCTATACCGTGGCTTTTGGGACTAAATACAATTTTAGGGGCTTTGATTTGGGCGTAGCGGGAAGTTTCACTTTTAAGAGCAACCGCTCCAGTTTGTATCAATCCCCAAGTATTGGGCAATTGAGAATCTTTAGTGCCTCTTTGGGCTATCGCTGGTAAAACATGCCAAATCATCAAAACATGCTAGATAACCAAACGATTTTAATCACCGGAGGCACTGGGAGTTTTGGCAAACGCTTTGTTCGTAAGGTCTTAGACACCACCAACGCTAAAAAAATCATCGTTTATAGCCGAGATGAATTAAAGCAAAGCGAAATGGCCATGGAATTTAACGATCCCAGGATGCGTTTTTTTATCGGCGATGTCAGGGATTTAGAGCGCTTGAATTACGCTTTAGAGGGCGTGGATATTTGTATCCATGCGGCCGCGCTCAAGCATGTGCCTATCGCTGAATACAACCCCCTAGAATGCATTAAAACCAATATCATGGGGGCGAGCAATGTGATTAACGCATGCTTAAAAAATGAAATCAGCCAAGTCATCGCCCTAAGCACCGATAAAGCCGCTAACCCCATTAACCTCTACGGTGCAACCAAATTGTGCAGCGATAAGCTCTTTGTGAGCGCGAATAACTTTAAAGGCTCTTCTCAAACGCAATTTAGCGTGGTGCGTTATGGTAATGTGGTGGGGAGTCGTGGGAGCGTGGTGCCGTTTTTTAAAAAATTAGTCCAAAACAAAGCGAGTGAAATCCCCATTACCGATATTCGCATGACACGATTTTGGATCACCTTAGATGAGGGGGTTTCTTTTGTGCTTAAAAGCTTGAAAAGAATGCATGGGGGGGAAATTTTTGTGCCTAAAATCCCCAGCATGAAAATGACTGATCTCGCTAAAGCCCTAGCTCCTAATATCCCTACTAAAATCATAGGGATTCGCCCGGGTGAAAAACTCCATGAAGTGATGATCCCTAAAGATGAAAGCCATTTGGCCCTAGAATTTGAAGACTTTTTTATCATTCAGCCCACCATAAGCTTCCAAACGCCTAAAGATTACACGCTCACCAGACTCCACGAAAAGGGTCAAAAAGTCGCCCCTGATTTTGAATACAGCAGCCACAATAATAACCAATGGCTAGAGCCTGATGATTTGTTAAAATTATTATGAATTTTTTAGAAGATTTGTTTTACCCCTTAAGATTGTTAGAAAACAAGCGCGTTTTATTGCTCGTGAGTGGCTCTATTGCGGCGTATAAATCCCTAGAATTAACGCGCTTGTTGTTTAAAAGCGGGGCTAGTATCCAAGTGGTGATGAGTGAGGGAGCGAAAAAATTCATCAAACCCTTAAGCTTTGAAGCTTTGAGCCACCATAAAGTCTTGCATGATTGTAATGAAAAATGGTATTACAACCACCAAAACAAATTGCACCACAACCACATCGCATGCGCTGCTAATTCTGATTTACTCATCTTTGCCCCTTTAAGCGCTAACAGCTTGTCTAAAATCGCTCACGCTTTAGCGGATAATATCGTAAGCTCAACTTTTTTAGCTTGCCCTTCCCCTAAAATCCTAGCCCCTAGCATGAACACTAACATGCTCAATTCCCCTATCACTCAAAGTAATTTAAAACGCTTGAAAGATTCCAACCACATTATTTTAGACACCCAAAACGCCCTTTTAGCATGCGACACTAAAGGCGATGGGGCGATGGCTGAGCCTTTAGAAATCCTTTTTAAAGCCGTTCAAACGCTTTTAAAAGACGCTTATTTTGAAAACAGAGAAGTCATAATCATGGGCGGTGCGAGCGTGGAAAAGATTGACAGCGTTCGAGTTATTAGCAATCTTTCTAGCGGGATTCAAGCGAGCGCGTTAGCTTTGGCGTTATATTTTAAGGGAGCCAAAGTAACTTTGATTGCATCAAGCTTCCCTACCCCTTTGCCTAAAGAAATCACAAGCGTTTTAGTCAGCGACACCGCTTCTTATGAAAACGCCTTAAATAACGCCGCTAAAAACTTGCAAAAACATGCCTTAAAACCCCTACTTTTCAATTTAGCCGCCATTAGCGATTATGTGCCTAAAACTTCTTTTAACCATAAGCTTAAAAAAAGCGAAATCGGCGAAACCCTAAACATTGAATGCGTTCAAAATAAGGATTTACTGGCTTCTGTCAATCCTAACCAATTCGTTAAAATCGGCTTTAAAGCTGAAGACGATCAACAAAACGCCATGCAAAATGCACAAAATCTTTTAAAACCTTCTCAAAATAACGGTAAGGATTGCTCTGTGGTCGCTTTAAACCTCATTAAAGATTTGCGCCCTTTTGGCTCATTAGAGAATGAATTGTGGCTTTTTAGCCATAAAAAAACCCAAAAAATCCCTTCTATGAACAAATTAGAAGCGAGCTTTAAAATCCTTGATTTCATCAAAGACAACGCCCTTTAATGCTAGAAGCTCTAAACGCCCTAAACCAGCTTAACGCCCTTCATTCCAAAAACGCCGCGCACCATTTTAACGCCACTTTACCCATTCTTTTAAAAGTGCTAGAAAAACAAGATAAAGATCTTTTTCTTTTGCAAGTGGGCAATAAAATTATCCCCACTAAAAGCGAACAGGAATTGAAAATCAATCAGCCTTATTTTGCGACTATGCAAAGAAATCAGCTGGGCGATATTGTGCTTAAAAATTTAGTGCCTGCCCCAAAAATCTTAGACGCATTAAACGATTTGCCCACCCTTGAAATGAAACAAATCAAAGAAATATTGAGCGCCAAAGACAATACCCCTTTAAAAGAATACAAAGAACTTTTGAGCGAAAAATTAGTCCATGCTAAAAATCCGCAAGAGTTTTTGAATACAGCCAACATGCTTTTAAGCTTGCAATCGCAGGTTTTAAGCTTTGTAATTGAAAACGAACGCAAAAAAGCCTTTTTGCAAATGAAAGCCAAAAAACAAAGCGTTGATTTTTACGCTCTGTATCCTAACTTGGGCGAAATTGGCGGCGTTATTTATCTAAAAGAAAAAGAGAAACAACTTTTTTTAAAAACCACCCTCCAAAGGACCAAAGAGGTTTTAAAAGAGGCTCAAAACACCCTTTTAGGCTTTTCTTTTGTGGAAATTGTGTGCGAAAAAACCCCTATGCTTTTTGCCTTTGAAGAGCGCTTATTGGATACGATAGGATAAAACTTTTAGCGTTTTAAAACGCCTTTATGATGGATTTAAGCGCTTTTAAATCCAATAAAAAAGCGATACCCTTTTTTTACTTTAATCCATGCAAAATTTTAGAATTCCTCACGCATTGTTTAAAAGTTTTCCAACCGCTAAGGCTTTATCTTTGGCTTGTGTGATCGCACTAATGACGGCGATACCCCCATATTCGTGCAATTTTGAAGCGTTATCTGTCGTGATGCCCCCAATCGCTATAAGGGGTTTTTCTACCCCGCTGTCTCGTATTTTTTTTAAAAGCTCTACGCCTACAACTTCTTTAGCGTCTTTTTTAGATGGTGTGGGGAAAATAGGGCCTACCCCTAAATAGGCTACGCCGTCTAAATGGCGCACTTTTAGGGCTTGCTCTAAAGTATTGACGCTCAAACCGATAAAAAGGCGCTTTTGGCATAAAGTTATTACCTCTTCTATAGCCATGTCTTCTTGCCCCACATGCACGCCATCAGCCTTTAATTCTAGCGCGAGTCGCACCTCATCATTAATAATAAAAGGCACGCCGTATTTTTTGCATAATTTTTGACACTCTAGGGCTAATTGTTTGATTTCAACAGGATCTTGTAAGGCTAAATCGCCTTTTTGGCGGAATTGAAACGCTGTGATTTGAGATTCTAAAGCTAATTCTAAAGTCTCTAAAAGCGCGTTTGTCCTATCGCCTTTTATATGGTAGAAATCTTGCGAACCAGCCACAAACATGAGTTTCAAACAATTCGCATCAAACATGCTTTTTGATGCTCCACAAATTCAAAGGCCCATGCCCATGCCCAATGTTTAAGGGGTTTTGAATGATGATAGTTAAAAGCTCTTTAGCCTTTGTGATAGCGTTTTTTAAATCCAGCCCTTGAGCGAGTAAGCCCACAATCAAGCTAGATAAAACACAGCCCGTGCCATGCGTGTTTTTGGTGTTAAAGCGCTTGGCGTTTAGGATAAATTCAATATCTTCTAAAAACACCCAATCGTTGCTAAATTCCCCTTGAAAATGCTCTGTATGCCCCCCTTTAATCACGGCGTTTTTAACGCCTAAATCCCTTAAAACGCCCATCGCTTTTGAAGCGCTTTCATCGTCTCGCACTTGAACGCCTGTGAGCGCATAGACTTCAGGGAGGTTAGGGGTTAGTAAATGGGTTTTAGGTAAAAGGCGTTTTTTTAAGCTTAAAATCGCATCTTCTTCTAAAAGCAAAGCCCCATTCTTTGCCACCATCACCGGATCTAAAACGCACAACCCAAAATCGCAAGTTTCTAAAGCGTCTGCCACGCATTCAATGATTTGATTATTGCATAACGCCCCTATTTTGAACGCTTTGATAGAAAAATCATCTCTAATGGCTAAGATTTGCGCTTCCACGCTCTCAACGCTCAACGGATAAACCCCATGCACGCCCTGTGTGTTTTGCGCGGTGATGCAAGTGATCACGCTTGTCCCAAACACGCCCAAAGTTTGGAACGCTTTCAAATCGGCTTGTATCCCAGCACCCCCACCGCTATCGCTGCCAGCAATGCTTAAAACTTGCGGATAAATTTTCACCACTCTTCCTTAATAAGGCTGTTTTCTAACTCTATGGGCAAGCTTAGAGCGTCTAAAAAATAAAACAAGAACGAACCATTGGAGCCGTTATTTTCCAACACTTTTTTTTGTGCATTAAAAGCGGCTTGTTTATAGAGCGCGCAAAGTTGCGCCATAGAATCTAAGGGGTCTTTTTTCAAACCTAAAAAGCTCGCGCACGCTGCTGTGTGCAAACACCCAGCCCCAGTAATGAGTGCTAAATACTCGCTCCCCCCACTGATGCTAAAAACTTTTTTCCCATCGCTCACGTAATCTATTTTACCCGTCATTACCGCTATCACAGAATACTTTTGAGCCGCTCGTTTGATTATTTCTACAGGCGTGTTGGCATAGTGAGAGTCTAGCCCCTTACTTTCGCAAGAAATACCCACTAAAGAGCCTAATTCTGCAGCATTACCCCTAAGCGCGCTAATCCCACCACTTTTTAAAAGCTCTAAACTTGTGTCATGGCGCAAAGCACTCGCGCAACACCCCACAGGATCTAACACGATGGGTTTATTCAAAGCCTTGTAACGTTTGATAGCCTCTTTAGTGCATAAAATGGTGCGTTCATTGAGAGTGCCAATATTGATAGCGAGCGCGTCAGAAATTTTCGCTAAATCTTGCATCTCAGCAATGGCATCGCTCATTAAAGGCGATGCCCCTAAGGCTAACAAACCATTAGCCACAAATTGCGCCACCACATAATTGGTGATATTATGCACTAAAGGGCGTTTTTGGCGTAATTCTTTTAACATCACAAGCCTCCTTAAATTTTCTTTTATTTTATACAAAAAATCCATTGAGCGACGCTTTTTTTGAGTTTTAATATAAAAGCGTTCATGAACTATTTTTCATTCACCTCATCTTTTTTGATCTCATTTTTCTTAAATATAGCGCTAGTGAGATCACAAAAGCGGTGGAAAAAACGAGAAAGGTTTCATTATATCAAAGAATATTATTTTTTTATTCCTTGCGTTTTGTGTGCGTTTGTGGGATAAATAAGCTATAATCCCATTTTTCAAAAGACATTTTTAAAAGGGGTTTGAATGGTATTTGACAGAACGATAAGCGTGAGAGAGAAAAAAGCGGCTAAGGCGCTTGGGGTCGTTGGGGTGGTCTTTTTTATATTGTTTGGCATTGTAATAAGCGGGGTGGCTTTTCAAAAAGAGTGGGTGCAACAATTGGATTTATTTTTTATAGACTTGATCCGCAACCCTGCCCCCATTCAAGGGAGCGCGTGGCTTTCTTTCGTGTTTTTTAGCACATGGTTTGCGCAAAGCAAGCTCACCACTCCTATAGCCTTACTCATTGGCTTGTGGTTTGGGTTTCAAAAACGCATCGCTTTGGGGGTGTGGTTTTTCTTTAGCATCTTATTAGGTGAATTCACCTTAAAATCCCTTAAGCTTTTAGTGGCGCGCCCACGGCCTGTAACCAATGGCGAATTGGTTTTCGCGCATGGCTTTAGTTTCCCCAGCGGGCATGCTTTAGCTTCAGCGCTTTTTTATGGCTCTTTGGCGTTGTTGTTATGCTATTCTAACGCAAACAATCGCATTAAAACTATCGGTGCTATCATCTTACTTTTTTGGATTGTTTTAATGTCGTATGATAGGGTTTATTTAGGGGTGCATTACCCTAGCGATGTTTTAGGAGGGTTTTTATTAGGGATTGCTTGGTCGTGTTGCTCTTTAGCGCTTTATTTGGGGTTTTTGAAACGCCCTTATAATCAATAAAGGCTTTATTTAACCAAACACTGACAACTAAAATTTTTAGAATTCTATTTTTTGATAAAACTCATTCTCTTAAGGGGATAGGGGGTATTTTGCGATAATACCCCCTTAACCCCCTTAAGAAACCCCCTAACCCCCAAGACCGCTTTTTCAATAAGCTATCGCTTGATTAAAATCAAGCTCTTTGTTATTTTTTACAAAAACGCTTGAAGCGTTTTTAAAATCTCGTTTTTTAAAAAGAAAGTGATGGGTTGGGGTATAACTCCTCTTTCTTTTTAACCTCATCAAATTCATCTTTATAGCGGTATGAGTGAGCCGGGTCATAATCCACAACGCTCTTTAAAAAACCGCTGAATTTTTCATTTTTGCCGCTAAGCTCCAAAGCCACGGTGTAATCAATCTTTTCTTTGTATTTAGCGTTCAATAAAATAGCGCTTTTATCCTCATCAGTTCTCAAATCAATCACGCCAATCCCAAAACTCGCATGCAAACGCTTCAATAAATCCATGAGTTGGGGATTATGCGTATCAATATGACGGCCCACTAAATACCCCTCATTAGCCCACGAGCTGTTAGAAATCGCTTGAAAATAACATTCCCTGCAATTATGCACGCTGATTTCTTTTTTCAATTCAAAGCTCACCAGTTTAACGGGCAAAGTGTCAAATTTCTTAGAAAAAGCGATTAAATTTTCATTAGACAATTCAGCGTGCAAAAACCTAACCCCCACCATGTCCGGATAAAGCCACCTGTCCATGCCCTTTGGCGATTTCACACTCTCTTCGTGAAAAATGGTTTTCGTGTAGCATTTCAAATTTTCATTATAAAAAGCCATGTAATTTAAAAAGGGGTGCAAATCTCTTTCATGCGCGATTTTATTATGCACGATTTTAACGCTTGGAGCACTTGGCTTTTGAGTATTCAAAACCGGCTCATTCATCGCACTTTTTAAAGCGATTAAGGTTGGTTTTTCTTGCACTTTTTTAAAAGGCAGTTCTTCGCCCTTGTTTAAGGCTGTATAAATATAAGAACTAACGCTCTGGTGTGGGGTTTCGCCCCCACAATCAAACATTTTTGTAATCTCGCCTTTTTCAAAAAGCTCTTGGGCTTTATGATAAATCTCAGTAACCTTAATAGGCTCTTTAATCGCTTCTAAAACGCTTTGAATGATTTCAATGTCTCGTGGTTTCATTTTTTGCTCGCCAAATACTCTTCATAACTGCCTTTAAAATCAATGATTGAAGCGCCTTTAGGGCTTGGGACTAATTCAATAATCCGGTTAGCATACGCATCAATGAGCTCTCTGTCGTGGCTTATGCAAATCACTGCCCCATCAAATTTAAAGAGCGCTTCGCCCAAAGCGATAATGGCTTCTAAATCCAGGTGGTTGGTTGGCTCATCTAAGACTAAGAAATTCCCCCCCTCTAGCATGAGCTTGGATAAAACCATTCGGTGTTTTTCGCCCCCGCTTAAAGCGTTCACGCATTTTTCTTGCTCTTCGCCATTAAAAAGCATCCTCCCTAAAGCGTTCCTCACCTCTGCGCTTTCAATCTTTTTATTGAAATTGAAAAGCCATTGATACAAGGTCTCTTCCCCACTAATTTCTTCGCTCACGTTTTGAGGAAAATACCCTCTTGAAACCGTCGCTCCCCATTTCACCACGCCCTTATCCGGCTTTAACTCTTCTACTAAAATTTTACAAAGCGTGGATTTACCCACGCCGTTTGGCCCTATGAGGGCGATCTTGTCTTTAGGCATCACTTTCAAGCTCACTTGATTTAAGATAATTTGGTCGTCATAACTTTTAGAGATGTTTTCGCATTCTAAAGCTTCATTACCAATGGTGCGTTTGGGTTTAAAGATAATGCTAGGATCCCTCCTGCTAGATACCGCTAAACTTTGAATGTCTAATTTATCCAGTTGTTTTTGGCGGCTGGTGGCTTGCTTGGCTTTAGAAGCGTTAGCGCTAAAACGAGCGATGAATTTTTCTAGCTCTTCTTTTTCTTTGAGTTTTTTATTGCGTTCGGCCTCTTGCTGTTTAGCGATCAGAGTAGAAGCGATATACCAATCGTCATAATTCCCGCTAAATTCGCGCACGCTGTGGAAATCCAAATCCAAAATATGCGTGCATACCGCATTTAAAAAATGCCTGTCATGGCTAATGACTACCATCGTGCCTTCATGGCGTTTGAGGTTGTTTTCTAACCATTCAATGGCGTTTAAATCCAGGTTGTTAGTCGGCTCATCTAAAAGCAAAATATCCGGTTTAGGGAATAAGACTTGAGCGAGAAGGATTTTAAATTTATCGCTGCTTGGCAAGGTTTTCATCAAATCATTGTGCCTAGAGCTAGGAATGCCTAAATCTTCTAAGATTTTTTCAATCACCACTTCGCATTCATACATGGGATCTTCTTCCACGCAAATGGTTTCTAACTCCCCTAATCTCGCATTCACTTTATCATCGCTCAAATCGCCTTCGGTGTATAAGCGCTCTTTTTCTTTGATAGCGTCATACAAACGCTTATTGCCTATCAAAACCGCATCTTTAAGGCTCAAATCTTCAAAAGCGTATTGATCCTGCCCTAAAACCCCCATTCTCATCCCGCTTGTGATGATGACTTCCCCACTACTGCAATCAATGCTCTTGCTTAAAATCTTTAAAAAAGTGGACTTTCCTGCCCCATTAGCCCCAACCAGCCCGTAGCGCTTGTTTTTATCCAGCTTGATATTCACGTTTTCAAACAATTTTTTAGTCGCATAGCGTTGCGTTAAGTTGATGGTTTGCAGCATCTTATGATTTCCTTATTTTTGGGATTAGATTATAGAAAGTTTATTGTAGCGTTTTCTTTGCAATATTGTAACCCTTGCTCATTACGGTTATTCATAAGGCCTTTGACGCCCAAAATTTGATCGAGCCTATATCATTTCCTCTTGATTTTTTATTCAATTTAAGGTAAAAATAATGTTTTAAAGCAAAAAAGGATCATGTCATTGAAAGTGTTTGATTACGAAGATGTCCAACTCATTCCTAATAAATGCATCGTGAATAGCCGTTCAGAGTGCGATACGACCGTTATTCTAGGCAAACACGCGTTTAAAATGCCCATAGTCCCGGCCAACATGCAAACAATCATCAACGAATCGATCGCAGAATTCCTAGCAGAAAATGGCTATTTCTACATCATGCACCGCTTTAATGGATCGGCAAGAATCCCGTTTGTCAAAAAAATGAAAGAACGCCAATGGATCAGTTCCATCAGCGTTGGGGTGAAAAAGGAAGAATATCTTTTGATAGAAGAGTTAGCCAAGCAAGGATTAACGCCAGACTATATCACAATCGATATTGCGCATGGCCATTCAAATTCTGTCATTGAAATGATCCAACGCATCAAAACGCGTTTTCCCGAAACTTTTGTGATTGCCGGGAATGTGGGCACGCCAGAAGCAGTCCGTGAATTAGAGAACGCCGGTGCTGACGCTACAAAAGTTGGCATCGGGCCTGGGAAAGTGTGTATCACTAAAATCAAAACAGGCTTTGGCACGGGTGGTTGGCAACTAGCGGCTCTTAGGTGGTGCGCTAAAGCAGCAAGAAAGCCCATTATTGCAGATGGCGGCATTCGCACGCATGGCGATATCGCAAAATCCATACGCTTTGGCGCGACAATGGTAATGATTGGCTCGCTTTTTGCAGGGCATGAAGAATCATCTGGAGAAACAAAAATAGAAAATGGTATCGCATACAAAGAATATTTCGGTTCGGCATCAGAGTTCCAAAAAGGTGAAAGGAAAAATGTTGAAGGTAAGAAAATTTGGATCCAACATAAAGGCTCGTTAAAAGACACGCTGATTGAAATGCATCAAGATTTGCAATCTTCAATCTCCTATGCAGGCGGGAGAGACCTTGAAGCGATTCGAAAAGTGGATTATGTGATTGTGAAAAATTCAATTTTCAATGGGGACACAATCTAAAAAGATTGATAAAACGAAAGCAAAAGACAGAAAAAAGGGTTTTCAACCTCTTTTTCAAGCGATTTGCTTTGACTTGGGTTTTTGTTGTTTTTTGATCCTTTCTTTATTTTCATCGCATCTTGTTGGATCATTTTTTTTTTATATAATGCTAGCTTCCATCATCTCAATCTTAAGGGTTTTTGTTTGTTATTCAACACGCCGTTATTCATCTTTGCTTTTTTGCCTGTTGTCTTTTTAGGGTATTTTATCTTGCAAGCTTATGCTAAAAATCCCCTGTTCCCTAAACTATGGCTCGTATTGGCTAGTTTGTTTTTTTATGCTTTTTGGAATGTGAAGTATTTGCCCTTATTGGTTGGCTCTATTATTTTTAATTATTTTGTGGCTTTGAAAATCACCCAGCCAAATGCCTATAAAAGATTATGGCTTATTTTGGGCTTGATCGCTAATGTTTCACTTTTAGGATTTTTCAAATACACTGATTTTTTCTTAACCAATTTCAATCTGATATTGAAGAGCCATTTTGAAACCTTGCATTTAATCTTGCCTTTAGCGATCAGCTTTTTCACTTTGCAACAAATCGCTTACTTGATGGACACTTACAAGCAAAATCAAACGCATGCAGCCCAAAACGAGAGAGAGAGAGAGAGAGAGAGTGAAAACGCTCCTATTTTATTAAATCCCTCTACTTCATTTTTTTCATTTTCGCATTTTTTAGATTACGCTTTATTTGTGAGTTTCTTCCCTCAACTCATTGCAGGACCCATTGTGCATCATAGTGAGATGATGCCTCAATTTAAAGATAAAAACAATCAATTTTTGAATTACAGAAATATCGCTTTAGGCTTGTTTATCTTTTCTATCGGTTTGTTTAAAAAGGTCGTGATTGCGGATAATACCGCTCATTTTGCTGATTTTGGATTTGATAAGGCGACCAGCTTGAGTTTTATTCAAGCATGGATGGCGTCTTTATCTTATTCGTTCCAGCTGTATTTTGATTTTAGCGGTTATTGCGATATGGCTATAGGCATTGCCCTCTTTTTTAATATCAAACTCCCTATCAATTTCAATAGCCCCTATAAGGCTTTGAATATCCAAGATTTTTGGAGGAGGTGGCATATCACTTTAAGCCGCTTCTTAAAAGAGTATTTGTATATCCCTTTAGGGGGTAATAGGGTGAAAGAATTAATCGTGTATAGGAATTTAATTTTAGTGTTTTTGATTGGGGGGTTTTGGCATGGGGCTGGTTGGACTTTTATCATTTGGGGGCTATTGCATGGGATTGCTTTGAGCGTTCATAGAGCGTATTCTCATACCGCTATAAAATTTCATTTCACTATGCCAAAGATTTTAGCATGGCTCATCACTTTTAATTTCATCAATCTTGCATGGGTGTTTTTTAGAGCCAAAAATTTAGAAAGCGCTTTGAAGGTTTTAAAGGGGATGGTTGGTTTGAATGGCGTTTCGCTTTGCCATCTTTCACAAGAGGCATCAGAGTTTTTAAATCGTGTCAATGATAACATGATCATGCACACCATGATGTATGCATCCCCCACATTTAAAATGTGTGTTTTGATGGTAATCATCTCTTTTTGTTTAAAAAATAGTTCCCATTTATACCAATCCAATCAAATGGATTGGATTAAAACGACAAGCGCTTGTTTGTTGCTCTCTGTAGGTTTTTTATTTATTTTTGCCAGTTCTCAATCGGTATTTTTGTATTTTAATTTTTAGGACACTAGCATGGAGTTTTATAAAAAACAGACTTTAATCATTGTTTCTTTTTGTCTCTCTCTTCTTATAGGTGTTGGATTGTTTAATTATCTAATCGATCCTTTTGAGTATTTCAGGAAAGCAAAATACCCCATTGATTGGCATGAAAGAGTTGGGGCGAATTTATCGCATTTTGAAGGAGTGATCAAGCATTACCCTTATAACAGCTTGTTAATAGGAACAAGCATCAGTTTGAATTTTAGCCTTAAAGATATTCATAACTTATTAGGGTTGGAAAAACCCATCAAACTCACCGTCTCTGGTATGAATATTGGAGAAATATTATCATTGCTTCCTTTTGCTTTCAAGCACCAACCAGTCAATACCGTTGCCATGGATTTGGCTTTTTTTGAATTTATTTTGAACAAGGAATCCAAATACTTTTTTGAATACCCCTATTTTACTGGAGGTTTTGTGTATTCATACAACTTTAGAGTCTTTAAAAACGCATTGTTCTACTTTTCTAAAGATTACCTCAAAATTAAAGAAAAATCTTTTTGCAAATTCAATTCTTGGTTCCAATTATATGATTTTTGCAATAGCGTTTTAAATCGTTATGATTATAATTTCATGTTTGGTCATAATAACCCCTATGACTATACGCTGGATAATGTGAAAAGATCCTATTTATCAGCGTTAAAAAATCCTAATCAATTAGCCATAGATGAAGAAAATGCTTATAAAATCACCAAACAGCTAGGGGATTTTATTCAAAAACACAGCGATAAACATTTTATTTTATGGACAAGAACGGACTCGCTTTTAAAATATAAGGTTTATAACCATACCATTTTAACACGCAATCTAAACACCATCCACAACGCCTTAAAAGCGCTTTTAAAATACCCTAATGCAGAAATCCATGACCTACGCACCATGCCATTAGCTAGAGAGATAAAACACTATAAGGATATAGGGCATTACTCACTCCCAATAACATTGATTCATTCAAGCAAAAACTCATCCAAACGATAGAAAACTATCAAATCCCTAAAGAAATTCAAAATTAGGGCTAATTTTTACGAGCGAAATGCCTTTCAATGCAATCGCATAAGATATGGATCATAAGAATGTGCATTTCTTGGATTCGTGGGGTATCATCGCTAGGGACAACCAAAGCCATATCGCTTAAAGGCTTCATTTTCCCCCCATCACGCCCCGCTAAACTAAGCGTTTTCATCCCTAAATCTTTGGCTTTTTCATAAGCTTTTAGGACATTTTTGGAATTACCGCTTGTAGAAATCCCTATCAAAACATCGTTTTTTACCCCCAACGCTTCCACTTGTCTGGCAAACACTTCTTCATAACCATAATCGTTCGCAATGGCGGTAAGGGCTGAGGTATCGGTGCTTAAACTTATTGCACTCAAGCCTTTCCTTTCTAGTTTATAGCGCCCGGTCAATTCAGCGGCAAAATGCTGCGCATCGCTCGCGCTCCCCCCGTTACCGCAAATAAGGATTTTCCCTTGATTTTCTAAAGTTTCTATCAAAAGATAAACGCTTTGTTTTAACGCTTCTTGCAAACTTTCTAAACTTTTTTCTAACGCTTCCTTATGGGCTAAAAATTCTTTTTTAATTAAACCATCAATCATTGCATGTCCTTTTAATTTTTTCTATGATAGCGCTTGTGGAATAACCTTCTTCAAACTCCATCAAGCGGGTTTCTTTAGCAAACTCGCTCCCTATGATTTCTTTATTGAGATAGTCCGCTCCCTTGACTAAAATATCAGGCCTTAGGGCTTGAATTAATTTGATTGGCGTGTCTTCTTCAAACACCACGACATAATCCACGCAAGACAGACTCGCTAAAAGAAACGCTCTGTCTTTTTCGCTCACTATGGGGCGTTTATCCCCCTTAAGCCTTTTAACGGAATTATCGCTATTTAACCCAACAATGAGAATATCCCCTAAAGCTTTAGCCTTTTGCAAATAACTCGCATGCCCTTTATGGAGGAGATCAAAACAGCCATTGGTGAAAACGATTTTTTGCTGATCTAAAGTTTCTAACAGCTTTTCTAAAGGGAGGATTTTAGGGTGCGTTTGGTTTAAAATCAAAGCGATTTCTTCTAAACTCGCTAACGCGCTCCCCATTTTACCCACCACCACCGCCGCAGCCGCATTGGCAAACTCGCAAGCATCTTTCAGGCTTTTTGATTCTAATAAAGAAAGCGTTAAAGACGCTATCACCGTATCGCCTGCCCCCGTTACATCATAAACTTCTTTAGCGATAGTGGGGCAATTGACTAGCTCGCCTTTTTCTAAAAAAGCGATGCCTTGTTCGCTCAAAGTTACTAAAGGCATAGCGATTTGATAAGTTTCTTTTAAGATTTGGAGCGCTTTTGATAAATTCGCATGGCTGTCTAATTTCAAATGGAGCGCATGCTCTAATTCAGCGCGATTAGGCGTGATCAAACTCGCATGGGAATATTTGCTATAATCTTTCCCTTTAGGGTCGCATAAAATGAGCTTGTGGTGTTGGTTGGCTAGAGCGATCATTTTTTGAGTGAGTTCAAAATCCAACACGCCCTTATTGTAATCTGAAAGGATCACGCCATCTATTTCTTGGATCTTTTCTGTGAAAAAATCTAAAAGTTTTTTTCTTAAATCAGCGTTTAAGGGGTCTTTGATTTCCTTATCCACGCGCGCGATTTGCTGGTTTTGCGCGATAATGCGCGTCTTAAGCGTGGTGCAACGGGTTTTATCTATTAAGACGCCTGAAGTGTCAATCCCTCTTGTTTTTAAAGCGCTAATGAAATGCTTGCCTTCTAAATCATCGCCCACTACCCCACATAAAAAGACTTTAGCTTTTAAAGAGATAAGATTATTAGCCACATTGGCCGCTCCGCCTAAATTCTTGCTCTCTTTTTTGACTTCTAAAACAGGCGCAGGGGCTTCAGGAGAAAGGCGTTCGCTCTTCCCCCACAAATAATAATCAGCGATTAGATCGCCTACGACTAGGATTTTTTTCATGCGTGTTGTCCTTTAAAAATCGCATGGATATGGGGCAAATAATCTTTAATGCCACTTTCTAAATCGTATAAAGGGGTGTAATCCAAATCCAAAATAGTAGGTTCAATGTGCGCTTGGGTGTGCTTTTGGAAAAAAGCGTAAGGGTTTTTAATATAGCTCACTTTAAAATCCCCTAAATGCTCTTTTAAAATGCTAACGATTTCATTATAACTTCTGGCTTGCGAATAGCCCACATTATAAACCCCGCTTTTTTGAGCCTTCATCGCTTTCACATTCGCTTGGATCACATCTTCAATATAGACAAAATCCCTTAATTGCTCGCCAAATTCAAAAAGCTTGACTTCCTTAAACGCCATCGCGCCTAAGGCGAGCTGTAAGATCATAGAGGCGGTTTTTTCTTTATAAAATTCCCTAGGCCCATAGACATTAAAATACCTTAAGCCCACTTGAATGTTATCGCTTGAATGCGAAAGAATAAATTCGTCCATGCAAAGCTTGGAAAAGCCATAAACATTTTCAGGGCTTTCGTTTGAGCCTACCACATTGGGGGCTTTGGTGTTGCCATAAACGCCCGCTGAAGAAGCGTAAATCACTTTAGCTTTTTTTGATCGAGCGATTTCTGAAAGGTTTAAAAAAGCCTGATAGTTGGTCTTCATCACTAATTCTTGATCCAGCATGGTCGTATCAGAAACAGCCGCTTGGTGGAACAAATAATCAAAATGCAACTTTTCTAAATGCCTTAAATCTAAGGGGTTATTAATATCAGCTACAATCACTTCACCCTTAAAACCGATCAAATTCTTAAAATGCCCTAAAGAACTCGGGCGGTTATTACTGAAAAGCGTGTTACTGCGGAATTTATCCAAAATGATTACTTTAGCTTTAGGGTGGTTCTCTTGAAAATAAAAGGCCAAATTACTGCCTACAAAGCCAGCCCCACCGGTGATTAAAATCGTTTGATTTTCTAATCCATCATCAATATAACGCATTCTTATCCTTATTTGATTAGTTCCATCATCTCTTTAAGATCTTTACATTGTATCCAAGAATGAGAAGTTTTTAAAAAATTTGCACTCAATAAAAGGTTATTTTTAACTTTAGCGTTCAAGCCGGCTAACATGTCGCTCTCCTTATCGCCTATCATAAAAGATTGCTCCAAGCAAATTTGATGCTCTTTAGCGGCTTGCAAAATCAAAGAGGGTTTTGGCTTCCTGCAAGTGCAATTTTCTTCTGGGGCGTGCCTGCAAAAATAGATGCCATCCAGATTAAAACCTAATTCTTTAAGCAAGCTTTCTTGGAGGTATTCAGTGAGATTTTCAAAATCTTTAAGGGTGTAATAGCCCCGGTTGATCCCAGATTGGTTGGTGATTAAAAGCAGTTTGTAGCCTAAAGATTTCGCATGCTTTAGCAATTCAAAAATCCCTTTTTGAAACTCAAAATCTTCTTTTTGACTCACATAGCCTTTATCAATATTGATAATGCCGTCTCTGTCCAAAAAAAGGGCTTTGTTAGTGGTCATGCGAATGCATTCCTTTATGATCATGCTGAGTGGTGCTGTTTTGATGATGCATAACATGAGGCATTTTGTGGTTAATGAGCATGATCCCCATATAAAAGACATAAAGCCCAAAAACCCCCATTAAACCTTTAGACAAAAGATTGAAAAATTTCCTGTAAGAAACGGAAATTTTGCTTAAAAAAATCCCCATTAAAAACAACGGCACGCTAGTGCCAAGCCCAAAAGAAAGGCCTAGCATCGCTCCCATAAACGCGCTATGACTGAGAATCACGCTCGCTAAAAACGAATACACCATCATGCAAGGTAAAAACCCATTCAACACGCCTAAAAAATACAGCCCTAGAATGTTTTGAGATTGCAAGGTTTTTTTCATCAAAAAAGAGATGAAAGGGATTTGAAAGCTTAATTTTTCCGCTTTAGATCCCAAGAGCGCTAAAAGGATTAAAATAATCCCCATGCTCATCAATAAAACGCCCCTAAAACCCATGTTCACGCTAAGACTACGCCCTAAACCTGCCGTTATAGCCCCTAAGAGCATGTAGGTGCTGATCCTTCCTACATTATAAAGGGCATGGCAAGTGAGCTGGTAAGAAAAGCTTGTAACTTTAGAAAATCTTATTTGACTGAACGCGCTCACAATCCCCCCACACATGCCCACACAATGCCCTAAAGACATGCTCAAAGCGGCTAAAAACATGCCCAAAAAACTCAAATTGTGCATCATTTGCATTCTAGTATCCCTGCTTTTTTAAGAGCGATTTCCATCCCGTCAAAAACCAAGCGCTCCTTGCAAACAGAATGAGGTAAAAACGCACTCAAATACTTCGCATCGCCCCCACAAAGATAGATTTTTTGATCTTTGGCTAAATGCTGGATACAAGCAATGACGCTCAAAACCATGCCGTAATTCACAGCGTCTCTGGTGTTTTTAGGTAAAACTTCTAAAGAATCTAATGCTTTGAAAGGTTGCTCTAAAATTTTAGCGCTTTTTTTATACGCATGAATATATTGGGCTAAACCGGGTAAAATACACCCTCCCAAATGCTTGCCCTCTTTAATTAAATCAATCGTAATCGCGCTCCCCGCATCCACCACCACGCCATTATTTACCGCCAAACACGCCATTTGCCGGTCTATCCCAAGCCCTACATAGTCGGTTTCTAAATGAAAAAACCCTGCAATATTTTTAGCGTTAGGGTAACAATTTAAAAGGGCTTTTTCATTTTCTTCATTCACGCTAATGTAAAAAATTTCCTTTTGAATACCCAAACGCTTTAAATCTTCTTTAGCGCTTGAAAAGAGCTGATAATTTTGCGCGAAATGGATACGCGTGTTGCCTATATCGCATAAAATTAGGTTTTTCAAATCTTTAAAAGATTGCCTAGCTGGCATAGGCCTACTTCTTATTCATTTCTAAAGCTTTTCTTCTTTCTTCAAGCTCTTTTTCATCTCTTTCTTGATGCTCTCTCGCTCTTTGTTCAAATTCCCTCGCTCTTTGTTCGGCTTTGGCTTTTTTCTTTTCTTCTTTCAAGCGGCGTTTTTCTTCTTTAGAGCTTGGTTTTAGCACTTCTTTTTTAGCGTTATCCTCTTTTGAAGTAGGAGCGTTTTCTGCGTCTTTTTCGTTACTCTCTTTTGAAGCAGGAGCGTTTCTATTTTCTTGATTTTCTTTCATGCCTTTTTGGATAGCGTTATTTTGATTGTTAATAGGCTCAGGCCTTCTGGTTTTAACTTCTTCTTCTTCAAACCCGCTATTTCTTGGCTTAACTTTGTTTTCTTCTAAAGGCTTTTCTTTAGCTTTATGCCTTTCTTGCAAATAAATAGGAGCGTTCCCTTTTTCGCCTTTTTGAGATTTTTTAGATGCCGGTTTTTCTACAACGGGATAAAGTTTTGGTTTAAAATCGTTATAATCTAAATAGTAGCGATCGTAATACACCCGATTTTTATCATAAAACACCCCTTTATCCAAACGATTAGATGAAAAAAACTTAAAACTGCCTATAGACGGCGTTTTATAGACATTATACGAATCAAAATCATTCAAATCCACCTCTATCACATACCCACGTTTTTCTAAAGAATACAATTTATTATGGTTTAATACAATGGTATTGAGCGAAGCAAAGGGCAGTTTCACGCTGTTTAATTCCCTCAAACTCTTATCCATTTGCAAAATCTGCCCATCTAGCGTGAGCACGTATAAAGTCCCCTTATCATAGAGCAAATCCACAATATCCCCATCATAGTTGAACTCTTGACCGCTCACGACTGAGAGTATCCTTTTCCCTGTAGAAGCGATCATGTTATTGCCATCTACAATAAGGTAGGTGATATTGTTAAAAAACTTATCGCTGCTGATAACAATGTTTCTAATAGGCGTAGGGTTTCCATGCACATAATCCACGACTAACAAGCGCCCATCTAGCATGGGGAACACCACGACCGTATCCATAAAAATAGGCATCGCCATTAAAGAATTGATCGTGGTGCTTGGGGAACCTTTCTCGCTAAAAAGCAATTTTTGAGAAGTGATGTCGTATAAATTCGCTGAATTGTCCGCTAACACCACCGCTAAAAAATTCCCTTTAACGCTCGCGCTCAAAGCAAAAGTCTCCAAAGGAATAACGATAGATTGTTGGCTGGCGTTAGGGTTATTGCTAATCAATTCCACTTGATGACAGACTTTATCTTGGACTTCCGCTTCAACGCCCTTTAATTTCAATTCCGTTTCTTCAGTCTTAGCCACCTTGTTTTTGCTTGTTTTTTTATCAATCTTGTTCAAACAATCTTGTGCAAGGATGAAAAACCCTTGACTCTCATTTAAAAAACTGCTTTCGTAATTGAAGTTCTTACCGATTCTTAGCTGCGTTAAACCTTTATCGCCTATAACCGCTCCATTTTTCAAAATGGCTCCATAACGATTAGATGAAACGATACTTTCTTGCAAATGGTTAGGGAAATACGCTTCGCCTTTAACTTGGTGTTTAGCGGGTTTGAAATATTTTCTCATGTTACAGCCGCTAAAAGCAATTAGGGCTATGAGTAAGATTAAAAATGGTTTATTCATCAAATCAATGCGTCCCTTGAATGGTTTCTTTTTTTAGATTGGTTGGTTTGGAAAGGTTTTGCTGAATTTCTTCTGATATTCCATAGTGTTTTAAAACAGAAATTATAGCATAGAGTGAAGAACTTAGAGGGATAGTGGATAAAATTTGATGCGCTTTTTTGATCGCGTCTTTAGAATTTTCTCCATACAACAAATTCACTTCTTGTAAAGCACTCATTTCTTTAAGAATGGGGCTTTTTTCAAGCAAGTTTTTATCTCTAGAGAGCGATGCGTAAGAATATTGTGCGAAAATTTTAACGATTTCATTAGAAGATTGCGAAAGCTTTTTAAACGCGTTCGCATCGTTTCTTTCGCTCGCTCTAGCGAATTGATACAAGTCATACAACTCTGGGGCGACTTCTTTCAATCTTTTTTGCAAAGCTATATTATTAGGACTCTCTAGAACTTCGTTATAAATTTGAGTGATCCGCTCTTTAGTTTGCTCGCGTTTATAATCTTGTAATTTTGTATCCCCTAAATAAGCGATAAAAGCCACGATAATAAACAATAACACCCATTTGTAGCGTTTGAAAAATTTTTCTAATCTAAACGCCCCCTCTAAAAGCTTTTCATCGCTTTTAAATTCGCTTTTAACCTGCTCTAAATTTTCCTTAATACTCATGCCTTGCTCACTCCCGTGCTGCCAAACCCCCCGCTCCCCCTTGAAGTTTCATCTAATTGCTCGCATTCTATAAATTCGGCTTTATAAGTTTTTTGAACCACCCCTTGAGCGATCCTATCCCCTACCTGGACTTTAAAATCTTTATCGCTCAAATTCGCTAAAATCACCTTAATTTCGCCCCTATAATCATTATCCACCGTGCCAGGGGAATTTAACACCATCACCTGATGATTCAAAGCCAAGCCGCTACGGGTGCGCACCTGCAATTCATACCCCACTTCTAAAGACAAACAAATCCCAATCCTTACCAACCCTACGCCATGAGGTTTGATCACTACTTCTTCTACAGCGTGCAAATCAAAGCCTGAAGAGCCTTCGGTTTGGTATTCAGGGATAAGGGCGTTTGGGTGGATTTTTTGGATTTTAATTTTCATCAAAACAAATCTCTTTATAATAAATGTCTAAAATTTCAAAATCGCTCTCGCCATTGGGTAATTGAATGCTCACCGCATCGCCCTTGCTCTTACCGATCAAACTCTTAGCGATCGGCGAACCAAAAGAGATCAACCCTTTAGCCGGATCGCTCTCCACGCTCCCTACTATCGTGTAAGAAAACTCTTTATCGTTGTCTAAATTAAGGATTTTAATCGTGCTCCCAAAACTCACTTTATTATGAGCCAAAACGCTCGGATCAATCACTTGAGCGTTAGCGACAATTTCGCTTAAATCCACGATCCTCGCTTCAATGAAGCGTTGTTTTTCCTTAGCGGCATGGTATTCAGCGTTTTCTTTCAAGTCCCCATGCCCTCTAGCAATATCAATTTCTTTCACAATATTAGGCCGTTCCACCTCTTTTAATTGCTTTAATTCCGCACAAATCTTATTGTATCCATGCATACTCATAGGTTCTTTATTCATTTAATCTCCTAAGCTTATTCAGTAGAGATTATAGTAAAAATTAAGTTAAATTCAGCAAAAAAGCCATTTCATTAGCGATTTTTCTCGCGCTCCCATGTTTTAAATATTCCCTTAATCTCAAACTTTCTTTAAAATAGCGCTCTCTGTCCATTTCTTTATACGCTTTTAACAAACCCTCTACACTCAAAAAATGCTGGATCAATTCCGGGTGCAATTGGCTCTCCCCAAGCCCTGGAGTTTCATCATTTAAGGCGTTATAAAAAATATTCGCTAAACCTATATAATGCAAATTGACCAACATTCTAGCGATCAAAAAATCCATCGTTTTAGCCCTATACGCTAACACAAAAGGCGTGCCAATCAAAGTGGCCTCTAAAGTCGCTGTGCCGCTGCAAATGAACGCAAACTCCGCTTCAAATAAACTTTTATGTGCATCATAAGAAATTTCAAATAATTGAATGTCTTCCCCATAAAGAGCTTTCAAATCCAACCCCTTAAAGAAACTCGGCACCACTAACACACGCCTTTTAAACCCTTCGTTTTGTTCTAAAATTTGAGCCACTTTGACAAACAAAGGGAACATTTTAGCGATTTCGCTTTTTCGGCTTCCTGGCATAAACACCAGAGTTTCGCCCTTAATATCTTTTTTATAATATTTAATTTCATCTAATAAAGGGTGTCCCACATATTGGGCTTTTTTTTGGTAATAGCCCACTTCAAAAGGCAAAATCGCCCCCAAAAAGTCGCAGTATTTTTCAAGGCTTTTAGCGCGCCATTTTTTCCATGCCCAAACTTGCGGTAAAATATAATACATGATTTTTTTATGCGGATCTTGTTTTTTGATTTTTTTGGCTAGGGGGATATTGAAAGAAGAAGAATCCATTAAAAGCACCATATCCGCTTGTTTGGCCAATTGGACCATTTCTTTATGGGCTTTGAGTAAAAACCCCAAACGGCCTATCACATCTCTAAAACCCATGACAGAAAATTCCCTAGGGCTATAGAGCGCCTCTTTGCTTTCAAACACTCCAATGAAACGATAATCTTTGGGCAAATTGCGCCGTAACTCCTCTAAATGAATATTAGAGCTCGCTTCTAAAGCGCTCACTAAAATCGTGGGCATTATTTGTCTTTCAAAAGGTTTTGGGCTTGATAGAGCTTGATTTCTTTATGCAAATCCCTTAATTCAATTTTGAGCAACGAATTTTCAAAATCTTTTTTAGAAAGATGGTTTTTTAAAAGCCTGTTTTCGCGCAAAACGCTGCGGTATTGCAAGTAAATCCCTTCATCAAACACGCGCTTGCTTGGTTTTGCCATGATAACCTGATTATCACTAGTGAAAACCTCCACTTCTTCAAGGGCTTTAGGGAAAATCCATTCTTCTCCTGTATTTTGCGTTTCTTTGTTTAAGCGGGAGTTTTCTTTTTCTGATTTTTTTTGATAGTTTTCTTGTTTCAAACCTTTTAAAACGCTCTTTTTCTTACGCAAGATTTCTTGGACTTGCTTCAATTCCAAACGGATTTTTTTTAAAACCTCTCTAGTGTCTTCAATTTCTTGCTGGTAAGCGTTCAATTCTTCTTGCATCGATTTTTATTCCGCTAACATTTCTAAAGACAACAAACGCATTTCATTGCCTTGAGTGATAATGACATTCTTGCTGTGGCATTTCTCACACACCCCATAATCTAATGCGTTAGGCTTAAAAACATGCGAACAATCCTTACATTCCAATTCAACCTTTTCATCCACAATGTCTAAAACAGCGTCCTTACACACCAAAGATTCTTCTCTAAAAGTCTCAAACGCGCTCACGAACAAGCTCTTATCCATAGCGCTTCTTTCACCAATACCGACCACGACTCTTTCAATCTTATGGGCTTGATTCTTCTTCGCATGCTCTTCGCAAAGAGCGATTAAAGAAGAAACGACCGAGTATTCATGCATACTAAACCTTAATCTTTAAATTAGCCCCTATTATATTGTATTAGAGTAATCCTTTGGTTTATTGCTTGAGATTCAATAGGGTGTTAAGGATTTGATCGGATGTGGTTACCGCTTTAGAGTTCGCTTGAAACCCCCTTTGAACCACAATCAAATTCGTTAAACTCCGGCTCAAATCCACATTACTAGACTCCAGTTTAGATCCTGAAATTGAACCCCTACGCCCCGTATTAGCCGCGCCGATTAAGGCTTGCCCAGAGTTTCCGGTTTGAGAAAAGACATTCCCACCCAAAGCCTGTAAGCCCGCATCGTTAGCGAAATTCGCTAAAGCCACTTGAGCGAGCGCTAAAGTCCTGCCATTACTGAACGCTCCTAAAAGCACCCCGTCTGAATCAAAGCGGACATCCATCAAATCGCCCGCCTGATAGCCGTTTTGCTCAATCGCATAAGTTTCAGAAATCTTATCCACGCTTGTCAATCCGTCAAAACTCCCTGAGGAACCAAAGGCTAAATTGATGCGTTGGGGGGCATCAGCGCCATTTTTAGGATCAAATTGCAAAAGAGGCGGGTTCATGCCTGCAAGCGATCCGTCGTTATTAAAATGCAAACGGCCTCCCTCAAACACATTAGGCCTAGCCGCTGACCCCCCTACTAATTCCCCAGGCTCAGGCACGATCACTCTAAAATTCCATTCCGCTCCCCCACTCCTATAAAACTCAATGCGCATGGCGTGTTTGGTGCCTAAGCTGTCTATCACATCAATGCTTGTCGCATGGGTAGCGTGGGTGAATTTAGAACTGCTCGCTGACGCTCCCCCTTCAATTAAAGAAGCGGTATTAAGCCCTTTCATGGCGTTTTTAAACAAAACATTGTTCGTTACGCTGTCTGAAGAATACCCGCTCACAAAGATATTGAGATTTTCTTTAATGACATTTTTATTGTCTTTATTATTGATTTCAAACATGCCGTATTGGTTGATTGTAACCCCTATAGAAGCCGCTGAGTCCTGGTAATTGTCCGCTAAACTAGGATCTTTAACGATATTAGCGTCATGCTGGATTAAGGCGCGCAAATCTTCAGTGGTCCTAAACTGCCCAATATCCGCATTAGGGCTAATAGAATGTGTGTAGCTGTATTTGAAAGCCGTTACATCTTTATCGCCATCTAAAAAGTTAGCGAACGCCCCGGTTCCGGCTTGAGTAACCACAATGTTTTTAAGCTTTTCATCGCCGTCTAATTCATTGGTGTTTTCCAAACGCAATTGCTTGCCGTCCAAATAAGCTTCAATCCCTGTTTGGCTTTTGACTGCATTGATCGCATTTTTAGCCGCCACTAAGCTTGAAGTCCGGCTCACCGCTGAATCGTTCGTGAAAGAAATCTTAACCCCATTCAACTCAAGCGTGCTGTTTTCTGCAGAAGGGAGGATGTCTTTGACCATTTTTGCGCTCTTATAGCTCACCCAAATTCCTTGGTTTTCATTCAATAAAAGAGCGTCGCCATCTTCATTGTATAAAGATCCCATGTCTTCGGCGACTTGAGCAAGATTCGTGCCTGAATCATACACCGGATTAATGCCATCTGAAGGGGTTTTGGCTGAAGAATCCAAAGCGAATATCGCCGCTGTTTGATCCGCATGCCTTCCAGCGTTTAAATTCGCCCTCATAGAAATGCGGTTACTCGCTCTGGCTGGCATCACCATTCCTGGATCAATTCTGATGTTTTCTAAAGGGCCTGTGTTATCCACTTTTAAAGCGTCTGTATCGCTCCCTTTATTGCCGGTATCGCTCCCGTTTCTCACCCACCCTTGCACCACAAGCCCGCCGGTGGTAACCAAACTCCCTTGCGAGTCAAAAAGGAATTCCCCATCTCTAGTGAAATTGCGCGTGATCCCCCTATCAGGGCTAATAATAAAAAAGCCATCGCCTTGAATCGCTAGATCGGTTTTGACATCTGTGTTTTGGATATTGCCTTGTGAAAAGATTTTAGTCGTCGCATCCACGCCTACCCCAAGCCCCACAGAAAAGTCATTCTGCCCTGCCAACCCGTTTTTATAGGGCGCAGTAGCGATGAGTTTGACTTGAGAGAGCATATCCACAAAAGAAGCCCTAGAATATTTAAACCCAGTGGTATTCACGTTCGCAATATTGTTACTCTCAATATCCAAAGCGATTTGGTGGGCTTGCATCCCATTGACACCAGACCATAAAGACCTAAGCATGGTTATCCTTTAATTTAAAGAAATTCAATCTATGCAAAATAAAGCAAAAGTTGTTCCTAAATAGCTTTTTAGAATGATTGGTTGCGGATTTTAAAGTCTTGTTAATCAAAAAGATCGGTCAAATTCATAAGAAAATAGGGAGTTTTGTAACACTACCCCCATAACGCTTTTTACTTAACGCAAAATCGCGCATTCATGATCTTGAATCTCTTCGGCTGAAGCGCGATTTAAAGTCAATGGGTTAAATTGTGTCGCTAATAAGACAAAGGAGTTATCGCTCTGTTGCACAACCGCCAAGCCATAGTCCCCCATGCGTTTGTGTGCATTAGGCACTTCTTTATTAAGCATGACAAACGGGCTTTTTTGCGCCAATTCGCTCTCTGTTACCCGACGCGCCAAGTATTTATGCCCATTCAAGCCGCCCGGTAATGGCGACCAACGGCTGTTGATTTTTTTTAGATGATTATCTAGCTGTTTGCGCGCATCAAGGCTAATGCAAGAGATATGGATATGAAAATGGTTTTGCGATCGCCCTTTTTTAGAGTTGATCGTCAAAGAAATTGCGCTATCAGGAATGGGTTTGCCGTATTTTTTACTCATAAAATCACGCGCTTGCCATGATAAATAAAAAAAGTTAGGCGTAGAAGGATCAAGCAACAAAGGGCTTTCAATACCGCTAATGTGAGTCGTTGGCATCAACAAATATTGCAACGGGCCGTTAATATCTTTTAAAACCACATAGCCGGCATCGGGTTTGACTTCTATGCATGGCGAAGGATTTTGATTTTTCTCATAATTGGGCAAACATTTCTCAAAAACAATCTTACGCAACACATTTGGATCTTTAGCGTTTAAACTCATAACAGCGATAGCTACCACCGCTAAAAAAAGAAAGCCCGCTTTTTTCATCTTTTTTGCTCCTTGTTTTTAATGGGAGTTTTTGCAAACTCTCTTGTTATTTTTCTACAATAGCGGTTAAAATCTTTAATCATTATGATTATTTTAACGAATTTTAACTTATTAGTAACATTTAGTAACCTATTTTAAAAAGAGCTTTTTGAATACCAACGAGAAAAACTTAAATTGATAACATTAAAAAAGCTAAAAGATTTTTTTAAAAAATTAAATAGCTTGCACTAAGCAGGCAATAATTTTTCACCATGCGATCTTAGGGGGTTGATACTTATCAAAATAAAGCGTTTTATAACCTTGATTTAGGTAATATCATCGCACTAATACCACAATAAGGATAATTATCATGCAAGATTTACCCCCATGCCCTAAATGCAACGACGCTTACACCTACCATGATGGCACGCAACTGGTTTGCCCTAGCTGTTTGTATGAGTGGAATGAAAATGAATCTAATGATGAAGAATTGATCGTTAAAGATTGCCACAATAATCTTTTACAAAATGGGGACTCAGTCATTCTCATTAAGGATTTAAAGGTTAAAGGCTCATCTTTAGTGCTTAAAAAAGGCACTAAAATCAAAAACATCAAACTTGTCAATAACGATCACAATGTGGATTGTAAAATAGAAGGGCAGAGTTTGTCTTTAAAATCTGAATTCCTCAAAAAAGCTTAGGAAAATACAAAAGCTTAAGAAAAAGCTTAGTGGCTTTTTGAGCTTGTAAAAATCATTTTTTAGAAAAAATCAACTTGTCTAGCTTGAAAAAAATCACCGCTCCAATGGTTTGTCCCAAGAAAAGATTGAGCCACAACGGAAAATTGAAATAATAAAAAACCTCCATAAAAGGCAGCATCACCAACGCGCTCAACATCCACCTAAGCCAATAAATTAAAAACAGCTTGGAAGCGTATTCTGTGCCAAGTTTCTTAAAAAATTCTCGCATAAAGACAACCCTTTAAACCCTTTTTGCAAACTCTCCCTAAAAAGGAAAGCCCGCTATCAAGGAATATTCCTAAATCTCATGCCTTTAGACAATCGTATAGGACACTCTTTTTTCAAAAAGTTTGCTCTCGTAATTGCCTAAATCCCTACCATCCACAAGGGCAAAAGCATCGCCAAAAGTCGCCAATAAGGCAGAATCTAACTGCATGTCTTTATGACGATTCAACGGGATAAAGACTTCCTTGTGGTTATTTTGAAAATCAAACGCTAGAAATGAATCTTTCAAATACACTTCTACTCTAGGGGCGTTTTTCACCACGCTATTTTGACCCAGTTTCAAGCCTTGCACTTCAGCGCTTTTAATCCCACACGCATGGCATAAGGACACAAACATGCTCTCTTGTGAAATGGTTGCAAACCAAGGCAAACTCTCACGCTTAGGCAAATTTTCTTTACCCTCTAAAGCCTTCTGTCTCTTAGGCATGTCATGCTTGATGAACGCATAAAAGTTACGGACGCTTTCTTTAGGGGTTGTTCCCTTGAGCTGGTTGGCAATGTTAGCCACGCTCGCATCGTCTCTTTCATAACGCCCCATTGCTACAAAATCGCTCGTTTCAAACAAACGCTCATTCAATTGATAGCTAGCGATCTCATAAGACAAATGGACTTGCTTTTTTTGAGCGCTTTTTAAAAAATCCACTTGCAAATAAGGCACTCCAAAATTAAGCATGCTTTCATAGCTAGCATGGTTGCCTTGTAAATGCACATTGCTCGCTACAACACTTGGCATGGGAATGAAAAGTGAAGTGTGTTCTGCAGAATCAAAATCAATGCTGTACTCAGCCTCTATTTTATATTTTTTTGCAACACTCCCTTTGCTTTCTTCTGCCTGCAAAATCTGTGCTCCCAAAACAACACCTGTAGCACCTAAAGCAGTCGTTTTAATAAAATCCCTTCGTTTCATAACTATAACTCTTTATTGTAATTTTTAAATTCGTTGAATGAATGAAAAAGTAGGACACACCACCAAAGGATTGATGAGTATCCAAAAACCTAAATTTTGAAAGACAAAGCGTTCCTAAAAAATAAGAACGCTTAAAGAAAAGGGTTACTTTTTCTTTTTTGTGTGGTGCATGTCTTTTCCATGCATGTCTTTCATCATTTTTTGGTGTTTTTCAAGAGCTTTTTTAACTCCCTCAGCGTATTTGGGGTCAGCTTTCTTGAAATGCTCCAATTGTTTATCCACAATTTCCTTATGGGTAACATGAGCTAAAGACTCTCCAATAGTGTCATGCAACCTTTCTTTTTCATCAGCTGGCAATGAGCGGTAGTAATCACCTGGTTGGGTGTAGTAATCGCTATCCTCAGCTCTGTAATCCCAATTCCACACTTCAAACTCTTTCTCAATATGAGCTAAGTTGAATTTAGGATCTCTCGCACTCTTATCTTCTTTATAGCCAGGCAATGAGCTAGGCGTATAGTTTTGTAAAGAGCCGTAATACCCGTTTTGCATGTAACCATCTCTGCTAGAAGAGTGGAACGGGCATCTTGGTTTATTGACCGGTATCTGAGGATAATTAACCCCTAAGCGGTAGCGGTGTGTGTCCCCGTAAGAGAACAAGCGCCCTTGTAACATCCTATCAGGGCTATAGCCAATTCCAGGAACGACATTAGCTGGAGTGAATGCCGCTTGCTCCACTTCTGCGAAATAGTTTTCAGGATTTTTATTCAACTCTACAATGCCCACTTCCATTAATGGATAATCTTGGAGGTACCAGATTTTAGTGACATCAAACGGATGGAATCGATACTTCTTAGCATCCTCTTCTGGCATCACTTGAATGCTCAATTTCCATTTTGGGTAATCCCCTCTAGCGATCGCATCGAATAAATCCCTTTGATTGGAATCAGGATCATGCTTTCTGATTTCTGCGGCTTCTTCATTAGTCAAGTGCTTAACGCCTTGCATGGTGTGAAAGTGGAATTTCACCCAAAAGCGTTCGCCTTTAGCGTTGATGAGACTGAAAGTGTGGCTGCCAAAACCATCCATGTGGCGGAAAGATTTAGGGATACCTCTATCGCTCATAACCCATGTTACTTGATACAAGCTTTCAGGAACATTGCTCCAAAAATCCCATACCATGTCATGGTTAGGCAAATTGGTTTGAGGATCTCGTTTTTGAGTGTGGATGAAATCAGGGAATTTGATCGCATCACGGATAAAGAAAACAGGCGTGTTGTTCCCTACTAAATCCCAGTTACCTTCTTCAGTGTAATACTTCATCGCAAAACCTCTAGGGTCTCTTACCGCATCCGCGCTGCCTCTTTCACCAGCCACAGTGGAAAATCTGAAAAAGCATTCTGTTTTTTTGCCCACTTTAGAGAAAATTTTCGCTTTAGTGTATTTAGTGATGTCTTTAGTCACGGTGAAAGTGCCATAAGCCCCGCTTCCTTTAGCATGCACTACCCTTTCAGGGATCCTTTCTCTGTCAAACGCCGCTAACTTTTCCAAAAACCAAGTGCTTTGTAATAAAACAGGACCTCTAGGGCCGGCCGTAATCACATTGTTGTCATCCCAAACGGGAACGCCAAAAGCAGTGGTTTGTTTCACATCTTTATTAACCATCTTTTTTCCTTTTATGATCTTAAATCTTCGTAATATGACACTAAGCCAATTACTTGTGGTGATTATTACATAATTTGTTATACAAAGACTAACAAGATTCAATTTCCTTAAAAAATCTTTTTTTTAAGAATAAAAAACCCCCTTAAGTATTTCTATTCGTAACAATTAATAAAAATAAGAAAGATTAAAAACAAAATTTTATTTTTAATCTGGTTTTAATAATAATTATCATACTATTCTATCTCAATCTTTTAGTGGATTTTGTTTTTTTTTTTTTTGATTTTTATTTTTTAAATTTTTAAATTAAGGAGAATTGTTGGATGTTTTTAAGATCATACCCAAAGCTTAGATACGCTTTATGTTTACCCCTACTCACTGAGACTTGCTATAGCGAGGAGCGCACTTTAAATAAGGTTACCACCCAAGCTAAAAGGATTTTCACTTATAATAATGAGTTTAAAGTCACTTCTAAAGAATTGGATCAACGCCAAAGCAATGAAGTCAAAGACCTGTTTAGGACTAACCCTGATGTGAATGTGGGCGGAGGGAGCGTGATGGGGCAGAAAATCTATGTGAGAGGCATTGAAGACAGGCTTTTAAGGGTTACGGTGGATGGGGCTGCGCAAAATGGCAATATCTACCACCACCAAGGCAATACCGTGATTGACCCTGGCATGCTCAAAAGCGTGGAAGTGACTAAAGGCGCAGCGAATGCGAGCGCGGGGCCAGGAGCGATTGCGGGAGTGATTAAAATGGAGACTAAAGGAGCGGCTGATTTTATCCCTAGGGGGAAAAATTATGCAGCGAGTGGGGCGGTGAGTTTTTATACCAATTTTGGCGATCGAGAGACTTTTAGATCGGCTTACAAAAGCACGCATTTTGATATTATCGCTTACTACACGCACCAAAACATCTTCTATTATAGAAGCGGCGCTACAGCGATGAAAAACCTATTCCATCCCACACAAGCCGATAAAGAGCCAGGAACTCCTAGCGAGCAAAACAACGCTTTGATTAAAATGAATGGTTATTTGAGCGACAGAGACACGCTCACTTTCAGTTGGAACATGACACGAGATAACGCTACACGCCCTTTAAGGAGCAACGCTATAGGGTTAGCCTATCCTTGTGAAGTCCCCTTTAGCCCTGATGGCGCTCAAGGGTGTCCTAATGTGTTAGATAGTTTCACAAGGTATTTGTATCACTCTATTAATAGCGCTAACAATCTTTCCTTACAATACAAAAGGGAAGCGGGAAATTCTTTTGGCGACCCACGATTAGATTTTACCCTCTATACAAGCATCAGGAACGCTCAGTTTGATCCCCTATTTGATCCTAATGGCGTTTATGCCAAATTCCCCACTTCTTTAGCGAGCGCATGGGAAAGAGAAAATTACCCATGCGTTGAAGGCGGGTATTGCACCCCAAGCTTTTTGGATGTGGATAAACCAAGCTCACAGCCTAGGGATTTGTTTTTAAACAACACCGGCTTAAACCTTAAAGTCGCGCATGTGATTGATGAAGCCACAGACAGCCTTTTTGAATACGGATTCAACTACCAAAATTTGAGCGTTTTTGACGCTCGTATCCCTAAATCAGAATTATACAGACCTAATCAAGTTTATACTGATGATAAAGGGCAAAAACAAATCGCTTGTTCTCTTGTGGATAATAACCCCAATGACCCTACTTTATGCCAAAGAGGGAAAGCGAACGGGAATATTTATGGAGGCTATGTGCAAGCGAATTACTCGCCTCATAAAATCATCACTTTTGGAGCCGGGGTAAGGTGGGACGCATACACGCTTTATGATAAAGACTGGAACCACCGCTACACTCAAGGCTTTAGCCCTAGTGCAGCTCTTGTGTTAAGCCCCATTGAGCCTTTATCTTTAAAAATCACTTATTCTCAAGTTACAAGGGGGGTTATGCCAGGAGATGGCGTGTATATGCGCCAAAACGATTTGCGATACGCTAAAAACATCAAGCCTGAAGTGGGCTCTAACGCTGAATTTAATATTGATTATTCAAGCCAGTATTTTAGCGGGAGGGCTGCAGCGTTTTATCAGGCTTTGGATAATTTCATCTCCCAATACGCGCAAAGTTTGATTGTAACCAATTTAAATCAAGCGATTAGGATTTATGGCTATGAGGTGGGTGGGACTTTTAGATACAAGGGCGTGAGTTTGAATGTGGGGATCTCGCGCACTTGGCCCACCACTAGGGGGTATTTAATGGCGGATAGCTATGAGCTTGCCGCAAGCACCGGTAATGTTTTTATCATTAAATTGGATTACACCATTCCAAAAACAGGGATCAATCTTGCTTGGCTTAGCCGTTTTGTCACCGGTTTAGATTATTGCGGGTTTGATATTTACTTGCCTGATTACGGGACGGCTGAGAAACCCAAAACCCCTACCGATTTAGCCAAATGCGGTTTTCAATTAGGGTTAGTGCATATGCACAAACCGGGCTATGGCGTGAGTAATTTTTATATCAATTGGAGTCCTAAAACCAAAAGCCGCTGGAAAGGTTTGTTGCTTTCTGCCGTGTTCAATAATGTTTTCAACAAATTCTATGTGGATCAAACAAGCCCTTATGTCATGAGCCCGGATATGCCAGGCACTGACGCTATTAAAAGAGCGATCGCTGAGCCTGGGTTTAACGCGCGTTTTGAAGTGGCTTACAAATGGTGATTAGTGGAGCTTTAAGCGTTGCGCATGCGTGATAGCAACGGCTATCGCATCGCTAATATCCAAAGGCTTGATTTCGCTTGTGATGTTAAGCAGGCGTTTGACCATAAAGGCCACTTGCTCTTTAGCGGCTTTCCCGTTACCGGTCAGGGCTTTTTTGACCTGTAGGGGCGTGTATTCGCTGAAATTACCGATCCTTTCTAAAATCTTTAAGGACAACGCCCCCCTGAATTGCGCGAGCTTGATCACGCTTTTAGGGTTATACGCAAAGAAAATATCTTCAATCGCCACTTCATTAACTTCGTAACGATCCAATAAGCAATCTAAGGCTTCTATCAAATCTAAAATCTGTTCTTGCAAGCGTGTCGTGGTGATATTAATGAACCCGGCCGTGATTAAAGAAAGCTTGTTAGAAGTGTGAGAAATGATAGCATACCCGCATTTCCTGCTGCCTGGGTCTATTCCTAAAATACGCATCAATCATTCCTATTATTTAATTGCAAGGTTTAAAAAAACGCTATTATTATATCCATGTTTCTTGTTGGCGCAAAATACAAGATTGCATTAAGAATTTTTAAAAAATTTAGCGTATAAATAAGGGAGCAATAAATGAAAGCAAACACAATCATACTAGTGGATTGGGAGAATTTCAGGCGCGATATTAAACAAACAAAGTGCGTTAATTACAATATTGCTTTAGATGTGATCGTTACTATCAGAGCTTTTTTACTAGATGATGAATGGATCAGCCGTATTTACTTTTATACCACCCCACCCTTTGATTTTGAACATGCGTTATGGGATAAAAGGAATGACACTCTCCAAAATGAAAAAAATCCGGGAACAGAAATGAAAATCTTCACGAGCAGCGACATTGAAGAGATCTTACAAAGCAGTGAAGCGACTAAATGGGAGAAGATTTATAGCGATGTGGAAAATTTCCAACATGATCTGGCTTCATTGGATCAAGTGGAATTGAGGTTAGGGAGGACTAAGTTAAACGCAATAAGAGTGGAGTTTGATGGGAGTTATAGGGCGTTATTAGAACAAAAGCAGGTGGATATGCTCATGGGTCTTGACATTCAAAGAATAGCCTTTAAAAAAATAGCTGATAGGATTTTGATATTTTCAAAAGATACGGATCTAATCCCAGCGCTCAAATTAGCCAGAGATGAGGGGTTAAGGGTGGATATTGCCGATTTGTCTAACAGATTGTCTCTTCTTAGCCAGGATTTGAAATACAATTCTGATAAAGTGAGGAAATTGAGCAGTAACGAAGTCAAAGACAAGCTGTTTTCAATCAGAGAAAACCTTACTAAAACCAACTGGGCTTTAAACTAAACCCTAAAAAGGGTTATTTCATTTTTATAGAGTTTAAAAAATCGTTTTTTAAAAGCTCAATTATTGGCGTTTAATCACAACGGAGTCAAAATTTTTAAAGGGGTTTTTAGGCTTATTTTTCTCATACTGACTGGGTAAGCTCGGGTAGTTCGTTACTTCTTGCTTATTTTTTTGTGGTAGGATTGGGGTTATTAGAGTTTAAAGAAGAAGCTAAACGCTCTCCATCTTTTGTAATTAAGCTAGGGTCTATAAACTTAGCTTGCTCTCTAAGATTTCCTACTTTTTTTCAAACCCTATAATAACCCACTCACTCTTTAATCATTCGCCTTATCCATTATCCTTCTCGCTTCCTCTATGATTTGATTGTAGCTATACTCTTCGTTAGTTTTCATTTCCTGACTTCCTTGACTTTTTAAAGTTTTTGTTTTATAGTTTCAATGCAAGCCCACTCCATCGGCTTATTCTTTAAGCGTTCTTGCCTACGGAATGAAAGAGTGGATAATGTCCGCCTCGTCAATCTCTGCTTTAACATCGTTTTTTGTTTTTCATTCATTCTCCTTGAAAAGATTTAGGTCGTTATTTGGCTTTGTTGGGGTTTTTATGGTAGCATTCTTACAGACATCGCTATAGGAACTCGACCTATGGTTGCCCCTTAGAGGGTTTGGTGTCTTGCATTAAAGCTTTGATTGATGCATCATTTTTAAGATTAATTCATTTTTCACCCATTGACTCATTAAAGTTTTTTAAGTATTATTCTCTGTAGCACCACTATAGGAACTCAACCTATGGTGCACCTTCGCATCAGCGTCGAGTGAGGTGCTTGAAAATTCTTTATAAACTTCATTATCCTTATAACTCCCATTGTTCTTATACATTGTTTTTAAAGCTAATTCACTCTTTCTATTATTTAATATTTTTGCGCTAATATTGTCAAGGCATGGGTTGGAGAATAACTTTCTAACCCATACTAAAAACACTTTGAGTATGCCAATAGACCCTGACACATAAGACGCAAGGGCTTGTGTATGGTCAAGGTGAGGCTTTTTAATGCTTTTCATTGCTTACTCCTTGTGTTTAATTTTTTATTGTTAAAGTTTCAAAACGCATTAGCTTTTTCAAGTATGTCTAGCACTCAACTCATAACTGATGTTTAATCGCCATTCTGAGATTTTGCTAATGTTTTTCTATGGGCTACACTATCCTTATAATTTCGTTTTATGCTTCGTTTTATGCATTTTTTGCATTGTTTTTAGCGTTAACTCATGTTTTTCGGCGTTGGCTTGCTCTAAGGGGCTTAAATTGGTAGGTTTGGGTGTGGTTTGGTTATCTAATTCTGTATTTTTTAATAAATCCTCTTGATCTGTTAGCGGTTTTTGGGTAGGATTAGGTTCATAGGGGTGGTTTCCAGAGTGTAGACTGGCATCCCTAAAATCTATAAAATTCCTATCGCTATAAAAATCAAAAATCTTATTTCCATTATTTAAATCATCTACGACTAACCTAAGCTTTACGCCGTTATTCTCCCATTCGTAAGCGTATCTAAATCCGTTTTTAAGCCTTTCAAAACTCTCTAATAACACGCTTCCGTTCTTGATAACTTCGCTCATGTTGATTAGCTCGTCGTTCGTTAGTCCGCCTGTGTTCTCTACTCCGTAATGTTTAACTAAAATCTTTTTAGCACCTGCATGCCTTGTGCCTTGATCTAAAATGTAAAGGTCGTTTAAATCTATGCCTTTAATTTCTGCTTGGTCTAGCTCGCCCTTAAACACTTTTAAAACCTGTTGCTGTTCTTTAGTCAGCTTGCCTTCATCAATCTTTTGCAATTCTTGTAAGGCTTTTTCGTATTTAGTAGCCTTTTCTTTGATCTCTTCGCTCGCTTGTTTGACGCCGTTAGTAAGCTCTTCAATGATTTTAAGCGTGTTGTTGCTAAATTTAGCGTTTTTCACACTTAATTCTAAATTCTTACTAAAGTCGCTTATTGTGTGGCTTCTTTCTAACGCTCTTTTTAAATGATACTTCAAGGCTGCGCCTGCGGTGGCTTCGTTTAAAAGCGTAGCCGCTAAACTAAAAAACTTTTTTTAAGAGCGCAGTTGTTGCAAGGCTTCTTTAATCGCTGCTTCTATGCTGAGATTGGGTTTTAGGGTTTTTAAGACTTGGTTGATTTCGGTGCTTTTAAATCCCAAACTCTCTAGGGCTAAAAAAACCTCATTGCGTGCGGGTCTGTTTTCATCTTGAATGAAAAAGCCAATCAAATCCACCATGATCTTATCAGCGAGCTTTTTGCCAATGCCTGGGACTTGCTGGAGTCTTTTGACTTCTTTGGTGGCGATAATGTTTTCAAATTCATTCGGCGAAAAGCTTGAAAGAATGGCTAAAGCGATACGCCCCCCTACCCCATTGATTTTTAAAAGCCTTTCAAAGAGGATTTTTTCGCTCTCTTCTAAAAACCCGTATAAAAGATGCGCGTCTTCTTTGATCACTTGTAAGATTTTCAAACGCGCTTTTTGGCCCGCTTGGAGTAAAGCAGCCGTTCGCATAGAAACTTGCACCCCATAAACAACCCCTTGCACTTCTATATGCGCTTCTAAAGCGGAGATTTTTTCCACAACCCCTATCAAACCCACTATCATTTTTATCCCTTTCTTATTTCTTGTTCTAGCCTTTTATCGCGCTTTTAGGGATTTTTTTGATTTTATGATCTTCATAGATCACATTCACGCTTTCATTATGGCTTAACATAGCGCTCAAGTTACTCACTTTGGGGTAATTGCGATGATAAATCACGATATTTTCTTGCTTGAAAGGGTTTTTAGTCATAACGCTTGCATGCTGGAAGCTGTTTTCTATGCTAATGAGTTTAGCGTAACATTCGTTATTGATTTTTTGCAATTCTAGCATTTGAGCTTTTAAGATTTTCAAACGCTTCAAAGCAAACATAAACTCGCTATAAGCGTCTTTCACGCTTTCTTGTTGCATTAAAGAGCGTTTGATTTCTTCAGTGGCGTTTTTAAGCTTTTCCATAATCGTTTGATTGTTTTTGACCAAGTGGTTTAAGGACTGGTGCTGAGCGATGATTTTTTTGGATTTTACCCCTAAGGCATTGAGTTTTTGTTTAGCGGCTTTCAATTCTTCTTGGTTTTCTCGCCCCCCAAAAGCGTAAAAAATAAAGCGGTTGCCATTGCCATCCACCTCATCAATCAAACATTGCTTGGAAAAATACAGCTTGTTATCGCTTTTAAGCTTTTCTAAAGCGATTTCTTTCGCATAGACCACGCTCCCCGCGCTCGCTTCCACTTTAACGCTATTGGCATACACTTTAGCACGCTCCAAATACTTGCACTCAAACTCTTTAGCGTAACACACGCCCTTATGGTTAGTGATGCGCGCTTGATTGGCATAGACATAGCTTTCAGGGTGGATTTGCCCCTCTATAGTGATTTCTTTGGCCACTAAGATCACATTCTTGCCCACATTGCCCTTAATGTTAATTACGCTCGCTTCTAAAATGAGATTAGAATCAATCGCATCGCTCAATTCGTCTTTAGCTTGGATCTCTAAAGCTAACCCGCTCTCCACTCCCCCTAAAAGATTAGGCACTTCAATGGATTTGATCCCATTTTTAAATATAAAATTTTGCTTAGAAACCAAACGCCCTTTTTCCATTTTAACCCCTTGTAAGGCTTTGGAGTAATACACTAAAGCGTTATTTTCTTCTCTTTCTTCAAAAGCGTTTTTGTCATGCCCTATGGGGGTGGGCGAATGGGCAACTTTAGGCAATTCAATATAAAGGCCTTTAAGGTTACGGCCGTCTCTGCCTTGCTTGGGGTAATTCACGCAAGCGACTTTTTGATTTTCTTTAGCGATATAGTAATTTTCTTTAACAAGCGATTCTTCTTGATCGCTTAAAAAAATGGTATGCGTTGGAAGGTATTCTTCTTCTAGTAAAAAATGGGATTGTTCTTCTGTATTAGGGATAAAGGTTGAAGAAGCGTATAAAATAAAGCGCTTATTTTGGGATTCTTTTTGATATTTTCTTAACTCTGTTTTTAAATTTTCATACATTTGTGAAAAATGCCTAAACACCACGCCTTCAAAAGCCAAACGCTCCTTAATATACGCAAACATTTCTTGGTAATATTCTTCAGTGTCTAGGACAATAAAACACTCATCTAAAATAATTTCTATTTTGCTTAAATCTTCATCCACTTGCACTTCAAAAAAGCGCTTATAAGCATTTGATTTGATTTTAATGTCGTGGGTTTGATAAAGGGTTAGCTCTTTTTTTTCATAGTATTCCTCTTCTTCTAATTGTTGCAATTCCCCACCAAAAGCCTCGCTAAAATCGTCTTTAGCGCTGTTTTTGATAAAAATAGAAGTTTTTAAAATCTCAAACCATAGATCTTCTGTTTGTAATTTATTTTCAGCGGCCGCTTTTTTTAATTCTTTTTGAATGTCTTTGCACCGCTCAACTTTTATAGGGGCAAAACGCTCCAAGCTCATTTTTTAATCCTTAAAATGGTATAATATAAGAATTTGAAAAAAGAAATATGCTAACAAAAAAACACTGAAAATTAGGTAATAACTGCGACTGATATGCTAAAAAAAATATTTTTAACCAACAGCTTAGGGATTTTATGCTCTAGGATTTTTGGCTTTTTGCGGGATTTGATGATGGCTAATATTCTAGGGGCTGGGGTGTATAGCGATATTTTCTTTGTGGCTTTCAAATTGCCTAATTTATTCAGGCGTATTTTTGCGGAGGGCTCTTTTTCTCAAAGCTTTTTACCAAGCTTCATACGAAGCTCCATTAAAGGGAGTTTTGCGGGTTTGGTGGGGCTTATTTTTTGCGGCGTTTTATTCATGTGGTGCTTATTAGTAGCGCTCAATCCCTTATGGCTAACCAAACTCCTAGCTTACGGCTTTGATGAAGAAACACTCAAACTATGCGCCCCTATTGTAGCGATCAATTTTTGGTATCTTTTATTGGTGTTTATCACCACTTTTTTAGGCGCGCTTTTACAATACAAACACAGCTTTTTTGCCAGCGCTTATAGCGCAAGCTTACTCAATTTATGCATGATTTTAGCCCTTTTTATTTCTAAAGAAAAAACGCATTTAGAAGCGTTGTATTATTTGAGCTATGGCGTGCTTTTAGGGGGCGTGGCTCAAATCTTATTGCACTTTTATCCTTTAGTGAAATTAGGCTTATGGGATTTATTGTTTAAAGGGTTGGTGGGTTTTAAGACTAAAAACGCGCTCAAAAAAGAATACCGCTCTAAAAGGGCTAAAAGGGATTTGAAAGGGTTTTTCAAGCAATTCCTCCCCAGCGTTTTAGGCAATTCTAGCGCTCAAATCGCTTCTTTTTTAGACACCACGATCGCCTCTTTTCTATCGAGTGGGAGCGTGTCTTATTTGTATTACGCTAATAGAGTCTTCCAGCTCCCTTTAGCGTTATTTGCTATCGCTATCTCTAGCGCCCTTTTCCCTAGCATTGCGATCGCGCTTAAAAACAATCAGCAGGATTTAATCTTACAGCGCTTGCAAAAGGCGTGGTTTTTTTTGGTGGGGGTTTTGCTTCTTTGCAGCATTGGGGGGATCATGTTAAGCAAAGAAATCACCGAGCTTTTATTTGAAAGGGGGCAATTTAGCCCTAAAGACACCTTAATCACTTCGCAAGTCTTTTCGCTCTATCTTTTAGGCTTGCTCCCTTTTGGGCTAACTAAACTCTTTTCTTTGTGGCTTTATGCGAAATTAGAGCAAAAAAAAGCGGCTAAAATCTCTTTAATTTCGCTTTTTTTAGGTTTAGCGGCTTCTTTGAGTTTAATGCCTTTGTTAGGGGTTTTGGGTTTAGCGTTAGCGAATAGTTTGAGCGGGTTGTTTTTATTTGTTTTAACAATAAAAGCGTTTGGCTTTCAATTATTCTTGGGTATAATCAAGAATTTAAAATCATGGCTTGTAATCCTTTTCCTCGCTTGCGTGGAAATCTTATTACTCTTAGCGTTCAAATCGTGGGTTACACATTTATATTTATTTTATTATTTTCAAGGTTTTTAAATGTTTATTTATGATACCAAATCAAAACAAAAAGTCCCTTTTGAGCCTTTAATCCAAAATAAGGCGAATATTTATGTGTGCGGGCCTACGGTGTATGATGACGCTCATTTAGGGCATGCCAGGAGCGCGATTGCCTTTGATTTGTTAAGACGAACGCTTGAGTTGAGCGGCTATGAAGTGGTGTTAGTAAGGAATTTCACGGATATTGACGATAAGATCATCAACAAAGCCTTAAAAGAAAGCAAAAGCATTCAAGAATTAAGCAGCATTTACATTGAATCTTACACGAGGGATTTAAACGCTTTGAACGTGAAAAAACCCAGCCTAGAGCCTAAAGCGAGCGAGTATTTAGACGCTATGGTGCGCATGATTGAAACGCTTTTAGAAAAAAATTTCGCTTATAGAGTCTCTAATGGGGATATTTATTTAGACACGAGCAAGGATAAAGATTACGGCTCTTTGAGCGTGCATAATAGCAGTATGGAATTTAGCCGTATCGGTTTGGTGCAAGAAAAACGGCTTGAGCAAGATTTTGTATTGTGGAAAAGCTATAAGGGGGATAATGATGTGGGCTTTGATAGCCCTTTAGGCAAAGGGCGCCCTGGCTGGCATATAGAATGCTCTAGCATGGTTTTTGAAACTTTAGCGCTCGCTAACGCCCCTTATCAAATTGATATTCATGCAGGCGGAGCGGATTTGTTATTCCCCCATCATGAAAATGAAGCGTGCCAAACCCGTTGCGCCTTTGGTGTGGAGATCGCTAAATACTGGATGCATAATGGCTTTGTGAATATCAATAATGAAAAAATGTCTAAAAGTTTAGGGAATAGCTTTTTTGTTAAAGACGCTCTCAAAAACTATGATGGCGAAATTTTGCGCAATTACTTACTAGGGGTGCATTATCGCTCTGTTTTGAATTTCAATGAAGAAGACTTGTTAGTGAGTAAAAAACGCTTGGATAAAATCTATCGCTTAAAACAGCGCGTTTTAGGGACTTTAGGAGGAATAAACCCAAATTTTAAAAAAGAAATTTTAGAGTGCATGCAAGATGATTTAAACGTTTCTAAAGCGTTGAGCGTTTTAGAAAGCATGCTTTCTTCCACGAATGAAAAACTGGATCAAAACCCCAAAAACAAGGCTTTGAAGGGCGAAATTTTAGCGAATTTGAAATTCATAGAAGAACTGCTTGGCATCGGGTTTAAAGACCCTAGCGCGTATTTCCAATTAGGCGTGAGCGAGAGCGAAAAACAAGAAATTGAAAGCAAAATAGAAGAAAGAAAACGCGCCAAAGAACAAAAAGATTTTTTAAAAGCCGATAGCATCAGAGAAGAGCTTTTAAACCGCAAAATCGCTTTGATGGACACCCCACAAGGCACGATTTGGGAGAAGCTTTTTTAAACGCCTCCCATTTTACCTTTTTACACATTCTAGCCCAAAATTTCAGCCATTTTACTTTTTAATCCTATGGGTTTTATATTCATTTATCTTAACTTAATAAAAATTGAACATTGGTTGTAGATACCACATATTTATAGCCTTAATCGTAAATGCAACAGAAATTTTCTAGTCTAAAGTCGCACCCTTTGTGCAAAAATCGTTTTACAAAAAGAAAGGAAGAAAATGGAAATACAACAAACACACCGCAAAATCAATCGCCCTATTATCTCTCTCGCTTTAGTGGGGGTGTTAATGGGTACTGAACTAGGGGCTAACACGCCAAATGATCCCATACACAGCGAGAGTCGCGCCTTTTTTACAACCGTGATCATTCCAGCCATTGTTGGGGGTATCGCTACAGGTGCTGCTGTAGGAACGGTTTCAGGGCTTCTTAGCTGGGGGCTCAAACAAGCCGAACAAGCCAATAAAGCCCCGGACAAACCCGATAAAGTTTGGCGCATTCAAGCAGGAAGAGGCTTTGATAATTTCCCCCACAAGCAATACGACTTATATAAATCCCTACTATCTAGCAAGATTGATGGAGGTTGGGACTGGGGGAATGCCGCTAGGCATTATTGGGTCAAAGACGGGCAATGGAACAAGCTTGAAGTGGATATGCAAAACGCTGTAGGGACTTATAACCTTTCAGGCCTTATCAACTTTACTGGTGGGGATTTAGACGTCAATATGCAAAAAGCCACTTTACGCTTGGGCCAATTCAATGGCAATTCTTTCACAAGCTTTAAAGATAGCGCCGATCGCACCACGAGAGTGAATTTTGACGCTAAAAATATCTTAATTGATAATTTTGTAGAAATCAACAATCGTGTGGGTTCTGGAGCCGGTAGAAAAGCCAGCTCTACGGTTTTGACTTTAAAAAGTTCAGAAAAAATTACAAGCCGTGAAAACGCGGAAATCTCTCTTTATGATGGCGCCACGCTCAATTTGGTTTCAAGCTCAAATCAGAGCGTTGATCTATATGGTAAGGTGTGGATGGGCCGTTTGCAATACGTGGGAGCGTATTTAGCCCCTTCATACAGCACGATAGACACTTCAAAAGTAACAGGGGAAATGAATTTTCGCCATCTCGCTGTGGGCGATCAAAACGCCGCTCAAGCGGGCATTATCGCTAATAAAAAGACCAATATTGGCGTGCTGGATTTGTGGCAAAGCGCTGGGTTAAGCATTATCACCCCTCCAGAAGGCGGTTATGAGAGTAAAACTAAAGACACCCCTTCTCAAAATAACCCTAAAAATGACACGCAAAAAACAGAAATTCAACCCACGCAAGTCATTGATGGGCCTTTTGCTGGCGGCAAAGACACGGTTGTGAATATTTTCCACTTAAACACTAAAGCCGATGGCACGCTTAGAGCGGGAGGGTTTAAGGCTTCTCTTAGCACGAATGCGGCTCATTTGCATATCGGCGAAGGCGGTGTCAATCTGTCCAATCAAGCGAGCGGGCGCTCTCTTTTAGTGGAAAATCTAACCGGGAATATCACCGTTGAGGGGACTTTAAGGGTGAATAATCAAGTGGGCGGTGCTGCTGTGGCAGGCTCAAGCGCAAATTTTGAGTTTAAGGCTGGTGAAGACACCAACAACGCCACAGCCACTTTCAAAAACGATATCCATCTGGGAAAAGCGGTGAATTTAAGAGTGGATGCTCATACAGCTTATTTTAATGGCAATATTTATCTGGGAAAATCCACGAATTTAAGGGTGAATGGCCATAGCGCTCATTTTAAAAATATTGATGCCAGCAAGAGCGATAATGGTCTAAACACTAGCGCTTTGGATTTGAGCGGCGTTACCAACAAGGTCAATATCAACAAGCTCACTACATCTGCCACTAATGTGAACGTTAAAAACTTTGACATTAAGGAATTGGTGGTTACAACCCGAGTTCAAAGTTTTGGGCAATACACTATTTTTGGCGAAAATATAGGCGATAAGTCGCGCATTGGTGTCGTGAGTTTGCAAACAGGATATAGCCCGGCCTATTCTGGGGGCGTTACTTTTAAAAGCGGTAAAAAACTGGTTATAGATGAAATTTACCATGCCCCTTGGAATTATTTTGACGCTAGGAATATCACCGATGTTGAAGTCAATAAGAGGATTCTTTTTGGAGCCCCAGGAAACATTGCCGGAAAAACAGGGCTTATGTTTAATAACCTAACCCTAAACAGCAACGCGAGCATGGATTATGGCAAAGATTTAGATCTAACCATTCAAGGGCATTTCACCAACAATCAAGGCACGATGAATCTTTTTGTCCAAGATGGGCGTGTAGCAACTTTAAATGCAGGCCATCAAGCAAGCATGATATTTAATAATTTAGTGGATAGCGCGACCGGGTTTTACAAACCACTCATTAAGATCAATAACGCTCAAAATCTCACTAAAAATAAAGAGCATGTTTTAGTGAGAGCGCGAAACATTGATTATAATTTAGTGGGAGTGCAAGGCGCTAGTTATGACAATATTTCTGCAAGCAACACCAATCTGCAAGAGTCATTCAAAGAGCGCCTAGCCCTTTATAACAACAACAACCGCATGGATATTTGTGTGGTGCGAAAAGATAATCTCAATGACATTAAAGCATGCGGGATGGCTATCGGCAATCAAAGCATGGTGAATAACCCTGAAAATTACAAGTATCTTGAAGGTAAGGCATGGAAAAATACAGGGATTAATAAAACGGCTAACAACACCACAATCGCTGTTAATTTAGGCAACAATTCTACGCCTACTAGTTCTGAGAGCAATACCACAAATTTACCCACCAACACCACTAACAAGGCGCGTTTCGCTAGCTACGCTCTCATCAAGAACGCTCCTTTCGCTCATTATAACGCTACCCCTAATTTAGTCGCTATCAATCAGCATGATTTTGGCACCATTGAAAGCGTGTTTGAATTGGCTGATCGCTCTAAAGATATTGACACGCTCTATACTCATTCAGGCGCGCAAGGCAGAGATCTCTTACAAACCTTATTGATTGATAGCCATGATGCGGGTTATGCCAGAACCATGATTGATGCTACAAGCGCTAATGAAATCACCCAGCAATTGAATGCGGCCACTACCACTTTAAACAACATAGCCAGTTTAGAGCATAAAACCAGCGGCTTGCAAACTTTGAGCTTGAGTAACGCGATGATTTTAAATTCTCGTTTAGTCAATCTCTCCAGAAGGCACACCAACCATATTGACTCGTTCGCTAAGCGCTTACAAGCTTTAAAAGACCAAAGATTCGCTTCTTTAGAAAGCGCGGCGGAAGTGTTGTATCAATTTGCCCCTAAATATGAAAAACCCACCAATGTTTGGGCTAACGCTATTGGGGGAACGAGCTTGAATAGTGGCGGTAACGCTTCATTGTATGGCACAAGCGCCGGCGTGGATGCTTACCTTAATGGGGAAGTGGAAGCCATTGTGGGCGGGTTTGGAAGCTATGGTTATAGCTCTTTCAGTAATCAAGCGAACTCTCTTAACTCTGGGGCCAATAACACTAATTTTGGCGTGTATAGCCGTATTTTTGCCAACCAGCATGAATTTGATTTTGAAGCTCAAGGGGCGCTAGGGAGTGATCAATCAAGCTTGAATTTCAAAAGCGCTCTATTGCAAGATTTGAATCAAAGCTATAATTACTTAGCCTATAGCGCTGCAACAAGAGCGAGCTATGGTTATGACTTTGCGTTTTTTAGGAATGCTTTAGTGTTAAAACCAAGCGTGGGCGTGAGCTATAACCATTTAGGTTCAACCAACTTTAAAAGCAACAGCACCAATCAAGTGGCTTTGAAAAATGGCTCTAGCAGTCAGCATTTATTCAACGCTAGCGCCAATGTGGAAGCGCGCTATTATTATGGGAACACTTCATACTTCTATATGAACGCTGGAGTTTTACAAGAGTTCGCTCACTTTGGATCGAATGATGTGGCGTCTTTAAACACCTTTAAAATCAATGCTACTCGCAACCCTTTAAATACCCATGCCAGAGTGATGATGGGTGGGGAATTGCAATTGGCTAAAGAAGTATTTTTGAATTTGGGCGTTGTTTATTTGCACAATTTGATTTCCAACGCAAGCCATTTCGCTTCCAATTTAGGAATGAGGTATAGTTTCTAATACCAATCTAAAAACCCATGCTCAAAGCATGGGTTTGAAATCTTACAAAACATTTAACCCCTACAACGCATACACGACAAGCTTGTTATCATGCCAGATCGCTTCTAAGGGCGTGTCATAAAGCGCGCTTAAATTGTGCGAAGTCATAGCGATTGGCGTGGAAGCTTGTAAAAAAAGTTTTTTATCTTTGAGCATGACCACATGCGTGGAGTGCCTGGCAACCAAGTTGGGATCATGGATATTGACTAAAACGCTCAATTCTCGTTTTTTCATCTCATCTTTAATCGCATCAAAAAAAAGGGCTTGGTTTTTTAAATCTAACGCGCTCGTAGGCTCATCTAGTAACAACAAGGGCGTTCTTTGCAACAAGCTTCTGGCTAAAAGCACCATTTGCCTCTGACCGCCGGACAAATCGTTGATGCCTTGATCTTTTAAGGACTCTAAATCCAAGCGCTCTAAAACGCTAGTCGCTTCTTTAATGTGCTTGGCTTTAGGCATAGCGAATAGATTCAAATGCGTCGCTTTCCCCATTAAAACAAAATCCAACACGCTGAAATTAAACGCATAATATTCCACTTGGGGGATATAAGCGATCAATTTGGCTTTTTCATAAGGCTTTAAGGGTAAAATATCTTTGTTACACGCCTTGATTTCGGTTTCTTCTAAAGGCTTTAAAAGCCCTAAAAGGCATTTTAAAAGCGTGGTTTTACCGGATCCATTAGGCGCTAAAATGCTTGTGATGCTGTTTTTTGGCACGCTAAAACTCAACTTGTCTAAAATGAGTTTTTGAGAATATTTAAAGGACAGGTTTTTAACTTCTAAGACCATCACACCCCCCTAGTCCTGAATAAAAGCCATAGGAAAAAAGGCGCTCCTAAAACGCTTGTCGCAATGCCTACCGGTAAATCATAGGGGGTAATGGTTTTAGCCACCACATCCGCTAAAAGCAAGAAAAACGCTCCCATTAACAAAGAGCTTAAAAGCAGTTTTTGTAAATTCGCCCCAAAAAACAACCTCGCCACATGCGGAATGACCAACCCAATCCAGCCAATCGTGCCGGACACGCTCACCGCTAAAGCACTCGCCACGCTCACGCACACCAAACAAAGCGATCGCAATAACACCGGGTTAATCCCCAAGCTCAAACTTTGCGCATCGCTCAAGCTCAATAAATTGATGCGCCACCTTAACAAAAAAAGCGGGATAAAGCCTAAAGATAGCCCTATGAAAGCGATCAAGCAATCCTTATAACTGCTTAAAGACAAGCTCCCTAAAAGCCACACGACAATCGCTTGCGCTTTTTGGGGGATCACAAAGAATTTTATCGCTCCAGCGAGCGCGCTTAAAAACGCGCTCAACACCACCCCTGAAAGCACCAACGAAAGGACGGAATTGCCTAAAACCCTATTCATCGCTAAGACAGCAAGGCTGGCTAAAATCGCCCCAAAAAACGCTAAAATCGCAATGTTAGACTCCACTACCGCTATCGCCATCGCCACGCCTAGCATCGCCCCGCTAGAAATCCCTAGTAAAAAAGGATCCACTAAGGGGTTTCTAAAAATCGTTTGCATCACCACCCCACTCCCGGACAAACTCGCTCCCACTAAAAGCGCTAAGATCACTCGTGGTAGTCGTATTTCTAAAATAATAACACTTAAAGAGCTCAGCTCTTCATTGTGTAAAAAGTGGTTTTTCACATTAAGGCACACTTCTTGCCATTCTTCCAAACTCAAGGACTCCCCTCCAAACAACAGCACCAACACCGCTAAAATCACGCAAGCTAATGCAATATGATAGGTTTTAAGCATCGCGCTTCCTTTTAAGAACAACTAATCTGAACAAAGAATCATACCAACTACTCGGGAGGATTCTATACAACGCCAACAACAATTGGGTTTTTAAGCCGATCAAATAGCGGGCCTTGATCTTTTGACTCATGCTAAGAAAAACGATTTTTTGCGCCACTTCTTTAGCGTTTAAGGCTTTTTGATACACGCCAGAATAAAAGCTTTTAGCCGCATTCACTTCTAACGCATAAACGCTATCTTCGCTCTCAAAATTCTCAACTGAAAAAGCGGTTTTTTCCCAATTGCTTTTCACCGGGCCTGGCTCAATCAAACACACTTGAACGTTAAAGGGTTTAAGCTCTAAACGCAAGGCATCGCTATAAGCTTCTAAAGCATGCTTACTCGCGCTATAATGGCCTAAAAAGAGCATGCTCACACGCCCTGCTATGGAAGAAAGATTGAAAATCTTAGAATAAGGCTTGTTTTTTAATAAGGGCAAACAGAGTTGCACCACTTCACAAAGAGCGAAAAAATTCACGCTAAATTGCTTTTTAACCTCTTCAATGGGCGTGTCTTCCACGCTCCCAAACACCCCATAACCGGCAGAATTGATCAAAACATCGCAATGATCTTCTTTAGCGCTGATGTTTGAAAACACTTCTTTTAAAGCGTTAGAATCGCTCACATCAATATCAATACTCTCGCATAACGCATGGTTTAACGCTACGCACAAAGTCGCATGCCTAGAGAGCGTATAGACCTTATAGCCTTGATCTAACAGCATTAACGCACACTCCAACCCAATCCCAGAACTCGCCCCAGTGATAACCGCCACCTTTTGGCTTTCTTTTTTCTCTTCTTTCTCTCCAACGCCCATTATCTAACGCTAACCCTCTTATTATTTTTCTAATGCCTCTAATATTCACTTAATATTACTTAATTTTTACTAATATATAGTTCTTGGAATGTTTTTTACAAAAAACGTTTTTAACACCAATTTTAATTAAGGAGAAGCAATGCCTCAAATACAATCATCGCATTCCAATCATTTTGATTTCACCATAGACACAGCGGATCGCACTAAATTATTGATGAGCTATTTAGTCGTGCCTACAACCGCTAATTTCAATAACGTCATGCATGGGGGGGAATTATTGAATTTATTGGATAAAGTGGCTTATGTGTGTTCGACTCGTTATTGCGCTAAAGGAACGGTCACTTTAAGCGTGGATGGGGTTACTTTTAAATACCCCATTCCTGTAGGGAATTTGCTCACTTTTTTAGCCAGCATCAATTATGTGGGCAACACTTCGTGCGAGGTGGGGATTAAGGTTTTGAGCGAAGATATTAAAACTCGTGAAATCACGCACACCAATTCATGCTATTTCACTATGGTGGCTGTGGAAAATGGCAAACCCACCCCCATGCCCAAATACGAGCCTAAAACAGAGGTTGAAATCCGCCGTTATGAAGGGGCTTTGAAGCGTAAGGAAATGCGCACACGAGGGTATTTAAAAAGCGGCAAACACGAGGGTGTTTAAAAAGCCAAAAAGCGTGAGCGGTGTTTTAACTCTAAATTTTACCCCTAAAAAGGGGGGGTAGTTGGTTTGAGCGGTTGGTTTAAGCGTTATAAGAGATGTGGGCGGTTCAAAACAACTCGCTATGACTGCCTAGCCTTACTAAAAAAAGAGTGTTTTCTTGTTTTTTAATTTGACAGACAAGCAATAAATCCGGTTTTAGGTGGCATTCCCTAAAGTCTTTTAAAGCGCCTTTGAGCGGGTGATCTCTATACTTGGGAGCTAGGGGTTGCTCTGTGGCTCAATTTCCAACCACTTTATACAAAAGCCTTAAATCAAACCCATTTTTAACAAGAATTTTAAGATCCTTATCAAATTTTTTACTGGTTTCAATTGTCAGCATTTTTAAATCTTAAGTCTTCACAATGCTTCTTAAAACTCTCTATGCTTTTAAAACAAAGGCGATTCTTAGTATCCTTAGCCCTTGCTAAGATTTCTCGCTCTTCTTCTATGGTGTATCCATTTTCGGTTAAATGGAGCGCTTTAAATTGGAGCGCTTTTTTAATCCTTTGTTTTTGAATTTGGATTTCTTTCAATTTTTCTAACGCTCTTTTTTGTTTGGTCTTGATAGAATTTAAAAAGTTAAAAAGCTGTTTTTCGCTGTATTTTGTGTAGTCTTTTTCTGCGGTGGTGTTAGGCATGCTTATTCCTTTTTTAAAAATATCAGCTCATTATAGCGCAAGCGATTTGGTTTAAGCGTTATAAGTTGTGCGGATAATTTAAAACAGCTCGCTATGACTGCCTAACCTTAACAAAATCAGTTCATCATCTTGCACTAAATACACAAGCAAAATATCGGCTTTAATATGGCATTCCCTAAAAGGTTTCCACTTTCCCTTTAAAGCATGATCTTTAAATTGGGGATCTAGCGGTTCTTTTTTTCTTAAGGTTAGAATGACTTTGTTCAAAACGCTATCATCAAACCCATTTTTAACAAGTTTTTTAAAATCTTTTTTGTAAAGGATATGGTGCTTAATTTTCAGCATTCACTTCCTTTTTCACTTCATTTGCCCATGCAGAAAAGTCTTCAATAGTTTCTAAGTTTTCGCCATTTAACGCATCTCTCATGGCTTGTTGCGTTTGAATGTTTGGGATCTTGCACCCCAAACAGCAATCTCTTTTATCATCAAAAGCTTGGCTGATTTTTTGCAAGAGTTCATTTAATGCGTCTATTTTATCCTTAAAGTTTTGATCCCTCTTTTCCAATTCTTTAGCCATTTTTTCTTTAAAAGAAACTCTATCATTTTGCATCTTTTTGATTTTTCGCTCTAATTGATGGATTAAATTAAAAAGCTGTCTTTGGCTGTATTGGGTGTAATCTTTGTTGGTGGTGTTTGGCATGCTTTATTCCTTTATTAAAAATACCAGCTCATTATAGCGCAAGCGATAGAGTGGGATTAAAAAGGTTAGAAAAATAAAAACTAAAGATTAAAAAGCGAAAGTAGTGGGGATTGGCAAAAAGAAAAAGATCAAACCCCTACAAAAAAAAGAGTTCAAAAAAAAGAGTTCAAAACAAAGGGTTCAAAAAAAGAAAAAGAAAGTTCAAAAGAAACCCCTTAAAAGAGAGAGTTCCACAAAGGGTTTAATGTGAGCTTTTAGTAAGCGAACACATAATTCAAATACACGCTATAAAGCC
>NZ_JACTAX010000029.1:0-1055 GCF_014496485.1 Helicobacter pylori | reverse complement strand
CCCCCCTAAAAACTATAAACATAACTCACGTTGAACACCACAAGGCGTTTGAAAAAGAGGGAAGTGTTTAGCCCTTTGCCATGCGTTTCATAAAAGGAATTGACCGCTAAAGGGATCTTTAAGCCCATTTCAAAGCCATTATGCCTATTGACATTCACACGAACCCCAAAATTCAAAGGGATTTGGAAAAAACTCGTGTGCATTTTAGCCTGATAACCAGTCAAATAATTGTTGATAAAATCCCTTTGACTCACCCACATGCCTAAACCACTCCCTACCCACGAACTCCCCGCTAAAGCAAAGCCAACATAAAAACCCACGCTCGAATGTTTTTGTGCATTATCAATGAAATTATAAAGATAGTCTATGCCAAGCCCATAGAGGTGGTTATTCATTTTGCCTAAACCATCAAAGCCATTGCCCACAAAACCAAAATTAGTGTAACCATAGTCATAGAACAAGTAATAGCGAAACCCTTGATTTTTTTTCTTAGTGAAGAAATGCTTATACCCTACGCTCAAACTCACCCCATACATGCTTGAAATGTTTTTAGAATAAGAGCTAGGATCAAGCGCATTTAAGGAATTTGAAATTTGAGCGATTTGAGAAGATAAAGAAGAAAGCATGCGGTTTTGAGATTGATTGAATTGCAATTCTAAATTTCTTAAATTTTCTGCTAATTCTAAAGGGTTAGTAATGGGTTCTTGCATTTTTTCTAACGCTTGGGCTAGTTTGGGTTAGATGCAATTCCACCGCTAAGCATAACTATTTTTTCAATGTTTTGAAGGGTGGATTGGAGGTAGTATTGTTCGGCTTGCTTTTCAGTGGGGGTTAATTTGGAGTTGTTTTTTAAGGCGTTGTTGATGTAGTTAAAGGTGTTTTGCATGTTTGTGATTTCATTTTTGACTTGATTGAGTTTATAGATTTGGTTTTGAGCGTTAGAAATCGTTTGGATGCGTTCTTGATTTAAAAAGGGGTTATTATGCTCAACAGCATGACTAATGGAATATTCAAACCCCACGCTCGCATACGCCCCATTTTCTTCAGCGATACAA
>NZ_JACTAX010000028.1:0-1293 GCF_014496485.1 Helicobacter pylori | reverse complement strand
AAATTCCTTTAAAAGGATAACCATGTTTCAGCCCCTATTAGACGCCTTTATAGAAAGCGCTTCCATTGAAAAATGGCCTCTAAATCTCCCCCCCCTAAAAATCGCTGTGGCGAATTGGTGGGGAGATGAAGAGGTTAAAGAATTTAAAAAGAGCGCTCTGTATTTCATCTTAAGCCAGCATTACACAATCACTTTACACCGAAACCCTGATAAACCTGCGGACATCGTTTTTGGTAACCCCCTTGGAGCAGCCAGAAAAATCCTATCCTATCAAAACACTAAAAGGGTGTTTTACACCGGTGAAAATGAAGTCCCTAATTTCAACCTCTTTGATTACGCCATAGGCTTTGATGAATTGGACTTTAGAGATCGTTATTTGAGGATGCCTTTATATTATGCCAGTTTGCATTATAAAGCCGAGAGCGTGAATGACACCACCGCGCCCTACAAGATCAAATCTGACAGCCTTTATGCTTTAAAAAAACCCTCCCATCATTTTAAAGAAAAACACCCTCATTTATGCGCAGTAGTGAATGATGAGATCGATCCTTTGAAAAGAGGGTTTGCGAGCTTTGTCGCAAGCAACCCTAACGCTCCTAAAAGAAACGCTTTCTATGACGCTTTAAACGCTATTGAGCCAGTTACTGGGGGAGGGAGCGTGAAAAACACTTTAGGCTATAACGTCAAAAACAAAAGCGAGTTTTTAAGCCAATACAAATTCAATCTGTGTTTTGAAAACTCACAAGGCTATGGCTATGTTACCGAAAAAATCATTGACGCTTACTTTAGCCATACCATTCCCATTTATTGGGGGAGTCCTAGCGTGGCGAAAGATTTTAACCCTAAAAGTTTTGTGAATGTGCATGATTTTAAAAACTTTGATGAAGCGATTGATTATGTGAGATACTTGCACACGCACCCAAACGCTTATTTAGACATGCTCTATGAAAACCCTTTAAACACCCTTGATGGGAAAGCTTACTTTTACCAAGATTTGAGTTTTAAAAAAATCCTTGATTTTTTTAAAACGATTTTAGAAAACGACACGATTTATCACAATAACCCTTTCATTTTCTATCGTGATTTGCATGAGCCTTTAGTAGCTATTGATGATTTGAGGGTTAATTATGATGATTTGAGGGTTAATTATGATGATTTGAGGGTTAATTATGATGATTTGAGGGTTAATTATGATCGCCTTTTACAAAACGCTTCGCCTTTGTTGGAACTCTCTCAAAACACCACTTTTAAAATCTATCGCAAAGCTTATCAAAAATCCTTGCCTTTGTTGCG
>NZ_JACTAX010000027.1:0-1973 GCF_014496485.1 Helicobacter pylori | reverse complement strand
TTTATCCCACTAGCACGAAAAACTCCGTCCTTTAGGGCGGAGATGTAAGTGCTTAGCCGTTAGGTATTTGAATGTAATTCTACCTAATCCATTCGCTTTTTAGCGCATTCTATTAAAAATCAAAGTTAGCTAATTTAATGCGGTGTTTCTTGCTCTTGTATGTATTGCTTAATCATCTCTAAAGGCGCGCCCCCACAACTCCCAGCGAAATAACTAGGCGACCATAAATGCTTCCCCCACAAACTAGCTTCAACGCTTTTGAAATGGTGTTGTCTAGTCAAACGACTGCTAACGCCTTTTAAAGAATTAACTAACTTACTCACGCTCACTTTTGGAGGGTAGTTGATAAGCAAATGCACATGATCGCTCTCCCCATCAAATTCTACCAATTCGCTCTCAAAGTCCTTACACACTTTGGCAAACACCGATCCTAAAAAATCTATCACTTCCTTATTGAACGCTGAACGCCGGTATTTAGTAACAAATACCAAATGCACATGCATTAAAAAAATACAATGTCTTCCGTGTCTCATATCATCAATTTTTTTCATAGACCTATTTTAACAAAAAGAGGTTAAAATACTTCTATGAAAGTCAATAAGGGTTTTAAATTCCGCTTGTATCCCACTAAAGAACAACAAGATAAGTTGCAACACTGCTTTTTTGTCTATAATCAAGCTTATAATATTGGCTTGAATTTACTGCAAGAGCAATATGAAACAAACAAAGATTTACCTCCCAAAGAAAGAAAGTGGAAAAAATCAAGCGAGTTAGATCATGCAATTAAACACCACTTGAAGGCTAGGGGGTTAAGCTTTAGTAGTGTGATAGCCCAACAAGCACGCATGAATGTTGAAAGGGCTTTAAAAGATGCTTTTAAAGTTAAAGATAGGGGCTTTCCTAAATTCAAAAACTCTAAATTCGCCAAACAATCTTTTTTGTGGAACAATCAAGGCTTCTCTATCAAAGAGAGCGATGATGAGCGCTTCAAGACATTCACTCTGATGAAAATGCCTTTACTCATGCGCATGCATAGAGACTTCCCCCCTAATTTTAAAGTGAAACAAATTAGTATCTCTTGCAGCCATAGAAAATATTTTGTTAGCTTTAGCGTGGAATACGAACAAGACATTACTCCCATCAAAAACACTAAAAATGGTGTGGGGCTAGATTTGAATATCCTTGATATAGCTTGTTCTTGTGAGATAAACAACCATGAAAAACTAACGGACTTTAAGCAATACCAAACAGACATGAAAGAATTACTAGGGATAGAAATAGATGAAGAGCTGGACACTAAACGACTTATCCCTACTTATTCCAAATTGTATTCTTTAAAGAAATACTCTAAAAAATTTAAAAGATTACAAAGAAAACAAAGCCGTAGGGTGTTAAAGTCTAAACAAAACAAAACCCAATTAGGAGGTAATTTTTACAAAACGCAAAAGAAATTAAACCAAGCCTTTGACAAGTCTAGTCATCAAAAAACAGACAGATACCATAAAATCACAAGCGAACTTTCAAAGCAATTTGAATGGATAGTAGTTGAAGATTTGCAAGTAAAAAACATGACTAAAAGAGCTAAACTCAAAAATGTTAAACAAAAGAGTGGGCTTAATCAATCTATCAACAATACTTCATTCTATCAAATCATCTCTTTTTTAGATTACAAACAACAGCATAATGGCAAATTGTTAGTGAAAGTTCCCCCACAATATACGAGTAAAACTTGCCATTGTTGTGGGAATATCAACCCCAAGCTTAAATTAAATCATAGGCAATATTGGTGTTTAGAATGCGGGTATAGAGAACACAGAGACATCAACGCTGCGAACAATATTTTAAGCAAAGGGTTAAGTCTTTTTGGGGTAGGAAATATCCATGCAGACTTTAAAGAACAAAGCCTTTCGTGTTAGTGTCCATTAGGGCGCTTTAGTTAGGAAGCTCCTTGCTTTAGCAAGGGGTGGTTTCAC
>NZ_JACTAX010000026.1:0-2047 GCF_014496485.1 Helicobacter pylori | reverse complement strand
AACAGAACTTCTTGTTACTGATAACAGAACTTCTTGTTACTGATAACAGAACTTCTTGTTACTGATAACAGAACTTCTTGTTACTTTAACTAAAAAATCTCTCATTTTTCATTTTAAAATGAGAAAAATAGGCAGGTTTTTGCTGTATATGAGTGGTTTTTTTCTAAAAATAGTATAACTTTTATAAAATAGTTATAATATTAACAATTTTTAGCTATAATAACAGCGTGTGAAGATGCTTTCACAGCGGTATTTCCTATGTGCGACAAAATTTGGAGAAATTAGCTTGACTTTGTTGAGTTAGTGGGTTGGAGGATAGAGAGGGCGACACCTCGTTAGGAGGTATCAATGTGAAAATATTTGTCGTATTAGTTCTAGTATTAGTAATTCTCGCACAATTGCTATATTAGGCTTATTTGTGGTCTAATCCCTTGTTTATGGGGGTTGGCTCGTTATAAGCATACTGATACGATCACACTTATTATACACCAAAAGAGGAGTATAGAGTGGAATTTGATCAATTAGATTTACAAAAAGCGTTAAAAATATTAGATGCACTCCCACAAACAATCAAAGAATTACTATCAAAGCATGAAATCAAAAAAGAAGAACTAGAACCCACTCTAAAAGAAAAACCCACACCACTCAAAGAGTCACAAACCACCCCTACACCATGCAAAAATTTAGTGGTTAGCACCACTAAAGATAAAACCTATATCACCTACCACAATAACGCTAATAAGGTCAATCTAGGGAAATTGAGCGAAAGGGAAGCCAATCTTTTATTCGCTATTTTTCAAAAGCTCAAAGATCAAGGGAATACCCTCATTCGTTTTGAACCGCAAGATTTAAGGAGAATGTTGGGCATTAAAATATCCTATGATAATCTTACAAGAACCGCTAGAAGCATGTGGAATAAAATAAAAACCGCTGATTTTTGGGAAGTTAGAGACATTATAGTGAATGGTAGAGAATGCGTTTCTGAAAAAAATTATATGCTTTTTCAAGTTTGTGAAATCGTAAGCGATAAAGAAACAAGAGAATTTTTGTATATGGATATTCAGCTCAACACAGGTTATAACTATCTGCTCAACAATCTAGGAATGGGCGGTCAATACACTTCTTTCAATCTCTTAGAATTCCAAAGAGTGAGGGGCAAATACGCTAAAACGCTCTATCGCTTGCTCAAGCAATACAAAAGCACAGGGATTTTAAGCGTGGAATGGGGTCAATTCAGGGAGCTTTTAGACATTCCAAAAGATTACAAAATGGAAAACATCGATCAAAAAGTCTTAACTCCAAGCCTCAAAGAACTCAGAAAAATCTATCCCTTTGAACACTTGAGCTACAAAAAAGAACGCAAAAGCCATGACAAGCGCAAGGTAACCCACATTGATTTTTATTTTGAGCAATTGCCACAGGGCGAAACCAAGAAACAAAAACAAGCCGACAAGCAACGCGCTAAAAGGGACATCAAGCTCATAGCATGGGACATCAAAAGACAAGGCATGTTAAAACGCTCTAAAGAAACCCTAGAAGTTAGGGAAATGGATCTGAAAAGTTTGATCGGCTCTCTTTTTGAAAACCCTAATGGGGTTATCTTAAAAGTTGAAAACATCGCTAAAGAAAAAAACCAATTCTTCATGCATATTTCTTTCCCCAACCGAAAAAGCGAACCACAAAAATTCCCTGTATCTGACAAACGATACGCTTTAGAATTTTTGTATGTCACTAAAGGCTTCACTTTCAAAAAAGACAATCTGTTGCAAGAAATTGAAACCTTCACGCCTAGCATCCACCCCATCACGAATGAACCTATCAAGGAATTTGCACAATACATCGGCAAAACGATTAACATCACTAACTTCAATGTGGATCAATTCCCTGATGGGATAACAAGCTACTTGAAAATCACTAACATTGTCAAATTGAATGACAATCAAATCCAAATCTCAATCCAAGATGTGGACAAGCCTGAGAAACTGCTCAAACCTTTCATCGCTAAAAATGAGAAACATTTGAAGAATTGGTTCAAGAAATACTACAG
>NZ_JACTAX010000025.1:0-2226 GCF_014496485.1 Helicobacter pylori | reverse complement strand
AAGGAGAAAAAACATGAAAAAACACATCCTTTCATTAACTTTAGGCTCGCTTTTAGTTTCCACTTTGAGCGCTGAAGACGACGGCTTTTACACAAGCGTAGGCTATCAAATCGGTGAAGCCGCTCAAATGGTGAAAAACACCAAAGGCATTCAAGAGCTTTCAGATCGTTATGAAAATTTGAACAACCTTTTAACCCGATACAGCACCCTAAACACCCTTATCAAATTGTCCGCTGACCCGAGCGCGATTAACGACGCAAGGGATAATCTAGGCTCAAGCTCTAGGAATTTGCTTGATGTCAAAACCAATTCCCCGGCTTATCAAGCCGTGCTTTTAGCACTCAACGCTGCAGTGGGGTTGTGGCAAGTTACAAGCTACGCTTTTACTGCTTGTGGTCCTGGCAGTGACCAGAACGCGAATGGAGGTATCCAAACCTTTAATAATGTGCCAGGACAAAATACGACGACCATCACTTGCAATTCGTATTATCAGCCAGGACATGGCGGGCCAATATCCACTGAAAATTATGCGATCATCAACAAGGCCTATCAAATCATTCAAAAGGCTTTGACAGCCAATGGATCTAATGGAGATGGGGTCCCCGTTTTAAGCAACACCACAAAACTTGATTTCACTATTAAAGGAGAAAAAAGAACGGGTGGTGAACCAAATGAAAAATTAATATACCCATGGAGTCATGATAAACCTATTTCAACCTCGTGGAATGGAGGAACATCAACACCAACAACAGAAAAAATCGAAACAGAAAATAACGCTCAAGAGCTTTTAAAACAAGCGAGCATCATTATCACTACCCTAAATAAGGCATGCCCAAACTTCCAAAATGGTGGTATAGATTATTGGCAAGGGATAAGCGGCAATGGGACAATGTGCGGGATGTTTAAGAATGAAATCAGCGCTATCCAAGGCATGATCGCTAACGCGCAAGAAGCTGTCGCGCAAAGTAAAATCGTTAGTGAAAACGCGCAAAATCAAAACAACCTGGACACTGGAAAACCATTCAACCCTTACACAGACGCTAGCTTTGCACAAAGCATGCTCAAAAACGCTCAAGCACAAGCAGAGATTTTAAACCAAGCCGAACAAGTGGTGAAAAACTTTGAAAAAATCCCTAAAAATTTTGTATCAGACTCTTTAGGGGTGTGTTATGAAGTGCAAAGGGGTGAGCGTAGGGGCACCAATCCAGGTCAGACAACTTCTAACACTTGGGGGGCCGGTTGCGCGTATGTGCAAGAAACCATAACGAACTTAACCAACAGCATCGCACATTTTGGCACTCAAGCGCAGCAGGTACAGCAAGCCGAAAACATCGCTGACACTCTAGTGAATTTCAAATCTAAATACAATGAGTTAGGGAATACTTATAACAGCATCACCACCGCGCTCTCTAGTATCCCTAACGGCTCAAGCTTGCAAAATGCGGTGAGCAAAAAGAATAACCCCTATAGCCCGCAAGGCATAGAGACCAATTACTACTTGAATCAAAACTCTTATAACCAAATCCAAACCATCAACCAAGAATTAGGCAGAAACCCCTTTAGGAAAGTGGGTATTGTCAGTTCTCAAACCAACAATGGTGCCATGAATGGGATCGGTATTCAGGTGGGTTATAAGCAATTCTTTGGCCAAAAAAGAAAATGGGGCGCTAGGTATTACGGCTTTTTTGATTACAACCATGCGTTCATCAAATCCAGCTTCTTCAACTCGGCTTCTGACGTGTGGACTTATGGTTTTGGAGCGGACGCTCTTTATAACTTCATCAACGATAAAGCCACCAATTTCTTAGGCAAAAACAACAAGCTTTCCGTGGGGCTTTTTGGCGGGATTGCGTTAGCCGGCACTTCATGGCTTAATTCTGAGTATGTGAATTTAGCCACCATGAATAATGTCTATAACGCTAAAATGAACGTGGCGAACTTCCAATTCTTATTCAACATGGGGGTGAGGATGAATTTAGCCAGATCCAAGAAAAAAGACAGCGATCATGCGGCTCAGCATGGCATTGAGTTAGGGCTTAAAATCCCCACCATCAACACGAACTATTATTCCTTTATGGGGGCTGAACTCAAATACAGAAGGCTTTATAGCGTGTATTTGAATTATGTGTTCGCTTACTAAAAGCTCACATTAAACCCTTTGTGGAACTCTCTCTTTTAAGGGGTTTCTTTTGAACTTTCTTTTTCTTTTTTTGAACCCTTTGTTTT
>NZ_JACTAX010000024.1:0-2262 GCF_014496485.1 Helicobacter pylori | reverse complement strand
AATAGAATCGATTTCTAATTCTTATGGGTTATGCGTTTTAAGGGTGCTACTTCTATGTTTTTGGTTTTTAGACGCTTATTATCTCACGCAAGAAAGGTCATTCAGGGAGCAATACCAATGGCTGATAAAAAACCGACTTAGAACCGATGAAAGGCTGTTTGAAGTGCTTCCTGCTCATCAAACTTGCCAATTAACGCAACTCTTATCCGCCATGCGTTCGCCTAGCCTTTTCCCCTATTGGGTGTTAGCTCTTTGTTTGGTGGGCTATGGTTTGTTTTTAATTCTGTTTTAATGAAGCACTGGCTATAAAACAACTTGACTCCAATCAAACGACAACTTTTAAAGCGTTTTAGAATTTAGGGTATCGCAAAATAACCCCTACTCCCTTATGATTTTCACTATAACTATAATTATAAAACTTTAGACAAAAAAGCAAGATCTAAGAAACCAATACAAACAAACTAAACACATTAAACATTAAATATAAAGACACTAACAACTAAAAATATAAGCATTAAGAAATAACAAACAATAAGCAAGCAAATATTAAAAACAATCAAGAAGTAAAAAAGAAAGAAAAGCTCAATCTTTCAAAACTAAGCAACAAGAAGTTCTTTTGTCAGGTAATACTCTTGGCTTTTAATAAGCGAATGTTAAAAGCTTTTCTCTAGAAAGGAGGTGATCCAACCGCAGGTTCACCTACGGTTACCTTGTTACGACTTCACCCCAGTCGCTGTGTGTGCCGTGGGCAGTAGCCAATTTAGCATCCTGACTTAAGGCAAACACAACTCCCATGGTGTGACGGGCGGTGAGTACAAGACCCGGGAACGTATTCACCGCAACATGGCTGATTTGCGATTACTAGCGATTCCAGCTTCATGCAGGCGAGTTGCAGCCTACAATCCGAACTGAGAGGTGTTTTGAAGATTGGCTCCACTTCGCAGTATTGCTTCTCTTTGTGCACCCCATTGTAGCACGTGTGTAGCCCTAGGCGTAAGGGCCATGATGACTTGACGTCGTCCCCACCTTCCTCCTCCTTACGGAGGCAGTATCCTTAGAGTTCTCAGCATGACCTGTTAGCAACTAAGAAAGGGGGTTGCGCTCGTTGCGGGACTTAACCCAACATCTCACGACACGAGCTGACGACAGCCGTGCAGCACCTGTTTTCAAGGTCTGGCAAGCCAGACACCCCACTATTTCTAGCGGATTCTCTCAATGTCAAGCCTAGGTAAGGTTCTTCGTGTATCTTCGAATTAAACCACATGCTCCACCGCTTGTGCGGGTCCCCGTCTATTCCTTTGAGTTTTAATCTTGCGACCGTACTCCCCAGGCGGGATGCTTAATGCGTTAGCTGCATTACTGGAGAGACTAAGCCCTCCAACAACTAGCATCCATCGTTTAGGGCGTGGACTACCAGGGTATCTAATCCTGTTTGCTCCCCACGCTTTCGCGCAATCAGCGTCAGTAATGTTCCAGCAGGTCGCCTTCGCAATGAGTATTCCTCTTGATCTCTACGGATTTTACCCCTACACCAAGAATTCCACCTACCTCTCCCACACTCTAGAATAGTAGTTTCAAATGCAGTTCTATGGTTAAGCCATAGGATTTCACACCTGACTGACTATCCCGCCTACGCACTCTTTACGCCCAGTGATTCCGAGTAACGCTTGCACCCTCCGTATTACCGCGGCTGCTGGCACGGAGTTAGCCGGTGCTTATTCGTTAGATACCGTCATTATCTTCTCTAACAAAAGGAGTTTACAATCCTAAAACCTTCATCCTCCACGCGGCGTTGCTGCTTCAGGGTTTCCCCCATTGAGCAATATTCCCTACTGCTGCCTCCCGTAGGAGTCTGGACCGTGTCTCAGTTCCAGTGTGTCCGTTCACCCTCTCAGGCCGGATACCCGTCATAGCCTTGGTAAGCCATTACCTTACCAACAAGCTGATAGGACATAGGCTGATCTCTTAGCGATAAATCTTTCCCCCGTAGGGAGTATCTGGTATTAATCATCGTTTCCAATGGCTATCCCAAACTAAGAGGCACATAACCTATGCGTTACTCACCCGTGCGCCACTAATCAGCATTCTAGCAAGCTAGAAGCTTCATCGTTCGACTTGCATGTATTAGGCACGCCGCCAGCGTTCACTCTGAGCCAGGATCAAACTCTCCATAAAAGTGTTTGTCCTAAAGCTCTTTTGTTTTTTGATAGGCTATCATTATTTCTAACAATAGCTTTAGCGTATCACAAGAACTCGTTTTAT
>NZ_JACTAX010000023.1:0-3050 GCF_014496485.1 Helicobacter pylori | reverse complement strand
TTTCATTTTGAAAACCCATAAAATACTCCTTGGTAAAATTTGTTTTAAATTCTGCTATAATCGGTCGTTCAATGTTTTTTAATGTTCTTTATCTTTTTGGCATGGCGTTGTTCCTCCTTGTTGTGGTGTGGGCGTTTTCAAACGCCCCCCTTATTTTTGAGTGATCGCTTCATTCGATCTCTTTCAAAAGAGCGTTTTTAAAAGCTTTAATGGCGCTTTCACCCACCAATTCAGCGATGCGATAACGCGCGATCAAAAAGTCTAATAGTTTTTCGCTTCTTTCTTGAATTTCTGTAATCCCGAAAGAAGCGTTTTTAGCCACTTCTTTTTCGCTGTAAGAGCCTTTAAGGTATGCCTTTCTTTTTTCCTCAAAAGGCTTGTTGCTTAAAGAGCTGTTAGCGTTTTTAGGGATTAAGAGCAAGTTCCCTAAAGCATGTGCAATATGGGGGTTTTTAGCCCAACTTTTTTCTTTAGCGTTGTAGCCCTGATCGGGTTTTTGAGGCAAAATATGCTCAATGCTTTCTATACTGCTATCAAAATTCAGAGTCGTTTCAGGGTTATGGTATAGCTCGTATTCATAAAGCAAGTAATTCAACGCCTTGCCCCACTGATACCATTTTTCAGTATTCTTTTTGGAATGGATACTCTCTTCAAGCAATTCTAAGCCGCTATGCTTTTCCTTGAAAAAATTCTTTTCTAGCGTTGGAAGATCCTCAATGGTTATTTTATCTTTCCAAAATCTACACGCTTGAATCGCTTTGAAGGCTAATCCAATCCATTCGTTTTTGGCCGTATCCTTGCCAGCAACCCCATAGATTAAAAACCCGAAACGCTCCAAATACTCTAACAAGCCCTCTAATTCTTGGGTGGTGTAATGCCGTTCACTGCCACTTCTTACAGCAAGCTGTATGGTTAAAAGAGAGAGCAATAAGGGCAGAAAAGCGTTATTGCTCAAAGCGTTTAAGCGCCGCATCTTGTCTAGCAAGCCGCACATTTTAGGCGTGATTTCAATCCTAAGCTCTTTATCATCAAGCGTGTGCAAGAAATGCCAAACTTTAGAAGAATAAGAAAGATAAAGTAACAAATCATTTATTTTTTCATATTCGTCATATAGGTCGTCGTATTTTTTATGAGCGTCAAACGCTGTATCCAATAATCTCTCTTTAAACTTGCTATTCGCACCATAATAATACGCCACGAAATGCTTTAAAAAATCCTCTAAATGATCGTCTTTAAAGAATCTCAAATCGCGATAAATCTTGGTGTAGGTGTCATTGATTTCTTGTTGAAGATTTTCTAAATCTTCTTCATCGCAAATCTTGTGTGCCACAAAATGCAAGCGGTTTTTTAACAATTCCAGAGTGGATAGATCTTTGCCACGATTGTTGATCGTTTCAAAAGAGCTGAAGGGATCGATTCGATTATCATTCAATTCTACTACACTAAAAAGCATTTTCTTGGTGAGGGCGTCAAGCAACTTGTTAAGCGTTGTGTTGGGGAGATTGCGGATCTTTTTTTCTTGAAAAAATGCGTAAGCGTCAATCAAATTTTTAGCGTAAAAAGAAGTTTGAAACCTTTCTAAATCTTTCTCTTCTTCCATGATCGCCCTAAAAGCTTCACTCAAACCATAATACTTATAGGACAGAATGGGTTCAAGGTTGATTAAAGAATACTTTGGGTCTTTATGTTGGGTAATCTTGGCTAAAAGGCCCAGTAAAATCAGGCTTGTAGCCAATCGTTGCTGGCCGTCTATGATTTCAAAAGCGCTATCTTCAAGCTCATTTTCAAGCCCTCTTAAGGTTAGGCTGTGCATGTAGTGGAATTTATCTCCCAGTTTGGACACATGCTCTAAATCGTTCCAAAAATCCTCTAATTGCTCTTTCTGCCATGCATACCCCCTTTGATAGCTGGGGATTTCAAACACGCCTTTTTCAACCACGCCGTCTAAAGTCAATAATTCCATTAAAATCCTTTCATAGGTTTATGGGTAAAAACCCATAACCCTTCATTTTTTCGCTCAATCAATTTCATTGAATTTTGAAGTTGTAGGTAATTTGTCAAACAATATGCGTTTTTATTGACTAATTCTTCGTATTCTTGGCTCCCTTTTTGAGTGCAAACGCCATAAATCCCTAACGATCCCCCATCATCAACTTCAATGCGATCATGGTCAATCTTTAGAGCAAAAACGCTCCGTTGGACTTCAGCCCCTCTAGTCGTTGAATCCTCATTCACAATACCAATCACATAATCCGCTTTACGCATGAGTTCAAAATGTTCGTATTGAGCCACTTCGCCCATTCTTGGACGAAAACCTGTCAAAGTGCATTCATCGCACCATTCTTTAAAATCCTCATTCCCTGGAATAGTTCCCTTATACGCGCCTGAAACCATGCACAACAACAAATTGTATTTTTCATGCGCTTTTAAATCTTCTAACTGAGCCATCATCTTCTCCTTGTATTGAATTTAACTCTGTAAGCCCCACTGATTTAAAAATGGGGCTTATGGAATCAAATGGTTTAAAAATGTTGTGGCATGGATTAATGAGAGAGGGAATAAAAGGGTTAATGAAAGGGGGAATAATAAAAAGTAGGGGATTTTTAAATCGGTTTTGGTAAAAGTGATAAAAGTTATGGTAGCGTTGCTTGATTACTTGATTGCTTGATTGCTTGATTGAATGATTGAATGATTGAATGATTGAATGATTGAATGATAGAACGATTGAATGATAGAATGATAGAATGATAGAATGATAGAATGATAGAATGATAGAATGCCATTTCTACCCCTTTTTTGAAAAAAAGATGACTTGCGGTATTGTATCTAGTGGTATTTAATTAATGGTTAATGGTGCGTATTTATTTTTTAATGATGTGTTTTTATTTTTGCGTTATTTGTTTTATCTAATGATGATGCGTTTAATTTAATGATGTGCTTAATCTTAAAGCTTTATTCTCTACCCCCTTAATTCCAATCGCTCCCCCATCATTTCCAATAACTCTTATCCATTCCTTTCAAACTCTAAATTTTCTTTCAAACTCTAAATT
>NZ_JACTAX010000022.1:0-3270 GCF_014496485.1 Helicobacter pylori | reverse complement strand
CAAAGGGTTAAGTCTTTTTGGGGTAGGAAATATCCATGCAGACTTTAAAGAACAAAGCCTTTCGTGTTAGTGTCCATTAGGGCGCTTTAGTTAGGAAGCTCCTTGCTTTAGCAAGGGGTGGTTTCACCCAATGGAATTTGATTTCTTAAATTTTCAACCACTAAGTCAAACACTTCTAACTCAATTTTTTGATTTAAAATATGCTTTTTTAAATCCTTAGTGAATTTCTTTTTTAACTCAATCTCTAGCATTCAAGCTCCTAAGAATTAAGAGCGAATTGCCAAATTTCACTAGCATTCTTAGGCTTAAAGTTTTCAGTCGTATTAGGATTATCAATATCTAATAAATCTTTTTTTAACTCATCATTAGGAATATATTTACTAGCTAAATTCTCATCTTTCTTAGCTTGAGAATATTGCTTTTTAATCTCTCTCATTTGTTTTTTAATTTCTAAAACTTTACTTTGATATTTAGCTAATTGTTTTTCTAATTTGCCAAGCTCTTTATAAAAATTAGCCCCCATTTCTACATTTTTTAACATCTTATTTCCTTAACTCAATCAATCATAATAACCCCATTATATCTAAATTAACCAAATCCATGCTAAAATAAAAATAATAGGGCGAGCATACCCTTTGTATATACAAATGGACAGCGATATAAAATCGCTTTAGCTCGCAGTGGGGCAAACCCCCCTTGACCCCCCCTAAATCATATTCATATTAAGGGATAGCCAAAAAAACATGGAAAAGCTTGTTACAAAAAAAACGATTACAAAAATTTTAAGATTATCACAAACAGAATGGCAAACTATCCAAACTCAAATGCAAGAAAAAAATTTAAACTTTTCTCAATTGGTTTTAAACTCCCTTTTAACTCAAAACTCACAAACTCCAACAAAATCTAAAAAACAAAAAGCGATCGCTAATAAAGAACTAGTTATTGAATTAGCTAAGTGGGGAAACAATTTAAATCAGATCGCTAAATGTCTCAACACTAATAAGGGGGCATGGGATAGATTAGGTTTAGAACAACTCATAGAAATCAGTTACCAATTAGAACAACTAAGATCCAAGTATGTTGGTTAAATTTTGGGGGACTAATCAAGGGGGCGGTGATGGTGATGGGAGCGTTAATTACTTGCTTAATGAAAGAGTAGAACAAGGCACAGCCAAAGTTTTAAAGGGCGATGCTAATCTAACTAAAAGCCTTTTACTCTCTCTTACTCAAAAACACAAGGCATGCGTAGGGTGCTTATCCTTTGAAGAGTCAAATATTAATGAGAGTTTAAAATACGAACTTATGGAAAGCTTTGAAAATGCCCTACTCACAGAAAGCATGCAAAATCGCTACAATATTTTATGGGTAGAACACACAGACAAGGGGCGTTTGGAGTTGAATTTTGTTATACCCAAAATTGACTTAGGGAGACAGAAAGCGTTTAACCCTTACTATCACAAAGTGGATTTAAAACGTATTGATACTTGGAAAGATTGTATCAATCTAAAACATGTCTTTACAAACCCCAAAGACCTAGAAAAACAGCACAACATACAACAACACCAAACTAAAAACCCCCAAAATAAAGAACTTTTAGCAACCTATGAAAAACTAGACAAGCTCATACAAGACAACTTAGGAAAGCTATTTAACAGCCGAGATGACATCATCAATTTTTTAAAAGATAATCAGTGTGAAGTTACTAGACAAGGCAAGGATTATATCAGTGTCAAGCTCCCTAACCAACAAAAAGCCAAACGATTGAAAGGATTTTACTACCATGAAACATTCAGAACTATTGCAGACATTAGAGAGCAACTTAGTGAAGCTAGACAGCGAGAAAGCCAAAGAGAACGCTCAAATTCTCACACAACTAACGACAACCATGCAGAACTTTTGCGAGAGCTTGAAAACAAGCTACACAGACACATTGAATACAAACAGCAATACTATAAAAAATTACATCAATCTACTTCAAAAGACCCAAGAGAACCTAAAGAACAGCTACCTAAAATTAGAGACAGCCAACAAAGAACACAACAAAACCATGCAAACGAAACTACAAGAGCTAGAGAAACAAATCCACAAGAACCTAGCCAAGAAATCCTTACTAATGCCCCTAACTTTCATCATGGGATTAGTCATCATGGGGGCAATATTAGTGGGGGCATACTTTCTCATCATTCTACCCAGCAAGGACAAGGAATTAGAGCTTTTACGGAAAGAAAATTTGCAACTCAAACAGCGAATAGACCAATTAGACAACGCCAATCTGCAAAGATTTTACCAACCAATACCGACCAAGAAATAAGGAGAAAAAATGCAGAACGAACATTTAAACAAGCTACAGAACGCTTTAATCAACGAAGTAGAGAACTTACAGAACGAGAAAGAGAGCTTACTGCAAGCAAAGAACAGCGAAATAGAGAGTTTAGAGAACGACAGAAACGAGCTATTGATCAAGCTAGAGAAAGTTACAGCAGAATTTCAAAAACTAAGCAACGATTACTTGAAATTAGAGACAGAAACCTTGAACTTGAAAGAGAGCTACGAAACGCTATCCCAAACGCACAACACACTATTAGCCAAATTTCAAGCTTTAGAGAGAGCAGAGAGGGCCGAATTGAATCAATTAATGCAAACCTTAGAACAGAAAGAAGTCTCGCTCAAAAACGATTTACAGACAATGTGCGAACAGATTTTACAACAAGAATTACAGAACGCTCAAATCAAAGAGCAAGAGACTTCACAAGCTCAATACAAGACACTACAGGCACAATTAGAGAATTTAGAAACAACTCTCAAACAAGAGCTAGAGCAATCCTACACAACCTTTATGCAAGAACACGAGACGCAATTAACGCAATTAAAGACATCTACAGAAACGCAAAAGAGCGAATTAGAGACTTCTTTCAAAGAACAGATGAGCGACTTTCAAGGCGAATGGAGCAAGAAACAAGAGAGCTTTATGCAAAAACAACACAGCTGGATAGAAAGATTAGAGAACACAATCAAAAAATAGAAAATAGCAGAAGTTATAGTCGTGGGTATGGGCGGTAATTGCATTATTGATAGCTGTGTTATAATCTAAAAAACATTAAAAAATTATAAGGAGTAATAATGAAAGAATATAAGATTTTTATCTGTAGTATTTCTTGAACCAATTCTTCAAATGTTTCTCATTTTTAGCGATGAAAGGTTTGAGCAGTTTCTCAGGCTTGTCCACATCTTGGATTGAGATTTGGATTTGATTGTCATTCAATTTGACAA
>NZ_JACTAX010000021.1:0-3864 GCF_014496485.1 Helicobacter pylori | reverse complement strand
AATTTAATGATGTGCTTAATCTTAAAGCTTTATTCTCTACCCCCTTAATTCCAATCGCTCCCCCATCATTTCCAATAACTCTTATCCATTCCTTTCAAACTCTAAATTTTCTTTCAAACTCTAAATTTTCTTTCAAACTCTCAAAACTTTAAGCAAACTTTAAGCATTGCATGTCTATAATTACATTTCGTTTTTAAAGACAAGCTTTAAAAAGTTCTTTAATTTGAAACCACTCAAGCAAGTTCTACAAGCTAAAAGCTTTAATATAAAGCCCACCAGCTGATAAAACTTGGCGGTTAAAAAAGATTAGGGATCAAGCATTTTTAGTCTTCTTTAAGGGTTTAACATTCAAGAGCGATTATAGCAAGTTTTTAAAGAAAAACGAAGTTATTTGATTTAACGTTGTTAATAGCCTATGTAAAAGTAAAGTAAAACTACAATAACTCTGTCTTATATTCATTAAGGCAGTGGTAGCGCTGAAGAATATTCGTGCAATTGTCGTTATTCATTATAAAAGGGCGGGTTTTAAAGGATATTTTAAAATTTAAAACAAGCTTTTAAGAGCAGATGGCGGATGCCTTGCCAAAGAGAGGCGATGAAGGACGTACTAGACTGCGATAAGCTATGCGGAGCTGTCAAGGAGCTTTGATGCGTAGATGTCCGAATGGGGCAACCCAACTAATAGAGATATTAGTTACTCTAATATAGAGAGCGAACCTAGTGAAGTGAAACATCTCAGTAACTAGAGGAAAAGAAATCAACGAGATTCCCTAAGTAGTGGCGAGCGAACGGGGAAAAGGGCAAACCGAGTGCTTGCATTCGGGGTTGAGGACTGCAACATCCAAGAGAACGCTTTAGCAGAGTTACCTGGAAAGGTAAGCCATAGAAAGTGATAGCCTTGTATGCGACAAGGCGTTCTTAGGTAGCAGTATCCAGAGTAGGCCAGGACACGAGAAATCCAGGTTGAAGCCGGGGAGACCACTCTCCAACCCTAAATACTACTCTTTGAGCGATAGCGAACAAGTACCGTGAGGGAAAGGTGAAAAGAACCGCAGTGAGCGGAGTGAAATAGAACCTGAAACCATCTGCTTACAATCATTCAGAGCCCTATGATTTATCAGGGTGATGGACTGCCTTTTGCATAATGATCCTGCGAGTTGTGGTATCTGGCAAGGTTAAGCGAATGCGAAGCCGTAGCGAAAGCGAGTCTTAATAGGGCGAACAAAGTCAGATGCTGCAGACCCGAAGCTAAGTGATCTATCCATGGCCAAGTTGAAACGCGTGTAATAGCGCGTGGAGGACTGAACTCGTACCCATTGAAACGGGTTGGGATGAGCTGTGGATAGGGGTGAAAGGCCAAACAAACTTAGTGATAGCTGGTTCTCTTCGAAATATATTTAGGTATAGCCTCAAGTGATAATAAAAGGGGGTAGAGCCCTGATTGGGCTAGGGCTGCTCGCCGCGGTACCAAACCCTATCAAACTTCGAATACCTTTTATCGTATCTTGGGAGTCAGGCGGTGGGTGATAAAATCAATCGTCAAAAGGGGAACAACCCAGACTACCAAATAAGGTCCCTAAGTTCTATTCTGAGTGGAAAAAGATGTGTGGCTACTCAAACAACCAGGAGGTTGGCTTAGAAGCAGCCATCCTTTAAAGAAAGCGTAACAGCTCACTGGTCTAGTGGTCATGCGCTGAAAATATAACGGGGCTAAGATAGACACCGAATTTGTAGATTGTGTTAAACACAGTGGTAGAAGAGCGTTCATACCAGCGTTGAAGGTATACCGGTAAGGAGTGCTGGAGCGGTATGAAGTGAGCATGCAGGAATGAGTAACGATAAGATATATGAGAATTGTATCCGCCGTAAATCTAAGGTTTCCTACGCGATGGTCGTCATCGTAGGGTTAGTCGGGTCCTAAGCCGAGTCCGAAAGGGGTAGGTGATGGCAAATTGGTTAATATTCCAATACCGACTATGGAGCGTGATGGGGGGACGCATAGGGTTAAGCGAGCTAGCTGATGGAAGTGCTAGTCTAAGGGCGTAGATTGGAGGGAAGGCAAATCCACCTCTGTATTTGAAACCCAAACAGGCTCTTTGAGTCCTTTTAGGACAAAGGGAGAATCGCTGATACCGTCGTGCCAAGAAAAGCCTCTAAGCATATCCATAGTCGTCCGTACCGCAAACCGACACAGGTAGATGAGATGAGTATTCTAAGGCGCGTGAAAGAACTCTGGTTAAGGAACTCTGCAAACTAGCACCGTAAGTTCGCGATAAGGTGTGCCACAGCGATGTGGTCTCAGCAAAGAGTCCCTCCCGACTGTTTACCAAAAACACAGCACTTTGCCAACTCGTAAGAGGAAGTATAAGGTGTGACGCCTGCCCGGTGCTCGAAGGTTAAGAGGATGCGTCAGTCGCAAGATGAAGCGTTGAATTGAAGCCCGAGTAAACGGCGGCCGTAACTATAACGGTCCTAAGGTAGCGAAATTCCTTGTCGGTTAAATACCGACCTGCATGAATGGCGTAACGAGATGGGAGCTGTCTCAACCAGAGATTCAGTGAAATTGTAGTGGAGGTGAAAATTCCTCCTACCCGCGGCAAGACGGAAAGACCCCGTGGACCTTTACTACAACTTAGCACTGCTAATGGGAATATCATGCGCAGGATAGGTGGGAGGCTTTGAAGTAAGGGCTTTGGCTCTTATGGAGCCATCCTTGAGATACCACCCTTGATGTTTCTGTTAGCTAACTGGCCTGTGTTATCCACAGGCAGGACAATGCTTGGTGGGTAGTTTGACTGGGGCGGTCGCCTCCTAAAAAGTAACGGAGGCTTGCAAAGGTTGGCTCATTGCGGTTGGAAATCGCAAGTTGAGTGTAATGGCACAAGCCAGCCTGACTGTAAGACATACAAGTCAAGCAGAGACGAAAGTCGGTCATAGTGATCCGGTGGTTCTGTGTGGAAGGGCCATCGCTCAAAGGATAAAAGGTACCCCGGGGATAACAGGCTGATCTCCCCCAAGAGCTCACATCGACGGGGAGGTTTGGCACCTCGATGTCGGCTCATCGCATCCTGGGGCTGGAGCAGGTCCCAAGGGTATGGCTGTTCGCCATTTAAAGCGGTACGCGAGCTGGGTTCAGAACGTCGTGAGACAGTTCGGTCCCTATCTGCCGTGGGCGTAGGAAAGTTGAGGAGAGCTGTCCCTAGTACGAGAGGACCGGGATGGACGTGTCACTGGTGCACCAGTTGTTCTGCCAAGAGCATCGCTGGGTAGCTACACACGGATGTGATAACTGCTGAAAGCATCTAAGCAGGAAGCCAACTCCAAGATGAACTTTCCCTGAAGCTCGCACAAAGACTATGTGCTTGATAGGGTAGATGTGTGAGTGCAGTAATGCATTTAGCTGACTACTACTAATAGAGCGTTTGGCTTGTTTTTTGCTTTTTGATAAGATAACGGCAATAAGCATGGATAAGTTACCACTGCCTTACTGAGTGTAAGAGAGTTGGAGTTTTATAAAGACTTTTATATAATAATAAACTTTAATGAGGAATGAGATACCATCTCAATGATTTAAAGTTAAAGGCTATTAACGATCTTCTTTGTTGAAAAACAGCTCCCTATTGAAGAGAAAGGGGAGTTAAGGGTAAATGCGATTTATCTTTAGCTCCCTTTTCCTTGTGCCTTTAGAGAAGAGGAACTACCCAGTTAACCATTCCGAACCTGGAAGTCAAGCTCTTCATCGCTGATAATACTGCTCTTTTCAAGAGTGGGAATGTAGGTCGGTGCAGGGATAGGGAAATGTTTTTTAGTCTTGCTTTTTATCTGATTTCATTATTGACTCATTGTTTTGTTTGTTTGGGGGTT
>NZ_JACTAX010000020.1:0-5808 GCF_014496485.1 Helicobacter pylori | reverse complement strand
TTTCATTTTGAAAACCCATAAAATACTCCTTGGTAAAATTTGTTTTAAATTCTGCTATAATCGGTCGTTCAATGTTTTTTAATGTTCTTTATCTTTTTGGCATGGCGTTGTTCCTCCTTGTTGTGGTTTTAATTTTGCTTAAAGTTTTCATATCTATTACCCTTAAGATCATCTTGAAGGCGGTAAGCGCCATTAAAAATACAGCCGGTCAATATTTCTTCAATTTGCGATAATTCCGCATTCTTTAGCGCTTCTCTAGGCGTTTCAATGATCAGTTTAGTTTGCGATAATCGCACCCACTCTAACGCTTCCTCTCTAGATTCAAAACTCCCCAATTCCCCAATATGGTTGAGAAACTGCTCGCTCATGGGTCTATCTCCATATCAATCACAAGATCAAAGGTAACATAAAGCGACTGAACGCTCAAAGAATCCCCAACAATAAAGGTAAAATCAAGCGTGTCATCAAGCGTGTTGTGTTGGATATTGTCTATTAACGCATAGTTAAGCTCTAATTTTTCTACTTGCTTTATCGCTATTACGATGTCTTTAGAAAGAGAAGCGCTGATTTTTTCTAATTGTTTTAACAAATCTTTAGGCGGGATAAAACCACGCTCTATATCAGCGTCTATCACGCTTAAAATCGTTCTTTTATCCACTACCTTATCACGCTTTAAATCGTTAGCGATTTTGTTGATTTGAAGGTTTTGTTTGTAGCTTTGTTTTGACGCTTTCTTTTTTTCTCGCCATTCAATGACTTCCCTCTCTTCTTGTTCTATGTCTGCAACATCAAAGATTTTAGGAAAACCATAACGATTTTTTTTCGCTCTGATAAAACTTTTAATACTATCTTCAAGATGCTCGCGAAAATCATCAAAACCATCGCTAGATTGCGGCATATAAAACGCTTCTATTTGAGTTTTAGCCATTTCATTAAACTCCATGCCGTTATGTTTATCATGGTGTTTTGAAAAGAATGCGTTTAGCTTGTTTTTAAGATCGTTGAGGAATTGTTCTAATTGATTGGGTGTTGAGAATTTGATGTCTGAAAAGCTATCTTGTGTCTTGTCAAAGTCCTTACCTGGTGAAGCGTTGATTAATTCTATAGGGCATTTGCTTTCACAATAACAGATCGCTTGTTGGTTAAAGATTTGCGCTAACACCAATAAATAATCCCTTAAATTAAACACGATAGTAGGCTCATTAGCGAACACCAAAAAGCTCGTTTCTTCATTGGGTAAAAAAGGATCTTGCAGGTTGTCTTTTAAAGAGTTAAGCGTTTGAACAAACCCTATAAATCGCGCTTACTCTCTAAATACGATTGCAGCTTTTTCGCCCTTTCTGTATTCTGATTGGGGGTGTATCGGTATTTAGCGACAAACTCCTTACTAGACATAAAGTCTTTCACGCTCGCCTTAGCGTTATTCTTTAAAAATCTATCTATAAAATGCTTCCCCAATAAAAAACACAACCTCCTATAAAGGTAATTATTGCCTTTAAAGAAGTCCTTAATCAAAATGGGTTTATCCCAATCCACTTTAACAGATTTGTCCTGCCAGTAGATTAAGCGCGTTTTTAACTGAGCCAGTTTATCAGCGCTAGATTGAATGCAACCGCTTTTAGCTGCCCCTATCAGTAATTTTTGCTCATTATGATTGAAATCTCTGTAAAAAGCGTCTTTAAAGGGTTTAAAGGCTGAGATGATCCCAAAGGGTAGTCCGCTTTTGATTTTCTCACACGCCTTTTTAAGATCGCCGCTTCCAATCGTTTCGTTCTTAATAGCAGAAGCTTTCGTGCTAGAAACTTCAATGGCGCTGTTTTTAGTTTTAGAGGCTTTCTCTCTCCCAATAATCTCCTTAACGAATCGCTTCGCTCCATTTTGAGCCACTTTACTAGCCACAAAATCCTTTTCAAAATCTTGTAACAAATAGTAGTATCTGGTTGGCTTCCCGCTCTCATCATTCAATAACAATAAAAAATCATAATCCAATAACATGTCAAGTCCTTTTTTTAAAATTCATCATTAGCGTTATTTGACCTTATAGGGCTTGTAAGCTTTTTATCACTTTTTTAAAATCCTTTTTTGCAAAGCTCAACCCAAAAGCTTCTTCATGCCCGCCAGCTTGTATTAGAGGAATGGTTTTAATCTGGCTTAAAAAATTCCCACCACCTCTAGCGCTACCGCTATAACCATTTTTATTATCTTTATAGATACAAAGGGAGCGATTGAAAGGGTATTTTTTTAAAAAGTTATTAGCCACTAAACCGCTAACACCCACTTTAATAGAACAGCTTTCATCTAAGACAGCCACTAATATTTTGTTGCAAGAAAAAATTTGAGCGTTTTCTTCGCTTTCTTTCACCATTTTCTTTTTAATGTCGTTGTATCTTTTGAATTCCTTAACATTAAAGACGCTTAAGCGCGGATCGTTTATGGGATTGAAATGTTTTAAAACCAGATAATGCAAATAGCTATCATAACAACCCTTAAACTCTCTAGCCCCACTCAAACGGCTTAAAGCGTTGATGTAATTGATGCAATTAAAGCCGTATAAGTTAGAAATTCCATCTGAATCGTCTTGGGCTAAAGAAAGATCTTTATCTTTGAAAAAGCATTGAATGCGCTCATGTTTAACTGGCACTAAATTCAAAACCATATCCAAATTATCCCCGTTATCCAAATCAATGCGATCGCTTAAAAGCGTGATAGCGATCAATTCTTCTTCTAAAGGAGTGGTTTGTATTTGAAAGATTTGACTAAACACTAAAGCGCTTGTGAAAGCCCCGCTATAATAGTTAGCGTCTTTTTCATCATTCAGGTTAATGCAGGCGATTTTATTTCCATCAATCCAATCAATTTCAAAACTCTTATGGTGGTCTGTGATGATGCATTGTTCAAAATGTTCTAATAAGATTTCTTGCAATTGTGTATCAGCGGCTAAATCCGCCCCCAAATCAGCGCTAAACAATAAGGGGTCTTTTTGAAATTGGTTTTTAATGCAATTCAAGCGGACTAATTGGTTGGTTTTAGGGTTAAAGATACAAGGTTTAGACAATAAATCATTTATGGCTAAATCAGTGAAACCATAGCCATGCGCATTCCTTAAGGGGCTAAAGAAAAAGAAATCTTTAATACCCAATCTGTAACACATAGACATTAAAACGCTGCCAGCTAACATGCCATCACAATCATTGTCTGTATAGAAAACAATGGGGCGGTGTTGTTTGGCTTCTTTTAAGAAGTCTTTAAAAATCCTTTTCTTTGACGTCTTTAATAGCTCTTTTTTAGGCATTGATTATCCCTTTGTTGTTTTTATGCTTGATGATTTTCAATCACTCTAGATCAAAATCATCTTCACATTCCTCTTCATATTCCTCTTCTTGCCCCTCTATGTGTAAAACAGGCGTGATAATTTCATACAAAAAGTCGTGTCGCTTTTGGAGAGACTTCTCGTCCCACTTCCTATAGTCGCTATACAATTCTTTAGTGATGTCATAACAGCTAATCACTTTGCTTGGGTCTTTGCCACCATAAATTTTTCTTTTTTCATCAAAATCCCCATTTAAGGCTTTTGCGTTCTTTTTACGCTTTAAAAGGGTTAAATTCGCGATATTATTCACCCATTTTTCTCTTTTTTCTTTGTCAAAATCCGCGTTCCATTGACTGCCTCTTTTGGTCGTTTGGGGCAAAATATGCTCCACTTGGGTTTCGGCATCCATAGCGATAAAATGGGGTTTCTCTTCATCTGTTATAAAATAATTAGCTAGGGCTAAGACAGGGCGTAACCATTTGCTAGGATAAACAGAAGAGCTCTCCCATAAGTTATAGTGGTATTGGTTAAAGGTGTTATAAGATTCTATGTTGTCCAGTATAAGCTCTTGAATGGTTTCAATGCCCTTATTGCTTTTAACATTTTTGATAATGTTGATGCTCGTTTGCTTGATGCATGTGATCGTGCCTCCTGCAATCCAAGTTTGATAATAATAGGACACCAAAAGCCTTTTCAAAGCGTCAAAATCAGGGTATTTGACATAAAGGGGCTGTCGTTAAAATACTGGCCCAAAATCTGGAGGGAAGGTATCTTAATAAGTAAATGTATCGGTCTGGTTTTTTTAACAAATCGGTATAAGATTTCATAAAAGCGCTCACATCATAAATGAACTCGCAAGCGTCTTTTTTGCTGTCTTTGAACACCTTTTTTAATCCCTTATCGGCTCTCTTTTTAGAAGAACTAGGATCAGCGTATTCTAAATACATGTTAAAAAAGTCTTCCAAATCAATATCTATGCCTTCAACACTCTTGCAAGCTTCAACCAATTTGTCCCAAGTGGTTATAAAATCCTTACGCTTTTCACTATCTTGTTTGATTTCTTGCATCAAACTGGATTTTAAAATATCAATAGGGCTTAAGGGTTGGCCTCTGTCGTTTAACACTTGAAAGATTTGCATCGCGCTGTCTTGCTCAAAACAAATGATTCTGGTCAAAACAATGTGTTCATAAAACCACTTGACAAAATCATCCATATCGCTTATGGAACCATTTTTTATGCTTTCATTCAATAGCTCTCTAAAATAATAAGCGTTACGCAAATAAGTGTTTTCTTCAAATTTCTTATTCAACTCGCTCTTTTTAATGTTGTCTTCAAACTCCAAATTGTTTAACACCGTGTTTTCAAAAATGCTGTTGTAATTTTGAGCGGTTAAAAACTTCAGACGCTCTTTTCCTTTATCGTATTTATCATAAATACTCCCTTCAATAAAATCTTTAGATTTTTGCTCTAACCTGTGTTTATAAAGCCTTAAAATCGTGCAAGCCAGAATGATAAAACTCGTTAACCGCTGTTGGCCATCCACAACATCCCATCTTTTATCTTTTGGATTTTCAGCAATCACGATAGAGCCGCAAAAATACTCATCTTCTCTGTTGTTTGTATAGCTGCCCACCAAATCATCAATCAAAGCCCCTAAATGATCTTTATCCCACACATAAGGGCGTTGGTAATCGGGAACCTGGTAAAAATATTCAGCATCCACTAAAATTTGATAGAGTTTTTTTAACTCTACTTCTACTTTTGCCATCATTTCTCCTTTGAATTTAACTCTGTAAGCCCCACTGATTTAAAAATGGGGCTTATGGAATCAAATGGTTTAAAAATGTTGTGGCACGGATTAATGAGAGAGGGAATAAAAGAGGGAATAAAAGGGTTAATGCAAGAGGGAATAATAAAAAATAGGGGATTTTTAAATAGGTTTTTGTAAAAGCGATAAAAGTATGGTAGCGTTGCTTGATTGCTTGATTGCTTGATTGCTTGATTGCTTGAATGATAGAATGATAGAATGATAGAATGATAGAATGATAGAATGATAGAATGATAGAATGATAGAATGATAGAATGATAGAATGATAGAATGATAGAATGATAGAATGATAGAATGATAGAATGATAGAATGATAGAACACCATTTCTACCCATTTTTTGAAAAAAAGATTACTTAGAGTATTGTATCTAGCGGTGTTTAATCAATGGTTAATGATGCGTTTGATTTTAATGATGCACTTTATTTTATGAAATGTTTTATTTGATGATGCGTTTTATTTTTTAATGATATGTTTTTATCTTATTTTAATGATGTGTTTAATTTAAATTTAATGATGTGTTTAATTTAAATTTAATGATGTGTTAATTTAAATTTATGCTTAATCTTAAAGCTTTATTCTCTACCCCCTTTTCCAATCGCTCCCCCATCATTTCCAATCATTTTTATCCATTCCTTTCAAACTCTAAATTTTCTTTCAAACTCTAAATT
>NZ_JACTAX010000002.1:0-202294 GCF_014496485.1 Helicobacter pylori | reverse complement strand
CTCGCTTACTATCCAATAGTGATTTTAGCTGTTGTGTCCTTTTCATATTGTCTTTTTGAGTGTAGCGGTATCTCTCAACAAATTCTTTACTAGACATAAGGTCTTTCATTGTGGCTTCACTTTTAGGGTTTAAGAATTTATTAACAAAAGACTTACCTAGTGCTGTGGATAGTTTGAGAGCGATAGTCCTATACTCTCTCAAAAAGGCATCAGCAAGATAAGAAGCGTCTATGGGGTTAGGGTCGTTATTCCAATTTTTAGATACTTTGTCTAATTGAGATGCCTTATAACCGCTCTTATAAGCTTCTATCAATAAATCTCGTTCATCTTTTGTAAAGTCTTTAATAAAAGCTTCTTTAAAAGGTCTAAACGCAGAGATAGTCCCAAAAGGTAGCCCGCTTTTGATTTTATTGACAATGCTATTGAGATTAGCACTCTCAATTGTAGAGCCTTTAATAGTCTGTGTGTTTTGTTCTCTTTTAAGTCGTGAGAGTTCCTCGCCAAAGGCATCTAATGTCGCTCTTAAAGATAAGTTGTCTTTCACTCTCACTTTAGGTTTATTTTGTCTAGCTAATTTCCTGTCCGCTAACGCTTTATCAATAGATGCTGTCAAAGAAGTGTTTCTTTGTGGTTCATCATCAACAAATTCTAAAAAATCGTAATTCAATAGCATTTTGTGTCCTTTTCTTTAAGCGAGATTGTAGCGCTTTATCTTTGAGCTTTCAGCGGGTCATTAGGGTTTATTTGGTATAATATCAGAAGTTCATTTAAGGTTGGTTCTTATGAATATTTTATTTGGGATTAGCGACACGCAAGAATGCTATAATGCTATTAAATTCGCTGTCAAATTAGCCCATTCGCTTAAAGAGGTCCGTTTCACTCTATTGCATGTGAGCATGGAAGTGTTTATTTATAGCGAAAGCGGGATGATGGATTACGGCCAGACAGAAGCCTTGGAAGAAGAAAAAGCTAAGGCTTTGTTAAAGCAGTTTGAAGACGCTTTCAAAAAAGAAAACATAGAGTGCGAGAGCGTTCTAAAAAGCGGCGATTTGATTGATGTGGTTTTAGAAATGGCTAAGGATTATGATTTGTTATTGATTGGGGCGAGCGAATCTAATTTGTTGTATCGTTTATTCATTTCGCACCAAAATAGCTTGGTTGAACAATCCAGTATCCCTGTTGTGATTGCCAAGTAGCATGGATAAGCGGCATGAAAATGTATAACATACCCACCCCCGCCATGGCGCAAGTGATCATGGTTGATGACCCCATTACGACAGCGGAATTTGTGATCTCTGCTTTGAGGGATTTTTTTGACAAGTCTTTAGAAGAGGCCAAAGCTCTCACATCAAGCATCCATCGTGATGGCTGTGGGGTTTGTGGCGTCTATCCTTATGATATTGCCAGGCATAGGGCAGCATGGGTTAGGGACAAAGCTAGAGAGCTAGATCTCCCCTTAAAATTATTGATAGAAGAGATAAAATAATGGCTAAATTCAATCAAGATCTCAATGAAGTTCTCAACCAAGCTTTAAATTTAGCCCTGGATCTTAACCACGCCCTTTGCACCACAGAGCATGTGCTACTAGTCATTTTAGAGCATGAGAGCGGGGAAAAGATTATTGGCGCTTTAGAAAGAGATGACTATGATAAATTAAAACAAATCCTTAAAGACTATTTGTTGCAATACGTGCCTTTAAAGAGCGATCCAGCCAAAATGCCTTCTAGGAGTTTTGTGCTATTAAGAATGCTTAAAAGAATGTATGCGAGTTGTTTTGAGAGCGTGGGCGTGGAAGAATTGCTTATTTTAATGCTGGATCACCCCGATTGTTACGCTTCAAAACTCATGGATAGTTTTGGCATCGCTCGTTTGTATTCTAATCCTGCTTTATTGGATTTGGATAACCATGGTATTCCTAATGACATTAATGATAATGAAGAAGTGCCCAAAAACACTCCCCTAAAAAAATACGCTAAAAATTTGAGCGCTTTAGCCCAAGACAACGCTTTAGATCCAGTCATTGGCAGAGAAGACGAGATTTTAAGAGTGATAGAAATTTTAGGGCGCAGAAAAAAGAATAACCCGCTTTTAATTGGCGAAGCGGGCGTAGGAAAAACCTCCATCGCTGAAGCTTTGGCTTTAAAAATCGCTCAAAAAGAAGTGCCGGAGTTTTTGCAAGAATATGAAGTTTATTCTTTGGATTTGGCTTTAATGGTGGCTGGGGCAAAATACAGAGGGGATTTTGAAAAACGCTTGAAAAAAACGCTTAAAGAGATCCAACAAAACGGCCGTATCATTTTATTCATTGATGAAATCCACACCCTTTTAGGCGCAGGGAGCAGTAACGCTGGGAGCTTGGATGCGGCGAATATATTAAAACCGGCTTTAACGGATGGGGGCTTGAAATGTTTAGGAGCGACCACTTTTGAAGAATACCGCAGCGTGTTTGAAAAAGACAAGGCTTTTAATAGGCGTTTTTCAGTCATAAAAGTTGAAGAGCCTTCTAAAGAAGCGTGTTACTTGATTTTAAAAAAGATCGCTCCCCTTTATGAAGAACACCACCAGGTGCGTTATGATGAGAGCGTGTTTAAGGCATGCGTGGATTTAACGAGTGATTACATGCATGATAAATTCTTGCCGGATAAAGCGATTGAATTATTAGATGAGGTGGGATCGAGGAAAAAAATCAACCCCAAAAAGGGCAAAAAAATCGGCGTTGATGATGTGAAAGAAACGCTCGCTCTCAAGCTTAAAATCCCTAAAATGCGTTTGAGCAGCGATAAAAAAGCCCTTTTAAGGAACTTGGAAAAATCGCTTAAAAATAAGATTTTTGCCCAAGCCGAAGCGATCAGTCTCGTCAGCAATGCGATTAAAATCCAGCATTGCGGGCTTTCTGCAAAAAATAAGCCTGTGGGGAGCTTTTTATTCGTGGGGCCTAGTGGGGTGGGGAAAACGGAGTTGGCTAAAGAGCTGGCCTTGAATTTGAATTTGCATTTTGAACGCTTTGACATGAGCGAATACAAAGAAGCCCATAGCGTGGCAAAACTCATCGGGAGTCCTAGCGGTTATGTGGGGTTTGAGCAAGGGGGGTTGTTGGTGAATGCGATTAAAAAACACCCGCATTGTTTGTTGCTTTTAGATGAGATAGAAAAAGCCCATTCTAATGTGTATGATTTGTTGTTGCAAGTGATGGATAACGCCACTTTGAGCGATAATTTAGGCAATCAGGCGAGTTTTAAGCATGTGATTTTGATCATGACTTCAAATGTGGGGAGTAAGGATAAGGACACGCTAGGGTTTTTTAGCGCTAAAAACACCAAGTATGATAAAGCCGTTAAAGAGCTTTTGACCCCTGAATTACGATCTAGGATTGATGCGATCGTGCCGTTTAACGCGCTCAGTTTGGAGGATTTTGAACGCATTGTCTCTGTGGAATTAGACAAATTAAAAGCCCTAGCGCTAGAGCAAGACATAACCTTAAAATTCCATAAAGAAGTTGTGAAATTCATCGCGCAAAAAAGCTACCAAACGACTTTAGGAGCGAGAGAAATTAAAAAAATCATTCACCATGAAATCAAAACTAAATTAAGCGATCTACTGCTCTTGCAATCGCTTAAAAAACCTTGTAAGATCGCTTGCTTGCTAGAAAAAAACCAATTGGTTTTAAAAGAAATCAAGCACACGCAAAAGGTGAAAGAAAATGACTTTTGAAATGCTTTATAGTAAAATCCATAGGGCCACTATCACAGACGCTAACCTCAATTATATAGGCTCGATCACCATAGATGAGGATTTGGCCAAGTTCGCTAAGCTCAGAGAGGGCATGAAAGTGGAAATCGTGGATGTCAATAACGGCGAACGCTTCAGCACCTATGTGATTTTAGGGAAAAAAAGGGGCGAAATTTGCGTCAATGGTGCAGCGGCCAGAAAGGTGGCCATAGGCGATGTGGTGATCATTTTAGCTTATGCGAACATGAATGAAGATGAAATCAATACGCACAAGCCGAGTATCGTGCTAGTGGATGAAAAGAATGAAATTTTAGAAAAGGGTTAGAGATGGATTTTAGTCAATTGGGCGGGTTAAGCGGGTTATTAGACGGCATGAAAAAAGAGTTTTCCCAACTAGAAGAAAAGAATAAAGACACGATCCACACTTCCAAAAGCGGTGGGGGAATGGTGAGCGTGAGTTTTAATGGGGTGGGGGAGTTAGTGGATTTGCAAATTGATGACAGCCTGTTGGAAGATAAAGAAGCGATGCAAATCTATTTGATGAGCGCTTTGAATGACGGGTATAAAGCTGTAGAAGAAAACCGAAAAAATTTAGCCTTTAACATGTTGGGGAATTTCGCTAAATTGTGATGTTTCACAAAGCCCTTATTACCTTTATCATTCTATGGTTTTTTTTGAATGGCTTAGGGGCTTATGATTTCAAGCATTGTCAGGCGTTTTTTAAAAAAGCGAGCCTTCAAAAAGGGGGCGTGGCTTTAAAAGAATTGCCTAAGGGCGTGTATTTGTATTATTCCAAAACCTACCCTAAACACGCCAGAGTCATCAAATCCGATCCTTTTGTAGGGTTGTATTTGTTGCAAGGCGCACCAAGCGAGTATTTTTATACCTTAAGGGATTTGGACAAAGACGCCCTGATAAGGCCAATGGCTAGCATAGGGGATAAAGAAGCCCTAGAAGCGCGATTATTAGTGGGGCAAAAAGGCTATGAGCGCTACGCTCAAATTTCACAAAAGACTCAAAAAAATGGCGTTATCAGCAATATTTGCTATCAAATGCTAGGGCTAGGGGTAGGGGGGAATGGCTTTATAGAAACGAAATTTATCAAGCGCTTTTTAAACCAAAAAGAGCCTTATTATGGGGATATTGGGGTGCGTTTAAAAGAACATCATAAGCGTTTAGTGGTAGTGCAATTTGATCCCTTTTTCCCTAAAAACCCTTTTTTAAAAAACGATGAAATCCTAGCGATCAATGATTACAAGATCCATTCGTTAGCGGAGTTTGAATGGGTGGTGAGCAATCTTAAATACCAAAGCCTTGTAAAAGTAAAAATCAAACGAAACCACAAAATCAAAGAAGTAACGCTCAAAGTCAATAAGCGTTATGGGGGGTTTTTACTCAAAGACACTTTTTTAGAGCGCTATGGCATCGCTTTAGATGAGCGTTTTATGATCACTAAAATAGGCAGTCATTTGCCCAAAGGCCTAGATTTTTTAAAGCTTGGGGATAGGATTTTATGGGTGAATTCTAAAAGCGTTTCGTTCAACCCGAAGGCTTTAAGAGAAGCGTTAAGCGCGCCTAAAATTGAATTACTAGTTTGGCGTAAAGGCTTTGAATTTTACATTAAAGTCCGTTGAAACATTGATGAAAAATGACGCTTATGAGATTATCCTTTCTTGGTTTATCACGCCTCTCACGGCGATTTTAGGGCGTTTCGCTGAATTTTTCCTCTACACCTTGCATGCACAATTGGTGTTTAATAGCGTGGTCGCTTTGGCGTTCATGCTCTTTGCTTATAGGAGTTTGAAAGAACAGAATTTCTTCAGCGCTAGTGCGCTAACAGAAGCGTTATTGTTTGTGGGGTTTTTTGCGCTGTTTAACTACGCTTTGAAAAACCCTTCGCGCTTTTATGAATTGTTTCAAAACGCTATTTTTATTGCGCCTAACATGATCACTCAAAGCCTCTCTCAAAGCTTGAGTAACTTTTCTAACCACGCGCTTTCTTTAGATTTTATCTTTAATCATGGTTTTTATGCCCTTAGTTTTATCAGCGATTTGAGCCATAATGAAATGTCTGTGTGGCTTTTTTTAAGCATCTTGCAAGCGCTTTTTTTGAGCGTGCTGTTTGCAATTATCATTTTAGTGTATTTGGAAGTGCATGTGTGGTGCTCTTTAGGGGCGCTGTTTTTAGCGTTTGGGTTTTTCAAAACCTGGAGGAGCGTTGTAATTATGTGCCTAAAAAAATGCTTCGCTCTTGGGTTTTACAAGCCTTTTTTGTTGTTGGTGGGGTTTTTGAACGTGTCGGTTACTAAGGCTTTAATAGATGCTAGCATGCAAGAAAAACAAGACTTAAGCCTTTTATTGGTGGTAGCGTTATTTTTGTGTTGCGTTTTTATCATAGGCGTGCCTTTTTTCATCAACGCTTTGTTTAGGGTGCAAAACAGCCTTAAAGAAACTTACAAACTCGCCACCAATTTGAGCGCCAACCTCAGCCAAAACGCCCTTAATTCCTTACAATACATCACGACCCCACCCGCTCCCTCTAGCGTTTCTACTTCTACAAGCGGTAGCGTTTCTAAAGAAAAAGAAACGCATTCCCCCACATTTAAGGTAGAAACCACTCAATTAGATGTAAAAATCCCAAATTTCAAGCAAAAAAAGGTTAAAAAGGATACAATAAATACAAAAAATGAAATTTAAATAAATGGGAATTTAATGAGAATTTTTTTTGTTATTATGGGACTTGTGTTTTTTGGTTGCACCAGTAAGGTGCATGAGATGAAAAAAAGCCCTTGCACTTTGTATGAAAACAGGTTAAATCTCGCATGAGAGAAAAGCCTTTCAACAGCGAGCAGTTGATCTATTTAGAAGAGCTTTTAAGCCACCAAGAAAAGCATTTAGAGAGCAAGCTTTCTGGTTTTTCGGTGAACGATTTGGACATGCAAAGCGTGTTTCGGCTAGAAAGGAACCGCTTGAAAATCGCTTACAGGCTTTTAGGTTTGATGAGCTTTATCGCACTTGTCTTAGCGATCGTTTTAATCAGTATCCTGCCCTTACAAAAAACCGAACACCATTTCGTGGATTTTTTAAACCAGGACAAGCATTACGCCATTATCCAAAGAGCGGATAAAAGCATTTCCAGTAATGAAGCGTTGGCTCGTTCGCTCATTGGGGCGTATGTGTTAAACCGAGAGAGCATTAATCGCATTGACGATAAATCCCGCTATGAACTGGTGCGTTTGCAAAGCAGCTCTAAAGTGTGGCAACGCTTTGAAGATTTGATTAAAGCCCAAAACAGCATCTATGCGCAAAGCCATTTAGAAAGAGAAGTCCATATTGTCAATATTGCGATCTATCAGCAAGACAATAACCCCATTGCGAGCGTTTCCATTGCGGCTAAACTTTTGAATGAAAACAAGCTCGTGTATGAAAAGCGTTATAAAATCGTGCTGAGTTATTTGTTTGACACCCCGGATTTTGATTACGCTTCCATGCCTAAAAACCCTACCGGCTTTAAAATCACTCGCTACAGCATCACTGAAATCGTGCCGACTAATAGGGGCGATTGATGCGGAAATTTTTATACGCTCTCGTGGGCTTTTTATTGGCTTTTAGCGTTTTAAAAGCCGATGATTTTTTAGAAGAAGCGAACGAAACAGCACCGGCGCATTTAAACCACCCCATGCAGGATTTAAACGCCATTCAAGGGAGCTTTTTTGATAAAAACCGCTCCAAAATGTCCAACACTTTGAACATTGATTACTTTCAAGGGCAAACTTATAAAATCCGCTTGCGTTATGCGATGGCGACTTTATTGTTTTTTTCAAAACCCATTAGCGATTTTGTTTTAGGGGATAAGGTGGGCTTTGATGCGAAAATCTTAGAAAGTAACGATCGCATTTTGCTTATCAAGCCTTTACAAATTGGCGTGGATTCTAATATCAGCGTGATTGATAGTGAAGGTAAGATTTTTTCTTTCTATGTGTTTTCTACCACTTTTACCAGCTCCAAACACCCTAATTTACAGGTTTTCATAGAAGATAAAAATTATTACTCTAACGCTTTTTTGAAGCCCCAAAAAGAAAATAAAGAAAAAGAAAATAAAGAAAATACCCTTGAAAACGCTCCCACAAACAACAAGCCCCTAAAAGAAGAAAAAGAAGAAACCAAAGAAAAAGAAGAAGAGACTATAACTATTGGCGATAACACCAATGCGATGAAAATCGTTAAAAAAGACATTCAAAAAGGTTATAGGGCTTTAAAAAGCTCTCAAAGGAAATGGTATTGTTTATGGGCTTGTTCTAAAAAGTCCAAACTCTCTTTGATGCCTGAAGAAATTTTTAACGACAAACAATTCACTTATTTCAAATTTGACAAAAAATTAGCGCTCTCTAAATTCCCGGTGATTTATAAGGTCGTTGATGGCTATGATAACCCGGTGAATACTAGGATTGTGGGCGATTACATTATCGCTGAAGACGTTTCTACTAAATGGACTTTAAGGCTGGGTAAGGACTATTTGTGTATCCGTTTTGTCAAAAAGGGTAAAGATGAATAAGTGGCTTAAGGGGGCGTTGATTGTTGCAGGGGGTTTTGCAACGATTACAACCATTTCTTTAGTCTATCATCAAAAGCCAAAAGCCCCCTTAAATAACCAGCCTAGCCTTTTGAATGACGATGAGGTGAAATACCCCTTACAAGACTACACCTTCACTCAAAACCCACAGCCAACCAACACAGAAAGCTCTAAAGACGCCACCATCAAAGCCTTACAAGAACAGCTCAAAGCCGCTTTAAAAGCCCTAAACTCCAAAGAAATGAATTATTCCAAAGAAGAGACTTTTACTAGCCCTCCCATGGATTTAAAAACAAACACAACCCCCCCTAAAAAAGACTTTTCTCTAAAGCAATTAGATTTATTAGCCGCTCGCATCACCCCTTTCAAACAAAGCCCTAAAAATTACGAAGAAAACCTGATTTTCCCCATGGATAACCCTAAAGGCATTGATGGTTTTACTAACCTTAAAGAAAAAGACATCGCTACTAATGAAAACAAGCTTTTACGCACCATTACGGCTGACAAAATGATACCCGCCTTTCTCATCACGCCCATTTCTAGCCAGATCGCTGGTAAAGTGATTGCGCAAGTGGAAAGCGATATTTTCGCTCACATGGGCAAAGCCGTCTTAATCCCCAAAGGCTCTAAAGTCATAGGCTATTACAGCAACAATAACAAAATGGGCGAATACCGCTTGGATATTGTATGGAGTCGAATCATCACTCCCCATGGGATTAATATCATGCTCACTAACGCTAAAGGGGCGGACATTAAAGGCTATAACGGCTTGGTGGGGGAATTGATTGAAAGGAATTTCCAGCGCTATGGCGTGCCGTTACTGCTTTCTACGCTCACTAACGGCCTATTGATTGGGATCACTTCGGCTTTAAACAACAGGGGCAATAAAGAAGGAGCCACCAATTTCTTTGGGGATTATCTTTTAATGCAATTGATGAGGCAAAGCGGCATGGGGATCAACCAAGTGGTTAATCAAATTTTAAGAGACAAGAGCAAAATCGCTCCTATTGTGGTGATTAGAGAGGGGAGTAGGGTTTTCATTTCGCCCAATACTGACATCTTCTTCCCTATACCCAGAGAGAATGAAGTCATCGCTGAGTTTTTGAGGTAACTCAAAAATGCCCAATTAAAAACGCTATAATAACCCTAAAAAACAAAAGAGAGCCTGACAAGAAAATGCATGAAAATTAAAAATATCTTACTGAGTGGGGGGAGCGGGAAACGCTTATGGCCTTTAAGCCGTAGCCTATACCCTAAGCAATTTTTAAAGCTTTTTGACCATAAAAGCTTGTTTGAATTGAGTTTTAAAAGAAACGCTTCCTTAGTAGATGAGACGCTCATTGTGTGCAATGAAAAGCATTATTTTTTAGCCCTAGAAGAGATAAAGAGTGAAATCCAAAACAAAAGCGTGGGTTTTTTATTAGAGAGCTTGAGTAAAAACACCGCTAACGCCATCGCTTTGAGTGCTTTAATGAGCGATAAAGAAGATTTACTCATCGTTACGCCAAGCGATCACTTGATTAAAGATCTTCAAGCGTATGAAAACGCGATAAAAAAAGCGATTAATTTAGCCCAAAAAGGTTTTTTAGTCACTTTTGGGGTGAGTATTGACAAGCCCAACACGGAGTTTGGGTATATTGAAAGCCCTAATGGTTTAGATGTCAAGCGATTCATTGAAAAGCCAAGCCTAGAAAAAGCGATAGAGTTTCAAAAAAGCGGGGGTTTTTATTTCAATAGCGGCATGTTCGTTTTCCAAGCGGGCGTTTTTTTAGACGAACTAAAAAAGCATGCCCCTACTATTTTAAAGGGGTGCGAAAGAGCGTTTGAATCGTTAGAAAACACGCATTTTTTTGAACAAAAGATCGCTCGTTTGAACGAAAAGAGCATGCAAGATTTAGAAGATGTGAGCGTGGATATTGCTTTAATGCAGCAAAGCCACAAAATCAAAATGGTAGGATTAAACGCCAAGTGGAGCGATTTAGGGAATTTTAACGCTCTTTTTGAAGAGGCGGCTAACGGCACTAAAGAAAATGTCAGCCTGAATCAAACGCCCGTTTTTGCCAAAGAAAGCGCAAATAATTTAGTGTTTTCTCATAAAGTGAGCGCTCTTTTAGGCGTTGAGAATTTAGCGGTTATTGACACTAAAGACGCTCTTTTAATCGCTCATAAAGATAAGGCTAAAGATTTAAAGGCTTTAGTGAGCGAGATAGAAATGCATAATCAAGAATTATTACAAACGCACACTAAAGTCTATCGCCCTTGGGGGAGTTATGAAGTCTTGCATGAGAGCGGGTGTTACAAGGTTAAGATTTTAGAAGTCAAACCAAACGCTAGGCTTTCTTTGCAAAAGCATTTCCACAGGAGCGAACACTGGGTGGTGATTAGCGGGATGGCGAGCGTGGAGTTGGATCATAAAATGTTTGAATTGCAAGCTAATGAATCCACTTATATCCCTAAAAACACCCTACACCGCCTAGCTAATTATGGCAAAATCCCTTTAATTATCATAGAAGTTCAAGTGGGCGAGTATGTCGGTGAAGACGATATTGTGCGCATTGATGATGATTTTAACAGACAAAATCAAAACGCCTAATGAAAAGATTTGATAAAGAAAATTTAATAAAGGAACAATAATGAAAGAAAAAATCGCTTTAATCACCGGGGTTACCGGGCAAGACGGGAGCTATCTGGCTGAATACTTGCTGAATTTGGGCTATGAAGTGCATGGGTTAAAAAGGCGCTCTTCTAGCATCAACACTTCTAGGATCGATCATTTGTATGAAGATTTGCATAGCGATCATAAAAGGCGTTTTTTCTTACACTATGGGGATATGACCGATAGCTCTAACCTCATCCATTTAATCGCTACCACTAAGCCTACAGAGATTTATAATTTAGCCGCTCAAAGCCATGTGAAAGTCTCTTTTGAAACCCCAGAATACACCGCTAACGCTGATGGTATTGGCACGCTAAGGATTTTAGAGGCCATGCGGATTTTAGGCTTAGAAAATAAAACACGATTCTATCAAGCCAGCACGAGCGAATTGTATGGCGAAGTCTTAGAAACCCCACAAAATGAAAACACCCCCTTTAACCCACGAAGCCCCTATGCGGTCGCTAAAATGTATGCCTTTTACATCACCAAAAATTACAGAGAGGCTTATAACTTGTTTGCGGTTAATGGCATTCTTTTTAACCATGAAAGTAGGGTAAGGGGCGAAACTTTTGTAACCCGTAAAATCACACGAGCCGCTAGCGCGATAGCGTATAACTTAACGGATTGCTTGTATTTAGGGAATTTAGACGCTAAAAGAGATTGGGGGCATGCCAAAGATTATGTGAAAATGATGCATTTAATGCTCCAAGCGCCCATTCCCCAAGATTATGTGATCGCTACAGGGAAGACCACAAGCGTGCGCGATTTTGTGAAAATGAGCTTTGAATTTATCGGTATTGATCTAGAATTTCAAAATACAGGGATTAAAGAAATCGGTTTGATCAAAAGCATTGATGAAAAAAGAACGAACGCTTTAAACTTAAACTTAAGCCATTTAAAAACGGGCCAAATCGTGGTGCGCATAGACGAGCGCTATTTCAGGCCTACTGAAGTGGATTTGCTCTTAGGCGATCCCACTAAGGCAGAAAAAGAGCTAGGCTGGGTTAGGGAATACGATTTAAAAGAGTTGGTTAAGGACATGTTAGAATACGATTTAAAAGAATGCCAGAAAAACCTTTACTTGCAAGATGGGGGCTATATTTTAAGGAATTTTTATGAATGAGATTATTTTAATCACCGGCGCCTATGGCATGGTGGGGCAGAACACGGCGTTGTATTTTAAAAAAAACAAGCCTGATGTTACTTTACTCACCCCTAAAAAGAGCGAATTGTATTTGTTGGATAAAGACAACATTCAAGCCTATTTGAAAGAATACAAGCCTACAGGCATTATCCATTGCGCCGGGAGAGTGGGGGGCATTGTCGCTAACATGAACGATCTTTCAACTTACATGGTTGAGAATTTACTCATGGGCTTGTACCTCTTTTCTAGCGCTTTAGATTTGGGCGTGAAAAAAGCCATTAATCTGGCGAGCTCTTGCGCTTATCCTAAATACGCCCCTAACCCTTTAAAAGAGAGCGATTTATTGAACGGCTCTTTAGAACCAACGAACGAAGGCTACGCTTTAGCCAAACTCTCTGTGATGAAGTATTGCGAATACGTGAGCGCTGAAAAGGGCGTTTTTTATAAAACCTTAGTGCCTTGCAACCTTTATGGCGAGTTTGACAAGTTTGAAGAAAAGATAGCACACATGATACCAGGGCTTATTGCTAGGATGCACACCGCTAAATTAAAAAATGAAAAAAATTTTGCGATGTGGGGCGATGGCACGGCCAGAAGAGAGTGTCTAAACGCTAAAGATTTAGCCAGATTCATCGCCCTAGCTTATGAGAATATCGCTTCAATGCCTAGCGTGATGAATGTCGGCTCTGGAGTGGATTACAGCATTGAAGAGTATTACGAAAAAGTCGCTCAGGTTTTAGACTATAAGGGCGTGTTTGTTAAGGATTTATCCAAACCAGTGGGCATGCAGCAAAAGCTTATGGATATTTCCAAACAAAAGGCTTTAAAGTGGGAATTAGAAATCCCTTTAGAGCAGGGCATCAAAGAAGCTTATGAGTATTATTTGAAGCTTTTAGAGGTTTGAAATACAATCAAGGCTCTTATAGAGCCATAAAAAATGCTCCGCTATTAGGCGTTGGGCTAGCGATTTTACGATATTGTGCTTACAAATTCGCTTCAAAAAGCTTGAGCCATTAAAAGGGGTTTGGTCGCTTTACTCTCAATCTCAAGCGCTTTTTTATCATCAATATCAAGCACTTTTTTATCATCAATATCAAGCCCGCTTTTTTATAACCCACCACTAACACCCTCTTATTGCAAGTTTTTTCTCAAATGCCTTGAGTATAGTAGACTTAGACTTAGCTTAAGTAAAAAATTTTAGAGGGTAGAGAGATTTTAAAAAACGCCTTAGCAAATCCTAGGCAATAATTCGCCCTCTGGCACCTCTAAAATCCTTTCAAAACCCCATGCGTTCTTTAAAACCACGCTAGGGTAAGGGTTTTCAAACACTTTGCCGATCACGCAAGCGTTTTTCGCTTTCTCGTTACTTTTTAAAATTTCTAAGGCTTTAGGGGCGTCTTTTTGATTGAGCGCTAACACAAACACCCCCTCATTAGCTAGCGCGTAGGGTTCTAGCCCTAAAATTTCACAAATCCCTTTCGTTTCTTCTTTTAAGGGGATTTTTTCTTCTTCTATAACGATTTTCACTCTAGAGCTGTTCGCCCATTCGTTCAGCACGCTCGCTAACCCGCCCCTAGTCGCATCTCTTAAAGCATCAATTTTGAGATCGCTTAAAAATAGGGGTTTTAATAAGGGGTAGAGCAGTTGGCAATCGCTTTCTAGATTGGTTTTAAGCTTGATTTCATGACGCACCGCAAACAGGCTTGCCCCATGATTGGCGATCGTGTCGCTTAGGATAATGGCTTGCCCTTGTTGTAAATGGCGCGAAGAAATCCCTGGCTTGATGATTTTACCAATGCAGGTTGTGTTGATAAAAAGCTTATCCACGCTCCCCTTTGGCACGACTTTAGTGTCTAGGGAGAGGAGTTTTAAGTTGGCTTTAAACAATTCTTTTTGTATGGATTGTAAAATTTGCTTTAAAAGAGGGATTTCTAAGCCTTCTTCTAAAATAAAACCCATATTCAAATACAAAGGTTCGCCCCCTTGCACGCTCACGTCATTCGCACTCCCGCAAACGCAAAGCTTGCCTATATCGCCTCCATTAAAAATTAAGGGCGTGATGACAAAACTATCCGTGCTCACGCAATATTCCCCACTAGCTTCAAATTTAGGGGCGTCTTCACCAAACGCAACAATCCATTCTTTCAAATAGGGCATAAAGACTCGCTCAATCAAAGCGTTTGTTTCTTTCCCTCCGTTCCCGCATGCTAGAGTTACGCTATCCATTTTTATCCTTTTTTGATGATTGTAGGGTTGAAATACGCCATTAAGGCTTGACCGATAGGGATACTGCTATCGTTAGGAGGGAAATGCTTGTGGAAAAAATACTGCCTTTGAAGGTTTTTCAATCGTTGGGCCAATTGTTCGCACAACAATTGGTTGCAAAACACGCCCCCACTGCACACCACCACATGCTCTTTAAAAGGCGCGATTAAAGCGGTAATGATTTCTACTAAGCTGTTAAAAAATTTCTTAGCGATGCGTTTGGGTTCTAAAACGCCCAAATCCTTTTCAAACGCTTGATAAAATTCCTTCAAACGCACCACGCTGTTTTTGATTGTAAAAGGGTAAAAAGCGATCTCATCGCTTTGTAGGGCTAAATTTTCTAAAACCTGTCCGCTCTCGGCTTCAAAACTAATCGTTCCCACTAGATCCAAACTAAACGCTACTATATCAAACAAACGCCCTATGGAATTGGTGGCGATGCTTTGAATTTTTTTGTCATGCATTTGTTGGAAAATTCCTAATTCGTCTTCTTTAAAATGCTTTTGAACGCGTTTTAAAAGCTTGTTGAGTTGGTGCTTTAAAGCGATTTCTAAAACCAAGCGTTTAGGCTCTTTGATCGCTTTTTGCCCCCCCAAAAGCCAAAATTCTTCAAACCTAGCCACTTCTTCAATGCGTTCCAAATCCCCCACAAAACACTCCGCCCCATAAACCTTATTGTCATAAGCCCCACTCCCGTCCCAAACAATACCTATAAAGGGGTGATTTAAATGCGGATCTTGCAACAATGCGTCTAAGACGCTCGCTAAAAAGTGGGCATGGTGGTGCTGGACTTGCAACAAGGGCGTATTAAATTCAAAAGCCATTTGAGTGGTGGTGTAGTTTTGATGCTTATCGCAAGCTAAGAGCGTGGGTTTAAAATCATAGGTTTTTAAGAAAAAATTCAAAGTTTCTTTAAAGTGTTTTTCATTTTCTAAAACGCTCAAATCCCCACAAAAAGGCGAGAGCAAAAGAACAGAAGTCTCGCTATCCAATAAACTAAAATGCCCTTTTTGCTCCGCTCCAAGCGCTAAAATCTTTTTGGGTGAACAATTAGAGCGTTTGGGCAAAGCAAGGTAAAGGGGGGCAAACCCTCTAGCCAAACGCATGGGGCGAATAATATTATCCACGCGCTGCACGATACTATCATCAATCCTGTGGATGATAGCGCGGTTGTGCGTGAGCTTAAAATCAAAAATAAAATGAAGCGAATCGATCTCTTTTTCATCGCTCGCTAAAGGGAGGGAGCTGAAATTCGCGCTCGTGAATACAATAGGGAAATCCAATAAATCTAATAATAAAGCATGCAAAGGGGTATAGGGCAAGATGACGCCATAAAAGGGGGAGTTTTTAGCGATATTGGGGGCTAATTGGGTGTCAGGTTTTTTACGCGCTAAAAGAATGGGGGCGCTTGCAGAAATTAAGCTTTCGCATTCTAACGCGTTCAAAAACGCATGCTGTTTGGCTGATTTTAAGTCTTTAAACATGAGCGCAAAAGGCTTTAGGGGGCGGTTTTTTAAAAGCCGTAATCTTTCTATGGTTTGAAAATTCCTCGCATCGCACAAGAGGGCAAAGCCTCCCAAACCTTTAAGAGCGATGATTTTACCCTTTTGAATGTCTTTAGCGCATTCTAAAAGAGCGTCATCATTTTTGAATCGCTTATAATTGAGCGCGATACCGCACTTTTTGCAGCTGATGCCTTGAATGTGGAAGCGCTTATTGGTAGGGTCTTGATAGGTAGAAGCGCAAAATTTGCAGAGCTTGAAAGGTTTTAGGGCGGAGTTTTCTCTGTCATAGGGCATGGCGTTTAAAAGGCTGTATCTCGCCCCGCACTTCGCGCAAGAATTGAAAGCGTAATAAAAATAGGGGGAGTTTTTATCCCTGATTTCGCGCAAGCAATCCTCACACACGCCTAAATCTTTAGGGATTTGACTGAGCAGATTTAAGGGGTGGTTCTTGCTTTCTAAAATCCTAAAATCATTGAATTTGAGTGCTTCATCATAAGGGCTAATAATGATTTTTTCCACCAACGCTAAAGGGGGTAATCCATTTTTTAGGGCGTTTAAAAAAGACTCTGTTTTATGAGCGGGCAAGACGATTTCTAAAGCCGCTTGGGCGTTACGCACAAAGCCTACAAGCCCTAATTTTTGAGCCAGGGTATAAATAAAAGGGCGCATGCCCACGCCTTGAACCACGCCAAAAAGCGTGATTTTATTCAATAAAGCTGCATCGTTACACAATGCAAACTCCCATGCTGTTTGATTAAGGTATTGCAATCAACCCCTATCACTTCTAAGGGCGTGTGTTGTTTTAAGGTTTCTAAAATGAGTGCGTCTTTAGGGTCGTTGTAAGTGGGCACGATTAAAGCGTTATTGCACAATAAAAAATTCACATAAGTCGCCGGCAAGCGTTGTTGGTTTTCATCATAAATGGCTTTAGGGATTTCTAGGGGGATGAGTTTATAGGGCGTGCCGTCTAGTTTTTTAAAGGTTTTTAATTCTTCTTGCATTTTTTTTAAGGCTGTGTAATGTTCATCGTTTTCATCTTCGCATGCGCTATAAACAATGGTGTCTTTATCTAAAAAGCGAGCGAGCGTGTCGGTATGGCTATCCGTATCATCGCCCTTGAGATAGCCATAAGAATACCACAGCACTTGTTTAGCCCCTAATTCCTTTTTAAGCATGTTTTCTATCTCATTTTGATTCAAATGGGGGTTACGATTTTTTTCTAGCAGGCATTGGGTGTTAGTTAAAACACTCCCAGCCCCATCGCTTTCTATGCTCCCGCCCTCTAAAACATAGGGCATCGTTTTTAAAGGGTGTTTTAAAAACCCTAAACTTTTGAGTTTGAAATTCACTTGATTGTCTAAATTGGATGGGTATTTTAACCCCCAGCCATTAAAACCAAAATCCAAGCACTCTAAAACGCCCTGATTTTCAACGCTGATCGCTCCAAAATCCCTAGCCCATGTGTCGTTAGTGTCGACCTTTGCGATCTCTACACCGGGTAAGTTTTTAAGCATCTCATAGCCGATAGTGTCGTTATTATGGACGCACACCAACACTTTAGCGTGTTTGGCTATGGTTTGAATGATGTTTAAAAAGCTCTCTCTGGCTTCTTTGATACAATACGCCCAGTCGCCAAACTCATGGGGGAACGCCATTAAAATCGCTTGGATTTTTTCAAACTCCGCTAACATTCTTTTCATTAAAAATATCCTTTTAAATAACTATAACACAATCTCATTCAAATAGCGTTTTTAAAAGCTAGCTCAAACGCTTTTGGGCGATTTGAAAATATTCTTTTTCTGATTCTATACCGATAAAATTCCGTTCTAAATTTTTGCACGCTAAGCCGGTGGTGCCGCTCCCCATGAAAGGATCTAGCACGATGTCATTAGGGTTTGTGTGGATGGAAATGATTTTTTCCATTAAGGCTAGGCTTTTTTGCGTGGGGTGTTTGACTCTTTCAAGCCCGCTCACCACAGGGCTTTTTAAAATCAAAGGCCGTAAGTATTTTTCATTTTTGGGTTTGTTAAACACCCACTTGGCTTTCTTTTTAACCGCCCATAAGGCAAATTCCGTGTCTTGGACATAGCGCCGGTGGATGTTTCTTGGCATGGGATTATTTTTAACCCATTGGATAAAGTCTTTGACCACAAAGCCGTTTTCTTCTAAAAAATCAGCGATATAGCTTATAAACCTGTAAGAGCAAAAAATCACCATGCAGCCGTTTGGATTGATTAAGGGGGCGTAGCGCGTGATCCATTCTAAAAGCTTGAAATTTTTATCCCATTCCCCAAAGTCTATACCTTGCCTTTTAGCGCTCTTTAGGGTGGAAAAATTGTTTTTAACCGAAATGTTATAAGGAGGATCAGTGATGATCGCATCCACTTTTAAATTTTGCTGGTGAAAATCTTTGATGATTTCAAAAGCGTCAGCGTGATGGATTTGTATCATTTCTTGCGCTTTTTAAGATCGCTTTGCCTAAGGCTAGGGCTAGAAGAGGAGGCACAGCGTTACCGATTTGCTTACAAACGCTCGTTTTATTGCCATAAAAGATATAATCATCGCTAAAACTCTGTATCCTGGCGGCTTCTCTGGGCGTGATAGAGCGGTGCAATTCAGGGTGGGAGTTGGTGCCATTGCTGGGAGTGTCAAATCGTGTGTCTATGGTGGGGCTGATTTTATTCCAATTTAAGCGCCCCCATGTGCTTTTGAATTGCTGTTTGCCATGCAAGTTTTTAGGCAAGCATTCTTTACCTTGCTCTTTGTTAATGAGCTTTAATTTCTCTAAAGCGGCTTGCGAGTGGTTGGTGGCTTGGTGGTTGTATAATTTAGGGCTATCTTTTCGCATCAAAGCTTGATAATTGGACTGGATAGGGTTTAAATAATCGCTCTCAAACGCCCCCTCATTAGAACAAAGATAGGCTAAATCGCTTATGGCATCTTGAACATTCACGCTTTGAGAAGGCTCTAAAAGATTGAAATCAAAATTGAAACGACTAGCCCCTACAATAAAAGCTCTCTCTCTGTTTTGAGGCACGCCATAATCTGAAACATTTAAGACAATCTTATTACCGACAATTCTATGAGGCTTTTTGTTTAATTCTGTATTCTCAAACGCGCTTTGTCCTTCTTTTAAATCCTTAATCCATTCTTGCATATGCTTTGGATAAGTTCTAAAACTATGATAAAAATCTGCGCTATCATACTCGCCCCAAGCAAGTGGTTTTAACGAGCCTATCACTTCTTTTAAGGTTTTTTCTTGTTTGAAATCAGGAAAAAATTCTAACGCGCTTGTAAAATCTTTAAACTCTTTACAAACCCCTATCACTAAAGTTCTTGTTCGGCTTGAATTAGCTCCAAAATTTTTAAAATTGATTACCTCATCATAGAGCATATAATCACCATTCAAATTTTGCTCTATCATAGATCCTATTTCTAGCAAATTGTCATTTTTGTCTATACAACCTGTTTTATAAAAACTAGGGACATTTTCTAAAATAAAAAATCTGGGTTTGATTTGTTTGATCAAATCAATGCTCTCAACCACCAAAGAATTCCGTTTGATTTCATCGTTTTTCTTTTTATGATTGGCTACGCTCATGCCTTGACAAGGTGGGGTTGCTACCACTAAATCAACCCTATCATTACCAAATTTTTTAGAATAAGATCCAATTTGTTTTAAAATTTTTTCTTTTGTTTCTGGCTTTTTAATATCCCCACTAATGTAGCTTTCATCTAGTTTGCATTTGCGATTGATCCTTTGGATATTCAAGCGTTTTTCTAAAATTTCATTGGTAGCAACGCATTCAAACCCCTCTTCTAAAAGCCCATAGCACCCCACTCCTGCCCCAGAAAATAAAGAAATATAGGTTAAGGTTTGATCAAAGAGCATAGGGGGATTAAGGATTAAACTAAACTCATTTGAAGCATTAATGTTTCAAGCTCTCAATTTCTTTAAGCATGGTTTCAAAAGCCTCTTTAGTGCCTGCTCGCACGCTAGAAAACAAACTAAACACCACAATAGCTACGCTCGCCACAATAAAGCCCGGAACGATTTCATAAATATCCAAAAAGCTTTTGCCAAATTTATCGTATAAAATCACCGTGCTAGCCCCAGAGAGCATGCCAGCAATCGCGCCAATGCGCGTCATTCTTGACCAAAAAAGCGAGAACAAAATCACAGAGCCAAAACTCGCACCAAAACCAGCCCATGCGTAACTCACGATGCTAAGGATGCTAGCGTTTCTATCCGTTGAAATGAAAAAAGCGATGCAAGCCACCCCTAAAACCGAAAGCCTAGAAATGACCATCACCAATTTTTGCGGGGCGTTTTTGTTAAAAATCGTCGCATAGAAATCTTCAGCAATGGTAGAAGAGCTTACAAGCAGTTGCGAACTGGCCGTGCTCATCACCGCCGCTAAAATCGCGCTCAACAAAATGCCTGTGATCCAAGGGTTAAAGAGCAATTGACTCATCACAATGAAAATCTTTTCAGGGTCTTGTAAGCTCAAATCAAATTTATGCACATACGCAACGCCTAAAAGCCCCATAACGCATGCCCCAATCAAAGAAATAACCATCCAAGAAATCCCAATAGTGGTCGCTTTAGGCACATCTCTAATGGAGCGGATAGACATGAAACGCACTAAAATATGAGGTTGCCCAAAATAGCCTAACCCCCAAGCAAGGCTTGAAATAATGGCGACTACGCTAGAGCCTTGTAAAAAGGAAAGGTTTTCAGGCTTGATTTCTCTAATGATTTTAATCCCCTCTCCAATCCCACCAAGATGGATTATCATAACGATCGGCACCACGATTAAAGCGCTCATCATCAAAAGCCCTTGAATCAAATCCGTCCAACACACCGCCTTATACCCTCCTAAAAAGGTGTAAGAAACAATGATCAGCGTGCCAATGCTTAAAGCGTAGTTGTATTGGATGCCAAAGGTCGCTTCAAAGAGTTTAGCCCCACTCACTAGCCCTGAAGAAATGTAAAAAATAAAAAAGATTAAAATCACAAAAGCTGAAATCAAGCGCAAGATGTGTTTGTCATCGCTAAAGCGCGTTTCAAAATAATCTGAAATGGTGATGGAATTAGCGATCACGCTCGTATAAATACGCAAGCGTTTGGCCACAAAAACCCAGTTAATCAATGCACCCAAACTCAAGCCTATGGCGATGTGTGAATTGATAAGCCCCCCTACATATAAGGCTCCAGGTAAGCCCATTAAAAGCCACCCGCTCATGTCACTCGCCCCCGCGCTCAAAGCGCTAATCACAGGCCCCATAGAGCGATCGCCTAAGAAATAATCTTCAGTCGTTTCATTTTGTTTGTAAAAATAAAAACCAATATAGAGCATTAACAGCGAATAAACGATAAACATCGTAACAATAGGGGTGCTTAAAACAACATGTCCCATTTTGATCTCCTTATTTAATACAATATTTATTTTTCAGCACAGCATGACTTGTGGCAAGTGGGTTGCCTTAAAACCCTTGAGCCTAAATTCCCGTAACGATGATACGAAATACTAACCGATCGCTCTAAGTGGTAATACAGCAATTCAAAACGCCCGTTCAAGCAGGGTTTAGCCGTGGCTAAAACCATCCCTAGAGCGCTCGCTTGCTTGTGCAATAAATCCAAATCGCTTTTTAAATAACGGACACGATTGAAAGCATGCAATTTCTCGCTAAATTTTTGCAAGCTTTCATAAACGATAGGGGCGTTTGCTCGGAGAATTTTTAAGCATTCTAAGAAAAACGTTAAATCTTTGTTCGCTCGTTCGTTTTCTGTGCTGAGCGTTAAAGGGATTTGAGAAATGAGACATGCTAAAGCCACGCCCAACATATCGCTTAAAGTGTCCTTTTCGGTGATGCGATAGCCCACGCTTTTAACCTTAGTGTAGGAAAAGAGGTTGTCTTCGCCTCTGATTTTGACATAGTCTTTAGCTTGGCTAAATTCATGTTTATAATGATAAGCGTAGCTCTTTGCCATAAAAATCGCACGCTTCAGCTCATGCGTGTGTTCGTCATAGCCTTTTTGAATCAAGCTCTCTAAAGCTTCGCTTAAGGGATTTTTTAAGGCGTGTTCGTCTTCTTCATCTTGATGGATATTCACAAATTGCGTGATATAGTTAAAAATGCCTACTTTCCTCCCAAACCCCACAGCGGATTTTTTAACCCCACCAAAAGGCTGGCGCAAAACGATCGCTCCTGTGGTGGGTTTGTTGATATAGATATTACCGGCTTCAATGCGTTCTAAATAATATTCCCACTCCCTTTCGTCCAAAGACTCTAACGCGCTAGTCAGCCCGTAACCGGTAGAATTGACTATCTCTATCGCCTCGTCTAAATCTTGCGCTTTCATCACGGATAAAATGGGCGTAAAAAGCTCAGTTTGGTGCGTGAAATCGCCTTTTTTAGTGCCGTATTTGATGCTTGGCTTCATCAAATAGGGGTTATCATCAACAAAACTTGCTGGGATTTCGTAATTTTCATAGCTTTTCAATTCATCTATGGCTTTGATGACCTTTTCATTAGGCTTGTCCGCTAGAGTGCCGATTTTGTTTTTGAAATCAAAAGGATCGCCCACGCTAAGGCTTAGAGTCGCATCTATTAGAGTCTTTTTAAAGTTCTCATCTTCATAGACTTCTTTTTCCAACACTAAAAGCGAAGTGGCAGAACATTTTTGCCCTGAATTGCTGAAAGCTGAATGGATAACATTTTTAATCGCTTGATCTCTGTCTGCCATTTTGCTCACAATGGTGGCGTTTTTACCGCCCGTTTCAGCGCTCAAGGCTAAAGTGGGGTTAGCTTTGAGCATTTTATAAGCGGTGTCTTCGCCCCCTGTTAAAATGGCAAACTGGATGCTTTCATCTTTTAAAAGATGCTCGCTAATATCGCTCCCTTTAGAGGGCAAGTAAATGAGCGCATCTCTAGGCACGCCCGCATCCCAAAAGCACTCACAAAGCTTATAGCCCGTTACGCTAGACAAACTTGAGGGCTTGTAAATCACCCGATTGCCAGCGGCTAGGGGGGCAGCGATAGTGCCTACAGAAATGCCCACAGGGAAATTCCATGGGGCAATGACCACACCCACGCCTTTGGGGGTGAATTGCGTTTTTTCATTTTGCTCTTGTAACACCCTTAAGCTGTAAGGGTAAAACTCTAAAAAGTCAATGGCTTCGCTCACTTCAGCGTCCGTTTCAGCGAAAGTCTTACCCACTTCTAAAGCTGAAATCCCTATCAAATCGCCTCTCCTTTCTCTAAAAAGCTGGGCGGTTTGACTCATTAAGGCATGGATTTCTGTAAAGCTTTTTTGACTGAAGCGGCTCTTATCGCTTTTAGCCACTTCTAGGGTTTTTAAAATCGCTTCTTTATCCGCTAAATGCACGCTGGCGATTTTTTTATGATGGATCTTATCAAAGACTTCTAAAGGGGTTAAATTAGGATCTTCAAACCTCCCATCTATTTCTGGGTAAAGCTCTAAAATAGGAGCGTTATGCATTTTCTCGCGCACTTTTTTAGCCCACTCTCGGTTGGCTTTTAAAATAAAATCGGTATCGCTTTCGTTTTTAAAGGAGTGGTTTGGGTAGGTGGTGTGGCCGGTTTGTTTGGCGTTCCTGTCTTGAGTCCTGTGGGTGGCATTGTCTAAAGTGGCGATTCCTTTAAGGCTGTTTAAAAAGCGTTGCTCTTGGTCTTTCCATTCGCTCGTGCCTACTTTAAGGTTAAAGAAAGCTTTCATGAAATTATCGCTTGAGGTGTTTTCGTCTAACCTCCTCACCAAGTAAGCGATCGCATTGTTGAAATGCGCTTCATCGCACACCGGCGCATAAAGAATGAGCTTGTGCATCTCTTTTAATTCCTGGCTCGCTTGCAAGCTCATGCCCTCTAGCATTTCAAAACTAAAATGCTCTAACACAATAGGGTCATTAAGGGCATGGATGCGCGTATAGACATAAGCGATTTCAAAAATATTATGGCTCGCTGCGCCGATATGAATGTATTTATAATTATCGCCCTCTAAAACAAAATCTAACATTTTATTGTAATTAGAATCGGTGTCTTGCTTACTAGAAAATGTGGGTAACGCCCAGTCTTTCACAGAAGCGATAGTCTCTTCGCTCTCCATGTTCGCTCCCTTAACAAAGCGGATTTTAATGGGCTTTAACCCTTTTAAAACCCTTTCTTTAGAAAAAGCGTGCAGTTTTTTCAAATATTCATAAGAATCAGGGATATAAGCTTGCAACACAATACCGGCGTTCAAATCAAATTTAGCGATAGACTCCATAAACGACTCCACCGTGAGCTCTAAATCCCTAAATTCCTCCATATCCAAATTGATGAATTTAGGCATGCCTTGCTTTTTTTCTTCTTCTAAAGCCAGGGCATAAAGAGCGTCTAAGCGTTTGACAATCTCTTTTTTAGAGTATTCAAAATCAAGGATATTGATTTGAGAAAAAATCGTCGTGATTTTAATGGAAATGTATTGGATGTAGTTGGATTTTAGGGCTTGAGAGTATTTTTCAAAACGCGCATTAGCTTCTTCTTCGCCTAAAACCTCTTCACCGATAAAATTCACGTTCAAAATGATTTTTTCATTCTTTCTTTTTAAAATCCGCTCTTTCAATTGGCTCTCTTCTTGATCTAAGACCATCGCTTTCGTGTCGCTTCTGATTTTATTGACAAAGAAAGGCACGCTCATATCAGGGAGCATTTTCCCAAAGCTTAAAAACCCCATTAAAAGCAATTTTTCAAACGGAGAAAAAATCTCACGGCTTTTGTATTTGTCTAAAACATGCTCAATCATTTCAAAGCGGGCTTTATTGTCTAGGCATCTAAAACTCCGATCCATAAGCTCTATGAGCATGACTTTGTTTTCAGGGTTGTTTAAAAGCTTTTGCATTTTAGAGTGGAACGCTTTTTCTTGCTCGCTCAAATGGTTACTGATACTATCTTGCAGTTTTTTAGCTAATTCTAGTGAATCGTCAATGATTTTTTGCATGAGCTTACCTTTTATTTAAGTTATTTAAGAATTTGGCTTGATTGTAGCATGTTTTAAGCGGGTGGCTTTAAGTCTTGTGGGTTGGTAATGTTTTTTAATTTTAAATTTTGTTCTAGCGGTAATTAATTCTCATTCCAACCTGTTTGAGTTTTATCACGCATTTTTACACAATGATAAGAATTTGAGTGATAATTTGTATTGTTTTTAGCTTCATTTACTTTTCGTTTAAAAATGAATTATAACATTCGCATCGTGTAATTTAAAGTTTAGCTTATTCAATTAAACGATTTTAAATTAAACGGATTTACAAAGAATTTTACAAAACAAAGGATATAAAATGAAAACAATTAAAAATGGTATTATGGTTGGCACACTCGGTGCGTTGTTATTGAGCGGTTGTTCTAGCTTTGATACTCAGCGTTTCGCTTGTCTCCCTAAAGACCATTCTTCAAAAGACGCTTCTACCAAAAAAGAAGCACAATACATGCCTAAGGGCTTTTTTGACCCTTATTCTTCTAACTTAAACCACTGGGATTCTACATTCTAGGGGTTTGTTAGAGGGGGCGAAAAAAGGGGGGGGAAATAAAGCTCATTTTAAATTTTCTCAAATTACAATAACAACCTTATTTAACATTGATATAAGATAAAAGGAGATATTCTTATGAGTGGCGTTCATATTGTAGAAAACACGAATACAGAAAATACGAATATTTCAAGAACGACTGCTTCCGCCCCCCAATAATGAAGAGCTTTTAGAACTTGTTAGAGATGTTAGAGAACTTAAAGATCGCATTCAAAAATTAGAAGATCTTAAATTAGAAGACTTTGAACCCCTTAGAAAACTCTCTCATCTTATAGGCTCTTTCTTTTCGCTTGGGAAATCCTCTAACGACACCCAAGAAAACCCAAAAGACGCTTTAAAAAAAGAGGAAACGCTTAAAAAAGTCCAAGAAGTCCAAGAAGAAAACGCCAAACTAAATAGAGATAAAACAGATCTAACTAGAGAAAGAGACAATCTAAACGATCAGCTTAACGCATCACAAAAGCAAGTGCAAGCGTTAGAACAATCTCAGCAAGCTTTAAAAAAAGGAAACGACGAATTATTAGGAGAAAATCAAAAGCTAGCCGATAAAAATAAAGCGCTAACCACAGAAAAAGATAATCTAACTAAAGATAAAGAAAACCTAACCACAGAGCTATCAACAGCAAAAAGCCAAGCCGAAAAAACGAGCCAAAAACTAAACGAGTTAGAGCGAAGGCACGCTCCATACGAAAAATTAGAAAAACTCTATGAAGTCTTTTTGGAAGTCAGAGGGTGCTTGAATTTTGGATTTGTAGCAACAACTCACAGCGCAATGGACTTGATCGCATCTGTTCTTAGCGATAGCAAATACTATTTAGAAAGCCTTTATAACAAAGCGAGCCAAGAATTAAGCGATAAGAGGAACGATAAGGGCGAGAAATTAGCTGAATTGTTTGATTTGCTTTTTGAATACATTAAGGATAGTAAATTTGAGCGTTTGAAAGAGCCAAGTGCTTATGACCATTCATGCAAAACGCTATACCCAGAGCAAAACGCTTCTCAAAAGATGCAAAGAGTGGTCTTAAGAGGCTACACATACGACAAAAAAATAGCATGTTACACTATCGTGGATATGGGATCATAAAATGGGAACATTGATAGAAAAATGGTTTGGCTTCTATCAAATAAGAGAAGAATTAGAAGCCCGCATCGGTGAGTTAGAAAATGAAAACGCCGAATTATTCACAACAAAAGACAAGCTAACCAAAGAAAACACCGAGCTAGCTTACAAAAACAATAAGCTATTCAAAGAAAACGAAAAAATCAGTGGGTTAGAAAATTCTAACGATCAATTATGGCAAGCTAAAGAAAAGCTCACTAAAGAAAATACCGAGCTAGCTAATAAAAACGCCGTGCTGACTGAAAAAACCGTCGATCTGAAAACCGAAAACGACAAGCTCAACCACCAAGTTGTCGCGCTCACTAAAGAGCAGGGCAGCCTCAAACAAGAGCGAGCGCAATTGCAAGATGCGCATGGGTTTTTAGAAAAATTATGCGCTAATTTAGAAAAAGACAACCAACACCTAACAGACAAACTCAAAAAGTTAGAAAGCGCTCAAAAAAATTTGGAAAACACTCACAATCAATTACGGCAAGCTTTAGAAAACTCTAACGCTCAATTAGCGCAAGCTAAAGAAAAAACAGCCAAAGAAAAAACCGAGCTGGAGCGAGAAATCGCGTGCTTGAAGAGCTTAGAAGGTATGGAAGCTAAAAGCGACCTGGACTTACACAACAGGCGTTTAGCGAGCGCAAACCAGGATTTAAAACGCCAAAACAGAAAATTAGAAGAAGAGAACATGGCACTCAAAGAGAGGGTTGATGGCTTGAACGAGCAACCCTCAAAACAACCAAAACCATAATTAAAGGAGAAATATCATGGTAACACCCTTACAGAGTTTAAGACTGCCTCTTGGCCACCCGTTAGTAGAAAAATTGTGCAAGCTGTCTTTAAAAGATGGAGTCGCATTCAATGAAAAAAGTAAAGTCAATTTCAAAAAAGAAGTGTCAGAAGAAGATCAAACTAAGTTTAAAAAAGCGCTGCGGGTGCTTCATGCGATCGTCAATAACAGCACTTCTTCAAGGTATCTTTCTGATGACAATCAAAAATTCTTAGAGAGTTTAGCGCAAGCTGAAAAGATCGCTAATGAGCAAATAGAAAAAACCTTAGAGATCGTTTCTACTAGCGATGTGGATGTGGATTTTGAAGCATTTAAAGAATTGATGCTCAATGTGGATAATATAGCGGTAGGCCTTAAGAGCTATAGTCAAAGCCAATTGCTTGATTTAAATGGAGGGCATTGGGATTTAGAGGTGCCTAGCTTGCCTAAAGAAAGGGTAACCTTTAGGTTTGATAATTTAGACCCTAACGGCAAAGAAATGAACTTCTATGCGCACTCAAGTTTGAAGGATTTAAACAAGGGCGTTGTCGCTATTGACTTTGGGACTAAAAGCACGACCGCAAGCTATATGGATAAGAACAGGGAATACCGCTTGCTCTCTATTGGCGGGCTAGTAGATGACGCAAGCCCTACAAAGTTTGAAAACCCTACGATCATGGAGTTTAGACACAGAAAAAAATTTATTACAGAATACAACGCGCTAGATCACCGCCCTTTCACAGAACATAACGATATGGAAGTGGCGCATGAAGCCCAAAAGAATCTTTCACACACTCAAAATAATCATTTGTATCGGTTTTTTTCTCAATTGAAGCAATGGGCTGGAGCGGATGAAAAACAGAATTTTAGGAATTTTAAGGAGGATTTTTCTTTAGAAAGCTTCGCTAATTGCACGGGTTTTAACCCCATAGAAATCTATGCTTACTATATTGGCCGTTGCATCAACAACATGCACAATGGCGTGTTTTTGAAATACTTTTTATCCTATCCCATCAAGTATGAAAAGCATCAGGCTGAAAAAATCAGAGAGAGTTTTGAAAGAGGCTTGAAAAAATCCTTACCCCGGCATGTTTTTGACGATGAAAAAACGGCTAAAACTTTCAAAGTGGAATTGAGAGCGAGCGAGCCTTACGCGTATGCCATTAGCGCTTTAAAAAGCTACGGGTTTTTTAAATCAGAGAAGTTAGACAAGCCAATTTATTACGGGGTGTTTGATTTTGGGGGCGGGACGACGGATTTTGACTTTGGCAAATGGGAAAAAAGCGCTAGCCCCAAATTCCTTTACAAAATGACGCATTTTAGCAGCGGAGGGGATAAATATTTAGGCGGTGAAAATTTATTGGAATTATTGGCTTGGGAAGCGTATGCCAAAAATTTCCAAGAGCTGAAAGCAAAAGATATTGTCATCGCTAAGCCCAACTATGACAGGATCGATACGCAACGCTTTGGATCGTTTATGCAAAATTCCAGTGGAGCGCGCTTGAATTTGCAAGAGATCGCTTCTAAATTACGCCCTTTTTTAGAAAATTTAGACGCTGATATTATAGAAGCGATAGAAGAAAATGAAAACTTTGAGATAGAGAATTTTGAAAAGGATTTTAAAACTATGCTGTTTGATAGGAATGGGGTAGAAACAGAATGCGATCTTAAATTTGATTGCAAAGAGCTTTTAAACCTCTTAAAAGACAAGATCAATGAAAGCGTTGCCAACTTCTTTGCCGGATTTTCTAAAGTGATGGCTGAAAACATTGATGATCAGTGTCGGGCGTTTCATGTTTTCTTAGGCGGGAATGCGAGCCGTTCGGTGTTAGTCAAACAAGCGTTTGAAAACGCCAAAGAAAAGCAGCTCGAAGATTACAAGCAAAAGACTTCTAAAGATGATTTCACATTCATCATTTACGAGCCACTAGGCACAGAAAAATCAGACAAACAGATTTTAGAGCTTACCGGAGAAGATGTTTCTAACACGCCCGCTTATTTGAAGCCTACTTGCAAAACCGGGGTGGCTTTTGGGCTTTTAGAGAGCAGGGACAAGGCTAAAGGGATTGAAAGGCCCTCTATAAGCTCCAACCCTGTGTTTAAATACGATTTAGGCATTGAGATAGAGGGGAAATTCCACGCTAAAATCCATAGGGATTCTTTAAAGCCTAATGAATACCAGATTTTCCAAACTAAAGAGGAATGGGGAGGCTTTGATGAGCTAGAGATACGCTATAGCGATAAATCTCTCGCCAATACCAACACTCTAAACATTCAAGACACGCAAATGATTTCCATAGCACTAGAAGAGCATGAAGAAGTGGACGTGAAGGTGTGTTGCGTGGATTCCCAAAGCATTAAAGTGGGGCTGTTTAAAGACGACCAATTAATCTATGAAAGCGAGGCAGAAAAATTATGATGACTAAGAACGCTTATGCGTTTGTCGTGATTGAAAAAAGCGTTATGGTGTTTAAACGCGCCAAAGACAAGGGGCTAATCCCTATCACTGAAGGCTTTGCGCCTTTAAAAGAGGGCTTTTTGAAAAATTTTAAAGAGCGTTGCAATCTGGAATTTTTAGAAAATTTAGACCTTTTGTTTTTGTATGACTACCAGTTTTCAAGCGAGGTTTTTTCCTTGTGTAAGGATTTGAAAAATTCCATTTGGGACAGAAAGCTTGTGGTAGCGTTAGTGGAGGCTTTGGAGGGTTTTAAGGGCTTGAATTTGTCTCTTAAGATAGAAGACAGGCATTCCAATAGCCTAGGTAATGGCACTCAAAAATTGCTCACCAACGCTGATTTAGGGAGCAACCACAAAGCAATCGTGATAGACAGCATGAAAACATACCACCAAAGCCAGCAAGAAAAATACAAAAGAGAAAGAGGCGAAACGCTAGAGATTCGCCCCACAACACCCCCTAGCTATGGGGGTGGGAGCATTAGAATCAGCGGCAATAAAAAGCCTGATTCTAATGAAGAAAATTTTTAAAAGAAAGGACAACCGATGAGCAGAGTGCAAATGGATACCGAAGAGGTCAGGGAATTTGTAGGGCATTTAGAACGCTTTAAAGAGTTACTAAACGAGGAAGTGAACAGCTTGAGCAACCATTTCCATAATTTAGAATCATGGCAAGACGCTAAAAGAGAGAGATTTAGCGAGGTGGTGGATAACTTGAAAGGCACTTTCAACGAGTTTGATGAAGCCGCGCAAGAGCAAATCGCATGGCTTAAAGAGAGGATTAGGGTTTTAGAAGAAGATTATTAAGGGGTGGTTTATGGCTGAATGAAAAACGGACACAGAAGAAGTCAAAAAGGTTGTTGAAAAATGCAGGGATTTTAAAGAATCCCTGCAGGAAAAAAGGTGTGGTGGTTTTATCAAAGACCTTGATAGTTACGCGCTAAAAATCATAGTAGAACGCAGAAAAATTGAAATGCAATTGGAAAAAGCCATAGGAGAATTAAACGCAGCCAAAAAGGAGCGAAGTGGTTTTTGGGGATTTCTTGGGGAGATTGGGAGAAGTTTTAGTAATGCGGTAGGGTCGGTTATCCCCCCTTTTAAATTATGCGCTGAACTTTGTGAAAAGGGCTTAAACCTTATGGAAGACAATATAGAAAAATGGGAACACAATGTAAGGTTATTAGAACAAACACTTGAAATCTACTCCACTCAAGCCAAAGCGAGCGTGGATCTTGTGAATCAAGCTTGGGAGGGCGTTAAAAAGAGGTTGCATTTTTATACCGATAAGCACCAGGAATTTATCAGGCGTTTGAACTATGCGAGCGCGGCGATAGATAACGAATACAACTTTCCAACCCCAGGCGTTTTAATGGAATACGATTTTGAACGGCCTACTTTCTCTTATAACCCTAAAAAAAGCGTTTTTAATGAGCGATTGAAAGATTTGATGGAAGATTTTAGTGCTTCTTTATACGCTGATTTGAAAGACAAGATCAACGCTTTTTCTCATAGGGATCGCGCAACAACTTCTAAAGAGCATGGATTGGATTTGATGAGCGTTGATTTTGAGAGCTTTTCGTTAGCCAAAAAACATTGCGTTAAAAATTGCAAGAAAGCTTTACAGGATTTTGCAGAAAAAATCAAAGAATCCCCCAACGATTTGAACGCTATGAACGAAGCTTTTGATAATTTGGAAACAGAGTTGGAGCGTGCTACAGAAAATTTGAGCCAAAAAATAGCGCCCGTCTTAGAACGGAATGAAAATTATACGCAAAAAGCGTTGGAGTATAGGGAGTTTTTAGAAAGCCGTAAAGAGGGCTTTATGGTAGATGAAAAAAACCCTTATCCGGAAGAAGTCCGCTTTAATGGGTTGCGTTTGGCGGAATTTGATAGCGTTTTTAGCGCCATTGCGCCTTTAGAAGATTTAAGTAAAACCGCATGCGCTCATCATGCCCTAAAGGCTTTACAAGCCGCGCTTAAAGACAACGATTTGGGCTTTGATGCGACAGAACTAGAACAGATCGCAAAAGGATTCATCCCTAGGGGCTATTTATGGCATTTTGACGCGAATGTTTTAGGGAATGTGGCGTTGGTGAGAGAAGAATTATTATTAGGCGTGAAACACACGAAAGGATATTCACTATGGACAGAATTTCTACAGAAACAGAATTGAATTGGGAATTTGTAGAGCCGCTCAATGAAAATGCGTTGAGCGATCTAGAAGAGCGGTTGAAAATAGGCTTTAGTGATGAATTTAAGGACTTCATCAAACGATCGAACTATGGTTTTAGCCAATGGCGTTATTTCATGGTGGGCAATGAATCCTACACGTTCAAACATGTTTTGAATTTCAATTTAGAGGGCTTGTTCATTGATTTCATGCAAAGCTTAAAAGAATGGTTAGAGCCTGAAGAAATCGTATTCGCTAATGACGGGTATGGGGGGTATTATCTTTGGAATACCACCACTGATGTGGTGCTGTTTTTAGACACCGATAATGGCTCAAAAAAAGCGCTATTAAATCTTAAAATGTTTTTAAAAAAACTGGAATCAAGGGGTTAAAATGTTTTCTCATAAAGTTTTTTTGGAGGGTTGCACCAATGAGTTAAGAAGGATTTGCGACTATTTCGTAGAAAACGCCATGCAAGATGATTTAGGGCAGAAACTTAAAAGTGAGGCGCTAGAGGAGATGCTAAAAATTGCACATGAATTAGAAAATTTAGAGCAAGACACTCAATACAAAAGAAGAAAAATCAACGAGCAACTTGAAGAAGCCAAGTCTTTGGAGAGGCGAATTGATATGAATTTCCATCCATCAAGCGAGATCGATAGGCTTATGCGTGAAGCCAAAGAGCATGAAAGAGAAGCCAAGAGGCGCTATGATGAATATCTTAAGGATAAAGATGATTGATGCGGGTAATTTATTAAAAGAACTGGACGACGCCTTAGATAAAGTTGTTGCTAAAAAAGAGCCAGAGAGTTTTCTCAAGCCGATCGTCTCACAAATAGAGGACTATCAAAAGAGTATCAGGCAAGTTCAAGCACAATTCACAGACGCGCCAAAGTTCAATGAAACGACCACTTACCCCCAATTTTTAAGCTGTGGTTTATTGGAAATTAAAGGCAAGAATGGCACTAACATGGAATTTTTATTGCCTAAAGTTTATCCTTTCCCCCCTAAAAGCTTGTATATAGAGCATGAAAAAGACGGGCAGTTTTTGAGAGAAATGCTCATGCGCTTACTCTCCAGCGCGCCTTTAGTGCAACTGGAAGTGATTTTGATTGATGCGTTGAGTTTGGGGGGCATTTTCAATCTGGCCAGAAGGCTTTTAAATAAAGACAATGACTTTATTTACCAGCGAAGGATTTTGACCGAAAGCAAGGAAATAGAAGAAGCCCTAAAGCATTTGTATGAATATTTAAAGGTTAATTTGCAAGAAAAATTAGCCGGTTTTAGAGGTTTTGCGCATTATAATGAAACCGCCAAAGACCCCTTGCCTTTAAAAGCGCTTTTTTTAAGCGGGGTAGATGCTTTGAGTAAAGACGCGCTTTATTATTTGGAAAAAATCATGCGTTTTGGCTCTAAAAATGGGGTTTTGAGCTTTGTCAATTTGGAGAGCGAAAAAAACAATAAATCCGCAGAAGATCTGAAAAAACATGCGGAGTTTTTTAAAGACAGGACAAGTTTTGAGTGCTTAAAATATCTTAGCGTAGAAGTGATCAACGATCAAGGTATTAAATCCCAGCACATGAAAGACTTCGCTGATAAAATCAAAGCGTATTACGAGAAAAAGAAAGTAGTCAAAAGCGAGTTGAAAGCCTTACAAAAAGACGAAAAATTTTGGACTGAAAGCTCTCAGCATGAAGTGAGCGTGCCGGTGGGGTGGGATATTAACCATAAGGAAGTGTGTTTTGAAATCGGTAACGCGCAAAACCACACGCTCATTTGCGACCACAGCGGGAGCGGGAAATCCAATTTCTTGCATGTGTTGATCCAAAATCTAGCCTTCTACTACGCGCCCGATGAAGTCCAACTCTTTTTATTAGACTATAAAGAGGGGGTGGAATTTAACGCATACACAGATCCGATTTTAGAGCATGCGAGGTTGGTGAGCGTGGCGAGTTCGGTGGGTTTTGGCATGAGTTTTTTAAGGTGGCTTTGTAAAGAAATGCAAGAAAGAGCCAATCTGTTCAAGCAATTTAAGGTGAAAGATTTAAGCGATTACCGAAAACATGAAAAAATGCCCAGACTGATCGTAGTGGTTGATGAATTTCAGGTGCTTTTTGGCGATAATAAATCCACTAAAGCGGTGGAGGGGCATTTAAACACTCTGCTTAAAAAGGGTCGCAGCTATGGGGTGCATTTAGTTTTAGCCACTCAGACCATGCGCGGCGGTGAAATTGATTCAAGCTTTAAGGCTCAAATCGCTAACCGCATCGCTTTGCCTATGGATGCAGACGACAGCACTAAAATTTTGGACGATGATGTAGCTTGTGAGCTTGTCAGGCCAGAAGCCATTTTCAACAACAACGGAGGGCATCAAAAATTCCACACCAAGATGAGTATCCCTAAAGCCCCTGATGATTTCAAATCTTTTCTCACAAAAATACACACTGAATTTAATCAAAGAAATCTCGCGCCCATAGAGCGTAAAATCTATAATGGCGAAACGGCTTTAAAAATGCCCAACACCCTTAAGACTAATGAAATGCGTTTGCATCTGGGCAAAAAAGTGGATTATGAGCAAAAGGATCTGATAGTGGAGTTTGAAAGTAACGAATCGCATTTGTTGGTGGTGAGCCAAGATTTAAACGCTCGCATCGCTTTAATGAAACTCTTATTCCAAAACATCAAAAGCGCGAACAAAGAATTGGTTTTTTGCAATAAAGAAAAACGCCTGATAAGGTTTTTTGATGTGCAAAGAGAATACGGCATCACGCCTGTAGAAAATATCTTAAGCGTTTTAGACACCGCTATGAATCCTAACAGCGCGCTTGTGATAGACAATCTCAACGAAGCGAAAGAATTGCACGACAAAGTAGGGGCGGAAAAATTAAAATCGTTTTTAGAAAAAGCCACAGACAACGAGCAGTATTGCATCATCTTTGTGCACGACTTCAAACAAATTAAAACTAATTACCATTTTGACAAGTTAAAAGAATTGTTAAACAACCACTTCAAGCAATGCCTGGCCTTTAGGTGCAATGAGGAAAACTTAAACGCTATCAAAAACAATTTACCTCCACCAAGCGCTCTCAATAATCTCAACGCGCTATTGATAGAGCTTTCTAAAGACAGCCGCACTGAGTTTAGGCCCTTCAGCTTACAAGATTAAAAAAAGGGGGGGTTAAAAAAAGAGAGTTAAAAAAAGGGGGGGTAAAAAGACTAAAGGAATTTAATCTTTTTGAAGCGCTTTTAAACCTTTTGTGTGATGGTTTGCGTGATTAGGCGAGCGATTTTTTCTCTTAAATGCAATAAGGGTTCTGAACCTTTCGCTAAAGCTTTTAGGCATAAATGAGAACTAGCAATCTCGCTCACGGCTCCATCCACTCCTTCGCTCTCTTCAATCAATCCTCGCACACCAGAGAACTCTATGGGGCAATTGACAAGCACCAGATTCAAATAATGCGTATAGCCATCAAACATGCACATGTTTGTCATGTCGGTGGTTTTTGGATCTAAAATCGTATTATCATAATAGATGGGTTTCTCATCTTGTAAAATAGAGATTTTGGTGTGCAAGCGGTTGAATTTAAACAACTCATTACGCGCCACTCGCCCAGCGACAATGATTTCACTATAGAGCAACTGAGAACTAGAGCGTAAAGAAATCGTGGTATTGCCCTTAAAATGCGCGTTTTCAAAGGGGATTAAAGGGAAGGGCGCGAAGTCTAAAAAGGCGTTTTCCCCCACAACGATATGCATGTCTCTGCTGGCAAACCCGTCTTCAGTGTTATGGATTTTTTCAAAGGATTGCGAGGTGATCCTTAGCTTGCAATTTGGACCGATGCTTAATTGCATGTCTTGCGCATCACCCCTCATCATGCCAGGGCTTACCGCTAAAAGCATGATTTCAGCTAAATCGTCTTTAGGGTAAAAGGGCGCCATGAGCTTAAAGGGGGGCGTGAAAAAATTGTCTTCAATCACGCACCGCCCATCAGCCCCTATTTTGGTTTTTAACCTGAGCTTGGATTCTTGAGCGTAAGTGTTCATCAATCTTCCAATAAAGCGTTACGCTTAATCCAAGCGATCACATCATCTAAGCCTTCTTTAGCGCGGATATTCGTAAAAATAAAGGGCTTTTCGCCGCGCATCTTTTTAGAATCCCTTTCCATGACTTTCAAGTCCGCTCCCACATAGGGGGCTAAATCAATTTTATTGATGACAAGCAAGTCTGAACGCGTGATTCCTGGCCCGCCTTTCCTGGGGATTTTATCGCCCTCAGCCACATCAATCACAAAAATCGTAAAATCCGCTAGCTCTGGGTTGAAAGTCGCTGAAAGGTTGTCGCCTCCGCTTTCAATTAAAAGCAATTCCAAATTAGGGAAACGGCCATGCATTTCTTCTACCGCTTCTAAATTCATAGAAGCGTCTTCTCTAATGGCGGTGTGCGGACAGCCCCCCGTTTCTACGCCAATAATCCTCTCTCGTGGCATCACCGAATTTTTACACATAAACTCTGCGTCTTCTTTAGTGTAAATATCATTAGTGATAACCGCCATGTCGTAATCCTTTGACATGTGGCGCGTTAAAGCTTCAATCAAGGCGGTTTTACCGCTTCCTACAGGACCACAAACTCCAATTTTTACCATAAAATTCCTTTCAATTTGAGATTAAAATTCAAGACATATAAAGGCGCGAGTATAAACTCTCATGCTGCATCGCCTTAATGTCGTTTTGAACGCTTGCCGCACACAGGTGGCTTTCGTCTAGTTCTAGGGTTTTTTCTATGAGCTGGTTGAAAGGGCTTTGCAAGCTCAATAAGATTTTTTGCCCATCGTTTTGAGATAGTGGGACGCTTTTAACGCAGTTGATCACCATGTTAGAAGTTTGCGCATAAAGATAATGCCTTAAAGCCTTTTTCAATTCAATCCCCAAACTCGCCGCAAAAACGCCATAGCTAGTGGCATGGGTTGGATCTTTGGTTTTTTGAGCGTAAGCGTTAAAAAAGGTGCCCATGTCTAATTCGTTCATGGCTTGTAGGGTTTTAATGAAACGATTGCCTAGCTTTTGATTGGCTAATCGTAATTCCATGGGGCTTGTGGATAACCTAATGACTTCTTCAACCCCTAAGATTTTTTTTAAATCCTGTTGGAGGGCGCTTTCATAGGTTAATTTCAGGCTCATCATTTCCGTGTAAAGAAACTGGCTAAAAAGATTGGCCTTTAGATATTCTAAAGCGCTTTCTTTATTGGTAACCTTTTTTTGTTGGATGTAAGTTTCTAGCCCAAAAGAATGCGTGTAAGATCCAATGGGGAACACCGCATCATTGACTTGTAAGATCAGAAATTCATTATCTACATGACTATTGGTATTGTCGTCTGTCTTTGGGGTTTTTGGGGGCGTACCCACGCTTTTTTTAGTGCTTTTCACGCTCTTTCCTTTATCCATCTGTATTTTTCTATTTCATGACCACTTTAAAATCGCTCGCTAGTGAGACCTTAAAATTAGGCTCACTATGGGGCATGCTCACGGTTAAGCGTTCTTTAGAATCCAATTTTGAACTTAAAACACGATTTTGAACCCCTAGCTTTTCTAATAACGCTAGCGTAGGCTTTTCAAATGGTGTTTTAAATTCAAATTGAGACTCGCCATAGTATAAAGCCGCATGGCGGTTTCCTATCTCGTAGCATATTTTCGCTACTTCTGCCACGCTCTTGGCTTGGATGTGAATGACTTCAGAATCCAAGATATTAACGGCGATAATTTCCTTCTCTTCTTTAAATAAAATATCCCCTTGAGAGAGACCCAACTTGGGAGCGTCTTTAAGGCGTATGGCTATGTCTTTGCCTTGCCTGGTTTTAAAGCGAGCGATTTTTTTCCTCGTTTCAAACCATTCCAAATCCACATGATCCACATTGAAATCCAAGGGGTTTAAATCCCTTAGATTGCCAACTAAACGCTCTATGATCATCTCACACCCAGTGTTGGATAAAGAGTAACCAAGCAGGGATCCAAGCGGTTAAAATACCCTCAATGATAGCAAGCCATGGAGTGAATTTCCCTAAAGGGATTTTCAAGATGTTTTCAATGAAAGCGGTAAGCCACAAAACACCCCAAGCCAACCATATGATCGCCCACCAATCGCCCTCAGTGATGCCTAACACTTTGTGGTCATCAAGCATATCGCTATAGTGGGATAAAATCGCAGCAGGAACAGTGTTGATCGCTACGAATAAGCTATACCAAGAATACGGCCTCCAATCCAAACCAAAAGTGTGGTTGATAGCCGCATACAAGTAGGTAAAACCGAACAATAACCCAGTCGCTGGCCCATAGAAACTAGTCAAATGGTGCGATACTTGAGCAATATCTTCTGCACCTTCTACAGGGGCTGTAGGGTGGAGCGCGGAATAAGTGATGACAACCACATTACAAACAATGGAAAGCCCGCCCACAAAAAAGTTCATCACCGCAGTGCTTTTAGGATCGACTTTGGTTAATCCGCAAATCCCATTGCTGATTAAAACAATCCCAACATATAACAATACAAGTCCTAGCATTGCCTTATCCTTCCAAAACAAAATTTTTACAACAAACGCACCTTACGAATAACTTTTGTTGCTTGAGCTAATCATAAAGAAAAATAGTAAATTAACAAAAAATAAAACAAAAAAATAAGCTCTTAACTTTTAATAAAAAAGTTAGAGAGCCTACAACCTAAGATTTAAGGAGGAACGCTCCTAAAACCTTAGAAAATTAAAAAATCCTAGAAAATGCTAAAGAGCTGCGCCAAGCTCACTTTATTAGCTGGTTTAGAAGTTACTTCTTTGCCATCCACGAACACATGGTAAGTTTCAGGATTGACTTCAATGTGAGCGGTAGTGTCGTTGAATTGCATGTCTTTTTTAGTGATGTTTCTGCAATTTTTTACCGGCAACACTTGTCTTTCAAGCCCTAATTCTTCTTTAATGCCTTTGTCATAAGCCGCTTGAGACACAAAAGTGATGTTTGCATCGTATTTAGCTTTACCATGGTGAGCGAACATTTCTCTGTAATAAACCGGTTGTGGGGTAGGGATAGAAGCGTTCGCATCGCCCATTTGACTTAACGCAATGAATCCGCCTTTGATGATCATGTTGGGTTTCACGCCAAAGAATGCTGGACTCCACAACACCAAGTCAGCCACCTTGCCCACTTCTACAGAACCGACATACTCGCTAATCCCATGAGCGATCGCTGGGTTAATGGTGTATTTAGACAAGTAGCGTTTGATCCTGAAGTTGTCGTTATCGCCTTTTTCTTCTTTCAAGCGGCCAAACTCTTTTTTGTTTTTGTCAGCTGTTTGCCAAGTTCTAGTGATGACTTCACCCACACGGCCCATCGCTTGAGAGTCAGAACTGGTGATTGAGAAAATCCCCATGTCATGCAAAGTGTCTTCAGCCGCAATGGTTTGAGGGCGGATCCTTGAATCAGCGAACTGAACATCTTCTTTAATGCTTTTATCCAAGTGGTGGCACACCATAAGCATGTCCATGTGTTCGGCTTCTGTATTCACAGTGAAAGGGATAGTGGGGTTAGTGGAAGCGGGAAGAATGTTGTGTTCACCGGCCACTTTAATAATATCAGGAGCGTGTCCGCCGCCAGCGCCTTCAGTGTGGAAAGTGTGCATAGTGCGTCCGGCAATAGCTGCCATAGTGTCTTCTACACAACCGGCTTCATTCAAAGTGTCTGTGTGGATAGCGACTTGCACATCGTATTTGTCCGCAACGTCTAGCGCATGATTGATTGCAGAAGGAGTGGTGCCCCAGTCTTCGTGGATTTTAAAGCCAATCGCACCGGCTTCAATTTGATCGGCTAAGCTCGCGTCGTTAGAAGCGTTACCTTTAGCTAAGAAACCTAAGTTCATAGAATATTCTTCAGCCGCTCTGAGCATCCATTTTAAATTTCTTCTACCTGGAGTGATAGTAGTCGCATTAGTGCCATCAGCAGGACCAGTTCCGCCACCAATCATGGTTGTTACACCGCTTGCAAAAGCTGTAGGGATTTGTTGGGGTGAAATGAAGTGGATGTGTGTGTCAATACCACCAGCCGTTACGATCAAACCTTCACCGGCTAAGGCTTCAGTAGCAGGACCCACGCTAAGATTGTTTTTAACGCCATCTTGCATGTCTTTGTTACCGCCTTTACCAATGCCAGCGATTTTGCCATCTTTAATACCAATATCCGCTTTATAAATACCGGTGTAATCCACGATTAAAGCGTTAGTGATGATTAGATCCAGTTCTTCTTTGCTAGGGTTGTTAGATTGGCTCATGCCTTCTCTTAGGGTTTTACCGCCACCGAATTTAAGCTCTTCGCCATAAATGGTGTAGTCATGTTCTACTTCAGCGATCAAGTCTGTATCGCCCAATCTCACTTTATCGCCTGTAGTAGGGCCATACATAGAAACATATTCTTTTCTGCTAATCTTTTTCATTTCTTACTCCTTAATTGTTTTTACATAGTTGTCATCGCTTTTAGCGCCATGAAAACCACGCTCTTTAGCTCTGTGTAAAGCAATTTTTTTGCTTTCGTTATCGGCTTGCCTATCAACCAACGCGTTAAATCCAAAGATTCTTCTGTTACCGCCAATGTCAATCAACTCTACGGATTTTTCTTCGCCAGGCTCAAACCTTACCGCTGTCCCGCTCGCAATGTCTAAGCGTTTGCCGAAAGTCTTTTCTCTGTCAAAGTCTAAGCATCTATTTACTTCAAAGAAATGGAAGTGTGAACCGATTTGAACGGGTCTGTCGCCCACGTTTTTAACTTTCACGCTAACGGCTTTTTTGCCTTCGTTGATAGTGATGTCTTCATTTTTTAAGAACAACTCACCAGGAACTAATTTTCCATTAGCCTCAATAGGGGTATGCACGGTTACGAGTTTGGTCCCATCAGGAAACATCGCTTCAATACCCACTTCATGGATCATGCTCGCCACGCCATCCATCACATCATCCGGTTTTAAAAGAGTGCGCCCTTCTTGCATCAATTCAGCCGCAGTCTTTTTACCAGCTCTCGCTTCTTCCATAATATGGGCACTAATCAAAGCTACCGCTTCCACATAGTTAAGCTTAATGCCTTTTTCTTTGCGTTTTTTAGCTAATTCTCCAGCGTAGTGGAGCATCAACTTGTCTAACTCTTTTGGGGTGAGTTTCATCTCATTCTCCTATTCTTAAAGTGTTTTTCCTTGAAGACATAACGAAATCAAGGTTGGATGTAATTGTAGCAATGTTTTGATTTACTAAGATTAACAGAAGCGTTCATTAACTAATTATTATTTAAAATGAATTAGTGTTATATTTTTGAAGTGCTATAAAAGCGTTATTGGAAGTGCGTTTAATACCCCTTTAGAATTTATAAAGATCAAAAACCCACAAAAAAATGAGAATTAAAATTGGAGTGATAATGGTGGCCACGACTGGACTTGAACCAGCGGCCACTACCATGTCAAGGTAGTGCTCTACCAACTGAGCTACGCGACCTTTATTAAAAAGGGTAATTATGCCTTAATTTTGTTTTGTTTTTGCTTAAAAAAGAATTGTCTTAACAATAAAACGCCCACGCCCACATCTATCATGACATCAGCGAAATTAAAAATGGCAAAATCAAAGCCATAATGATAATACACATAATCCACCACGCCCCCATGCACAAACCGATCCAAGATATTAGAAACCCCAGCACCAAACACCATGCCAAACTCTATCGCATGGGTTTTAAAAAGCTCCCTTTGGCGCATTAAAAAGATAAAAAGCCCTAAAATCAAAAGGATTTGCAAGTATTTCAAACCCCCCTCTAAAAAACTGAGCAAGGAAAACGCCACGCCTTTATTGAATACTAAAACAATATCTATAACCAAACTTTCATAGCGAAACCCCTCTAAAATAGCGTATTTAATCGCTTGATCCACGCCAAAAATAAGAAAAAAAACCCCTATAAAAACCAATAGGCTTTTTTTAGTGGTTTTTAGCACAAATGCCCTTCAAAAAACTCTTTTAATTCTTGCATTTTGGATTCTAAAAGTTTTTCATCTTTAGCTTCTAAAAGGATTCGTAATTTGTTTTCAGTGCCGCTATAACGGATCAAATGGCGGATTTCTAGTTTGTCTAATTCTTTTAAAAGAGCGCTATAACCTTTCAGGCTTTCTAAAGGAGACTTTTTTTGGATATTCAAATTCGCTAGGCTTTGGGGGTATAATTCAAAGGGGTTTAACGCAACAGAGCTTACAAGCTTACTTTCTAACACAAGCGCGCTCACTTGCAAAGCGCACACCAAGCCATCGCCCGTTTTAGCGTAATCGCTAAAAATGATATGTCCGCTTTGTTCGCCTCCAAAATTGGCTTTATTCAATCGCATGCATTCGCTCACAAACTTATCCCCAATCGCGCAATGCTTCAATTCTAAATCTTGGGATTTTAGGTATTCTTTAAGGGCTAGATTGCTCATGTTTGTAGCGACAATTGCTTGAGAAGAAAGGGCGTTTTTAGATTTTTGATAAACCCCTAACACCCCTAAAAGCTTGTCCCCATGCACGATATTCCCTAAATTATCCACCACCACTAACCTATCCGCATCGCCATCAAAAGCAAAGCCCAGATCCGCGCGGTATTTTTTCACTTCCTGGCTCAATTGGTTAGGGTGTAAAGCCCCGCATTGCTCATTAATATTACACCCATTAGGCTCATCATTAATCACTAACACATCAGCTCCAAGCTCGCTAAAAACGACCGGAGCCACCTTATAAGCCGCGCCATTAGCCGTATCTAGCACGATCCTTAAACTCTGTAAATTCAAATGTTTGGGGAAAGAGTGCTTTAAATGCACGATATAGCGCCCTATGACATCATCTATCCTTTTAGCGCTACCGACGCTCTCGCCCACTTTATAACTAGAATGCAGTAATCCTTCATCATGAAAGATTTCTTCAATCGCTTTTTCTTCTTCTTCTTTAAGCTTATAACCATAAGAATTGAAAAACTTAATACCATTATCTTCAAAAGGGTTGTGGCTCGCGCTTATCATAATGCCCGCATCACAGCGCATGTCTTCGGTTAAAAACGCAATCGCAGGGGTAGGCATAGGCCCTATTTGGATCACATTATAGCCTATGGAAGTGAGAGCGCTCACTAAAGCGTTTTCTACCATATAGCCGCTTTTTCTGGTGTCTTTACCGATTAAAATTTTATTCGTTTGAGAATGTTTTTTAAAATACAACCCGGCAGCAATGCCTAAACGCATCACAAACATGGGGGTGAGTTTCACCCCTGCTTTACCCCTCACGCCATCAGTCCCAAAAATTTTCATCGTTATAAAATACCTTTTAAACTATTTTTAATCAATTTTTAGATAGAATTATGCCAAATTTTACATTACAAAGGGATTAAAACAAGGCTATGGCAAATCATAAGTCCGCAGAAAAGCGAATCAGACAGACCATTAAGAGAACCGAACGCAACAGGTTCTATAAAACTAAAATTAAAAATATCATTAAGGCCGTGCGTGAAGCGGTCGCTGTCAATGATGTAGCAAAAGCTCAAGAGCGTTTGAAGATCGCTAATAAAGAGTTGCATAAATTTGTCAGCAAAGGGATTTTAAAGAAAAACACCGCTTCTAGGAAAGTTTCAAGGCTTAACGCTTCAGTGAAAAAAATCGCTCTCGCTTAGTTTTAAGGCGTTTTTTAACTTCTTTAAGCTCAGTAATGGGTTTTTATTATTGGGCTTCTTTTTAAGTTTTGCGTTTTTTAGATTGTTGCATCTTTTTATAGGTAGTTTTGCATGTCTATTCTAGCCGAAAAGCTTTCTTCCATTCTCAAACGATACGACGAACTCACAGCGTTGCTTTCTAGCACTGAAGTAATTAGCGATATTAAAAAACTCACCGAATTGAGTAAAGAGCAAAGCTCCATTGAAGAAATCTCTGTAGCGAGTAAGGAGTATTTGAGCGTTTTAGAGAATATCAAAGAAAATAAAGAGCTTTTAGAAGACAAGGAATTGAGCGAACTGGCTAAAGAAGAGTTAAAAATTTTAGAAATCCAAAAAAGCGAGTTAGAAACTGCCATTAAGCAACTCCTTATTCCCAAAGATCCTAACGATGATAAAAACATCTATTTAGAGTTAAGGGCCGGCACGGGGGGCGATGAAGCGGGCATTTTTGTAGGGGATTTGTTTAAGGCGTATTGCCGTTATGCGGATTTGAAAAAATGGAAAGTAGAGGTAGTGAGCTCTAGCGAAAACAGCGTAGGGGGCTATAAAGAAATCATCGTTTTGATTAAGGGCAAGGGCGTGTATTCAAGGCTCAAATTTGAAGCAGGCACGCATCGAGTCCAAAGAGTCCCCGAGACAGAATCTCAAGGGCGCATCCACACTTCCGCTATCACAGTAGCGATCATGCCTGAAGTGGATGATGTGGAAGTTTCTATCAACCCTAGCGATTTAAAGATTGAAGTGTTTCGCGCTGGCGGGCATGGGGGGCAATGCGTCAATACCACAGACTCCGCCGTCCGCATCACGCACCTCCCCACCAATATCAGCGTGAGCATGCAAGATGAAAAATCCCAACATAAAAACAAGGACAAAGCCCTAAAAATCTTAAAAGCGCGCCTTTATGAAAAACAAATTGAAGAGCAACAACTCGCTAACGCCAAAGACCGAAAAGAGCAAGTGGGTAGTGGGGACAGGAGCGAAAGGATCCGCACCTATAATTACCCGCAAAACCGCTTGAGCGAACATAGAATCAATTTAACTTTGTATAGTTTAGAAGAAATCATGCTTTCAGGGAATTTAGATGAAGTGATTAACCCTTTAATCGCTCACGCCCAAAGCCAGTTTGAATAAAACCCCCACTAAAACGATAAAACAAAGGGATAAAACGCTCAAGCGTTTTTTAAGATAGCCACCCACTACCACTAAAAACCCTAACATGTTCTTAATTTTCGCCCCACAAAAAACAGCGTAAGAGTTCCCATAAAAGCTAGTTATAAATATAATTTTAAATTCTATATATATTTATATATATAAATGCACTTTTAAAAAATAAAACGATTTATTTAACATATTCTTAACAAAAAATTCACTTTTTTGTGGTATAACTCCAAAGCTTAATATTTGTAAGAGCGAATTGTATTCTGTAGAAGCGAATGTATTCAAGGACAACTCTCAAATTTTGATAGCTCCCTATATTTTTGTGCCATAGCATGAATGCAATAAAAAAAGAAATCCTTAGGATTTCTCACATTAAGGAGTTTTAAATGAAAAAGGTTTTTTTAGGTATGGCATTAGCCTTTAGTATGTCCATGGCAGAAAAAAGCGGCGCGTTTTTAGGAGGAGGGTTTCAATATTCTAATTTAGAAAACCAAAACACCACCCGCACCCCAGGCGCTAACAATAACACCCCAATAAACACTTCAATGTTTGGCAACAATCAAGCGGCTCCAGCCCAAGAAACGCAAAGCGCTTCCAAACCGGACACTAAAGTCAATCCAAGTGCTTGGATGAAAAAATAAGGGGAGGAAGTCATGAAAAAGTCATTCAAAAAATTAGGCTTTTTCTCTTTAGCGGCCAGTAGCGTGCTTTTAGGGAGCATGAACGCTACCGATTTAGAAACTTACGCAGCGTTGCAAAAACCATCGCATGTTTTTGGTAATTATGCTAAAAAGAGTAATAAAGGTAGCGAATTATCGAGCGATTCACCAACGCAACAACAAGCCCAAACTCAAGCTCAAAGCGACAGCCAAGAAGCGACAACGCTTGAAAACACCGCTTCAAATGACAGCCAAACCGCCACAGCTGATGAAACTTATACAAAAAGCACTGAAGCTACCGTAGCTGATGCGGCTAAACAAGTAGAAACCGATAACGCAGCCGTTCAAAACGATGAAAAAACTTTAAAAACAGATGTAGCTAAAGTTCAAGCTGATGCTAGCGCTAAAGATTTTGATGAAACCACTTTTAAAGCCGATCAACAAGCAGAGCAAACCGCTGAAACAAATTTACAAAAGGCTGAAGAACAGCTCACTAACGATCAAAACGCTTTAAACACAGATTTACAAGATCAGACGAAAACACCAACCCCACCAGCTAAAAAAGATGAAACAAGTGGTGGCACTAGCGGGAACACCGTGGCAAGCCAGTTAACCAAAGATACCACTATGGTTAATAATCTTAAGAGCGTGAGCGTGAGTGGCATGAACACCACTTTAAGTGGGGTAGAAACCATGTCTAAACAAACCGCAACGATCAGCACTCTTTTAAGCGGTAATCCTAATTTAGGCAGTGTGATTCCTAACGCTCAAGGGCTAAACAGCGCGTTTAGCGCATTAGAAAGCGCTCAAAACACTTTAAAAGGCTATTTGGATTCTTCTAGCGCGACGATTGGGCAATTGACAAACGGCTCTAATGCGGTCGTGGGCGCGTTAGATAAAGCTATCAATCAAGTGGATATGGCTCTAGCCGATCTTTCTACAGCTGATACGCAAAAAACGCAAGCCGTTGCGCTTGTGGCTGCTAGTGATAGCGCAACGACAACGACAGATGCCATCAATTTCTTAAACGCGCTAAAAACCAATCTAATGGCTCAAAAAGACGCTTTCATAAGCGTGCATAAAAACATTCAAACTGCTGTCGCTCAAGCCCAAGCAACCTATACGCCAAGCGTGATCAACACCAATAATTACGGGCAAATGTATGGGGTAGATGCGATGGCAGGGTATAAGTGGTTCTTTGGCAAAAAGAAACGCTTTGGCTTTAGGTCTTATGGATACTACAGCTATAACCATGCGAATTTAAGCTTTGTGGGGAGCCAGCTTGGAATCATGGAAGGCGCGTCTCAAGTGAATAACTTCACTTATGGCGTGGGCTTTGATGCGCTCTATAACTTCTATGAAAGCAAAGAGGGCTATAACACAGCAGGGTTGTTCTTAGGCTTTGGATTAGGAGGGGATTCGTTTATCGTTCAAGGAGAGAGCTACTTAAAATCTCAAATGCAAATTTGCAATGACACCGCAGGCTGTTCAGCGAGCATGAACACGAGCTATTTTCAAATGCCTGTTGAATTTGGTTTCAGGAGCAATTTCTCTAAACACAGCGGGATTGAGGTGGGCCTTAAATTGCCTTTATTCACCAACCAATTCTATAAAGAAAGGGGCGTAGATGGATCAGTAGACGTGTTCTATAAAAGGAACTTCTCTATCTATTTTAACTACATGATCAACTTCTAAACCTTTTTCTTCTTTCCAATTAGAGGGTTTTCTCTCTGTTGGTTTCTTTTTTCTTTTTTTTGCGATGTTTGTTTTGTTGTGTTGGGGGGGGTTAGGTTTTTGTTTAAGAAAGTTTTTTAAAAACTAAAGAAGCGTTTAAAACAGAACCTTTTGTTTTGGGATTTGATTTTTTACTTGGGCTTGTTTTCAAAAATCATTTTGATTTCTAAAAATAGTCTATAATGCTCGCAAGAGATATTTTTTAAGGTTATCAATGAAAGCTATAAAAATACTTTTTATAATGACACTCAGTTTGAACGCTATCAGCGTGAATAGGGCGTTGTTTGACTTAAAAGATTCGCAATTAAAAGGGGAATTAACGCCAAAAATAGTGAATTTTGGAGGTTATAAAAGCAGCACCATAGAGTGGGGGGCTAGCGCTTTAAACTATATCAATGCGGCTAATGGCGATGCGAAAAAATTCAGCGCGTTAGTGGAAAAAATGCGTTTTAACTCTGGCATCTTGGGGAATTTTAGAGCGCATGCGCGTTTGAGGCAAGCCCTAAAATTGCAAAAGAATTTGAAATATTGCCTTAAAATCATCGCTAGGGATTCTTTTTATAGTTACCGCACCGGTATTTATATCCCCTTAGGCATTTCTTTAAAAGATCAAAAAACGGCCCAAAAAATGCTCGCTGATTTGAGCGTGGTAGGGGCGTATCTTAAAAAGCAACAGGAGAATGAAAAGGCTCAAAGCCCTTATTACAGGAGCAACAACTATTACAACTCCTACTATAGCCCTTATTATGGTATGTATGGCATGTATGGAATGGGCATGTATGGAATGTATGGCATGGGCATGTATGATTTTTATGACTTTTATGATGGCATGTATGGGTTCTACCCTAACATGTTTTTCATGATGCAAGTTCAAGACTACTTGATGTTAGAAAATTACATGTATGCGCTCGATCAAGAAGAGATTTTAGACCATGACGCTTCCATCAACCAACTTGATACGCCTACTGATGATGACAGAGACGATAAAGACGATAAATCTTCGCAACCAGCAAATCTCATGAGCTTTTATCGTGATCCTAAATTCAGCAAGGATATTCAAACCAACCGCTTGAATAGCGCCTTAGTCAATTTAGACAACAGCCGCATGCTCAAAGACAATTCGCTCTTCCACACTAAAGCCATGCCCACTAAAAGCGTGGATGCGATCACTTCTCAAGCTAAAGAGCTTAACCATTTAGTGGGGCAAATCAAAGAGATGAAGCAAGACGGGGCGAGTCCTAGTAAGATTGATTCAGTTGTTGATAAAGCTATGGAAGTGAGGGACAAATTAGACAATAACCTCAACCAATTGGACAATGACTTAAAAGATCAAAAAGGGCTTTCAAGCGAGCAGCAAGCCCAAGTGGATAAAGCCCTAGACAGCGTGCAACAATTAAGCCATAGCAGCGATGTGGTGGGGAATTATTTAGACGGGAGTTTGAAAATTGATGGCGATGATAGAGACGATTTGAATGATGCGATCAATAACCCTATGCAACAATCTGCGCAACAAACGCCCACCAACAACATGGACAACACCCATGCAAATGACAGCAAAGATCAAGGGGGTAACGCGCTCATAAACCCTAACAACACTACCAACGATGATCACAACGATGATCACATGGATACTAACACCACTGACACCGGCAACGCAAACGACACCCCCACTGATGATAAAGATGCTGGCGGCAACAATACCGGCGATATGAACAACACCGACACCGGCAATACGGACACCGGCAACACCGATACCGGTAACACTGATGATATGAGCAACATGAACAATGGCAACGATGATACGGGTAACACTAATGACGACATGGGTAATAGCAACGACATGGGCGATGACATGAATAACGCGAACGACATGAACGACGACATGGGTAATAGCAACGATGACATGGGCGATATGGGGGACATGAACGATGACATGGGTGGCGATATGGGAGACATGGGGGATATGGGTGGCGATATGGGGAATTGAGATTAACCCCAATATCAAAGAGTGATAGCCAAAACTTAATATTTTTATTTATAATTCTTTTAAGGGGGATAGGGGGATATTTTGATACCCCTTTAACCCCCAAAACTAACACTCCCCCTAAGAACGCTTTTAAAAATCCAACCAAAGCTTTTTATCAAATTAGTGCAAAAAACTCCGTCCTTTAGGGTGCAAGATGTAAGCGCTTAGGCTATATTCAAGCTAACAAAATACCTCTAGTCTTTTTAGGGTAAGAAATGCCCATGCAGACCTTAAAGAGTCTTTCGCATTAGCGTTCGTTAGGGTGCTTTAGTTAAAAAAACCCCTTGCTTTAGAAAAAGGGGCGGTTTCATGTTTCAGACATTCAAATTAAAAGCAGAAACTAAAATTTCTTCTTGCTCACATCTTCTAAAATGTCTTGGGAGATCCCATCAATTTTTGCGCTGACTTGTAAGGAATGGTTAGCGATAGTCAAATTATCCTGCACATCTTGTTGCAAGGCGTTAATGGAATTGTGGATGTTTTCTACGCCCTTGTTTTGCATTTTGATAGACTCAGCGTTATCGGCAATGCTTTGAACTAAAATATTGATATTGGCTTCAATCTCGCTGAGGGATTTTTGCGTCCTTTCAGCGAGCTTTCTCACTTCATCAGCCACCACCGCAAAGCCTCTGCCATGCTCACCGGCCCTTGCGGCTTCAATAGCGGCGTTTAGGGCTAATAGATTCGTTTGATCGGCAATATCTCTAATCATATCCACCACGCTTTTAATGTCTTCGCCTTGAGAGATCATCTCCTGGCTTTTAGAATCAATCGTTGTAATAATATTAGTGATTTCTTCTAAGGATTGGGTGGTGTTTTTCAGGCTTCTTTCTTGCTTGTGGGCGGTTTTAGTCAAGTTATCCACGCAAGTTTTTAAATCTTTGGATTCATGATTGAGCGCGTTCGCAAACCCTAAAGAAGCTTTAAGCATGCTAGAAATTTCTTGCCCTAAAGTGTTGAGCGCTTTTTCCATGTTGGCTTTAGGGTTTTGGATGTGGTGGGTGAAATCCAGGTTTTTATAATGCTCTAGGGCGTTGTTTAGGGCTTCAATATTGGCGCCAATTTGGTTGCGGAAATACTGGATAATGCTATTAATCGTATTTTTTAGGGCTTGCAAATCTTTATTTTTAGGCACGCATGCGATTTCTTGCGTGAAATCCCCATTTTCCACATGGTTTGTTACTTCAATGCTGTTTTGAATGGCTTGATTATCGGCTTGAATGCTTTCTTGGGTTTTAAGAATGTTTTTATTGATAGAAGCTTGCATTTGCCCGATTTCATCATAAGCGCTTGGGGGCGTTAAGCTTATGACATGGTTATTTTTGGGGTTGTTAAGCAAGTTGAAAAAATCATTTAGGGTGTTATTGACCCTACCGATGCGTTTGGTTATAAGACTAGAAATAATGATAAAGACTAAAAAGGCTAACACCAGCACGCCTAAAATCAAAGTGGTGATAATAATGAATTTGGTGTTTGTCGCTTCTTTAAAGACTAAAGATTTATTGACATATTTCCCAATTGCCCAACGCCAATGGTTGCCGTTATTCCCTTTTTCTTCAAAAAGATCAAAGGGCTGTATGGCTAAAAAGGTTTCTGTATTCCCGCTCAATGAATGGTAGCTCAAAGTGCCCGCTTCGTTTTTGTCATAATACTCCACAGCCTTAGCGACTCTTCTATCTGGATTGATAGCGCTTAAAATCTTATCTTGGATCTCACGATTAGGGTTGATTAAAAGCCTGCCATCTTTCCCCATTAAAAAGGTGTTGCTCTTTTTCTTGCCTACCACATCGGTATAAAAAGCGTCAATGTTTAAAAAGAAATTCAGTGCGCCTATCACATTTTGATTTTTACCCGTTAGGGGGAGGGTAATATCCATGCCATAGATTTTATCGCCATTAACCTCTTTATAATAGGGATCTGAACGGGTTATACTTTTGAGCGAATGGATTTGATTAATCATGTTTTCATTGAGCGCGGTATTAGGGTAGGCGATTTTTGAATCCATGCTCATGGCAGTGATAATTCGTTCGTTATTATTCGTATAAATCGCGCTAATCAATAACACATGAGGGTTTGCCAGCAAAAACTCAGAGAGCATGCGTCTTTTTAGGGTGTCGTTGATAGCGCTATTTTCATCGCTTAAAAATTTTTCAAGGGTGTTAGCGCCAATAAAAATGCGCTTAATGATGCCTTGAATTTTAAAACTGACTAACTGAGCTTTTTTTTGCAACAATTCTGTGGCTTGGCTTTGCAACACGCTTTCAACCTTGTAGCTGATAATAACGCCCATAACAGCGCTAATGACAATAACAACCGCACACACCATCATGACGATTTTAGAACCAATTCTTGTAGATTTCATTCTCTTTGCCCTTTTAAAACGAATTGATAGAGAATGATTATTATACATTATTTTGAAATTTTAATAAAAAAGAGAGAACAAAAAAGAGAATAAAAAAGCAGAAAATAAAGGAGAGCCAAAGCCCTCCAAAACTCCCCCAAAGAAGAGAAAAAGAAATAAAAATTACCTTTTAGAGAATTGTGGGCTTCTTCTGGCCTTTCTTTTACCATATTTTTTGCGTTCAACCACCCTTGAATCTCTGGTGAGCAAGCCCTTAGGTTTTAAAATGGCTCTAAAAGCAATATCATAAGCGTTCAAAGCTTTAGAAATGCCATGCCTTAAGGCTTCCGCTTGTGCTGAGTAGCCCCCACCAAAAACCACCGCTTTAATATCCACAGATTGTTCTTGTTTGGTTAAAAGTAAAGGTTGCATGACTTTCATTTTAATGGCTTCATGCCCGCCCAACCATTGATTCAGGCTCTGCTCATTGATATTCAATTCGCCTTTACCCGGAGTGAGCCACACTTTAGCGATAGCGGTTTTCCTTTTACCGGTAGCATAGATTTTTCTCATTTAGCGTCCTTTTTGCTAGTTTGTGCGGTGTGAGGGTGCTTGTCATCACGATAAACTTTGAGTTTTTTAATCATCGCTTTCCCTAATTTCGTTTTAGGGAGCATGCCCCTAACGGCTAAGTGGTAGAGCTTTTCAGGGGTTTTTTCTAGCATTTCTTGGAGAGTCTTGCTCTTAGTGCTGCCAAAATAGCCTGAATGGGTAAAATACTCTTTATCCTCTAATTTCATGCCTGAAAATTTAACCTTATTGGCGTTGATAACCACCACAAAATCCCCACAATCCACATTGGGGGTGTAAAAAGGGCGGTGTTTCCCTCTTAAAAGCACAGCGATTTCAGTGATCAAGCGGCCAAAAACTTTGTCTTTAGCGTCTAAAACGACCCAATCACGAACGATGTCATTGACTTTAGCGGTCTTTGTCATAAGAATCCTTTGATAAAATTAAAGCACTCATTATAAGGAAATAAACTTAAATATTGCTGAATTTAAGGAAAGTTTAAAGTTTAAAAATAGGGTTTTTTAAAAAATTTGTTTGATTGCTTTTGATTTTATGGTCAAACTCATTTCTTAAGTAAAACGCATTTCCTTAAGAGGATAGGGGGGTATTTTACAATAGCCCTCTCCTACAACCCCCAACTAAAAACCCCCTAACCCCAAAAGATCGCTTTTTAAAGAGGCTATCACTTGCTTACGCAAGCTCTTTTATTGTATTTATTTTAAAAAATGCCTTTGAGCATTTTTTAATTTTGTTACTTATGCTTAATAAGCCAAAGCCTCTATTTTTGCTCTTGATTGAGCCTTTCTTCTATCTTTTTGATTTGTTGGCTCATTTGAGCGCTCGCGTTGATTTGATTGATGAGCATGTAAAGGTTTATCATCATCAAAAGCACCACTACAATCCCTAAAAAAAATACGATTTGAATGGCTTTTTTAGCGATTTCTCGGGCTTCTTGTTCTTTTTGCATGCGTTTTTAATTTTCCAATTCTTCTGGGGATAAATCTTTATAAAAGCGTTCTAATTCAAAGCTCTCACCCAAATACGCAGCGATTTCTTGGGAATCCACAAGGGCGTTTTGCAAGCAACTCGTCGCGCCTGGAGAGGGAGTCATGTTGAAAGTGATGCCTTTATGGGTGCAAATCTTTTTTTCGCCTAATTCCAGCTTTCGCTTGGTTCTGTCTAAAACTTGCGGACGCACTTCACCAAAACCATGAGCGTATTCTAAATCTTCTAGGCTAAGAGAGGGGATGATTTTTTGAGCGTCTTTTAAAAATTTCCTTTTACCGATAACGGGCAATTCAAAGACCATGTTTTTAAACACATAATTACGGATTTCTTTATCGCTCATCAAATCAAACGCAATTTTAAACACATCTCTATTCAAATCCATTTTTAGTAATTCCAAACTAATGCCCTTAAGCCAGCATTTGTTGCGCTCTAATTTAGGCATCGTTAAAGCGGTAGGCCCGATTCGTGTTTTTCCTTTAATGACGGCATCAGGGTCGCCATGCACGGCCGCAAAAGGGAGTTTGGGGTTTTGAACGGTATAAACCTTACCCCTTAATAAATTAGGCACAAAATAAAAGCTACCCGCCACAGGCAAGCACCCTAAATCCAAGCCATAACCCATGCTCTGAGCCAAAGGCAAAGCGTAAGAACCGGCATTGACTAGCACGAATTTAGCATACACTTCTTCAGCGTCTTCAGAAATTAAGGCGTAAGTGTCGTCTCGTTTTTCAATCTTTTTCACTTTAAAATTCAAAAACACCTGGTTGTTGGGCTTTAATTTTAAAGCTTCTTCAACGAAGTTTTCGCTCAACTTCGCAAAATTCATGGTGCTCCAATCTTTTTGATAACCATGCCCGATAATGTTTTCATGCCTGTCTATGCCATTAGCCCCTAAAATCACATTAGGCTCTAATTCTTTAATCTTTTGTTTGTCAAATTCTTCCAACCCCACAAAGATTTCTTTAAAAGATTCGTAGCGTTTTTTCATGAACTCGCATTCTTCATCGCCCACGCCTATAGCCATTTTCTGGGTTTCAAAAATCACTTCATTTTGCAAGCCTTTATTGAGCGCGTATTGTCTGGTTTTATAAGCGCTCAAACGCACTTTTTTAGCTTTTTCGGGAGTGTAATTTGTTTCAATAGAGCCATCATGAATAGTTTGCGAATTAGCCTTAGCGCTGGAGCTGATTTGAGCCAATTTAGAGCATTTTTCCACGATAGCCACGCGTTTTAAAGAGCTGTATTCGCTCAAAGTATAAAAGGTCGCGCACCCTGAAACCCCACCTCCAATAATAACAGCATCAAATTCCATACTCATTGTCTTTCTCCAAATGTTTTAAATTGATAAATCGTAATCATAGTATAAGAAAATCAATTCGCATTCAAAGGGCTTGAAGTTTTATGGACAAAATCTTTCAAATCGCTCATTCCAAGCACCCTATCAATCAATAATTTCTTTTTAGAAAACGCCCCATTATGTTCTTCGGCTAACCATAATGAAGTGATCACCACGCCCCCTATTTTATGGCTCAAGGTTTTAAAATGCTTTTGGGTTTGCACCGACCAAATGCTGTGAGCGACTATCGCTTGATGGTTGTGTGCGCCTAAATAGAGCATGATATGCCCTTTTAAATAGATGAGCGTTCCAAAAGGCGTGGCGTTTTTAAGGATATAATCTTCTTTTTCTTTAGCTTTCATGGAGCTTAAATCCACATAATTGTTCGCATAACGGCTTTGCGCGTAGGAATTTCTGGGGAGCAAAATACCAAAATTAGCGAAACTATCTCTGGTGAAAGCCGAGCAATCCCTGTTACCTAATAGCCCCCCCCAGCCGTATTTTTGCCCTAGCATGGTGTCTATAAAATACGCCATGTTCTCGCTGTTAAAAGCCTTAGGGAAAACAAAAAAATCCTTTTCATCTAAGATCACGCTTTGTAAAGTTGCATAACCCTTAGCGTCTCTCAAAAAACCATAGGCTTTCAATTCCTTTTTTTGGGGTTTTTGAGGTGTTTTTTGACTTTGAGGGATGAGAGCGAACAATTCGCCCACCCTAGCATTGGTGTAAAAATCCCCATAGTCTGTATAAAGGGGGATTTTATCTTTTATAGGCATGACATAGTTTTTAAGCTTGGTTAAAAGCTCTATGTCTTTATCATGCATGTAGGCTAAATCGCTAACTTTAATCCAGCCATAAACAAAACTGCTTTGAATGTGGGCGTAAGTTTTATCTAGATTAAAATGCGTGATTAAAACCGGCGTGCCTTGAAAAATCAGCGAATTTTGATACCTGTCAAAAGGATAGCCTTTTTGAGAAAGATAAAAAGGTTTGTTAGTAGGCACAGCCCTAACATCGCTATCTCGCACCACAACAGCCTTAATCTTAGCGCTCGGGTAATGCTCAATATCCATGCTTTTAATAAGCTCATCATTGAAAGCTTTTGCGTTGGGTTTTAGATCTTCGCCATAACCGGTGGATTTATTCATTTCCTTAAGGATCCAAAACACTTCTTTTTTATTGCTTTTGACTTTCGCATCTAGCCATGGGGAATACCACGCTTTGAGGTAGCTCTCTTTTAGGTTTTCTCTTAACGCTTGGGGGTCAATGCTTTGGTTATTATGACTGCCATTTTGAGAGCTTGCAAGATAGCTTGAAGCCTCTTGGGGCAAGGATAAATCTTTGAGCGTGAAATCCTTTTTCATGCAACCCACAAACAAAAACAAGAAAACTACAAGAAAATAACGCATGCTTTAGAGAACCTTAATGTCAAATGCGCAAATAGTTTCTTAAAATGCGCCCGTATTGCGGGCTTCTCAATTTTTTGATCGCAGAGCTTTCAATCTGGCGCACCCTTTCTCTCGTAACATTCAATTCCTTGCCAATTTCTTCTAAAGTTCGATCGCTTTCATCGTCCAAAAGCCCAAAACGCATGCGGATCACCGCTTTTTCTCGCTCATTCAACTGATCCAAAACGCTTTCAATTTGCGCTTTTAAATCTTCGCGCATGATGTGATCAATGGAACTAACGATATTTTTATCTTCCACGAAATCCCCAAATTTGCCATCATCATCATTGCCGACTGGGGTTTCCAAACTGATAGGCTCTTTAGTAACCTTAATCACATTCTTCACTTTATCTAACGAAAGCCCCACTTCTTCAGCCACCACTTCTAAATCAGGCTCTTTGCCGGTTTCTTGAATGTGTTTGCGCATGACTTTATTGATGCGATTGATCGTGTCAATCATGTGAATGGGGATGCGGATAGTGCGGGCTTGATCGGCTATGGCTCTGCTGATAGCCTGCTTGATCCACCAGGTCGCATAGGTAGAAAACTTGAAACCCTTTTCATGCTCAAACTTATCCACCGCTTTCATCAAGCCAATATTGCCCTCTTGAATCAAATCCAAGAAGGGTAAGCCTCTGCTCGTGAATCGTTTAGCGATGCTCACTACCAACCTTAAATTGGATTTAGCCATTTTGTTTTTAGCGCGATCAGAAATCAATTTCCCTCTTTTGATTTGCTCTAAAATTTCTTTTAGCTTGTTAGGGGCTAAATCAAAGCCCTCTTCGCTCGCTTCTTTAGTCAAAAAGAGTTTTTTGAGATCCATATACACGCTCACCATAGTCGCTTCTGGCACTTGAGCGATAATGTCTTCTTTAGTCATGTTAGTGATATTGGCAAGGATTTTTTTATGGTTAGCGATGAGAGTGTCATTGAATAAGGGCAGTTTGTATTCCAAGCGTTTCAACTCTTTTTCAAACCCATCGCCACTCTTTAAAGTGGTCTCCATCGTTTTGACTAGTTCATTAATCAGTTTGCTGGTAGGCTCTAAATCATAGAGTCTGTCTTTAAGCGTTTGGCGTTTGTAAGCTAGGGTCAATGAACGCACCAATTCGTCTTCTTTTTCATCTATGGGGGCTTCAAGGGCTTTAAGCCATTCTTTTTTAGCCTTGTCTAGGGCTTTAAAACTCTCTTGGACCTTTTCAACGCGCTTCTTGTCTTTTTCAGAAACGACTTTTTTCCTTTCTTCGTTTTCTTCGTCTTCTTCGCTGTCATCATCTTTTTTAGGATCGCTCACGCTATTTTCATCGTCATCATCAAAGCTCCTAAAAAGCTCTTTAACCCTTCTTTCACGATTGATCAAGGCGTCTTTATACGCATAAATAAAATCAATCAAATACGGCACCGAGCAAATCGCGTCTAGAATAATGTCTTCACCCAAGCGGATCTGCTTGCTCAATTCAATTTCTTCATCTTTGCTTAAAAGTTTTATATCCCCCATTTCACGCAAATACATGCGCACCGGGCTATCGCTTCTGCTCCACTCTAAAAAATCCTTTTCTTTCAAAAAGTCATAGCCGTCTTCTAATTCTTCATCTAAAACTTTTTGCTTTTCTTCGGTGTTTTTAATCTTGTCAATCGCATTGAGTTTTTTAGCGTATTCTGAAGAGCTGACCAATTTCTTTTGGTATTTTTGGCACAATTCTTTGATTTTTTTGACTTGGGCTAGAGTGGGGACTTTTGCGCTGATTTGAATGATGGACTCATAAGAAACGCAATCGCTTAAGGAATTAGCGAATAATTCTTCTAATTCTTCATTGAAACTGAGCTTTTTAACAGGGATAGGTTCTTTAGCTTTAGCTTCTTTAATTTTGCTTTCTTTGGCTTTGCTTTCTGTGGTTCTAGTTTCTTTAATTTTGCCCTCTTTGGCTTTATTGTTTTTGTTTTCCTTATTATTTTCTTTAGCTTTATTTTCCTGTGTGGCTTCTGTTTTGGATTCCTGTTTAGCTCTTTTGGGGGCTTTTTCTTCGTTAGCTTTCTTTTTCATTGGACACTCCATAAAATAAGAACCCATGCTTTCAATCAAAAGCTAGGTCTATAAGATACATCTAATCCTTTGTTATTTTACTAAAAGATAGCTTAAATTCTAATTATATTATTGGAATTTTTCCCCGCTTTATTAAATATTCATCACAAAATGTAAAAAATACTAAAAAGCTTTTTTACATTCCACCTCTCCATTCCACCCCTCTATAAAAACAAACCTAAAGCTCATCCACCATGCTTTTTAAGAATTTCGCTGAAGTTTGAGCGCTTTTTTCTAAAAATTCATCAAAACTCATACCGGCTTCTTCATCGGCGTTATCGCTAATACTCCTTAACACGCAGCATGGCACGCCAAATTTTTGGCACACAAACGCCACGCTCGCCCCCTCCATTTCCACCGCGCTCGCCTTAAATTCGCTAACTAAAAATTCTTTCCTTTCTTTGCTATGCACAAACTGATCGCCTGATGCGATGATACCTTCTTTGAGCGCGATATGTTGCTCATTAGCGACTTTTTTAGCCAAAGCGTTCAAACTTTCGCTCGTTTCAATAAAAATCGCGCTTTCGGGGATAAACCCTAAAGGGTGATCAAACGCGCTCAAATCCACATCATGTTGGACTAATTTTTGAGCCACTAACAAATCATTGATTTTTAAATCTTTAACTAAGCTTCCAGCCACCCCGCTAAAAAGCACCTTTTGAACGCCAAACGCTAAAATCATGCTCGTCGTGGTTAAAGTGGAATGCACCTTGCCAATCTTGCTATAAGCGACAATGATTTCCTTATCATTATAAACGCCTTTATGGAAAACATTCCCCCCTAAAGGGATCTCTTCAAAACCAGCACCAAACAATTCTAAAATAGGGGTTATTTCTTCTCTCATCGCCCCTAAAATGCCAATTTTTTGCACCATTTTCTCCTAATCACACGTATTCTTCTAAAAATTCAATGGCTTCATCAAGCCCTTTATTGTCCCCCACGCTTATAGTAGGCTTATTGCTCAATCGCTTGTTAAGCCCCTTTAACACGCTCCCACAGCCTAATTCAAAAAAGACATCCACTCGGTCGTTGTTGGATTTCACGCAGTCTTGATAACGCACCGGCTGAGTGAGTTGCAAGCTCAATAATTCAACGGCTTTGGCTTTGTTGTGATACGCTTCATTAGTCGCATTGGAGATGATTTCAAAATGGAATTTATCTTTCAGGCTTTTTTCTAGCAATTCCTGGAATTTAAAAATCATAGGTTCTAAAAAAGGGCAATGGCTCGCCACGCTCATTTCTAAAAAAACCACTCTTTTAGCCCCCATTTCCTTTAAAGTCGGCTCTAGGGCTTTCAAATCGTCTTTAATCCCGGCTAAAACCACTTGCATGCCACCATTAAAATTCGCGCACCACACGTTTTTGGTTCTTTGACACAGACTTAAAAGGCTTTCTTCAGAAACGCCCAAAACGACCATCATGGAAGCGTCTTTGTTCGCGCACGCTTCTTGCATCATTTTGCCTCTTTGGTGCGTGAGTTTAAGGGCTTTTTCAAAATCTAACGCCCCACTCAAAGACACCGCGCTCACTTCGCCGAGCGAATGCCCTAAAGCAAAAACGGGTTTTAACCCCCCATTTGCTTGCTTGTTGAGTAATTGGTAAGCGATATAGCTCACTAAATAAATGGCAGGCTGGGTGTAAGCGCTCTCTTTTAAAAGCTCGTTTTCTTCAAAAAGCGTTTTTTTCATATCCACTTTAAGCGCGTTAGAAGCCCTTTCAAACAATTCTTTAGCTAGGGTGTGGCTCTCATAGAACGATTTTCCCATTCCTATACATTGCGAGCCTTGCCCTGGAAATAATAGCGCGTATTGCATGGTTATCCTTTAAAGTTTATTAATCCATAATTTAAAATTGTAATATAAAAGCCCTTAGTTTTGTTTAGAAACCATTAAAGTTTAAGGTTTATTTTAACTTATTTTTACTATAATTCTACTTTGTGAATGAGGACAGGTGGGTGAGTTGGCTGAAACCACATCCCTGCTAAGGATGCGTAGCCGTCAAGGTTACCGAGGGTTCGAATCCCTCCCTGTCCGCCAGCCTTTTTGCCTTTAAAAACTTTTTGTTTAGAATGTATTAACGAGACACCATAGTTTCTAAGCATTCCTTTTACGACACTCCTTTTACAGATTTTACAAATACAAATTTTAGGTTGGGTGAAGAGAGACACCCAGCCTAAACCCTATCAATCCACTGCGGTATTTTCAAACATTTTGAGTATAATTGCTTCTGCTCATAATCACAAAAAAGAAAGAACATGACTTACAGAGAATTAGGTAAAAAAGTTTTAGAACAAGCAGAGAAGCCTTTGAGCGCTGAAGAAATTTTTGAGAAAGCTTGTGAAATGGGATTGGATAAAGAATGCAAGGACGGAAAAATACTTTCTCATAGTCTTGGAAGTCAGCTTGGTGAGCACGATATTTCTAAAGAAAGGAAGCAATTTTATGTTGCACGCAAAGAGGGAGGAGCCTTTTTCTATTGGCTCAAATCTCGTGAAAGAGAATTTCCACCACAAGAAACCTCAAACACCGAAGATGATGAACAGAGCGAGTGTTCAGGCACAGCCAAAAAACAAAAAAACTCTTTTCATGAAAGGGTTTTACACCCACTGCTTGTGAAATTCCTCAGCGAAGATCCAAATTTCAAGCTCCTATGCAAAACCATCCGCCATGAAGAATGTAAAAAAGGCGAAGGGGGCGAATGCAAGTGGAATTATCCTGACATCGTGGGCGTGTATTTTCCCTACAATAAAATATAAAGAAGAAACTTTGAAATTTTTACACCATACCGGTCAAGAAAAACACAAGCTTTTTTCCTTTGAGCTTAAAAAAGAGCTTAGTTTTTCCAATTTAAAAGAAAGCTATTTCCAAGCGGTGAGCAATTCTACTTGGGCTAATGAGGGGTATTTGGTGGTTTTTGAAGAGATTAAAGATAAAGTTTTGGGCGAATTAAGGCGGCTCAACCAAAGCTTTGGTATAGGGGTTATCAAGCTGGAATCTGAAATTTCAAACTCCAAAATCTTGTTGCCAGCTAAAGAAAGAGAGATTGATATACCCACACTTAACATGCTTATAGAACAAAGTCCGAAAGATTTTGAGCCTTTTATGGAAAAGATTAACAAGCAAATTAAAACAGGACTTGATACGGCAGTGGATATGGAGAAGTTTTTTGATCCAGTACTTGATGATGAAGCAATGCGAAAATACATTAAAGATAAAGGCATTAAAGCAGAATAAAAAATGGGAGCGCCTTATCTTTCTCGCCCCATTTTTAAAAGCACAGACCAGCTTTTCACCCTTTATCAAGGGGATTGTAATGAGGTTTTGCCCCAATTTGAAAATGCTTTTGATTTGATCTTTGCTGATCCGCCTTATTTCCTTTCTAATGACGGCTTAAGCATACAGAGCGGTAAAATCGTGAGCGTCAATAAAGGCGATTGGGATAAAGAAAATGGGATTAACGATATTGATGAGTTCAATTACCAGTGGATTAACAACGCCAAAAAGGCTTTAAAAAACACAGGAAGCCTTTTAATCAGCGGGACTTACCACAACCTTTTTTCTTTGGGGCGTATTTTACAAAAATTGGATTTTAAGATTTTAAACCTCATCACCTGGCAAAAAACCAACCCTCCTCCCAATTTCAGCTGCCGTTATTTGACGCATTCGGCTGAGCAAATCATTTGGGCGAGAAAAAGCCGCAAACACAAGCATGTTTTTAACTATGAGGTTTTAAAAAAGATCAATAACGATAAACAAATGCGTGATGTGTGGAGTTTCCCATCGATCGCTCCTTGGGAAAAAGTTAATGGCAAGCACCCCACTCAAAAACCCCTCGCTTTATTAGTGCGCTTGCTTTTAATGGCGAGCGATGAAAATTCCCTCATTGGCGATCCTTTTAGCGGGAGCTCTACCACAGGCATTGCGGCTAATCTTTTGAAAAGGGAATTTATCGGCATAGAAAAAGAAAGCGGGTTTATCAAAATATCCATGAACAGAAAATCAGAATTAGACGCTCGCTATAAAGAAATCCGATCTAAAATCAAAGATTTAAATCTTATAAGCCCCTTTTTTTAAGCCGCTTTAAGCATTATACTTTTGGGATTTTACCTCAAAATGGGATTCTATTTTCACCCATTCCTTACAAAGGATATTTTCATGCCCAAAAAGCCAGTGTTTGGGGCCAATAATGATTTTTTCTGGATTTTCTATCAAATAAGCCGCCCACCAGCTATAAGTGCTGTTAGCGATAATGCCATGCTTGCAAGATTGCATGAGCAGCATGTCCCAATACGCCTCTTCTTCTTTATCCCTAGTGGTCATGTCCATAAAAGGGTAGCCAAGATCAAGGTTTTGCGTGAATTCCAAGTCTTCGCAAAACACAAAAAGCTCCATGTTTGGCACGCGCTTTGCCATATACTCAAGCGCCTTTTTTTGATAATCAATACCAAGCTGACAGCCAATCCCCACATAATCCCCTCTTCTTATATGCACAAACACGCTGTTTTTAGCGGCTAAAATCAAAGAAAGCTTGCGGTGGTATTCTTCCTCTTTTTTTTTATTATTCTTATTATTTTCGGGGGGGGGTAGGGTGAAGGTTTGCTTGATTAAAGAGGATATAGCATCAAAATATCGTGGATCTTGGAAGTAACCATAAAAATAAGTCAAGCGGCTTGGCTTTAACAATTTAGGCTCGTATTCAAAAACGATTTCTTGACTCACCCTATCAAACCCCATGCATTTGAGCACCTCTCTTACTAGCTTGGGGAGGTGTTGCATTTTAGCTATAGCGATTTCTTTTTCACTCGCATAGGGCAAATCAATAGGGAAAAGCTCTAATTGCATTTTCCTATTGCTCCAATCAAAAGAAGTAATATCTAACAGCACGGGCGTATTGAGGTGTTTTTGCAAACTTTTAGCGAAAGCGTATTGAAACATTTGATTCCCAAGCCCCCCACAAATTTGCACCACCTTAAAAGCCATTCAATCCCTTTATATTTTCAAATAAAACGCTCATTTTAAAGCCCTTTTTCAATAAAAACCTAAAAAGTGGGGTAACGCCTTCAAATCATTTGAATTTTTTATTTGAAAAAGACGCGTATGAGGGTTCTAGCAAGCGTTCTTGGTATTCTAAAAGAATCCTGTCTTCGCTATTGAGCGAGTAGGCTTCGTCGTATTTGCGCTTGATGATGCCCTTTAAAATGGTGTGCTGGACTTGGTATTTATCTTCTTTAAGCATTTCATCCACTAAAGCGTAAAGCTGAATGTCTTGAATGAGTAAATCTGAAATTTTAACGCTCTCTTTATCAAACAATTCTTCATTAGCGCAATATTCATTCACTAAAATAAGCACTCGGCTATACACATCCGATGCGATTTTAGCGTTTAGGGTTCTATAAATGTAATCTTTGATTTTTTTGAGCTGCTCTTCTAAATCTTCACTGGCCTTGCTCGCTAAGGCTAAAATACTTAAAATTTGAACTAGAGTCATCATCTTATGGCTTAAAGAGCGGGTGCGCCATTTAATGAGAAGGCGCATGAAATAAGACATTTTGACAGAAAGGCTACAGGGGAGGGTGTTTTTCTTGGGTTTTGGCATGTTTAGTTTCTTTTAAAAAAGGATTTTGTGGTTTAATTATATAACTTTAAAATTAAATCTAGGAGTAAAGAGATGAAAACATTCAAAAAAGGCGTAATCTTAGACGCTAAAAGCGTGGGGTTAAAAGCGCTAGAAGTTTTAAAAGAAGTGGCGGATTTTGATTTTTATGAGGTTACTTCGCCCAATCAAATCGTTGAACGATCAATTGAGGCTGAAATTATGGTATTGAATAAAGTCGTGATTACTGAAGAGGTTTTAAGCCAATTGCCTAAACTCAAACTCATTTGCATCACCGCTACAGGCACGGATAATGTGGATATAAAAAGCGCGAAAGCTTTAGGCATAGAAGTCAAAAACGTGAGCGCTTATTCTACAGAATCCGTAGCCCAGCACACTTTAGCGTGCGCGTTGTCTTTGTTGGGGAGGATCAATGATTACGATCGTTATTGCAAAAGCGGGGAATACAGCCAAAGCGATATTTTTACGCACATTAGCGGTATGAAAATGGGGCTTATTAAAGGGGGTCAATGGGGGGTTATTGGCTTAGGCACAATCGGTAAGAGAGTCGCCAAACTCGCTCAAGCTTTCGGGGCAAAGGTGGTGTATTATTCCCCTAAAGATAAAAAAGAAGAGTATGAGCGCTTGAGTTTAGAGGAATTGCTTAAAACAAGCGATATTGTCAGCATTCATGCCCCCTTGAATGAAAGCACATGCGATTTAATCGCTCTGAAAGAATTGCAAAGCCTAAAAGAAGGGGCGATTTTAATCAATGTGGGGCGTGGGGGCATTGTGAATGAAAAGGATTTGGCTAGAATTTTAGAAACTAAAGATTTGTATTACGCGAGCGATGTGTTTGTGAAAGAGCCTTTTGAAAAAGACCATGCGTTTTTGAACCCAAAGATCCAAAACAAATTGCTTTTAACCCCCCACATCGCATGGGCGTATAGCGACAGCTTGAAAACCTTAGTGGAAAAAACTAAAGAAAATATCCAGGATTTTTTAGCTTCTCAAAAATAAACGCAAAAAAAAGGGGGGGGGTTTAATCGTTTGAGTTTTTTTACTGCTAACGCTTAATGTTTTTGAGTATGGCATGATAAAAAAGCTCAAAGCATTTTTTTAATGTAATGCAAAATAAAAGAGTTTGTTTTAATCAAGCGATGATTTTTTAAATAGAAAAGAAAAGCCTTTGAGTAACCACCCCCAAAGGCTTCTATTAAAGGAGACGATCACATCTTAGAAATATCAATTTTAAAGGTGTGGATTTCATCTTCTAAAAAGACTTTAACCACCACCACGCCCGGGGTTTTAAGGTTTTTGGTATCCACTACCACAAACCCTCCCCTAGCCTTACCTTCAACATTAAGGGTGTTGTTTTTAAGATAATTGATCGCTAGGATTTTTAAAGCCTGGCGGCTTTCTTGCATGACCTCTTGCTCTTCTACATCATCCATCATCATCATGCCAAAGCCCGGCCCATACATGCCCATTCCCCCATACATCATGCCGTTATAAGCTAAAAAACTCCCTTGCCCGTAATAAAACATAGGCGGGGTGATCATATTGATATTATCAATAGGGGCGGTCGGCACGCTGATATTAAAGCTTTGTAAAATGCCCTCAAAATCAAAACTGGATTTCATCACCTGTCTCAGGCTTAAGACCGGTAAATTCGTTTGGTTGATAGACACTGAAATGGCTTTACGGCTAAACACCACAGGATTTCCCTCTATAACTTGCGCCGCTACATACAGCACTAAGGGGGATTCATTCAAACCTTTCAATTTGCTTTGAGCGATTTCTAACTGGACTTTAGACTTGGCTTGCGTGGAGGTCATCACTTGAATCCCATTATTATAGGAAGTAACATGTTCAGGCGTGATCTTATAGCTCGCGCAACCACTTATCAGTAAGGCTATCGCTACTAAAACGATTTTTTTCATTAAAACTCCTTTCATTCAGTTTAGTTTTCGTTTAGAATTTCCTTATTATAGTGTAGTTTGACTTAAAATTTGGCTTTTTGTTAAGGCTAAGGGCTAAAAAGATTTCAATGAATGCTTTCTAGCCACAAAAGGATAGAAGATTTGATCTCATTGAGTTTTAAAACTTCTTGATGCTTGATGCCTCTTTCAAATAAATCATCAAGGCGCTGACTATCTGGGGTATTGTAGCTGTTTTTAAGCGTTTCTAGGGCGGCTTTATCGTTATCGTTTTTCTTTTGCTCATTCAGGGCTAAAAGGGTGGTTCTAGGGAATTTTTCATAAGAAGCGGTGGCAGAAACAAGGGTTTTTTCGTTGGTTTTCAAGCTGGCGTTTAAAGCGGTGGCGGTGTGGGGGTCAATCAGGTATTGGTGCTCTGCATAAACTTCTTGAATGGTTTTCAAACAAGCTTCATCTGAGCAGCTCGCGCAAGAAAAATGCTCCTGTAAAAGGGCCAATTCTTTAGGTTTTAAGGCATAAAATTTCTCTTCTTCTAAAGCTTGCACCAATTCTAGCGTGCGTTCAAACCCAAAAAGGCTAAAAAGCACCCTCTCCACGTTAGAGCTTTTTAAAATATCCATAGCCGGCGAGTAAGTTTGCTTTAAAGAGCGATGGGTTAAATCGTAACGCCCTGTCTCTATAAACTCCCTTAAAACATCATTGCTGTTGGTTACGACCTTGATTTTAGCGATATTCAAGCCCATTTTTTTGGCATAAAACGCCCCTAAAGCGTTCCCAAAATTACCGCTGGGTATGGCTAGGGTGATTTTTTCTTTAGAATTGATCGCGCCTTTTTTATACAATTCTAAAAAGCCCCAAATATGATAGACGATTTGAAAAGCGATGCGCCCAAAATTCACGGAATTAGCCACGCTTAATTTCAATTGGTGCGTTTTTAGGGCTTCGTTAAAATCATCGTCTTTTAAAAGGTTTTTGAGCGCGTTTTGCGCATCATCAAAATCCCCACTCACCCCAAAGACCTTTAAATTGCTAGCGCTTTGGGTAACCATTTGGAGCTTTTGGACTAAGCTTGTGCCGTCTTTGGGGTATAAACACACCACAAAAACATTAGGCATGCCCGCCAAACTTTCTAAAGTCGCAGGGCCGGTATCCCCGCTTGTGGAAACGAGCATCAAATACTTTTCATTTTTCCCTACCGCTAGGTTAGAAAACAAGCTCGCTAAAGGCTGTAACGCCATGTCTTTAAACGCCAAACTAGGCCCATGGTAGAGTTCTTGGACAAAAAGCCTTTCATTGAGCGCAAAAATAGGAGCTGGATTTTTAGGGTTATCAAAATTTTCATAGCGTTTTAAAGCGTCTGTCAATAAACCCTTAGGAATCTCTAAACCCAATCGTTCAAACACGCATTCTACTAGCTCGTTATAGCTCAGATTCAAACAATCTTGCCATTCTAATGTTTCAAAATTTTCTAAAGTGTAAAGCCCGCCTTTGGGGGCGTTGGGGTTTAATATTGCTTCAATAAAATCAATCTTTTTTTCTTTCAAAGAACGCGTGGGGACAAAAGGCATAATGATTCCTTTTTATATTTGGATAATTTCAAGTCGTAGCATACCCTAAAAGAGCGAATGCAACCTTAAATGGTTTTTAATGAGAATGATTGATCGCCTTTTTAATTCAGTTTAATTTTGGATTTATGCTTATAATACTATAATGCGGTTTAAAATTTTGCCGCAAATGGGCAAAAAATTCATCATAGTAAGGTTGTGTTTTGTCTAAAGGTTTGAGTATCGGTAATAAAATCATATTGTGGGTGGCGTTGATTGTGATCGTGTGCGTGAGCATTTTAGGGGTGTCCTTGAACAGCAGGGTGAAAGAGATTTTAAAAGAAAACACCTTGCGTTCTATGCAAGATAGTTTGCATTTTAAGGTTAAGGAAGTGCAAGGGGTTTTGGAAAACACCTATACGAGCATGGGCATTGTCAAAGAAATGCTCCCTAAAGACACCAAAAGAGAAATCAAAATCCACTTGTTAAAAAACTTCATTTTAGCCAATTCGCATGTCGCTGGGGTGAGCATGTTTTTTAAAAACAGAGAAGATTTAAGATTAACGCTTTTAAGGGATAACGATACGATTAAATTAATGGAAAATCCGTCATTAGGGAATAGCCCTTTAGCGCAAAAAGCGATGAAAAATAAAGAAATTTCTAAAAGCTTGCCTTATTATAGGAAAATGCCTAATGGGGCGGAAGTTTATGGGGTTGATATTCTTTTACCTTTATTGAATGAAAACGCTCAAGAGGTTGTAGGGGCTTTGATGGTTTTTATTTCCATTGACAGCTTCAGTAATGAAATCACTAAAAACAGGAGCGATTTATTTTTAATTGGCGTTAAAGGTAAAGTGCTTTTGAGCGCGAATAAGAGTTTGCAAGACAAATCTATCGCCGAAATTTATAAGAGCGTGCCTAAAGCCACCAACGAAGTGCTGGCAATTTTAGAAAACGGCTCTAAAGCGACTTTAGAATACCTGGATCCCTTTAGCCATAAGGAAAATTTTTTAGCCGTTGAAACCTTTAAAATGCTAGGCAAAACAGAAAGTAAAGACAATCTTAATTGGATGATCGCTTTAATCATTGAAAAAGACAAGGTCTATGAGCAAGTAGGCTCGGTGCGTTTTGTGGTGATCATAGCGAGCGCTATCATGGTGTTAGCCTTAATCATAGCGATCACTCTCTTAATGCGAGCGATCGTGAGCAATCGTTTGGAAGTCGTTTCTAGCACCTTGTCTCATTTCTTTAAATTATTGAACAATCAAGCCCATTCCAGCGATATTAAATTGATTGAAGCGAAATCCAATGACGAATTAGGGCGCATGCAAACAGCGATCAATAAAAATATCTTGCAAACCCAAAAAACCATGCAAGAAGACAAGCAAGCCGTCCAAGACACCATTAAAGTGGTTTCAGACGTGAAAGCAGGGAATTTTGCGGTGCGCATCACGGCTGATCCCGCAAGCCCTGATTTGAAAGAATTGAAGGACGCGCTAAACGGGATCATGGATTATTTGCAAGAAAGCGTGGGGACTCACATGCCAAGCATTTTCAAAATCTTTGAAAGCTATTCTGGTTTGGATTTTAGAGGCCGGATCCAAAACGCTTCGGGTAGGGTGGAATTGGTTACTAACGCTTTAGGGCAAGAAATCCAAAAAATGCTAGAAACTTCGTCTAATTTTGCCAAAGATCTAGCGAACGATAGCGCGAATTTAAAAGAATGCGTGCAGAATTTAGAAAAGGCTTCCAATTCCCAACACAAAAGCCTGATGGAAACTTCCAAAACGATAGAAAATATCACCACTTCCATTCAAGGCGTGAGCTCTCAAAGTGAAGCCATGATTGAGCAAGGGCAAGACATTAAAAGCATTGTAGAAATCATTAGAGATATTGCCGATCAAACGAATCTATTAGCCCTAAACGCTGCTATTGAAGCCGCAAGGGCCGGCGAGCATGGCAGAGGCTTTGCGGTGGTGGCTGATGAAGTGAGAAAGCTCGCTGAAAGGACGCAAAAATCGCTCAGCGAAATTGAAGCCAATATCAATATTTTAGTTCAAAGCATTTCAGACACGAGCGAGAGCATTAAAAACCAGGTTAAAGAAGTAGAAGAAATCAACGCTTCTATTGAAGCCTTAAGATCAGTTATTGAGGGCAATCTAAAAATCGCTAGCGATTCTTTAGAAATCAGTCAAGAAATTGACAAAGTCTCTAACGATATTTTAGAAGACGTGAATAAAAAGCAGTTTTAATGCTCATTCATATTTGTTGCTCAGTGGATAATCTCTATTTTTTAAAAAAGGCTAAAGAGGCTTTTGCGGGTGAAAAAATCATAGGGTTTTTTTATAACCCCAATATCCACCCTTATAGCGAATACTTGTTGCGTTTAGAAGACGTGAAACGCACTTGCGAGATGCTAGGAATTGAATTGCTTGAAGGCGATTATGAATTAGAAAAATTTTTAGATAAAGCTAAGGGTAAGGAATTGTTAGGGGAAAAAAGCGAGCGCTGTTTTGAGTGCTTTGACTTACGCTTAGAAGCGAGCGCGTTGAAAGCCTTTGAATTAGGGGAAGAAAAATTCACCACCACCTTACTCACAAGCCCTAAAAAAGACCCTAACCAACTTATCGCTAAGGGACAACACATCGCGCAAAGGCACAATTTGGAATTTGTTGTGTTTAGAAACGATAATTTTGAACATTTTAAGAGCGAGTTGGATTTAAATTTGCAAGCTTTAGCGAGAGAAAACGAGCTTTATCGGCAAAATTATTGCGGATGCCAATTCGCTTTAAAAATCCAAAAAGAATCCCAAAACAGAAGCCCCTTTGAGCTTTACTCGCCTTTAAAACGCCAGATTTTACCCGCAAGTATTGAAGAAAGAACGCAAGTTTTTAGAACATTAGAAGCAACTAAAAAGGACGCTAATAAGCCTTTTTTAGCCCAAAAAACGATCGCAACTTACCGCTTATTAAATGGGGGCGTGTGGCTTTCTAAAAATTCAAACCCCTTGAATTGCTGCATTCTAGCACGCTCTAAAAGTAAGGCTAAAGTTAGGATCAACGATCTAAGGTGGGTTTTTTCTCAGCGTTTGAGCGCGCTAGTGGGTTATAGCCAAAGAGATGAAACCTTGTTTTTAACTTTAGAAGGCCTTAATACTCTTATGGCAAAAAACTACGATAACTTAAAAGAGTTAAACCTTAACCCCTTAAATTATGAAGAAGAGTTGTCTTTAAGGGCGTTAGTGAGCGGGAGCGAGAGTATTAACCCTATTATCGTGCTAGAAGAACGCACAGAAAAGACCCTTTTTGTAGAAATTAAAAGCGTTTTTCAAGAAGAAAAGGTGTTTTATTTGCTGTAAGCTAAATTTTAATTAGGCGATAAATTCTTGCAATGAAAAATGATTAAAGTTGGCTTTAGTTATCCATGCTTGATGGGAACAAAACCTCAATAAATTGTATTTTAAAATATAGCGTTGTGTGTGAGTAGGGGTTATAGTAAAAACATGCAAGTAATTTAAAGTTAATTTAAGATAATTAGGCACAATACATTAAAAAAATTAAGGTTGTATTTGAAAACTCTGTTTGTTGTTTATCTCTTTTTATCGTTGAACCCACTCTTTTTAGAAGCTAATGAAATCACTTGGTCTAAATTCTTGGAAAACTTTAAAAACAAGAATGATGACGACAAACCTAGACCCCTAATTGTTGATAAAAACAATGAAAAACAGAAAACCCTAGACAAAAACCAGCAAATTTTAAAAAGGGCTTTAGAAAAAAGCCTTAAATTCTTTTTCATTTTTGGATACAACTATTCGCAAGCCACTTTTTCAACTTCTAATCAAAGCTTGACTTTTGTAGCCAATAGCATAGGGTTTAACACCGCTACCGGTTTAGAGCATTTTTTAAGAAACCACCCTAAAGTCGGTTTTAGAATCTTTAGCGTCTATAATTATTTCCATTCCGTTTCCCTCTCTCAGCCTCAAACCTTAATGGTGCAAAATTATGGGGGTGCGTTAGATTTTTCTTGGATTTTTGTAGATAAAAATATTTATCGTTTTAGGAGTTATTTGGGTATCGCTTTAGAACAAGGGGTGTTGTTAGTGGATACGATTAAACCAGGTGCTATCACAACGATTATCCCAAGAACCAAAAAAACCTTTTTCCAAGCCCCTTTTCGTTTTGGTTTTATCGTGGATTTTATCGGCTATTTGTCCCTGCAATTAGGGATTGAAATACCCTTAGTGAGGAATGTTTTTTACACCTACAACAACCATCAAGAAAGATTCAAACCACGATTTAACGCTAATCTTTCTTTAATCGTTTCGTTTTAATCCCCCTTTAGATCCCCTTTTAAATAAGCCCATGATTTTCCTAGGGTATTTTAAAAGCATGGAAAAAACATTCGCTTGAATGCCGTTTTCTTGGCATGCTCTTATGTTTTCTTTATTCCTTAATAAAAGGCTTTTAAACCCGCTCGTGCTAACCCCACCGGTGCGCATCACCACTAACACTTCTTTCAAATAAGAAAAGCTTATTTTTTGCACCACAAACAAGCGGATGATCATCTCAAAATCCGCTGAAATCTTATAATCGGTTTTGTATAAGCCGTAGCGTTCATAAATGGCTTTTTTGACAAAAAGCGTAGGGTGGGCTGGCACCACGCCATAAAGCAAGGTTTTAGGGTTAAACTCCCCGCTTTCATAATAACGCACCACTTTTTCTAAACGATCCGGTTTGACAAACACCAGATCCGCATACACGCTATCGCAATTTTTGTTTTCAAACTCATGCACCACTTTTTCTATTACAAACTCATCTTTGTAAAAATCATCGCTATTCAATAAAGCGATAATATCCCCACTAGAGCGCTTTATGCCCTTATTCATAGCGTCATAAATGCCCTTATCTTTTTCACTCACCACGCAAGCGATTCTATCTTTATATTTTTGAATGATTTCTAAAGTGCTATCTGCGCTAGCCCCATCTATAATGATGTATTCAATGTTTTTATAAGTTTGATGAAGCACGGAAAGAATGGTGTCTTCAATGGTTTTTTCGCTATTAAAACACGCCGTGATCACAGAAACTTTTAACAATCCAACCCTTTTTTGATAAACTCCCCCTAATTAAGTTTTAAACAAATTCACTTGTTTGTCTAAATTCATGGTCGTTCCACTCACATGCGTAGCGATATTTAAAATATCTGAAGAATCCGCTAAAGTTTTAGAAGCCACTTTTTCCACTCCTGCAAAATCGCTTACCATAGCTTCAATTTGGCGTCCGGATTTAGCGTAATCGTCCATGCTTTGATTGCTGTCTTGCACGACTGAGCTTAAATTAGAACTCATTTTTTCGTAAGTTTCTTGCACGCTTTTACTCATATCGCTCAAGCGCTCCATTTTTTGCGAATTGAGATTCATTTGCGAACTCACATCATTGATTTCTTGGACAATCACCATGATAGTGGAATTGATTTCGGCTAAAGACTTTTGAGTGCGCCCGGCTAAATTCCTAACTTCATCAGCCACCACCGCAAAGCCTCTGCCATGCTCGCCAGCCCTTGCGGCTTCAATAGCAGCGTTTAGGGCTAAAAGATTGGTTTGATCGGCAATATCATTGATAATATCCAAAATGGATTTGACATCATCAGCGTTACGGCTTAGCTGCTCCACTTTGCTAGAGAGTTCTTCTTCAGTGTGCGCGCTCTCTATGATTTGAGAAAATAAATCCCCAATCGCATCCTTGCTCTCTTTGACAAGCCCTTGCGTTTCAATCAAGCGCTTCCTTAACCCTTGAGATTGCTCTATGGAAGCATTCATCATACTCGCTACATCCGTGGCTTTGTTTTTTACGGAATTTAGGGTGGTTGAGGAATCTTTCATGCTCTTTTGGGTTTCTTGTGCGATTTGGACTAATTTATCCATTGAAGTTTTATTGGAAGTGGAAATCCCTTTAATCTCTTCCATAATCAAGCGGGCGTTTTCCACAAACAAATTGACCCCACGGCCCACTTGCGAGATTTCATCGTTGCGATCACCTAGATCAATTTTGGCCCTCAAATCCTTATCCCCATGGCTAAAAGCGTTGATTTTAAGGACCAGTTCATCAATGCGTTTCACGATCCTCAATTTAGCGTATATGAGCGTCAAAACCACTAACGCTATCGTCGCTGTCAGTATCCAAAGGAATAATTTTGCGGTGTTTTCATTAAAAACCTTATTCACGCCTTCTTTAATCGCTTGATTTTCGGTGTTAATGTCAGTGTAATAAGAAGTCGCTGCGATCACCATTTGAGACACCTCATCATAATGCGAGTAGGCGAATTTTTTCTCCGGCACGCCTCCATCGTATTTAGGCATTTTATAATAAGTGTAGCCTCCCCCTTTTTTAGCCGCTTCCAAATACCCCCTAACATAATACACCCCATCAACGCTCTGAGCGTCAAGCCCTGATTGGCCTACGGTTTTAGGATTGACTGGATCAAACAGCACTACCCCGTTTTTATCCACCACCACCATATAAATCATGCCCTTATCGTCGTTGATGCGTTTGAAATAATCCAGTGCCATTTTTCTTGCAGTAGCATTGTCAAAATTTTTGTAATACTCATGAATGCCCTGTTCAAGAATTTTTGTCATGTAAGCGAGCGTTTTTTCACGCTTTTTGTATTGCCCGGTTTCTAAATGCTCCATGAGTTGCGCTAACACATCTTTTTGTATAACCTTTACAAAACCAATAAAAAGCCCCCCTAAACCTAAAAGAGCGGCTAGCACGACAAACATAATACGAGTCCCTAGCGAAGCAAATACTGAAGCAAACATCATTTATCTCCTATCAATCATTTTTAAGTCAAACCCTAATTTTAGAGTTCAGCTTCTAAATGCACCCCCCCCCGAAAAATGAGTGGCGCAAAACAAGATTAAAAATCCGGTTGTTTGAAAACCGCTAACAAAGTGAAAAGCCAACAATCTAGGATTATAGAACATTCCTTTTTAAGTTAGGCTTAAAGAATAAATAATAAAAATAAAAAATCTTATTCAACTTCACTTTCCTTAATGGATTTGACATTCAAAGTCCTCCCGTCTTTTGAAGTGGGGATTTTGATGCTCCCCTCTTTTAATTTTTCTGCCAATCTTTCCAACAACGGGTTTTTAAAATCGTAGTTGATGATTTCCCAGTTATGTTCCAGTTCAGGGGTTACCTTCCCACCTTTTTCTTCTGTGATGTATTTGACGATCAAATCCCGTATTTGCCCGTTATCTTGCAGTTCATCGTAAGAATCATAATACCTATCAGCGTCTGTAACCAATTTTAAAGTCGTGGATAATGTCCCGAATCGGTAATTGTTGATCGCTAATTTATAGATTGCTTTGGGGTCAATGGGTTTGTTGTTGATTGTGGGATTAATGATTCTTTGTCCGGCGGGTTTGGTAACATCAACCTGGTATTTCACGCCAGAAAACATATCAAAGTTATAGCCGCGAATGTTTTCATTAAAACTGATCGTCAAATCCCCCGGTTGCAACTGGTTGTAAAATTTATATGACCATTCCATGTATTTCAACAGGTTTTCACCCGTTATACGCACTCCAATGAGCGTATTAGCGAACTTGTAAATATAAGCGACATCTTTTCTTTTGAAAGGCCCTTTTTTCAAATTCGCCCCAAAATTGAATAAAGCTGCCGCTGAAACATCGGCTTTGGCGTAATATTTTTGCACTTTATTGATCAATTCTATCACCGGTGTTTCTTGCAAGGCGGCGGTGGGCATCGTGGTGATTTTTTCTTCCCCTGTGATAAAATCAGGCCTGTCAATAAAGGTTTTTGTCACTTCGCCGACCACTTCATTAGCGTATTCTTTTGATTTTTTATCCACATATTCATATTTTTTCGCCAATTCTTCGTCTTCTGGCGCATCTTTTGTGGGTAAATTTTCAGTCGTTACGATTTTTTTCTTCGTATTAGTGTCAAACACCACCACGCCTTTTGCCAGATAAGCCCCATACGCTCCAGGCTCAATGGTATGCACCTTTCCTATTTTAGTGTTATAAACCGCATGCTCATGCCCTGCAAAAATGATGTCAAATTGCGGGAATTTTTTCGCTAGATCCGGTATCCCATCGCCACCTTTCTCATCTTCTCGCCCCAAATGAAAAGTGCCAATCAAAATATCATACTTCCCTTTTAACTCTTTCAAGGTCTTTTTTAACGCTTCTTCAGCGTCCAAAAATTTCAATCCTGCAAAATGTTCAGGCGTAGAAGCCTCCCAAGTTGGGACATGCGGCACCAAAAACCCCACAACCGCCACCCTCACGCCATCAATTTTTTTAATCATATAAGGCTTCACAAACGGCTTATTGTCCGCAATTTTGATAATATTCGCATTCACGACACCGCCATTAAACCCCTTAATGTTTTTCTCTAAAAAATCTTTGCTGAAATTAAACTCGTGATTCCCAAGCACACGAACATCAAATTTCAAATCGTTTTCGGCTCGAACTAATGGGTGGATAGGCTCATTATTAAACAACTCCGCGCTATTGCCTTGCAACAAATCCCCGCTGTCAATCAAAACCACATTTTTATTCTCAGCCCTTTGCTTTTTGATTAAAGTCGCAATCCTTGTCAAACCGTTATTGGGTTTTTGCTCGCCAATCGCATAATCATACGAAAAAAGCCGCCCATGAATGTCTGAAGTTTCCAAAAACACGATTTTGACTTCTTTTGCAGATATTGAAAGCGCCAGCGTGAAAAATACGGCTAAAATTAATTTTTTCATTGAAATCCTTCCATAAAAAAATCTTCATAACACTATTTTTACATGAAACTAACGCTGATGTGATGGTTTTTACTAGAATTTAACGCCTATGGGTAAGATTGGTAAGGGGACAGGGGAGTAAAATCATTCCCCCCATTCATCAAACCCCCACTTCAGACCACTCAGCGCGTTTGTCTAAAAAAGCGCGCGCTAAATTCTTGGCACCCTCTAAAGTGTGGTTAGCCGCCCAACCGCATTGCTTTTCATTGCTGGCAGGCACTTCTTTAGCCTTTAACACATCTTGCATCGTCTTTTCTAAAACCTCTAAAATCTCTGTGTAATTGTCATGGTTTAACACCGTGAGATAAAATCCCGTTTGGCAACCCATAGGCGACCAATCCACGACATAATTGGCATGGTTGCGGATAATTTCAGCGACTAAATGCTCTAAAGAGTGTAGGCTTGGCATGTCCATGTGATCTTGGTTGGGCTGCTTAAAGCGCACATCGTATTTGACAATCACATCCCCATTAGCACCTTTTTTGCGATCAGCGATGCGCACATAAGGGGCTTTGACTTTGGTGTGATCCAAATTGAAACTCTCTACATTCATTTTCATGTTTTTAACTCCTTCATTCATAAATTGTAATGAAACTTTAGCCTATTTTAGCGAATGCTTGCTCTAAATCTTCTAACAAATCCTGTTCATGCTCAATCCCCACAGACAAGCGCACCAAGCCATCTCTAATCCCGGCAGCTTCTCGTTGTTCTTTAGGGATACACGCATGGGTCATAAACGCCGGAACCCCCACCAAACTTTCCACCCCGCCCAAACTCTCGCCTAAAATGAATAGTTTAAGGCTTTCTACAAAAGCAACCGCTTCGCTGTCATTTTTAAGAGTGAAAGAGAGCATCCCGCTAAAGCCACGCATCTGTTTTTTGGCTAGCTCGTAATTAGGGTGAGTGGGAAGGCCCGGGTAATAAACCCTTTCTACTTTAGGGTGTTTTTCTAAAAATTCAGCCACGCAAAGAGCGTTTTTTTGATGGGCCTCCATGCGTAATGCTAGCGTTTTAATCCCTCTTTGCAACAGCCAGCTGTCTTGAGGGCCTAAAACCCCACCGATAGCGTTTTGGAAAAAAGCGATCTCTTGGGCTAGTACTTCATTATTGGTGGTTACAAGCCCAGCAACCACATCGCTATGCCCGCCTAAGTATTTTGTGCCGCTATGCACCACAATGTCCGCCCCTAAAAGAAGCGGGTTTTGGCAATAGGGGGTGGCAAAAGTGTTATCCACGATAGTGAGCAAATTATGATCTTTAGCGACACTAGCGCATTGCTTTAAATCGGTGATTTTAAGCAAGGGGTTACTAGGGGTTTCTAAATAAAGGGCTTTGGTGTTTTGCTTGATAGCCTTTTTGATTTGGGATATATCGCTAGTGTCTATAATGGTGCAAGAAAGCCCGTTTTTGACAAGCACTTTATTAAACAAGCGGAAAGTCCCCCCATAAACATCATCGCCCAATAACACATGATCGCCTGATTGCAAGAGAGAAAAAACGGCGTGGATCCCGGCTAAACCAGAGGCAAAAGCAAACCCCTTGACCCCCCCTTCTAAATCGGCGATGAGTTCTTCTAAAGCAAAGCGCGTGGGGTTGCCTGAGCGAGAATATTCATAGCCCTTGTGGCGGCCTATGGCGTCTTGGCGGTAGGTGGAAGTTTGATAAATAGGCACGCTCACCGCCCCCGTTGTCGCGTCCTCACTAATACCCCCATGGATTAATTTGGTTTGCATGCGCATGGTTTTTCCTTTTGATGAATTTATAAATAAATACCTTTAGAAAGATAACGATCGGCCATGTCCGGGAAAATAGTTAAAACCTGGCTGCCTTCAGGGAGGCGTTGCACCTCTTTTAAGGCTGCTGCAAAAGCTGCCCCACTAGAGCTCCCCACTAATAAGCCGTTTTTCTTAGCTAATTTCCTAGTATAGCTAAAACCCTCTTCATCTGAGATCGTTTCAAAACGATCAATATCCAAGTTTGCAAAAAAAGGAGGGATAAACTCCACGCCAATGCCCTCAATCTCATGAGGTCCAGGCTCTCCCCCATTCAAAATAGAACCCTCCGGCTCCACGCCAATCAAGCGAATGTTAGGGATGCGTTCTTTCAAATACTTAGCCATGCCCGCAAAAGTGCCTCCGCTCCCTATCCCGGCTACAAAGCTCGTAAGGTTTGTGCCTAATTTTTGGACGATCTCAGGAGCTAGGGTGTGGTAGTAGGCTGCGGGATTATCAGGGTTTTCAAATTGCAAGGGCAAATAGCTATCAGGGATACTTTCGGCTAATTCTTTACTCTTTTTAATGGCGCCAGAAATCCCCTCGCTAGTAGGCGTGTTGATTACTGTAGCCCCCAAAGCTCTCATGATTTGTTGTTTTTCTACGCTGAATTTTTCCGGGACAACAAAGATGGTTTTGAGATGGTGCTTGATTGCCACTAAAGCTAGAGCGATGCCGGTATTGCCTGCGGTAGGCTCAATGATGGTCGTTGTGGAAGTGATTTTGTGCGTTCTAAACGCTGATTCTATAAGGTATTGGCCTAAGCGGTCTTTAACACTCCCTCCCGGGTTTAGATGCTCTAGTTTGGCGTAAATGACGGACTTTAATGGAATGGGGTAATCCTTTCTGGTGAATTTAAAAATGGGGGTGCGGCCTATGGCGTCTTGCATTGCGGTAAGGATCATGATTCCTCCTAATAATAAAAATAAAAATAACTCAATTCCAGCGATTATGCCTAAACTCATTAAATGGAGTAAAATTTGGGATAAAATTTGAGCTTATTAAGATCGATCAAGGAGCTTTCAATGGAAACGATAGAATGGAATGAAGAGCAAAGAAAAGCGTTCCAAGACTTGTTAAGAGAGTTTGTAGCGTCAATTGACGCCAAAGCACAAGAAAGGAGACAAACAGGCAAAACCCCAAAGATACCAAAGAGAGCTGAACAAGTTTTTAGCGCCATGGGGTTATGCGTGCAAAATCAGTCCTGGCAGCCATGGGCGTTTATCCCATGAGCCATCCATCGCCTTTTGCCGTCAGGATATTTTAGGGGAAGGGTTTGTCAATGGTGAGAAACCAACCCCCAAAAAAGGTTTTTATATTTGGCTTAGTTACTATTGGCGCAACGATTTAGAAAAAATTGATCTTTGCATAGGTCGATCCATAGAGCAAGATGGGGAAAAAGAGTGTCAAAAATGCCAAGCGTATCATAAGATCGTTAAACCTAATGGAGACGAATATCAAGAGAGCTATGACGATTTAGAATCCGATCTTGAAAACATTACCGACTATTTTTTACGCCTTGTTAATGAATTCAATCAAATCCCTACTGCGTATTTTGAATTAGAGCCATCTAGCGCAAGCCATTAAGAAATAACTTGATGAAACAACCCCATACCAAAAAGAACTCCCTCATAAGGGATTTTCCTAAAATCCCACCAACGCTTTTTAAACTAAGTCTTGAAAAGCTATCGTTTGGTTAAAATCAAGCTCTTTGATGTTTGGATTAAAAAACGCTTTGAGTGTCTTTAGATTTTGTAATCGGTATCCCATTGATGCATAATGAAAAAGCAAGTGGGTTTTGATTAAAACCGCTCGCTTGAAAGAAGTTTTTCAATGCGCCTAAATTTTACTCCACTTCCGCATCAATCACATCATCGTCTTTTTTCTTGGGCTGCTCGGCGTTGTTTTTATTCGCCATGGCTTCGCCTAATTTTTGAGCCGCTTGCGCTAACGCTTTGGTTTTGTCTTCAAGCTCCGCTTTAGTGGCGTTGTCGTTTTTGATGCAATCTTTAAGGGCGTTAATGGCGTTTTGGATCTCATTAGCGTCGTTTTCGTTCAAATTCGCCTTATGTTCATCAAGGCTCTTTTGGGTTTGGTGCGCCAAACTATCAGCATGGTTTCTCGCTTCAATCACTTCTTTTTTCCTGGCGTCTTCTTCTTTGTGCAATTCAGCGTCTTTAACCATTTTTTCAATCTCGCTATCAGACAACCCGCTAGAGCCAGAAATTTTAATCTCTTGGCTTTTGCCGGTATTTTTATCTTGCGCTGACACGGTTAAAATCCCATTAGCGTCAATATCAAAGGTTACTTCAATTTGCGGCACGCCTCTTGGAGCTGGCGCGATGCCTTGCAAATCAAATTTACCCAAAGATTTATTATCCCTTGCCAATTCCCTTTCGCCTTGTAAAACCATGATAGACACAGCGGGCTGGTTGTCTTCAGCGGTTGAGAACACTTGAGATTTTTTCGCAGGAATAGTCGTGCCTCTATCAATCACTTTAGTCATCACGCCCCCTAAAGTTTCAATCCCAAGGCTTAAAGGCGTAACGTCTAATAAAAGCACATCTTTCACATCGCCTTTTAACACGCCCCCTTGAATGCTCGCTCCCACCGCTACGACTTCATCAGGATTGACGCTTTTATTTAACTCTTTATTAATAAACGCTTTCACCCTTTCTTGGACTTTAGGGATACGAGTGGAGCCGCCCACCATCACCACTTCTGAAATCTCATTTTTGGTTAGCCCCGCATCTTTGATCACGCTTTCAATCTTAGAAATCGTTTCTTCCATGAGATCTTCTGTCAAGCTTTCAAATTTAGCCCTAGTGAGTTTTTTAACCAAGTGTTTAGGCCCGGTAGCGTCCGCTGTGATAAAGGGCAAATTGATTTCAGTCTCCATCGCAGAGCTCAGTTCTTTTTTAGCGTTTTCAGCCGCTTCTTTCAGGCGTTGCAACGCCATCACATCGTTTTTAATTTCAATGCCCGTTTCGCTTTTAAACTCAGCCGCTAAGAAATCAATCACACGATTGTCAAAATCATCGCCCCCTAAAAACGCATCGCCCCCTGTGGCTAAAACTTCCACGACATTATCGCCTGTTTCTAACACGGTAACATCAAAAGTCCCCCCACCCAAATCATAAACCATGATTTTTTCGCTCTCTTTTTTATCCAAGCCGTAAGCTAACGCCGCACTGGTAGGCTCATTGATGATCCTTAAAACATTAAGCCCTGCAATCGTGCCAGCTTCTTTAGTCGCTTTTCGTTGGCTGTCGTTAAAATAAGCTGGAACCGTGATCACCGCTTCAGTAACGCTCTCGCCCAAATAACTTTCAGCGTCTTCTTTGAGCTTCATTAAAATTTTGGCTGAAATCTCTTGAGGGGTATAAATTTTACCCGAAATCTCAATCGCGCAAGCCCCATTCCTATCCACAATTTTATAAGGCAAGCGTTTTTCAGCTTCTTTAGCCTTATCTTCATTAAACATCAAACCCATGACTCTTTTAATAGAATAAATGGTTTTTTCTGGGTTGGTTACCGCTTGTCTTTTGGCGCTCTCGCCCACTAAAATCTCGCCCTTATCCGTAAAGGCTACAATAGAAGGAGTGGTGTTTTTACCCTCTTTATTCGCAATAATCTTTGCTTCATTGCCTTCATAAACCGCCATTGCGGAGTTGGTTGTCCCTAAATCAATTCCAATAACTTTTCCCATGCGTTATCCTTTCTTATTAAAATAAATGTTTTAATCGTTTTTAGCAATGCTCACCATTGCCGGCCTCAAAACCCTACCCTTATACTTATAGCCCTGTTGCAAAACTTGCACGATTTTCCCGTTTTCTTTTTCTTCGCTTTTGACTTGCATGATCGCATTGTGGAAATTGGGATCGAATTCTTCTAAGCATTCAATCCCCTCAATGCCATGCCTTGCCAAAACTTCATGCAACTTTTCCATCGTAAGCTCCAAGCCTTTGGTTAAAGCGCTCTCTTTATTTTCTTCTGCAGCGCTCTTATGAGCCCCAAGAAGCGCATCAATCACCGGCAATAGATCCAATGCGATTTTTTCATACGCATACTCTAACGCCATGCTCTTGTCTCTTTCTAAGCGCTTTTTCACGTTTTCAAAATCCGCATGCACTCTCAAGTATTTTTCGTGCATTTCTTTATATTTAAGCTCAAAATCTTCCTTGATCTCGCCTTCTTTTTCGTGTGCTTCTTGCATTTCTTCACCTTGTTGTTCTTTGCAAGCGCAAGCCTTTTGATAAGATTCTGGCTCTTTTGGGCTTAAATCGTGTTCTTGGTTGTGTTCATCTTTCATTATTCCTCCTTAGAAATCGTTTGAAAAAACCCTTCATAATCGCATTCCAATTTCCCCACGCAAAGTAGTTGCATTCGTTTGTTTTGAAATTCTATGGGGCGTATTACCAGCATGCAATCAGGCTCTATAAAATGCAACCCTTTTTTGAAACGCTCCAAAACCTTACCCTCTAAAATGTCAAAAAATAAAGGGCTGTTTAAAAGCGTTTTTAACCCCATCAGATTAAAGCGTGTGATTTGTGTGTTGGAATACTCCAAACGCTCTAATTGCTTGGCTAAACTCAACGCATTGACAGAAGCAGCGATTAAGCGCACTTCTTTAACGCTCCTGCCCACAAGCTCTAATAAAAACTTCTCCATTTTAACGCTGTAACTCAGCGCGCAAGAAAACGCCAAAAAATCCAAAATCAAAAAGCGTTTTTCGCACTCAATGACTCTTTCTAAACGCTCCAAACTGGGTTTTTTTAACAGCGTAAAAAGCCCAAAATTTTCACTCGCGCTTTTTAAGCGTTTTTCATTCACCTTTAAAACTTCAAAGTGCAACGACTTGTGCCAATAGTTTTCAAACGCCTTAAAAGTAGGCAATCTAGCGCCGCTAGAATGGGCTTGATGGAGCATGCCTTCTTTAGAAAGGATTTGAAAATAATTCCTGATCGTCGCACAAGATATTTTCAAGTTTGCCAACTCTTTCAAGCGTTTAGAGCTAATGGGTTCTAAAATCTGCAGATAGGTTTTAACAAACGCATCTAACAAACTCTCTTTTTTATTCAAATCAGAACCTACTTTAATTCTTCTTAACATCATTATTTGAAAAATCTCGTCAATCACCATTCTTGATGAAAGAACTCTCGCATTATAGCGCAAAAAGTTAATAATCTATCACTTGTTTTGAAAAAGTGATAAAAATTACCTGATTTTTCTTTAAAGTTTAGTCTGTATCACTAAATTTATTTACTAGAATTAAATTAGGATTTTTTATAGAATTAATTTAATTTAGATCTATTGGGCAACTAATACCTTTTGTTAAAAAAACTTGTTATCATGCTAAACATGAACACACACACAAGAGGCATTGACAGCAATCTGATTCATTCGCTCCAAAGCATTTCATTATCCATGTTTAGAAAGGGTTTTTTTGGGCTTTATCAAGGCTCTATTTCAGCGCGCATTGGCGCTAACCAGTTTGTGATCAACAAAAGAAACGCTGTTTTTGATCAATTGAATGAAAACACCTTACTGGTCTTGCATGACAAGATAGATTACCGCTGGAAAGAAGCGAGCCTGGATTCGCCCATTCATGCGAGCGTGTATCGGGAGTTTTTGGACGCTAAATTCATCGCTTACGCGCGCCCTCCTTATAGCCTAGCGTATTCCTTGCGCCACAACCGATTGCTCCCTAGGGATTATTTAGGGTATCGTTCTTTGGGTGAGGAAATCGCCATTTTTAACCCCAAAGACTATGACAGCTGGCAAGAAAGAGCGGATACAGAAATTTTACGCCAACTGCAAGAGAGTAAGAAATATTTTGTTTTCATTAAGGGGTGCGGGATTTTTGCCTACCATAGGGAGCTTTCTAAACTCATGGAAGTTTTTGATTTGATTGAAAACTCATGCAAGGTTTTACGATTGGGCGATTTAATGGATTATTGCTATAATGATGATCCACGATTGAGCGTGTAAAAAGCTAAAAAGGATAAAACATGACCATCAACACCCATTACACTCCCAATTTCACACAGCTCCAAACCTTAAACAATATCAATAATGACGCAACCATAAAAGATAGGAATCAAGTGGAGCAGGATTTACAACAAAGCAGCATTCAAGATGGTTTCAGCCAAAATAATACGCAAAACGCCCCTGATTTTGACCGGTTACAAGCTTTAAACGCTATCAATAACGACGGCGAGATTAAAGATAAATCCCAAGTTGAGAAGAGCCTTGCTGATGGCGGAAATACCCCTGAAATTTATTCCAACCTAGACACATACGCTTAAAAAGGGGTTTACCATTCTTTCAAAGCCATTTTGATCGCTTCTATCACGCAATCCATCCCACCCGCTAAACTAAAAAGCCAGTATTTGTGCGCATAAATGTATTCTAATTGCTTAGCCCTTAATTCGTCTTCGTTACTCGTTTTTTTACACACGATTTCAGCGATATGCAATTCCTGGTGGAAAATGTAAGATTGTATCGCATCCATAAAATACGAATTGAATTGCTTGTTATCAAAAAGCTCTTTAACGTTGTCAATTTCAGCGCTCAAATTTTCTAATGCTTTAAAATCCAATTCTTCTAATTTTTTTTCTTCATGAAGCTTTTCCACTTTTTCTAAAAACTCTGCCACCTTTAAAAACGTTTCTTCAACTTGCGTTTTTTTCTCATTGGCGTATTTGATGATTTCTTCGCATTTTTGCTTGGCAATCTTTAAATTTTTATCTTGCTCTGATCGGGTGGGATAAATAAGATTGATAGGAGGCTTTGGCTTGGATTTATCTATTCTTTCGCACACTTCTTTAAAGGGCATTTCTTTAGTCCCTTTAATCCTAGCCCCCCCTTCAGTAGCGTTAATGACTTCTAATTTATAGGGCGTGTTGAAAATATCTTTTTCAAAAAATTCTAAGAAAAGTTTCCACACTAAAGTGGTCTCTACTTCTCCATTACCTCCGTATTTTTCTATAAAAATCTTGTCTTTATCTTTTTTAGGCTTGATCTCCCTATCGCCATAAATCGCCCCACTAGCGTGGCTGTTACCGCTTTGTGAAAAGCTCAAATCTTGCCCGATAAACACGCATCTTTTGAAACGAGAATGCACCACTAATTCATACGCCATGTTCGCTGCACTCATGCCTATGCCCACATAACCATACTGGTGCAAATCAAAAAGGTTGGTGTAACCAAAGGGGCGGAAACTGAATTGCTTAACCCCCTTTTTAATCGCTTGAATCAATCGTTTATGCACAATGGAGGTCAGAGCAAAAATAACGCCTTCTTGAAAATCTAAGGGGGTTTCTTCATAGAATTTCGCCGTCAAATCCACTCTTTCTAAAGACAGCACAATATCAGGCTTGATACCGGCTTTAGCCAAAATAGGGAAAGAAGCGTCTATGCAAAAAAGCGTTGCGTAAGGAGCGATTTCTTTTAAAAGGGGGAGTTGCTTGTTCAAACTGGGCCCGGTTGAGACAATGATAGCGGTGTTTCTGTTTTTTAAAGCGTTCACAAAATCCACCAAACTAGGGCTTTTGATGACTTCAGGCAGATTAGCGGCATGCTGTTTGATGCCTATAAGCGCGTCTTTAGCGTCATTGCCCACGCTAATAGCGCCATGCTCTAAAGCGCGCGTGAAATGCTGGTTGATTTCTATCATTTGATGGGAGTATCGTTCATAATAAGCGTTAAAAAGTTTTAAATCATACATTCTTGCATATAAACGAGACTTTTTATCCATATCAAACAATGAAGCGATCATGTTGTAATTGCAAAAACTTGCATGCAATAAAATCAAACGATTTTCTAAAATCTCAGTGGAAAAATCCAAAAGATTCAGCACAATGAAAATAATTTCTATTTCAGGCTCAATGACCACCAAGCGTTTTAAATTGCCATTGCCTAAAAGCAAGCGATAAAACACCCCATTACCCAAGCCAAAATAATACAAATAAGGATAAAGCATGTAAATTTCGCTATTTTTGTATAGCTCTAAGCTTGAATCTAGCGGGCTTTTTTCAAATAAGGGGGTGTTTGTTTCTTTATCTAAGAGGTTGAAATTCGCGCTATCATTCCCTAAAAACACTTCGTATTTTTTGTTTTCTTTAATGGCTTTGAGCTTTGCGAACAAAAGGGGGTCTTTTTTGAAAAGAGCTTGTAAGTTTTTTTGATAAATATCCATTATTTTAACTTATAAAAATAACTTATAAAAAGGGCTAACGCCCCCTTAAATTAAGGGCTGTTATTGTAAAAGCCTTAAGACATTCTGTTGCACCGCATTCGCTTGCGCCATAGCAAAACTCCCGCTTTGCGCCAAAATATTGTATTTAGAAAAGTTCGCGCTCTCTTCAGCAAAATCCACGTCTCTGATTTGAGATTCAGCCGCTTTAACATTCACTTGGGTTACAGAAATATTATTAATGGTGGTAACCAATTCCATTTGCACCGAACCCATATCCGAGCGGATCTTGTCTAATTGCGTGCGTGCAGAATCTGCCATATCCATCACAATCATCGCCCCTTTAAGGCTTGTTACCCCAGCCCCTATACCTTGAGAATTGGTCTCCGCTTGCGCGCCATTAGCGTTCGCTCCAGCTGCTGAAGCCACATTCGCATCAAAAATGCCCCTAACCGCTCTCAAATTCACGGTGTATTCCGCCACCCCTTGAGCGGAATGAAAGCCCACATGGCTAAAATTCACACCGCTCACAATGATATCTCTGGCGTCGGTTCTCGTCAAGGTTAAGCGCCCAATCACCGCATGCTGTGTCCCAGAAATTCCTGCAAAATTCCCTCCCCCAAAAACCTGACCGCTCGCGCTCGCTGCATGCACAGAAATCGCGCGCCCGTCAATGGAGTGCAAATTAATGCGCCCTTGAATGTCCAAGCTCGCTTCTACGCCGGTGCGATCTTTGACGGAGTTAATGGCGTTAGTCAACCTCCCGTCAGCGTCGTTTTTATGCACATCATTCACGGTCCCAATTTCTACGCCATTAATGGTGAGCTCTCTCACGGTTCCTGATTGCACGGGAGTGCCGCCGGTGGCCATGACATTATAAGACGCCCTAACGCCTAAAGTGTTAGAAAAACGATTGATGATTTCGCTTAACGCTCCGATCCCAGTGCCAGCGCTCGTAGAAATGCGCACGGTTTCAATCTTATAATCGTTCACGCCATTGACTTGTTTGAAATTCAATCCCACTTCAGTCAAGTTTTGTGCCGCTGCGCTAGCGAGCATGCCTGCACCGCTAAAAGAAGAGGTTTCCATGCGCACATGCCCAATCTTATCTGAGCTCGTTGAGCCAATAGACGCTTTAACCGTGGTGTTAGAATACGCGCCAATTTGAAATTCTTTGTTAGAAAAACTTCCTGAAAGCATTTGTTGGCCGTTAAAGCTTGTGGTGTTAGCGATATTGTCCAATTCTTCTAACAACCTTTGAATATCGCTTTGGAGCGCTCTTCGGCTTTCTAAAGTTTGCCCGTCTTGAGCGGCTTGAACGGCTTTGGTTTTAATGGTGTCTAAGATTTTGATTTGCTCATCCATCGCTTTATCTGCGGTTTGAACCATACCAATAGCGTCATTAGCGTTGCGGATCGCTTGACCCAAATTCGCGCTTTGACTCCTTAAGCTATCAGCGATCGCCATCCCACTAGAATCATCAGCGGCTTTATTGATCCTAAGCCCTGAGCTTAACTTTTCAAGCGAGCTTGAAAGGTCTCTGTTGTTTTGAACCCCTACCGCATGAGAAGTTAAAGCGGCGATATTGGTATTTATCCTAAAACTCATGTTTGCATCCTTTGCATAGATATTTGATTTTAGTCAAGCAAAGGGTGTTCCAACTCTTTGATTTTTAGTGCCGCTATAGTTTTTATGGTTCAATAGGGCGTTTAGTCAAAATTCTATGCTACAATCATTCATTAATAGGTATAAACATTTTATTAAAGGCGTTCAATGAAGCACCTTATTATCGTAGAATCCCCCGCAAAAGCCAAAACCATTAAAAATTTTTTGGATAAAAATTACGAAGTCATCGCCTCTAAAGGGCATGTTAGGGATTTGTCCAAATTCGCTTTAGGCATTAAGATTGATGAAACCGGCTTCACTCCTAATTATGTCGTGGATAAAGACCATAAAGAGCTTGTCAAACAGATCATAGAGCTTTCTAAAAAGGCATCTATTACTTATATCGCTACCGATGAAGACAGAGAGGGGGAAGCGATAGGCTATCATGTGGCATGTTTGATTGGGGGGAAATTGGAGAGCTATCCTAGGATTGTTTTTCATGAGATCACGCAAAATGCGATTTTAAACGCCCTAAAAACCCCACGACAAATTGACATGTCTAAGGTCAATGCCCAACAAGCCAGGCGTTTTTTAGATCGGATCGTGGGTTTCAAGCTCAGCTCGTTGATTTCATCTAAAATCACTAAAGGTTTGAGCGCTGGGCGGGTGCAAAGCGCGGCTTTAAAGCTTGTGATTGATAGAGAAAGGGAAATCAAAGCCTTTAAGCCTTTAACCTACTTCACGCTAGACGCTTACTTTGAGCCGCATTTAGAAGCGCAACTCATCAGCTATAAGGGCAACAAACTCAAAGCCCAAGAACTCATTGATGAAAAAAAAGCTCAAGAGATTAAAAACGAATTGGAAAAAGAAAGCTACACTATTTCCAGTATCGTTAAAAAATCTAAAAAATCCCCCACACCGCCCCCTTTCATGACTTCTACTTTACAGCAAAGCGCTTCCAGTCTTTTAGGCTTTTCGCCCACAAAAACCATGAGTATCGCTCAAAAATTATATGAAGGCGTAGCCACCCCGCAAGGCGTTATGGGCGTGATCACTTACATGAGGACCGATAGCTTGAATATCGCTAAAGAGGCTTTAGAAGAAGCGAGAGCTAAGATTTTAAAAGACTATGGCAAAGACTACTTACCCCCTAAAGCCAAAGTCTATTCCAGCAAGAATAAAAACGCCCAAGAAGCCCATGAAGCGATCAGGCCCACTTCTATTATTTTAGAGCCAAACGCTTTAAAAGACTACCTTAAGCCTGAAGAATTAAAGCTCTATACTTTAATTTACAAACGCTTCTTAGCTTCTCAAATGCAAGACACTCTTTTTGAAAGCCAGAGCGTGGTTGTGGCTTGCGAAAAAGGCGAGTTTAAAGCGAGTGGGAGAAAACTCCTTTTTGATGGCTATTATAAAATTTTAGGCAATGACGATAAGGACAAATTACTCCCCAATTTGAAAGAAAATGACCCCATTAAATTAGAAAAACTAGAGAGCAATGCCCATGTTACAGAACCTCCAGCACGTTATTCAGAAGCGAGTTTGATTAAAGTTTTAGAAAGTTTAGGCATAGGCAGGCCCAGCACCTACGCCCCAACGATTGCACTTTTGCAAAACAGAGACTACATCAAGGTAGAAAAAAAGCAGATCAGCGCTTTAGAGAGCGCTTTTAAAGTGATAGAAATTTTAGAAAAGCATTTTGAAGAGATTGTGGATTCCAAATTCAGCGCTTCTTTAGAAGAAGAACTTGACAATATCGCTCAAAATAAAGCCGACTACCAGCAAGTCTTAAAGGATTTTTACTACCCCTTTATGGATAAAATTGAATCTGGGAAAAAGAATATCATCTCTCAAAAAGTGCATGAAAAAACCGGCCAATCATGCCCTAAATGCGGGGGGGAATTAGTCAAAAAGAATAGCCGTTATGGGGAGTTTATCGCTTGCAACAATTACCCTAAATGCAAATACATCAAACAAACTGAAACCGCTAATAATGAAGCCGAGCAAGAATTGTGCGAAAAATGCGGAGGGGAAATGGTGCAAAAATTCAGCAGAAACGGGGCGTTTTTGGCTTGCAACAACTACCCTGAATGCAAAAACACCAAATCGTTAAAAAACACCCCTAACGCCAAAGAAACAATAGAAGGCGTGAAATGCCCAGAATGCGGAGGGGATATTGCCTTAAAAAGGAGTAAGAAAGGCTCGTTTTATGGCTGCAACAATTACCCTAAATGCAATTTTTTATCCAACCATAAGCCCATTAACAAGCGTTGCGAGAAATGCCATTATTTGATGAGTGAAAGAATCTATCGCAAAAAAAAGGCGCATGAATGCATCCAATGCAAAGAGCGCGTGTTTTTAGAGGAAAATAATGGCTAAAGAAAATCCGCCTGTCGTTTTTGGGCCTGTTTTATCCAGGCGTTTTGGGAAGTCTTTGGGCGTGGATTTATCGCCCTCTAAAAAACAATGCAATTACAATTGCATTTATTGCGAGTTGGGTAAAGCCAAGCCCATTGAGTACATGGGAGAAGTGATCAAAGTGGAAACCTTGATTAACGCCATTCAAAACGCCTTAAACAACCTCACCACCCCCATTGATGTTTTAACCATTACCGCTAATGGCGAACCCACGCTATACCCTCATTTATTAGAGCTTATCCAAAGCATCAAGCCTTTTTTAAAGGGCGTTAAAACTTTGATTTTAAGCAACGGCTCGCTCTTTTATGAGCCAAAAGTCCAGCAAGCCTTAAAGGAATTTGACATCGTTAAATTTTCTTTAGACGCTATTGATTTGAAAGCCTTTGAAAGAGTGGATAAGCCCTATTCTAAAGACATTAACAAGATTTTAGAGGGGATTTTGCGCTTTTCTCAAATCTATCAAGGGCAACTGGTGGCTGAAGTGCTGTTAATTAAGGGCGTGAATGATAGCGCGAATAATTTAAAGCTCATCGCTGCCTTTTTAAAACAAATCAATATAGCCAGAGTGGATTTAAGCACCATAGACAGGCCCTCAAGCTTTAAAGCCCCAAAATTGAGCGAAGATGAATTATTGAAATGTTCTTTGTTTTTTGAAGGGCTTTGCGTGAGTTTGCCTAAACGATCCATTACTCAAGCCAAAAAATTGATTTCTTGCGGTATAGACGAATTGCTCGCTTTGATTTCCAGGCGCCCTTTAAGCGCAGAAGAAGCCCCCTTAATACTAGATCCTAACGCCTTTAAGCATTTAGAAACTTTGTTAAACCATAAGCAAATTACGATTAAAAAAGTCGGCTCTTTGGAGTTTTATTGCGCGTTTTAATCTCCATTTGTAACCCATAGTTTTACCTTACTTTAGTGAGCTTAAGCTTTTAAAAAGGCTCTGTTCTAATTGGGTAACATAGAGTTTTTAAAATACCATAAATAAGCTAAAAACGATTTTATGGTGTTCTTATTTTCTTATGCCTACACCCTTTTACTATAACCATAACCCGCTTTTTCTACTTTTTTCTCGGTATTAGCAACTGCTTTTATTTCTTTATTAATATCAGCAAATATTTTTTGAACGAACAAAAGGCTTTGAGAGGTTGAAAGGTGGGCTTGTGGGTATGGTTTTAAATTCCTCATTTTAAGCATTTTAGCTTGAGCTTTAGAGCGTATTTTTAAATTTTCTTTTCGCCATTCTTAATCTACATAATTTTTCCCATTTTAAATTTGAGATTTATTTTTCATTTTTTTGTGCGTTACTACCGCTATTTTTGACAGCCTACTTATTTTTTAATGGGCGCAATATGGATAGTCATGGCAAGGCAGTTTGGGCTGAAATGAAAGATATTATTAAATACGAATACAATATTTTTAATATTTTTAAAGGCTTGTTCTTAATTTTGATTTTACCTCTAATGCTTGTTGTCTCTAGCTTTACGCTATTGCTTGTTTTTATAGGGTGTATATTTTATGAAGTTTATCAATTTGCCAAGAAAAGACCTAAGGTTTTCTTTACGATCTTATCCTTTTTAGTAGTGATTTGTGTCTTAATCTTTGTATTTAGGGGATTTTTAAGTGTAAAACTAACGCCATTTATGAAATATCTAAAAGGATTATTTTAAATGAGAGAAAAGTCAAAAACATTAAAAGATAAATTCAAAGATAAAACTAGCAATTTATTCCATAAGCTTAATAGCATTCAAAAAGATTATTACACTAAAATGCTTCCTAAGGCTTGCAAAGATGTCTTTACGCTAGGTTCTTCTAAAAGTTATCCTATGACCTTAAATTTTAACAAAGGTTTTTGTGTGGGGCTATATAAAGGAGTGAATTCGCTTAAGCCTACTTATTATGATGCTCCGCTTTCTACTTTAATCATCGCTCCTCCTGGAAGTGGTAAAACCGCAGCTGTGGCTGTGCCTAATCTTTTAAATGTGCCTAGCTCTTGTGTGGTATTAGATATTAAAGGGGAGTTGTTTGATTTAACGGCTGGTTACAGACAACAAGTTTTAAAAAATAAAATTTTTGTATTTAATCCCTTAGGAAATGATAACACGCTTAAATTCAATCCGTTTGACAAACGCATCGTAGAAAAATTAGATTTTAACAGAAAGCGAAGGCTTGTAGATGAAGTGGGTAATACTATTTTTGCTGAAGATGGGGCAAATAAAGACCCTCATTGGACACAGCAAGCTAAAAATTTATTTGTCTTTTACGCTCTTTATGATTTGTGCGTGCATAACACTAGCACCTTTTTTGAAATTGCAAGCGCTCCTATAAAAAATTATGTCCCCTTAATCAATCCACAAAGCCGATTTTATACTGAATTATATGAATGTCAAAGTAGCGATAATGGTTTTGTTAAAGAGAATGGGCGTTATATGGCTAAAGTAGAAAATGGCGTTAAAAAAATGAAACCTAATGTCAATGTGGAATTGCTATGGTATAAACAAGTAGCCGAACAAGTCTATACTGACCCAGAAAATCCTAAAAATTATGATGGCTCTGTGAATCATTTAGAAAAAGACGATCAAGGCAATGTTATAATGAAAGAGGGCATGTTAGATCCTATTATTAGAAACGAAGCGAACAAATGGGCTAAAGCAAATGACAAAGAGTTTGCGAGCATTAAATCAATTTATAGCCGTTTTATGCAAGTCTTTACAAGCTATCAAGTTATTGAATACGAGGATTTAAGGGCTGACAATATTTCACTCTACATTAAGATCGCTCAAACAGATATTGACACGCTCGCACCGCTTATCCGTATCCTTTTGGAAAGTATTGCTAAAAATCTTCTATTGAAAGAGAGTAAGAAATTTGAAGAAAGGGTTTATCTCTTTTTAGATGAATTTGTGCGTTTTGGTAAATTGCCTTTTTTATTAGAAATGCCCGCATTGAGCAGGAGCTATGGTGTGGTTTTAATTTTTATTACGCAATCCAACGCTCTTATTGAAAAATATTATGGTAGAGAAGATGCAAGAATTGTTAATAGCACCGTGGCTTACAAAGTAATTTTCAAGATGGATGATTTAGAATACGCTAAACAAGTGAGCGAAGAAATTGGTAAGATGACTAGAAAAACACGAAGCCATTCTACAGAAAAAGGACAGCTTATTATGGGTGGGACTTCTAGTATAGGAAAAGAGGCGTGGGATTTATTGAGCACACAAGACATCATGAATATTGATAAAGATGAAGTGATCATTTTAGTAAGCGGCCATAAGGCTAAACCCTTAAAATTAAAAGCGAATTATTATTTCAAAAACAAAGAATTACTCTCTCGTATTAACTGGGAAGTCAAACCCAATGAAGAAGTGTTTGATGAATTAAAAAAGTTTGCATGAGTGTTTTTTAATTGCTTTTTGAAAATCGCTTTCTACAACTTTTTATCCTTGTTATTAAAAGGAATACGCTGATTTATAGTGCAAACTTGCATAAGTAAGATTTAAAAAATAAAGATTAACGTTTTTGTATTGTGGCTTAGCATAGCTTATTTTTAGAAATTAGCATGTTTTATTTTAAAGTTAGCACGATTTGAATTAAAAATTAGCACAGATGGTTGTGTGGATCACTTTTTAAATAGCTCGCTATGAGTGTCTAGACGCAATAAAACAAGTTCGTTTTCTTGTTTTTTGATTTCATAAATCAATAACAAGTTTGGCTTGACATGGCATTCTCTCAGCCCTTTAAGATTACCACTCAAAGCGTGGTCGCAATATTTTTGTTGGAGTGGTTTTTGTTTTTTTAGGCAATCAACAATGCTTGTAACATCGCTTTCTGTAATACGTCCAGACAAGATATGCTTATTAAAGTCTTTAAGAAAATCTTTCTTAGTTCTGACTTTAAGCATTATGCCTTTCTCTTTCTTGTTTTGCTATTTGCAAAAAATCATTGAAGTCTCCAAACGAAACATCGCATTCTGGGTCATCTTTTGAAGCGATCGTATTTAACAGGCTTTGCGTGGGTTCTTTTTCTTGAGAATGTTTTTGGGCTAAAACCTGTCTGATCATTTGTTCTTGCAATTCACACTCTTGGATTTTTTTTATCGCCTTATTTTTATCCCCTTCTGCCTTAAGCAATTGTTTTTCAATGGAGTTTAAGAAATTGTGCAGTTGCTTTTCATTGTATTGCGAGTAATCTGTAATAATATTTGACATATTGAACTCCTTTTTAATAAAAGATAGTTAGCGTAACTTGTTTTCATTTTAGCGCAACTTGTCATAACCTTTAGCGCTATTTGCATTGAGTCTTTGCCCATCAATCAAAAAATCGCACACATATTGAAAGTTTTAAAATAAGTTTTTTTGATTAAGTTTGATTTAAGAATATCTTAAAAGTGCGTGTTTTAGCCACCTGTAAGGTCAAATTGACTTCAATTTTTACGGAATTGAAGTGTTATCCTGCACTTTGAAAAGGGGGGATAATAATGTTAGAATAAGGGCTAAGAAAATTAAAACAAGCGAAAGTTTTTGGGAGAATAAAATTACAATAAAATGGCGTTAGAAAAAAGTTATAGTAAAGATTTTGAAAGCGATGAGCTTTTTGATTATGAGATCATTAAGCCTAAAAAGACGCTTAAGATACAATACACTTATGCTAAACGCTATTATGAAGAAGCAGAAAAGTTTGCTAAAAATTTACCCCAACTCACACAAGAAGAATCTATGCGAAAGAAGGGTATTGCTCTAAACAAAATATTGATGGTAAGGATTATTGTTTTAGTAATACACTTGAAATTGAACGACTGATAAACACTTTTGAGAAAGACAATAGTTCGTATATAGAAAGGCTTAAAGGAGCAACCAATCAAGAAACTAAAGCAAAAGTCTATGCAGACTTTAAACAAAAATTTGAAATGTTAAACACGCAAATTCTACTTAATATTGCTAATAACCTAAACTTTATGAATCAAACCCTGTCTCTTATGGCAAGTGCCTATTCAGACACTTATTATAAACAACAAAATATCATTATGCCATCATTTTTAAACCCTCCTGAAAGCGTTAAAAAAGAGTTTTTAGAAATAAATAAAAAAACAAGTCAAGCTTTTAGAGCAAATTTAAATAAATTTGGACTACCCACTTCACAATTGCCTGATGTTGAAAAATCTTTTATGATGACACAAGGTGGGAATATAGCAACAGAAAAGTTTCAACAAATGAAAAACAATATTACACAAGGATGGGATGAATAATGCCTTATTTGGTTTGGGGTGGTATTTCTCTTGCTATTGGTATTATTTCTTATTTCATACCAGCTGATAATCTCAATGTGGCTACTGATGGGCTTTATAGTAGTATTATAGGCGTATTTCAAAATTTCACCAATGAATTTAAAGACAAATACAACAATATTGCAAAAACAATCGCACCTGCTATGGTTTCTATAGGGACAATACTTATTTTTGCATATTCTGTAAAAAAATACAAAAATAATGAATTTTTTGAAATCAAAACTTTCACGCAATTTGCTTTTTTTCTTGCTCTTCTATCCTTAATGCACTTTGCTTTGAATAGTCCTAAAAAATTCCATTCATATGTAGAGTTTTTTGTAGAAACGCCTGCAGTCATTCTCAATAACGCCATTGAAGAAACAACAAAAACTTTTTACAAAAAAGCTCAACAACAATCAAATCAATCCCAAAATAAAACAAATCAAAGTTTTATAAGTTTTAATGGGAATATACAAGGAATTATTAAAAATCAAACCAAGCAACTTTTTGCTTTTTATGAAAGCTTTAGAGAAAATAATGCAGGTTTTAGCAAACCATTTGTTTTCATTATGCAGTCTCTATCTTTTGTGGCTATTGTGTTTTTTCAAATCCTACTTATATTTAAAACAATTTATCTTATTTGTATTATTTTTATAGAAAAAACTTTTTATTTGCTATGCTTTATCTTTATGACGCCTTGTTTATTTTTTAAACAAACTCAAGGATTTTTCTTTTCTTACATTAAAAAAGTCTTTTCTCTAACCTTTTATGCGCCTCTTGTGTTTTTATTTGCCATGCTAAACTCTATTGGGTTAGAATTATTTAAACCTACTCAAAATATCATAGAAACTATCGGCATTATTATCATTTCAGCAATTACTTCAGCTTTAATTAGCAATATTCCAAATATTATCAATACCATTTTTGGAACACAAGGTGGTTCGGTTGATTTAGCTAACTTCTTAAAAGCTGGATCGCAAAGTTTTTTAAGCTTTGCTAGTAATGTAGGTAGTGCAGTAAGCGGTGGCGTTAAAGGCGCTTCTGTAGGAACTGGCAATTTTCTTGTAAAAACAGAAGGTGCAATAGGCAATGCTGTAAATAACATCAAAAACAGAGCCTCTCAGCCTGAAAATATAAGAACTTCGGTTGGTTTTGTTAATGTTGGTTCTAAAGCAACGAGATAAGCTACAAAAAACATCAAAAAACAACCCTTTAAAGAACTTTTGAATGAGGAATTAATCATCTTTTTACTCACTCAATAAATTATCAAAAATGCTTGCTACTTGTTTATTATATTCTTGTGCGGTGTGAATGTAGATTTTTGTGGAGCTTAAGGACTGATGCCCTAATGCTCTTGAAGTCAAAACAATATCCCTACTCTCAGCATAGACTAAAGTGGCAAAACTATGCCTAAATAAGTGCAATCCTGTACCATATTGTTTAAAATTTTCAATACCACTCAACATAAAAATATTCAACACAAAATTACTGATTGAACAATGCTTTTGAGTATAGTGAGACAGAGACTTCTTAAATACAAAACGCCCATTAAAACTACTCAATCGTTTGCTATCACCCAACCACTCATCTAAAGATTTTTCTAGCATTTCTCGTTTAATGAACGCTTTTCGCTCTTTATTGTTTTTGCCTTTTATAAGCAAGATATAATGCTCTTTTTCTAAAACAATATTTCTCAATTCTAAATTAAAAACCTCAGATTTTCTCAAACCACCCAAAATAATTAAGAGCAAAATACACTTATTTCTCTTTTCATAACTGCTTCTAGTTTTATAGTTTATAAGAGTATATATAAAAGATTTTAAATCTTTTGAATTTAGATGTTTAGGCAAATTATCTTTGTGTTTAGCAAAGGCTATATTTTTAAGACTAAAATAAAATTCATAATGTTTAGTCCTATCCAAGTAATCAAAAAATTGCCTAATATACATCACATATTTTGCCATTGAATTAATCTTTCTTTGTTTAGCTAACTCAAATAAAAAATTCACAAGCATTTCTTCATTGAGTAGTCTCAATCGCTTAACTTTCAAATGCTTGCAAAAATAGTCAAAAAATAAAAACAATACACGCATCATCAAAATATGCTTTGTGCCTTGATTATAAATTGTATGACATAATTTTTCCAAATCTTTAATATTTTCGCATTTTTCTAATTCTATTGACAAAAATCTCATTTTTGTAAAATCCCTTACCCCATTAAAAACAACCATACGCTTAAATTTAAAAACAATAAAATCCCTAATCCCTACAAACAACTCCCTTTGACTTCTAGCGAGTGCGTTATTGTCATTTGATTTTTTCATAAAAGTCCTCTTAATATTAATTTTTTTAATAGAAATTAAAAAGAATGTAATTTATAAAAAATCAATAATAAGGAGCCTATTTATAAAAAAAGAATAAAAAGATATATATAATATAGTAATTGCAATTATATAAATATCTCTCTCCCCTATTAATAATAAAATTGTAAAGAAAAATTTTTCCGATTTATAAAAAAACAAATTTTTAAAAATTTATAGTAGAATGCATGAAATAGTTTTTAAAAAGTTAGCATTAGAAGATTAAGAAGCTTAGAACTAGCTAAATAATTATATTCTCCTGTAATATTAAAATCTCTAGGATCTAATTCTAAATAAGCGATAGAACTTGGTTTATAAAAATCCACTTGTTTAGCGATAGCTTTTTGTGAATAGGGCAGAGATTCCAGCTCTTTTTGCAAATAAGCTATAAGCTCTTGCGCTTTTGATCCTCTTTGAGAGCGGGGTTGTTTAGAGTTTGGAAGGTGTTTTGGCTGGATAGGGGTTTGATTGGTTTTTGCAGGTTTAGGGGTTTTGCATTCAGCTTCTACTTCTATAGCAATACCAGTAGTAACACCGGTCTTAATTCTTGCTTTTTTAATAAACAATTGGCCATGTTTTTCTTGGCAATTTTGTTCTGTTTCTTTAATGAAATCTTTCTGTTCTTTAATCAAATCTCTTTGTGTATTAATTGTCTTTTGTTTTTGCTGTTCTAACTCTATCTCACTCTTATTTGCTTTTTGTTTTTCTTGTTCTACTTTTATTTGACTATTAGCGAGTTCTATCTCACTCTTATTTGTCTTCTGTCTTTCTTGTTCTGTTTTCTGTCTTTCTTGTTCTAACTCTATCCCACTCCTATTTGCTTTTTGTCTTTCTTGTTCTGTTTTCTGTTGTTCTTGTTCTGTCTTTTGTTTTTCTTGTTCTAACTCTATCTGTTTATCAGTATCACCAGCGCTACAAGCGGCTAATAATAAACTTGCCGCTATTGTTAATCCTGAATATTTCCACCAATTGATTTGACTTTCTTTTTCAGCTTGTTTGGATTTATCTTGGACTTTATCGTCTAATTCTTTCGCTTTCCTGCATGCAACATGGGTCAATACTACTAATGCCACATTGCTTTTCTTGGGGTGTTTTTTTACAAGTTCTCTAACTCTCTTCATAATCTTTGTAAAAAACCCACCAATTGATCTGAGCGTATTTGTAATGGCGCTCGCTTGTTTAAAATGAGCCTCTTTATTTGCCTTTGTGTCAGCTGTCTCTGTGTTTTTGCCAACTTTATTTGTTTTTCCTGTTTTTACTGATTCTATTACCAACCTTTTTTCAAAAAACAATCCCACTTTTCAAAATTATATCATGGAAACTAATACGAGAAACCCACTCAAGTTAGATCAACCCATTCATTATCAACGCACAGTTAAGCTATGGTCTTTCAGTTCTTTTTCTAACTTGGCTACGGCGTTCCAAGTGGGGATCACGCTATCAGGGTTTAAAGAAATGGAAGTGATGCCTTCTTTGACTAAAAACTCTGTTACTTCAGGGTAATCGCTTGGGGCTTGCCCGCAAATCCCGCAATATTTGTTGTGCCTTTTACAAGCTTCAATCGCTTTTTTAAACATTTTTAGCATCGCTTCATTCCTTTCATCAAAGACATGGCTGACCAATTCGCTGTCTCTATCCACGCCTAAAGTGAGCTGGGTTAAATCGTTTGATCCAATAGAAAAGCCATCAAACAAGCTTAAGAAATCATCAGCCAAAATGACATTCACCGGCAATTCACACATGATATAAATTTCAAGCCCGTTTTTACCGGATTCTAAATTGTTTTTTCTTAAGATTTCTAGGACTTTTTTACCCTCTTCAATGGTGCGCAAAAAAGGGATCATCACTTTCATGTTCGTTAAGCCCATTTCTTCCCTCACTAACGCTAAGGCTTCACACTCCCATGAAAACGCTTCGTTATAGCTTTCTGAATAATACCGACTAGCCCCCCTATAGCCAAGCATGGGGTTTTCTTCATTAGGTTCATAGCTAGAGCCGCCAAGCATGCGCATGTATTCATTGGATTTGAAATCGCTAGTCCTTACAATCACAGGTTTAGGGTAAAATGCCGCACTGATCATGCCAATGCCTTCAGCGATTTTTTTCACAAAAAAATCTTTAGGGTTAGCATAGCCTGCCATAAGGTTTTCAATTTCATTTTTTTCTTTCACGCTTTTTTTGTGGTGCAAATCCACTAAAGCTAAGGGGTGGGCTTTGATTTGATTTAAAATAATCATTTCCATCCTGGCTAGCCCTACGCCGTGATTAGGGAGCTGAGAAAAGCCAAAAGCTTTTTCAGGGTTTCCAATATTGATGTAAATTTTTGTTTGAGTTTCTTGCATGTTAGAAAGCTCCACCCTTTCAATTTCATGCTCATAAATGCCTGCATACACATAGCCCTCTTCGCCCTCAGCGCAAGAAACCGTGATTTCCATGCCGGTATAAAGGCTATCAGTCGCCCCGCTTACCCCAACAATAGCTGGCACGCCAATTTCTCTAGCCACAATAGCAGCATGGCAAGTGCGCCCTCCACGATTGGTGATAACCGCGCTCGCTTTTTTCATGCAAGGCTCCCAATCTGGATCGGTATTGTCTGTAACTAAAATTTCGCCCTCTTTAAAAGAATTCATGTGCTCCAAATCATTGATGATGCGCACTTTTCCTGAGCCGATCTTACTCCCAATCGCTCTGCCTTGCAAGATAATCTCTTTCTTTTCGTTAGGGTTTTTGAATTTGAATTTTTCAAAGACTTGACTTTCTTCTTTACTTTTTTGGCTTTGAACGGTTTCTGGGCGCGCTTGAACGATAAAGATTTCCCCGCTATCGCCATCTTTAGCCCATTCTATATCCATGGGGCGGTATTGTTTGGCTTCTTTAGAGTAGTGTTTTTCAATTTCAATGGCGTATTTGGCTAAAATCAGCACGTCTTCATCGCTCAATGAAAAGGACTGCCATTCTTTTTTGGTGGTTTTAATGTTTCTGGTAGGGTGTTCGCTACCTCTTGGGGCATAGACCATTTTTTGCGTTTTATTGCCGAGTTGGCGTTTGATAATGGGGCGTTTGTTTTGCTCTAAAGTGGGCTTAAACACATAAAATTCATCAGGGTTTATCGTGCCGCCCACCACATTTTCGCCTAACCCCCACGCTGAAGTGATAAACACCGCGTCTTTAAAACCGGTTTCGGTGTCAATAGAAAACATCACGCCCGCGCTGCCTTTATCCGCTCGCACCATTTTTTGCACCCCCACACTCAAGGCGACTTTTAAATGATCAAACCCACGACTCGCTCTATAACTAATCGCTCTATCGGTAAAAAGCGACGCCAAACAGGATTTGATATAGTGGATCAATTCGGTTTTACCCTTAATGTTTAAATAAGTGTCTTGCTGCCCGGCAAAAGAAGCGTCCGGCAAATCTTCTGCAGTAGCGGAACTCCTTACAGCCACATCGGCTTCTTTCATGTGGTATTGCTGGCTTAAAATCTCATAAGCTTGAAAAATCTCATCTCTTAAATCGCTAGGAAAAGGCGTGCCAAAAATAAGCTCTCTGATTTGTTTGGAGCGGATTTTTAACACATCAATTTCGGTGGCATCAACATTTTCTAAAAGCTCTATGATTTTTTGCTTAGCCCCCCCTTGCTCTAAAAGATACCAATACGCTTCGCTCGTGATCGCAAAGCCATCAGGCACTTTAATACCAATTGGCACTAATTCTTGAAACATTTCACCAATGCTAGCGTTCTTGCCCCCAACTAGATTCACATTCTTATTGTTCAACTCTTTGAAAAACTTGATATATCGCACAAAACTCCCTTAAAATGATCATTAAGTCTCTTAAAACATAAAATATAATAATGATAGCATGATAGAGCTTTAGTTTGAGCTAGTTTGTATTCTAAGCTTTCTAATAAGGGGCGTATTCTTTTTGGTTTATGATTTTATTGTATAATGAGCGGTTAGTTAGGTATTTTTGAATAGAAAGGGTAGTTTTGTATAGGCGGTTATTGTTGAATTTGCTTTGTATGGTGTTTTTACAAGCGTGTTTAAAGCCTATGAGCGACCCTAAAGCTGAGAAAGTGGATTCGCAAGTGCAATGCGGGTTTGGCTCAAAAGATTGCTGAATTTTAAGGTTTAAAGAAAGGAAACATAAGTTTTAAAGAATGAGTGCGGAACTGATTGCTGTTTATAAAGACGAGCAAATAATAGATTTAGAGAGCGCAAAAGTCTTAGGGCTGAGCGATGGGATCAAAGCGTTAAAAGGGAGCGAGCCGATATTTTTTGATGATTCGCCTTTGGCTTTAGAAGTGATTAGGCATTCATGCGCGCATTTGCTTGCGCAAAGCTTGAAAGCCCTTTATCCGGACGCGAAATTTTTTGTAGGCCCTGTGGTAGAAGAGGGGTTTTATTACGATTTTAAGACTTCTTCAAAAATCAGCGAAGAGGATTTGCCTAAAATTGAAGCGAAAATGAAAGAGTTTGCGAAGTTAAAGCTCGCTATCACTAAAGAGACTTTAACTAGAGAGCAAGCCTTGGAGCGTTTTAAGGGCGATGAATTAAAGCATGCGGTGATGAGTAAAATCAGTGGCGATGCGTTTGGCGTGTATAAACAAGGCGAGTTTGAAGATTTGTGTAAGGGGCCTCACCTCCCAAACACCCGTTTTTTAAACCATTTCAAGCTCACTAAATTGGCTGGGGCTTATTTGGGCGGCGATGAGAACAATGAAATGCTCATTAGAATCTATGGCATCGCTTTTGCCACCAAAGAGGGCTTAAAAGACTATCTTTTCCAAATAGAAGAAGCGAAAAAACGAGATCACAGAAAGCTGGGCGTGGAGCTAGGGCTTTTTAGTTTTGATGATGAGATAGGGGCGGGCTTGCCTTTATGGCTACCTAAAGGGGCAAGGCTTAGGAAGCGCATTGAAGATTTATTGAGTCAAGCGTTACTTTTAAGAGGCTATGAGCCGGTTAAAGGCCCTGAGATTTTAAAGAGCGATGTGTGGAAAATCAGCGGGCATTATGACAACTATAAAGAAAACATGTATTTCACCACGATTGATGAGCAAGAATACGGCATAAAGCCTATGAATTGCGTGGGGCATATTAAAGTCTATCAAAGCGCTTTGCACAGCTATAGAGATTTGCCCTTAAGGTTTTATGAATACGGCGTGGTGCATCGGCATGAAAAAAGCGGCGTGTTGCATGGGCTTTTAAGGGTTAGGGAATTTACCCAAGACGATGCACATATTTTTTGCTCTTTTGAACAGATCCAAAGTGAAGTGAGCGCAATTTTAGATTTTACGCATAAGATCATGCAAGCGTTTGGTTTTAGCTATGAAATGGAATTATCCACAAGGCCGGCTAAATCCATAGGCGATGATGAAGTTTGGGAAAAGGCCACTAACGCTTTAAAAGAAGCCCTAAAAGAGCACCGCATTGATTATAAGATTGATGAAGGGGGAGGGGCTTTCTATGGGCCTAAGATTGACATTAAAATCACTGACGCTTTAAAGCGTAAATGGCAGTGCGGCACGATTCAGGTGGATATGAATTTGCCTGAACGCTTCAAGCTCGCTTTTACCAATGAGCATAATCACGCTGAACAGCCGGTGATGATCCACAGAGCGATTTTAGGCTCGTTTGAAAGGTTTATTGCGATTTTGAGCGAACATTTTGGGGGGAATTTCCCTTTCTTTGTCGCGCCCACTCAAATCGCTCTCATCCCTATTAATGAAGAGCATCATGTTTTTGCTTTGAAATTAAAAGAGGAATTAAAAAAGCGCGATATTTTTGTAGAAGTGTTGGATAAAAACGACAGCTTGAATAAAAAGGTGCGATTAGCCGAAAAACAAAAAATCCCTATGATTTTAGTGTTAGGGAATGAAGAGGTGGAGACCGAAATTCTATCCATTAGAGACAGAGAAAAACAAGCTCAGTATAAAATGCCCTTAAAGGAGTTTTTAAACATGGTTGAATCTAAGATGCAAGAGGTTAGTTTTTGAGTAGAAGCGAAGTGTTGTTAAACGGAGACATTAATTTTAAAGAAGTGCGTTGCGTGGGCGATAGTGGCGAAGTGTATGGGATTATTTCTTCTAAAGAAGCACTCAATATCGCTCAAAATTTAGGTTTGGATTTGGTTTTGATTTCAGCGAACGCGAAACCTCCCGTGTGTAAGGTGATGGATTATAATAAATTCCGCTACCAAAATGAAAAGAAAATCAAGGAAGCCAAGAAAAAGCAAAAGCAAATTGAAATCAAAGAGATCAAGCTTTCCACTCAAATCGCGCAAAACGATATTAACTATAAAGTCAAGCATGCGAGAGAATTTATTGAAGCCAATAAGCATGTCAAATTCAAAGTGGTTTTAAAGGGTAGGGAAAGTCAAAATTCAAAAGCCGGGCTTGATGTGCTTTTGAGAGTCCAAACGATGATGCAAGATTTAGCCAACCCTGAAAAAGAGCCAAAAACCGAGGGGCGTTTTGTTTCGTGGATGTTTGTGCCTAAGGCTAAAGAAGCCCCCAAAAACGAAAAGAAAACCAAAGAAAATAACCCGCCTTTTAATCGTATTAACCTTATGAAAGGAGAAAATCATGCCAAAAATGAAGACTAATCGCGGCGCGTCTAAGCGTTTCAAAGTCAAAAAAAACTTGATCAAGCGTGGCAGCGCTTTTAAAAGCCATATTTTGACTAAAAAAAGCCCTAAGCGCAAAGCCAATTTGAACGCGCCAAAACATGTGCATCACACTAACGCGCATTCTGTCATGTCGTTGCTTTGCAGGGCTTAAGAATGCTCATTAGAAAGTGGAGTTAATCCCCTTGTTTAAGGGAAAGTCGTTTTAAAAACGCACCTAAAAATATTTTAAAAAGAAAGGTAAAGAAATGAGAGTTAAAACAGGCGTTGTGCGCAGAAGACGCCATAAAAAAGTCTTAAAACTCGCTAGAGGGTTTTATAGTGGCAGAAGAAAGCATTTTAGAAAGGCTAAAGAACAGCTTGAAAGGAGCATGTATTACGCCTTTAGGGATCGCAAACAAAAGAAAAGAGAGTTCAGGAGTTTGTGGGTGGTAAGGATCAATGCGGCTTGCAGGATGCATGAAACAAGCTATTCGCGCTTCATGCATGCCTTAAAAGTGGCTAACATTGAATTAGACCGCAAGGTTTTAGCAGACATGGCGATGAATGACATGCAAGCCTTTAAGAGCGTGTTAGAGAGCGTGAAAGAGCATCTTTAATCTCTATTGGCTGTTAGGTTTTAGTTTTAGCCTAAAAAAGGTGAGAGGATTTAGGAATTTTTACTAAAAAGTTCCTAAAATTGATTTTTGTTTCAATTTATTCTCATTCATTCGCTATATTTAATCAAAAAGAAAGCAATTTTATAGTAGAATGTAGCATTTAGAACTCAAGTAGAGAAAATGTAGAAGGAAGGAATACATGAAGAAATCTGTTATAGTAGGTGCTATCTCTCTAGCAATGACGAGCTTGTTGTCAGCAGAGACCCCTAAGCAAGAAAAAGCTATTAAGACTAGCCCTACCAAAAAAGGTGAAAGAAATGCTGCTTTTATAGGGATTGATTACCAGTTAGGTATGCTTAGCACTACCGCTCAAAATTGTTCCCATGGCAATTGTAATGGTAATCAAAGTGGGGCTTATGGCTCTAACACGCCTAACATGCCTACAGCGTCAAACCCCACAGGAGGGCTTACCCATGGCGCTCTAGGGACTCGTGGGTATAAGGGCTTAAGCAACCAACAATACGCTATCAATGGTTTTGGTTTTGTTGTAGGGTATAAGCATTTTTTTAAGAAAGCCCCACAATTTGGAATGCGTTATTACGGATTCTTTGATTTTGCAAGCTCTTATTATAAGTATTACACTTATAATGATTATGGCATGAGAGACGCTCGCAAGGGTTCTCAAAGTTTCATGTTTGGCTATGGGGCTGGCACAGATGTGTTGTTTAACCCAGCTATTTTCAATCGTGAGAACTTGCATTTTGGGTTTTTTCTTGGCGTTGCGATCGGCGGTACCTCTTGGGGTCCAACAAACTATTATTTTAAGGACTTAGCTGAAGAATATAGAGGGAGTTTCCACCCATCAAATTTCCAGGTCTTAGTGAATGGCGGGATCCGCTTAGGCACTAAACACCAAGGTTTTGAAATTGGCTTGAAAATCCAAACCATTCGCAACAATTACTATACCGCTAGTGCGGATAATGTTCCTGAAGGGGTTACTTATAAATTCACCTTTCACCGCCCCTATGCCTTTTATTGGCGTTACATTGTAAGCTTTTAAGGTGTTTTAGGGTTAATTTATGGGGGGGTATAGAAAAGGGCTTTTGCTCTTTATGGCCTTTTATGACTTTCTTGTATCAAAGCCGTTGTTTAATCAATACGGCCACTCAGCAAAAATGAAATCGCAATCCTTACAAGCAATTGAACTTACCAACAACCGCACACAAACAAATCTTTGAAAAATCAAAAATGAATTGATTATTTTTGAAAATAATGATAGGGAATATAGGTTAGCTGTTTTAATGGAGCGCTGATCATAAAATCTAAAAATCAATTGGCCATTAAAGTGCTATAAGTTATCTTTAATCAATCAGATGGTAGAATCTGTCTTTTATTTTTGAATTGGGAGCATTTGATGAAAAAATTAGCGGTTTCTTTATTATTTACAGGGACTTTTTTGGGGCTTTTTTTGAATGCGAGCGATTTTAAGAGCATGGATAATCAGCAACTATTAGAGCAAGCAGGGAAAGTAGCTCCTAGCGAAGTCCCGGAGTTTCGCACAGAAGTCAATAAACGATTAAAAGCGATGAAAGAAGAAGAGCGTAAAAATTATAAAGCGAATTTTAAGAAAGCGATGGATAAGAATTTGGCTTCTTTAAGCCAAGAAGATCGCAACAAGCGTAAAAAAGAAATTCTTGAAGTGATTGCTAACAAAAAGAAAACAATGACCATGAAAGAGTATCGTGAAGAGGGGTTGGATTTGCATGATTGCGCATGCGAAGGCCCTTTTCACGATCATGAGAAAAAAGGGAAAAAAGGGAAAAAACCAAGCCATCATAAGCATTAGCGCTTAAGGTGTGCTAACTTTTTTTGATTTTTGTAAAAATACGCCATAAGCCCCTAGCTTTTGGCTGTGGGGATTAGGGCGTTTTCGTGTTATAATTGTCATAGCGTTTGAGCACTTAAAATAGAGGCTACTTGCTTGGTGGGTGGGCTTTGTTGCTCTCAAATCCTTTAGCTGTAGAGAGCGTCTCAAATTTTTAGGGTTAAAGTTTTTGGAGTGTTTGTATTTTTTGGATATTTATAGTATCATACCCAGTAATAAAGACCCTTTGAAAGTCTGTATTTTAAGACGGCTAAAACAGCTTGAATTCTAGGTGGTTTTTTATCAATAGAAAGATTTCAAAAGAGAGCTTTTATGAAGAACGGTATCTATTTTTGTTGCGGTTATATATTTTAATTAGGAGTTTGGTGTGAAACGGATTTTATTTTTTTTAGCGGCTACGACTTTTTTGTTGAGAGCAGAGACGGATTCTGCCACTATTAACACTACAGTTGATCCCAATGTTATGTTTTCTGAAAGCTCCACAGGGAATGTGAAAAAGGACCGCAAGAGGGTTTTAAAGAGTATGGTTAATTTGGAAAAAGAGCGCGTGAAGAATTTTAACCAGTATTCTGAAACCAAGATGAGTAAGGGCGATTTATCCGCTTTTGGAGCTTTCTTTAAGGGGAGTTTGGAAAGCTGTGTGGAGCAAAAGGTCTGTTATTATGAGCATAAAGATGGTAAGGTTTCTTTTGTGGTGAATGACAGAGAAAAGTTTTATAAGCATGTGCTTAAAGATTTAGGGACAGAGCTTTCACTCCCTTTGTTTAACTGGCTTTACAAAGGCTCGGATTTTGGGGCTTTGCATGAGCAGTTTGGGGATATGTATGATGGGTATATCAAATATTTGATCAGCATGGTTAGGGTGAGCCAAAAAGAAAAGGCTAGAAAAGTGGATGCAATCGTTCTTAAAAAAATGGAAGAACAGGCTGAGAAAGACACTAAGGCAGCATTCCAAAAGAGGAGCAGTGGGGAGCTTCAAAACCATACTGATAGCCCTGAATTTATAAGCTCTTCTAAGACACAGAATTCTTCTAACCCAGATCTAGACCCTATGACTAACGCTAACACGCTCAAAGAAACAGCTTCAAAAGAGCCAGAGACTTCTTCAAAAAAGGAAAAAAAGCCTAAGAAAAAACGACGCCTTTCAAAGAAAGAAAAGCAACAACAGGCCTTACAACAAGAGTTTGAAAAGCAAGTTAGTGGCTCTAGTGAGTCTGAAAAATAGTAAGGAAAAATAGCTAGCTTACCTTTTTGAGTAGGGGGCTTTCTTTAAATAAGTCTCTTAAGTGCTTCTTTTCTAGGCTTTATAGCTCTCTATCGCTAAGCTCTGTGTCCTATTGGTTAGGACTATCTCTTTTAAAAACCACCGCTTTTTTGAAGTTTTTAAACTTTTCAGCTCTTTTTACGCTTAATGATTAGCTCTTTTGTTACGCAAAAATCTTTGAAACATAATGACGGATAGAGCCATGATAAAATAACCTTAAGATATTCCAATGCATTTTACATAAAAGCATGTGAAAATTTTTGGTTTTATTTTAGTGGGGTATTGGTAATCAAATTGATGCCTTTGAGTATTTTTCATATTTAAAAAAAGCTTGCAAAAAGCGAGTGATAGTTTCTCATGACGCGCTTTTATAGGGTTATGGGGAGTTTTGGGGGGTTAGGGGAATGATTTCAAAAGGCCTCCTATCCCCTTATGAGCTTGAATAAACTTTTTACTACAAAATGGAATCCAAAACGATGTAATAACGCTTTAAAACCCTATGTTTAAAAATTTTTGAAGGATATTAAAGTTGGATAAGATTTATTTGCATTTGATAAAAACAAAGCCTTTTTTAGGAAATAAAACTCCTAAAGATTAGAGCTATCCCTTAGCATTCTAAAGTCTTAGCTAACCCCCCTAACGAAGTCTCTTTGTATTTTTCATTCATGTCTTTCCCGGTCGCATACATCGTAGCAATCACTTCATCTAGGCTCACTTTAGGCTTGTATTCATCTTCTAAGGCTAATTTAGAAGCGCTGATCGCTTTAATCGCCCCTAAAACATTGCGTTCAATGCAAGGGATTTGCACCAAGCCCCCCACCGGATCGCATGTCAATCCTAAATGGTGCTCCATAGCGATTTCACTAGCGATCAAAACCTGTTGCGTGGTCGCTTGGCACAAATGGGCTAACCCCCCCGCAGCCATAGAGCTTGCCACGCCAATTTCAGCCTGACACCCCGCTTCTGCGCCGCTCAAGGAAGCGTTTTTTTTGTAAAGATAGCCAATCGCCGCGCTAGTGAGCAAAAAATCATTGATAGCCTTTTGCGATAAATTTTCAAACAAATGGTTTTTAGCGTATAAAAGCACGCTTGGCACCACCGCGCACGCTCCATTAGTGGGGGCGGTTACCACCTTGCCTCCGCTGGCGTTTTCTTCAGCAATGGCGCGAGCGTAAAGCGAAATGTAATCAATCAGCGCTAAGGGGTCTTTCCCGCTTGTGGGGTGCTTTTCTAGGCGCGTTTTAATGCTTGGGGCTAATCGTGTTACTTTCAAAGAACCAGGCAGATACCTTTCTTTAGAATTAGCCCCATTATCATAACACTCAAGCATCGCATGATAGATTTTAGTCATCGTTGCATCAGGGTGGTTTTTGAGAGCGTTTTCTCTCAAACGCACGATTTCAGCGATGCTTTTTTGGTGTTTTTGGCATAATTCTAGCAACTCTTTAGCGCTTGAAAAATCATAGGCAATGCTTTCATTCCCGCCCTCTTCAGACAAATTGTCTAATTCTTTTTCAGTATAGACAAACCCTCCACCAACAGAATAATAAGTCTCTTCTTTTAAAACCTCATTTTTAGCGTTAAAAGCTTTTAGAATGAGAGCGTTTTGGTGTCTGGCTAAAGGTTTGTTGTCAAAAATCAAATCTTTAGCATAATCAAAAGGGATATGATGCTGGTTAGCGAGTTTTAAAACTTTGTTTTCAAGCGCTTCATGCAATAAGGCTTTTTTGGTTGTTACTTCTAATTCGTTAGCATAAATACCATGCAAGCCAATTAAAACCGCCTCATCGCTCAAATGCCCTTTACCGGTCAAGGCTAATGAGCCATGCAAGGTGATTTGAACGCGCACAACCTGCTCTAAAACGCCTTTTAACGACTCGCAAAATCTCGCTCCCGCTTCCATAGGCCCTATGGTGTGTGAAGAGCTAGGCCCAACGCCGATTTTAAAAATGGATAAAATAGAAAAACTAGCCATTAAAATAGTCCTAAAAACACGCTCAAAGCCGTCAAGCTCCCAAAGACAAACACAAAAATATCCACTTTGAAATTTCTAAAACGCTTCAAACTAGAAACGCTATAAAACGCTATCATGGGCATCACAAATAGAATGAGCGCGATAATGGGGCCACCTAAATTTTCAATAAAATCCAAGATATTGGGGTTAATATAAGCCACCAGCGTGATAGTCAGCCATAAAAAAATCGTTACGCTCACGCTCAGGGTTTTAGAAGCTTTTTTCAACTTTAAGCTTTGAATGATAATGCCTTCTAAACCTTCCTTAGCCCCATAATAATGCCCAAAAAAAGATGAAAAAATCGCTAAAAAAGCCACCACAGGCCCCGCATAATTGATTAAAGGGTTGTTTAAAGTGTTAGCCAAATAGCTTAAAATGGGGATATTTTGTTCCCTTGCTTTCACAAAATCATCAGCACTCAAGCACATGACGCACGAAAACACAAAAAACATCACAAACCCTAAAAGCATCAGCGATGTCCCTAATTCAATTTGATTGAGTTTATACTCTTTGAAAGCGCCGTATTCTTTTCCCACGTTTTGAGTGAAAGTTGAAATAATGGGGCTATGGTCGAATGAAAACACAAGCACCGGTAAGGTTAGCCAAATCGCTAACACAAATTCTTTGAAACTCGGCACCACAAAAAGATTAGCGCCTTGCCAATAAGGGATAAGATACAAAGAAAAAAGCAATAAAATCAAGCATAAAGGATACACTAAAGCGTTACAAATGCGCGTAACAATCGTAGCGTTAAAAACCATCACCAACATCATTAAAGAAACTAACACTACAGCCAATAATCCCCGATGAAAAGGCGCTAAATGCAACTGGTTAGTGAAAAAATGATCAAACACATTCGTGATACCCACCCCATAAACCAAGCAAATAGGATAAATCGCCAAGAAATAAAGCAAAGTGATAAGAAAACCCCATTGAGCGCCAAAATGAGAGCGAACGACCATGGTAATGTCTTCTTGATCTTTAGATCCTATGAAATAAGCCAAAGCCCTATGCCCTAGATAAGTCAAAGGGAAGATGATCGCGCTCATCACCACAATAGCCCATATCCCATGCCCACCGGCTCTAATAGGCAAAAATAAAATCCCAGCCCCCACCGCCGTGCCAAATAAGGACACCATCCAACGCAAATCAAACGCATTGAGTTTTTTAGGATCTCTTGGAACCGCTTTTTCTTGTGCCATGCTATTAAACCGCCCTTTTATCGTGTTAAAGAGTTCTCATTGTAGCATAAAGCTTTTTATGATTGGGGTTTTTTGAGATTAAGGGGTGGTTTTGGGCGCGCATTTATTCCCTAAAATCCACGATTTAACCCGCACAAGCTATAATAACGCTTAAAAAAAGATTAATAAAGGATTATAGAAATGTCAAACACAACTTGGTCGCCCACTTCATGGCATTCTTTTAAGATAGAGCAACACCCCACTTACAAAGATAAACAAGAATTAGAAAGGGTCAAAAAAGAATTGCACTCCTACCCTCCCTTAGTGTTTGCTGGCGAAGCGAGGAACTTGCAAGAGCGTTTAGCCCAAGTCATTGACAATAAGGCGTTTTTGTTGCAAGGGGGCGATTGCGCGGAGTCGTTTTCTCAATTTAGTGCTAACCGAATTAGGGACATGTTTAAAGTGATGATGCAAATGGCGATTGTCTTAACTTTTGCTGGCTCTATACCGATCGTGAAAGTGGGGCGCATTGCTGGGCAATTTGCCAAACCTCGCTCCAATGCGACTGAAATACTGGATGATGAAGAAGTGTTGAGTTACAGAGGGGATATTATCAATGGGATTTCCAAAAAAGAAAGAGAGCCAAAGCCTGAAAGGATGCTTAAAGCCTACCATCAAAGCGTAGCGACTTTGAATCTTATCAGAGCCTTTGCCCAAGGCGGGTTAGCGGATTTGGAGCAAGTGCATCGTTTCAATTTGGATTTTGTCAAAAACAACGATTTCGCACAGAAATACCAGCAAATCGCTGACCGGATCACGCAAGCTTTAGGGTTTATGCGAGCGTGTGGGGTGGAGATAGAGCGAACGCCTATCCTTAGGGAAGTGGAGTTTTACACCAGCCACGAAGCGTTACTGCTCCATTATGAAGAGCCTTTGGTGCGTAAGGATAGTTTGACTAACCAGTTTTATGATTGCTCCGCGCACATGCTGTGGATTGGCGAAAGGACAAGAGATCCTAAGGGCGCGCATGTGGAGTTTTTAAGGGGGGTTTGTAACCCTATTGGCGTGAAAATTGGGCCTAATGCGAGCGTGAGCGAAGTGTTAGAATTGTGCGATGTCTTAAACCCGCACAACATTAAGGGGCGTTTGAATTTGATCGTGCGCATGGGTTCTAATATCATTAAAGAGCGTTTGCCTAAGCTTTTACAAGGGGTGTTGAAAGAAAAACGCCACATTTTATGGAGCATTGATCCCATGCATGGCAACACGGTCAAAACCAACTTGGGGGTTAAAACAAGGGCTTTTGATAGCGTGTTAGATGAAGTGAAAAGCTTTTTTGAAATCCATAGGGCTGAAGGGAGCTTGGCTTCAGGGGTTCATTTGGAAATGACAGGAGAAAATGTTACAGAATGTATTGGTGGCTCGCAAGCGATCACCGAAGAGGGTTTGAGCTGCCATTACTATACGCAATGCGATCCAAGACTAAACGCCACTCAAGCCCTAGAACTCGCTTTTTTAATCGCTGACATGCTTAAAAAACAACGCACTTGATTGAAATCAAAATAATAAGAGGCTTTAGTCAAGCGATCGTTTCTTCTAATGCGTTCTATAGGGGGATTTAGTTGGGGTTGTAGGGGGGGAGTTATTTCAAAATACCCCAGTTATCCCCTTAAGAGAATGAGTTTTGTATAAAATAAAGTTTTAAAAATTAAAGGATAATAAGGTTAAATAAGGTTTTGAGTGCCGACATTTGATGAAAACAGAGCCAAATATTAATCTATCTTTAACTCTTTTTCTTTATAATTATCGTAAGAATTTTAATATTCAAAGGAGCTTGAAATGAGAATTTCTCTTTTAGCTGTAATTTTAGCGTTATTGTTTGTGGCTTGCCACGAAACTAAAAAACAAATCTTACAAAACGAAGCCGATAGCACCCCTTCAGAAAAAACCATTTGGCAACCTGAACAAAAATAAAAATTTAAAAAAGCTAAAAAGCGTTTTTTACCATCAAATTAAAAGGGTTTGATTTTAGTAAATAGTGTTTAAAAAGCGTTTTTGTGGGGTTATTGTCGCAAAATAACCCTATTTTTTATGAGTTTTAGCGTAAAAAATAAAAGTTTTTGTTAAATAAGACTCAACCAATGTTTGAAAAGAGTAGAGCCTTAGAGTTTGAGGATTAAAAGGCTTGAGAGCGAAATTACAAACTCTCTAAAACCTTTTGAGCATGCCCTTTCGCTTTGACATTGTAGAAGCATTTTTCTAAAACGCCTTGCGTGTTGATAATGAAAGTGGAGCGGATAATCCCCAAATGCTCCTTCCCATAAAGCATGCGTTTGCCATAAGCTTTGTAAAGATTGGCGGCTTTTTTATCTTCATCGCAGAGCAAAATCACATTCAAAGAGCATTGGCTGATAAATTTTTGATGCGATTGAGCGTTATCAGGGCTTACGCCTACGACAACAGCGTTTTTCTTTTCAAATTCACTAAACAAAGTGCTAAAGTCTTTGGCTTCTAAAGTGCATCCGGGGGTGTTGTCTTTAGGGTAGAAATACAGCACCACTTTTTTATGGAGCAAATCTTTTAAAGAAATTTCTACGCCATCGCTGTTTTTCAACCTGAAATCAGGGGCTAATTGCCCCACTTCTAATTTTTCCATCCTTATCCTTTAGTAGAGAATGACAGCGACTTTTTGAGGCCCATGCACCCCAAAAACGGTTTTTAATTCAATATCGGCTGTCCGGCTAGGCCCGCCAATAAGGAGCATGTTTGTGGGCAATGCACCGTTTTGGCCTTGATTTTTTAAAGCTTGCACGCCTTCGCTTAAATTGCGCACAATGGATTCTTTTTTCAATAAAATGATGCAATTAAGGGTGATGAGTGAAAGCAATCGTGGGCTTGCATGCGAAGAAACCGCTCCGATCATGCCCAAGCTTGAAATCCCACAAACCCCATGCAATAAAGCCGTATCAATCTCAAACAACTCTTCACGCATCGCTTCAATTTCTTTGTCATAAGGTTGTAAAGTGAAATCCTTAAACGCTTCAAAATTCAAATTTAAATCCGTAGAGTGTAAGACTTTTTTGCTTTGAAAATTTTCTAAAGCCTTTAAAATGGCTTGCTCTAAATTTTCTTTAGCGCTTTCAATGACTTCAGCTTTATTCAACACCTGGAAATGCTTGTATTCTTCCACTAAGTCTTCAAACTCCACTTTAATGATATTCCTGTAAGCAGGGTTTGCTCCCTGAATGGCATGCTTGGCTCTGGCTTCTTTAATGCGCTTTAAAATAAGCTCTTTACTCATAAATCACCCCTTCTAAGTGTTGGACTTTGGCATGCAAGCTTGTGTCCATATTGGGTAAGGTCCTAACGCTCGCCCACTCTTTGACTAAAGGCAGTATGGGGGCTAAAAGCTTGCCTAAAGGCGAGAAAAATTGAGCCATTTTCAATTGGAAACGCCACTTAGCCCCATCGCTTGCCATTTTGGCAAACATTTTCATAGAGAATTTTTCCATCCCGCTGTGTTGGGTGCTTTTAGCCCCCTTAACCACGCCCCTGCCCTCGCCCACTTTATCGGCTCGTAAATCCCTAATGAGTTCGGCTAAAGGGATTTCTACAGGGCATACTTCAGTGCAACGCCCACAAAGGCTGCACAAATTAGGGATATGCCCGTAATTATTCAAGCCAAAGAGTTGGGGGGATACCACCACGCCTATAGGGCCAGGATAAGTAGAAAGATAGGCATGCCCACCGATTTTATCATACACAGGGCAGTGGTTCAAACAAGTCCCGCAACGAATGCATGAAAGAGCGCGATAATACTTTTCATCAGCCAAAATATTGGAGCGGTTGTTGTCTAATAAAATGATGTGGGCTTCTTTAGGGCCGTCTAAATCGCCCTCTTTTCTAGGGCCTGTGATGATGTTTTGATAGCAAGTGATAGGCACACCCACAGCACTCGGGGCGAGCAAATTGTTTAAAATCGCCGCATCATCAAAGCTTTCTACTAATTTTTCAATCCCACAAATTGCGACATGCACATCGCATGCGGTGGTGTTCATTCTGCCATTGCCTTCATTTTCCACTAACCAGATCGCCCCCTCATTAGCGATAGCGAAATTCACCCCACTGATCCCCATTTTAAAGCTTTCAAATTCTTTGCGCATGTGTTTTCTGGCGATCGCATTGAGCTTTTCAGGCTCTTCTTCATAAGCGGCGTTGAGTTTTTCTTCAAAAATCTTACCGATTTGCTTGCGGTTTTTATGGATAGCTGGCACGACAATATGCACAGGGTGTTCATTAATGAGCTGGATAATCAATTCGCCCAAATCCGTTTCTTGCGCTTGAATGCCCTTTTCTTTCAAGTAATGGTTCAAGCCAATTTCTTCGCTCGCCATGGATTTTTGTTTTAAAATGCGCTTGATATTCTTTTCTTTGGCGAGGTTGTAAATGATTTCATTGGCTTCATCGCCGTCTTTAGCGTAGTGGATTTTAAAGCCGTTTTGAGTGGCGTTTTTTTCAAACAATTCCAAATATTCATCAAGCCTGGATAGAATTTTGAGCTTGACTTCTTTGCCCAATTCCCTTAAATTTTCCCACTCGCTGTAACGATTTTTAAGGAGATTCTTACGATTAGCCCTTAAGGTGTCCATTGCAGAACGCAAATTTTCCCTTAATTGCGTATCGCCTAATTGGTCGGTGATGATTTCTTCGTATTCTTGGTCGCTATGATATTTTTCCATGATTATTCCTTAAAACAATTCTTTAATGTTAAAGCCCAAGCCTTGAGGCTAAAAAGTCATAAAAATGCATGGGTTTTGTCAAAGAACCCATTTTTTGCATAGCGGTGCTGATATTCATCAAACACCCAGCATCCGCTGAAACAATCACATCCACCTGACGGCTTTCTATATCTTTAATCTTTTCTTTGACCATAACCGCTGAAATTTCAGGCTCTTTGACTGAAAAAGTCCCCCCAAACCCGCAGCATTCTTCTTCTTTTTCCAATTCAATGAGTTCCACATTTTTAAGCTGTCTGATGAGATTTTTCGCCGAGTCAATCACCTTAGCCACCCTTAAGGCATGGCAATTAGAATGCCATGTGATTTTAAGGGGTTCGCCCTTATCTTCGTATTTGACTTGCAATTTTTTATCCAAAAACTCGCTCAATTCATACACCCTAGAGCAAAAATCTTTAACCATGTTAAATTCCGCATGCCCTTCAAACAATTCCAAATAATCATGCCGCATCATCCCTGTGCATGAACCGCTGGGCAAGATAATAGGGTAGTCGTTATTGGAATAAAGTTTGATATTGTATAAAACGACTTTTTTAGTCTCTTCATAATACCCTGAGTTGTAGCTTGGCTGGCCACAACATGTCTGGTCTTTTTTAAAAACCACTTCTAAATTTTCCTTGCGGAGTAATTTGATAGCGTTAAGCGATGCGTTGCTATATATGGCTGCTCCTAGACAAGTAGCAAAGAAATTGACTTTCAAAGAATGCTCCTTAAAATTCCAAATTAAGAGTTTCAAACACAATATAATACTCAAAATTAGTAAGATTGTAATCACAAGTTGATAAACCCACTCTCTTAAATATTGTTACTAAAATAAACTACAAACCCATTAAATTTGACTTAATATTAAATGCTACTTAAAATTAGTTTTTTCTTTTAAGTAAGATAAAAAAATACTTTTAATTATTCAAGGAAAATTTATGGAATTTTATCAAGTCTATGACCCATTAGGCCATATTTGGCTGAGTGCTTTAGTCGCACTATCGCCTATTGCGCTCTTTTTTATTTCTCTTATTGTCTTTAAACTTAAAGGGTATAGCGCTGGGTTTTTAAGCTTATTGCTTTCAATCATTATTGCGTTATTTGTGTATAAAATGCCCGCTCAAATGGTGAGCGCGAGTTTTTTCTATGGCTTTCTTTATGGCTTGTGGCCGATCGCTTGGATTGTGATCGCTGCGATTTTTCTTTACAACCTTTCAGTGAAATCCGGGTATTTTGAAATTTTAAAAGAAAGCATTTTAACCCTAACTCCGGATCACCGCATTTTAGTGATTTTGATTGGCTTTTGTTTTGGCTCGTTTTTAGAAGGAGCGATCGGGTTTGGAGGCCCGGTAGCGATCACAGCGGCGATTTTAGTCGGCCTTGGGCTAAACCCCTTATACGCTGCTGGGTTGTGCTTAATTGCTAACACCGCTCCTGTAGCTTTTGGCGCGGTGGGCATTCCTATTACGGCGATGGCTAGCGTGGTGGGTATCCCTGAATTAGAGATTTCTCAAATGGTAGGCAGGGTGTTACCCATTTTTTCCATTGGTATTCCTTTTTTCATCGTGTTTTTAATGGATGGTTTTAGAGGGATTAGAGAGACTTTTCCTGCAGTGGCTGTTACCGGGTTTAGTTTCGCTATCGCGCAATTTTTAAGCTCTAATTATCTAGGGCCGCAGCTCCCGGATATTATTTCAGCTTTAGTGTCATTGATTTCTACCACTTTGTTTTTAAAATTTTGGCAACCCAAGCGTATTTTCACCAGCAATGGCAAAGAGCCCACAATCAGCACAGAAAAACACCATATTTGTAAGGTGATCGTGGCGTGGATGCCTTTTGTGTTGCTCACGATTACGATTATTATATGGACGCAACCCTGGTTTAAAGCGCTTTTTAAAGAAGGCGGGGCTTTGGCGTTTTCTAGCTTTGCGTTTGAATTTAATTCTATCAGTCAAAAGATTTTTAAAACCGTTCCCATTGTTACTGAAGTGACTAATTTTCCTGTGGTGTTCAAACTCCCTTTGATTTTAACGACAGGCACTTCCATTTTTTTAGCCGCTCTTTTAAGCGTGTTTTTGTTGCGCGTGAAAATCAGCGATGCGATAGGGGTGTTTGGGGCCACTTTAAAAGAAATGCGTTTGCCGATTTTAACCATTGGCGTGGTTTTAGCGTTTGCGTATGTGGCTAATTATAGCGGTATGAGCGCCACGCTCGCTTTAGCGTTAGCGGATACTGGGCATGTTTTCACTTTCTTTTCGCCTGTGGTGGGCTGGCTTGGGGTGTTTTTAACCGGAAGCGATACGAGTTCTAATCTTTTATTTGGCTCTTTGCAAATGCTCATCGCCACACAGCTTGGCTTGCCTGAAGTGCTTTTCTTAGCGGCCAACACTTCCGGGGGCGTTGTGGGTAAAATGATAAGCCCTCAAAGCATCGCTATCGCTTGCGCGGCGGTGGGGTTAGTGGGGAAAGAGAGCGAATTGTTCAGATTTACGGTAAAATACTCCGTCGCTTTGGCAATCATTATGGGGATTGTCTTCACTCTTATTGCTTATGTCTTCCCCTTTATTATCCCCATCATTCCTAAATAAGGGGGTTTTTTAAAGAGATCTAGCGCTAAGAGAATATTTTTAAAAAGGGATTTTTTAGTGCTAGAATTTCATCAAGTTTATGATCCTTTGGGTAATATTTGGCTGAGCGCTCTTGTAGCCTTATTGCCGATTTTATTATTTTTTTTATCTTTAATGGTTTTTAAGCTCAAAGGTTATACAGCGGCCTTTTTGAGCGTGGCCTTATCAGCCGTTATTGCGGTTTTAGTGTATAAAATGCCTGTTAGCATGGTGGGTTCAAGCTTTCTTTACGGCTTTCTTTATGGCCTATGGCCGATCGCTTGGATCATTATTGCAGCGATTTTTTTATACAAACTCAGCGTTAAATCCGGCTATTTTGAAATCTTAAAAGAAAGCGTCCAGTCCATCACTTTAGATCACAGGATTTTAGTGATTTTGATTGGCTTTTGTTTTGGCTCATTTTTAGAAGGAGCGATCGGTTTTGGAGGGCCTATTGCTATAACAGCAGCGATTTTAGTGGGGTTAGGCTTAAGCCCCTTATATTCTGCCGGATTGTGCCTAATCGCTAACACCGCTCCTGTAGCCTTTGGCGCGGTGGGTATCCCTATAAGCGCTATGGCGAGCGCGGTAGGGGTGCCAGCGATTTTAATTTCAGCCATGACGGGTAAAATCCTCTTTTTTGTGAGCTTGTTAGTGCCGTTTTTCATCGTGTTTTTAATGGATGGCTTTAAAGGGATTAAAGAAACTTTTCCGGCCGTTTTTATCGCGGCTTTTTCTTTCGCTGGCGCGCAATTTTTAAGCTCTAATTATTTAGGGCCAGAATTGCCTGGTATTATTTCAGCCCTTGTCTCACTCGTTGCGACAGCGCTCTTTTTGAAATTTTGGCAGCCTAAAACGATTTTTAGAAGCGACGGCAAAGCGGTTTCATTCACTAAAACTAACCATCATATCTGTAAAATCTATGTCGCTTGGTCTCCTTTTGTGATTTTAGTTTTAGTCATTGTGCTATGGATACAGCCTTTTTTTAAAGCCTTGTTTGAAAAAGACGGCTTGTTAGCTTTTTCTAATTTTTATTTTGAATTCAATAACATCAGCAACCACATCTTTAAAAGCCCGCCCTTTGTAGAAGCCAATCAAAGCGTGAGTTTTCCTGTGGTGTTTAAATTTCTCTTAATCAACACGGTTGGCACTTCCATTTTTTTAGCTGCTCTTATTAGCATGCTCGTTTTAAGGGTGCGAGTGAGCGATGCAGTGAGTGTTTTTGGCGAGACTTTAAAAGAAATGCGTTACCCCATTCTCACCATTGGTTTAGTCTTAAGCTTTGCCTATGTGTCTAATTACAGCGGGATTTCTTCCACTCTAGCCTTAGCGCTCACCCATACGGGTTTGGCTTTTACTTTTTTCTCGCCCTTGATCGGATGGGTAGGCGTGTTTTTAACCGGGAGCGATACAAGTTCTAATCTTTTATTTGGCTCTTTACAGCAACTCACCGCCCAACGATTGCACCTCCCTGAGATTTTAACCCTAACGGCTAATACCGTGGGTGGCACTTTGGGCAAGATGATAAGCCCTCAAAGCATCGCTATCGCTTGCGCGGCGGTGGGGTTAGCCGGGAAAGAGAGCGATTTGTTCAAATTCACCGTTAAATACTCCCTTATTTTTGTAGCGATCATGGGAGTCGTGATTAGCACGATTGCGTATTTGATCCCTGAAGTGGTGCCTGCGATAAAGTAGGGCCATTTTAGATTTGGCAGGGTTTAGCCCCCAAATAAATTTTTTTGTTTTAAAAAATGCAAGATTTTAAGCGTCATAGAGCTTATGGGTAAAGTTTCTAAGTCTTTAAGGCTATAAAAACGAACGGGGTTTTTTAGATCCTTTATTGCAGCTGAATAGAGGTTTAAATTGAGCTTGAATTTAGTGTGGCTGTGTTTGATCGCACCTAAAAAGGGGAGTTTGCATTCTAAATTTTCTTTTAAGTCAGGGAAATGGTGCATCCCCAAATAGAGTTTTTGCTCTATTTTTTCTAAAGCGATTTGGTTATTTTGGATCACAACGCCCAAGTAACGCTCTTCTTGAATGATCTCTTGTTTTTTCTTAAGCGTGTGTTTTTCTAGGTGGTTTTTACCTAAACAATAAGGATTCAAAGGGCAAATCGCGCATTTGGGTTTAGGGGAGCAGATTAAAGCCCCTAGATCAATTAAGGCTTGGTTATGATTAAAGCTTTCATTAGGATTAAGAAAGTCATTCGCCTTAATTTGTAAGTCTTTAGCGTGGATATTAGGATCCGAACCAAAAAGCCTTAAAAGCACGCGCTTGATATTAGCGTCCACGCATGCGGTTTTTTCCCTAAAACCAAAACATAAAATAGCATTAGCCGTGTATGCGCCAATCCCAGGGAGTTTTAATAGGCTTTGATAGTCATTAGGTAGTTGTGAGTTATGTTCTTTCACGCAAATTTCAGCGCTTTTTTTTAAATTTTTAGCCCTTGAATAATAGCCAAGCCCTCTCCAAAGCAATAAAACCTCCTCTAATTGAGCGTTCGCTAAGTCTTTTAAAGTGGGGAAAGCTTCTAAAAAAGGGGAATAAAAACGCTCAACCACCGTGCTGATTTGGGTTTGTTGGCTCATCACTTCGCTGATATAGACTTCATAGGGAGCGTTAATGCCCTTTAAATTCCTAAAGGGTAAATCCTTTCGCCCAAATTCTTCATACCATTTTAAAAGGGCGTTGTGTAAAGTTTCCAACTACAACCACCTATAAGCGATGAATTTAACCCAAGGCACACACACGCTTAAAAACACGATTAAATACACAAAGCCAAAAATAAACCCTAATTTCCAAAAATCCTTGCTTGGAATATACCCGCTCCCGTAATAAATGGTGGATGGGCCTGTGCCATAGGGGGTTAAAATCCCCATAATCCCTAAAGAAAGCATTAAAAACAAGCTCAATTCTTGCAAATTGACCCCTTGAATATGCGAACCAATCCCTACAAAAAGTGCGAATAACGCGCTCACATGAGCGGTGATGCTAGCGAAAAAATAGTGCGACAGATAGAATAAGGCTACAATAAACAATACCGCTATTAACGGATCCAAGTGAGCATGCTCTAAAAAATTTTGGGCCGCATTGCCAATAAAATTTAAAAAACCCACATTTTTAAGCCCGCCAGCCATCGTGAGTAGCGATCCCAGTAATAAAAAAATATTGAACGCGCTCTTGTTTTTAATGATGTCTTCATAGCTTACGATCTTACAAAACGCCATTAACACCATGGTAATCAAAGCCGTCGCGCTCGCATGCAAGCCTAAAGGTTTGCCAAAAATCCAACCCAGTAAAGCCAATAAAGTGAGGCTCAACATTAAAATTTCTTTTAAAGAAAACCTCCCCATGCTTTCTAATTCTTTTTTAGCCCACAAACTCACTTCTTTTGAGCCTTTTAAGGTGGGTTTGCAGGTTTTATACGCCAATAAAGGCACAAGCAAGATCAAAACCACCCCACAAGGCAAGAACGCTAAAAACCACGAAAACCATGAGATTTCATTCACCCCCATTTTGGTAGCGATTTCCATTGCTAAGGGGTTAGGAGCGAGCGCAGTTAAAAACATGGACGAAGTGATGCAAGTTGAAGCCAAAGCGACCCACATCAAATACGCGCCGATTTTGTTAGGGTTATTGTTTGGGGTAGAACCCATTAAGGGCGGGATAGAAGAAACTATGGGATAGAGTATGCCCCCACTTCTAGCGGAGTTGCTAGGGATAAAGGGGGCTAGACACAATTCGCTCAAGCTGATCGCATAGCCCAAACCTAAAGGGGTTTGCCCTAAAAACCTAATCAGTAAAAGAGCGATCCGTTTCCCTAACAAGCTTTTTTCATACCCTAAACCCAAAATAAAAGCGACAAACACAAGCCACACCGTTTTATTCGCATACCCGCTCAAACCCCACGAAATGGCTTTATTAGCGCTCGCTACTCCATCGCTCGCTCCAATTCTTAACGCCACGCACAACACCAACGCACTCAACGCTATCAAACCTGATGGCACCGGCTCTAAAATTAGCCCTATAATCATGCCCATGAAAATACAAAAATAAAGCCATGCGTTAGGGTTTAGCCCATCCGGTGCGCCTAAAAAATACAATAATGCTGCGATGAGAAAAGGGGCAAAGATTGAGAGGGTTTGTTTAATCATAGTGTAGCCTTTAGCCAAAGATAGTAATAATTTGGCTTAAAAATGTCATTCAAATGGGATTGAGTTATTACAATGTTACAGAAAAAGATTAAAAATTAAGCTTTTTGAAAAAGATAAAACTTTATAATTATGTTTATCTTTGTTGAATTTACTACAAATAGGAGTATTGCATGCAAGAAAATGTGCCTTTGAGTTATGATTATTCCATTAGCAAATTGTTTCTTTATGCGATGGTTGGCTTTGGGATAATAGGCATGTTAATAGGGATCGTGTTAGCCTTTGAATTGTCTTTCCCTAACTTGAATTACATTGCAGGGGAGTATGGCGTTTTTGGCCGCTTACGCCCTTTACACACGAATGCGGTGATCTATGGATTCACTCTTGGGGGGATTTGGGCGAGTTGGTATTATATCGGTCAAAGGGTGCTTAAAATCACTTATTACCAACACCCCTTTTTGAAAATTGTAGGGTTATTGCATTTTTGGCTTTGGATTCTTCTTTTAATTCTAGGGGTTATTAGCTTGTTTGCTGGTCTTACTCAATCTAAAGAATACGCTGAATTGATGTGGCCCTTAGATATTATCGTGGTTGTGGCATGGGTGCTATGGGGGGTTAATATGTTTGGGAGCATGAGCGTTAGGAGGGAAAATACCATTTATGTGTCTTTATGGTATTACATCGCTACTTATGTGGGTATAGCGGTGATGTATATCTTCAATAACCTTTCTGTCCCCACCTATTTTGTCGCTGATATGGGGAGTGTTTGGCATTCTATTTCTATGTATTCAGGCAGTAATGATGCACTCATTCAATGGTGGTGGGGGCATAATGCGGTCGCTTTTGTCTTTACGAGTGGGGTGATTGGCACGATTTATTATTTCTTGCCTAAAGAGAGCGGCCAGCCTATATTCTCTTACAAACTCACTTTGTTTTCTTTTTGGAGCTTGATGTTTGTTTATATTTGGGCGGGCGGGCACCATTTGATTTATTCCACCGTGCCTGATTGGGTGCAAACCCTTTCTAGCGTGTTTTCAGTGGTGTTGATCTTGCCTTCGTGGGGGACAGCCATTAACATGCTTTTAACGATGAGGGGCCAGTGGCACCAGCTCAAAGAAAGCCCTTTGATCAAATTCTTAGTTTTAGCTTCAACTTTCTACATGCTTTCCACTTTAGAAGGCTCTATTCAAGCCATTAAGAGCGTGAACGCATTAGCGCACTTCACCGATTGGATTATAGGGCATGTGCATGACGGCGTGCTTGGTTGGGTAGGCTTCACTTTGATTGCGAGCATGTATCACATGACGCCTAGGCTTTTCAAAAGAGAGATTTATTCAGGCAGGCTTGTGGATTTCCAATTCTGGATCATGACTTTAGGGATTGTGCTTTACTTTTCGTCCATGTGGATTGCAGGGATCACGCAAGGGATGATGTGGAGGGATGTGGATCAGTATGGGAATCTCACTTACCAGTTCATTGACACGGTTAAGGTGCTAATCCCTTATTACAATATTAGAGGCGTTGGGGGTCTTATGTATTTTACCGGATTTATTATTTTTGCTTACAATATTTTTATGACCATCACAGCAGGCAAAAAATTAGAGCGTGAGCCCAATTACGCCACGCCTATGGCCAGATAGGGGAGGTTGGAAATGTTTAGTTTTTTAGAGAAAAACCCGTTCTTTTTCACTCTTGCGTTTATTTTTGTGTTTGCGATCGCGGGCTTGGTGGAGATTTTGCCCAATTTCTTTAAATCCGCTCGCCCGATTGAAGGCTTACGGCCTTATACGGTTTTAGAGACAGCAGGGAGGCAAATTTATATCCAAGAAGGTTGCTATCATTGCCATTCCCAACTCATTCGCCCTTTCCAAGCTGAGGTGGATCGATATGGCGCGTATAGTTTGAGTGGGGAATACGCGTATGACAGGCCATTTTTGTGGGGTTCTAAAAGGATTGGCCCTGATTTGCACAGGGTGGGGGATTATCGCACAACCGATTGGCATGAAAAGCACATGCTGGATCCTAAAAGCGTTGTGCCGCACAGCATCATGCCAGCTTACAAGCATTTATTCATCAAAAAGAGCGATTTTGACACCGCCTATGCAGAAGCCTTGACGCAAAAAAAGGTTTTTGGCGTGCCTTATGACACCGAAAACGGCGTGAAATTAGGGAGCGTAGAAGAAGCGAAAAAAGCCTATTTAGAAGAAGCGAAAAAAATCACAGCCGACATGAAAGACAAGAGGGTGCTAGACGCCATTCAAAGAGGCGAAGTGTTAGAAATTGTGGCTTTGATCGCTTATTTGAATAGCTTGGGTAATTCCAGGATCAACGCCAATCAAAACGCTAAATAAGGGGTGAATGATGGATTTAGAAAGTTTGAGAGGTTTTGCGTATGCGTTTTTTACCATTCTTTTTACGCTCTTTTTGTACGCTTATATTTTTAGCATGTATAGAAAGCAAAAAAAGGGCATCGTGGATTATGAGCGATACGGATACTTAGCGTTAAATGACGCTTTAGAAGATGAGTTGATTGAACCACGCCATAAAAAAGTTCATGATAATGGCATAAAGGAAAGTTGAAATGGATTTTTTAAACGACCATATAAATGTTTTTGGCTTGATTGCAGCGCTTGTGATTTTAGTTTTAACCATCTATGAATCCAGCTCGCTCATTAAAGAAATGCGCGACAGCAAATCCCAGGGTGAGCTTGTAGAAAATGGGCATTTGTTTGATGGGATAGGGGAGTTTGCCAATAATGTGCCAGTAGGCTGGATCGCAAGCTTTATGTGCACGATTGTGTGGGCTTTTTGGTATTTCTTCTTTGGGTATCCGCTGAATAGCTTTTCTCAAATCGGGCAATACAATGAAGAGGTTAAAGTGCACAACCAAAAATTTGAAGCCAAATGGAAGCATTTGGGTCAAAAGGAATTGGTGGATATGGGTCAAGGCATCTTTTTAGTCCATTGTTCGCAATGCCATGGCATCACCGCTGAAGGCTTGCATGGGAGCGCTCAAAATCTGGTGCGCTGGGGTAAAGAAGAGGGCATTATGGACACCATTAAGCATGGCTCTAAAGGCATGGATTATCTCGCTGGGGAAATGCCCGCTATGGAATTGGACGAAAAAGACGCTAAAGCGATCGCAAGCTATGTGATGGCAGAAATTTCTAGCGTTAAAAAAACCAAAAACCCTCAACTCATTGATAAAGGCAAGGAATTGTTTGAAAGCATGGGTTGCACAGGCTGTCATGGCAATGATGGTAAGGGCTTGCAAGAAAATCAAGTGTTTGCGGCCGATTTGACCGCTTACGGCACAGAGAATTTTTTAAGAAATATCTTAACGCATGGCAAAAAGGGCAATATAGGGCATATGCCATCATTCAAGTATAAAAACTTTAGCGATTTGCAAGTTAAAGCGTTAGCCGAATTTATCCAATCGCTAAAACCCTTAGAAGATTAAAGGAAAAGAGATGAAATTTTTAAACGGATTAGCAGGGAATTTACTGATTGTGGTTATTTTATTGTGTGTGGCCGTTTTTTTTACGCTCAAAGCGATCCATATCCAAAAAGAGCAAGCCACCAATTATTACCGCTATAAGGATATTAACGCTTTAGAGACAAAAAACACCCAAAACCGGGCTAACTATGAATTAGTCAATCAAGGGAGTAAAAAATGAAATTCACGACTTTAGAAAAAATCTTAGCCTTAATGGTAGTAGCGACCATTTTAATGACAATTGTTATTTCTTTTGTGCCTAACTTGTTTTTGTTTAGCACATGAGGATCTTATGGCTTGTAATAGCCTTTGTTTGTTGTTTGGGGGCTAATGATTATGTTTTGAATAATTCTAAGGGGCGTTTGGTAGAAAAAAGCGTTGCGTTTGTGGAGGGCGTTTCTAAAGAGCTTTATCTTAAAACAGGCGTGCGTTTTGTGATTGATATGACGGATTTTGAAAAAAATCCTATCGCTTTGGCACTCAAAAAGGAACGCCAAAAGTATCAAGAGGGCTTTTTAAAACAGCTCAAATCCCCTTTTGTGGTATTCTTTTTCTACCATGACGCTCAAAAAATAGAATTAGTGGCTAACCCTAAAGATTTGTTGGATACTGATAAAATCTTTTTTGAAAAAATCGCTCCCTTACTCCCCACAAACGCTAAAGAATACACGCCTAAAAGGATTTCAGCCATGCTCATTAACGGCTATTCGGTCGCAGTGGATGCTTTAGCACAAAAATATCATGTGAATATCGCGCAGAATTTTAACGCTCCTAAGGGAGTAACTTTTGTAAAGGTGGTCATTTATATTTTGTTATTGACGCTTTTAGGCGCGTTTTTGGGGCTTTATTTTTTTAAAAAATCTTAAGAGAGAAACCAATGAAAGAAAAAAACTTTTGGCCTTTAGGGATCATGAGCGTGCTTATTCTTGGGCTTGGGATCGTGGTGTTTTTGGTGGTGTTTGCCCTAAAAAATTCGCCTAAAAACGATTTAGTGTATTTTAAGGGTCATAACGAAGTGGATTTAAACTTTAACGACATGCTTAAAACTTATGAAAACTTTAAATCCAATTATCGTTTTTTAGTGGGTTTAAAGCCTCTTACCGAAAGCCCTAAAACCCCCATTTTGCCCTATTTTTCTAAAGGCACGCATGGGGATAAAAAACTCCAAGAAACCCTTTTAAACAACGCTTTGATTTTGGAAAAATCTAACACGCTTTATGCGCAATTGCAACCGCTCAAACCCGCTTTAGATGCGCCAAATATTCAAGTGTATTTAGCGTTTTATCCCAGCCCATCACAGCCCAGATTATTGGGGACGCTTGATTGTAGAAGTGCATGCGAGCCTTTAAAATTTGATTTGTTAGAGAGCGATAAAAGGGGGCGTTATAAGATCCTTTTTAAATTTGTTTTTAAAAATAAAGAAGAATTGATTTTAGAGCAACTGGCTTTTTTCAAGTAGTGCGTTTAAAAAATGCCTTTAGCGTTTTTTATTGGCACTCAATCATTAAAAAGCCTGAATTTTCTATCCAAATGGGTATAATAATCGCATGGGTTTTTTAAAAGTTTTTAAACATGATGCCTTGGGGCAATTAGGGAATATTGTTATAGGGAATTTCTTAATAACGCTCACTGTTTTAGCGGTTTGTTTTTCCTCTCAAAGCGCTGAAGAAACGACCATGCTCACCCTAAGCTACACGCTCTTTTTTGTTTTAGGGGCGTTTTTATTAGTCGCAATCAGCGTGGGAGCGATCAAAAACCTCAACGCGCTTTTTTCTAAAAGAGGGGTTTTAAGCTTTTCCTTACCCATTAGTTTGGAATCTTTATTGCTCCCTAAAATCTTGCTCCCTATGGTGTTTTTTATCTTCAGTTTGTTCTGGTTTGTGGCGAGCGTTCGTTTGGGCTATTACCTTTTTAACGCGCAATCCAGCGTGTTGTTTATCTTGCACACCGCTTTAAAAACCTTTGTGTTAAAACCCACTAAAACTATAGGCGTTGCGCTGTTTTTAGGGCTTGTTTTAATGAAATTTTTATTTGTTTTGAGCGTTTTAAACGCTGCTAGGATCAAAAAGGCGCGTTTTTTACTCGGGGGGCTGTTATTCATTTTGGTGGGGGTTGTTTTGGAATTAGCGTTCAATTCGTTACTGCCCTTAATGAGCTCTAGTTTAAGCATCAATGAAGGATTTTATTATTTCTTGCAACAACAAGAATTACAAGAAAATAAATACTATCTTTTATGGGGAGTGGATTTTTTAAAAATCCTTTTATTGTATGGGGTGATCCGTTACTTGCTCACGCATAAATTAGAATTGGACTAAGAAAAGCGGTATTGCAAGTATTCATCAGTGAGCAAGCAGTCTTTAGTCTTTAACAAACTAGCGTAAAACCCATGCTGATAGCCTAACTCAAAAAGCTTGTCTATGGCGAGAATTTGAATCTCGCTTAAGCGCGTTGAAGTTTCATTCGCATACAAATTTAAATAGGTTTTTAGTCGCTCTTTATTCACACGAATGAGCGAGCGCTCTAACAGCATGCTAGAGAGCAAATTTTGGTGTTTTAAAGCGGCTTCAACCGCTTTAATCAAAGCCTTTTTAATCAAAATCGCGCGATACAAGGGGATAGAGCGCCTAATCGCCATGCCCCCTAAAGGCAAGGGCAAATCCTCTTTAATGAGTTCTTTCCAAACATCCCACAATTCTTTTTCCACTTCTAATTCATCATGGAAATCCAAGATATTTTCATGAATAAGCACGCCCGCATGCACTTTTTCTTCCAAAACCGCTTTTTCAATGTCTAAAAAATTCATGTAAGCGATGCGCGCGTGTTTGTAATAGATCTTAAACAAGAGGGCGTTTGTGGTGTGTTCCCCACTTAATGCGACTTTAAAATCTTTTTTCAATTTCACGCCCTTTTTTTTCACTAATTTAGGCCCATAGCCATTCCCAAAGCTCGTCGCTGTGGGGAGTAAGGCGTAATCGTTCGCAATTTTAGGGTATAGCCCAAAGCTGATCGCGCTCACATCATAAGTGTTTTTTAGGGCTTCTTGGTTTAGGGTTTCAATATCCAAAGCAATGTTGTGGAATGTTTTGTTTTTAATGGGGCAATCTATCCAACCAAACTTAATCGCATAATACATGAAAATATCATCAGCATCAGGGCTATGAGCGACACTAATCAAAGTAAAATCCTTTTGTGATAGGGTAAGTCCTTTTATTATAATAGATTTTAGGCTAGGATTTGATAGAATAAACAAATCAAATTCAATAAGGTGATTTATGGCAATAGATGAAGACAAACAAAAAGCGATTTCTTTAGCGATCAAACAAATTGATAAGGTTTTTGGTAAGGGGGCGTTGGTGCGCCTTGGGGATAAGCAAGTAGAAAAGATTGACGCTATTTCTACAGGCTCGTTAGGATTGGATTTGGCTTTAGGGATTGGGGGCGTTCCAAAGGGCAGGATCATTGAAATTTATGGGCCAGAGTCAAGCGGGAAGACCACTTTAAGCTTGCATATTATCGCAGAATGCCAAAAAAATGGCGGTGTGTGCGCGTTCATTGACGCTGAACATGCCCTAGATGTGTATTATGCTAAGAGATTGGGCGTGGATACGGAAAATCTACTCGTTTCCCAACCAAGCACAGGCGAAGAAGCCTTAGAGATTTTAGAAACGATCACCAGAAGCGGAGGGATTGATTTAGTGGTGGTGGATTCAGTGGCGGCTCTTACGCCTAAAGCAGAGATTGATGGGGATATGGGCGATCAGCATGTGGGCTTGCAAGCAAGGCTTATGAGCCATGCGTTAAGGAAAATCACCGGTGTTTTGCATAAGATGAACACTACTCTCATTTTTATCAATCAAATCAGGATGAAGATTGGCATGACGGGTTATGGGAGTCCAGAGACCACAACCGGAGGCAATGCCTTAAAATTCTATGCGAGCGTTAGGATTGATATTAGAAGGATTGCGGCTTTAAAACAAAACGAACAGCATATCGGTAACAGGGCTAAAGCTAAAGTGGTTAAAAATAAAGTCGCTCCGCCTTTTAGAGAAGCGGAATTTGACATCATGTTTGGGGAAGGGATTTCTAAAGAGGGCGAAATCATTGATTACGGCGTGAAATTAGACATTGTGGATAAGAGCGGGGCATGGCTTAGTTACCAAGACAAAAAACTAGGGCAAGGCAGAGAAAACGCTAAAGCCTTACTGAAAGAAGATAAAGCCCTAGCGAATGAAATCACTCTTAAGATTAAAGAGAGTATCGGCTCTAATGAAGAGATCATGCCCTTACCCGATGAGCCTTTAGAAGAAATGGAATAAAAAGGATTTTGATGCTAACCATTAAAGATATTCATGCTTTAGAAGTGATGGATAGTAGGGGCAATCCTACCATTCAAGCCAGCGTGATTTTGAGCGATAACACTAAGGCGAGCGCGATTGTGCCTAGCGGGGCGAGCACCGGTAAAAGAGAAGCGTTAGAATTAAGGGATAATGACAAAACCCGTTTTTTGGGTAAAGGGGTTTTAAGGGCATGCGAAAATGTCAATAGCGTGATCAAACACCATTTAATAGGGCTTGAAGCGACTAATCAAGCCTTTGTAGATGAGAGGTTAAGGGCTTTGGATGGCACGCCTAATTACGCTAATTTAGGGGCGAACGCTGTTTTGGGCGTTTCTATGGCGTTAGCAAGGGCTAGCGCGAAGGCTTTAAATCTGCCGTTATACCGCTATTTAGGGGGGGCTAACGCTCTGACTTTGCCTGTGCCGATGCTCAATATCATCAACGGCGGAACGCATGCAAATAATTCCATAGACTTTCAAGAATACATGATCATGCCTTTAGGGTTTGAGAGTTTTAAAGAAGCCTTAAGAGCGAGTGCGGAAGTCTATCACACGCTTAAAAAACTTTTAGATGGAAAGAATCAGCTCACAAGCGTGGGCGATGAGGGGGGCTTTGCGCCTAATTTTAACAACAATGTAGAACCCCTTGAAGTCATTTCTCAAGCCATTGAAAAAGCCGGCTATAAATTAGGCGAAGAAATAGCGCTCGCTTTAGATGTAGCGAGCAGCGAATTGGTGGATGAACATTTCAATTACCATTTAAAGGGTGAAAATAAGATTTTAGATTCGCATGAATTAGTGGCTTATTATAAAGAGTTGGTGGCAAAATACCCGATTGTATCCATTGAAGATGGTTTGAGCGAAGACGATTGGGAGGGTTGGGCGTTTTTGAGCAAGGAATTAGGGCGTCAGATCCAGTTAGTGGGCGATGATTTGTTTGTAACGAACGCCAGCCTCTTGCAAAAAGGCATTGAAAAAAACATTGCGAACGCCATTCTGATCAAACCCAATCAAATCGGCACCATTAGTGAGACTTTAGAGACCATAAGATTAGCCAAACACCATGCCTATCAATGCGTGATGAGCCATAGAAGCGGGGAGAGTGAGGACAGCTTTATTGCTGATTTTGCCGTCGCATTGAATACGGGAGAAATCAAAACCGGATCCACCGCAAGGAGTGAAAGGATCGCCAAATACAACCGCCTTTTAGAGATTGAGCATGAATTAAAAGGAGGGATTTATATCGGCAAAGAGTTGTTTAAACATGGCTAGTGGCCTTTTTGAAAACGATGGAATCAAAGAAAACAAAGCACGAGATTTTTTTTATAGCCATAGCTCCCTTATTGTCTTTTTCCTTTTACTGCTTGGGTTTGGGTATTATTTAGGGAAGTTGCTTTTTGGGGGTTCTTCTTTAGAAGTTTATTTGGATTTAAGAGACAAGCATGAACGATTGCAACAAGAAATCACCGAATTGCAAAGCAAGAATGTGCGCTTGCAAAAGCGTTTGTTTGAGTTGAGGGAATTACGGCCTAGAGATTAGATTTAAGGAAATGGCAGTGTTAAAAAAGATGATAGGTTTGGTGGTGGTTTTAAGCGTTTTATTGGCTAGAGACAACCCTTTTGAGCCTGAAATCAATTCCAAGAATTTGCAAGGGGGCTTTAATGGGATCTATGATAGTTATTTTAAAGAAATCCATGTGGATTTGCCCACGAGCGCTAGGATTTTAAAACAAATCACGCTCACTTACCAGGATATTGATGGCTCTATCCATTCTAAAGTCGTGGGCATTGATAAAAGCATTGATTGGCATTACCCTTTAAAACTCTCCCAACACACCCTTAATCAAGCCGCTTTTGAAAAACGCTACCAGATCCAAGATTTTGATTTTTTAATGGCAAACAACACGATGATTTTGCGCTCCCCTTATAAAATTTTGCGCTCTTTTGTGCTAGTCAATCCTTATAGAATCGTGTTAGACACGCAAAAAGGCCCTTTGGATATTTATCAAAACATGGATTTAAACCAGAAGTTTTTTTCTCACATTAAAGTCGGCACGCACAAAGATTATTACCGCATCACGCTCATTTTAGACGGGAAATACCGCTATCTTTTGGAAGAAAAAAACGGGGCGTATGAATTGAAATTGAAATAAAAGCATGCAGCATTTAGTCTTAATCGGTTTTATGGGGAGCGGTAAAAGCTCTTTAGCGCAAGAATTGGGGCTAGCTTTGAAATTGGAAGTGTTGGATACGGATATGATCATTAGCGAGAGGGTGGGCTTGAGCGTGAGGGAGATTTTTGAAGAGCTTGGCGAAGACAATTTCAGGATGTTTGAAAAAAATTTGATTGATGAATTAAAAACGCTCAAAACCCCCCATGTTATTTCTACCGGTGGGGGCATTGTGATGCATGATAACTTTAAGGGTTTAGGCACAACTTTTTATCTCAAGATTGATTTTGAGACCTTGATTAAGCGTTTGAATCAAAAAGAAAGGGAAAAACGCCCCCTTTTAAATGATCTCACTCAAGCCAAAGAACTTTTTGAAAAACGCCAAGCTCTCTATGAAAAAAACGCCTCCTTTATCATTGATGCAAGGGGTGGTTTAAATAATTCTTTAAAACAAGTGCTACAATTCATCGCATAAATTTTTTTTAAAGGCCTTTTGATGTTAAGTAGAGACATTGTCCAATATTCCAAGATCCGCACCGAGCTATACGCTTATCTTACCTATTTGTTTTCGCACAATATCCGCAACCATCTCCCTGAAATCACTTTGGATTATTTAAACAAACAGATCAGAAAAATGCACGCTGAAATCAAAATGGCAAAAAGTTTTTTTGTGCTAGACGCTAAGGGCATGCTAATTCTTAAGCCAAGCCAACTTAAAGAGCAGGGGCATAAGGAAGGGCTATTAGAGCATGATTTAACAGAAGGGATTGAATTAGAATCGCATGCCAGTTTTAGCGATAAGTATTATTTTTATCAAGCCGTGAGTGAAAAGCGTTGCATTTTAACGGACCCCTATCCTTCTAAAAAAGGAAACCATTTAGTAGTGAGCGCGTCTTACCCGGTGTATGATCAAAATAACGATCTAGCGTTTGTGGTGTGCTTACAAATCCCTTTGAGGGTGGCGATTGAAATCAGCTCGCCTTCAAAGTATTTTAAAACCTTTAGCGAAGGGAGCATGGTTATGTATTTTATGATTTCTATCATGCTCACTTTAGTGTCATTGCTTTTATTCGTGAAATGCATTTCTAGCTTTTGGACAGCGATCGTGCATTTTAGCAGTTTTGATATTAAAGAAGTGTTCCACCCCATTGTGCTTTTAACCCTAGCCCTAGCCACCTTTGATTTGGTCAAGGCGATTTTTGAAGAGGAAGTTTTGGGTAAAAATAGCGGGGACAACCACCATGCGATCCACCGCACGATGATCAGGTTTTTAGGCTCTATCATTATCGCATTAGCCATTGAAGCGTTAATGCTCGTGTTTAAATTCAGCGTGAGCGAACCGGATAAAATCACTTATGCGGTGTATTTGGCTATCGGCGTGGCGGTGCTTTTGATAAGTTTAGCGATTTATGTTAAATTCGCTTATAGCGTGTTGCCCAAACGAGAACGCTAAGAGTTTAAAAATTTTCTTTTAAGCGTTTGAAAATCCTCTTCAATCTAAAAAAGACATATTCTAAAAGGGTTTTTTTATTGAGTAGGGGGGCAAGAAATTCAAAGGTTTTTTGTTTGTCTTTAAGGCTTAAACATTCTGTCATTTGTTTAAGGAATTTCACGGAATATTCAGTATAAAAAGGGGTTTTTAAAAGAGTCTCATGCCATTCTTTAGAATATAAAGCAGTGGGTGAAATCCAAGGTTTTCCTACAAAATAAAAATGCAGCATGACAATTTCTTTTTTGTTAGGGATGAAGTGTTTTTGATTGACCATGAAAGGGTGGGTGTTATAAATATAAGGTAAGATTAAAACTTTTTGATAGCATGCGAGCGTTAAAAGATCCTGTTCAGGGTAAAACACGCACTGGCCTTTTTGATGGGTTAAATTGAGTAAGCGTTCTTCTAAATGATCAGCACGCCACAGCTTTAAATTCACGATTAAAAACCCGGCGTTATAATTGCTTTCATAGATGATTTGCATATCGCTTTCATTAAGGTAATGCTCATAAAGGGAAAAGGCTTGACGAGGGTCTTTTTCTCGCGCTATTTGAAAATGTTTAGGGCTTTTATCGGAAGCAAAATCTTTAGCCGCTCCAAAATAATAACCATCTAGCGGGATAAAAAAACTCTCGCTCACATCGTTTAAAAACAAAGTGTCTGCATCAAACATGATAATTTTGTCGTATTGCGGGAATAAAGAAGCCAAAAACAAACGGCACATGACCATTTTAGAAAAGCGAGTCTTAGCGTAAATGTTGAGTTGCAAAAAAGCTTCATGGATTTTATCAATCGCAGAGGGTTCTATTGAAGTGGTGCAAAGATTAGGGGTTGAAATGTCTAAAAAATCCACGCTCGCAAAAGCATCAAGGGGGGCTAGAGTCTCTTTTAATTTTTGTTGGTTTTCAAGGCTTAAGTTATCCACCAGGCAGTGGATTTTATAAAAAAGTTTTTTATCATGGTGTTCTGTTTTAGCGCAAGCGAGCATGGAATACAGGCTCACGCCAGCCGGCATGGCATAATGATTGTCAAAAGCGATGACAATAGGAATAGTAATACTCATTTTAAGTGGTTTCCCTAAAATAGGTTTTTAATTAAATTTAATCCAAAAGTTGAATTTATTTTTTGACAATATTATACTATAATAACCAATTAGATTGGGGTTTTACTGATTTTTCTTTGTGTGAGCTTTGGCTTAGTTTTGTAAGGAATGAGATGATAAAGAGTTGGACTAAGAAGTGGTTTTTGATTTTATTTTTAATGGCAAGCTGTTTCAGTTATTTGGTGGCTACAGCCGGTGAGAAATATTTTAAGATGGCTAATCAAGCCCTTAAGAGAGGGGATTACCATAAAGCGGTGGCTTTTTATAAGAGAAGCTGTAATTTGAGGGTGGGGGTTAGTTGCACGAGTCTAGGCTCTATGTATGAAGATGGCGATGGCGTGGATCAGAATATTCCAAAAGCCGTTTTTTATTACAGAAGAGGGTGCAATTTAAGGAATCATCTCGCTTGCGCGAGTCTAGGCTCTATGTATGAAGATGGCGATGGCGTTCAAAAAGACCTTCCAAAGGCTATCTATTATTATAGGAGAGGGTGCCACTTAAAGGGTGGGGTGAGTTGCGGGAGTTTGGGTTTTATGTATTTTAATGGCACGGGCGTTAAACAAAATTATGCCAAAGCCCTTTCTCTTTCTAAATACGCTTGCAGTTTGGATTATGGCATTAGTTGTAACTTTGTAGGGTATATGTATAGGAGCGCCAAAGGCGTACAGAAGGATTTGAAAAAAGCCCTTGCGAATTTTAAAAGAGGGTGCCATTTAAAAGACGGGGCGAGCTGTGTGAGTTTAGGATACATGTATGAAGCCGGTATGAATGTCAAACAAAATGAAGAGCAAGCCTTGAATCTTTATAAAAAGGGTTGTTTTTTAAAAGAAGGGAGCGGCTGTCATAATGTGGCGGTGATGTATTACACCGGTAAGGGCACTCCAAAGGATTTAGATAAAGCCATTTCGTATTATAAGAAAGGGTGTACTCTAGGCTTTAGTGGTAGCTGTAAAGTGTTAGAAGAAGTGGTTGGCAAGAAGTCTGATGATTTGCAAGATGACGCGCAAAACGACACGCAAGATAATACGCAATAAGCTAAAGTTTAGGGGCTAATGATTAAAACTCATCTTATAGGAATCTTTCACCTCTCTTGCTATTCAAATAGGGATTAATCTTCTCTATTGATGGGGCATTGAGACTAAAAATCTACAAATTTAGGGTTTGGATTTGTTCCCATATTGGTAATAAAAATCCTCAAAGGCCTTTTAAAATAAATATAAAAGACTTGCACCAGATACAAGCGATAATTTTTAAAGCGCTTCTTTAGGGGATTTAATGGGGTTAAAGGGGGTGTTGTTTCAAAATCCCCCTATCCGCTTTAAAAAATAACTTCACCACAAAAAAATTAACCATAAAAAAAGCTTAAAAATAAGTTTTTTAAAAAAGAATATTGAATCAAGCTTATTCCTATTTGATAAAAACAAAAAACCTTTATTCAATCAAAATAAAATTAAAAATCCAATCAAAAAGGAGTTTTATAACTCTTTATAGGATTTTACAAGCTTATAGCGACAAAACTTTTTGTTGTTTTTGTTAAAAATACTTTGAGCCTTTTAGCCTTTCACTCAATATTGGTATAAAGCGCGACCACATCATCATCGTCTTCAATCCTGTCTAGTAATTTTTCGGTAAGCTCCATTTGTTCGTCATTCAATTCAATGGGCGTTGTGGCGATGCGTTGCAAACCCGCTTTTAAAATGGGTAATTTCAAGCTTTCAAACCCCTCATTTAAGAGCTTGAAGCTGTTATAATCCCCTCTAATAATGACCTTGTCTCCCACTTCTTCTAATTCTTCCAAACCATAATCAATGAGAGCGAACTCTAAATCTTCTAGGCTGAGTTTTAAATTTTCCACTTCATTTTTCAAGCATTCAAACACGCTTTTTCTATTAAACATAAACTCTAAAGAGCCATTAGGCACGATGCTCGCCCCTTGCGTTTTATTGAAATAGCTTTTAAGGTTGGCGATCGTTCTAGTGGGGTTATCAGTCATGCATTCCATGATGATTAGCACGCCAAAATTCGCCTTACCCTCATAAGTGATTTCGCTCAAATTCCCCTCTTTACTGCTCGCTCTTTTAATCGCTGCATCAATGTTGTCTTTAGGCATGTTTTGCGCTTTAGCGTTTAAAATCGCTGTTCGTAGTTTGGCGTTCGTGTCCGGCTCGCTCCCGCCATCTTTTGCCGCTAGAGTGATCGCTTTAGCGAGTTTGGGGAAAACCTTACTCATCTTATCCCATCGTTTTTCTTTGGCCGCTCTTCTGTATTCAAACGCTCGTCCCATTCAATTCCTTTGTAATAAGTTAGCCACTTCTTTAGCATGGTAGCTAATAATCATATCCGCTCCCGCTCTTTTAAAACAAGTCATCGTTTCTAATAAAACGCTTTCATAGTTGATCAGGTTGTGTTTTTGCGCGAGTTTGAGCATGGCGTATTCCCCGCTCACATTATAGAGCGCTAAAGGGAGCAAAGTGTGATCTCTAATTTCTTTAACAATATCCAAATACGCTAAAGCCGGTTTCACCATTAAAATATCCGCGCCCTGCTTTTCATCTTCCAAACTTTCTAAAAGCGCTTCTTTTTGGTTAGCGTAATCCATTTGATAGCTTTTGCGATCGCCAAAACTCGGTGCAGAGTTTGCTGCATCTCTAAAAGGCCCATAGTAACTGCTCGCAAATTTAGTGGAATAGCTCATGATGGGCGTGTGGGTATAGCCGGCGTTATCTAGCGTTTTTCTCAAGCTTAAAACATTGCCATCCATCATGTTGCTTGGGGCTAGAATATCCACACCGCTTTCAGCCAAAATAAGCCCTTGAAGATTTAAAATCTCTAGCGTTTTATCGTTAGACACAGAAGCGTTTTCTAAAATCCCACAATGCCCATGGTCGGTGTATTCACAAAAACACAAATCCGCTATAACGATCAAATCCTTAAATCGTTTTTTAACCTCTTTGGTGGCTTTTGCAACAATGTGATCCTTATTTAACGCATGGCTTCCTGTAGCGTCCTTATGTTTAGGAATGCCAAACAATAAAACGGCTTTGACGCCTAAACCCACTAATTCTTCGCATTCTTTTAAAAGAGGCTCCATGCTCATTTGATAAACGCCAGGCATGGAGCTGATTTCATTTTTAATATAACTACCGCTTTCTATGACAAATAAGGGAGCGATGAAATCATTAATATTTAAACGCGTTTCTCTTAACATCGCTCTTAAATTTTCGCTGCTTCGTAATCTTCTCAATCGTTTGAACATGTTCTCTCTTTTTGTTTTTCTTTAACCCCACAATTGGCTTTTTCTGTCCCCTTCATTCCCTTCATCTCTCTCAAATTTTCTGGGGGGGGGGGTAGCTCTTCATTATCCGCTTCTAAATCGTAAAAACTATTAAAAACGCAATCATGGATAGTGAAACAAATTCTTCCATTGCTATAATGATAGCTCAAATTCAATCCCATAGCCTCCAAAGCGTTTTTAATGATATACATGCCTAACCCAAAACCATGGGCTTGGCTGGGGTTAGAAGATTTAAAATAAGGTTGCAAATACTTTTCAAAATCTTCTTTTAAAGGTTTGCTTTTATTGGACACCACTAAATTATTTCCTACGAAATCCAAAAACACCTGTTTGTCATCGCTGTATTTGATCGCATTATCTACCATGTTTTTTAACGCTATAGCAAACAATTCAAAATCCGCTTCAATAATGTAATTTGAAGAGGATACATGGATAGGGCTTTCTTTATTCTCATCAATTAAAAGCATTTTTTCAATCTTGTCTATCAAATCGCTCATTAAAAATTTTTCTTTATTGCTCCCATAATTTTTGGAAGCGAGTTGCTCAATGCGGGCAAATTGCTCAATCAACATGTTCAAGTGATCAAAAATGGAAATGAAGCGTTTTTGTGGCAATTCTTCTTTGAGCATAGAGCTTAGTATCTTACCCTTAGTGATAGGGGTGCGCAATTCATGCATGATAGAGCGCAAAAATAAAACCCGAGATTCATTCATCGCATTGATTTTTTGGATGGAATTGTCAAATTCGTTAGCCAGATCCCCTATTTCATCTTTTTGCTTGCTTTTACAACTCACGCTTTTGTCCCCTTGAGCGAATCGCTTCACTTGAGATCTCAACTCTCTTAAGGGCAATAAACTCTGCAAAACAAATAAAAAGAGGAATAAAATCAACAATAAACCCACCGTAATCGCTAAGAAATAATTCCTATAAGAAACCGAATGCAAATCTTTATAAAGCACAAAATGCTCATCCTTTTTTAAAAGGATGAAAACCATATCGCTGAATTTAAACACTTCAGCATACCCAATATTTCTGTGGTGCAACTGGTGGCGTCTTTTGGCTAAAACCTTTTCTAAATTTTCTATTGTGGTTTCTCTAAAACCGATTTTATAGAGGTAATCTTCTATGGCTCTATAATCAGAGTAGTTATTTAAAATTTCATTGATAGTGGTAACAAACTGATAATGGCGCACTTCGTTTTGATAGTTTTCGTGGTTGATTTGAGAAGACACGAAATAGTAAGCGAACGCTCCAAAGCTAAAGAGCGTTATCACAAACAAAGCGACAACCTTAAAAAAGATAGAGAAACGCAAAATCCCTTAACTCCTCATTAGAATCAGTATTCTAATTTATAACCAATCCCTCTAACAGAGATGATGTATTGCGGTTGCTTAGGATTTTTTTCAATCTTAGATCGCAAACGGCCAATGATCACATCAATGCTTTTATTAGAGCTTTCAGGGTTGATGCTCTCGCTCTCAATCGCAATGCTTTCACGGCTAAACACATAACCTTTTTTGCTGATGAGAAGCGAAAGGATTTCATATTCAGCCCTAGTTAAGTCTAGCTTTTTTTCATGCATATACACTTCTCGGCTATCCTTATCTACCCTAAAGATATTCGCATCGCCTGGCTCACTCACTTCTTCTTTTTTATGAGAACGCCTGAGCAAGGATTGGATGCGAGCTAGTAATTCTTTAGGATCATAGGGTTTAGGGAGGTAGTCATCAGCCCCATAATCTAGTGCTTTAATCTTATCTTCCACATCGCTTCTTGCTGAAGAAATAATAATAGGGATATGTTTTTGTTTGGAGATGCGCCTACACACTTCAAGCCCGTCTAAATTAGGCAAAGTCAAATCCAACAACAACAAATCATAATTTTGTGTGTTAGCCGCACTAAGACCGGTATATGGCTCATCGTAATTGGTTACATGAATGCCATGTTGGAGCAAAAACTCGCTCAAAAACTCGGCTAATTCTATATCATCTTCTATCATTAAAACTTCTATCATACTTCAATTAACTCCTTCAATGATTTTTACAACTTTAAAAACGATTAACTCTGTTAATGTTTTAAGGGCTTGATTTTAGCATTTTATTACTAAAGATACCTTAAAGATGTCTTAAAAATAAAAATTCAAAACATTATCATAGTTATTAATGGGAATTTAAGGCTTTGTTTTCATGGAATATTAAAAATTAAAGTCTTATTTTTTAATGTTTTTAAAAAATTCCTTTGATCGTTTTTCACTTCGTGTTTTCTCGCTCCAAAGATTCCAATCGTTTTTCAAGCACGCTCAATTGGTATTGCAAGAAACGCGCCACTAAATCCAAACGCTTCAGCGCTTCCTTTTCTTCTAAAGCTTGCATGCCTTTCAATAACACTAAGGTTCTTTCTAGTAAGTTTTTTAAAAAAACCCGCTCGTTTGAAATTAACACTTGCGTGGGGTTTTTGGGCGTGATTTCTTCTGTAATGATTTCTGGTGCCTCTTCTTTTTCTTCTGTATTTTCTTCTGTGATTTTTTCTTGCGTTTCTATTTTAGCAGCGTTTTTTGGCTCCGTGTTACTCATTGGGGGCGTTTCAGCGTTTTTGGTGTTTTGCAAATAAGGGGGCGTTTTGAAAAAAGAGGGCGTTTTTTGCCCCGTATTAAAACCATCGTCAATGGTTTTAGCCATTTTTTCAATTTCATTAAGGGTTTCTGAAATAATGTTTTTCAATTCCATTCTACCAGCCATTTTTCTAAATTCTCAACGCTCAAACGATCCCCTTTGATAAAATTTAAATAGTGCCGCTCTAACAATGCATCGTGTTTGAAAGGAGCGCAATTTTTTTGGATTTTTTCCAAACGCTTCATTTGCTTTAACGCCTCTGTATGGTCAGGGGTTTTTTTTAAAATATTAGTATAAATTTGCAACGCTTCTTCAAAAAACCCTTGTTCTTCATAAATATGAGCGAGCGTGACAGTTTCTAATGGCATGCGTTCCTCTTAATCGTTTGTAATACCTAATCTCTAAACGCCATTTTTAGACTCTGACTTGGGTGCGCAAAAAACTAAAAGCTGGTAAAGGTGCGGGCAATCGCACTAAATTCACATTCCCGCTATGGATGGTTTCTAGCTCGGTGTTGTTTTCTAAAAGGATTTTATAAAGCACTAAATAAGAGCGTTTTTCAAAGGTATAAATTTTGCCAATCTCATTGACTACGGGCGTGATAGCCGCATTTTTGGGGGCGATAATTTCATAAGCCATGTTAGTGGTAGTGGTGAATTTGCATGCAAAAAAACGCCCGTCTTCTGTTATTTCGCCATTGACCTGAAAATCCCCTTCGCTAATGGCTGTTTGGTGGTTTTGAGTATCCAATCTTTCAAAAGGCCTTCGCATCAAATAGCCGTCCGTAAAACCCCTGTTTTTAAGCGTGTTCAATTCGCTAGCATAAAAACTCGGCTTTAAGGTGTTATGGTAAAAATCATCAACCGCCAAACGATAGATGCGCGTGGTTTGCGCGGCGTAGTAACTGGACTTGGTGCGCCCTTCAATCTTAAGCGCGCTAATGGCGTTGGAGCTTAAAATTTCAGCGATATGACCAGAGAGATTCAAATCTTTAGCGTTAAAAATATGCGTGCCTACGCCCTCTTCTTCAACCAACCTCATCATCACGCCGTTATCAGGGTTTTTCACATAATATTCATAATCAAACCGGCAATCATTCGCGCAACTCCCTCTATTAGGCACGCGCCCCTTTTGCAACGCTGAAATCAAGCAACGCCCTGAGAAGGCAAAGCACATGCTCCCATGCACAAAGATTTCTAATTCCAAATTAGGTAGGGCTTTTTTAATCTCAATCGCATCATTCAGGCTCAATTCCCTAGCGCACACAATGCGTTTAACCCCTAAATCATAAAACACTTGCGCATCGAGCAAATTTAAGACATTCGCTTGCGTGGATAAATGGATGGGAATATGTGGGGCGATTTTTAAAGCGAGTTTCACCACACCAGGCGCAGCAATAATGAAAGCGTCTGGCTCTAGCTCTGCCATTTTATAAATATGCTCTTCTAAAAGTTTGAGCTGTGAATTGAAAGGGAAACCATTGATCGTGGCATAGACTTTTTTATTCAAGGCATGGGCGTAGTCAATCCCTTCTTTAAAGGTCTCTAAAGTGAATTCTTTACTGGCGCGATTGCGTAAAGAAAAATGGCTCACTCCCCCATAAACCGCATCAGCCCCATAGTTGAGAGCGATTTTAAGTTTTTTTAAATTACCGGCTGGAGAGAGTAATTCAACTTGGTTCAAAACTACTTGGCTCCAAAAGAAGCGATCAAGGCTTCAATATCATCAGCGCTGGCTAAATCTTTATCATCATCGCCGGTGATAAAAGTCGCTGAACTCACGCGCTTAGAATCATCAATTTTGCCTTCAAAAAGCGAATTCATGTATTGGCTGAGCGCTCGCATGACATTGACCACTCGTTCAATTTTTTGGCGGTGAATATCTTGAAACTGCATAATATCCATCGCTTGCATGGAGCTATCAGAGCAATTAGCGGCTTCTTCTTCAATGCTCTTAAGGGCGTTTAGGATTTCTTGTTGCTCGTTGAGCGCGGTTTTAAAAGATTCCACATGGGGGAAATGGCCATGCAAATTGTCAAAAATTTCTTGGTGTTTTTGCAAAGGTTCTTGGATCTTTTTAACCATTTTAGCGATCTTTTCAGCACTAGATCCGATCAAATCCAATTGATCAAAAATTTGCGTGGCTTTCACTTCAGAATCTCTTGTAACATCGTCTAATTGATGCACGACTTTATGCTCTTCAGTGGGGGGAGGGGGAGGCCATTCATTAGGGCTAATCTTGCCGTATTTTTCAGCGTCTTCTTTTTTGACGGTCATTTTTTGGCTAGAGCTTTCTTTGGATTCTTTAGCCTCTTCTTTCTCTTTAGTTGGCTCTTTAGCCTCTTCTTTAGCCTCTAAGGCTTCCAAATTTTCTAAATCGCCACCATTCATCAAAGCGTCTAATTCTTCTTGTGTCATTGTTGTTCCTTGCCAATTGGTTTTAAAAAGCGTTTTTAACCATAATTCCTAGCTGTCATTTTAGCGCACTTAAGCTTTAGCAATCAAAACGCCCTCTAAAATCGCATCAATATCGCCGTCTAATATCGCTTCCACATTGCTATAAGCAATATTGGAGCGAGCGTCTTTGACTTGCTGGTAGGGGGCTAGGACATAGCTTCTGATTTGATACCCCCAGCCGATCTCGCTTTTTTCTTCATTTTTGGCGCTGCTTTGCTGTTTTTCTAATTCCAATTCATAAAGTTTGGATTTAAGCATTTTTAACGCGCTCGCTTTGTTTTTATGCTGGCTCCTGTCGTTTTGGCATTGCACCACAATACCGGTAGGGAAATGCGTGATCCTGACCGCGCTTTCTGTTTTATTGACATGCTGACCGCCTGCCCCACTGGCTCTATAATAATCGTAACGGACATCTTTTTCATCAATTTCTACATCAATGTCATCGTCTAATTCAGGGCTAATTTGCACGCTCGCAAAACTCGTGTGCCGTTTGGCGTTCGCATCAAAGGGCGAAATCCTTACAAGCCTATGCACCCCATTTTCATTTTTCAAATAGCCATAAGCGTTTTCGCCCTTAATGATAAAGGCGACCCCTTTAATGCCCGCTTCTTCGCCATCTTGATAATCTAAAATCTCGCTTTTAAAGCCTCTTCTTTCCGCCCACCTCAAATACATGCGATACAAAATACTCGCCCAATCCTGGCTTTCAGTCCCCCCCGCTCCAGGCTGAATGGTGATAATAGCGTTTGAAGCGTCATTTTCACCGCTTAACATGATTTCAATTTCTACTTTTTGGACGCTGTGCTCTAAAACAGGAGCCTCTTCATAGAGTAAGGATAAAGTAACCTCATCGTTATCGTTTTGAGCGAGTTCAAACAATTCCACGCTTTCATCTAAAGAATTTTTGGTTTTTTGATAGGTTTCTAGCAAGCGGTTCAAGCGTACTTTTTCTTTATTGGTGTCTCTAGCCTTTAAGACATCTTGCCAAAAATTAGGGTCTTCTTGCTCTTTTTCAATGCGTTCTAATTCTTGTTTGATCTTTTCAGGCTTGATGATTAAAGCGATATTATCGCATTTGTTTTGCAAGCTTTTTAACAATTCGCTATAGGTGTAGTTATCCACAAACAGAACCTTTATGAGTGGGGTTTTGAACTTGTCATTATAGCATTGTTAAAAGCCATTTTAATTTTCAAACCTTAAAATTTCAATTTCGCCCTGAACCAATCCCACTCCTTCATCAATTAAAGCGATAGAATCCACTCGCGCAAGGGCTTGAATCGCTCCTGATTCATAGCGGTTGTTGTTGTAAGGAATGAATTGGTGGTTTGAATAGTTGCCTAAGATTAAATGCGCGCGTTTGTCTTTAAGCTTTAAGGGGGCATTGATTTGAGCCTTAAAGGGTTTTAATTTAAAATCTTTATTTAAAGATAAGCGCTCCAATAAGGGTAGAATCAAAACCCGTAAAACAACTAAGCAACTTAAAGGATTGCCCGGCAAGCCTATAATAACACTTTGATTGAGTCGGGCTAAAGTTACCGGTTTTCCCGGTTTGAGATTGACTTTTTCGTAATAAAAAAGGGCGTTTTTTTCTTTCAAGGCGTCTTTAAAAAAGTCTTTATCCCCCACACTCACCCCCGCGCTTGAAAGGATGACATCATAATTTTGTAATTCAAGTATTTTAATCTGTAAATCTTTATCGTCTTTTAAAACCCCTAGAAAATGCGTGTTGTAGTTTTTAAGCATGTTAAAAACACCCACTGAATTAATATCATAAACCTGGCATTCTAGGGCGTTTTGCCCTAAAGGCACTAATTCATCGCCGCTGCTAAAGAGAGCGATTTTTAATTTTCTAAACGCTTTGATTTCTTTGAACCCTTGAGAGGCAATGAGCGCGATATGCCCATAATTCAAACGGGTATTTTTAGGGACTAACACGCTGTTTAAAGAAGCGTTTTCGCCCTTTTGACGGATATTGGCGTTTATTTTAAAATCTTTGGGAGCTAGGGCAAAATTTTCATGGCTTTCTAGCATGCATTCTATAGGGACAATCGTTTCTATTCCCTTTGGCACCATCGCTCCAGTCATGATTTTAACGCATTCATTTTCTCTAACTTCTAAAGCGCTCACATCATCCCCGGCAAAGATGTGTTGGATAACTTGAGTTTTTTGGCCTAAATCCTGCATTTTAAACCCATAGCCATCCATTGCGCTTTGATTGAATTTAGGCAAAGCGTGAATGCAAATAATATCTTCTGCCAGAATGCGATCTATACTTTCAAACAAAGAGACAACCTCTATTTCTAAGGGTTTTAGGGGAATGCTAGAATGGATTTTTAGAGCTTCTTTAAAACTAATCATATTGATCCTTTAAAAAATTTTGCTAATGGCGCTAAAGGCCAGGCTGATTTCTTCTTTAAAACGCCCCATGATAGCCGAAGCGATTAAAATAATGCCCACAAACCCGATCGCAATTTTAACCGGAAACCCAATAGCGAGCAGGTTGAACTGAGGGTGGGTTTTCATGATCATGCCAAAAATAATATCGCTCAATAACACCAAGCATAAAATAGGGAACGCCATAGAAAACCCTATGACAAACAAGTGCGAAAAGGCTTTGACAATGTTTTTAGCCAACGCTGGCTCAAAGACAAATTGCCCTAAAGGGATGGCTCTTAAGCTGTGATCCACAAACAAAATGATTTGATGGTGGAACGATAAATCCAATAAAATTAAAATCGCTAACAATAAAAGGGCTTGCCCCACAATGGGTTTTTGCGATCCTGAAATGGGATCATACGCGCTCGCCATCGTAAGCCCCATAGAAAAGCTAATGCTGTCAGTGGCAAACACTAAGCTCGCAAAAACGATTTGTAAAAAAATAGACGCGCACACCCCTAAAAACAGCTCGCATAAACAAGCGATAATAAAACCCTCTGGCGTGTAAGCAGCGTTTGAAAATTCTAAAGTGGGGTAAAAAATCGCGCTCACATACAAGCTCAAAGCCCCACGCACCGACAAAGGCACTAAATGGTTTTCAAAAAAAGGGAAAAAAGATAACACCCCGCTAACCCTTAAAAACAACAAGAAAAAATCCCTGACATGGGGGGTGCTAAGCTCTTGGAGAAAATCTAACATTCTTTTTCTTTAAGGATAAAAAAGTAGTGCGCTAGCATTAGGGTTTGCAACAAGGTGGCAAAAAAATTAAAAAAAGGGATTAAGGAAAAAAGATAGCAAAAAAACGAGAAACGATAATGCTTTAACCGGTGTTGTTTGAGTAGGTTTTGATAGCTTTGATGATTAAAAATCGCGCTGGCTATATCCAAACTCATGGTGTTTTTGAAAAAAAGGAAATGCGGGATTATGGAAAAAAAGACCCCAAAGACCCCTATAAAGGGAATGAAATAAAAGGGCGTTAAAAGCGCTAACAATACAAGCATAAAAAGGAGCGCTTTTAAAAAATATTTAATAGAAAAAAGGATAGAGCCAAATTCTTCTAAAACGACATAGGGATAATATTTTTGGTGCAAATAAGAGACCACTAAAGGGGTGTAAAAAATAGACGCAAAAACATTGATGATTAAACTCAAAAGAATCGCAATCCAAAAAATAAGAAAATACACTAACGCTTTAAAAACCCATGCGAACACGCCAGCGAAAAAGCCTTGAGAATGAGAGTAATCATTCAAAGATTGCGGCAATAAAGCTTGGCAATAATTCACAACGTTTTCGCCATTGTAATGAAAAACAGATCCAAAAAACGCCAAACTCAAAAGGATAGGGCCAAGATTGATTAAAAGCATTCTGGCGCTTAAAAAATCATTAAAACTTTTTTTAAAAATGGATAGAAACAAAACCATAAGCCTTTTTTAAACTCACTTTTTAAGGGGTATTTAAGCGCAAAGTCCCTTAATCTTATATAGTAAGCTTATAAACATGAGATTGACTAAAATAGAAGTTATTTAATATGGAATAACATGCAATGCTAAAAAACCAAATACATAGAATGATAACCCTGGTAACCAAGGAAAGAGAATACATACAACAATAATTACGAATATAATATTCATAATTGCATCGAGAATTTTTGAATCCTTTTTAACATTCTTTTCCTTTCCAAAAAGAATAAAACTAACACCAAAAAAGATAATCAATATTATTACAACATCTGAGGCGAACATTTTTACCCACTTTGAATGGAATGAATAACTTTAAGCATTTCTTACCCCTCAATGTGAGTTTTCTATAATCATGATAGCTGATTTTGTTTTAAATTTGCTATAATGTGAATTTAATGATGAAAATTAGTTTAGAGTGGAGAACACACAATGAAAAAAAATATCTTAAATTTAGCGTTAGTGGGCGCGTTGAGCGCGTCGTTTTTGATGGCTAAGCCGGCTCATAACGCGAATAACGCTACGCATAACACGAAAGAAACGACTGATGCTTCAGCAGGCGTGTTAGCGACAGTGGATGGCAGGCCTATCACCAAAAGCGATTTTGATATGATTAAGCAACGAAATCCTAATTTTGATTTTGACAAGCTTAAAGAGAAAGAAAAAGAAGCCTTGATTGAGCAAGCTATCCGCACCGCGCTTGTAGAAAATGAGGCTAAGGCAGAAAAGCTTAATCAGACTCCAGAATTTAAAGCGATGATGGAAGCGGTTAAAAAACAGGCTTTAGTGGAATTTTGGGCTAAAAAACAGGCTGAAGAAGTGAAAAAAATCCAAATCCCCGAAAAGGAAATGCAAGATTTTTACAACGCCAATAAAGATCAGCTTTTTGTCAAGCAAGAAGCCCATGCTAGGCATATTTTAGTGAAAACCGAAGATGAAGCCAAAAGGATTATTTCTGAGATTGACAAACAGCCAAAGACTAAAAAAGAAGCCAAATTCATTGAGTTAGCCAATCGTGATACGATTGATCCTAACAGCAAGAACGCGCAAAATGGCGGTGATTTAGGGAAATTCCAAAAAAACCAAATGGCTCCGGATTTTTCTAAAGCCGCTTTCGCTTTAACTCCTGGGAATTACACTAAAACCCCTGTTAAAACAGAGTTTGGTTATCATATTATTTATTTGATTTCTAAAGATAGCCCCGTAACTTATACTTATGAGCAAGCCAAACCCACCATTAAGGGGATGTTACAAGAAAAGCTTTTCCAAGAACGCATGAATCAACGGATTGAGGAACTAAGGAAGCACGCTAAAATTGTTATCAACAAGTAATGGATGAGGTGTTATCATGTTAGTTAAAGGTAATGAAATCTTATTGAAAGCCCATAAAGAAGGTTATGGGGTGGGGGCGTTTAATTTCGTGAATTTTGAAATGCTAAACGCTATTTTTGAAGCAGGAAACGAAGAAAATTCCCCGCTTTTCATTCAAGCGAGTGAAGGGGCGATCAAATACATGGGGATTGATATGGCGGTGGGCATGGTGAAAATCATGTGCGAACGCTACCCGCACATTCCTGTAGCCTTACATCTAGATCATGGCACGACTTTTGAAAGCTGTGAAAAAGCCGTGAAAGCGGGTTTCACTTCTGTGATGATTGATGCGTCTCATCATGCTTTTGAAGAAAATTTGGAATTGACTTCTAAAGTGGTCAAAATGGCGCATAACGCTGGAGTGAGCGTGGAAGCGGAGTTGGGGCGTTTAATGGGGATTGAAGACAATATTTCAGTAGATGAAAAAGACGCGGTGTTAGTGAATCCTAAAGAAGCGGAGCAGTTTGTCAAAGAATCTCAAGTGGATTATTTAGCCCCAGCTATTGGGACAAGCCACGGAGCGTTTAAATTTAAGGGCGAGCCCAAATTGGATTTTGAACGCTTGCAAGAAGTCAAAAGGCTCACTAATATCCCTTTAGTTTTGCATGGAGCGAGCGCGATACCAGATAATGTGAGGAAATCTTATTTGGACGCTGGAGGCGATTTGAAAGGCTCTAAGGGCGTGCCTTTTGAATTTTTACAAGAATCCATTAAGGGAGGGATCAATAAGGTCAATACCGACACGGATTTAAGGATCGCTTTCATCGCAGAAGTGCGCAAGGTGGCTAACGAAGATAAGAGCCAATTTGATTTGAGGAAGTTTTTTTCTCCGGCCCAATTAGCGCTTAAAAATGTGGTCAAAGAGCGCATGAAACTTTTGGGTAGTGCTAATAAAATTTAATCAACAAGGAAAGAGTGTAACATGGCAATTGGGATGAGCGAGCTCAAAAAGGGCTTGAAAATTGAATTGGGTGGTGTGCCTTATAGGATTGTGGAATACCAGCATGTCAAGCCCGGTAAGGGTGCGGCTTTCGTGCGCGCGAAAATCAAATCGTTTTTGGATGGCAAGGTGATTGAAAAGACTTTCCATGCGGGGGATAAGTGCGAAGAACCTAACTTGGTTGAAAAAACGATGCAATACCTTTATCATGATGGCGATACATACCAATTCATGGATATAGAGAGCTATGAGCAAATCGCTTTAAACGACTCTCAAGTGGGTGAGGCTTCTAAATGGATGCTAGACGGCATGCAAGTGCAGGTTTTATTGCATAATGACAAGGCGATTTCAGTGGATGTGCCGCAAGTTGTGGCTTTAAAGATTGTGGAAACGGCCCCTAATTTTAAGGGCGATACTTCAAGCGCGAGCAAAAAGCCAGCGACTTTAGAAACCGGTGCGGTCGTGCAAGTGCCTTTCCATGTTTTAGAGGGTGAAGTGATTAAAGTCAATACGGAAACAGAAGAGTATCTTGAAAAGGTGAAATGAGATTATCTTTTTATTAAACTAGTGCTTTAGACACAGCCTTTTTGTCATAAGGGGTGTTTCAGCCCCTTTTTGGGCTTTGTTTAATGAGCTTTATTTAAAGCGTGTGTGGAATCTGTGATTAAAAATTATTTAGAATTTCTTTTCTCTGTTCTCGTTTGGAATTGATTATTATAAAATATAAAAAATGCTTTAGTATTTTTTTGCAATCTAAAAAGAGATTGATTTAACCAAGCAAATAATCTCTTAAAAAGCTGTCTTTAGGGGTTAGGGAATTTGATTGGGGGTTATGGGGTATTAAGCACAAAATATTTCCCTAAAAAATGGGTTTTATTATAAAGTTTAAAATGATAGCAACAAAGTAATCTTGTTTTTATTAAAAAATTGAAGTTAATTGGAATTTAAATAAGGCTCTAGTTGCAATATGTGATGAGAGTGATATTCCCTATCCCCTTAAGAGTTTAAAATAAAGAAAATGAGTTTAAAATCAAGCCTAAAACCATAAAACAAAATTAAAAACCCCATTTTTTAATCAAACCTGCAATGAGCGTTCTATATCATCAGCACTTAAAGGGGTGTTGGCTTTTAAGAATTTTGATGCCTTTTGGCCCAAAATTTCTTTATAAAATTTAGGGTGTAAGCCAAGGTTGGGGCGTAAGGCTTTGATATTATCGCTAGTCAATGCTTCGCCTTTTTGAATATCCTTAATGACAAATAAAGAGCGAGCGAAGAATCTTCGCTTTTCTAAAGTCTTTGGATTGATTTTAGGCTCTTCTTCGCCTAAGGCTAAAACGCTTTGTTTGATGGCTTCAACCATGCTTTTAAATTCGTTAAAATCCATGCTAAAAGCGCTGTCTGGGGTTTGTAAGGATTTGTTTAAAATGAAATGCTTTTCTATCATGCTCGCTCCTAAAGTGGTGGCTAAAATGGGACAAAGAGAGCCAATCGTGTGATCGCTTAAGCCAAATTTAACGCCAAAGGTTTCGCCTAATTTAACCATGCTTAATAAATTAGCGTCTTCTATTTTACTGGGATAAGCGCTCACGCATTTTAAAAGGGTGATGTCAAAATTGCCCACTCCTTTGCACAACGAGATAGCGTCTTGCAATTCGGTGTGTGTAGCGATACCGCTAGAAAGGATAATGGGCTTTTGTGTGCGAGCGGCCTTTTCAATCAAGTCCAAATCAACGATTTCAAAACTAGCGATTTTATACATGGGGCAATTCAAGCTCTCTAAAAGCTCTAAAGCTTGTGAACTAAAAGGCGAGCTAAAAATGCCTAAATCAAGCTTTCTAGCCAACTCAAACAATTCCGCATGCCACTCTAGGGGGGTAGAAGCCTTTTGATACAATTCATACAAATTTTCTTTATCCCATAAAGTGCCTTGAATGATGAAAGGATCTTCTTTAGAATCTAAAGTCATGCAGCTTGGCGTGTAGGTTTGGAGCTTGACAAAATCCGCACCGCTTTCCTTAATGGCATGAAGGCTTTCTTTGGCTAGGCTTAAATCCTGGTTATGGTTAGCGCTCAATTCAGCGACAATTTTAGGGTGTTGTAACATTTTTATTTTTCCTTAATCAAAACTTCTTTTTCTAGGCGATAGACTTGAGAGCAAGTGAAGGCTAAATGCTCATCATGCGTGGCCAAGACTAACGCCCCTTCTTTTTCTGTAATGTAATTTTGCAGCATGCTGATGACTTGATTAGTGCTAGTGGTGTCTAAATTCCCGGTGGGTTCATCAGCGATAATGATTTTAGGTTTTTTAGAAAGCACTCTAGCGATGCTTAAGCGTTGTTGCTGGCCACCGCTCAATTCACCCACGCCTTGTTTTAGGGTGTGGGCTATGCCTAATTGTTCTAAAAGGGAATGATTTATTTCTTGCTTGGCTAGGATTGAAGCGACTTGCAAGTTTTCTAAAGCGCTAAAACCCTTAAAAAGGTAATGCGATTGAAAGATTATGCCCACTTTTAAGCGCCGTAATTCCAAAAGCTTTTTGGAATTTAAGGCATAAATATCCTGGTGTTCTAACAAACTAATCGTCCCACCATCCGGTTTTAGCATGGTGGCTAAATGGCTTAAAAGCGTGCTTTTACCGCTCCCGCTCACGCCTAAAATCGCTAGGCTTTCTTTGGGCTTGATGTGCAAATCCACGCCATTATAAAGAGGCTTTTCAAAAGCATGAGAAATATTAATCGCTTTAATCATGATCATTTCCTAAAAAAAATATCGCCCAATAAGCTAGGGCTTAAAATGTAAGAAGTTGAAAAATTCGCACTGTGCAAGATGATCTTATCATAACGCCTTGCGTAGTATTTTAAAAGCGTTCTTTGTAAGGTGGGTTCAATGCTTGGGCTAAACCATGCGTTATTGCTCATCACGATAAAAATTTTTGAAGGGCTGTTTGAATAAGCGGCTTTGGAAGTGCCTTCATAGCAAATCAGAGGGCGAAAAGTAAAATCGTCTAATGTGAAATCGCTGAAATGAGGAGCGTTGCGGTATAAATAAGCGCTCTCGCCAAAAAAGAGCTTTTCAAGGGGTTTTTGAAGAAACTTGGGTAAAGGCATTATCTCGCCAAAGGGGGCTAAAATCACTTTATCAGCGATCTGAACGCCCTCTTTAGAAAATAAAAACGAGCTGTTATAAAGGCTATAGCCTTGGGTGCGTAATGTCCCTATTAAAATAGCAATATTATCGCTTAAATCTTCTAGCTTCGCTTTAAAGGGGGAGTTTTCTAAAGCGATGGGGTAGGCGGTTTCTGGAAAAACAATCAAGGTTTTTTGCTTGTTTTGAGCGAGCTTGATTTCTTTAAGAATGTTGTTTTCAATATTATTAAGGTAATTTGAGTCAAATTTCACATCTTGGGGCGTTTTTGTAGAGACTAATTCAATATTTCCAACCTTTTTTAAATCGCTTGTTTTGAAACCATTAAAATCCAACGCACCAAGTAACAATAAAACCCCTATGATCCTGTATTTTTTAAAGGGTTTAGCGCTCAAAAAAATGCAAGCCAAAAAAACAAGCCCTAGCGATAACTTATCCACTCTAAACACGCTATAAGAAAAAAAGCTATCCGGGACTAGCCAATCAAATCCAAAAGGGTGGATAAAACTAGAGCCTAAAAAACTCAAAAGCCTGAAATAGGGGTTTTCAAAATAGAGCAACAAATAAAATAAAACCCCATAAACTAACGCTATTAAAATAATGATTAAGGGCAATAAATAAGTGAAATCCGAGTAGCGAAAGCTTAAAGCACACCAGTAAAACAATAACGCTCCCACGAAAAACCCCAAAGCAAAAGCGCTGTTTCTAGGGGTTTTTAAAAACGCCAGCATGCTTAAAGGGGCTAATAGGCTTGTGAGTGTGATAGGAATATAGGGGTTTTCAATCGCATAAGCGTCCAAAACAGCGTTCACATACACGCTTGAAACAAACATGCACGCTAATAAAAAAGCGTTTTGATTGAATAGAAGAAGACGCATGGCTAAATTTTGAAACCTTGAGATTGTTTTAGTGTATTATAGCTATATTTTAATTTAAGAATTTTAGATTGATTTTTTTAAGGGTAGTTTTTTTTAAGTTGTGTTATTATTTTCAAATTTCAAGTCTAAAGAGTGTGAATTGGCATGATTTAAGAGTAATGGGTGTTTGTTTTAAGACGCTATGACTATCTTTATGCGAGATATATGAGAGAAAGGTTTGGGTTTAGGGTTTGAACTATATTGATTTGGCGTTACTTGTGGTGGTGGTAGCCTTTGGGATTAGGGGGTTTTATCATGGCTTCGTGAGTGAAATAGCAGGGACTTTGGGGATTGTGCTTGGCGTGTATTTGGCGTCTCGCTATTCTGTGGCTGTTGGGAATTTATTTTCAGAGCATTTGTATGATTTAAGAAACGAGACCATGACCAATCTCATTGGTTTTTTACTGGTGTTAGCGTCCATTTGGGTGTTTTTTTTAGCTTTTGGAGTGTTGCTAGGCAAGGTGTTAGTCTTTAGCGGTCTAGGCATTATAGACAAGGCGTTAGGGTTTATTTTTTCATGTTTGAAGACTTTTTTAGTGCTTTCTTTCATCCTTTATGCGCTCTCTAAAATGGATTTAATGAAAGACGCTAACGCCTATTTGCAAGAAAAGAGCGCTTTTTTTTCTACCATGAAAAGCATCGCCAGTAAGATCATGCGCCTTGATGGCGTCAAACATGTGGAGAAAAACCTTAAAGACAATCTTGAAGAAATGAGCGATGAAGTTAAAAATAAAGAATCTATTGATAACGCCAAAGAATCTTTTGATAAGGCTACGGATAAGGGCGTAGAAGTTTTAAAAGAAAAGGCTAAAGATTTGCCTAAAAACATGCTAGAGCCAAAACACAATAAACCCAACCAAACCCCACCAATCCCAACCCCATCTAATAAAGAACCCCTATAAAGGCATCACATGTTTTCTAACCAATACATCCAACAACGCATCCATAAAGCCAATAGCTTGAGAGAAGAAGGGAAAAACCCTTATAAAAATGGCTTGAAACGAAGCCTCACCAACGCCGCTTTTTTAGAAAAATACGCTTATGTTAAGGGTTTAGAAGAGCCTAAAGACAAAGAAAAATGCGAGAGCGTTGTAGGGAGGGTCAAGCTCTTGCGTTTAATGGGTAAGGCATGCTTTATTAAAATTGAAGATGAAAGCGCGATTTTGCAAGCTTATGTTTCGCAAAATGAATTGAACGATGAGTTTAAAAGCTTGAAAAAGCATTTGGAAGTGGGCGATATTGTGTTGGTGAAAGGTTTCCCTTTTGCTACCAAAACCGGTGAATTAAGCATTCATGCCCTAGAATTTCATATTTTAAGCAAAACCATTGTGCCTTTACCTGAAAAGTTTCACGGATTAAGCGATATAGAATTGCGTTACCGCCAGCGCTACTTGGATTTGATCGTCAATCCTAGCGTTAAAGATGTGTTTAAAAAGCGCAGTTTGATTGTCTCTAGCGTGCGGAAATTCTTTGAAATGGAAGGGTTTTTAGAAGTGGAAACCCCTATGATGCACCCCATTCCTGGCGGGGCGAACGCAAGGCCTTTTATCACTTATCACAACGCTTTAGAAGTTGAAAGGTATTTGAGAATCGCTCCAGAATTATACCTTAAACGCTTGATTGTGGGGGGTTTTGAGGCGGTGTTTGAAATCAATCGTAATTTCAGGAATGAGGGCATGGATCACAGCCATAACCCCGAATTCACGATGATTGAATTTTATTGGGCGTATCACACTTATGAAGATTTGATTGAACTCAGTAAGAGGCTATTTGACTACTTGCTAAAGACTTTGAACTTACCTTCAAAAATCATTTATAACGATATGGAAGTGGATTTCAACCAAACGAGCGTGATTTCCTATTTGGACGCTTTAGAAACGATAGGGGGCATTAGTAAGGATATTTTGGAAAAAGAAGACAGGCTTTTGGCTTATTTGTTAGAGCAAGGCATCAAAGTAGAGCCCAATCTCACTTATGGCAAGTTACTCGCTGAAGCGTTTGATCATTTTGTAGAGCACCAACTCATTAACCCCACTTTTGTAACCCAATACCCTATTGAGATTAGCCCTTTAGCCAGACGCAATGATAGTAACCCTAATATTGCTGACAGGTTTGAATTGTTCATTGCAGGGAAAGAAATCGCTAATGGCTTTAGCGAGTTGAACGACCCTTTAGATCAATTAGAACGCTTTAAAAATCAAGTGGCTGAGAAAGAAAAAGGCGATGAAGAAGCCCAATACATGGATGAAGATTACGTGTGGGCCCTAGCCCATGGAATGCCCCCCACTGCAGGGCAAGGCATAGGCATTGACCGATTAGTGATGTTACTCACTGGAGCTAAAAACATTAAAGATGTGATTTTATTCCCAGCGATGCGTCCTGTTAAAAACGATTTTAATATTGAGAGTGGAGAATAATGGCGTATTTTTTAGAACAAACGGATAGTGAAATTTTTGAATTGATCTTTGAAGAATACAAGCGGCAAAATGAGCATTTAGAAATGATAGCGAGCGAGAATTACACTTTTCCTAGTGTTATGGAAGCTATGGGAAGCATTTTAACGAATAAATACGCTGAGGGCTATCCTAACAAGCGCTACTATGGAGGCTGTGAAGTGGTGGATAAAATAGAAAGCTTGGCTATAGAAAGGGCTAAAAAGCTTTTTAATTGCCAGTTCGCTAATGTGCAAGCGCATTCAGGCTCACAAGCCAATAACGCTGTCTATCACGCTCTTTTAAAGCCTTATGACAAGATTTTAGGCATGGATTTAAGCTGTGGAGGGCATTTAACGCATGGCGCTAAAGTGAGCTTAACCGGTAAGCATTATCAGAGCTTTTCTTATGGCGTGAATTTAGATGGTTATATTGATTATGAAGAGACGCTAAAAATCGCTCAGAGCGTTAAGCCAGAAATCATTGTGTGTGGGTTTTCAGCCTATCCAAGGGAGATTGATTTTAAGAAATTTAGAGAAATCGCTGATGCAGTGGGAGCGTTACTACTAGGCGATATAGCCCATGTGGCGGGGCTTGTTGTAACCGGTGAGCATGCCCATCCTTTCCCGCATTGCCATGTGGTTTCAAGCACCACTCACAAGACCTTAAGAGGACCTAGAGGGGGGCTTATTTTAACTAATGATGAAGAGATAGCGGCTAAGATTGATAAAGCGATCTTTCCAGGGACTCAAGGCGGGCCTTTGATGCATGTGATTGCTGCTAAAGCGGTGGGGTTTAAAGAGAATCTAAAACCAGAGTTTAAAGCTTACGCAAAATTAGTGAAATCTAACATGCAAGTTCTCGCTAAAGCGTTAAAAGAAAAAAACCATAAATTAGTGAGCGGTGGCACTTCTAACCATTTGCTTTTAATGGATTTCTTAGATAAGCCTTATAGCGGGAAAGACGCTGATATTGCATTAGGGAATGCCGGGATCACCGTGAATAAAAACACCATTCCTGGCGAAACGCGCAGCCCTTTTGTAACGAGCGGGATAAGGATTGGCTCAGCGGCATTGAGCGCAAGGGGCATGGGAGCTAAGGAATTTGAAATCATAGGGAATAAAATATCAGATATTTTGAATGATATTAATAATGTTAGTTTGCAATTGCATGTGAAAGAAGAATTGAAGGCGATGGCTAATCAATTCCCTGTGTACCACCAACCCATTTTTTAAGGGAGTCAAGATGACAGAAATGGAATTAAAGCTCATTAAGATAGACACAAGCCATTATTTTGAAAAAAAACCAGGATTGGGGGAGAGGGTGGATTATGCGGGGCGTTGCTACTATAATAAATTCCAGAGAGTGAATGCCATGCTCACAAGCTCGCTCATTCAAAAGCATTTGAAAAGGGAGATAGAAATCGCGCACAATCTCATCTTGCGTAACGATAAGGTGGAAAACATTGTGTTTGATTATAACGGGAGGAACCCGGAGCGTTTTTACCATAAGGCGCAGTTATTGCTTCGTGAGGAAGGTTTTATGAATTTTACCGCTTATAACACCAAAACGCCAGGACATTTGCATTTGTATGTGCATAAGGGGCATACGGAATTAGGCGAGGGTGAAAGGCTGGTTAAGACTTTGTCCATGAAATTAGCGCAAGGGTTGCCTAAAGAATGGAGGGTTTTCCCTAGCAATGAATGGCCTAAGGAATTTAATATTTTAGCCTTACCTTATGAAGTGTTTGCAAAAGAGCGCGGGAGCTCTTGGGCGAAGCATTTATAACCATTTTTGAAAGGATTTTTGATGTCAGAAAAAGAAAGACTGAATGAAGTGATCTTAGAAGAAGAAAATAATGGGGGTGGCACTAAAAAGGTGTTTTTGATCGTGGCTATAGCCATTATCATTTTAGCGGTGCTTTTAATGGTGTTTTGGAAAAGCACGAGAGTCGCTCCTAAAGAGACTTTTTTACAAACCGATAGTGGGATGCAAAAAATAGGCAACACTAAAGATGAGAAAAAAGACGATGAGTTTGAAAACTTGAATTTGGATCCTTCCAAGCAAGAAGACAAGTTAGACAAAGTGGCGGATAATGTTAAAAAACAAGAAAATGATGCGTTTAACATGCCCGTTCAAACCGATCAAACTCAAACGGAAATGAAAACAGCAGAAGAAACCAAAGAAGCTCAAAAAGAATTAAAAGTTGTTGAACACACTAGCGCTCCAAAAGAATCTCAAGCTGTGGTTAAAAAAGAAACCCCCCATAAAAAGCCTAAAGCAACCCCTAAAGATAAGGAAGCTCATAAAGATAAAGATAAGCATGCGGTTAAAGAGCTAAAAGTCAAAAAAGAAGCTCATAAAGAAGTTCCTAAAAAAGCCAATTCTAAAACCACTCTTACTAAAGGGCATTATTTGCAAGTGGGGGTTTTTGCGCACACGCCCAATAAAGCCTTTTTGCAAGCGTTTAACCAATTCCCCCATAAGATTGAAGATAGGGGAGCGACGAAGCGCTATCTCATAGGCCCGTATAAGAGTAAACAAGAAGCCTTAATGCATGCCGATGAAGTCAGCAAAAAGATGACTAAACCGGTTGTCATAGAAGCACGGTAGGGGTTTTGGCTAAAAATTCTTATTTCTTTCTTGGGCGTTTTTTAACGGATCGCCCAAGCTCTAAAACGATGGGTTAGCTTACTCCATCGGTTCGGATAATTTTAACAGAGAATGAAGATAAACAGATTTTTTTGATCAATTTATTATATTAAGGATATCAATCATATAATAACTGATTTTATAACTTTAACCACTTCTTGAGTTTCTTTTTGAACCCAATTTTTCCAATAAATAGTAGCACCTCATACCTATTTGGTCTTTGAGAAATTCAGATAATTCTTGCGTTTGAATTCAGCCTTAAAGAGCATTCATTCGTTAAAAGTATTTGTTTGTTGTTTGAAAACTACGGAGCGTTTAAATCTTATGAAATTATTGTTTGTTGTTTGATAACCCCTAACCCTCCAAAGAAGAGAGCGGTTTGGAACTAGCTTTATGGGTGCGATGGTGGGGCTAGAAGCAAGAGAGTGAGCGCGATCACTCTCTTTTAATCTCACTCTCTTTAGTGGGTGGCGAAATCCTTAAAGAAAGTGTTGATCAGCCATTCTCGCATTTCATCATTCCTTTTTATTAAGACCTTTTTGTTGAAACCTTTTACATTAAAGCGTCTGTTGAAAGGGATTCTACTCTCCTTATAGATCGCATCTTTTCCATACAGATCCTTATCGCTTGCTTTAAGATTGAGCGATTTTTCTAAGGAAATGAAGTTGCCGTATGTGTCAATATAATCTTCGAGATCTTTCTTGCCTTCAAAACCAAGATCTCTGATCTTATTGTTGGATCTTTGTTCTAATAAATTGATGGGGATGATGTGCTCTTTTTGTTGGGAGAATTGCTTCCCAGGGATCAACTTTTTGAGATCGGCAAGACCCATCTCCTGGCAGTTCTTTTCAAAGAAGACATAGTGGAAGCATGATGAGTTGGATGCGTTGTTTACAAACTCCCGAGAAGCCAGCTCTATATAATTTCTGCATTGATCGATCATCTTGCTCTTCAATTCCTCTTTGCCCTTTTCAAGATACTCATCAATCAGGTTGTAGGCCGTTGTTCTCATCTTTTTACTAGATTTGAAAAACACAATATCGGTTTTGGCAAAGAGTTTCAGCGTTTCATCGTCTAGTTCGTTGTTGATTTTCAGGCGGATGAGCGAATTGAAAAAAAGCGGGTTGATCGTGTTGATGAGCATGGCTTTAAGGGTGGTTGGGCTAGTGTCAATCTCGCTCAATAGATCAAGGAAAGCCTGATAGAAATTTTTCAAATCGCTGACATAGGATTGGATGAAACTTTTCAATTTGCTTTTTTTGATTTCTTTTAGTTCATCTTTGAGTTTCTCGTATGTGTCTTCTGTGCTTGTTGCGTAGTGCCCTAAAAACTCGATTCCATCAAATCTTTGGCTCCCTGCGTGGTAACGGAAGATATCGCCTTCATCAAAGCCTCCAACGCTGGAGATATGGTCGCTCTTTTTGATCTTGGCAAAGATCTTAAAGATCTCCCCAAAATGATCGTTGATGAACTGATCTAGCCCCCTTTTCCCATCGCAAAAAGTGTTGGAGTAGTAGATGAGAAGGGATTTTAGTTTGTCTAGCAAGAGGAGAGGCACGCCTCTGTCATTCACGCTTTGAAAGGTTCTGATGGCCCTTCCAGGATCGGGCTCTTCAAGCCGCATCAAAACCATTTTCAACAGCGCTTCCAAACGCTCATTCACTCCTTCTTCACTCAACTTGCTGACCTTATCCAAGATGGCCTTCAAAACTTCAAAAAGATTTTGCTTGCCCTCGGTGTCTGCATCTTTTTCGCAATGGCTGATATTCTCCTTTTCTGCCGCTTCCAAGAGCGTTTTGAAGAAGCTTTGGTTTTGAGGGGCGACTTCTAATTTTAATTCCCCCTTTTGGTATAGATATTTTCTTGTCTCTTGCTTGTCTTTCTCATTTTGTTTGTTCGCCAAGACATGCAAGAGCATGAAGATGGTGGTCGTTCGCTGCTGGCCATCAATGATGTCATACAATTTTTTGTTGTCTTCATTATTAGCGACAACCATGGTGCCTATAAAATGCCCCTGACCCTTTTTGTTGTATTCTATCGCTTCTTCTAGATCTTCCCATAAATCTTTAAAATTCTTTTCTTTCCAAGCGTAATCCCTTTGATAATTAGGGATGCTGTATCCTTCCTCTAAAAAGATCTCTTTTATAGTGGTTTTCACTCAGTTCTCCTTTGTTGCATGCAGTAGTCAAATTTATACCATAAATACCATAAGAATGATCTGAGGTTTCACTCCATCAAGGCGTTCTGTTAGTCACTCGGGGCGTTTTATTAGCTATAATTAAGGCTTTAAAAAAAACATAATCCTAAAAAAGAGTTTGAACATGCTAGAAAAGTTGATTGAAAGAGTGTTGTTTGCCACTCGTTGGTTGCTAGCCCCTTTATGCATTGCCATGTCGTTAGTGCTGGTGGTTTTAGGCTATGCGTTCATGAAAGAGTTGTGGCACATGCTAAGCCATTTAAACACGATCAGCGAAACGGATTTGGTTTTATCAGCCTTAGGATTAGTGGATTTGTTGTTTATGGCCGGGCTTGTTTTAATGGTGTTGCTCGCCAGTTATGAAAGTTTTGTTTCCAAATTAGACAAGGTAGATACCAGTGAAATCACCTGGCTAAAGCACACGGATTTTAACGCTTTAAAATTAAAGGTTTCGCTCTCCATTGTAGCGATTTCGGCGATTTTCTTGCTCAAACGCTACATGAGTTTAGAAGACGTTTTATCCAGTATCCCTAAGGACACGCCCCTATCGCATAACCCCATTTTTTGGCAAGTGGTGATCCATTTGGTGTTTGTGTGTTCAGCGCTGTTAGCCGCCGTTACCAATAACATCGCTTTTTCGCAAAATAAAGCGCATTAAAAGTTTTAAAGCTCTCTTTCAGGAAGGACTTTAGACCATTCTTTAATCAAGCGTAAAAAGAAGGAAGTATCAGGCGAAGTTTTTTCATGGATTAAAATTCCTTCTTCTGTAGCTTCCCAAATCACTCTATGCCGATACACCACCAAATGCCATGATTGTTGGGCATGATCTTTAAGCGACAAACGCACCCTTTTAGCAAAAGACGGGTTGTCAAACAAAACCGCGCTTTCAGTGTTGATGTATGCAGAGCGCGGATCAATATTAAAACTCCCTAGAAGCGTTAAATTGTCATCAAAAACAATCGTTTTGCCGTGTAAGGAATGTTTGGTGCTAAAGCGCCCTTTAATCTGGCGGTTGAAAAAATCGTTTCGTATTTCATAAACATTCGCGCCCATTCGCACTAATTGGTTGCGATACCTTTCCCACGCCCCATAGACCACTATCGCATCAGTAGATGAAAGGGAATTGGTAAGGATGTTCAATTCAATCCCCTTAGAAATTTGATTTTTAAAGATTTTCATCATCTTTTTGCCTGGAATAAAATACGATGAAGCGATAAAAACGGAGTCTTTAGCGTTTTTAAGGGCTTTCTCAAAAGCGATTTTGATAGGTGAATACAAGGGCGTGTCAATTTTTTTGGGTGAATCGGCTAAAAAAATGGCATTCCCATAATAAATGGGGTATTGGTATTTTTGGAAACGATCTATAAAATCATTGACTTTTTTTTCAAACTGGTTTTTGTCTTCAGCACTGATAGGGATTTTTTCATGGAGTTTAGCGATTTCTTTAGCGTTGTTTTTGAGTCTTTTATGGGTTCTTAGTAATGAAACAGGGATAGAGCGGTGGAACCTCCAATAGCGTTCAAAACTTTCTTTGGCCTTTGAAGCAACCCCCCCAAAAAATAAAGCGTCTAAATCTAAAAAATTCGTGTCTAAATCGTTATCAAAATAATTGTCCCCAATATTACGACCTCCTATAATGACAGCGAAATTATCCACGATGAAAAGCTTGTTGTGCATGCGTTTTTTAATGCGCTCATAATCCGCAAGCATTTCAAAATAGCGCAAGCCTTTATTGCGGATATAGTAGGGGTTAAAAATTTTCACTTCAATGTTTTTATGGAAATTTAAAAGCATAATATCTGAAAAATCTGAATCCAACCCGTTATCATCTAAAAGGATGCGTACTTTTACCCCACGATTGGCCGCATTTAAAAGTTCTTTAGCGATCACTTGAGAAGAAAGATCGTTCTTATAGATATAAGTTTGCATGTCAATGCTTTTTTGGCTCATCCTGATAAGACCCACTCTGTGCAACAAGGCGTCAAAGCCATCTTCTAAAAGAATGGCCACGCTATGGTTGGGGTTTTCTTTCAAATTTTTAGCATACAAGCTCCCAATGGTGGTAGTGTAGGGATCATAAGAGATAGGGGGGCTTGAAATGGGAGTCTTATAGACTAACCCAAAACACCCATTAAAAAAAAAGACGCTTAAAAAAACTAAAAAGATTTTCAAAAACGACCCAAAGAAATTAGCGGCTTTTACCCACTTTCAACATTCGGTTGCGCAAAGTAGCGATACTGCTTTGCAAGGGTAATTCTTTAGGGCAAGTGTCATGGCAAGCGATCAAGCTCATGCACCCAAAAACGCCATCATCATCGCCGACTAATTCATAAAAATCGTCATCGCTTCTTTCATCATGGCTGTCAATCATGAAACGCATGGCTCTGTTCATGCCAGCAGCTCCAATGAAATTAGGGCGCATGAGTTTAGTCCCACAAGAAGCGATACAGCACCCGCATTCAATACACCTGTCTAGTTCAAAGACTTCTTGAGCTTCATCAGGCTCAACCCTTTTTTCCGGCTTAGTAATATCCACTTCTTCTTTAGAATGCGCCCAGCTCTCCACCCTTTTAGTCATATCGCCAAACCAATCGCCGGTATTTACGCTCAAATCTTTAATGAGCGTAAAACTGGGCATGGGCATGAGCGTAATCACCCCGCTTTCAAAACTAGAAGTTAGGGTTTTACAAGCCAATCTCGGTCTCCCATTAACCATCATCGCGCAAGAGCCGCAAATCCCAGCGCGGCACACAAAATCAAAGCTCAAATCCGGATCTTGATGCTCTCTAATGAGGTTTAAAGCGATAAAGAGCGTCATGGATGGCGTTTCTTTCAGTTGATACTCTTTAAAATGCGGCTTACTCACCGCGCTTTGAGGGTCAAATTTTAGCACTCTGACTACAATCGTTCGTTCATTATCACTCATGGTGTTCTCCTTTTAGGTTAGCGTTGTGTTGGTCTAATAAATCATGGACATTGAAAGAATACAAATGTTCCCCCCTAGCCCTGACTTCCTCATCTTCTAAACGCATGTTCCTGGCTTTGTATTTTTCTTGCAATTCAAAAGGCATGAGTGCGTGTTGGACTTCTATCCTGTCTTTTCCAAGCTTTTCTAATTCCAAAATCGTTTTTAAAATCTCAGCGTCGCGCTCTTCTTTTTTGGGGTGGGGGATGAAATTACCCTTTTTGCCATAGCCCCTAAAATCAGGGCTGATTTCCATTTTCATCACATCTAATTCTTCGTATTCAATCGTGGGCATGTCTTGCTCAGCACTAGGCCAGCTCGCTAAAGTCCGATTAAGCCATTTTTCATCGTCTCTTTTAGGGTAATCAATCCTTGTGTGAGCCCCTCTGCTTTCAATGCGCAGTAACGCTCCTTGAGTGATGCAAAGCGCGAGTTTGAGCATTTTTTTGGTGCGGTAAGCGTCTTCTAATTCAGGGTTATTGTGCAAAACCTTGTTTTTCACGCAAATGTTTTTGGAGCGTGCATAAAGCTCTTGCAATTCTTTAAGGGCTTCTTCTAATTTTTTGCCCTCTCTAAAAACGCCCACTTTTTCATCCATGACTTCTTTCATGCGTTCTCTGATTTCATACACGTCTTCCTTGCCTTCATTATGCAACAAGAAATGCATGTAATCCTGGCTTTCTTTAATGAAGGCTTCAACTTTTTGCGTGTTGATTTCAATTTGCGCTTCTAAACAATGCGAGGCAAAATAATCCCCAATGATCATGCCAGCGACCACCGCTTCACTCACGGAATTACCCCCCAAGCGGTTAAACCCATGCAAATCCCAACATGCCGCTTCACCGGCGCAAAACAAGCCTTTTAAATGGGTTTCGCCTTTAGGGTTTGTCCTAACCCCCCCCATAGAATAGTGTTGCATGGGTTTTATGGGGATCCAGCCTTTTTGCTTAGCCATCGCTTGGCCGTATTCAGGCTCATTAGTGGGCATTCCTTGCATGTTGTCTTTGGTTTGCTCTTCGCTATCAGCCGGATCAATGCCCGCAAAAGTCATGGCAATATCGCGCACATCTCTCAAATTTTTTTCCACATGGTTACGCCCTAAAATAGCAATATCCAGCCACACATGATCCCCATAGGGCGATTTGGCTCCATAGCCTTTTTGGATATGCTCTAAAATCCGCCTTGAGACCACATCTCTGCTTGCAAGCTCTTTTTTCTCCGGCTCATAAGCGGGCATGAAGCGTCTGCCAAACTTGTCTCTTAAAACGCCGCCATCGCCCCTACAACCTTCAGTCATTAAAATCCCGCTTGGCACTAAAGCGGTAGGGTGGAATTGCACCGCTTCCATGTTGCCTAATTTAGCCACGCCGGTTTCTAACGCGCTCGCCGCTCCGGCTCCGTCGCAAATCACGGCGTTAGTGGTATGCTTATACACGCGCCCATAACCTCCGGTAGCTAAAAGCGTGCCTTTAGAAACATACGCTGAAATTTCGCCCGTGATCAAATCCCTTACCACCGCCCCATAGCATTTATTATCATGATGAATGAAAGCGAGCATGTCCTTTCTGTCTTGAATATCCACTTTGTGGTGTAAGGCTTCATTAGCGACCGCATAAAGCATGGTATGCCCTGTGGCATCAGCCGTAAAGCATGTGCGCCATTTTTTAGTGCCGCCAAAATCACGGCTTAAGATATAACCATGCCTGTCGTCTCTTTCGGTAATCGTAACATGCTCACCATTGACGACCGCAGGCCTATCGCCCTTTTTAATCCTAGTCCAAGGCACCCCCCAACTGGCCAATTCCCTAATGGCTTTAGGGGCAGTGGTTACAAACATCCTGGCCACTTGCTGATCGCACCCCCAATCGCTCCCCTTAACCGTGTCTAAAAAGTGCAAATCTTCATTATCGCCCTCGCTTTTTTTAGCGTTCGCAAGGCTCGCTTGCATGCCCCCTTGAGCGGCTGCAGAGTGCGAACGCCTGACAGGCACTAGGCTTAAAACGATGGTGTTTAAACCCTTTTGTTTGCATGCGATACTAGCCCTTAATCCGGCCAATCCGCCTCCAATAATCAACGCATCACAATATGTTATTTTCATTTTCTACCTTTATTCTTTGTGGAATTTCCCATCAGCTTCTATGGCTTCTTGCATGGTTTTAATGCCATTGTTCTTATTTTCTAAACCTTTTTTAATGTAAGCCCCATAGGTGCAAAGCCCTAAAACAATGAAAAACACGCTCATCGCCCATTTGACTTTTCTTAAACCTTGAATGCTCACATTCTTAAACCACCCCCATTTGATCGCTAAGCGATACAACCCAATAGAGCCATGCAATTCTACGGCAAACAATAAGAAAATATACAAAAGCCAAAAGTTTTGCGTTACAAAACGATAGCTTGAGCCATGAGGCCCGATGCTTTCAGGCTCTGTGAGCATGACAAATAGGTGGATACTCGCTAAGAAAAACATCGCAAACCCGGTTAAGGCTTGGATAAACCACAAACTCGTATCGCCATGCTTCATCAAATGCTTATGGGTTTTAAAAACCTTGTATTGCCTATAATTGATAGGGAATTTTCTCAACGCCAAAAAAGCATGCGCGACCAAAATAAGAATAACCCCTGCTGCAACCACGCTCACAATAGCCGGCTCGCCCGCTTTCAAAAACAGGCTCCCTTCAAAAAATTTCGCCACTTTATACATGGCTTCATCGCTAATTAAGATACTAGAGACCAAAAACATGTGCGCTATCATAAAGAGCGCTAAAATCAAGCCTGTAGCGCTCTGCAAAAAGTCTAGCTTAGCGTAAATACCGCTCTTTTTAAGCCCTTTACTAGCGCCATAATAACCCTCTATAATCTCTTCTTGTTGCATAAAAACTGCTCCTAAAAACTCAAATTTAACCTGAATCGCTTGACGCAAAAACACTGCCTTAATTTTACTACATTTGAAATAATTTTTCTTAATAAACCGATCTTAAATTGGGAAAAAAATTCAATTCAAGGGGGCTATTGTTTAAAATTTACATTTTTTAAACGCTATTAGGTATAATAAGGGATAGTTACCATCTATAAAATAAGGATCATTCAATGACAAAAATTGCCATGGCTAATTTTAAATCCGCTATGCCTGTTTTTAAAAGCCATGCGTATTTAAAAGAATTAGAAAAAACTTTAAAGCCGCAGCATTTTGATAGGGTGTTTGTATTCCCTGATTTTTTGGGGTTATTGCCTAATTCGTTTTTGCATTTCACTTTAGGAGCGCAAAACGCTTACCCTAGAGATTGTGGGGCTTTTACCGGTGAAATCACTTCCAAGCATTTAGAAGAATTGAAAATCCACACGCTTTTAATAGGGCATAGCGAGAGGCGAGCGTTTTTAAAAGAAAGCCCTAGCTTTTTGAAAGAAAAGTTTGATTTTTTTAAAGATAAAAATTTTAAAATTGTCTATTGTATTGGTGAAGATTTAACGACCAGAGAAAAGGGTTTAGTGGCTGTAAAGGAATTTTTAAGCGAGCAATTAGAAAATATTGATCTTAATTATTCCAATTTAATTGTGGCGTATGAGCCTATTTGGGCGATTGGCACCAAAAAAAGCGCTTCTTTAGAAGATATTTACCTCACGCATGGTTTTTTAAAGCAAATTTTAAATCAAAAAACGCCCTTGTTGTATGGGGGGAGCGTGAATGTGCAAAACGCTAAAGAAATTTTAGGGATTGATAGCGTGGATGGCTTATTGATCGGGAGCGCGTCTTTGGAATTAGAAAATTTTAAAACAGTCATTTCATTTTTATAAAGGAAAATCATGGGATTTTTAAAAGGTAAAAAAGGGCTTATTGTAGGGGTGGCAAACAATAAATCCATCGCTTATGGGATCGCTCAATCTTGTTTCAATCAAGGGGCTACTTTGGCTTTCACTTATTTGAATGAGAGCTTAGAAAAGCGCGTGAGGCCTATCGTGCAGGAATTGAATAGCCCCTATGTGTATGAATTGGATGTGAGCAAAGAAGAGCATTTCAAGTCGCTATACAATAATATTAAGCAGGATTTAGGCTCATTGGACTTTATCGTTCATAGCGTGGCCTTTGCCCCTAAAGAGGCTTTAGAGGGGAGCTTGTTAGAAACTTCTAAAAGCGCATTTAACACCGCTATGGAAATTTCTGTTTATTCTTTAATAGAGCTGACAAGCACCCTAAAACCCTTATTGAATAACGGGGCGTCTGTTTTGACTTTAAGCTATTTGGGCAGCACCAAATACATGGCGCATTACAACGTGATGGGGTTGGCTAAAGCGGCCCTAGAGAGCGCGGTGCGTTATTTAGCGGTGGATTTAGGCAAGCATAACATAAGGGTGAATGCCCTATCAGCTGGGCCTATCAGGACGCTCGCTTCTAGTGGGATCGCTGATTTTAGAATGATTTTAAAATGGAATGAAATCAACGCCCCTTTAAGAAAAAATGTGAGTTTAGAGGAAGTGGGCAATGCCGGGATGTATTTGCTCTCTAGTTTGTCTAGTGGGGTGAGTGGGGAAGTGCATTTTGTGGATGCTGGCTATCATGTCATGGGCATGGGGGCTGTGGAAGAAAAAGATAATAAAGCTACGCTATTGTGGGATTTGCAGAACAATAAGGGGTATTGATGAAATTAAGCGAATTGTTGAGCGCCTATTCTATTGAAACGGAATTTTCAAACGATTTTGAAGTGCATGCTTTAGCGGAATTGGATAAGGCCACGCCTAATGATATTAGCTATATTGACCAAGCACGTTACCTCAAACTTTTAAAAGATTCAAAAGCTGGGGCGGTGTTTATCCGTAAAAAAGAATCTTCTAAAGTGCCTAAAAGCATGCAAGCTTTAGTCGTGGATAACCCGCATTTAGCCTTTGCCAAAGTTTCACATGCCTTTAAAATCCCTTTTTTTAAAAACCCACAAAGCGTTAGCGAGCCTAAACATTTTGAAAAAGTAACGATCATGCCTAATGTTGTGATTGGAGAGGGCGTAGAAATTGGCGAAAATTCTTTGATTTATCCGGGCGTGGTGATCGCTGATGGGGTGAAAATCGGTAAAAATTGCATTTTGTATCCTCGTGTAATCTTGTATCAAAACACGATTTTAGAAGACAATGTCATCATCCATGCGGGCAGTGTGATCGGAGGCGATGGCTTTGGTTATGCGCACACCGCTTTAGGAGAGCATGTCAAAATTGAGCATGTGGGGATTGTTAGGATTCAAAAAAATGTGGAAATTGGGGCTAATACAGCGATTGATAGGGCGGTGTTTGGCGAGACTTTGATTAAAGAGGGCGTTAAGATTGATAATCTGGTTCAAATCGGGCATAATTGCGTTTTAGGCGAACACAGCATCGTCGTTTCTCAAGTGGGCTTGAGCGGATCTACAACCACAGGTCGTAATGTGGTTTTTGGCGGTCAAGTGGGCATTGGAGGGCATTTGCATGTGGGTGAATTCACTCAAATTGGGGGTAAAAGCGCGGTGGGCAAAGACTTGCCCCCTAATACCAATTTTGCCGGAGCGATCCCTGCTATGGAAATCCATGAGTGGCACCATTTCTTAGCCCATTTAAGAACGAATTTCAGGAAACAGCAAAAAACGAGTTTGTTGCAAAAAGCTAAAGGGTTTTTTAAGTCTTAAAGAATGAAATAAGCTATAATAAGCCCATTTTGAATACGAATGATTATTTTAATAAGGACAATCAATGAAAGATAGTTTTCTTTTCACTTCTGAATCAGTAACCGAGGGGCATCCTGACAAAATGGCTGATCAAATCAGCGATGCGGTTTTAGATTACATTATTGAGCGGGATCAAAAAGCCAAAGTCGCATGCGAGACTTTAGTTTCTAATGGTTTTTGCATGATCACTGGCGAGTTAAAAACTTCTGTTTATGCCCCTATGCAAGAGATTGCAAGAGAAGTGGTTAAAAAGATTGGCTATACAGACGCTCTTTATGGCTTTGACTATAGAAGCGCGGCGGTTTTGAATGGCGTTGGCGAGCAAAGCCCTGATATTAATCAAGGCGTGGATAGAGAAGATGGCGAGATTGGGGCAGGGGATCAAGGGCTTATGTTTGGTTATGCGTGCAAGGAGACTGAGACGCTCATGCCCTTACCCATTCATTTAGCGCACCAGCTCACTTTCGCTCTGGCTCAAAAAAGAAAAGACAACACTCTGCCTTTTTTAAGGCCTGATGGCAAGTCTCAAGTGAGCGTGCGTTATGAAAACAACAAGCCTGTAAGCATTGATACGATTGTTATTTCCACCCAACATTCCCCAGAAGTTTCGCAAAAACATTTAAAAGAAGCCGTGATTGAAGAGATCGTGTATAAGGTTTTACCCAAAGAATATTTGCATGACAATATCAAGTTTTTTGTCAATCCTACAGGAAAATTCGTTATCGGTGGGCCGCAAGGCGATGCGGGTTTGACGGGCAGAAAAATCATCGTGGATACTTATGGGGGGAGTTGCCCGCATGGCGGGGGAGCGTTTAGCGGGAAAGACCCTAGCAAAGTGGATAGGAGCGCGGCTTATGCGGCCCGCTATGTGGCTAAAAATTTGGTAGCGAGTGGGGTTTGCGATAAAGCGACCGTGCAGCTTGCTTATGCGATTGGGGTGATAGAGCCAGTGTCTATTTATGTGAACACGCATAACACGAGCAAGTATTCAAGCGCGGAGTTGGAAAAATGCGTGAAATCGGTTTTCAAACTCACGCCAAAAGGCATTATTGAAAGCTTGGATTTATTAAGACCCATTTATTCGCTCACTTCAGCTTATGGGCATTTTGGGCGCGAATTAGAGGAATTCACTTGGGAAAAAACCAACAAGGCTGAAGAGATTAAAGCGTTCTTTAAGCGTTAAAAAAATATTTTAAGGGTAATATTTTAAAAAATTTTTGTATAATCAACAATTCACAAGGAGTTTAAATTGAAACAAAGAACGCTGTCTATTATTAAACCGGATGCACTTAAGAAAAAAGTGGTAGGCAAAATCATTGATCGCTTTGAGAATAACGGCTTGGAAGTGATTGCTATGAAACGCTTGCATTTAAGCGTTAAAGACGCTGAAAACTTTTATGCGATCCATAGAGAGAGACCCTTTTTTAAAGATTTAATAGAATTTATGGTCAGTGGTCCGGTGGTGGTTATGGTTTTAGAGGGCAAAGATGCGGTGGCTAAAAACAGAGATCTTATGGGAGCGACTGATCCCAAACTCGCCCAAAAAGGCACTATCAGAGCGGATTTTGCTGAAAGCATTGACGCTAATGCGGTGCATGGGAGCGATAGTTTGGAAAACGCACACAATGAAATCGCTTTCTTTTTTGCCGCTAGGGATCTTTAAGGTTTAAGGGCGTTTTAAATAAGCATGCAATTTGAAATGCGTAAAATCGCTTTTAATGCGCCTAAAGCGTTTTCTTTAGAGCATGAGGGAGTGGCTTTAGAGGGCGAAGTTGTGCGGGTGGGGGCGAAATTGTTTCGTTTGGAAGCGCGCCTTAAGGGTGAATTGATGCTTATTTGCGATACAAGCGGTAAAGAGTTTAAAAAAAACCTTGATGAGTCGTTGGTTTTGCATATTTCAGACGGGTTGTGGGATACGCAAAGCCAAAGTTTGGATTTTGATAATTTAGATGTTATTGAATCTTTCAATGGTTTTATTGATTTGAGCGAAATTTTACGCTCTGAAGTGGAGTCTATTAAATTAGACTACCATTATGCAGATTGAAATGAAGGAGAATTTATGGCAGTACCTGATAGAAGAGTGAGTAAGACAAGAGCGGCAAAAAGGCGCACGCATTATAGCGTTAAGTTGGCTAAACCTGTGAAAGCTAAAGATGGCACTTGGAAGCTTCCCCACCATATTAACAAATTTACTAAAGAATACTAATATAAAAGCTATCTTTAGTGATAGAAAGTATTTTAAAGGATTGCAACGGATTGCAACAAGCCTTTTAAGGACGCATGATGAAAATTGTAATAGACTTAATGGGGGCTGACCATGGGGTTTTACCCATTATTGAGGGAGTCTCAAGGGCTTTAGAGAATAAGAGTTTTAGTGCGGTTTTAGTGGGGGATAAAGACAAAGCGACCCCTTTTATTTCTAAAGAGTTAGCCAGCAAAGTGGAAATGATCCACACGCAAGATTACATCAAGATGGAAGAAGCCGCCACCGAGGCGATCAAGCGTAAGGAATCTTCCATTTACTTGGGCATGGATATTCTAAAAAATGGGGCTGACGCTTTGATTTCAGCGGGGCATAGTGGGGCGACTATGGGATTAGCCACCTTGCGTTTAGGGCGTATCAAGGGGGTTGAAAGGCCTGCTATTTGCACTTTAATGCCTAGCGTTGGCAAACGCCCTAGCGTGCTATTAGATGCGGGAGCGAACACCGATTGCAAGCCTGAATATTTGATTGATTTTGCTCTTATGGGGTATGAATACGCTAAAAGCGTGTTGCATTATGATAGCCCTAAGGTGGGTCTTTTGAGTAATGGCGAAGAAGATATTAAAGGGAACATGCTCGTTAAAGAAACGCATAAAATGCTGAAAGCTTATGACTTCTTTTATGGCAATGTGGAGGGGAGCGATATTTTCAAAGGGGTTGTGGATGTGGTGGTTTGCGATGGCTTTATGGGGAATGTGGTCTTAAAGACAACAGAAGGGGTCGCTAGCGCAATAGGCTCTATTTTTAAAGATGAAATTAAAAGCTCTTTTAAATCTAAAATGGGGGCTTTGATGCTTAAGAATGCGTTTGGTATTTTAAAACAAAAAACCGATTACGCTGAATATGGGGGAGCGCCGCTTTTAGGCGTGAATAAAAGCGTGATCATTAGCCATGGCAAGAGCAACGCTAGAGCGGTTGAATGCGCGATTTATCAGGCTATTAGTGCTGTTGAAAGTCAGGTTTGTTTGAGGATTACCCAAGCGTTTGAGAGCTTAAAGCCTAGCGTTTCTGCGCATCAAAGTGATCAGCAAGACGCTTAAAAATAACTATGTTAAGGGGATTGAATGGAATTTTACGCCTCTCTTAAATCCATTGCAATGCATGTTCCAAGCGAGCGTGTGAAAAATGCAGAGTTCCAGCAATTTTTGGATACCAGCGATGAATGGATAGAAAAAAGGACTGGTATCAAAGAACGCCGTTTCGCTAACGATGAAGAAAAAAGCAGCGATTTAGGGGTAATAGCGGCTAAACAAGCCATAGAGAGAGCGCATTTAACCCCACAAGACATTGATTTGGTGGTTGTAGCGACTTTAAGCCCTGATTTTTTGGCCATGCCTTCAACCGCTTGCGTATTGAGCGCGAAATTAGGTATTGAAAACAAACCGGCGTTTGATATTTCAGCCGCTTGCACGGGTTTTATTTATTTATTATCGGTGGCTAAGGCTTATGTTGAGAGCGGGATGTGCGAAAATGTGCTGATTGTGGGGGCAGAAAAAACGAGCAGCGTGTTAGATTTTAAAGATAGGGGGACTTGTATTTTATTTGGCGATGGGGCTGGGGCGTGCGTGATAGGCAGAACCAAGCGTTTAAAAGAAAGCATTTTAGACGTGCAGATTTCAGCGAACGGGAATTTTTCTAATTATCTCTATACGCCAAGGACTCTAAAACCCACGCCCTTTAACGCTAAAGAAGAAGCTTTAGAGCCTTTTTTGTGCATGAAAGGCAATGAAGTGTTCAAACTAGCGGTAAAAACGCTTTTAAAAGATGTGGAAATGATCTTAGAAAAAAACGCTCTCAAACCTGAAGATGTGCGTCTGTTTATCCCGCATCAAGCTAATTTTAGGATCATTCAAGCGGTGCGAGAGCATTTGGATTTTAAAGATGAGCAAGTGGTTTTAACCGTGCATAAATACGGCAACACTTCAGCAGCCAGTATCCCTATGGCCATGTGTGAAGCTTATGAAGAGGGGCGCTTGAAAAAGGGCGATTTAATGCTTTTAGACGCTTTTGGTGGGGGATTGACTTGGGGGTCAGCGTTGGTGTATTTTGGCGGATAAAAAGGATTGAAGGAGTATTGATGAAAAAGATGGTTTTTTTATTTTTAGTGGTGTTGGGGGGGTTAAAGTCGCAAAGCAGTTATTGCAGCGATTTTTGTGAAGGCACTCCAGATAGCCGTATCCCTCCTATGGGGTTTCATTTCAGTTTTGTGCATTCAGTGAAATATTACTTGCAAGACCCGCAAGAGCGCGATCACAAGCTTAAAAAATGCCATGAAGCCTTTGATTCGACGCTTAAGGTTAATTTTATCACGAAGTCTTTTAAAAAGGATTGCAAGCATGCACAAATGGCTTTGGAGCAAGCCCAACAAAAGGCTCCATGAGAGGTTTTAGTCGCTTTGTGGCAAAATTCTTTTTAAATTTTATCCCACTAGCACGAAAAACTCTGTCCTTTAGGGTGCAAGATGTAAGCACATAGCCGTTAGGCTAAAAGAGGTTAAAATACCACTAGTCTTTTTAGGGTAGGAAATATCCATGCAGACTTTAAAGAACAAAGCCTTTCGTGTTAGCATTCAATGGAATGTTTTAGTTAGGAAGCTCCTTTCTTTAGAAAGGGGTACTCTCACGAAGTGATCTAGCTAGAAAGCCCCTTGTTTGAGGAAAGGGCGGTTTTATTTGGAAAATTTATGGTAATACTCGCCCTTGTCTGTGATGATTTTAACTTCTAACAATTGGTTAGGCTTGCAATCCAAGCGGTAAAATATCTGTTGCGAATACTTTAATTCATGATCAAAGAGTTTTTCTTTTTTAAACTTATCGCCAAATTTGGGTTCTACTTTTTTAGTCGCTTCGCATGAATTTCCCCTATTGACAATAAGATTTTTAATCACCACCGGTTCATCGTTCATAGAAGTGATGCTTAAAAGACTAGAATCCGTCATCTTCCCCATGAGTTTCCCCCCAGTCGCGCGATAATCCAGTTTGAAATCCAAATCCTTTGCCCCCACACAAACACCGCTTATCATTAGCAAGCTCAAACACATTTTTTTAAACATCAAAATCCTTTCAATAATAATTTGTGGGGTATTATAATCAAATTTGATATACCCTTTTTTAATCGTTGGGTTATTACACTCTTTTCTTTATCCATTCAAATAAGCATAGAAAATTCTTTTTTGTTTCTTCGCTCATTACATCGTCTTTTTCGCCATACAAAAGCCTTGTTTTGAACGCCATGGCCAATTCCATTTGCTTATTTTTAGCGTATTTGTTTCTATCGTTTGCGCTGAAACAATCTTCAATTTGTTTGAAATGCCTATCGCAGTCTGAGAGTTGTAAGATGGTGATGGGATTACCCAAATCTTCATTAGCCCTTTTAAATCGTTCGCTCGTTGCGTTTTGGTCAGAATCGCATTTTCTGTCATCATCTGTCAAAACAATAGGGTGATTGTCTAACTCGCAAAGTTTTTTAATGGCTTCTTCCATATCGTTTGGATTGTTTTTAAGCCCTGAAATGGGTAAGAAAGTGAAAGGAATGGGGTTGTCTTTGTATTCTTTGTAACACAAATACAATTTAAAAGCGCTCAAATAACAATAATCCGTGATGCCTTCTACAAAGATGATTCGGTGTTTTTGGGGGTTGTGAAAAACATGCTGACCCACCCCTAAAGAACGCTTGATTTGATACAAGGCATCGGAGTCTTTGCCCGCATTATTTAGGGGGTAGTTAAAACTATTCTTAATCACAGAGCCTTCTGTTTCTTTTTCCACAATCCTTATTTCATCTAAATGATCCGTATCCACTAAAAAGGGGTCATGGGTGGCTAAAACAAAAGTAACATGATTTTTATGAGCGTATTCTTTTAAAAATTTCCTAAACTCCTTTCTGGCTGGCACGCTCAAATGAGTGGCTGGCTCGTCCATGACATAGATAATATTCTTGTTAAAACTAAAATCTGATCCCACATTGTAGAGAAAATCAAACATGAAATTAAACGCCCATTGGAAGCCGGTGCTTTGCTGGCTTAAGATAATTGGCTCATTTTGATTATCAGATTTTCTGCAATCATGAATTTCAAGTTTTATTTCATATGCCGTAGATTTCTTTGAATAATCATAAAATTTATTGTTGTGTCGGACACGAATTTTTAATTGGTAACTATTTTGAGAACTATCTTCAGCGATCGCTAAAAGCCTGTTAAATTCTTTTGTAATCAAAGAATCTATTTTTAATTGCATGTTGTATTCCAAGATTTCTGCAAGATTTTCTAATATTTCTGTAAAATTTACCTTAAATAAAAGATGGCTTGTGTCTTTTTTAAAAAATTCAAATTGACATACATTATTATTGTATTTGCGTTTTACTTCAATTGGAAAAAGATGTTTTGATTGTCTGATCTCTTTTAGTGATTCTTGGTCTATTTCTTGCAAGTATTTTTCAGGGATATTGAACGATTTTTCAGAATCATAGATTACTAAATCATTATTTTTATCAAACATTATTATTTGTAACGCTTGACCATCTTTTAAAATGTTCCCAAAAGTATTCCAAATTGTATTGGGGTGAAAGCCTATTTTCCTAAACAATGAATTTCTAAAGAACCAATCCCATTGGTCAAATTCAGAAGGGGAAGAATAATCAATGCAAGTAAATAATACAGCCTTAAAGTCGTTATCTGTGATTTTTGGCTCTTTGTATTCTTTCATGGTCGGCACGAGTTCATCAAATTGATGAGATGAACCACCGCTTAAAGGTAATTGAACTTTATTTCTTAAACCTTGAAACGCTGTATAAGGGTTACACTCTCGGCAATATTCTGCGAACTCAAAATAGTTTTTGCTTTGTTTGACTTTTTCCTTGTTTGCTTCAAATTTATCTTTGATTTCACCAATATTTTTAGGGAACAAATGAATGCCGCTTTCATTGTCTAAAGTTTTTATATTCTCCCAAAGAGATTTTCTTGTTGATTCAAAAAGATTGCTGTATCTGTATCGCACAATTTCTGAATTGAATAGTAAATCTATCTGTTTCAAATAAAGCTGACACATCATGGATTTAATATCTTTAGATACATCATTAACAGCATGACTTGCTATATAATTTTTGCATATTTGTTGGATATTATCCAACAAAACATCATAATTAAACTTTAGCACTTTTTGATTTTTGCAGTCATTTTCAATTTCTCGGATCAATCGCTCTTTTTTTCGCTCAAAATCCTCTCGTGTTTTTTCAAGGTATTTTAAAGAATTTTTAATTTTCTTTTTAAGGTTGCCTATATTTAACCGGAATGTTCTAAATTGCTGTTTAAAATTTTCATTGATAGGGTATTTTTCATCTATTTCTTTAATAATGTCTTTCACTTCAGTTTCTGGTGTGAATTTTGTAAAGTCAGTAGTCTTAAAAATTTTATCTAATTCCTTTAGCTTTTTTTAAGATATATTCCACATCTTTTGGTTTGATTTCATTTTTACTAGGTTTTTCAAAACAAGAATAAATTTTTTCCAATTAATTTTGTTTGCCTTTCCCCATTATAAAAAATTGATTGGGTTTGTATTCTTTATTAGGAGCGTTGTATTTTATAATCTCTCTTATACACTGACAAAAATTTTTAATCCATTCGCTATTACCGCTTACATGTTTGATTAATTCTTTGAAAAACAGATTGTTGGTTGCGTTGGCATATTCAGTTACAAACTCGCTCAATTTTAATTTTTCTTTGTAAAAATGTAAAAATAATCCTAATGAATTGTAAGAAGTTATAAGATTTATAAAATTACTCACAAGAGTGCAAATCTTTGAATAGTCGTTATTGTTAGTGGGAATATAAACGCTGTTGCTGCATTGTTCACTTAAAGCTTCTGCATGTTTTTCAAAAGGGTAGCTGATTAATATTTTTGATAATTCTTTTAATTCTTCGCTAACTCCTTTAGTTTGGATCTTCAAATCCACGCAAGAAAAATTTGTGATTTTGTTATCAAGGATTGTTTCTTCTTCCAAGCTTAAAAGGGAATCTTTTTCATGGGGTTTGAAATAATCTTCTTCATTACAAAGTTTAACATCCGCATCATTAAAGATTATCAAAGCTTCTAAAACATTGCTTTTACCGACATTATTTTCCCCCACTAAAACCACCAACCCTCCATGTTTGTTTTCAAAACTTGAATTTAAAAGCAATTTGGCAGGCGATTTTCTACCCAAATTCCTAAAATGGTGCAATTTCAAAACACGCTTATAAAATTCCATGCCCTACCCTTTAAAAACGCAAATTTAATTTATAATGCAAAATTAAACAAAACATGCTATAAAGAAAATTCAAATACTATCATTTTAAGGATTAAAATGCTCACCCAAGAAGATGTCTTGAACGCGTTAAAAACGATCATCTACCCTAATTTTGAAAAGGATATTGTCAGCTTTGGTTTTGTTAAAAACATCACCTTGCATGACAACCAATTAGGGCTTTTAATAGAAATCCCCTCAAGCTCTGAAGAAACGAGCGCGATTTTAAGGGAAAATATCTCCAAAGCGATGCAAGAAAAAGGCGTGAAAGCTTTGAATTTGGATATTAAAACCCCACCTAAACCGCAAGCCCCAAAGCCCACCACTAAAAATCTGGCTAAAAACATCAAGCATGTAGTGATGATAAGCTCGGGTAAGGGCGGTGTGGGTAAAAGCACCACCAGCGTGAATTTAAGCATCGCTTTAGCGAATTTAAACCAAAAAGTGGGGTTGTTGGACGCTGATGTGTATGGCCCTAATATCCCTAGAATGATGGGCTTGCAAAACGCTGATGTGATCATGGATCCTAGCGGTAAAAAACTCATTCCTTTAAAAGCTTTTGGCGTTTCTGTGATGAGCATGGGGCTTTTGTATGATGAAGGGCAGAGTCTCATTTGGAGAGGGCCCATGCTCATGCGAGCGATTGAGCAGATGCTAAGCGATATTATTTGGGGGGATTTAGATGTGTTAGTGGTGGATATGCCCCCAGGAACAGGCGATGCGCAGCTCACGCTAGCCCAAGCTGTGCCTTTGAGCGCAGGAATCACCGTTACGACGCCCCAAATAGTGAGTTTAGATGACGCTAAACGGAGTTTGGACATGTTTAAGAAACTACACATTCCTATTGCAGGCATTGTAGAAAATATGGGGAGTTTTGTGTGCGAGCATTGCAAGAAAGAGAGCGAGATTTTTGGCTCAAATTCCATGAGTGGATTATTAGAGGCTTATCACACGCAAATTTTAGCCAAGCTCCCTTTAGAGCCTAAAGTGCGTTTAGGGGGGGATAAGGGTGAACCGATTGTGATCTCTCACCCTGATAGCGTGAGCGCTAAGATTTTTGAAAAAATGGCACAAGATTTGAGCACTTTTTTAGACAAAGTGGAAAAAGAGAAATTAGCCGATAACAAGGACATCCAGCCCATACAAACGCATGCTTGCTCGCATTAATTTTAAAAAGGGTTTTAAAAAACCCTTTTAATTAACCGTTTCACTTTTTGTTTGGCTTTAAAAAGCAAAAATTCTATAAGGAGTTTAGAAGAAAGCCTAGGCAGAAGAAATTCAAAAGAATGTCGCTTGTCTGAAAAAGACAGGATTTTATTAAGAGCGTGGATTTCTTTATCCCTTGCTTGAAGCACTTGAACTTCTTCAATGATCCTTTCATCTCTTCTTTTGATCTCATTATCCTTGTTTTGGAGGGATTCAAAGAGGTGATCTAAAAAAGAAGCGTTGAAATAGGCGTCTTTAAAAGGCGTTTGGATCAACGCTTCATGCCATTTTTTCGCGCCAATGACGCTGAAGAGTTTCCAAGGTTTATCGCCCCAAAAATGCAGCATGCGCGCTTCTTTAATGCTAGGGAATAGGGGCGTATCAAGGAAACTAGGGTGGGCATTGTAGGAGTAAGGCAATTCTAAAATCCTACCACGGCACACAAAACACAAAGCATCTTGATCGTTAAATAAAAGCTTTTCATTTTTCAAAAGGAAAAATCCAATCAATTGGTTTTGCAGATTTTCTTCACGCCACAATTTTAAATTTAAGGCTAAAAACCCGGCGTTAAAGTAGTTGTCAAAAAGGATTTGCGCTTCTTCTAAATTAGGGAAAGCGTTGGCAACGCCGATAGTTTTTGCGCGCATTTGGCGTAATTCGTATAAATCCTTAGCCGAATTCCTGTTTATAGCGATCAAATCTTTTTCCCTCACAGCCCCAAAATAATGCGCTTCAAGGGGGATAAAAAAGCTCTCGCTCATATCATTCACAAACAAAGTGTCCACATCAAACATGATTATCTTATCGTATTGGGGGAAAAGGGAGGCAAAAAAGAAACGGCACATGATCATTTTAGAAAAGCGTTTTTGCGAAAAAGCATTGAGTTTTAAATACAATTTTTTAATTTCACTCGCTATTAAAGGATCAAGCTTGCGGTAATTATGGCGTGGTTCTAATTCTTTATTCGGTAATATATCCAAAAACTCTATGCTGGAAAAAGCGCTAAAAGGAGCGATCGTTTCTTCTAATTTGGCTATATTTTCAGCGCTTAAATCCTCCACCAAACAATGGATTTGATAAAAGAGTTTTACTCTCTCTCTCTCTCTCGTTTAGCGTTCGCTAGCATGGAAAATAAGCTCACGCCAGCAGGGATACAATAATTATTATCAAAAGCCACCACAACAGGGATAATCTCTTGCATGCATAGTCCTTAAATCTTGAAGTTGAACCCGCTAAAAAGGGGATGATTTGTAATCTTATCGTTTTTTTTTTTTTCAAAACAACAATCAGCAAGCGGTTTGCGAGTTTGTTTATGGCATAATATCAGACTTCAATAAAAAAGGTGTTTGATAAAAGGGTGCTTAATCAAAAAGTTTGGCTAGGGTTTTTAGCTTTGCATGGGGTTTTTCTCAGCGCTTTTGAGTATCAAGTGAGCGCTAGAGTGGGATCGTTTTCGCGCATCGCTTTGAATCAATCGGTTATCAATTCCAAAAAAGGGATTTACCCTACAGGGAGTTATGTAACCACTACTGGGGCTTTACAAGTTGATTCTAGTTTGCTCCCTAAAGGGATTGAAAACCACAAATTGGGTTTTGGGGTAGGGGGCGAAATAGGAGCGTTAGCTTATGATTCCACGAAGTTTTTGATTGATGAAGCCAACCCTAAGGCAGGGTTTCAGCCAGCGAACTGGTATTACATGGGGCGATGGGAGGGCTATTTGATGCAACACAGCCAAAATTGGACCAGAGAGCAAAAGGCTCAAAACGCCAGGCCTTATGTGTTATACAATTTGTATTTAGATTATCAATATAAGGATATTTTTGGGATTAAATTAGGGCGTTACCCCTCTAAGGCTTTGTTTTTGAGCGGGTTTAATCAAGGGTTTGAGCTTTTTTACCGGTGGAAAAAGTTTAGGGTAGAGTGGTTTAGCACCTTTGGAAGGGCTTTAGCCAATGAGCAATACATTAGGGATTTTTACGCCCCTGTCAATTACAAGCAAAAAACCAACTACGGCATGCACAATTTCAACCTCATTTACGAAAATAAATACATTAGGGTCGCGCCTTTTATTTGGTTTTACCCTAAGAATTTTAACGCTCCTGGATTTGAAATCACCCATGACACAAAGTCTTATTGGAAATCTCTTTGGCACATCCAAACGACTTTTTACGCATGGTTTCCTCTCTATAGCGATTATCTGTCTAAAGATTATTATAGGGCCGCTTTAGTGGGTAAAAAAAAGCGCGGCTTTGTTTGTGTTTCAAAGAGTGAATTTCCGCTCTTATCGTTTTGGCTGGAGCGTGTATAAGAATTTTGGGAACGCGAGCGTTCAATTAGGCTGGAATGGCTCACCCATTGATCCTTTTTACGACACGAAAGATGACACCCCTTATGAAGACGCTTACTCCAATTTTTACAACGCTAATTCCATAACGATTAACGCTTTTGTAGGGAAGAGCATTAAAAATCTTTTGGTGCAATTGTATGGGAAATTGACTTATTCCCCAAGGGCTGATTCGCAAAGCTTAGGGGTTACTCTCAAATATAATATTAAAAAACATATCTATTTCATGCTGATGGTTAATGGCTATCAAATCACGATGCATAAGGGTTATAAGGTGGGGTTTTTTACAAGCGGTTATAACCCTGATTTCGCTCAAACCATTCAAAATAGGAGCTATTTGATGAGCTATATGAGTTATCATTTTTAAGGAATTAAACGTTCTTTCATGTGATTTTTTAAGCCATAGCATCCCCCTTTAAAGCGCGCTTTTATTGTATAATCTTAAAAATTTTATTAAAGGAAAAAGTTCAATGTCTAACCAAGAATACACCTTCCAAACTGAAATCAACCAGCTTTTGGATTTGATGATCCATTCTTTGTATTCTAATAAAGAGATTTTTTTAAGGGAGTTGATTTCTAACGCGAGCGACGCTTTGGATAAGCTGAATTATTTGATGCTAACCGATGAGAAATTAAAAGGGCTCAATACCACGCCTAGCATCCATTTGAGTTTTGATAACCAGAAAAAGACCTTAACGATTAAAGACAATGGTATAGGCATGGATAAAAATGATCTCATCGAGCATTTAGGCACGATCGCTAAATCCGGCACAAAGAGTTTTTTAAGCGCTTTGAGTGGGGATAAGAAAAAGGATAGCGCGCTGATTGGCCAATTTGGCGTGGGCTTTTATTCGGCGTTCATGGTAGCGAGTAAGATTGTCGTTCAAACCAAGAAAGTTACTAATCATCAAGCTTATGCATGGGTGAGCGATGGTAAGGGCAAGTTTGAAATCAGCGAATGCGTCAAAGAGGAGCAAGGCACGGAAATCACCCTCTTTTTAAAAGAAGAAGATTCTCATTTTGCGAGCCGTTGGGAGATTGATAACATTGTTAAAAAGTATTCTGAGCATATCCCTTTCCCTATTTTTTTAACTTACACCGATACGAAATTTGAAGGCGAAGGGGATAATAAAAAAGAAGTTAAAGAAGAAAAATGCGAGCAAATCAATCAAGCGAGCGCTTTATGGAAAATGAATAAGAGCGAATTGAAAGAAAAGGATTACAAAGACTTTTACCAATCGTTTGTGCATGACAACAGCGAGCCTTTGAGCTATATCCATAATAAAGTGGAAGGCTCTTTAGAATACACGACGCTTTTTTACATCCCTAGCAAAGCGCCCTTTGATTTGTTTAGGGTGGATTATAAAAGTGGGGTCAAACTCTATGTTAAACGGGTGTTTATCACTGATGATGACAAAGAATTACTGCCCTCTTATTTGAGGTTTGTTAAAGGCGTGATTGACAGCGAAGATTTGCCCTTGAACGTGAGCCGTGAAATCTTACAGCAGAATAAGATTTTAGCCAATATCCGTTCGGCTTCAGTGAAAAAGATTTTAAGCGAGATTGAAAGGCTGAGCAAGGATAATAAGAATTACCATAAATTCTATGAGCCTTTCGGGAAAGTGTTAAAAGAAGGCTTGTATGGGGATTTTGAAAACAAAGAAAAGCTTTTAGAATTGTTGAGATTCTATTCTAAAGACCAAGGAAAATGGATTTCTTTAAAAGAATACAAAGAAAATTTAAAAGAAAACCAAAAAAGCATTTACTACCTTTTAGGCGAAAATTTAGACTTACTAAAAGCGTCCCCCCTTTTAGAAAAATACGCTCAAAAAGGCTATGATGTTTTGTTATTGAGCGATGAAATTGATGCGTTTGTGATGCCAGGCGTGAATGAATACGATAAAACGCCCTTTAGAGACGCTAGCCATAGCGAGAGCTTGAAAGAGCTTGGTTTGGCAGAAATCCATGATGAGGTAAAAGATCAGTTTAAAGATTTAATCAAAGCGTTTGAAGAAAATCTTAAAGATGAGATTAAGGGCGTAGAGCTTTCTAGCCATTTGACTTCAGCGGTGGCTTTAATAGGCGATGAACCAAATGCGATGATGGCTAATTGGATGCGTCAAATGGGGCAAAGCGTGCCTGAAAGCAAGAAAACTTTAGAATTAAACCCTAACCATGCGATTTTGCAAAAACTCTTAAAATGCGAAGATAAAGAGCAGTTGAGCGCTTTTATCTGGTTGCTTTATGATGGGGCGAAGCTTTTAGAAAAAGGGGCTTTAAAAGACGCTAAAAGCTTTAATGAGCGTTTAAATAGCGTGCTATTAAAGGCGTTGTAGGAAAAAACCCTTTTTAAGGGTTTGAAAACTGCTTAAATCTTTCAAACACCAATCTAAAAACGGCAATGAATGGGTGCGATAAAAGCTTTGTTATGGTTAAAAGATTAGTTCATGGGGTTCGTGTTTTTCATTAAAACATTAAAAAGCGTAAAAGCCAGCTAAACGCCATGTTTAGCTTAACTTCATTGAAACTAAAGCTCTATTTTTAATTCCTTAAGAGCGTCGCATGCTTCTTTAACGCTTGATTTGCAGCCTTTTTTAAAGTTTTCTACCGCTTGCTTTTCGTCCTTTGCTGTGCCTTGGGCGTTGTATTGCATAACCCCTAAATTATAACACCCCCTACCATCTTTTAATTCGCATGCTTTAGAATAACGAACGATAGCCTCCTTAAAATTCTTTGCTACACCATACATGTATCCTGCATTAATACACCCGGGGCTGTCTTTTAAATCGCAAGCTTTTTCATACAAATCAAGAGCCTTTCTTAAATCCTTAGGCGTGCCTACGCCATAATGGTGTAGGCTTCCTAATACCGTGCACCCTTCAGCATGGTTCAATTCACAAGATTTAGAGTAATATTGTGAAGCTTTTTTGGCGTCTTTAGAAACGCCTTGTCCGTTATAGTATAAATTTCCTAGTAGGCGACACCCATAACCATCATTTAATTCACAACCTTTAGTGTAAAATTGAATGGCTTTTTTCAAGTCTTTTCCCACTCCTTTCCCTTCTTCATAGAACGCCCCTAAAAAAACACACGCAAAACCTTCTTGTAACTCACACGCTTTTTCAAAATGCGTTTTAGCTTGAGCGAAATCTTGCTTCTTCGTGCTCTCTATGCCTAAATTAACAAGCTCTTTAGCGTCTGGCTCTGCCATTAACCCTCTCAAACACAACGCGCCCAAACACAAGACCCCAAAAAGGGTTTTTTGAACGCTTCCTAGCATGATATATTTCCTATTAAAAAAATGTAATCCTTTATGATTGTAACCAAATATTGATGACTAAAGCCTTATTGAACCTTTATTGATGAGATGAAGAAAAAAATTATTTTTCTTTTAACTGCGTGTTGTTTGAGCCTAATTGCTATGCTAAAAGGGATACTTCTAAAGATAGGGCTTAAAAGAGTTTGTTTTAAAAAGTTGATTGAGCCACCCCTTTAAGAGTGGCTTGGTAAAAGCCCTTAAGAATTTAATTTTTGGAAAGGTTTCTTTATTACAAATGGAACAAAAAGGGGCAAAAAGACTATAGCAAGCTTTGGTTACTTTGTCAAGCATGACCCCACTCTTATAAAGGCTACAATAATGGATTGCAAGCGCACTAAAGCTTGAGTTGGTTTGGTGGTTTTTGCTAGCGAAAAAGGCGTTGGTATTAAAAATAAAACCCTTACGCCAAAACTCCCCATTCATTTCTCGCTCAAATCCTCTAAAACCCCCAAAAACACCTTTTCTAAAAGCTCTAATTCCTTCAAGCTCACCCTTTCATCAACGGCATGGATCCTGTCATTAATAACGCCAAATTCCACCACTTCTATACCATAAGCGCTAAAAAATCGCGCATCGCTCGTGCCGCCTTTAGTGTTTAAAAGGGGGGTGGTGCGGCATGTTTTTAAAATATTTTCTTTTAAAACGCTGGTAAGCTTTGAATAAGAAGCCGTGATGAAAGGCGAACTGCTTGATTCTAATTCTAAAGTGTGAGGCAAATCTTTCAAAACTTTTTCTAAATATTCTTTCAAACTTTCTTTGGTGGTTTTTAAAGAATGGCGTGCATTAAAGATCATTTCTACGCTTGCTGGGGTAACATTATTAGCTCCTAACCCTGCATGCAAGTTGGTGATAACCAATTTTGAAGGGTCAAAATATTCATCGCCATTGTCTAAATGAACTCCTGAAATCAAGGGCAAAACCGAAGCGAGCGCATCAATGGGGTTTTGGCATTTTTGCGGGTAAGCCACATGCCCTTGAACGCCTTTTAAAATGAGTTTGCCATTAATAGAGCCTCTTCGGCCAATTTTGATGCTATCGCCTAAGATTTTTTCGCAAGTGGGTTCAGCCACAATCGCCATATGGGGCAGTAAATCTTTTTCTTTGAGTTTTTCTAGCATGAGTTTGGTACCAAAAATCCCTGGCCCTTCTTCATCGCTCGTGAGTAAAATAGAAAGCAAAAAAGGGGTTTTAGGGTTAAAATTTAAACTCGCGCTCAAAAACGCCCCCACGCCCCCTTTCATGTCTTGTGCCCCACGGCCGTATAAAAACCCCTCTTTAATAATGGGTTTAAAGGGATCGCTTTGCCAATTATCTCCAGGAGGCACGACATCAATATGCCCTGCAAAAGAAAAATGCAAGGGCTTAACATTTTCTTTTGCATGCTTTTCTTTTGCATGTTCTTTTTCTGCATGCTCTTTGGGGGGGTTAAAAATGCGGTATAAAAAAAGGTTTTTCACGCCATTTTCCTCACATTCTAGGGTTTTAAAAGTGGGAAAAAGCGATTTAATGTATTCAAAAATACCGCATTCTTTGGGCGTAATGGTGGGGTAGCTGATGAGTTTTTGGGTGATTTCTAAAGCGTTCATTAAAAATCCTTTAAGAGTTTTTTCGCAAATGGATGTATAAATGCAAAACGTCTAAATTCGCCGGGGTGATCCCGCTGATTTCTGAGGCTTCAAAAAGGCTTTTGGGGCGGAATTTTTCTAATTTTTCTACCGCTTCTAAGCTAAGGCCTGGAATGCCTTTAAACACAAAATCTTTAGGGATAGAAACTTTGAGCATGCTGTCCATTTTAGCGATATTTTCGTGTTGCTTTTCAATATAAATATTATACTTGCATTCAATTTTAATCTGCTCTAAAACCCGCTCGTTCAAGGGGGCTAAAAAGCTAAAAAAGGAGCGCATTTTTTCTGCATTAAAACTATCGCGCGCTAACAAACTAACGCCATCAACCTTGTCATTGATAGGGTTCTCGTCTAATTCGTTCAAGCGTTTTAACACTTCTTTACTAGGGGTAAGGATGCATTCTTTAAGGCGTTTCAAGTTTTCTTGTATTGCTTGTTTGTCTTTTTTTAATTCCTCATAAAAATCCTGTTCCATAAGCCCTAAACGATAGGCATGTTCGCCTAACCTAAAAAGCGTGTTGTCTTCTCTTAAAAGCAAGCGGTATTCGGCCCGGCTGGTAAACATTCTGTAAGGCTCATTCGTGCCTTTAGTGACCAAATCATCAATCAAAACGCCGATATAGGCTTCATTGCGCTTTAAAATAAAGGGGGCTTGATTCTTTAAGGCTAATACCGCATTAATCCCAGCCATAAGCCCTTGAGCCGCCGCTTCTTCATAGCCGGTAGTCCCATTGATTTGCCCGGCTAAATAAAGCCCTTTGATTTTTTTGGTTTCTAAAGTGTGGTTCAATTCTGTGGGCTGGATGAAATCATACTCTATCGCATAGCCATAGCGCGTGATGAGGGCGCTTTCTAAGCCTTTGATAGAATGGATGACCTTTTCTTGCACATCTAGGGGTAAAGAGGTGCTTAAGCCGTTGATATAATATTCGCTTTTATGAATGGTTTGAGGCTCTAAAAACAGCTGGTGGCGTTCTTTTTCGCTAAAGCGGTTGATTTTATCTTCAATGCTAGGGCAATACCTTGGGCCTATGCCTTCAATTTGGCCGCTAAAAAGGGGGGCTCGGTGGAAATTATCCCTAATGATTTGGTGGGTAGTGGGGTTAGTGTAAGTGATAAAACATGAGAGTTGGGTGGGGTTAAAATCTTTGGTTTTATAGCTGAAATAGGGAGGGTTTGTGTCCCCAAAATGCTCTTCTAAGCCTTCAAAATCAATGCTATTGCCCGCCACTCTTGGGCAAGTGCCGGTTTTTAACCTTTCCACCTTAAAGCCAAGCTCCCTTAAATTCAAGGCTAAAGAATTAGAGGCGTTTTCCCCAAAGCGCCCGTTTTGGTTTTGGTGCTCGCCAATATGCACCACCCCTTTTAAAAAAGTGCCTGTGGTGATGATCACTTTTTTAGCTTTATAAGTGTTGTTAATGTTTGTGGTTACACCCACTACCTCACCATTTTCAAGGATTAAACTTTCGGTCATTTCTTGAGAGACGCTCAAATTGGGGGTGCTTAAAACAAGATTTCTTGCAAAAATGCGGTAAGTGTCCATATCAATTTGCGCCCTAGTCCCTCTAACTGCCGGCCCTTTAGAAGCGTTTAACACACGATATTGCAAACCGCTATGATCCGTAATAATCCCCATAGCCCCCCCTAAAACATCCACTTCTTTAGTCAAATGCCCTTTACCCAAGCCCCCAATCGCCGGGTTACAGCTCGCCAAACCGATCGTGTCTATGAGCATGGTGATTAAATGCACTCTAGCCCCCATTTTAGCCGCAATCAAGCTCGCTTCAATGCCCGCATGCCCCCCACCAACCACTAAAATATCACTTTCTTTTACCACTCTTTTTCCTGTTTTGATTTTATTTTTCTAAAACCCTAGTTTTAAAAAAGTTTTATTGTAGCATGTAGGTTAGTAATTTTAAAGGGTAAAATAAAATGGAAAATCATTCGCATGCCAATACGCATACCGATACGAACACTGATGACAAAAGCACTAAGATCGTGCGCTTGTTGGGTCTCATAGGGGGGGCGTTAATCGCGCTCATTGTCTATTACGCTTTAAACGCTCAAATGCCTCATATTGTAGAAGAAATCCCCAAGCTCAGTTCCTTAAATTATAAGGCGATGCCTGTTGTGGCTGGGGTGGCTATTTTAATGGGGATATGGTGGATGACTGAAGCCATTGACTTGCCCGCAACCGCGCTTTTACCTTTAGTGCTTTTTAGCGTCTTTAGCGTGGATCAATTCTCTAGCGTTAGCGCTTCTTACGCATCGCCCATTATCTTTCTTTTTATGGGAGGGTTTATTTTAGCTTTAAGCATGCAAAAATGGAACTTGCACACGCGCATCGCTTTAAGCATTATTTTATTGGTAGGCACAAGCCCTAGGAGGTTGATTTTAGGTTTCATGATAGCTACAGGCTTTTTGTCTATGTGGGTGAGCAATACTGCAACGGCGGTGATGATGTTTCCTGTTGGCATGAGCGTGTTGCAATTAGTCGCTAAACTGGTGGGTAAAGAAAACGCCTCTCATGCATTCTATCAAAAAGAAGAAATCACTAAAGCGCATGGGGGTATTATGGGCAATATCGTGCATAAGGGTAAGGACATCGCTCAAGTGATTCAAGAAAAGACCACCATTTATCGCACGAATTTCAGCATTTGCTTGATGCTTGGCATCGCTTATGCGGCTTCTATTGGCTCTTTAGGCACTCTGATTGGCACGCCGCCTAACGCTTTATTAGCCGGCTATATGAAAACCGCTTTCAATATTGAAATTGATTTCGCTCAGTGGATGGTGTTTGGAACACCATTAGCCTTTATCATGCTCATTTTATCGTGGCTCTTGCTCACTTATGTGATTTTCCCTTTAAAGATTAAAGAAATCCCGGGTGGTAAGGAAGTCGTTAAGCTTGAATTAAACAAACTAGGTCGTTTGAGTCAGGCGGAAATCTCGGTGGGGGTTATTTTTATCTTAGCGTCTTTAGGGTGGATTTTTTTAGATACGATTTTAAAATCTTGGGGCATTAAGATAGATAAGATTGATTCCGTGATTGCTATGGGGGTTTCTGCGCTTTTATTCATTTTGCCCGCTAACAATCAGGGCGATAGGCTCATTGATTGGGGTGTTGCTAAAAAACTCCCTTGGGACGTGCTGCTTTTATTTGGCGGTGGGTTAGCTTTGAGCGCGCAATTTTCTAAAACCGGGTTGAGTTTGTGGATCGGGCATTTGGTTTCTGGCTTTTCGCATTTACCGATTTTATTCATCATTGTCATGGTCACTTTAATGGTCATTTTCTTAACCGAAATCACTTCTAACACCGCCACCGCTGCCGCGTTTTTACCGGTGATTGGAGGGGTTGCGATGGGCATGGGTTATGAAAACCATCAGAGCTTGTTATTGACCATTCCTGTAGCCTTGAGCGCGACTTGCGCGTTCATGCTCCCTGTGGCCACCCCACCCAATGCAATAGCTTATGGCTCTGGGTATGTTAAAATAACGGATATGATTAAAGCTGGTTTGTGGCTTAATCTGGTAGGAGTTGTTTTGATTAGCGCGTTTAGCTATTTTTTGGTTTCGTTAATATTTAATTGATTAAGGAAAAAAGTGAAAGAAGAGTTATTTAAAGAAAAGTCTCGTTACATTACAGGGTTTGTTTTAATCATTGTGGCGGGCTTGATTTTGTATGCGGACAATTTGTTGTTGTTTTGGGCGGTTTTGGGGGGGATTTATGCGGTAGGATTTTCTGAAGCGTTAAGGTTGTTCCAGGTCAAAGCGAGCTTTAGCTTGTATCTTATTTTAGTGTTGTCATGGGTAGCGGCGTATTTTAACGGGCATCCTGTAGAATGCGCTCTTATCAGCGCGATGGTCATGGCTAGCGTCATCGCTTATCAAAAAGCGCACCATAGCGAAGCCATTTTACCCTTTTTATACCCGGGCGTTGGGTTTTTTGCGCTTTTTGGGATTTATAAGGATTTTGGCGCAGTGGCGATCATTTGGCTTTTAGTGGTGGTGGTCGCAAGCGATGTGGGGGCGTTTTTTGGAGGCAAGCTTTTAGGCAAAACCCCTTTCACAGCCACTTCACCGAATAAAACCTTAGAGGGCGCGTTGATTGGCGTTGTTTTGGCGAGCGTTTTGGGATCGTTTGTGGGCATGGGGAAATTGAGCGGAGGCTTTCTTATGGCGCTTTTATTCAGTTTCTTAATCGCGCTTATGGCGGTGTTTGGGGATTTGTATGAAAGCTATTTGAAAAGAAAGGCCGGGATCAAAGATAGCGGTAAGATTTTACCCGGGCATGGGGGCGTTTTAGACCGGTTGGATTCCATGCTTTTTGGGGCTTTAAGCTTGCATGCGTTGTTGTATTTTTTAGAAGTTTGGAAAGAAACGGCGGTGTTTTTAGGGGATTGAATGGTTGTTTTAGGAAGCACCGGCTCTATTGGGAAAAACGCCCTAAAAATCGCAAAAAAATTCAAGGTAGAAATAGAGGCCTTAAGCTGTGGGAAAAATATCGCTTTAATCAATGAGCAGATCCAAATTTTTAAACCCAAGAAAGTGGCGATCTTAGATCCTAACGATTTGAATGATTTAGAGCCTTTGGGTGCGGAAGTGTTTGTAGGGCTAGAGGGCATTGATGCGATGATAGAAGAGTGCGTTTCCAATTTAGTCCTTAACGCCATTGTGGGCGTGGCAGGATTGAAAGCGAGCTTTAAAAGCTTACAAAGGAACAAAAAACTAGCCCTAGCGAATAAAGAGAGCTTAGTGAGCGCGGGGCATTTATTAGACATTTCACAAATCACGCCTATTGATAGCGAGCATTTTGGTTTGTGGGCGTTGTTGCAAAACAAGACTTTAAAGCCTAAATCTTTAATCATTAGCGCGAGTGGGGGGGCTTTTAGGGACACGCCTTTAGAACTTATCGCTACTCAAAACGCGCAAAACGCGCTCAAGCACCCTAATTGGAGCATGGGATCTAAAATCACCATTGATTCAGCGAGCATGGTCAATAAGCTTTTTGAAATTTTAGAAACCTACTGGCTTTTTGGCGCGTCTTTAAAGATTGATGCGCTGATTGAAAGAAGTTCTATCGTGCATGCTTTGGTGGAGTTTGAAGACAACTCTGTCATCGCGCATTTAGCGAGCGCGGACATGAAACTACCCATAAGCTATGCTATTAACCCCAAATTCGCTTCGTTGAACGCTTCCATCAAGCCCTTAGATTTATACGCTTTAAGCGCGATTAAATTCGAACCCATTAGCGTGGAGCGCTACACTTTGTGGCGTTATAAAGACTTGTTGTTGGAAAATCCCGAGCTTGGCGTGGTGCTGAACGCGAGCAATGAAGTGGCGATGGAGAAGTTTTTGAATCAAGAAATCGCTTTTGGTGGCTTTATTCAAATCATTTCTCAAGCCTTAGAATTGTATGCTAAAAAATCTTTCAAGCTCTCTAATTTAGATGAAGTGCTAGAATTAGACAAAGAAGTTAGGGATCGTTTTAAAAATTATAGGTAGTGTTGAATGAATGGTTTGATAAGGAGCTGATGCGTGTTTAAATCAGCTTTTGGTGCTTTTAGCTCTAATTTTTAGCGTTATAATCCATCTCGTTAGGGTTGCATAAAACCCCACTTTTTAAAAAAATGAAAGAATATTAAGGTTAAACAAGTTCATTGAACTAAACCTACAAGCTTATAGCCTATTTCCTTACAAACTGCTTGTATAAAAATTCCTTTCTCCCTATGGCGATGATATGGTTGCGCATTTTATCATGCAAATCGCCTAAGAAAAAAGGGGCTTTTAAGGCGAGTTTAGGAATGTCTAGGGCATACACTTGAATTAAGTAATGGTGATCGCCATTAGGGGGCATGGGGCCGATATAGACGCTGTTATTGAGATTGGAGCGTTGTTTTTCGCTTTCATTAAGAGGAGAACGGATAAAGCCTTGAGTGAGCGAATTGACCCCTTGAGTAATCCTTTTATCCATCATGGAGGCGTTTTCTTCTAAAACATTATGAGCAATATTGCCCACGACCCAATGGACAAACGGCATGCCGCACACTTTTTGAGCGTCATGATCGATGAGTTCTAACGCATAGCTTTGAGCGCCTTCTACTTTTTGCCATGAGATTTTAGGCGAATAAGTGGGTAAGCCGTTTGAATTGAGAAACGCTTTAGGAGCGTTACCGCCAAATTTAGCGTCCAAATACCCTTCTGAATCGGTTTGAATCATTACTTCAAAAGTTTTCATTTTAAGCCCTTTTTCTTTGAAATCGTTTTGCGTTTTCTTATTGTAGCATGATCATAAAAATACATCTTAATTTGGAGCATGGTATTAGAATAATCATTTTTAATGATTAAATAGTTATTTATTTTTACTAGTTACCATTGAACGCATGGAAAGTAGAATAAATCGTTTGAGCGCCAAAATAGACGCACTATTGGAACAGCAAAAAAAAGTGATTTCGTTGTTAGAAACTTATTTGAGCGTTTATCCCGCCCAAGAGGCTTCAAATAAGTTTTTTAAAGGCGTTAGTCAAGGGATGGAGTTAGCCCCAGAAATCGCACAAGAAGATGAAGAAAAACGCCTTTATGTGTTGCAATATTTAAGCCATGTGGATATTACCAAAAACAAGCAAGACTCCCAGCTCAAAAAAGATTGTTTGGAATTTATCCAAAGGTTTAATGTCCCAAAGCCCATTATCATTACCGCTCTTTATAACCTTAGGGGCATTAAGCCCACTAAAAAAGAAGTAGCGAAACAATTGCAAAAACTCTATGTGTGGGAGAAGCGTTACCAACAAGGGGGGATAGACGCTTTAAAAGACAGGCGTGGGAGACCCCTTAAAAAACCTTAAGCGGGTTTATGAGTGCTATTTTTAGTTTTTAATGAGGGTGTTCGCATTTCTCAAAATGTTTTCAAAAATTCATCTTATTTTAAGTTAAAATTAAGAAAATATCTTGTATTTAATCATAATTTAGACTTAGATAAGAAATCTATGTAAAATTTTTGAGGAGAATATTGACTTTGTTACAACGAATTTATTTAGACAATAACGCTACGACTAGGATTGACCCTAAAGTCAAAGAAATCATGGATCCTTTTTTAAGGGATCATTACGGGAACCCTAGCTCGTTACACCAGTTTGGCACAGAAACCCACCCAGCCATTGCAGAAGCGCTAGATAAGCTCTATAAAGGCATTAACGCTAGGGATATAGACGATGTGATCATCACTTCTTGCGCAACAGAAAGCAATAATTGGGTTTTAAAGGGCGTGTATTTTGATGAATGCTTGAAAAAAGGCAAAAACCATATTATAACCACGGTTGCAGAGCATCCGGCGGTGCGATCCACTTGTAATTTTTTAGAAAGCTTGGGGGTGGAGGTTACTTACTTGCCTATTAATGAGCATGGGAGTATCACCGCAGAGCAAGTCAAAGAAGCGATCACAGAAAAAACCGCTCTAGTGAGCGTGATGTGGGCGAATAATGAAACCGGTCTCATTTTCCCTATTGAAGAAATTGGGGCTATCTGTAAAGAAAAGGGCGTGTTGTTCCATACCGATGCCGTGCAAGCGATTGGTAAAATCCCTGTAGATGTGTTGAAAGCGAATGCGGATTTCCTTTCTTTTAGCGCACACAAGTTTCATGGGCCTAAAGGCATTGGGGGGTTGTATATTAGAAGTGGGGTGGGATTGACCCCTCTTTTTCATGGCGGGGAGCATATGAATGGCAGGCGCAGCGGGACTTTGAATGTGCCTTATATTGTGGGCATGGGCGAAGCGATGAGATTAGCCGTAGAGCATTTAGACTATGAAAAAGAAGTGGTAGGGAAATTGCGCGACAAATTAGAAGAAGCGCTTTTGAAAATCCCTGATGTGATGGTGGTGGGGGATCGAATCCATCGTGTGCCTAACACGACTTTAGTCAGCGTGAGAGGGATTGAAGGAGAGGCCATGCTGTGGGATTTAAACCGCTCTAATATCGCCGCTTCCACAGGGAGCGCGTGCGCGAGTGAGGATTTAGAGGCTAATCCGGTGATGGTAGCGATTGGAGCGAGCAAGGAATTAGCTCATACCGCTATCAGGCTTTCATTGAGCCGTTTTAACACGGAAGCTGAAATTGATAAAACGATTGAAGTTTTCTCTCAAGCGGCTGTAAGATTGAGAAATATTTCAAGCTCTTATTAAAAAGAATATAAAGGAATCAAAATGGCAAAACATGATTTAGTGGGTTCGGTTCTCTGGGATGCGTATTCTAAAGAAGTTCAAAGGCGCATGGATAACCCCACGCATTTAGGGGTCATCACCGAAGAGCAGGCTAAAGCCAAAAACGCTAAGCTCATTGTGGCGGATTATGGCGCAGAGGCATGCGGTGATGCGGTGAGGTTGTATTGGCTTGTAGATGAAGGCACGGATACGATTGTTGACGCGAAATTTAAAAGTTTTGGTTGCGGGACAGCGATCGCAAGCTCAGACATGATGGTAGAGTTGTGTTTGAATAAAAGAGTCCAAGATGCGGTAAAAATCACGAATTTAGACGTGGAAAGAGGCTTAAGAGACGATCCGGACACGCCGGCTGTCCCTGGGCAAAAAATGCACTGCTCGGTGATGGCGTATGATGTGATCAAAAAAGCTGCCGGCATGTATTTGGGGAAAAACGCTGAAGATTTTGAAGAAGAAATTATTGTGTGCGAGTGCGCTAGGGTGAGTTTAGGCACGATTAAAGAAGTGATTAAGCTCAATGATTTAAAAAGCGTTGAAGAAATCACTAATTACACCAAAGCCGGTGCTTTTTGTAAAAGCTGTGTGAGACCGGGTGGGCATGAAAAAAGGGATTATTACCTGGTGGATATTCTTAAAGAAGTGCGCGAAGAAATGGAAGCTGAAAAACTTAAAGCCACCGCTAACAAATCCCAAAATGGGGAATTGGCTTTCAGGGAAATGACTATGGTTCAAAAGATTAAAGCCGTGGATAAAGTCATTGATGAAAATATCCGTGCTATGCTTATGATGGATGGGGGGGATTTAGAGATTTTAGACATTAAAGAAAGCGATGATTACATTGATGTGTATATCCGCTACATGGGGGCATGCGATGGGTGCATGAGCGCGACTACCGGGACTTTATTTGCCATTGAAAACGCTTTGCAGGAATTATTGGATCGCAGTATCAGGGTGTTACCGATTTGATTTGTTTTGATATTTTTAGGGGGTGAAAGCCTTTTTTGAGCGAAGCACTAATAAACTCAAAATGAGGAATGATTAGCGCTTGCGACATTATTCATTATACGCTACTTTTATGCTAATATGCTATTTTGAAGCGATTTGCGATGATGATTGAAGGAACTTGATGGAAAAGACAGAAAACACAGATGAAACTCACTTAAGGGGAACTAAAAATAAACTAGGACGCAAACCAAAAGCAGACGCTAATAAAAAAACTCGCGCTGTGAGCTTGTATTTTTCTGATGAGCAATACCAAAAACTAGAGAAAATGGCTAACGAAGAAGAAGAAAGCGTGGGATCTTATATCAAACGCTACATTTTGAAGGCTTTAAGAAAAATAGAGCAAAATGGCGCTTGATAACTTTTTAACTTGTTTTTAGTGTAGCTTTACGAGTTTTGCTATAGAACAAAACCAAAACCCCGTTTTTATCTGGTCTTTAGCTGTGTGATTTTAAAAAAGAGTGGTATTTTGGCTAAAAAAACTTCTTTATTTGAGTGTCAGCATTGCGGTTTTACAAGCCCTAAGTGGCTAGGCAAGTGCGTTCAATGCAACGCATGGGAGAGTTTTATAGAATTGAACCAAGCTCAAAAGGAAGTTTTAAACGCGCTTAAAAAACCGATCCCACAAGCACAAAAAAGCGTTTCTATCGCTGCAATTGAGCATGAAGAAGTGATTAAGTTTTCTTCCACTCAAAGCGAATTGGATATTGTTTTAGGTGGGGGGATCGCTAAAGGGGGGCTGTATTTGGTGGGGGGGAGTCCTGGGGTGGGGAAATCCACTCTGCTTTTAAAAGTGGCTTCTGGCTTAGCCAAAAACCAGCAAAAGGTTTTGTATGTGAGCGGGGAAGAGAGCTTGAGCCAGATTAAAATGCGCGCCACTAGGTTGGATTGCATAGAAAAAGAATTGTATTTGCTCAATGAAATCAATTGGCCTGTGATTAAGGCGAATATAGAAAGCGAAAATTATTTTGCTTGCGTGATTGATTCCATTCAAACGCTTTATTCGCCAGAGATTTCTTCAGCGCCCGGCTCTATTTCGCAAGTGCGAGAGATCACTTTTGAGCTCATGCGTTTGGCCAAAACAAGAGATATTGCTATTTTTATCATCGGTCATATCACTAAAGAAGGGAGCATCGCAGGGCCTAGAGTGCTAGAGCATATGGTGGATAGCGTGCTGTATTTTGAGGGCGATCCCAGTAGGGAATTAAGGATTTTAAGGAGTTTTAAAAACCGCTTTGGCCCTACGAGTGAAATCGGCTTGTTTGAAATGAAAGAGCAGGGTTTGGTGAGCGCTAAAGAAGCTTCAAGCTTGTTTTTTTCTAAAGAAGAGCCTATGGAAGGGAGTGCGATTACCATCACTTTAGAAGGCTCAAGAGCGTTGATTTTAGAGATTCAGGCGTTGGTGAGCGAGTGCAGTTTTGGAACACCCAAACGATTAGCAAACGGGTTTGACACTAACCGCCTTAACATGCTCATCGCTTTATTAGAAAAAAAGCTAGAAATCCCTTTAAACCGCCATGATGTGTTCATTAATGTGAGCGGAGGCATCAAAATTAGCGAGCCGGCTTGCGATTTAGCGGTCATTGCCAGTATCCTTTCAAGCTTTAAAAACAGAAAAATTGACAATAAAACGGCGTTTTTGGGCGAAGTGAGTTTGAATGGCAGGATTTTAGAAGCCCCTAATTTGAACGCCAGATTGAAAGAAATGGAAAATTACGGCTTTTTAAAAGCCATTTTGCCCAAAAAACCCAGTCAAAAAACCTCTATCAAATGCTATGAAGCCAATGCGGTAGGCAAGATTGTTGAATGGATGTGATTTTAACTTTTGTTACCTAATAGAACAACGCCTTATTGAAATTTAAACTCAATTTAAAGAACAATTACCATCTTTTTTAGTTATAATGGCGGACACCATTAAAATTAAAACAAAGGTTATTTAATGAAGGTATTATCTTACTTGAAAATTTTTTATCTTTTTATACTAATAGGAGCGATCATGCAAGCGAATGAAAACATGGGGGCTAAACACCCTAAAACCGATGAAAGAGTGATTTACTTGGCTGGGGGGTGCTTTTGGGGGTTAGAGGCGTATATGGAGAGGATTTATGGCGTCATAGACGCAAGCTCTGGTTACGCTAACGGCAAGACTTCAAGCACGAATTATGAAAAATTGCATGAAAGCGATCATGCTGAAAGCGTTAAGGTGATCTATGATCCTAAAAAGATCAGTTTGGACAAGTTGCTACGCTATTATTTTAAGGTGATTGATCCGGTGAGCGTGAACAAGCAGGGTAATGATGTGGGCAGGCAGTATCGCACAGGGATTTATTATGTCAATAGCGAGGATAAAGAAGTGATAGATCACGCCTTAAAAGCGTTACAGAAAGAAGTGAAAGGCAAAATCGCCATTGAGGTAGAGCCGTTAAAAAATTATGTGAGGGCTGAAGAATACCACCAAGATTATTTGAAAAAACACCCTGGTGGTTATTGCCATATTGATTTGAAAAAGGCGGATGAAGTGATTGTGGATGACGATAAATACACCAAACCAAGCGATGAAGTTTTAAAGAAAAAACTCACCAAACTCCAGTATGAGGTGACTCAAAACAAACACACTGAGAAACCCTTTGAAAACGAGTATTACAACAAAGAAGAAGAGGGCATTTATGTGGATATTACCACAGGCGAGCCGTTATTTTCTTCAGCGGATAAATACGACTCTGGTTGCGGGTGGCCAAGCTTTTCTAAGCCCATCAATAAAGATGTGGTGAAATACGAAGACGATGAGAGCCTTAATAGGAAACGCATTGAAGTATTGAGCCGTATTGGTAAGGCGCATTTAGGGCATGTGTTTAACGATGGGCCCAAAGAATTAGGGGGCTTAAGGTATTGTATCAATAGCGCGGCTTTAAGGTTTATCCCCTTAAAAGACATGGAAAAAGAGGGCTATGGCGAGTTTATCCCTTATATCAAAAAGGGTGAATTGAAAAAATACATCCAAGATAAAAAAACGCATTAAGAGGTAATGACTAAGCCCCCTAAGGGGGGTTAAAATAGGGGGTTTAAGCGGTTTGGGTTGTCTTATGGGTTATTTTAAAAAACGCTAAAATCAGCCCTAACTGATTGTTTTTTAACTATTCTTATTCAAAAAACAACCCCTATAAAATGGCTTTTATTTCTTAAAAGAAATGATTTAAAAAATGTATTTTTTGGCTCTGTTTTCATTAAATAGGGATAATTAAAACTTTTTTAAAAAGCTATCCTTTGATTAAATCAAGCTCCTTTGCTGTTTCATCTTTAAAAATGCCCTTGAGCGTTTTTAGATTTACCCCATAATGAGCTTGTGTAAAGTCGCTAAAATGCTTAAAGCATAAATGAGGAGCAATAAGATTTTATGCACCTTTTCATTAGCCAAAGCAATGAGCTTGATGCCAATGCCCACCCCTAAAAACGCTCCAATACCAGTAATCACCCCGGCTTGAACGCTTATATCATCAAGAACCTTTCCGTTATAAAGAGAGACGACTCCAGATAAAGAAGCGAACACTACAAAAAATAGCCCCAAAGGCACGATTTTTTTAGAATCGTATTTCAAAAAATAGCCCAAAAACGGCACCATTAAAATCCCCCCGCCCATGCCTAGCGGGATAGAAAAGATGCCGGTAACAAAACCGGCGAGCATCAAAACCCCATGCGTTCTGTCCATAGACACAAAAGGGATTGGGCGCTTTTTTTCGGGCGTTTTGTTATTCGCATGCAAATCAAAATGCATTTCTTCAAAATGCTCGGGTTTCTTGTTGCTAGAAAAAGCGTATTTGATAAAGGTGTAGCACACCACCACCACAAACACGCTCATTAAAATTTTATCGTTAATGATCTTTAAGATAAAGCTCCCTAAAATCGCCCCCATTAGACCTCCAAGTGCGGCAAATGAGCCTTCTCTCAAATCCAATAAGCCCTTTTTGTAATTGATGATAGAGCCGACCACTGAAGAAAAAAGCATTTGCATGAGCGAAATACCCACCGCATGGCTATAACTAAAATGGGCAAAAATCGCGCTAGGGACGACAATCTCCCCCCCACCAATACCAAAAAACCCGGCGGTGATGCCGGTGAATAGCCCCACAAGAGCCAAAATAAACGCTGTTGATTCTTCCATAAAAAACTCCCTAAATTCTAAATTATTACTTTATCAAAAAAGAGTGATAATCTTTAAAAATTTTTCTTTAATGATTGCAAAAATAGGGTTTTGATTGCTTTAATTTTATCGCTTGAGAGCGGTTGTAAGAGATTATCCAAGCTCTCTTTACTTGATTAATTTTAAAAAGGCCTTCAAGCGTTTTTAAACAAGCCCCCTTTTTAAAGAGGGTTTTCAATACGCAAACACATAATTGAGATACACGCTATAGAGCCTTCTGTATTCTAGTTTTGCACCCATGAAAGAATAATAGTTGGTGTTGATCGTAGGGATTTTAAAGCCTAGTTCAATGCCATGCTGAGCGGCATGATCGCTGTCTTTTTTCTTAGGCCTAGCGAGGTTCATTCTCAAGCCTAAATCAAACAAAAATTGGAAGTTAGAAGCGCTGACATTAGCGTTATAAATGCCATTCATCATGGTCAAATTCACTTGTTGGGAATTAAGCCATGAAGTCCCAGCTAATGCAAAGCCACCAAAAAGCCCCACAGAAAGCTTGTTATTTTTGCCTAAAAAGTTGGTGTTTTTATCGTTGATGAAGTTATAAAGCGCATCCATTCCCACCCCATAAGTCCACACATCAGAAGCGGAGTTGAAAAAGTTGGATTTGATGAACGCATGGTTATAATCAAAGAAACCATAATACCTTAACCCCCAATTCCTTTTTTTGCCAAAGAATTGCTTATAGCCCACTTGCACGCCGATCCCGTTCATCGCACCGTTATTGTTTTGATAGTCAATCACGCCGATGCGCCTAAAGGGGTTTTTGCCTAATTCTTGCGTGATGGTTTGGAGTTGGTTGTATTTGTTGGTATCCAAAGAATAAGTGAGCAAACCTTCTGGGGAATTAGGGTTTTGAGTGGAATGCGTCATGTTTTGAAGAGACTTAGCGTTAGGCAAGTGAGAGATACCAGTATTGATCGCTTTTGAATCGTTCCCTAAAGTGCTAAGGGCTTCTTTAAAATTCAAAATGGTTTGAGCTAAAGCCCTATCTTGATTGACTTGGTTGCCGTAATAAGCGGTGTGTTGCTCTAAAGAATTGAGAGTTTCTTTCACAAACGCGCAACCTGAACCCCAAGTGTTATTAGTGATCACGCCAGCCGATCCTGCTTTACATTGTTCCAAATCTCCTTGAATAGGCCCTTGAATGCTGTGGAAATTATTAGCAACTTGTTGGGCTAAATTTAAAATCTCTGCTTGAGCTTCAGCTCTATTGAGCATTTCTTGAGCGAATTGCTTATTTTTAGAAGTGTAGGGGTTGAAATTGTTGGGTTGCGTGATTTGGGCGTTTTCATTAGCGTTAAGCTGTTGGGTTTTTGCTAGGGCTGTTTGAGCGTTTTTGATCATTTCGTTAATAGCGTTAAAAGAAGGGCCAAAAATATCCACTACATTCCCAGGCGTAGAACTCAACCCCCACGCTTTACCGCCATTGCTCGTTTGCACATGGGGGTTTTGAGTGATAAGGACTTGCATGATAGTGGCGGCTTGTTGCAAAAGGTATTCAGCGTTATTGTTGTATTTCAATTGTATTGTAGGCGAGAATGATGCTCCGCCTGAATAAGAGGTTGGGATCTCTTTCCCATTCTCTGTATAATAATGCTCTATGATATTGTTTTGTGCAGTGGTTCTATAATTGGTTTGTTGTATGTTGACTACCCCTGTTTTGGTGGTGTCATTCAAGGCAGGCATTCCGCCTCCTTGGTTTTGGTTTAAAGCGGTTTGGATAATTTGATAAGCTTGGTTGAGTTTTTGGTATTCGTCAATGGATAGAATGCCATTAGGGCCTGTCCCATACGCTTGATTGCAAGTGGTGGTTGTCCCATTAAGGGCTGGTGTGTTACCAAACGATTGATAGCTTTGATTATTGGTAGGGCCAGGGCCACAGCCAATAAAAAGGGCTATGACTTGCCACATGCCCACAGCGGCATTGAGTGCTAAAGCCACAGCTTGATAGGCGGGGGAAGTGGTGGTAGCGCTAGTGAGGTTAATGGCGCTTGAGCTTAGATTGTCAATCGCACCCGTG
>NZ_JACTAX010000019.1:0-6875 GCF_014496485.1 Helicobacter pylori | reverse complement strand
CTCCGCTTCTGCGGTAGATGTTGAGATCGCTCGCTTCTTTGCTGATGAATGCGGCATTAAAGTCAAAATCTCCGATGGCTTTGGCTTGGCGCGATAAGATAAGGGCGATATTGGTATTAAATGGGGGAGCATTTTGAGAGCGTGATTTTGTCTCGTCTTAAAAAGGTTATTGGCGGTTTTAAAAGCGGTGCACTTAAAGAATTTAATGGAGGTGGGGTAGTGAAAGTTTATGAATTAGAAAGCTATGAAGAGATTTTAAAAGCCTTAAAAGAAGCGCTCATTTGGTAAGGAGAAGCAAATTTTTACAACACTAAAAGCGATAATTTTCATATTATAATTAGTTGGATATATTTGATAGCAATTGAGTGTTTGAAAGGTAGTTATGGAGTCAGTCAAACAAAATTTTATTGAAAAACTTAAGGTTTTTGCAACAGAATTAACTGGCCATGTTACAACTCAGTTGGGAGATTGGAAAATTAAAGGATTTATTAATATAGATAAAAATATTTATACAATTTCACCAGATACTAAAATTATTTCAAAAATTCTTGAAATCCAACTTTTCCCTAAGTTTAAAACATTTGCTAAGAAAAATGGTTATGAAATCATTATTGCTGAAAAATAAAATTGGTATCCTGATCTATCTTTTGTGTGCGAGAAAAATCCAAACATAAAGTTTGCTTGATGCACAGATTAGAGATTAGCGCTCTATAACATGCATGCTAAATTTCTAATAAAGTAATCATCGTTATAATACTTTCTCATGTTTTTTAAGGAGCGTTATAATGAAGACGAACGAAGCGCAATTTTATTTGGAACAGACCTAATTGCATAATTACAACCTCTATTTACACCCCTTATCTAGTTAGCCACCCTAAAAGCAAGGATGGAAAACGGCGTTAGAATAATGGATGGCGTTGTTTGGACTGCTTCACACTTCTTCTATGAAGTAATCTTTATCAATATCATCAGGAGTGTTCTCTTTTAATAAATGTGGGGCGTGCTCTTTGATGCTTGCTATCACGGCGCTAGGTTTTATCGTATTCACATCTCGTTGTTCCCAAATTTTCTTTGATTCTCTAAGATTTGCAAATTCGGTGGGATAAATCACATGATGGGTAGCACAAAGCGTTCTAGGATAAGGGTGAAAGGTTGCATAAGAACTGCCATTGCTTAAAATAAAGATGTAAGGCACTTTAAGAGCCGCTGCAAAATGAGCGATACTGGATTCATCCCCTAATGCAAATTCAGCGCCCTTAATGATATAGGCGTATTCCAATAAGCTAGTTTTCCCTACTAACGATATGGCATTTTTATGAGCTTTTACCAATTTAGCAGCTTCTTTTGCTTCTGTGGGCGTCGTCCCACAAATCACTAGCTGAATGTCTTCATTCAAATAACGCACAATCCTATTAAAATACCTATAACACCTAAAAAAATCGCTTGATCCCAAATTCAATACGCCATAGCGAGAACTCAAACCATTGAGTAAATTTTGCGAACTTTCTTTAAGAACAGAAGATGGTGGCAATTCCATACCAAAAGGCACAGGAGCTAAATCCACTCCTTTAAAAGTTTTGAAAAAAGCAGAAAATAAATCCTGATGGAATTCAAATAAGAATTTGCTCACCTTAGGGATATTGAAAAGATGGGTGTAAAAATGACTGATTTTCCCATCGCTAACATAGACACCATGATGGCCCCTATCCACAAAAGGTTCATGCCTTACGCTAACTTTAAAAGAAGCGTCTAAATGTTTCATCACTATATCATCTCTTAAAATATCGCCCCAAGGCAAAATGGGGCTAATGGCAATCTCGTAATGCGTTTTTTTAAGCATCAACAATTCATTGTAGCGCTTGATGAAAAATTTGAGCAAATAACGCAGAAATCTAAAAGCATGCTGCCTGCTGTGAATGTATCCATTATATTGATTCCAAATGGAATGATCTAAGAAAATAAATTCATCAATATAAGGGCTATCGGCAACCACACTCAAATCTTTGATGATTGAATTGCCAATAAAAACAATTTTATAATCTTTGTAATACTCTTTGAAGGGGGCAAAAAAATTGCGTGTTTAAGATATAATCCCCCACCACATCTAGTCTCACAATACACAAGGCTTTTTCTGTGGCGTTTTGGCGTTTAATGGGAGCGATAGAAAGCAGCTTGTCAATCAGGCGTTGCGTCATTTCAAAGAGCCTAAGAGACCAATCAGAAGTCTTTCGGTTAAAATAAGCGTAAACAAGCACAATAGGTAATAGTAGTGTAATAGTAGTTTCAAAATATTAATCCCAAACAAAAATTTTATCTTGTAGTATAACACAAATTTAAAACTTTGATACACCAGCACCACAGATTTAGGCACAGAGCTAAGGCTAAAAACAATGATTAATGGCTTCATTAAGTGAGTCAAAACCCCTCTATTGGGTTTTATCCTAACGAACTCAGCGCTTCTATTGCCAGATGGCGGCCTTTTAATGAGCGCTTTTTAGGCATCACCCCGCCTAATGGCTCAAACGATATGGGTTTGATTGACATTGAAAAAGAGGGTGAAAAGATTGTGGGTTTTATCAATTACCGCAAGATGTAGCTTTGATAAGAGACTTTTTGTTATAATCATATCTTTATTTATTCTTAATCTTTGCGTGGATTTTACATGATTGAACGCTAAAAAATAGGAGCTATTTTTGAAGTCTTTACTCTCTTTGTTTTTAAAATCAAAATTATCCTATCTTTATTATTGCCCTTATATAGCTTTCATTTTGATGGTTGCAACCATTGCAAGAATTCCTCTTATTCAAAAGATTCCTGTTATTAGAAGGTTCTTTAATAGTCGTTATTCCTTTCAAAAAGATAGCCTTATTCGCATCCAAAACCAACTAGACAGATTGCTCACTCTTACAAAGCCTACTCCTCCACCCATTCGTAAAAAAACCTTATGTTTTATCCGCTTGGACATTATTGGAGATTATATACTCTATCGCAATTTTTTACCTCTTTTTAAAAAATATTTTGAAGATTATGAAACCACCTTTATTGGAAACACCGTTATTAAGGACATAGCGACCCATTGCGATTCCCAATATATAGATAAGTTTATCTTTTTAGACAACGCTTATTGGGAAAAATACTTGCGGATTGGCGCTAATGGCTCACGCCTTTCAAAATTAAAAGAATTGTTATTTTTTCTCCCAAAATTCATGAGAAAACGCTACGAAGATGTTTCTAATTTAAGAAAAGAAAGCTACGAGATATGCATTAATAGTTCTATGTTTTATTTTTCAACTAAAGAAGACGCTATTATAAAGCACTTGATTGCCGAAAATAAAGTGGGGGTTTTTTGCACCCACCCAATAGAATCTTTCTTTAGGGCTGATTATAGAAAGAGAGGGGAAATTAGAAAAAGCTTTTACACGCATTTGTTCTACCCTAAAGAAGTGCCGCAATTCCTCTATGATTCCAATCAAGATTTTTTTCAGTCTTTTTTTAAGCATTTTAAAGGCGTGGATATAGGGTTTGTTGAACTTGAATTAAAACTCCCCATCGCTTTTGAATACGAAAAGTTTAAGAATATTCTAAAACCACCTTATGGCGTGTTGAATCTCGGAGCTAGCGATGATTTTAGAGTGTATAAACGCTTTGACGAGATGATTGCTTTCTTAAATCCTGAATATCAACTCATTCTTTGCGGGAACTCTAAAAAAGATGAAAAGCTTGCCAATTCCATTCTAAAACGCCACAAAAATGCCATTTCTTTAGTCAATCAAACCGGTTTGATAGAATACCTTTATCTTTTAAAGAACGCTAGTTTTGCGATGGGCAATGAGTCTTCTATCATGCATTTGAGCGCTTGTTTGAAAATCCCTTATGCGTTCATAGTCTCTTCAGGTCTCTCAAGCCCAAGATTCCACCCCTACCCAAAGGAAGTTGGTCCTAATATCCACATGATCTATCCAAGGGATTTTCAAAAAATAATTTCTAGGTCTAGCAACTGGATGTTCAAAGCCATGACCATGCCGCACCCACCAGTGGATTTTGTGAACCCACAAGATATTATTAGCGCCATTAAACATTTTGCACCCCATCTCTTGAAAGAAAATGTGCCATCTAATACCAAAGAAACAACCTATTTTGAACGAGTTTGATTGCGTTACAAGTTTTTAGAAGATAACTTCAGCTTTAGATTGTAAAAGCATAGAAATCTGCTTTTTACTGAGCGATTATATAAACTCCTTTCAAATTCAAGCTCTTAAAAAGGCTTTATTTTCCAACGAAGACGCTTGGACTTTTGACTTTAATAGATAAATCAGGCAAATATGGACAATCATAACCCTACCACTTTCTAATATCCATTCCCATAAACCTGATACAAGTTTTCCTTATACCTAAACTCACACTCTTTTAAATGGAGTAAATGGTTGATTTATGAGTGGTTTTTGCTATATTAAACGATACAATAAAAACGCGTAACTCCCCGATCCGTTCAAATGCAAATCGCAAAGCATGCCCGTTACAAAAACATTAGAAATGGGGCTTACTTTAGAGCCTCTATCGCAAAGACAATAACTTTTCCTCTAACTTTGACGCTAATTGCTGATAGATCGTTTTATTTTGTTGTCTAAAATGCTCTACTAACATTTTTAAAACTTTTTGTTCTGGGAATAAAATTAACACAAGATTGAAAATTCCATCATTATCCAAAAGTTTTCTATAAACGCTTGGCGCTAAATCTTTGATTTCTCTAAAGCTTTCTAAAGGATTTTCATCAAAATTCAAACTGGGCAAATCGGGTAAAATTTCACGCCGCTAAATGGTTTAAAATCTCATCCCAAACTTGCAAGATATTAAGTTTTTCAAACAACTCCTTACCATAGCACAAACTCAAAGGCACGCCATAATCAACAGATAATTTTTGCAATTCTTCCTTATAATAATTTTGATTTTTATTCAAACCCTCATCTATAAAGTAAAAATAGCCTTGAATGTTTTCGCCATAACGATGGATTAAAGCCTCTAATTTCCTTTTAAAGTTATCTATTTGCCCTCTCTTTTTGGCGCTGTCATGGTCATCTCGCATTTTTTGTTCTATAAAATAATAGGTGTTATCTTTTTTAGCAAACTGATCTAATTCTAAAGATTCCCTTTTTTCTTTATCCTTATTGTTATAAGGAATTTTTTTAGATAAAGGTGAAAAGTTATGCTCTTTTAAATATTGTTCTATTAAGCATTCAAACGCATCGCCAAACTTAATCTCATGGGAAGTCAATAAATTTTGTAATAGTTTTGTCTTAGGCTTAGTGGGTCTAAAAATCCCCAAATAGCGTTCAGGGTTTTCGGCAATATTTTCAAGTAATTTTGCTTTAGATGTTTCAAAAATAAAACGATTAAAAATCTCGTTAAAGGTTTGATAGTCCATTAAAAATCCTTTTGGCAGATATAACGCAATTCATCTAGCAATAAAAATTGATTTTGGTAATACGCATAAAAAAATTTCCAGCCATTATGGTTGGTTTTATTCAAATATTTAGCGCTCATTTTATGAATAGAAGTTTCATAGTTTTCATTATCCCTCACTTGTCCGTTTTCTAAAACTTGACAAATTTTTTCTTTGTTAGATGAGTATAAAAAATCCCCGATTTTGAGTAATTGTTTAGAAATTAAAAGACTCATAGGGATTTTTGGGGGTTTAGTTTCTAAGTCTAAATTAGTGATAAAATCGCTTTTATCCCTAGCGCTATTAAGGCGTTTTGCCGCTTCTTTGATATAAAAAGAATCTTTTTCAATGCCAATAAAATACCTGTTCATGGATTTAGCCACAGCCCCTGTTGTGCCTGTGCCAAAAAAGGGATCTAAAACAATATCTTTAGGTTTAGTCGCGCTTAAAATGATTTTTTTTAAGAGCGCTTCTGGTTTTTGCGTGGAATGCACTTTTTTACCTTGCGCGTCTTTTAGCCTTTCGTTACCCATGCAAATAGGGATTTGCCAAACCGATTTTTCTTGTTTATCATTATTGAGATACTTCATTGTTTTATAATTAAAGGTAACTTTGCTGTTTTTGTGTTTAGCGCACCAAATAAGCGTCTCATGGGCGTTGCATAGTCTCTTGCCAGCAAAATTAGGCACCGGATTACTCTTGTGCCAAACAATATCATTGAGTATCCAAAACCCTAAATTTTGCAAATGAAAACCAATTCTAAAAATATTTTGGAAACTCCCTATCACACAAATACTGCCATTATCTTTTAAAATCCTTTGGCACTCTCTTAACCAACCCAAACAAAAGGTATCGTATTCTTCAAAAGAGCCAAATTTATCCCAATGATCCTCAACGCCTTGAAATTTTGTGCCTTCAAAACGCTTCAATTCCCCCTCTGTTTGCATAAAATATGGGGGGTCAGCAAAGATAAAATCAACGCTTTTATTAGGAAAATCTTTCAACTTTTCTAAACAATCCCCCTCTATGATAGCGTTTAAATTTTCTTTTAAAAAATCCATGATTAACTAACCTTTCATTCTGCTACTCTAGCCATTTTAACACAAGCGTTTTAAGGCTATCTTAATGTTTAGTCTCTAGCTTTGTTCTCATCAAATGCATCAAATGATAGAAGCTATCTATCCCCACCTATTTTAAACGATACAACAAAAACGCATAACTCCCCGATCCATTCACATGCAAATCGCAAAGCATGCCCGTTACAAAAACATTAGAAATGGGGCTTACTTTAGAGCCTCTATCGCAAATTAGAGCGAGATTAGGCAAGGCAGAATAAAGGGAAGGCTGAACCTCCGCTTCTGCGGTAGATGTTGAGATCGCTCGCTTCTTTGCTGATGAATGCGGCATTAAAGTCAAAATCTCCGATGGCTTTGGC
>NZ_JACTAX010000018.1:0-15472 GCF_014496485.1 Helicobacter pylori | reverse complement strand
CAAAGGGTTAAGTCTTTTTGGGGTAGGAAATATCCATGCAGACTTTAAAGAACAAAGCCTTTCGTGTTAGTGTCCATTAGGGCGCTTTAGTTAGGAAGCTCCTTGCTTTAGCAAGGGGTGGTTTCACCCACTAAAGTATAAACGTCATAACGAGTCCCTGCCCCTAAAGTTACCATAGGGTGCAAGGTGTAATTCGCTTGCGCATACACCCCAACCACATTCGCCGTAGCGCCATTTCGTTGGCAACGCCCGTTCATGTTAGGATCATTAGGGCCCATAACCCTTAAGCATGCATCAGGGGCATCGCCGGGTTTGACTAATTCGCTATTAGGGATCGCTTTATCAAAAGTGGTTAAGTTTTGGTAATTCAACCCGTATTCCAAAAGATTGTCATTCTTATGGTCTATAGTGTGGATCACATTCGCATTAAACCCGGAATTGATGATGAATAAATTTTTATTAGCCACCACAGAACCCCCTCCAAGGCTTTTAAAAGTGATGGAGCAAGTTTGTTTAAGAGCGTCATAAATGCCCCCTTGCGCCACGCATTGATTTTCTTCGCCTTGAGAGAGCTGTGGGTTTGGGGTGAAAGGGATGATAGTCGCTATATCGTTAGGTCTAAAAAGCGGATCAATTTGGACATTCCTAATGCTCGTATAGCCATTGATTTTTAATTTAGGATCGCCAAAACGACTCCCCCCTTCTCTTTCATAATTCAAACTCACGTTATGCACTAAATTGACGCTATAAGTTTTAAACAAACTGGCGTCATTTTCAAACAAACAATCATCAGGGTTTTGTTCGTTGGGGAAAGCGTTAAAATCACCGCAAGAATAGGGTAAAAAAGTGCCGGTAAAATTCGCTCTTAAAGGGCGATTAGCGTTATCTCTAGTCATGTTATAACTGAGCGTTAAGGTATCTCTTTCGCTCAAATAACCATTGATTTTAGCCATCACATTGTTTTGCTCGCTAGGGCTTGCTGTAACTTTAATTATCCGCTTTAGGGTCAAAAAGATTTTTCATCGCATTATCCCCATCACGATAGTAAAAAATATTTTGGTGCGTGTAATACAAAAGCGCATCAAAATGATGGTTACGATAAGCGCCCATAATGGTTTCCCTGTCCCCAAAGTTGGTTAAAAAAGTTGCAGCCCCACTTATAGCGTAGTCTTTACCCTTAGGGATAAAATCACTAGCGCTTTTAGTCTCCATTTTAATCGCACCAATCAAAGCCATAGGCCCCGCGCTCGCTTGAGCCGCCCCCTTAGTAACCACCACGCTTTTGAGCATTCCAGGATCAATAATCGTATTGCCTTGATGCCCATAGCTTGCACCCATTTGCGCCGCGCCATCCACCGTAACCCGAGCCAATCTGTCTTCAATACCGCGCACATAAATTTTTTGCGCTATCACCGCGCCACCGCCCACATTGATATTAGGGTTTCTTCTAAACATGTCGCTGATTTGGTTGGCTTGCCTTCTTTCTAATTCTTTACTTGAAATGGTTGTCTGGTTGTTGTAATTAAAGATTTTAGCCGCTTGAGTGGTAACTTTACCCAGAGTGTGTTGGGCGCTCTTTTCTTTTTTCCTTTCTGTCTTTTTTTCTTCTTTTTCTTCTTCTTTAGCCTCTAATTCAAACGTTCCTAATAAGGACAAAAAAATAGAAAAACTACAATACTTTCTAAAACGCTTGTCATTCATTCTTAAAATCCTAAAAATATAGTAATTATTGTTTTTGAAAAATAAGATTGTTATTATAACTAAAAAAGTATTATTTTTAGAGAAAGATTTTTCTCGGTTACTTTATTTTATGATATAAAAATTCATTTCCTTAAGGGGATAGGGGGGCATTTTGCGATAATGTCCCCCTTAACCCCCTTAAAAACCCCCTAACCCAAGAAGACCGCTTTTTTCAAGAGGTTATCGCTTGATTAAAATCAAGCTTTTTTATTTATATTTTTTATCTTATTCTCACTTTTTTATGTTTATAAAGCTTGAATATTTTAGAACTACCACTTTCAAACAAACCCCTTTCATCGCTCACAATGACATCTGCGAGATTGGAAGCGATTTCTTTATCATAAGCGCATTGGGTGAGGTTGGCTGAGGTGCTATAGAGCGTTTTAAAACGCTTTAAAAAATCCCCATGCCTGCCTTTAACCACACGAACGGCCTTAGAGTTAGGGTAAATAAAAGTGGTTTTAGCGCTTCTTCTAATGAGGTTTTTAAACGCGTTGGGCGCGCGCACCAAGCTTTTTAGGGTGCTAAAATCAGCGCTTTCTATTAAAACACTTTGGTTTTTAGGGCGGCCTTTTAAGGCGTTGAGCTTTTCGCTGTCCTTAGAAAGCAGTCCTATAGTGGTATCGCTTTGAACGAGATACACTAACGCCATCAAACTACTTCAAATAATCTTGTAAGGCTAATAACTCGTCTTTTTGAGAGCTTTCTTCTAACGCTAAAAGTAAGACTTCTATCGCGCTTAAAGTCGTGAAATAACTCACATGGTTTTTAAGCACAGAAGCGCGAATGAGTTTGGCGTCATCTTGAGATTTGTGATCGCTGGTGTTGATAGCCATGCTGATTTCCCCATTCATCATCAAATCCATGATATTGGGGCGGCCTTCAGAGATTTTAAGCACCTTTAAAGACTTCACCCCGGCTTTTTCCAAAGCTTTATGCGTGCCTTCTGTGGCGCACAATTCAAAGCCTAACTGAACCAATCGTTTCATTAAAACGCACGCTTCTTCTTTATCCTTATCTTTAATAGAGACAAAAATAAGCCCCTTGTTTTTAATGGGGTTAAAGCAAGCCGTTTGAGCCTTGAAAAATGCAAGCCCTAAAGATCTAGCAATCCCCATCACTTCGCCGGTGCTTTTCATCTCAGGCCCTAAAATCAAATCCGATCCATAAAGTTTATTAAAAGGGAAAACCGCTTCTTTTAAAGCCACAAAATGGGGCATTTTAGGCTTATAAACGCCATTAGAATACTCTACGATATTTTTTTTATCATAAAACTTCAGGGCTTCTTTCAAATCTTCTAACACCATAACCCTAGTCGCCACTTTCGCTAAAGGAACGCCTAAAGCCTTGCTTAAAAAAGGCACGGTCCGGCTGGCTCTAGGATTGACTTCAATCAAATACAGCGAATTTTCATAAACAGCAAATTGGATATTCAATAGCCCCACTACGCCCAAATGCAGAGCGATTTTCGCGCTCACCCGCTCAATTTCGTCTAAAATTTCAGGGCTTAGAGTGGAAGGGATAAAGCATGCCGAATCGCCTGAATGGATACCCGCCTCTTCAATATGCTGTAAAATGCCAGCAATATAGACCTCTTTTTTGTCGCAAATAACATCCACATCTAATTCCACCGCTTTTTCTAAAAACTTGTCAATGAGGAGCGGGTTTTTAGGGCTAATCTCTAAAGCATGCGTAACGCTTTCTAAATAATGGCGCAGTTCTTCAATATTTTCTAAAATTTGCATGTGTTGGCCGCCTAGCACATAACTAGGGCGCACGATAATAGGGAAGCCAATCACATTAGCGATGCTATAAGCTTCATCAACGCTCTTAGCCATGCCGTTTTCAGGCTGCTTGATGTCAAGCTCTTTTAAAAAGAGGGAAAATTTTTCCCTGTCTTCTGCAATATCAATCACCTTAAAAGGCGTGCCAATAATGGGGGCTTGCATTTTAGCTAGATCTTTAGCGAGTTTTAAAGGGGTTTGTCCCCCAAAATGCACGATAATGCCATCCACGCGCTCCCTTTGAATGATGCTCTTCACGCATTCAAAATGAATGGGTTCAAAATAGAGCGTATCACTGGTATCATAATCTGTGCTAACCGTTTCTGGATTGCAATTGAGCATGACGCTCTTAATGTTCAAATCCTTTAAAGCAAAGCTCGCATGCACGCAACAATAATCAAATTCAATGCCTTGACCGATGCGATTAGGCCCAGAGCCTATGATTAGGATTTTCTTTTCTTTCTTTTCTTGTTTGTTTTCAATAGGGGGCAAAGGATTAGGGGCATAGGTGGAATACAAATAAGGCGTGAGCGATAAAAACTCCGCTGCGCAAGTGTCCACTTCTTCAAAATTGGGCGCGATTTGTAAATTAGATCTAGCTAATTCCACTTCAAAAGGGCTGACCTCTAAATTTTCATTTTCTTTGATTTTAGCGGCAATCCTAGCATCGCTAAAGCCTAAATTTTTAAGCCCTCTCAATTTTTTGGCGTCCGTTAAAACGCTAGAATTGATGCCCTCTTCTGCTTTGACTAGCTTTTGGATTTGAGATAAAAACCACCTGTCAATCTGGCATAATTCAAACACTTCATCTACAGAAACGCTGAGCCTGAACGCATCAGCGATATAGAGCAAGCGTTTGGGATTGGGCCGGCGGATTTCCTTTTTGATCGCTTCTAAATCTTTGCTTAACGATTCAAACCCTAGCCAATTGTTTTCCAAAGAGCATAACGCTTTTTGTAAGGCTTCTAAGAAATTCCCCCCTATCGCCATCACTTCGCCAATGCTTTTCATAGAAGTCCCTAAAGTGCTAGAAACACCGGCAAATTTTTCAAACGCAAAGCGAGGGATTTTCACCACGATATAATCCAAACTAGGTTCAAAACTCGCCGGGGTGTTGGTAATATCGTTTTTAATTTCATCTAAACTAAAACCCACCGCAAGCATGGTAGCCACTTTTGCAATAGGAAAACCGGTCGCTTTTGAAGCTAATGCGGAGCTGCGGCTCACTCGTGGGTTCATTTCAATCACAACCATTCTTAAAGTCTCTGGATGGATCGCAAATTGCACATTGCTCCCGCCCGTATCCACGCCAATTTCTCTCAAAATCGCAAAGCTCGCATCGCGCATGCGTTGGTATTCTTTATCGGTTAAGGTGAGGCTTGGAGCGATGGTGATGCTATCGCCGGTATGAACACCCATGGGATCAATGTTTTCAATGCAACACACAATGATGCAATTATCCTTGCTGTCTCGTATGACCTCCATTTCGTATTCTTTCCACCCCAATAAGGACTCTTCAATCAAAATTTCATTAATGGGCGAAGCGTCTAGGGCGTTTTTAGCCAATTCTTGAAACTCTTCAATATTATAAGCGACCCCACTCCCTCCCCCAGCTAGCGTGAAACTCGCTCTAATAATGGCTGGAAAGCCAATTTCATTAATGGCTTCTAGGGCTTCTAACTCGCTATAAGCGTAACGCCCTTTAGGCAAATCCATCCCGATTTTTAACATCGCTTCTTTGAAAGCCTGCCTGTCTTCGCCTTTTTTAATCGCTTCAATCTTAGCCCCTAAAAGCTCCACGCCTTCTAACATGCCCTTTTGGTGCATTTGCATGACCGCATTCAAAGCGGTTTGCCCGCCCATTGTGGGCAAAATAGCGTCAATCTTTTCTTTTTTGATGATAGCGGCGATATTTTCTCCAGTGATGGGTTGGATATAAGTTTGATGAGAAAATTCAGGGTCAGTCATCACGGTGGCTGGGTTAGAATTGATTAAAATCACTCTATAACCTAAAGATTTTAAGGTTTTACAACTTTGAGTCCCTGAGTAGTCAAATTCGCAAGCTTGCCCGATCACAATAGGGCCTGATCCTATCAGTAGAATGTTGGAAATATCGGTGCGTTTAGGCATAACCAATCCTTAAAAAAGAATATAGAATGAAGTGTTATTAGTTTTAAAATATTTTTTATTAGGTTTTTGCGTGGCTTCCCCCCCTATTTTTTCAAACTATTTGTCTCTGTCTGAAAAAATACCAATGATTTGCAAGATAGAAATAAAGACATTCAAAAAGTCTAAATACAAGTCCACCGCCGCATCAATGGGGCTATCATACATGCCTTTAACGATGTTTTGGGTGTCATAAGCGATGTAAAGACTGAATAAAATCGCGCTCGCTCCCGCAATGACAACCTGGAACATGGGGCTACCCAAAAACAAGTTAATGAGCGAACACACCACCACCACAATCAAAGCGATAAAGAGCATTTTACCCATGTTCGCTAAGTCGTTTTTAGTTTTAAGGGCATACACGCTCATCAAACCAAAAACAATAGTCGTCATGCCTAAAGCTTGCCAAACCGCTCCTAAACCAGCTTTTGCAATCACCATACCCAACAAAGGCACTAGAGTAACCCCTGATAATGAAGTGAAAGCAAACAGCATGAATAGATTCAACCCGGGTTTGGATTTAGAAAACATCAAACCAAAAAACGCCGCAATTTCAGCGATAAAAAACACCCATTTATACTGCACTACGGCTTGAAAGTTCATTAAACCTAGTAACGCTCCAATAGTCGCTAGTAACAAACTGCCTGCAAAGAACTTGTAAGTCGTTTTAACAAAACCCACCAGCTCGCTTTCACGCAATAAAGAATTTTCTGCATACGCGTTATGAGAATTCGCTCTGTCATACAATGCCATGTTTTACTCCTTGAATTTCAACTCAATAAATAATTTTAATTAACCCTACAGCTAGGTCCAATATAATAGCACAAAATGTAGTAAAATACCAAACAAAACCCCCTAAAATTGAAATTGAAGTCTGAAAATAGGATAATAGTTACGATGAAAATTTTTATCAATGGATTTGGCCGCATTGGGAGATGCGTTTTAAGAGCGATTCTAGAGCGCAATGATACAAACCCTCAACTAGAAGTAATAGGCATCAATGACCCTGCTAATTGGGAAATCCTCGCTTATCTTTTAGAGCATGACAGCGTGCATGGGCTGCTTTTTAAAGAGGTGCGTTACTCTAATTACAAGCTTATTATCGGCTCGTTAGAAATCCCTGTTTTTAATAGCATCAAAGACTTGAAAGGCGTGGATGTTATCCTAGAGTGTTCAGGGAAGTTTTTAGAGCCTAAAACGCTAGAAAATTACCTTTTGCTTGGGGCTAAAAAGGTTTTGTTGTCCGCTCCTTTTATGGGCGAATACGATGAAAAACAATACCCCACTTTAGTGTATGGGGTCAATCATTTTCTCTATCAAAACCAAGCCATTGTTTCTAACGCCTCTTGCACGACTAACGCTATCGCGCCCATTTGCGCGATTTTAGATAAAGCTTTTAATATTAAAGAGGGCATGCTAACGACCATTCATAGCTACACGAGCGATCAAAAACTCATTGATTTGGCCCACCCTTTGGATAAACGGCGCTCAAGAGCAGCCGCAAGCAACATTATCCCCACCACCACTAAAGCCGCTCTAGCCTTGCATAAAGTGTTACCCAATCTCAAAAATAAAATGCATGGACATAGCGTGAGGGTGCCTAGCCTTGATGTGTCCATGATAGATTTGAGTTTGTTTTTAGAAAAAAAGGCTCTCAAAGATCCGATCAACGATTTATTGATTACAGCTTCCAAAGGGGTTTTAAAAGGCGTGTTAGAGATAGATTTGAAAGAAAGGGTGAGTTCTGATTTCATTTCTAATCCGCATAGCGTTATCATCGCGCCTGATTTGACTTTCACGCTAGAGAATATGGTCAAAATCATGGGGTGGTATGATAATGAATGGGGGTATTCTAATCGTTTGGTGGATATGGCGCAGTTTATGTATCATTATTAAGTCATTTTGCGAATCTTTTTGAGTTTGTTTAACATCAAATTGTATAATGTGGGATTTAATAAAAACGATTGGAGTTTTAAATGGCGTTTAAAAAGGCCAGATTGATTTCTAAGTTTATTTCAAAGGGATCTTTCAAATTGAGTAAGATCTCAAAGAAAATTTTCACATTGAATCAAATCTTAAAGCGTGAAAAGCCCTTAAAACTCCATAAAAAAACAAAATCCATTAAAAAGCCCTTTAATAAAAGCAAATCTTTTTTAAAAGCTTCGGTTTTATTGATAGGAGCGTTAGGGGGGTTATCCCACCTAAGGGCTAGCGAATGCCGTTATTGGTCATGGTGGTCAGGTTATCATGACAAGATTGAAAGCGGTTCTAATTCACCCACGCACAACTCTTATTGTCTTTTTAGTAGCACTCAAGGCTCTGGGACTTATTATTTGAACACCCTTACCACTTATAGCGCTGGTGGGGCTAGTTTCACGCAAAAATTCAATAACGGCACGCTTGATATAGAGGGGAATATCCGCTTTGGAGGCACAGGTATTAATGGAGGTGATGTCGGCTATATCACTGGAACTTATGACGCTCAAACGATTAATTTTAATTCTAGCCATTTAACAACCGGAAACTCCTATTCTGATGGCGGTGGGGCCACGCTCAATTTTAATGCAACTAATAACCTCACTATCAATCAAGCGAGTTTTGATAACAGCGATGCAGGGACACAAAAATCTTACATGAATTTTAAAGGCTCGAATATCAAGGTCAGTGGCTCTAGCTTTAAAGATGACACGAATGGGGGCTTTAGTTTCAGCGGTAATAGTAATAACAGCACCATCTCCTTTAATCAAACGAACTTCAATCAAGGGACTTATCACTTTAGTAATAGCACCACTTTAAGCTTTAATCATAGCGCTTTCAATCAAGGGAGTTATCACTTTAATAGCGCCCAATCCACTTTTGAAAACAACAATTTCAATCAAGGGACTTATGATTTTAATGACAACGTAAGCTTTAATAATAACACTTTCAATCAAGGCACTTATAGCTTTAACACCAGCAAGGTGAGTTTTTCAGGCGCTAACACTTTAAATTCAAGTTCGCCTTTTGCCAGCCTTAAAGGCAGTGTGTCTTTTGGTTCTGGTGCGGTTTTTAACCTCAATCAAACCCTTAATAATGATCAAACCTATGATATTCTCACTACAAACGGGGCGATCCAGTATGGGGTTTATCAAAGCTATTTGTGGGATCTAATCAACTATAAGGGCGATAAAGCCATTAGCCATGTTGGAGTGGGTAATAACACTTATGATGTAACCTTTGACATTAACGGGCAAGATGAAACCTTACAAGAAACCTTTAACAACCAATCCATTATTACCCAATTTTTAGGAGACGATTTACAACAACAAGCCCAACAAACCTACCAACAAGACTTGAGTAACTCCCAAAGTGCTTTAAATAACGCTGCTAGTGATAGTAAGATCGCAAATAGCGATACAGACTACACCAAGAATAAAAACACCGCTATCGCTAAAGACGCTAAGAATTTAGAACACACTAACCAACAAATCGCTCAAGATGAACAAGCGTTAGAAAAAGATTTAGCTCAAATCAAACAATTAGCCAACTCCACCACAGGCTTTAACGAACAAGCCTTTAATACTGCGCAAAAACAAGAACAACAAGATGAACAAACCTTACAAAACGAAGAAAAGACTTTTAGTAACGAGCAAGAGGGATTAAAGCAAGCGATACAACAAGCGCAGGCCCAACAACAAAAACAAGAACAACAACAAGCCCAACAAACCTATCAAGAGGATGTAACCAGCTCCCAAACTGCTTTAAATAACGCTACTAGTGATAATAAGATCGCAAATAGCGATACAGACTACACTAAAAGCAGTAATCCTACTATCCTTAAAGACGCTCAGAATTTAGAAAACACCAACCAACAAATCGCTCAAGATGAACAAGCGTTACAAGGAGATTTAGACAAGCTCAAACAATTAGCCAACTCCACCACAGGCTTTAATGAACAAGCTTTCAATCAAGCTCAAAAACAAGAACAACAAGATGAACAAACCTTACAAAACGAAGAAAAGACTTTTAACGCTGAACAAGAGGGATTGAAACAAGCGATAGCTAACGCTAAGCATGTAAGCCCCACACCAAGCCCCACACCCACTCCTACAAAACACACAGCGCAAAACACTCCCCCTAATAAGGTTTCACCAACGCCCACACCCCCTACTCAAAATTTACCCACAACGAATGTGTGGAATGGGGTCTATAACCTCCAAAATCAAACTTACTCAAACAAAGGCGTTTATTATATCGATCCCAATCTTTCAGGACAGAGCGGTCAAAGCGCCAACACGCTTAGCACTTATACAGCCAATTTGTTTGGAAGAAGTTTTGGCGTGAATATCCAAAATGGCACTTTGATCATAGGGAACAACACAGAGAGCGTGAATGATAATGGGTTGATTTGGATAGGGCATGGAGGCTTTGGCTATATCACGGGAACTTTTAATGCGGCTAACATTTACTTGACCAATAATTTTAAAACCGGTGAAGGCGTTTCAAATTCAGATGGTGGGGGAGCGAACATCACCTTTAAAGCAAGCGATAATATCACTATGGATGGCTTGAATTACAATGACGCTGAAACCGTTACTAAAATGATTCAAACGGGGGCCAGTCAGCATTCCTATGCCGCTTTTGACGCTCTAAACAATATCAGCGTGACTGATTCCAGTTTTAGCGATATGACTTGGGGGAAATTCAGTTTTAGCGCTAAAAATATTTCGTTTTCTAACGCTTCGTTTAGCGGCTTTACAAACCCTGGAGGATCAAGCACTATCAGTGCTAACGCTTCTAATTCTTTAAGCTTTATCAATTCTCGTTTGAATGGTGGGGCAGTTTATAATTTGCAGGCTAATAGCCTTATTTTCAATAACACGCAAGCGGTTTTCAATGTCTTGTATTCTAGGGGGACAAGCAATTTTAACGCTACGACACAGCTTTTAGGCAACACGAATTTTACGCTCAGTTCTCAAAGTTTGCTGAACTTTAATGGCGATACAACCTTGCAAAACAACGCCAATATCACGCTTGGCAATAAAAGTCAAGCCGCTTTTAAAAATTCTTTAACGCTTGATAATAATTCTAATTTAAGTTTAGACAATCAAAGCGTTTTGAATGCGAATGGTGCGAGCGCTTTTAACAATCAAGCGAGTCTCAATGTTTATAATGGGAGTCAAGCAACCTTTAATAGCCTCTTTTTTAATGGCGGGACACTCAGTCTTAACGCTAGTAGCAAGCTCAACGCTTCTAACGCTAGTTTTTCAAGCAACACCACTATCAATTTAGACGATAGCGTTTTATCAGCCAATAACACAAGCTCTTTAAACGCTAATATCAATTTTCAAGGCGCAAGCCAGGCTGATTTTGGAGGCAACACGACTATTGATACAGCGAGCTTTAATTTTGACAGCGCAAGTTCATTGAATTTTAATAATCTTACGGCTAATGGGGCGTTGAATTTTAATGGTTATGCGCCCTCTTTAACTAAGGCTTTAATGAGCGTTAGCGGGCAGTTTGTTTTAGGGAATAATGGGGATATTAATTTATCTGACATCAATATTTTTGACAACATCACAAAATCTGTAACCTACAACATCCTAAACGCTCAAAAAGGGATTACTGGCATTAGTGGGGCTAATGGCTATGAAAAAATCCTTTTTTATGGCATGAAAATCCAAAACGCTACCTATAGCGATAATAACAACATTCAAACTTGGTCGTTTATAAACCCTCTCAATTCTTCTCAAATCATTCAAGAGAGCATTAAAAATGGGGATTTAACCATAGAAGTTTTAAATAACCCTAACTCGGCTTCTAACACTATTTTTAATATCGCTCCTGAGCTTTATAATTACCAAGCTTCTAAGCAAAATCCTACCGGCTATAGCTATGATTATAGCGACAATCAAGCAGGCACTTATTACTTGACAAGCAGCATTAAAGGTCTTTTCACCCCTAAAGGCTCTCAAACTTCTCAAGTCCCAGGCACTTATAGCCCGTTTAACCAGCCTTTGAATAGTTTGAATATCTACAATAAGGGTTTTTCTAGTGAAAATTTAAAAACACTTTTAGGGATCCTTTCTCAAAATTCCGCTGCCTTAAAAGAAATGATTGAATCCAACCAATTAGACAATATCACTAATATTAATGAAGTGTTGCAGCTCTTGGATAAGATTAAGATCACCCAAACGCAAAAGCAAGCGCTCCTAGAAACCATCAACCATTTGACTGACAACATCAATCAAACCTTTAATAACGGGAATCTAATTATAGGCGCTACCCAAGATAATGTTACAAACTCTACTAGCTCTATATGGTTTGGGGGCAATGGCTATAGCAGTCCTTGCGCGCTAGATAGCGCCACTTGTTCTTCTTTTAGAAACACTTACTTGGGGCAATTATTAGGCTCAACTTCCCCTTATTTAGGCTACATTAACGCTGATTTTAAAGCTAAAAGCATTTATATTACCGGGACAATTGGAAGTGGTAACGCCTTTGAAAGCGGAGGGAGCGCGGATGTAACCTTTCAAAGCGCTAATAACTTAGTGTTGAATAAAGCCAACATAGAAGCTCAAGCCACAGACAATATCTTTAATCTTTTGGGTCAAAAAGGGATTAATGAAATCTTTAATCAAGGGAATTTAGCGAATGTTCTCAGTCAAATGGCTATGGAAAAAATCAAGCAAGCCGGCGGTTTAGGGAACTTTATAGAAAACGCTTTAAGCCCTTTGAGTAAGGAATTACCCGCTAGCTTGCAAGATGAAACCTTAGGCCAGCTTATAGGTCAAAATAACTTAGATGATTTATTGAATAATAGCGGAGTCATGAATGAAATCCAAAACATTATCAGTAAAAAACTAAGCATTTTTGGCAATTTTGTTACCCCATCCATCATAGAAAACTACCTTGCTAAGCAGTCTTTAAAAAGCATGCTAGATGATAAAGGGCTTTTGAATTTTATCGGTGGGTATATAGACGCTTCTGAATTAAGCTCTATTTTAAGCGTGGTTTTAAAAGATATTACTAATCCCCCTACAAGCCTGCAAAAAGACATTGGTGTGGTAGCGAACGACTTGTTGAACGAATTTTTAGGACAAGATGTGGTTGAAAAGCTAGAAAGTCAAGGCTTAGTGAATAATATCATCAATAATATTATTTCTCAAGGCGGGTTGAGCGGCGTTTATAATCAAGGTTTAGGGAGCGTGTTGCCGCCCTCTTTACAAAACGCGCTCAAAGAAAACGATTTAGGCGCTCTTTTATCGCCTAGAGGCTTGCATGATTTTTGGCAAAAAGGGTATTTTAACTTTTTAAGCAATGGCTATGTTTTTGTCAATAACAGCTCTTTTAGTAACGCCACAGGGGGCAGTTTGAATTTTGTCGCTAACAAGTCTATTATCTTTAATGGCGATAATACGATTGACTTTAGCAAGTATCAGGGCGCATTGATTTTTGCTTCTAATGGTGTTTCTAATATCAATATCACCACCCTAAACGCCACTAATGGCTTAAGCCTTAATGCGGGCTTGAATAACGTGAGCGTTCAAAAAGGGGAAATTTGTGTCAATTTAGCCAATTGCCCTACAACCAAAAACAGCTCTTCTACAAACTCTAGCGTAACCCCCACTAATGAATCTTTAAGCGTGCGCGCTAACAACTTCACTTTCTTAGGTGCAATCACCTCTAATGGGGCTATTGATTTGTCTCAAGTAACAAATAATAGCGTCATAGGCACGCTCAATCTCAATGAAAACGCAACCTTGCAAGCCAATAATTTAACGATCACTAACGCTTTTGACAACGCCTCTAACTCTACGGCTAATATTGATGGTAATTTCACCTTAAACCAACAAGCGACTTTAAGCACTAACGCTAGTGGTTTGAATGTCATGGGGAATTTTAATAGCTATGGCGATTTGGTGTTTAACCTCAGTCATTCAGTTAGTCATGCCATTATTAATACTCAAGGCACAGCGACGATCATGGCTAATAATAACCCTTTGATCCAATTCAACGCTTCTTCAAAAAAAACAGGCACTTACACGCTGATTGATAGCGCTAAAGCCATTTATTACGGGTATAACAACCAAATCACAGGAGGCAGCAGCCTGGATAATTACCTTAAGCTTTATGCGCTCATTGATATTAATGGCAAGCACATGGTGATGACTGACAACGGCTTAACTTATAACGGGCAAGCCGTGAGCGTTAAAGATGGCGGTTTGGTTGTAGGCTTTAAGGACTCTCAAAATCAATACATTTACACTTCCATTCTTTATAATAAAGTGAAAATCGCTGTTTCTAATGATCCTATCAATAACCTACAAGCCCCCACTTTAAAACAATATATCGCTCAAATTCAGGGCGTTCAAAGCGTGGATAGCATCGATCAAGCTGGGGGAAATCAAGCGATTGATTGGCTCAATAAAATCTTTGAAACTAAAGGAAGCCCTTTATTCGCTCCCTATTATTTAGAGAGCCACTCCACAAAAGATTTAACCACGATCGCTGGAGATATTGCTAACACTTTAGAAGTCATCGCTAACCCTAATTTTAAAAATGACGCCACTAATATTTTACAGATCAACACCTACACGCAGCAAATGAGTCGCTTAGCCAAGCTCTCTGACACTTCAACTTTCGCCCGTTCTGATTTCTTAGAACGCTTAGAAGCCCTTAAAAACAAGCGGTTTGCTGATGCGATCCCTAACGCTATGGATGTGATTTTAAAATACTCTCAAAGGAATAGAGTTAAAAATAATGTGTGGGCGACAGGAGTTGGAGGGGCTAGTTTCATTAGTGGAGGCACTGGAACTTTATATGGTATCAATATAGGGTATGACCGATTCATTAAGGGCGTGATTGTGGGGGGTTATGCCGCTTATGGGTATAGTGGGTTCCATGCAAACATCACGCAATCAGGCTCTAGCAATGTCAATGTGGGTGTTTATAGCCGAGCGTTTATCAAAAGAAGCGAATTGACCATGAGCTTGAATGAGACTTGGGGATACAATAAAACTTTCATCAACTCCTATGACCCCCTACTCTCAATCATCAATCAGTCTTATAAATACGACACTTGGACGACTGACGCTAAAATCAATTATGGCTATGACTTCATGTTTAAAGATAAAAGCGTTATTTTTAAACCCCAAGTAGGCTTAGCCTATTATTACATTGGTTTGTCTGGTTTAAGGGGTATTATGGATGATCCTATTTATAATCAATTCAGAGCCAATGCTGACCCTAATAAAAAATCCGTTCTAACGATCAATTTTGCCCTAGAAAGTCGGCACTACTTCAATAAAAACTCTTATTATTTTGTGATTGCGGATGTGGGCAGAGATTTATTCATTAATTCTATGGGGGATAAAATGGTGCGTTTTATTGGTAATAACACCCTAAGCTATAGAGATGGTGGCAGATACAACACTTTTGCTAGCATTATCACAGGCGGGGAGATAAGGTTATTCAAAACCTTTTATGTGAATGCCGGCATAGGGGCTAGGTTTGGACTTGATTATAAAGATATTAATATTACTGGAAATATTGGTATACGCTATGCTTTTTAATGGTATCATTAAACTTATTTTTAACAAGCCCAATTCATAGCAGGATCAACCATGCAATTTCAAAAAACCTTATTTCCTTTACCTTTATTATTTTTATCTTGTTGTATCGCTGAAGAAAATGGGGCGTATGCGAGCGTGGGGTTTGAATATTCCATTAGTCATGCTGTTGAGCATAATAACCCCTTTTTAAATCAAGAACGCATCCAAACGATTTCTAACGCTCAAAAC
>NZ_JACTAX010000017.1:0-20589 GCF_014496485.1 Helicobacter pylori | reverse complement strand
CAAAGGGTTAAGTCTTTTTGGGGTAGGAAATATCCATGCAGACTTTAAAGAACAAAGCCTTTCGTGTTAGTGTCCATTAGGGCGCTTTAGTTAGGAAGCTCCTTGCTTTAGCAAGGGGTGGTTTCACTTATTGAGTATAATTCATTCAAACAGCTTAAAACAAGAAAGCAAGATGAAGAAAGCATGAAAAATGATTCTTAAAAGTTCCATTGATCGCCTTTTGCAAACGATAGATATTGTAGAAGTCATTAGCTCTTATGTGGATTTGAGGAAATCAGGTTCTAGCTACATGGCTTGTTGCCCTTTTCATGAAGAAAGGAGCGCGAGTTTTAGCGTCAATCAAGTTAAAGGGTTTTACCATTGCTTTGGGTGTGGGGCGAGCGGGGATAGCATTAAATTTGTGATGGCGTTTGAAAAGCTTTCGTTTGTGGAAGCGCTTGAGAAATTAGCCCACCGATTCAATATAGCTTTAGAGTATGACAAAGGCGTTTATTACGATCATAAAGAAGATTACCACCTTTTAGAAATGGTGAGTTCGTTGTATCAAGAAGAGCTTTTTAACGCTCCGTTTTTTTTGAATTATTTGCAAAAAAGAGGGCTTAGCCTAGAGAGCATCAAAGCGTTTAAATTAGGCTTATGCACGAATAGAATTGATTACGGCATTGAAAATAAAGGCTTGAATAAGGACAAGCTCATTGAATTGGGCGTGTTAGGCAAGAGCGATAAAGAGGATAAAACCTATTTGCGTTTTTTGGATCGCATCATGTTCCCTATTTATAGCCCTAGTGCTCAAGTGGTGGGCTTTGGAGGGCGCACCTTAAAAGAAAAAGCGGCCAAGTATATCAATTCGCCCCAAAGTAAGCTTTTTGATAAATCCAGTTTGCTCTATGGCTATCATTTGGCTAAAGAACACATCTATAAACAAAAGCAAGTCATTGTAACAGAAGGGTATTTGGATGTGATTTTATTGCACCAGGTGGGTTTTAAAAACGCCATAGCCACGCTTGGGACAGCTTTAACGCCATCGCATTTGCCCTTGCTTAAAAAAGGCGATCCAGAAATCCTTTTGAGCTATGATGGGGATAAGGCAGGGCGGAATGCGGCTTATAAAGCGAGCTTAATGTTGGCTAAAGAGCAAAGGAAAGGGGGGGTGGTTTTATTTGAAAACAATCTCGATCCTGCGGATATGATCGCTAATGGCCAGATTGAAACCTTAAAAGACTTGTTATCGCGCCCCATGGCTTTTATTGAATTTGTTTTAAGGCGCATGGCGGATTCCTATCTTTTAGACGATCCTTTAGAAAAAGATAAGGCCCTTAAAGAAATGTTAGGGTTTTTAAAAAACTTTTCCTTGCTTTTACAAAACGAATACAAGCCCTTAATCGCTACCCTTTTGCAAGTGCCTTTGCATGTTTTAGGGGTTAGAGAGCGAGCCTCTTTTCAGCCTTTTTACCCCAAAACAGAAAAACCCAATCTTGCTCAAAAATTCGCTCATGTTCCTAACACGATGAGTTTGGAATTTTTAGAAAAATTAGTGATCCGCTATCTTTTAGAAGACAGAAGTTTGTTGGATTTGGCGGTGGGTTATATCCATAGTGGGGTATTCTTGCATAAAAAACAAGAATTTGACGCTTTGTGTCAAGAAAAATTGGACGACCCTAAATTAGTTGCGTTATTATTAGATGCGAATTTACCCCTAAAAAAAGGGGGTTTTGAAAAGGAATTGCGTTTGTTGATTTTGCGCTATTTTGAGCGGCAACTCAAAGAAATCCCTAAAAGCCCGCTCCCGTTTAGCGAAAAAATGATCTGTTTAAAAAAGGCTCGCCAGGCCATTATGAAATTAAAACAAGGAGAATTAGTCGCCATATGAAACAAATAAAAGCTTTAGCCCTATTCAGTGGGGGGTTGGATAGTTTGTTGTCCATGAAATTACTCATTGATCAAGGCATTGAAGTAACCGCCTTACACTTTAATATAGGGTTTGGGGGGAATAAAGATAAAAGAGAGTATTTTGAAAACGCCACCGCGCAAATCGGGGCTAAGCTCTTGGTGTGCGATATTAGAGAGCAGTTTTTTAACGATGTGTTGTTCAAGCCCAAATACGGCTATGGGAAATATTTCAACCCTTGCATTGACTGCCATGCCAACATGTTTAGGAACGCTTTTTATAAAATGCTTGAGTTGGACGCGGATTTTGTTTTGAGCGGGGAGGTGCTAGGGCAACGCCCTAAATCCCAAAGGAAAGAAGCGCTCAATCAGGTGAGGAAATTAGTCAGAGAGGTGGGCGAAGAGGCGCGTTTTGATAAAGTTTTAGACCGAACGCAAGCAGGCGGTGAAAAACCGCAATTTTTAGACGAATTGCTCTTAAGGCCCATGAGCGCTAAACTCTTAGAGCCTACTTTTATGGAAAAAAAGGGTTTTGTTGATAGAGAAAAGCTTTTAGATGTGAGCGGTAGGGGGCGTGCTAGGCAATTGCAAATGATCAAAGATTACGGCTTGAAATATTATGAAAAGCCAGGTGGGGGGTGCTTGCTTACGGACATTCAAGTGAGTAATAAGATTAAGAATTTGAAAGAATACAGAGAAATGGTGTTTGAAGATAGCGTGATTGTCAAAAACGGGCGTTATTTTATCTTGCCCCATAACGCTCGTTTGGTGGTGGCAAGGAATGAAGAAGAAAACCATAAATTAGACATTGAGCACCCCTTAATGGATAAGATTGAATTATTAAGCTGTAAAGGCCCTTTGAGTTTAGTGGATAAAAACGCCAGCAAAGAAGATAAAGAATTGGCCGGCCGTATCGCTTTAGGCTATGCTAAGACTTTAAAAAATCAAGCTTACCTCATTCAAATAGGGAATGAAAAGCGCGAGCTTTACCCTTTGGATAAAGAGAGCGCTAGGGAGTATTTGTTCGCTTGAAAGGGGAGTTTTTGAGAATTTTAGGGGTTTTCTTTTTATGCTATAATGAAAAAAGCTCTAATGATTAAGCTATTTGCCAGGAGGTTTGCATGCAAGAGTTTTTAGGTTTTGGTGTGGTGGGGAATTTTGCAGGGCATTTGGAGCAAGCAGGAGAGAGTCATAGTTTTATTAACATGAAAAGCGAAGAAAAGGACGCCCCTAAGGGGTTGTTCCCTTTTTATATCCCGTATGAGAATTGCTATTTGGGGCGTTGTTGCATTAATAACCATAAGATTATTTTGCCTAATGATTTGAATTTGAAAGTGCAAGCAGAGCCAGAAATCGCTTTAGAATGCGATGTTAAATACGATGAAAAACATTTGGTAACCAAGCTTGTGCCTAATTTTTTCATGGCGTTTAATGACGCTTCTGTGCGTAATTTAGACGCCGCAAAGCTCTCCCAAAAAAAGAATTTTTCACCAGCTTCTAAAGGCATAGGGCAGAAATTGCCTATTGATAGGTTTGTTTATGGGGGGGTGTGCAACAATTTTTCTATCGCGTCTTTTTTGAAATACGATAATGTTTGGCACATCTATGGGGAAAACAGCAAATTGCTCAAATACGAGTTTTTTTATCAAAAACTCTTATACTGGATCAAAGACAGATTGAACCACCAACAAGATGGCGATTCTTTAGAGGCTTTAAGACCTTTTTTAGAGCGCCATAATTTCCCCACTAAAATGATTTTTGCGATAGGGGCTACCCCTTATATGCCTTTTGCGCAAGAGCATTTTTTGCAAAAAGGCGATGAGGTGGTGATTATCGCTTACAACCATTTACAATACAGCTTTGAAAAGATTCAAAACCTCTTAGAAGAAGACGCCCTACAAACCAAAGAACACGCTAATCTTTCTTATGTCTATCAAATCGTAGAGTAGTAAGGCTTTTTTCTCTTTAGCTTTGCTTTTTTACCCCTTTTAAAGATAAAAAACACCCCTTTTGACCCCCTTTTAGAGGATTTTTATGGTTTTTTTGAGATAATAAAGCGTTATAAAGTTAATTAAAATTAAACAAAAGGGTTTTGATGTCCGCTCATTTTTTGAAAATCATTTTTTTAGTAGGCATGTGCGTTTCAAGTTTGTTCGCTGAAGGATTAGAAGGGTTTTTTAACGCCCTAGAAGCCCAGCTCAAAAGCCCCATCGCTAAGGGGATTTTAATGGTGATTTTCATAGGGATCGCTATTTATGTGTGGAGGAATTTAGACCGGTGGAAAGAGATTTTATTCACGATCCTTGGCGTGGTGTTTGGGATCTTTTTATTCTTTAAGGCCCCGAGTTTGGCGAATTGGTTTATGGGAATTTTTTAATGATTATCCTGTCAGCGAGCGTGAAGAATTTGCGTGAAATTTCGGTTAAAGAAAAGTTTTTATGGCTGAACGCTAAATCTTATTTGATTTCTGTTTTTGTGCCTTTTATCTTGCTCCCTTGGATTGATTTATTGAGCGCTTTTTTATTGTATTTAGGGTTTTTAGCGCTCTTTAGCGTGCTGGAATTTTTTGATGAAGACATTGCAGATATTATCGTGGCTAAAAGCAAAATAAAGACTAAAACCAAATGTTATAGAGCGTAGGATGTTAGAAAAGCTTTTAGGCGCTATCAAGCAAAAAGTTTCAAACTATTTTTTAGGGGTTTTGCCTAAAAGCTATTCTATGAGCGAAGAAAACAACATTTTAGGCTTGTATGATGAGCATTTTTTACTCACTAAAAACGAAAACTTAGTGGGCATTCTCCGTTTAGAGGGGGTGAGTTACACCCATTTAAGCACAGAGCAATTGCAAGATCTTTTCACCGAGCGCCAAATGGCTTTGGATTCTTTGGAAAAAGTCGTGGCGCGCCTCGTGGTTAAAAGGCGTAAAATTGATTATAAACAAAACATTCAAGCTGACTCTCAATACTTGCAAGCGATTTTGAACCAGTTTGAAAACAAAGAAGTGTATGAAAACCAGTATTTTTTAGTTTTAGAAAGCACTCACTCTTTACAGGGCGTTTTAGAGCATAAGAAAAAATCCTTAATGCATGCCAATAGGGAAAATTTTAAGGACATTCTCTCTTATAAAGCGCATTTTTTGCAAGAAACTTTAAAAAGCTTAGAAATCCAGCTCAAAAATTATGCCCCCAAACTCTTAAGTTCTAAAGAGGTTTTGAATTTTTATGCAGAATACATTAACGGGTTTGATCTCCCCTTAAAACCCCTAGTAGGGGGGTATTTGAGCGACAGCTATATCGCTAGCTCTATCACTTTTGAAAAAGATTATTTCATTCAAGAAAGCTTTAATCAAAAAACCTATAACCGCTTGATTGGTATTAAAGCTTATGAGAGCGAACGCATCACTTCTATAGCGGTGGGAGCGCTTTTATACCAAGAGACGCCACTAGATATTATCTTTTCCATAGAGCCTATGAGCGTGCATAAAACGCTGAGTTTTTTAAAAGAGAGAGCCAAGTTTAGCATGTCTAATCTCGTTAAAAACGAGTTACTAGAATACCAAGAATTAGTCAAAACCAAACGCCTATCCATGCAAAAATTCGCCCTAAACATTCTTATCAAAGCCCCCAGTTTAGAGGATTTAGACACTCAAACCAGCTTAGTTTTAGGGCTTTTATTTAAAGAGAATTTAGTGGGCGTTATAGAAACTTTTGGCTTGAAAGGGGGGTATTTTTCCTTTTTCCCTGAACGCATCCACTTAAACCACCGCTTGCGTTTTTTAACCTCTAAAGCCTTAGCGTGTTTAATGGTGTTTGAAAGGCAAAGTTTAGGCTTTAAGGCTAATTCATGGGGGAATAGCCCTTTGAGCGTGTTTAAAAATTTGGATTATTCCCCTTTTTTATTCAATTTCCACAACCAAGAAGTGAGCCACAAGAACGCTAAAGAAATTGCCAGAGTGAACGGGCATACTTTAATCATAGGGGCTACCGGGAGCGGTAAAAGCACGCTGATTAGCTTTTTAATGATGAGCGCTTTGAAATACCAAAACATGCGCCTTTTGGCTTTTGACAGGATGCAAGGGCTGTATTCTTTCACAAAATTTTTTAAAGGGCATTACCATGACGGCCAATCTTTTAGCATCAATCCCTTTTGTTTAGAGCCTAATTTACAGAATCTAGAATTTTTGCAATCCTTCTTTTTGAGCATGTTGGATCTTGCCCCTTCAAGGGATAAAGAAGCCTTAGAAGACATGAATGCGGTTTCTGGTGCGATTAAGAGCCTTTATGAGACTTTATACCCTAAAGCCTTTAGTTTGCTAGATTTTAAAGAAACGCTTAAAAGAACCTCATCTAACCAACTAAGCTTGAGCTTGGAGCCGTATTTGAATAACCCCCTTTTTAACGCTTTGAATGACGCGTTCAACTCCAACGCTTTTTTAAACGTGATAAACCTAGACACCATCACCCAAAACCCCAAAGACTTAGGGCTTTTAGCCTATTACTTGTTTTATAAAATCTTAGAAGAATCCAGGAAAAACGACAGCGGTTTTTTGGTTTTTTTAGACGAGTTTAAATCCTATGTGGAAAACGATTTGTTGAACACCAAAATCAACGCTTTAATCACGCAAGCCAGAAAAGCTAATGGCGTGGTGGTGTTGGCCTTGCAAGATATTTACCAATTAAGCGGGGTTAAAAACGCCCATAGTTTTTTAAGCAACATGGGGACTCTTATTTTGTATCCGCAAAAAAACGCTAGGGAGTTGAAACACCATTTCAATGTGCCTTTGAGCGAGACTGAAATTTCTTTTTTAGAAAACACCCCTTTGTATGCCAGGCAGGTTTTAGTCAAAAATCTGGGTAACGGGAATTCTAACATGATTGATGTGAGTTTGGAGGGCTTGGGGCGTTATTTGAAAATCTTTAATTCGGATTCTAGCCATGTCAATAAAGTGAAAGCGTTACAAAAAGACTACCCTACAGAGTGGCGTGAGAAGCTTTTGAAGAGCTAGTTTTAAAAAGTTAATACCAATTTGAAGCACTCCTATTCAGATGGCTAAGGCACACAAGAAATTAGGGGACTCTGCTGTATTCCTACCCTGAAGCGTTACCCTAAATTCCTATTGCATAGGTCTAAATAAGAGCTTGGGGATCATTTTAACCATAGAAAGCTTATGTTTTCATTAAAAATGTTATGATACGCTCAAATAGTCAAGCAAAAAAATGTCAATTAAAAGGGTTAGATTGAAAATATTCGTTCTGTTGATGTCGGTAATTTTAGGAATATCATTAACAGGTTGCATAGGCTATCGTATGGACTTAGAACATTTTAACACGCTCTATTATGAAGAAAGCCCTAAAAAAGCTTATGAATATTCCAAACAATTCACTAAGAAAAAAAAGAACGCTCTTTTATGGGACTTGCAAAACGGCTTGAGCGCTTTATACGCAAGAGATTACGAGACTTCTTTAGGGGTATTAGATCAAGCCGAGCAACGCTTTGATAAAACGCAAAGCGCTTTCACAAGAGGGGCTGGTTATGTGGGCGCTACCATGATTAATGATAACGTGCGCGCTTATGGGGGGAATATTTATGAGGGCGTTTTAATCAATTATTACAAAGCGATAGACTACATGCTTTTAAACGATAGCGCGAAAGCTAGGGTGCAATTCAACCGCGCGAACGAACGCCAGCGCAGGGCTAAAGAATTTTATTATGAGGAAGTGCAAAAAGCCATTAAAGAGATCGATTCTAGCAAAAAGCACAATATTAATATGGAACGCTCTAGGGTAGAAGTGAGCGAGATTTTAAACAACACCTATTCTAATTTAGACAAATACGAAGCTTATCAAGGCTTGCTTAACCCGGCGGTTTCGTATCTTTCAGGGTTGTTTTACGCTTTAAATGGGGATAAGAATAAGGGGTTAGGCTATCTTAATGAAGCCTATGGGATCAGTCAAAGCCCTTTTGTAGCCCAAGACTTGGTTTTTTTTAAAAACCCTAACAGGAGCCATTTCACTTGGATCATCATTGAAGATGGTAAAGAGCCGCAAAAAAGCGAATTTAAAATTGATGTGCCTATTTTTATGATCGATTCGGTTTATAACGTGAGTATAGCCTTGCCCAAGCTAGAAAAAGGGGAAGCGTTTTATCAAAATTTCACTCTTAAAGATGGAGAAAAAGTAACGCCCTTTGACACTTTAGCCTCAATAGATGCGGTGGTCGCGAGCGAATTCAGGAAGCAGTTGCCCTATATTATCACTAGAGCCATTCTATCGGCTACTTTTAAGGTGGGCATGCAAGCGGTGGCGAACTATTATTTGGGGTTTGTTGGAGGGTTAGTAACTTCGTTGTATTCAGGTGTGAGCACCTTTGCAGACACCAGAAACACGAGCATTTTTGCCCATAAAATCTATCTTATGCGTATCAAAAATAAAGCTTTTGAAAATTATGAAGTTCGAGCTGATTCTATTGACGCTTTTTCGTTTTCATTAAAGCCCTGTAAAAGATCGCTTGAAAGCCCCAAAGTCATTGACGCTAGGGAATTGCTTTCAGGGTTTGTAACAGCCCCACAAATCTTTTGCTCTAACCGCCATAATATTTTATATGTGCGCAGCTTTAAAAACGGGTTTGTTTTGAGTCATTTAAAATGATTTAAAAAAACCCCAAAGATAGTTTTTAAGTGTCGTTGGCATTAAACACAAACACGATATAATTATAAAACGATACGAAACCTAAATTAAGGGGAAGTCATGGCTGATAGTTTAGCGGGCATTGATCAAGTTACGAGTTTGCATAAAAATAACGAGTTGCAATTGTTGTGTTTCAGGCTGGGTAAAAACAAGGATTTGTATGCGGTCAATGTCTTTAAGATCCGTGAAGTGGTGAAATACCATGGCAATCTCACCATCATCAGCCACGAAAACAATTCGCTTGTTGAGGGGCTAATCATTATAAGAGAGCTCACCATTCCCTTGATTGATATGAAAAAATGGTTTTATTATGACAGCCAAAACAAAAACAAGGATTTACGCCCTTATAGGATAGAAAAAGACAAGGGCGAAGACGATATTGTCATGATTTGTGAGTTTTCTCGCTGGACCATAGGGGTTAGGATCTATGAAGCGGATAGGATTTTGAGCAAGAAATGGACTGAAATGGAGCAAAGCGCTGGATTAGGGGGATCTGCAGGCAACAACAAGCTCGTGAGCCGCACGCGCTATTTTGATGGGCGCTTGGTGCAAGTGGTGGATATTGAAAAAATGCTTATAGATGTGTTCCCTTGGATTGAAGATGAAAAACACAGCGATTTAGAGACGCTCTCTAAAATCCATTCTAACCAATGCGTTTTGCTCGCTGATGACTCCCCAAGCGTTTTAAAAACCATGCAAATGATTTTAGACAAGCTAGGCGTCAAGCATATAGATTTTATCAATGGTAAAACCTTATTAGAGCATTTATTCAGCCCCACAACCGATGTGAGCAACATTGGCCTGATTATTACCGATTTAGAAATGCCAGAAGCGAGCGGTTTTGAAGTGATCAAACAGGTTAAAAACGATCCTTTGACTTCAAAAATCCCTATCGTGGTCAATTCTTCTATGAGCGGCAGCTCTAATGAAGACATGGCCAGGAGTTTGAAGGCCGATGATTTCATCTCCAAGTCTAACCCCAAAGACATCCAGCGAGTGGTTAAGCAATTTTTGGAATTAGCATGAAAAAATACAGCGCTATCCCCACCCCTTGCTATGTGCTAGAGAGCGAACGCTTAGAGAAAAACGCCAAGATTTTAGAAATCGTGCGCCAACAAAGTGGGGCAAAGGTTTTGCTCGCTTTAAAGGGGTATGCGTTTTGGCGTGAGTTTGGGATTTTGAGGCAAAAATTGAACGGGTGTTGCGCGAGCGGTCTTTATGAGGCTAAGCTCGCTTTTGAAGAATTTGGGGGGCGAGAGAGCCATAAGGAGATTTGCGTTTATAGCCCAGCTTTTAAAGAGGCTGAAATGAGCGCGATTTTACCCCTAGCGACAAGCATCATTTTTAACTCTTTTTACCAATACGCTACCTATAAAGACAGGATTTTAGATAAAAACAAGCAATTAGAAAACTTGGGCTTAAGCCCCATTAAAATGGGCTTGAGGATCAACCCTCTCTACAGCGAAGTAACCCCAGCGATCTATAACCCATGCTCTAAAATGAGCCGGTTAGGGATTACGCCTAGCGGATTTGAAAGGGGGGTGAAAGAGCATGGCTTAGAGGGGGTGAGCGGGTTGCATTTCCATACGCATTGCGAGCAAAACGCTGACGCTTTGTGCCGGACTTTAGAGCATGTGGAAAGGCATTTCAAGCCCTATTTAGAAAATATGGCGTGGGTGAATTTTGGTGGGGGGCATCATATCACTAAGAGCGATTATGATGTGAATTTGCTCATCCAAACGATTAAGGATTTTAAAGAGCGTTATCATGATATAGAAGTGGTTTTAGAGCCGGGGGAAGCCATAGGGTGGCAATGCGGGTTTTTGATCGCAAGCGTGATAGACATCGTTCAAAACGATCAAGAAATTGCGATTTTAGACGCTTCTTTTAGCGCTCACATGCCCGATTGCCTAGAAATGCCTTATCGCCCTAGTATTCTTAAGGTTTCCGTAGAAAACGATGAAGAAATTATTGAAGTTGAAAAGGGCGAAAATCAAGGGGCGTTTTCTTATTTTTTAGGCGGCCCTACTTGTTTAGCGGGGGATTTTATGGGGAGTTTTAGCTTTGATACGCCTTTAAAAAGGGGCGATAAAATCGTGTTTCAAGACATGCTCCATTATACGATTGTCAAAAACAATTCGTTTAATGGCGTGCCACTGCCAAGCCTGGCTAAATTGGATCAACAAGGGTTTAAAATCCTTAAAAACTTTTCTTATGAAGATTATAAAAACAGAAACTAGATCTTTTGATTAAGGCTTTTTGGGGCTTGTAAAAAGGCTTACGCACAACATTCCAACGCCAAGCCCGGCCAACACCGCGCCAATGGTGTGCATGTCTAAATAAATGCGAGCGAGCATGGTTAAAGGGACTAGGGGTAAGAGCCAAAAGTATTTTTTAAAAGAATAACGGCGCATTAAAAACGCCACCGCCAACCCCACCATAGACGAATGCCCGCTTGGCATGTTGAAATTACCCCCATAAGGGCGCTCGCCCAAACGCCGCTCATTGATCGTTACATGGTTTAAGGCTCTTTTAGTGGTGTGCGTGAGGAGGGTTGTAGCGATAGAGGCGTTAGCGACTTGAAAAAGCCCTACCGCATCTCTTTGAATCAAGGGAATCGCCACAGATAAAATCGTAGGGATAAAGCGCGCATAATGCTCGGTGAAATGAAACACTAAAGGCACGCTAGGCTGTTTAGGGACTTTAGGAAAGGGCGCAAAAACGCCTAGTAAAATCAAGCCCAAACTGAGCGCTAACAAAGTTTTAGAAAAGCTTTTAGGCAGGCTTTCCAAAAATTTTTGTTTAAATAAGAATATTTTCATGCGTGTTATTTACTCTTTTTTGTGTTTGAGCAAGTCCAAAGAAGGGCGATAAACAACGCTTGGGGTTTTAAAATCTTCAAACACCCCTAAAACGCTATGGAAAATAACGTTTTGATTAATGGGGGTTTGGGTTTGAATGATGGAATGCTCCTTTTTAAAAAGATCATTGGCATAAAGAATAAAGGGGATCTCGTATTGTTCTTTGGGGGCGATGCTTTTAGGAATGCCATGCAAATAGAACGCTTCTTCGCCCAAACTTTCGCCATGATCGCTTAAATAAATCATTAGGGCGGGTTGCTTGGCTTTTTTGAGCATGCTAATGATTTTGTCTAACAGATAGTCGTTATAAAAAATGGTGTTGTCATAGGCGTTAATCAGGCTTTCTTTGGAGCAAGAAGACAGATCAGCGCTTGAGCAATAAGGCTTAAACACCCTAAAATTTAAAGGCACTTTGTTGTCGTAGTTGGGGCCATGCGAGCCGGCAAGGTGTAAGATGAGTAAGACATTTTCGTTAGAGTGTTCTTTTAAAAGGTCAGGCAAATTATAGAGTAAGGATTCATCATAAGGAGCGATCGCTTCACAATTGGGGCATTTTTGAATCAATTCATAGTTTTTAAGATAGCTTGTAACCTTAACATTCTTTTCGCCATCGTTCGCACTATACCAAAAGACTTTGATACCGGCTTTAGTCAAGTAAGTGGGCAAATTTTCATAGGTGTTCAAGCTGTTTTTAAAAGAAGAATCTAAAATGCATTCCAAACTCGCTGTCGTGTAAGTGGCACAAGAAGTGGCGTTAAAAAGAGTGAGTTCATTATCGGCTAAACGCTTGCTTAGTCTTGGGGTGGTGGGTTTTTGATAGCCATAAAGGGCGTAATTATGCTTCCTAGCACTTTCGCCAATGACTAGCACCACAAACGAATGAGAATGGTTGGGCGAAAAGAGAGGGAGCGGCTTGATAGTGGGGGCGAAAAATTTAAGAGCGCTCACTCTAAAAGCGTTCACGCTATAAGCGAAGGGCAAAATTAAGCCCCCTATGAATTTCGCATGCTTGTCAAACCACAGCCAATTTTTAGCGTTAGCTAAAGCGCTAGCGATAAAGATAAACACTAACGCCAAGATCGCTAAAAAGGGCACTTTTTTAGAAGAATTTTTAAGGGGGATTTTATAGATAATATAGCCAGGCAACACCCCAAAAACAACGATAAAAACAAATAATTTAACGCTCAAAAAGCCTAAAACTTCATGCGTGTTGGTGTTTAAGACATTACCCATCATGCTCTTATTTAAAAACACCTTATAAGCGCTAATGAAATAGAAAGCAACAGAATTAAGCAGGCTAAAAACAATCGCGCTCCAACGCATCAAAGAAGCAGAGATCAAGCCTAACGCCAAAAAAAGAGCGCCATTCACGCAAAAAAGCACCACAACCATCATGGCGATAAAACTAACTTGGTTGCTTTCTTTATAAACATAAGCGAACAAAGGGAAATGGTATAAAACGCTAAAAATAAGGCTATAAAGCAAACCGGCTTGCAGACAACTTAGGGGTTTTAAAAACTTCAGATGGAATAATGATGCCAAACACGCCCCTTAAAATCAATCAATCTTAGGATTATATCGTAGGTATGGGGATTTTATGGTTTATTTTAAGACTAGAAAGCGCATTTTTTAGGGTGGCTTGCATTTAAGGGCTTTAAAGCGTGTTGGTTGTAGGATTTCATCATGCCCCATAGTTGCGATATGGGGCAAATCTGTTCTTAAAAGGGTTTATCATGAAAAGAAAGCATGATAAAAACTCTTGGTTAGTATTATACATTAAAATCTCTTTTAAGGGGTTTAAAGTGGTCTTTTCTATAGAAAAGTAATGTATTAGCCAAAGTTCCCCTAAGCCTAAAAAGCTTAGGGGTTTCCTTGTGGGTGGTTTGTCCTTGACTTTTGGGGCGTTTTCATTGGGTTATAAAAATGATCGCTTAAATAACGCTAATTTTTATTTAGATTGTAAAAAACGCCTTTGAGTATTTTTTATGATTAACGCTTGAAGTCAAAAAACTTTGTTTGGTGGAAAAAATTAAAAAAGTTTAGAAAAATAAAAGCTTTATGAAAAGTTAAAAAGCGAGTGAGAGAAGTCAGTGAAAAAAGATTAACCCCCTAAAAAGAGGGTTTAAAAAGGGGTTTAAGCTTTTAGTAAGCAAACACATAGTTGAGATACACGCTATAAAGCCTTCTGTATTGCAAGGTAGTGCCTAGCAAAGAATAGTAATTCGTGTTGATCGTGGGGATCTTCACGCCTAACTCCATGCCATGTTGCGCGCTATGATCAGCGCCTCTTCTCTTATTTCTGGCGAGATTGGTCCTTAAGCCCAGATTGAATAAGAATTGGAAGTTAGAGGTGTTGATTTTAGCTTTATAATAGTTATTCACATTCGCCAAATTCACATACTGAGAATTAAGCCATGAAGTCCCGGCTAGTTGGATGCCGCCAAACGCGCCAAAAGAAATCTTATTGTGTTTGGTGGCTTTATCGTTGATGAAATTCACTAACAAATCGCTCCCCACGCCATAAGTCCAAACATCAGAATCGGAGTTGAAAAATTGGGATTTGTTATAGGTGTGGTTGTAATCCACAAAGCCGTAGTATCTCGCGCCCCATCGTTTGTTTTTCCCAAAGAATTGCTTATAGCCCACTTGAAAGCCAATCCCATTCATCGCGCCGTTATTGGTGGTAGAAGCGGCGATTAAACCGGCGCGTCTGAAAGGGTTGCTGCCGAGTTCTTGACTCCTGGATTGTACTTGAGAATGGATGTTTGAGTCAATGTAGTAGTTATCCTGTATGCCTTGCGGGCTATTAGGGTTAGTCTTTTTGCTCACCACATTTTGTAAAGACTGAGCGTCAGGCAAGCTAGAGAGCGCCGCTGTGATGCTGTCATAGTGTTCGCCTAGCTTTTGATACTGGCCGCTGAAATTCGCTAAAGTGTAGGCGAGGTTTTGCGCGTTATGGATTTGCTCGGCTTGAGTGCCAAAATGAGCGATGCTGTCTTTTAGACTCGTTAAGGTCTCTCCCACATACGCGCAACCGGCTCCCCAAGTGTTAGAAGTAACCGTGCCAGATGGCGTGCCACGGAGATTGCCATCGCTACCCTTTTCATGGCACACCCCTAAAGAGTCTTTTACGAACGCTGCAGGGATTCTTTCAAAGTCTTTCACCACTGCTTGGGCGCGGTTTAAAATCTCCGCTTGCGCTCTAGCGTTAGCGAACATGCTTTGGGCGAAGTTGGCGTCTTTATAGGGGTTGAATGTCTTCCCGGTGTCTAGGTTGTGCTGGTTTTGCGCGTTTGCAGCAACGATCTTGGATTGCTCTACGGCTATTGCAGCGTTTTTGATCATGTCTTGAATCGCGCTGATTTCATTTTTAAAACTCCCGCACGCTGTCCCATCGCCTTTTATCTCTTTCCAATAGCCACCACCATTACTCAACCATGGGCATGCTTCATTAAGAGTGGTTAAAATAGTGCTGGCCTGTTTTAAAAGCTCTTGAGCGTTGTTGGACACTTTGATGTCTTCTTTAGTTTCTGTATAAGTCCCATCCACCCACTTGATTGAAACAAATCCATTAGTCCATGGGAATTTCCATCTTTCTCCTGGTTGGACGCTATCATTTCTCTTCCCTTTAATTTCAAAATTAAGTTCTTTGGTGTCGCTTAAGGCAGGAATATTTTGCCCGCTTGCTCCAAAAGCCTTTTGGATGATTTGATAAGCTCTATTGATTTTCGCGTAATTTTCAGTGGATATACCGCTCCATGGTCCTGGTTCATAAAATGAATCGCAAGTAATGGTAGTCCCCCCATTTGCTGGCACATTTTCAAAGGTTTGAACGCCCCCATTTTTGCCTTTGTCAGAGCCAGGGCCGCAAACGCTGATCGAATAGCTCATGACTTGCCACAACCCCGCTGCCGCATTCAAGGCTAAAAGCACCGCTTGATAGGCTGGGGAATTCTTTTTATCATTGATTAAATTCTTCGCGCTCGCGTTCAAATTGCCCCTTGCGTTATTGATAGCGTTAGGGTCGGCGGACTGCCTGATGAGAGTGTTTAGGACGCTATAATTCGTTAAAAGATTGTTCAATCTTTCATAGCTGTCTGAGAGTTCTTGAATGCCTTTAGTGTTTTTCACCATTTGAGAGGATTCACCGATTTGATAGCCCGCGCTCACAAAAAAGCCGTTGTCTTCAGCGCTTAAAGCGGAAACTAAAAGCGAACCTAAGGTTAATGACAGAAATTTTTTCTTCATGTTTTCTCCTTTACTTTATTAAAATAAGATTGATCTTGTCCGTAAATCTTGCGGAAATGTGTCTTTAAGTAAGACCATACCGCAAGCTTTCGTTAATATAGTATAAATTCATGGGATTTTGACATTAATGAGGCGTTTTTGCCCTTTCAAAAAAAAAAAAAAAAGGTTTTTGTAGCGTTTCTAAACAAATATGAAACAAATGAAAATGGTTTTAAAAGAAATGAGGTTGTTTGAATAGGGGTAGCTATCAAAAAAGGGGGTTTAACTTTGATTGTTTGGTGTGGTTGCTTGAGATTTGTTTGTAATAAAGCGGTTTTAAAAGAAATGAGGTTGTTTGAATAGGGGTAGCTATCAAAAAAGGGGGTTTAACTTTGATTGTTTTTGGTTTGGTTGTTTGAGATTTGTTTGTAATAAAGCGGTTTTAAAAGAAATGAGGTTGTTTGAATAGGGGTAGCTATCAAAAAAGGGGGTTTAACTTTGATTGTTTGGTGTGGTTGCTTTAGATTTGTTGTAAAAAGGATTTTTTCTAAAAAATAAGATTTGATTGCTTGAGATTTGTTATAAAAATGATTTTCTTAAGGAGATAAAAAGGTTTTGCAATCATTTTTCTCAAAAACTCAATGGTTTGCTTGTAAAAGTGGGGTTATTTTTGAGTTTTGGGGCGTTTGCATGCGGTTAAATTATCGCTCGCTTGGTGGGAGATCCTTACTCTTTTAAACAAGGCTTTAAGCGTTTCTTAAAGCCTAACCAACGCTCTATTCAAACAAAGCCTAATCCCCTACATAGACTTGTCTTGGGCGCGTGATCCTAGCTTGCGGGCTTTTGACATGCTCTAAAAGCTGAGCGCACCAGCCCACGGTTCTGCCTATGACAAACACCGGCGTGAAAAAACGCACTGGGATTTTTAAAGCCCTTAAAATCGTGCCGGAGTAAAAATCCACATTGGGGTAGAGATTCCTTTCAATGAAATACTCGTCTTTTAGTGCGATTTCTTCCACTTTCGCAGCGATTTCGCTCAATCTCTCGTCCATTTTAACGCCTTTTTTATGCAGTTCGTCTTTTAAGCCTTTTAAGATTTTTGCGCGCGGATCGTAGCTCTTATACACCCTATGCCCAAAGCCCATGAGTTTGAAATTATCGTTTTTGTCTTTCACGCGTGCGATGTATTTATCCACATTTTTCACATCGCCGATTTCTTCTAATTGTAAAAGCACTTTTTCATTCGCTCCGCCATGCAAATGCCCCCATAAAGCGCTAATGCCCGCGCTTATGGCTGCATAAGGATGCACGCCGGTGCTAGCGACATTCCTTACCGTGGTAGAAGAGGCGTTTTGGCTGTGGTCAGCGTGCAAGGTTAGGATTTTATCAAAGGCTTCCACTTCTAGGGGCGTGATTTCTACTTCGCCTTGAGTGGTGTGTTTTAAGCGGCTATAAGGATACCCTCTCAGCATGAAAAGGATATTTTCCACATAAGAGCGCGCGATGTCCGGATAAATAATGGGTGCTCCCACTTCATTACGATAGCAAATGGCCGCAAGCGTGGGGATTTTAGCGACAATCCTTCTGGCCATAGTCTGGTAATCTTCTTCAGTGTGCATGTTTTGGTGCGTGGAATAAAGGGTGGATAAAATAGACACACCGCTAGAGAGTTTCGCCATAGGGTGGGCGTTACTAGGGAAGGCTGAAAACATGTTTAACAAGCTCTCATGCACAAAGCTTCTGTGGCGTAATTCCAATTCAAACTCCAAGCTTTCTTCTTGATTTTTGGGTAATTCCCCTGTGAGGAGCAATTTGCACACATCTACATATTTGTATTTGACGACTAAATCTTCTATTCTATGCCCTCTGTAATACAATTCGCCTTTTTTGCCATTGACATAGCTGATCTTAGATTGGCACCCAGCGGTGGAAGAATACCCTGGATCGTAAGAAAAAAACCCGGTCGTTTCAAAAAGCTTGGAAAAATCCACCGCTTTAGGCCCACGAGTGCATTCAATCGTTTCAAATTCATAGCGTTCATTATTTTCATTATTGATTAAAGTAACAGACATTTGACTTCCTTAAGTTTTCAGAATGATAGCACTCCATTATAAGCCAAAAAATTAAATGATTTCTTTTTAAAAACATTCCGTTTTTTCAAGTTATTTCCAACCGCTACTTTTAAACACGCATTCAAAAAAAGATTTTTAGGGGTTATATAGTATTTTTATGTTAGTATAGCTACTTAAATTTTATAAAAAGGATAAGAGATGGCTTACAACCCTAAAATTTTACAAAAGCCTAAAGAGGGCGAAGAAATTACGATTAAAGACAACAAATTGCATGTGCCAAATTACCCCATTATCCCTTTCATTGAGGGCGATGGCATTGGATCAGATATTACCCCGGCGATGATTAAAGTCGTGGATAGCGCGGTTCAAAAGGCTTATAAGGGCGAGAAAAAAATCGCATGGTATGAAGTGTTTGTGGGCGAAAAATGCTATCAAAAATTTAAAGATCACAAGGAATTAAGCCCCGAAGAGCAATGGCTGTTACCGGACACTATTGAAGCGATTAACCATTATAAAGTTTCTATTAAAGGGCCTTTGACCACGCCTATTGGCGAGGGGTTTAGATCTTTGAATGTAGCGTTACGCCAAAAAATGGATCTGTATGTGTGCTTGAGACCGGTTCGGTGGTATGGGAGTCCGAGTCCGGTTAAAGAACCACAAAAAGTGGATATGGTGATTTTTAGAGAAAATTCTGAAGACATTTATGCGGGCATTGAGTGGCAAGAAGGCAGCGCGGAAGCGAAAAAACTCATCCATTTCTTACAAAATGAATTAAAGGTTAAAAAAATCCGCTTCCCTGAAAGCAGCGGCATAGGGGTAAAACCCATTAGCAAAGAAGGCACAGAGAGGCTGGTTAGGAAAGCGATTGAATACGCTATTGATAACGACAAGCCAAGCGTAACTTTTGTGCATAAGGGCAACATCATGAAATACACCGAAGGGGCGTTCATGAAATGGGGCTATGCGCTCGCTCAAAAAGAATTTAACGCTCAAGTCATTGATAAAGGCCCATGGTGTTCTTTGAAAAACCCTAAAACCGGTAAAGAAATCATCATTAAAGACATGATCGCTGACGCGTTTTTGCAACAAATCTTATTGCGCCCTAGCGAATACAGCGTCATTGCGACCATGAATTTGAACGGGGATTATATCTCTGATGCGTTAGCGGCGATGGTGGGAGGCATTGGTATCGCTCCTGGGGCTAATCTTAACGACACAGTGGGCATGTTTGAAGCCACCCATGGCACCGCTCCTAAATACGCTGGGCTGGATAAAGTCAATCCGGGGTCTATTATTTTGAGCGCGGAAATGATGTTAAGGCATATGGGTTGGGTGGAAGCGGCTGATTTGATCGTCTCTGCTATGGAAAAAGCGATTAAAAGCAAGAAAGTAACTTACGATTTCGCTCGTTTGATGGATGGGGCTAAAGAAGTGAAATGCTCTGAATTCGCTAGCGTGATGATTGAAAACATGTGAAAGAGCGTTTTTTAAGCTCTGGTGTTTGAATGTGAAAAAAAGGCTAATGCTATCATAAGGAATGAAGTTGATAAAATTTGTGCGTAATGTGGTTTTGTTCATTTTAACAGCGATCTTTTTAGCGCTCATGCTTTTAGTGAGCTATTGCATGCCCCATTATAGTGCGGCTGTCATTAGTGGGGTGGAAGTCAAAAGAATGAATGAAAATGAAAACACGCCCAACAATAAGGAAGTAAAAACCCTTGCTAGAGATGTCTATTTTGTGCAAACCTACGACCCTAAAGATCAAAAAAGCGTAACCGTTTATCGTAACGAAGACACGCGCTTTGGCTTCCCTTTTTATTTTAAGTTTAATTCGGCTGATATTTCAGCTCTCGCTCAAAGTTTAGTCAACCAGCAAGTGGAGGTGCAATACTATGGCTGGCGGATCAATTTGTTTAACATGTTCCCTAATGTGATTTTTTTAAAACCCTTAAAAGAGAGCGATGAGATGTCAAAACCCGTTTTTAGCTGGATTTTATACGCCTTGCTGTTAGGGGGCTTTTTTATCAGCGCGCGTTCTGTTTGCACTTTATTTAAGGGCAAAGCTCATTAATTCTTTTAGGCTTTGTTGGAAAATCACAATGGGGTTATTGGAGCGTTTGTTAAAAAGCTCAATATAGGGCAAACTGATGCTGTGAAAAGCGGTGTTGTTTCCTCTCAAATTGATAGCGATTTTATAGTCCAGTTGGTAGGATTTCAATAAAAAGTCATTCAGCAAACAATCATTGATTAAGCCCAAATTGTCATGGCTAATCAAAAGCATTTTGGCTTTTAACTTTAGGGCCAAATCCAGCATGTTTTCTTCTAAATTGATAGGCACGCATAACCCCCCAGCCCCTTCAACGATGACTAAATCGTAAGTTTTGGTGAAATTGTGAAGGCGTTGGGTTAAATGATTGGTATCAATGGGGTCGTTTTGGTTTTCTTCTTGTTGGGCGATGAGGGGGGCTGAAGCTTTATGATAACGATAGAATGAAATGTCTTTTAAGGTTAAAGAGCGATCTAAAAGGCGGTTATCTTGCAAGAACAAATGCGCATCGCTAGAGTGGTTAATGGCGTCATTAACGCCCGTTTCAATGGGCTTTAATAAAATCGTTCTAATGCCACAAGCGTTGCAATATTGGGCTAATAGCCTAGCGCATGTGGTTTTTCCAGCATTGGTGTTAGTCGCGCTGATAAAGAGCATGGTTTAACCTTTAAATTGATAGTCGTTACCTCTAAAGTGGTAAGCACCATCAAAGATTTGAGCGGTCAATACATTTTTGATTTGTGGTAACTTCACATTCTTTAACGCTTCTCGTGGGACTTCAATCACTAATTGGTTTAACGCTTGGTCGT
>NZ_JACTAX010000016.1:0-22773 GCF_014496485.1 Helicobacter pylori | reverse complement strand
AACTTTGATTTTTAATAGAATGCGCTAAAAAGCGAATGGATTAGGTAGAATTACATTCAAATACCTAACGGCTAAGCACTTACATCTCCGCCCTAAAGGACGGAGTTTTTCGTGCTAGTGGGATAAAGACTGGCAATTGCACATAACTCAAGGGTTTAGCCCTAGCGCGGCTTTAAACGTCTCGCCTTTAGAAAATTTGAATTTCAGGCTTTCTTACGCGTATGTAACTAGAGGCCCTATGCCTGGAGGTTTGGTGTGGATGCGTCAAGACAATTTGCGCTACAACCGCAATTTAAAGCCAGAAATTGGGCAAAATGTGGAATTTAACACCGAATACAGCAGTCAGTATTTTGATTTTAGGGCTGCCGGTTTTGTCCAATTGATTTCTAATTATATCAATCAATTTTCTTCAACGCTTTTTGTAACCAACTTGCCTGCGCAAGATATTATTTATGTGCCGGGTTATGAAGTTTCAGGGACGGCTAAATACAAGGGCTTTTCTTTAGGCTTGAGCGTGGCGCGATCATGGCCTTCTTTAAAAGGGCGTTTGATCGCTGATGTGTATGAATTGGCGGCCACAACCGGCAATGTGTTTATTTTAACGGCAAGCTATACGATCCCACGCACCGGTCTTAGTATCACTTGGCTTTCACGCTTTGTTACGGATTTGAGTTATTGCTCTTATAGCCCTTATCGTAACGGCCCTACGGATATTGACAGACGGTCTAGTAATTGCCCTAAAACGCCCGGGATTTTTCATGTGCATAAGCCGGGTTATGGGGTGAGCAGTTTCTTTATCACTTATAAGCCCGCTTATAAAAAACTCAAAGGGTTGAGCCTGAATGCGGTGTTTAACAATGTTTTTAACCAACAATATATTGATCAAGCAAGCCCAGTAATGAGCCCTGATGAACCCAATCAAGACAAATACGCAAGGGGCATGGCAGAACCTGGCTTTAACGCTAGATTTGAAATTTCCTATAAGTTTTAATAATGGAGATAAAAATGAGGATTTCATGGGTAGCGGATCTGATCAAAAATAACGCATTCTTTAGAAGTAACAAATATATGATTTTAATCCTTTAATTTTAAACCAATTTACAATAAATGGTTATTTTTTGTAAAATAGGGTTGCGGATTTTAATTAATATTTTAACTTCATGCTGTTTTTTTTTTTTTTGATTATAATTATAATCTCAATAAGAAAAATCATACCATTAAGATTAGGGAGAGTTTAATGAGACAAGAGAAGTATTTTCTGACTTCTTCTTTATCGCTTTTATCGTTTTTATTGTGTCCTGTAGAAGCTTTTGATTATCGGTTTAGTGGTCGTGTGGAGAACTTTTCTAAGATTGGTTTTAACAATTCTCAAATCAATACCAAAAAAGGGATTTATCCTACTGAAAGTTTTATAGATATTGTAACTTTAGCGCAAGTCAAAGTCAATTTACTCCCTAAAGGCATCGAAAACCACAGGCTCTCTGTTTCTTTGGGTGGGGCGATTGCAGCCATTCCTTATGATAAGACTAAATATTATATTAACCAAGCTAACGGGAAGGTTTTTGGCTCAATTGTAGAGAATTTCATTGGGGGCTATCATGGATACTTTTTTAATAAGTATCTTGGCCCTGCTTATGCGGGGACTTCTCAATCAGCGAGCTATCATGCAAGGCCTTATGTGGTGGATACCGCTTTTTTACGATACGATTACAAAGATGTTTTTGGGTTTAAAGCGGGGCGCTATGAAGCGAATATTGATTTCATGAGCGGTTCGAATCAAGGGTGGGAAGTGTATTATCAGCCCTATAAGACTGAGACGCAAAGGTTAAGGTTTTGGTGGTGGAGCTCTTTTGGGAGAGGTTTGGCGTTTAACTCTTGGATTTATGAGTTTTTTGCGACAGTGCCTTATTTGAAAAAGGGAGGCAACCCCAGTAACAGCAATGATTTCATCAATTACGGTTGGCATGGGATCACCACAACCTACTCTTATAAAGGCTTAGACGCTCAATTTTTTTATTATTTTGCGCCTAAGACTTATAACGCTCCTGGCTTTAAGCTAGTCTATGACACGAATAGGAATTTTGAAAATGTAGGCTTTCGCTCTCAAAGCATGATCATGACAACCTTTCCCTTATATTATAGGGGGTGGTATAACCCAGAAACAAACACTTATAGTTTGGAAGACAGCACGCCTCATGGCTCTTTGTTGGGGAGGAATGGCGTTACTTTGAATATCCGCCAGGTTTTTTGGTGGGATAATTTCAACTGGTCCATTGGCTTTTATAACACCTTTGGCAATTCGGACGCTTTTTTAGGCTCTCACACCATGCCAAGGGGGAATAACACTTCCTATATCAGTAATGAAATCTCAGTAACGACTAGGCATGCCGGAATGATCGGCTATGATTTTTGGGATAATACGGCTTATGATGGGCTGGCTGATGCGATCACTAACGCGAACACTTTCACTTTTTACACTTCGGTTGGAGGGATCCATAAGCGTTTCGCATGGCATGTTTTTGGGCGCGTCTCTCATGCGAATAAGAATGCGTTAGGGCAAGTGGGGAGGGCTAATGAATATTCCGTGCAATTCAATGCGAGCTATGCGTTCACTGAATCGGTTCTCCTTAACTTTAGGATCACTTATTATGGGGCTAGGATCAATAAAGGGTATCAAGCAGGGTATTTTGGAGCGCCCAAGTTCAATAACCCCGATGGCGATTTTAGCGCGAATTACCAAGACAGAAGTTACATGATGACCAACCTCACGCTGAAGTTTTGAACTCCAATCAAATCGCAGCAAGTTAAAAACACTCCAAGGCATTTTTTAAAATCTAATACTTTGCGTGGCTCGTTTTGTGAAGTGATTAAACGCTAAAGACGATTGGGCTTCCTGATGTTGGGGGAAAGTTTGGTTCTTGTTCTGTGTGCCTAATGGATTTTACAGAGTTTGAGCTCCAACGCATTCCTTACAGCTCTCACGCATCATATCTATAAAGGCGTAACTTTGCACGCTTCCTACGCTAGATGCAAATGTATGGGGTGTTATACTGCAAATTAGCGGCATTCACCCCAAACACTAAAGATGTTTAGGATTTCTGCTTGGGGGTTTTAAAAGCGGTTTTCTTGGGTTAGGGGGGATTTAGTTTTGGGGGGGTTTCAAAATACTTCCTATCCCCTTAAAAAATGGGTTTTACCATAAAATTTAGAACTACAAAATAAAGTTTTAAACCACAGAAATCCTAAATATCTTTAGCGTTTGAACGCTTTCACCATTAAAGCCGTTCTTGGGGGGTTAATCTCAATATTTGACAACATTTAATAAATATTTTGGGTTGTTTTTCTAAGTATAAAAATTTTGAAGCGCTAAAGCTTTTTAAAAGTTTTTAATCAAGCGTTTTAAAATCTCAATAAGCCTTGAGAGTTAAGCTTTTTGTGAATGCTAGCTTTTAATCAAGCGTTCTTAGGGGTCAATTCCATTATTTGATTATTGGATAAGGGTTTTGAGTTGTTTTTGAAGTGGGGGTTAAAGGGTTAAATCAAAGCCTATAAAAGGCCTTGAGCTTTTTTAGAAGGCGTAGCCATAGACCCAATACACGCTATAAGGACGGAAGTATTTCACTTCAGCGCCACCAGCTTTATAGTAAGTGTTGTAAATCGTAGGGATTTGCACACCGATTTCTATAGAATGCTGGTTATGGCTTTTTAGGTCTTTTTTCAAGATACCAAAGTTCATGCGTAAGCCTAAGTCAAACAAGAATTGGAATTTCGTCGCTGTAGGTCTGCTCGCAAGTTGAGGGCTGTTTCTTAGCGTGCTGATATAAGTGTCCCCTGCGAGTTGGATCCCCCCAAAGAAGCCCGCATTAAGACTTCGGCTACCAAAAGAGCGGCTAAACACATTGTAAAGCACATCAGTCCCCACCCCATAAGTGAGCAAATTGACTTGATTGTAAGTGGGGCCATTACCCACGCCAGCACCATTATAGCTGAAGAAACCGTAGTAGCGTAAGCCCACATTCTTGTTTTCCCCAAAGAATTGCTTATAACCGATTTTAGTGATAAACCCGTTAAACGCATTCACTTGAGAGCTGTTACCGGCAGCGAAATTCCCAAGCCATGGGTTAGCTTTAAGCTCGTTGTTTAGAGCGGTAACTTTAGCCAAAGTGTTTGTGGTGTTGTTTAATAGTTGGGTAGAACGCGCTTGATCAATATTCCCGCCATAGCTCACTTGATAGCCGGTTGAATTGCTGATGTTAGCGTTGTTGGCTAGCGTTAAAGCGTTTTGAGAATTATTGACGATGTTTTGCACCAAGCTAGTGAATTCCTTAGCGCTCAAATCGTTCCCAGCGTTAGCGGAGTTGAAGACATGTTGGGCTAAAGCGGCGTCTAAAAACGCTGCGGCAGCCCCGCTATCACCGCTTGGCCCCATAGTGATTGAAGCTTGCTTTAGGATATAAGCGATTTGTTGGGCGGTAACACCATTCCCATAAGCTTGATTAGTGTTGTTTTGAAAAATCCCACCCGCTTGGTTATTGGCGTTTAAGAACGAGTTCATGTAAGTCAAATAAACGCTAGCGGTGTTAAGCTCACTGAGCTGGTTGGAGAGATTTTGGCTTGTGGTGTTGTTGTTGCCTTGAAAGATATTCTTGCTGATGTCTTGACTCAAAGTTTTGATAGAGCTAACCATTTCGTTATAAAGAGCCAGGTTACCTTGGAAACAAGGGCTAGTGCTAGTAGCGGCAGCAGTAGTGCCATTACTACTACTACTAGTGCTACCACATTGTGTAATATTAGTAGTGTTCAAAGTAGGATACAAATCAATCAAATTGCCCAATTGGTTCATAAAAAGGTTGCCCAAAGTCCCGGCGACATTCCCTCCTGTGCCTGCAATATTGATATTGGTGTTGTTTGTCGTGGTAGAGTTTAACAGGCCTGCTAATTCTTCGGCTTTGATTTTGCCCGGGTTTTTCACTTGTTGGACCACTTGACCTAATTCATACCCAAAGGTCATAAAGCCCCCATCTTCTTCAGCGCCCACTGGATTGAAGCTCAAGCTTAACGCTAGGCTCAAAGGGGCTAAGAATCTTACTTTTTGAGATTGTGTCATTAAATTTTCCTTAATCATTTTGAATGGCTTTAAATTTTGTTTCATGTTTGTCTCTTCCCCCCTTTCTTAGAATGAATACCCATAAGACCAATAAACGCTATAAGGACGGAAATACTTCACGGTAGTCCCTGCGGATTTGTAATAAGTGTTATAAATCGTAGGCACCACCACGCCAAATTCCACCGTGTGCTGGTTGTGGCGGTTGGATTTCCCGTCTAACTTACCGAAGTTCATCCTCATACCGAAGTCAAAGAGGAACTGGAAGTGCGTGTTATTGATTTTCCCATGCAATTTCACATTGGGGTCATCTCTGAGCGTGGATTGGACGGTTTCACCGGCTAATTGGATACCGCTAAAAAAGCCCATATCCACAGATCGGTTTTGATAGGAGCGGCTAAAGATGTTATACAACACATCAGTCCCCACCCCATAAGTGTATAACCCTACGCTGTTTTGAGTGGATCTAAAGCCCACGCTCGCCCCATTATAAGAAAAGAAGCCGTAATAGCGCAAACCGATATTCCTTTTCTTCCCGAAGAATTGCTTATAGCCTATTTTGGTGTAAAACCCGTTTAAAATATTCGTCGCACGGCTGTTACCGGCTCTGAATTGGGGCAAGTAAGGCATGCTTCTCACCTGATTGTTGAGCGCATTGATTTTATCCAAAGTTACTTGCGCATTATAAAGAGCGTTAGGGAGCTGACTGGCGCGCCCTTGCACAGCGTTAGCTTGGTTGGAGTTTATCCCAGCGCTATTAACCGCGCTCCCGCTAATGGTGTTTTTAGTGAGCTCGTTATAAACCGCTTGAGATTGATCAATAATGCCTTGCACCAAACCTGTAAAAACGGCTGAATTGAATTCCTTATTCCCAATGTTGGCGGCTACGGCGGAGTTGAAAGCTTCTAAGAGCAATTCATCTTGCTTGAGCAAGTTCGCTGCGTTATTTAAGATATTTTGTTGGCCTTGAAGGTATTGGATGGCTTGTTGAGAGTAAGTTTGACCATCTGAACCAGTCGCACCGCTAGTGCCACTAGCACCACCGCTAGTAGCAGTTCCATTCTTATTCTCTAAAGCCTTATTCATCGCGTTAAAAAACACATTCCCCGCATTCAAGTAGGTGAGCTGTTGTTGCATGTTGGGGAAATTGGTGTTCGTGCCGTAGTTGGTCTGGCTACCGATCGTGCTTAAAATCCTGTCAGTCAAGCTAGGGAGCCAGTAATAGCCCGCAGCGGTGCAAGCGCTTTGATTGTTAAGAGAAGTGCCACCAGCCGTCCCTGCAGCCGCGCAAGTCCCACTGCCTACCGCACCACTTAAAAGAGCGTTCGCAGACACATCGTTACTACTGAGTTTCGTGGGATACGCCCCTAAAAGCGAATAAAGGTATTGGGAGAAAGCGTTACTCAACGCCCCTGCGACATTGCCTCCGGTGTTGTTGTTTAAAATGTTGTTCGTTACATCAGCGTTAAGCTCTCTGGCGAGTTCGTCGCTTTTAGCGCCGCCTGGGTTTTGGACATCTTGCATGACTTGTCCGAGCTGATAACCGACGGTGAAAAACCCTCCATCATCTTCGGCATAACTTATGCTAGCGCAAAGGGCTAGACTAAGAAACAGCGTTCTATTCTTCTTTATCATAATTTTCCTTATCAATGGAATGCTCCTTGATTGAGATTAAATTTGGGTTTTAGTTACATCAGAGCTTGTAAATAATGTTTAGTAATACAAATTGTTAGATGTAATTGTGATATTTTCACATAATGAAAATTAAACTAACCTTAAAAACCCCCTTAAAGACCCCTTATCAAGGAAATAAAGTTACAACAATTGGAGCGCTTTTTACAAAAAAAAAAAAAACGGGATCTTAGGGGGATTAGCGTTAAATTTTGGGGGGTTTTTAAAAGCGCTTTTTGGCATTTCTAAGTTTTTTAAACTATAATTACGCCAACGCAAATAGTCATTTCAAGTTATCTCTTTTGTTGTGAAAATTTGGAGCATGTTAGGGTTTGGGGTAATAGTGGGCGGTTACCTCAGAAAGGAGATAACCGACTATGAAGTTACTATTAGTAATCATAGTTTTAATGGCCATCGCAACGCCATTATACTAAAATTTTGGCTCTAGCGCAAGCTTAAAATCTTACTAGCGTTTTTTTTGTATTTTTCTTACATCTCATGAAAATCCCACTATAATACTCATTAAACAAACAATACAAAAACCAATTTTATTTTGAATCAGGTTTCAAAAGCCCCGCTTCATACAAAAACACCGAGGGCTTATGCTCTTTTGGTTTGGCGTTTTCCCTCAATTCGTTTTTCGCATAAGAAAGCCATAAATTTTCCTTAGCCCTTGTGATAGCGACATAAAAAAGCCGCCGCTCTTCTTCAATGCCCCCACCGGTATTCATGAGCTTGTGGTTAGGGAAACGGCCCTCCATTAAATCTATAATATAAACGTCTTTAAACTCTAAGCCTTTAGAAGCATGCACGCTCAATAGATTCACGCCCTCACCTTGCGTGGCTTCATTGGAGCCTATTAAAGTGCCGTTTAAAAAACGCCCTAAATTTTGGTAATTTTTCGCTAAAGAACTCAGCAAGTCCATTTTTTCATTGAAGCGTTTTTGCGCTTGGAGTTTTTTAAATTCGTTATAAGAGCCGTCCTTATTTTTAGATCGCTCTTTTAAAAGGCGTGTTTTAAAGGTTTGAAAAAACGCGCTTTCTAGAATGTGTTTGATTAAAGCGCTAGGGGAATGAATAGGGGCTTTGGTATAAAGAGTGAAAAAATCGCTGAGCGTTTTAGCCCCATTGAGTGAGATTTTAGGGTGCATCAACACCGGGTGCGAATGAAACGCTCTATCTATCACGCTATTAAACCTTGAGCTGTTTTCTAGGGCAAAAATTTCTTCAAAAAGCCCCATAGAGGTGATTTCTTTTTTCTTGGTGTAAATTTTGGTTTCTTTGCTTGGGTGGGTTAGGGCTAGTTTGAGATCACCATTGCCTAAAAGCATTAAGGCTTCATGAATGTCTTTAGCGGTGTTAGAGCCAATATCGCTGATATAGCTTAAAATGTGAATCGCTGCCATAATGTCTTTAGGGTTAAATAGTAGTGCGCAAATATCTAACGCTAACGCCACTTCTTTGGATTCAAAAAAACTCGCGCTCCCTTTTCGTTTGCTTGGCACGTTGTGGGATCTTAAAGCGGCTTCTAATTGATCCGCGCTCGCGTTGTTCCTAAAAATCACTGCCACTTCTTTAAAATCTTTTCGCATGACAATGCGTTTAGCGATGTCTTGGCATTGCGCGATATTGTCGTTGTAATTTAAAAGCGTGGGTTTATTGAATTTCCCTGATTTCACCACTTCTAAATTTTTAGGGTAAATGCGCTCGTTGCGCTGTATCACTTGATTAGCGAGATCTAAAATCTCTTTAGAGGAGCGGTAGTTTTTAGTGAGCGTGAAAACTCGGGCGTTTTTGTATTTTTGAGTGAAATTAGAAATGATAGAAATATCCGCCCCATTAAAAGCGTAAATGCTCTGATCGTAATCGCCCACGCAAAACAAACTAGGGGGATTGATAGCGTCTAAAATGGATTCTTGTAAGGGGTTAGTGTCTTGAAACTCATCGCAAAGCACTTCTTTATAAGGGCTAGGTGTCTCTAGCATCGCTTTTTTAAACAACAGTAGCAAGTCGTTATAGTCAATATAATTATGCTTTTTTTTGGTGTTTTCAAATTCTTCCAAAATGTTTTCATAAAAGGCGGCGTATGGCGTGTGTTCAGGGTTTTTAGTAGAAAGCCATGCGCTAAAATCTTCTTGTTTTAGAGCGTTAGTGTAAAGAGAATAGAGGGCGTAGAGATGCTGCGAAGTGTAGGGCTTTTTATCGTCATCTGTTAGCGCGTTTTTGGTATCCACAATGCTTTCTAAAAGCTTTCTTAGTTCCTTAGGTTGCTTTAGGCTTAAATTGGGGTAATGCTCTTTTAAATAGCGATACGCTACCGCATGGAAAGTGCCCGCTTCAATTTTGGAGCTTAATTTGGAGTATTTAGCCACCCTGGCAATCATTTCATTACTCGCTTTATTGGTGAAAGTCAAAAGCAAGATTTCTTCAGGCTTGATGCCGTTATCAAGCAGGTATAAAATGCGCCCCACAATCGTAGAAGTCTTTCCTGTGCCAGCGCTCGCAATCACTAAATTATACCCTTTCAAAGCCTTGACCGCTTTTAGTTGCTCCGGGTTTAATTGCAAAGTTTCTAACAAGTTTTATCCTAGATTTAAAAAGTCTTTAGGCAAAAGCGCGTTTTCTAAAGAGCGTTGCGAAAACAAAAAACGCCCGTCGCACACAAAGCCCAATTCTTGCCAGTTGATAGCGTTGAGTTTGTCGCAGAGGTTTTGTAAGTCCAGGTTTTGGTTATAAGGGAATAGCGCTAAAATAGAGCCGTCATAATTAGGGCATTGGTGGATAAAAAAGGGGTTTTTTTGGCGCGTTTTGGTGTTGACATAAATGCGTTTTTTAGGGGATATGTGATGCATTCTCCCCCATTGATACCAGTTATTTTCATTGAATTTTTTAATCTTTCTTTGCATCAAGCTGTCTTTATGCTGGAGTAAATAATCATTAGGCTCATTGACAAAAACCATTTTTTCTAAAACATTGGTTCTTTTGGTGATTGAGGTGACAAATTCTAAATTCCCGTATGTTTCATTTTTAAAAATCTTATCGCACCCGCTCACTGCCCCCACCTTAACCTTAAAAACCTCGCTCAATTTTTGCGTGTAAGATTGGTTGAGGAAATACAAAATGCCTTTTTTGCACAAAAATTGCAAACCATCGTTGGTGATTCTACTGAAATTGCCCTTACAAAAACGAAAAATCACGCAATTAGGCATGGCGTTTGGGAAAACCTTTTGATCGCCCAGTTCAAAAAAATGCGTTATCGTGCCTTCTTTATAAATCCATTCGTTTAATTTCACGCTAGAAGTGGATTTTAAAAAATCCCTTGGGGTGATGAAAATCAATTCGCCTTTAGGTTTTAAATGCTTGATCGCTTTTTCTATGAAAAACAAGTAGAGGTTACTCCTTTCATCAAAAAGGCTGTAATGGAGTTTTTCTTTGGTGCTTGGCGCAATATCCTTGTGCTTGACATAGGGCGGATTGCCAATAATGGTGTCAAATTGATTTTCTAAAGGGTAGTCAAAAAAGTCCATGCAAAGGGCATTTTTAGGGCAGATTTTAGGATCGATTTCAATCCCTACAGCCTTTTTTAAACGCTTTAAAAAACTCCCATCGCCAGCACTCGGCTCTAAAACACTCCCTTGATTGTGTTTGAGAGTGAGCATGAAATCCACTATATTTTTAGGGGTGAAAACCTGCCCTAAAGTTTTAATCTCTAATTGATGCAAAAAATTCTCCAAAAACTTCTCTTAATAAATATTAGCCCTTAGAGTTACACTTTTAGCTAGAGCGCTTAAGATGAAGTTTTTACTTTCAATAAAGTCTCTTTGAATGATTTCTCTGTTGTTATCCCACTTGCATTGGAAGGGCAAGTTATTGGGCTGAAGAGTTTGGATACCTTTTAAGGAATTGATAAAAACATCTTTAGGATCGTTTTTGTTGATAATCAAAAAATAATAATCTCTATTGGTGTTTGTGCCTAAGTCTTTATGAAGTTTTTGAAAGTATTTTTCCCATGCGATTTCGTTATTAAATTCCGGCACTAAGCCGCACAACGCATAGTAAATCCCTAATTTGCAATTAAGATTGTCAGCGGTTTTTGTGGTGGTGGTTTTAATATTGACAAGATAAAAAATATCGTTTTTTTTAAAACTAAAATCCCACCACTCTCTGGCTTTTGGTAGTTGGATAGGGAAAGAATATTTGATGGTGTTTAAAATTTCTTCTTCATTGACAGATGAATTTAAGCGTCCATCCTGTAAGGGTTGGGACAAATTATAAGGGTTTGTTTTTAAAAATTCTGCAATTTCATTAAGCTGTGTGGGTATCATTAAATATCCTTATTAAAAAGGGTATTTTACCACACTCTTTATTTCAGCCCCTTATTTTTTCAAGCTAATGGCTTCTTTAATCATGTCATCGCCCGCGCCAAAGGCTCTAGCGTTCATAGAATAGCCTCTTTGCATTAAAATGAGATTGGTTAGGGCGTTCCCGGCATTCACATTGCTCGTTTCTAAATATTTATGCCTGATTTTCCCAAACTTGAGTTTGCCCTCTTCGTCCCACCCTAAAATGGGGTTACCGCTTAGGGGTCTGTTTTCGCCATTAATGGTGCCTTCTTGCATTTCATAGAGGTTACCGCCGATTTTCCTTAAGCCTTGATCGTTAGTGAAAGCTAAAATACCGATGCGAGCGACCGGCTCTACCACCCCGTTACTAAAGGCTAGAGAAATCACGCCGTTTTCTTCAATGCGCATGTCTCTAAAAATGCCCCTAGGCTTGCCGTCTTGACTCGCTTCTAAGAGTTTAGAGTCTTGGTAAGACAAATCGCTAGAATCATGGTTTTCGCTCTTATCCAAAGAATAGGTGAGCTTATTACCCTTAAAATCCAAAGTCATGGGGGCGGATTTCATTTTATGCGTGGCTGAATCAAAGCCGACAATTTCCCAAGTAGGATCATTGATAGGGGTTTTGTTTTTGGGATCTACGATGTAGCTTTTCACTTCCCAAGTTTGGTTTTTCCTTTTACTCGTGGGGCTTGATGTGGGATCGTTGGAATTGGTCATGTAATATTCGCTTTGGAGCAAGTATTTATCCCCGGCTTTATCATAAATATCCACTTCTGTGCTGTAATAAGGGATTTTAATCGCTACTGAATCCCTACTAATGCCCTTTTTCAATTCCATTCCGTCCGCTTTCAAGCCCAATTTATCCGCAATGCCCCCACTCAAGCTGAATGTGATAGGCGTTTCGCTAGGATTAGCGATCTCTAATAAAAGGGGGGGGCTTTTGGCGTCTTTTTCGCTTTTGATGAGGTTTAAGTCTAGCCCGGTTTTTTCTTTAAGGAGTTTTTGCAAATCGCCTAAAGTTTTGAATTGGTTTTCGCCTTTTTCAGCGTCCCCATAAGTGAAAACAAAATCCTCTTTTTTGCCATTTTCTTTTTGGATACTGATGTTTAACTTACGATTAGTGATCGCATCTATGGGCTCGTTATCGTTATTCGCTAAAGCGTTAATATCCTGGTTTAAAAAACGCTCCTTAATAATCTCGCCCTTGTCGTTTAAGAAAAAATCTTGCACGCCTTTTAAATGGTCTTTAGGGTTTAAATTCACGCTAATACCCACTTTCGTGCTAAGCACCGGCTGGTAAGTCAAATCTTGGGGGATTTGTAAGGGCGAAAGGGTGTTGCCATGCAATTTTTCAATGTCTTCATCTCTGGCAGTGGAATTGAGCGTGCCGTCTTTGATTTTTTTCAAATCAATGCCATAAACATAATAGCCCTCAGGGGTTACTAAATAGCCATCAGCGTCCCTGGCGAAATTGCCGGCACGGGTTAGGAAATTATCCTGTTTTTTGCTAAAGCCGTCTTTATTAATGGTCATTTCCCCATTTTTATTGGGTCCTATCACAAACCAACCCTTGCCTTGATACGCCATATGAAATTCCCCTTCACTTGGCATATATTCCCCGTCTTTATTGGAAAGGGTGTTGCCTGAGCCTGTAACGCCGTAATTTCGGTCGTTAGCCACAACGGATTTGGCGTTCAAAGCGTCTAAATGCGAAGAAAATAGGGTCTTAAACTCCGGATCATTAGAGCGATAGCCTAAAGTATTGACATTGGCGATATTATTTGAAAGGCTGTCAATACCAAACTGGTGGGTCTTAATCCCGCTATAAGCGTTTAATAAGGTGTCGTTCATGCTGTCTCTTTAGGGGGGGTTTGGGGCTTTTGATCAATGGGCTTTTGTTCAATGGGTTTCTGTTCAATCGGCTTTTGATCTAGCGGTTTTTGTTCAGAGATTTTCTGTTCAAGGGCTTTCTGTTCAGAGATTTTTTGATCAATCGGCTTTTGTTCAATCGGTTTTTGATCCGGTTTGTAAAACTCTATCGCGCTGTCTATGGGTAAAATCATTTCGCCCATTCTCAGCATGGGCTTGCCTTTATCAAAAACCACGCTCTCCACTTCGCCCCTACCAATGCGCGTTTGCAAATACTGCTTGCTGTGAGAGTCTAAATTGTATTCAGCCTTGATTTTGTAATTGCCTTTAGGGACTTTTTCGCCCTTTTCATTTGTGCCGTCCCATTCAAAATTAATATACCCCTTTTGCCCGTTATAATCTTTTAAAGGAATCGTTTTGACTAATTCATTGTTTTCGTTCAGGATTTGAATCGCTGGCACTCCTTTAGAAGCGTCAATTTTTTCATCAAAAAAGAGCGAAAAAGAAAGCTTGTTGTTGCCGTCAAAATTCGCCCCGCTCACATCGGTTTCAGCGATCTTGCCTATCATGCTCACAGAATTAAGGGCGTTTACTTCCCTTAAAGCGTTATTAGCCTTTAAGCTATCGTCCATGCCTTTATTCAGGTTTTCCATGGTGTCTTTTAAAGCGCCTTGAAAGTCTTTTAAAGATTCGTTAGTTTCTTTATTGGATTTCATCGCACTGGCGACTTCTTGCATGGTCTTTTTGTTTTCTTCTTGCATTTCCACTTGCGTGAGTTGCGCGGTTTGGGTGATGATTTTATCCGTTTCCATAGGAGCGGTGGGGTCTTGATTTTTCAATTGCTCTAAAAAGAGTTTCATGAAAGCGTTTTTATCCAACCCATTAGCGATGGTGGGCTGCTCTTTTTTCCTTTCTTGCGCGGCTTTAGCTCCTGTAACTTCTGCTAAATCAATAGCCATGATCTCTTCCTTATTAAAGATGTCTTATTATAGAGCAAACTTGCTTAAAATCACGCATAAAGAGTGATTTGCATGCTCGTTTCTTGGTTTTCATGGTCTGTGTTCTCTTGGTAGCTTTTTAGAACACTTTCTTTTAAAGGGGTTAATTCCTGTTCTTTAAATGGCTCTCTTAATTGCTCTTTGGGTTGCTCTTTAGAAGAATCTTGCGAAAAGCTCAAATCCACCCCTTCAAAGCCTAAAGCGTTCAGGCTGTTTTTAAGATCTTGTTGGTTATCCAAAAAGGTTTGCAAGCTGTTGTTATGAGAGATCACGCTCACTTTAAGGTTTTTACCCACTTTTTGAATAATCACTTCAACCTTGCCCAATTCCTTAGGGAATAAATCCATAGAAATCTTGCTCATGGGGGGTTTGTATTCTTGGATTTCTTGCTTTAATTGTTGGGTGAAATGCTTGATCGTCTCTTTAGGGGCGATGCTTTTATTGTCGCTTGTCTTATCGCTAGCTTGGGTGTTTTGCGCGCTTTGAGCGCTGTTACTAGATTCTTTAGTTTTTTCTTTATTTTCGCTTGCTTCTTTAGTTGTTTCTTCTTTTTCTAGGGGCGTTGGAATATTATCGTTAGGGGGAGGGTTAGCTCCTATTAAAGGCATTAAAGGGGGCGTTTTAAGAGGGATTTTAGGGGCGTTTTCTGGCGTCGCGCTTGGGGCTGTAGTTTGAGTTTTAGCGTGAATAGGGGTTTTTTCTGGCTTTTTTTTAGAAAGAGTTTTATCCCTTTTAATGGCGTTCATTTGTAAAGCTTCCTTTAAAGGGGGCGTTTTTTTTTCATTATTTTGGGGGTTTGCGTGTTCTTTATTGTGCGGTTCTTTTTTTTCTAAGGATTGCAAAACGCTAGAAAGGTTGGCGGTGTTTTTAGCGTCGTTCTTTGCAAGGGTGTGGTTAGTGGGCGTTTGCGTTGTTTTCAAAGCAAGATGATCGCTTGCATTTAAGGGGGTTTTATTTTCTGGAGTTGTGGCCGCTTGAATGTTGCTGGCGTTTAAGTCATGTTTTTGGCTGAGCGTTTGGATGTCTTTAAGGGTTTTTGGCTCTTTGGCGTTATGGGTTGGGGTGGTGGGGTTTTTGATAGCGTTGTTAGCGCGATTAGTGGGGGTTAGTGGGTTTTTACTAGCTAAGTTTGTTTGATGAGCGTTAGAAAGGGCTTCGTTAGGCTTTTTTTCATTCTTGTTTAAAGTTTCGTTAGGGGTTTTGGGGTTAGTTTCATTAGCCTCATGGGTTTCATGTTGAGTCTCATGTGGGGCTGTTGTTTTTTGGTGGTTGAGCCAATCTTTTAGGGTAGGGGCTTGTTGGTCTTTAGCGGGATTTTGAGCGTGTTGGTAGGGTAGGGTAGGGGTTTTTTCAAGTGCTTTAGCGTCCTCTTTAGCACCCTCTTTAGAGTTTTTGGGCGTGGCTTTTAAAGCGTTAGGATTTGGCGATTCTTTAGGGGCGGTTTTGTCTTTAGAGATCTTTTGGTTTAAGATCTTACTGAAATCCTTTGATGCACTTTTAGGGGCGTTTTTGGTGTCTTCGTTTTTCGCCCCGCTATTTATTAAAGTGCTTGCGTTGGCGCTTGCGTTGGTGTGAATGGGATTAACAGGAGATGGCATGGTTATCCTTTAAAACAACTCTTTTATTTTACATGGTGGGAGTCAAGCAAAAAGAGTTCCTTAAGACGCGTGATCAAATTTAAAAATGCTAAAGGTGTTTTTTAAAACGAAAAACCCCATTTTTTAAAAATAAAAGTTGTCGTTATTCGTGCTTAATGAGAACGGAGGTTTTTAAAACTATGGTTTCGTTTAGGTTTAATTAAATTTCGCTACAATTAAATAAAAACGATGATTTTAGGGAGATTGGCATGCAAGGTTTGTGGATTTATCCAGAGAATATGGAAGTTTTAGGGGTTGCTTGCAAGAGCCTTTTAAAAGCGCTAAAGCCCCACTATCAAAAAATCGCCTTGTTTTCGCCCATTAAGTGGAGGGCGTGAGAGTTTTTGGGAGTGCGAGGGTTTGAACTCTTTAGAGTTTCATAGTGCCATAGACAAACAAAAGGCTTTAGAGCTTGTAAGCACCGCTCAAGAAGAGTTACTATTTGAAACGATTCTCAAACGCTATGATGGATTACAATCCACGCATGATTTTGTCATTAATTTAGGGTACGCACCGAAGTTTTTCTTAAACGCTCTTTTAGACTTAAACACCATTTTAGCCAAGCATCTAAACGCTCCTATGGTGGCTGTTGCGCAAACGAGTTTGGAATATTTGAAAGCCATGCATTCTCATATTCTCAAAAAAGAAGCCCCTTTCGCTGTAGGGTTATTTGCGGGCGAAATGCTTGAAAAACCACATTTTTTGAGCGCGTCTCTTTGCAAGCAACAATGCGAATTAGAAGCGAGCGTGATTGAAAGCGTGTTGCAAATAAAAAGCAAGATTATTACCCCTTTAGCCTTTCAAATGGGTTTGGAAAAAAAGGCTAAAAAACAGATTAAAAAGTGGTTTTACCAGAGAGCGAAGATGAAAGGATTTTAAAAGTTGCGCATCGTTTGAACGCCATGGGTGCGGTAGGATTGATCTTATTGGGCGATAAAGAAGCCATTAATTCGAAAAATTTGAACTTGAATTTAGAAAATGTAGAAATCATCGATCCCAACACTTCTCATTATAGAGAAGAATTCGCTAAAAGCTTGTATGAATTGCGAAAATCAAAGGGATTGAGTGAGCAAGAAGCTGAGCAATTAGTGTTGGATAAGACTTATTTTGCGACCATGCTCGTGCATCTAGGATACGCGCATGCCATGGTTTCTGGGGTGAATCACACCACGGCTGAGACCATTAGACCCGCTTTACAAATCATTAAAACCAAGCCCGGCGTGAGCTTGGTTTCAAGCGTGTTTTTAATGTGTTTAGACACTCATGCGTTCGTTTTTGGGGATTGCGCGATTATCCCTAACCCTAGCCCTAAAGAATTAGCTGAGATCGCTACCACTTCCGCACAAACGGCCAAACAATTCAATATCGCGCCTAAAGTGGCCCTGCTTTCTTATGCGACAGGCGATTCCGCTCAAGGCGGAATGATAGACAAAATCAAAGAAGCCCTAACAATCGCGCAAAAATTAGATCCGCAATTAGAAATTGATGGCCCTTTACAATTTGACGCTTCCATAGATAAAGGCGTAGCGAAGAAAAAAATGCCTAACAGCCAAGTGGCCGGGCAAGCTAGCGTTTTTATTTTCCCGGATTTAAACGCCGGGAACATCGCTTATAAAGCGGTGCAACGGAGTGCTAAAGCCGTGGCGATAGGGCCTATCTTACAAGGTTTGAACAAGCCCATTAACGATTTGAGTAGGGGTGCTTTAGTGGAAGATATTATTAACACCGTTTTGATTAGCGCCATTCAAGCGCAGGATTATTGATAGGAGAAATTGATGGAAATTTTAGTTTTGAATCTGGGTAGTTCGTCTATTAAGTTTAAGTTGTTTGACATGAAAGAAAACAAGCCCTTAGCGAGCGGTTTAACCGAAAAAATCGGCGAAGAAATAGGGCAGTTGAAAATCAAATCGCATTTGCACCATAACGATCAAGAATTAAAAGAAAAGCTTGTGATTAAAGATCATGCGAGCGGGCTTTTAATGATTCGTGAGAATTTAACGAAAATGGGGATCATCAAGGATTTCAATCAAATTGACGCTATAGGGCATCGTGTGGTTCAAGGGGGGGGATAAATTCCATGCCCCGGTTTTGGTTGATGAAAAAGTCATGCGAGAAATTGGCAATCTTTCTATTTTAGCCCCCTTACACAACCCGGCGAATTTAGCCGGTATTGAGTTCGTTCAAAAAGCGCACCCCCATATCCCTCAAATCGCTGTTTTTGACACCGCATTCCATGCTAGCATGCCCAGTTACGCTTACATGTATGTATGCGTTACCTTATGAATTGTATGAAAAGTATCAAATCCGGCGCTATGGTTTCCATGGGACTTCGCACCATTATGTGGCTAAAGAAGCGGCGAAGTTTTTGAATATCCCTTATAAGGAATTTAACGCTATCAGTTTGCATTTAGGGAACGGCTCAAGCGCGGCCGCCATTCAAAATGGCAAGAGCGTGGACACTTCTATGGGGCTAACCCCTTTAGAAGGCTTGATTATGGGCACAAGGTGTGGGGATATTGACCCCACTGTGGTGGAATACATCGCGCAATGCACTGATAAAAGCTTAGAAGAGGTGATGAAAATCTTAAATCATGAAAGCGGTTTGAAAGGCATTTGTGGGGATAATGAGAAACATAGAAGCCAGAAAAGAAAAAGGCGATAAACAAGCCAAACTCGCTTTTGAAATGTGTGCTTATCGTATTAAAAAGTATATCGGGGCTTACATGGTAGTCTTAAAAAAAGTAGATGCGATCATTTTTACAGGGGGATTAGGGGAAAACTACTCGGCTTTAAGAGAGAGCGTGTGCGAGGGCTTAGAAAATTTAGGGATCGCTTTACACAAGCCCACGAACGACAATCCGGGCAGCGCTCTAGTGAATTTAAGCCAGCCTAATACTAAAGTCCAAATTTTACGAATCCCTACTGATGAAGAGCTAGAAATCGCTTTACAAGCCAAAAAGGTTTTGGAAAAAACAGAATAAAGAATTGTTTAAGAAATCTATAAGAAATTTTTGGGTAAAAAATTAGCTTTCTTAAATTAAGTTCTAAATTAAGAAAATATCACACTAGGAGTTTTTGATGGAAGTGGTTCATTTTTTAGAGGGCGTTTGTTTTGAAAAACTTCATATTGAAGCGTTGAGTGAAAATTCTTCCAATAAAGAAATGCGCATTTGCATGCCTAAAGGGGCTGTCATGGACAAACACAAGGCCCCGGGAGCGATTAGCGTGCAGGTTTTAGAGGGCAAAATCGTTTTTGAAGTGGGAGATGAAAAAATAGAAATGCCAAAGGGAGCGTTAATCAGCCTAGAAGCCCAAGTTTTGCATCGTTTGGACGCTTTAGAAAATAGCGTTATCAGATTGTCTTTGAGTAAAAAATAAGGAAAATCAAATGATGAAAGCCGTTTTTATTAATGTTTGGTATTTGCTTTTAACCATCATTTTATTAATCATCATCTGGAGGATCATTAAATTAGTGTTAAAAGATAAAAACGACAGCGACGATAAGGGGTTAGGGTAAAGCATGTTTTTGATCTAAAAATCAGCCAAGAAGATAGATAAAAGAAGTCGTTTAATGGTAGTCGTTTAATTAAGTGCGCTACGATACGAAAATTTTAAAAGACAAGGAAAAGAAATGAGCGAGCAACGAAAAGAATCTTTACAAAATAACCCTAATTTGAGTAAAAAAGACGTCAAAATCGTAGAAAAGATTTTGAGCAAGAACGACATTAAAGCCGCTGAAATGAAAGAACGCTATCTCAAAGAAGGGCTGTATGTGTTAAACTTCATGAGCTCTCCCGGTAGTGGGAAAACCACGATGCTAGAAAATCTAGCAGATTTTAAAGACTTTAAGTTTTGCGTGGTAGAGGGCGATTTGCAAACCAACAGAGATGCGGACAGATTGCGTAAAAAAGGCGTGAATGCGCATCAGATCACCACCGGCGAAGCGTGCCATTTGGAAGCGAGCATGATTGAAGGGGCGTTTGATTTACTCAAAGATGAGGGAGCGTTAGAAAAAAGCGATTTTTTAATCATTGAAAACGTGGGGAATCTGGTTTGCCCCTCAAGCTATAATCTAGGGGCGGCGATGAATATCGTTTTACTCTCAGTCCCAGAGGGCGATGATAAGGTGCTAAAATACCCTACCATGTTCATGTGTGCGGATGCGGTGGTTATCAGTAAAGCGGATATGATTGAAGTGTTTAATTTCAGGGTTTCTCAAGTCAAAGAAGACATGCAAAAATTAAAGCCTGAAGCGCCTATTTTTTTAATGAGCTCCAAAGACCCTAAAAGTTTGGAAGATTTTAAAAACTTCCTTTTAGAAAAAAAGCGTGAAAATTACCAGTCCACGCATTCGTTCTAATGTGTTTAGCGATCCCCTCTAAAGTTATAGCCATTAACGATAATGTGGCGCTTTTAGAAACTTTAGGCGTTCAAAGAGAGGCGAGCTTGGATTTAATGGGCGAGTCCGTTAAAGTGGGCGATTACGTGTTGCTCCATATCGGCTATGTGATGAGTAAGATTGATGAAAAAGAAGCCCTAGAGTCCATTGAGCTTTACCAAGAAATGATCGCCAAAATGAACGAAACGCATGAATAAAAACAATGAATAAACGCATGAATAAAAACAATGAGCGTTGATCATCTCATTTCGCCCTTTAGAGACAAGCGAACCCTTTTAGCGCTCTCTAATGCAATCAAAAAACTCGCTTCCAAACTTGAAAAAAAATTAGTCATCATGGAAGTGTGCGGAGGGCATACGCATTCTATCATGAAATACGGGCTTTTGGATTTGATGCCCAACAATTTAGAGTTTGTGCATGGGCCGGGGTGTCCGGTGTGTGTGATGCCAAGAGCGCGCCTTGATGAAGCTTATGAACTCGCTAGCATGAAAGATAGCATTGTTTTGAGTTTAGGGGATATGATGAAAGTCCCCGGGAGCTATGGGAGTTTGATACAAGCCAGAGAAAAGGGGTTAGATGCACGCTTTTTGTATTCGCCCATGCAAGCTTTAGAAATCGCTAAAGAAAATCCGCATAAAAAAGTCATTTACATTGCGATCGGCTTTGAAACCACCACGCCCATGACAGCGAGCGTTTTACTCAATGCCAAAAAAGAAAAATTAAAAAATCTTTTTTTCCACATCAACCACATTCTAGTGCCTCCCAGCGTGAGCGCGATTTTAGAAGATCCAGCATGCCAGATCAACGCCCTTTTAGCCCCTAGCCATGTGAGCGTGATCAGCGGCGCTTCAATCTACGCTCCTTTAGTGGATCGCTTTAAACTCCCCATTATCGTGAGCGGTTTTGAGCCGGTGGATATATTAGAAAGCGTGCTGATGCTTACTAAACAAGCCTTAAACAAAGAAGCCAAGCTAGAAATCCAATACAAAAGAGCGGTGAGCTATGGGGGGAATACAAAAGCGCAAGAGTTAGTCAATGCTTGCATGGAAGTCAGGGAAAATTTTGAATGGAGAGGGTTAGGGAATATCAAACATTCCGCCCTAAAGCTCAAAGAAGCGTTCGCTTCCTATGACGCTGAAAAAGTCTTTAAAGAATACTTAAGCCACAAAACCTCCAAAGAAAACAAGGCATGCAAGTGCGGGGAAATTTTAAAAGGCATCGCTAAGCCCCTAGACTGCTCGCTATTCGCTACAACTTGCACCCCGCAAAACCCGATCGGCAGTTGCATGGTCAGCTCTGAGGGGGCGTGTGCGGCGTATTATCGTTACAAGCGCGTTTGAGTTTTAAAAATTGCTCTAAGCCCCTAGACTGCTCGCTATTCGCTACAACTTGCACCCCGCAAAACCCGATCGGTAGTTGCATGGTCAGCTCTCAAGGGGGCGTGTGCGGCGTATTATCGTTACAAGCGCGTTTGAGTTTTGAAAATTGCTTTTTGGTGAAATCGCTCAAGCCCTCGCAATTGACATTGATGCTAACCGGTTTTTTAGGGGGGTTTTCTTTTTTGACAACCGGCTTTTGATACGCCCTTTTTCTCACGCTCGCTTGGATAGTCTTAAAATCAAAGGGGTAATTTAGGGCTTTTAGGGTTTTTTGCGTTTCTACAAAATGCGTTTTCAAGTGGTTGGTGTAATGGTCTTTTTCTGTTTCAAAGGCTTTCAAGAAACTCGGGTGCGTGAAATAGATTTTTAGGATTTGGTGTTCTATTTTAGCGTATCTAAACCCTTTCTTTAAATCCCCTAAAATCCCAGCGACATAACGATTGATCACCTCTCTTCGCTTGAGCTGGAGCTTTAAATTTTTAAACGCAGACACTTGAGCGATTTTTTTAAACAGCAAAAAGGTTTCTTTCTTTTTTAGATAGCGTTTATAAATGATGGGGTCAAATGCTTTTTCCATAGTGGGATTATAGCGTTTTAGCTTGACTTTTTTAAAAAGCTTTTGTATAATTCTTCTTTTACTTTATATTATTTGTTGTTTGGGGTGTCGCCAAGCGGTAAGGCACCAGGTTTTGGTCCTGGCATTCCGAGGTTCGAATCCTTGCACCCCAGCCATTATTTATTAGCGTGTCGCGGAGTAGAGCAGTCCGGTAGCTCGTTGGGCTCATAACCCAAAGGTCAGTGGTTCAAATCCATTCTCCGCAACCAATCTTAATTAAATACCCCCCTATCCCCTTAAAAAAACGAATTTCAAATGAAGAAAACGAATTTCAAATGAAGAAAACGAATTTCAAATGAAGAAAACGAATTTCAAATGAAGAAAATGAATTTCCCTTAAGACACCAAATTAAAAAACGAATTTCAAATGAAGAAAACGAATTTCAAATGAAGAAAACGAATTTCAAATGAAGAAAACGAATTTCAAATGAAGAAAATGAGTTTTAACACCACCAAACGAAACAAAAAGCATCAAAATCAAAAAAATGACAAAATTTTTAAGAAAATGACAAAAAAAAAAAAACGCTTTATGCTATAATACTCCAAATACATTCCAATGCAAATACATTCCAATGTAAATGTATTCTAATGAATGTATGAAATCCCTAATACTAATCCAATTTAATCCAAAAAGGAGAAAAAACATGAAAAAACACATCCTTTCATTAACTTTAGGCTCGCTTTTAGTTTCCACTTTGAGCGCTGAAGACGACGGCTTTTACACAAGCGTAGGCTATCAAATCGGTGAAGCCGCTCAA
>NZ_JACTAX010000015.1:0-24855 GCF_014496485.1 Helicobacter pylori | reverse complement strand
TATCAGCCATTGGTATTGCTCCCTGAATGACCTTTCTTGCGTGAGATAATAAGCGTCTAAAAACCAAAAACATAGAAGTAGCACCCTTAAAACGCATAACCCATAAGAATTAGAAATCGATTCTATTTTAAGGGATAGAACCCCAACTACAAGAGCGAGAGTCCATTTTTTGCATTCTAAAGAATTTTGCGCCATTCTGTTGATAACGCCTTGCAAGATTTTAAGCTCTTCTACAAGGATTTTTGCTCTGTCTTTCGGGGTATTTTCCATGTTTGATATTTATCTCTTAAAGTTAAAAGTCCAAGCGCCTTTGTTAGTCTGTATTTCTGCTTCTATAATATTGCACCCTTGAGAAATGCCCTTTAAACTTTCTCCAAATTTAAGGGTTTGAGGTTCCATCATCAAACCCTTTTGCTCTAATTGAGAAATTTTATTTTCTATGTTTGCCAACCTTTCCTTTTGATTAAGTATCTTATAAACGCTTGCCATATCTTTAAAATCCTGTATAGAGATTGGAGTAACTGGATCTCCTAAAACAACAGCCGATCCAAGTGCCTCTTCTGGAACAAAATTAACAGCACAATTACCCCGATTAAGCTTCACGCCTTGAATAGTAACGCTATCTGCTTTGGAGTCGATTTGAAACGCACCCTCGCTATTCGCACTCATCTCAATCGGCGATTCACCGCTACCGCCATTCCCACAGCCCACTAAACACAACGCTAAACAGCTAGCACCCAGTAATTTTTGATAAGTTTTAAAAAACATGCTTGTTCCTATGAATTGATTTGTTGCGATAGCTCGTTAAGGGTTATGGTCTCAAAACTTTTTAAAAATGGCGATATGTCATTTTCAATTTTTATTTCAAGTCCTTGTTCTTGTTCGAACGAAAGTGTTAAGTAGCCCTTACTAATAGAATGAGCGATTTTTAATTCTTCATAAATCCATGCGGAATAAGTGATTTTTAATAGATTTTGATTAAAAGAAACGCTGTTACTGCTTTGTAAAAACACAAAATAGGGGCATTTTTCAATCATATCTTGTAAAGATTCTCTGAGAATGAGCGTGAAAGCGTCTTCAATCCTACTTATACAATCGTATTTTGCTAATTCGTTTAAGACATCGTCTTTATAATCCCAAAAAAGCGAATCGATAAACACTTTGCGTTTTGTTTGGCTTTCCAAATAGTCTTTAACCTCTAAAGCCTTATTCCTATCTGCATGCGAGTGCGAGAGGAACACTTGAGCGTTTTTTAACTGCGGTTTGAACGGGCTAAAAAAGGCTTCTTTGATTTCATTGCGTTTTAAAACGATGTTGTCGTTAGAATATGGGGCGTTTTTAATGAGTTCGTGAATCTTTTCAGCCGCTTCATTAATTTGATGGGCTTGGCTGTTAAAAGAGCGTGCAATGGGTTTTAACATAATTTGATTTTTACTACTATCTAAATCAACCTTAAAAGCTTTTATGATTTCTTTAATGTTTTCATTCATTCTAAACCTTTATAAATTATAAATACGATTTTAAGTTCCCTTTAAAATCCTTTGATTATAGTAGACTTAGACTTAGCTTAAGAGCGCTTGAATTTTGGGGTGTTGGGGGGTGTTGGAATAACTAAAAACCACCGCTAAAAAAAGCCTTTTTGCAAACAAAAAGAGCGTATAAATTTACAAGTAGCATGACCCTAAAAGCGCAAAACCAACAAAAACAATCTAAAAAACCTCTTCGCATGCCTTTTTGTCTTTATGGAGTAAGCATGCTTTTTGCAGCTCTATAAAACGCTTCTTCCTTTCTTCTTCGGTTATATTGTTAGGCTTTTCAATAGGGCGTGAAGATTTTGGAGTGGGGGCGTTGAATTTGGGCGCATACCCTAGCTTATTAACTGAATAAAAACCTAAAGCGGCGATTAAAATAAAAATCCAATCTGTTTTTCTGATCTTAGGGCAAAATTTACACGCCATGATTTAATCCTTAAAACATTTGAAGTATAATACACTCTTATGGTCAAATATTAAGTTTAGGAAAAGTTGCATGTGGAGTTTCATTCAAAAAATCTTTAAGGCTTTAATCATTATGCCTTTAGATTTTATCACGAAGTATTTCAAGTCGTTTGTGCTGTTATTGATTGTATTAGTCTTTTTTAGCGCTAAAGAAAGCGCGCCAAGCACCCCACCCAATCTCGCTAAACTCTATTTAAATGGGGCGATTTTTAGCACCGAGGATTTTGATAAAGAAGTGGATAAAATCCTAAAAACCCCTAGCATTAAGGGCGTTTTATTGTTGATTGATTCTCCTGGTGGGGCTGTGTCAGCGAGCGTGGAATTGAGCGAAAAAATCGCTGATTTGAAGCAAAAAATGCCCGTTTTAGCGTATGCTAGGGGGGTTATGGCGAGCGGGAGCTATTATGCGGGCATGCAAGCGAGCGAAGTTTACGCCTCTAAAGCGAGTTTGATAGGATCCATTGGGGTGATTTTTTCAGGCGCGAATGTGGAAAATTTGCTCAATAAAGTCGGCGTAGCCACTCAAGGCGTGCATGCGGGCGAATATAAAGAGATAGGCACTTTCACCAGAGCATGGAAACCCAACGAAAAAGAGTTTTTGCAAAATTTAGTCAATGAGCAATACCAAATGTTTGTGAATGATGTCGCTAAAGCCAGGAAATTAGACGCTAAGGATTATAAGGATTTTGCTGAAGGGAAGGTCTTTAGCGCTCAAAACGCTCTAAAATTAAAACTCATTGATAAAATCAGCACGATTAAGCAAGCCCAAGATCGCTTAATGGAATTGAGTAAGGTTAAAAAAGCCTATTGGCTAGAAAAAAGCCCTATGGAACGCTTCATTGAAAAGGCCACGCAATCAGCGTCAAATATCATCACGCAAGTGCTTGGCTATCAATTATTGATGAGATAAAGATGTTAGAATTTATTTTAAAGATTCAAGCCAGAGACTCTAAAGGCTTAGTGAGCGCAATAAGCGCTACTATCGCTAACAAGGGCTATAACATCGTCAAAAACGATGAATTTGTTGATCCCTTAAAACAGCGCTTTTTCATGCGGCTAAAAATCCAAAAAGAAATCAAGCCCTTGAATACTGAAATTAAAGAGCAAGAAGAGCGATCCTTAAAAACCGCTCTTTTTAAAGCCTTAGAAAACTTTAGCGAGCTACTGATTGAAGTCATTTTAACGCATAAAAAAAACATTATTTTACTCGCTACTAAAGAGAGCCATTGCTTAGGGGATTTGCTTTTAAGGGTGTATGGGGGGGAATTGAACGCTCAAATTTTAGGCGTTATTTCTAATTACGAGGTTTTACGCCCTTTAGTGGAAAAATTTGACATTCCTTATTTTTACGCGCCTTGTGTTGATCAAATTTTGCATGAAAAAGAAGTTTTAGCGATCATTAAAGACCTGGAATTAAAACACAAAGTGAGCGCGGATCTGCTCGTTTTAGCCAAATACATGCGCATTTTAAGCCATGATTTTACGAAGCGTTATGAAAATCAGATTCTCAATATCCATCATAGTTTCTTGCCTGCATTCATTGGGGCTAACCCTTACCAGCAAGCGTTTGAAAGGGGCGTGAAAGTCATTGGGGCCACGGCGCATTTTGTGAATGAAAGCCTTGATGCCGGGCCAATTATCTTACAAGACACGCTGCCCATTAACCACAATTACAGCGTGGAAAAAATGCGCCTAGCGGGTAAGGATATAGAAAAATTGGTTTTGGCTAGGGCTTTAAAACTCGTTTTAGAAGACAGAGTCTTTGTGCATGAAAACAAAACGGTGGTGTTTTGAATGCCTTCATTAAGACACTTTAGGGTTATTGGGATAAACGCATGGACGCATTGACAACGCCCTCAAATTGGCAAAGAGTGAGGCTTGGGGATATTGCCGAAATTAAAAGAGGGGCATCACCTAGACCTATTGAAAATCCTAAATGGTTTTGCACTAATTCTAATGTAGGGTGGGTAAGAATTTCAGACATTTCAAAAAATAGCCGTTTTTTATACAAAACAGCCCAAAAACTTTCTAAAAAAGGCATTGAAAAAAGCAGGTTTATCAAACAAAATAGTTTGATTATGAGCATGTGCGCGACAATTGGTAAGCCTATTATCACTAAAATTGATACTTGTATTCATGATGGTTTTGTAGTTTTTGAAAATCCAAAAATAGATTTAAATTACTTATATTATTTTTTATGTTATATAGAAAAAGAATGGCTAGAAAGTGGGCAACAAGGCTCACAAGTAAATTTAAATGTAGATTTAATTAAAAATAAAGAAGTTTTCTGCCCCAAAGATTTAAACGAACAAATCGCTATCGCTAACGTTTTAAGCGATGTGGATCGTTATCTTTATTCTTTAGACGCCCTCATTCTTAAAAAAGAAAGCGTTAAAAAAGCTTTAAGCTTTGAACTATTGAGCCAAAGAAAACGCTTGAAAGGCTTCAATCAAGCTTGGCAAAAAGTAAGGCTTGGGGATATATGCGAATTTGGCAACGGAAGAGCTTATGAAACTTTAATAGTAGAAAATGGAGATTTTAAACTAATCAGTTTAAATAGTATTGATATTGATGGCAATTTAAAAAATACAATGAAACGAGTTAATTTTTATGATAATTCATTAAAACAAGATGATATAGTCATGGTTTTAAGCGATGTTGCTCATGGGGATTTTTTAGGACTTTGTGCAGTTATTCCTAGTAATGATTATGTATTAAACCAACGCATGGGAAGACTTAGAAAAAGGAATGATTGTGTCAACATTTTATTTTTAAGATTGTATATCAATGCAAATCAAAAATATTTCAAAATGCAAGGTCAAGGTAGTTCGCAATTGAATTTATCCAAAAAAGCCATTGAAGATTTTGAAATCCCCCTACCCCCCCTAAACGAACAAATCGCTATCGCTAACATTTTAAGCGCTTTGGATAGTGAAATCATTAGCCTTAAAAACAAAAAACGCCAATTTGAAAACATCAAAAAAGCTTTAAACCACGATTTAATGAGCGCTAAAATCAGGGTTTAAACAAATAAACGCCCCAAAAGTCAAGGGCAAACCCGCTTATAAGGAAACCCCTAAGCTTTTAAACTCAGGGGAACGCTCTTAGAAAAATCAGCGTTTCACAGAAACGATCACTTTAAGCCCCAAAAAAGCAAACTCAAAGTATAATGATCTCCAAGAGCGTTTGTTATGTGGCTTTGACATAACATGCTCCTTTTAAGGTGATTTGCCCCATAATGCAACTATGGGGCGTGATGAAATCCTACAACAAACCCCCTTAAAACTTTTAATTTTACAAACGCTAAAACAAGATTAAAAAATTGAATGAAAAGATTAAAAATAAAACGCCCCAAAAGTCAAGGACAAACCACCCACAAGGAAACCCCTAAGCTTAAAAGCTTAGGGGAACTTTGGCTAATATATTACTTTTCTATAGAAAAGACCACTTTAAACCCCTTAAAAGAGATTTTAATGTATAATACTAGCCAAGAGTTTTTATCATGTTTTCTTCGCATGATAAACCCTTTTAACCGTGATTTGCCCCATAATGCAACTATGGGGCGTGATGAAATCCTACAACAAACCCCCTTAAAATACCCCTAGATCGCACCAAATACGCAAGACAAAGTTTTACGCCCCATTATGACCACTCAATGAATAAGCTTATCTTTATTAGACAGAAAACAGAGCCATTTGTCAAGCATCAAAAAGAGGGATTTTAAAAGTTTAAAAATCCAACGGAGTTAAAAAAGTTAGCTTAAATGGATAAATTTACTGGATTAAAAGAAAGAGCTAAAAGCTAGGAGTAGCCCTAAGGCCACCCCCACAAACGCCACAATCAATATTGTTGGTTTTGTTGTTGTGCTTTTTGTTGTTGCTGTTGGTGTGCTTGTTGTTGTTGCTGTTGTTGAGCTTGTTGCTCTGCTTGTTGTTCAGCGTGTTGTTGTGCGTTATGGTGATGGTGTTCGCCGCCGTAGTAATGGTGGTGGTGCGCATGGTGATGGTGGTGGTGTTGGCTGTTAGCCTGTTGTTGTTGCTGTTGTTGTGCTTGGTGTTGTTGTTCATGGTGTGCCATGATGACTCCTTTAATTGAAATTTAAATTCTAGCTCATTGGCTAGGATTTCATTTTATAATGCAAAATCTAACCAATTATTAACGAAAAAGATTTTAATACTAATTTTTAATACGAGCGCCAATTCAAGCGCTTCTGTTGTCAAAACTACCAACATCTTTGAATGAAAAAAGCTATAATAAAGAAGTTGCATTAAAAAGGAAAGATAAATCCCCTTTTTAAGGTATAATACTAGGAATTAAAAGCGTGCTATGGTAGTAGCTAAAAAGTCTTTAGGACAGCATTTTTTAACGGACGAGTCGTTTTTAGACAGAATCGTTAATGCTTTGCCCCCCTTAAACCCATTAAAGTTAATTGAAATTGGCGTGGGGCTAGGGGATTTGACTCTCAGGTTATTGGATCGCTATCCTTTAAAGACTTATGAGATAGATAGCAATTTGTGCAAGAAAATGCGATCAAAACTAAAGGCACAAAAAAAGCCTTTTCAATTAGAATTGGTGGAAAAAGACGCTCTTTTTTTAAAAGAAGAAGAGCCTTATTTTTTGATCTCTAATTTGCCTTATTATATCGCTACCAGGCTTGTTTTAAACGCGCTCAAAGACCCTAAATGCAGGGGTTTATTGGTGATGGCACAAAAGGAAGTGGCGCTCAAGTTTTGCGCTAAAGATTCACAGAACGCCTTAAGCGTTTTAGTGCACGCCATAGGGAACGCTACCCTTTTGTTTGATGTGCCGCCTAGCGCGTTTAGCCCGCCTCCAAAGGTGTTTTCTAGCGTGTTTGAAGTGATTAAAGAGCCGCTGAAAGAAAAGGCGTTAGCTTCATTAGCCCAAGCGCCATTTTTTGAAGAAGCCCTACAAAAAGGGTTTGAAACATTAGAAGATTTTTTGAAAGCTTGTTTCTCATCTCCCAGGAAGACGCTTTCAAACAATCTTAAAAAAAGCGTTTCTTATAGAGAAAAGCTTGATAAGGTGTTAGATTTTCTAGCGTTAGAAAACCAACCAACAAGCGTGAGGGCGTCTGAGGTAAAAGATTATCTCAAGCTCTTAAATTACCTTTTAAAAGGCTAATGCCTTTTTAAAAAATTGAAATAAAGGAATAATCGTTATGACGGATAACAACCAAAACAATGAAAACCATGAAAACAGCAGTGAAAATTCAAAAGCTGATGAGATGCGAGCTGGAGCGTTTGAGCGCTTCACCAACCGCAAAAAGCGTTTCAGAGAAAACGCACAAAAAAACGCAGAGTCTTCAAACCATGAAGCGCCTTCGCACCATAAAAAAGAGCATCGCCCCAACAAAAAGCCAAACAACCACCACAAACAAAAACATGCCAAAACACGAAATTACGCCCAAGAAGAATTGGATAGCAACAAAGTAGAGGGCGTTACGGAAATTTTGCATGTGAATGAGAGAGGGACTTTAGGCTTCCATAAGGAGTTAAAAAGGGGCGTTGAAGCGAATAACAAGATCCAAGTGGAGCATCTAAACCCGCATTATAAGATGAATCTAAACTCTAAAGCGAGCGTTAAAATCACGCCTTTAGGGGGCTTGGGCGAGATTGGGGGGAACATGATGGTCATTGAAACCCCAAAAAGCGCGATCGTGATTGATGCGGGCATGAGCTTCCCTAAAGAAGGGCTTTTTGGCGTGGATATTTTAATCCCGGATTTTTCCTACTTGCACCAAATCAAGGACAAAATCGCTGGCATTATCATCACCCATGCCCATGAAGATCACATAGGGGCCACGCCTTATTTGTTTAAAGAGTTGCAATTCCCCCTTTATGGCACGCCTTTGAGTTTGGGGCTGATTGGGAGCAAATTTGACGAACATGGTTTGAAAAAATACCGCTCGTATTTTAAAATCGTAGAAAAGCGTTGCCCCATTAGCGTGGGCGAATTTATCATTGAATGGATCCACATCACGCATTCTATCATTGACAGCAGTGCTTTAGCGATCCAAACTAAAGCGGGAACGATCATTCACACCGGCGATTTTAAAATCGATCACACCCCGGTGGATAATTTGCCTACGGATTTGTATCGTTTGGCGCACTATGGCGAAAAGGGGGTGATGCTTTTATTAAGCGATTCCACGAACTCCCATAAATCCGGGACTACGCCGAGTGAAAGCACCATAGCGCCGGCTTTTGATACCCTTTTTAAAGAAGCGCAAGGGAGGGTGATTATGAGCACCTTCTCTAGCAATATCCACCGAGTCTATCAAGCCATACAATACGGCATTAAATACAACCGCAAGATCGCTGTGATCGGGCGCTCTATGGAAAAAAACCTAGACATCGCTAGAGAATTGGGCTATATCCATTTGCCTTATCAATCTTTTATTGAAGCCAATGAAGTCGCTAAATACCCGGATAATGAAGTCTTAATCGTAACGACCGGCTCGCAAGGCGAAACCATGAGCGCGCTTTATCGCATGGCGACTGATGAGCACCGCCACATTTCTATCAAACCCAACGATTTAGTCATCATCTCCGCTAAAGCCATTCCTGGCAATGAAGCGAGCGTTTCAGCGGTGTTGAATTTCTTGATCAAAAAAGAAGCCAAAGTGGCTTATCAAGAATTTGACAATATCCATGTGAGCGGGCATGCCGCCCAAGAAGAGCAAAAGCTCATGCTAAGACTCATTAAGCCTAAGTTTTTCTTACCCGTGCATGGGGAATATAACCATGTCGCGCGCCACAAACAAACCGCTATTGCTTGCGGGGTGCCTGAAAAAAATATCTATTTAATGGAAGATGGCGATCAGGTGGAAGTTGGCCCTGCGTTCATTAAAAAAGTCGGCACCATTAAAAGCGGTAAAAGCTATGTGGATAACCAAAGCAATTTGAGTATTGACACTAGCATCGTCCAACAAAGAGAAGAAGTCGCTAGCGCTGGGGTGTTTGCGGCTACGATTTTTGTGAATAAAAACAAGCAAGCGCTTTTAGAAAGCTCTCAATTTTCCAGTTTAGGGCTTGTGGGTTTTAAAGATGAAAAGCATTTGATTAAAGAAATTCAAGGAGGATTAGAGGTGTTATTGAAATCCAGCAACGCCGAAATTTTGAATAACCCTAAAAAATTAGAAGATCACACTCGTAATTTCATCAGAAAAGCACTCTTTAAAAAGTTCAGAAAATACCCGGCTATCATTTGTCATGCCCATTCTTCTTGATTGTAACGCTACCGCTATACAAGTTTTAAGAGATGAAGCGAGCGCGCTTTTAGAAAGCGTTGGACAATTCCAAAAACCCAACGATTTAGAAGCCATTGTCAAGCTCATTTTAAAAAGCCAAGAAAAAGGGGGTAAGCTTGTGATAGTGGGCGTGGGTAAGAGCGCTTTAGTGGCGCAAAAAATCGCTGCTTCCATGCTAAGCACCGGTAATAGGAGCGCGTTTTTACACCCCACAGAAGCCATGCATGGGGATTTGGGCATGGTGGAAAAAAACGATGTGATTTTAATGATTAGCTATGGGGGCGAGTCTTTAGAATTATTGAATCTGGTGAGCCATTTAAAACGCTTAAGCCATAAAATCATCACTTTCACTAAAAGCCCTAATAGTTCGATCTCTAAACTCGGCGATTATTATTTGAGCTTGAAAATCAAAAAAGAAGCTTGCCCGATCAACACCGCTCCAACGACTTCCACCACCCTAACCTTAGCGTTAGGCGATGTTTTAATGGCATGCTTGATGCGAGCGAAAAATTTTAGCCAAGAAGATTTTGCCTCCTTTCATCCGGGCGGGCTTTTAGGCAAAAAACTTTTTGTCAAGGTTAAAGACTTATTGCAAACCACCAACCTCCCCCTAATCGCCCCTAACACAAGTTTTAAAGACGCGCTCATAGAAATGAGTGAAAAACGATTAGGCAGCGCGATTTTAGTCAATAAGGCTAACGAGCTTGTGGGGGTGTTGAGCGATGGCGATGTCCGTAGGGCGCTATTAAAAGGGCTTAGTTTGGAGAGCGAGGTGAAGCATTTTGCCACTTTAAAGCCTAAAAGCTTTAAGAATTTAGACGCCCTTCTTTTAGAAGCGTTAGAATTTTTAGAGCGCCATAAGATTCAGCTTTTGGTGTGCGTGGATGATCGCAATAAGGTTTTAGGGGTCTTGCACTTGCACCAACTTTTAGAATTAGGGCTTAAAGCATGAAAACTAGTATTTATGATTTCACTTTAGATGAATTGAGCCAGCTTCTAAAGCCAAGCTTTAGGGCTAAACAGCTTTATTTGTGGCTCTATGCGAAGTATAAAACAAGTTTTAAAGACATGCAAAATAATTTTTCAAAAGATTTTATCGCTTATTTAGAGCAAGAATTTACTTTGCGCACGATAGAAATCACGCATGTGAGAAAGAGCGTTGATGGCTCTAAAAAATACCTTTTTAAATCTTTAAGGGACAACCACACTTTTGAAGCGGTGTTGTTGAAAATGAAAGACAAAAAGATTGATGAAAAGACTAACGCCATTTTAGAGGGGGAAAAATACACCGTATGCGTGTCTTGTCAAATCGGCTGTCAAGTGGGTTGCGCGTTTTGTTTCACTCAAAAAGGCGGTTTTGTAAGGAACTTAAAAGCGAGCGAGATTATCCAGCAAGCCCTACTCATTAAAGAAGACAATAACCTCCCCATTGAAAAAGCGCTCAACATTGTTTTTATGGGAATGGGCGAGCCTTTGAACAATTTAGATGAGGTGTGTAAAGCGATTGAGATTTTTAATACCGGCATGCAAATTTCCCCTAAAAGAATCACGATTTCCACTAGCGGCGTAGCCGATAAAATCCCCATTTTAGCGGGCAAAAACTTAGGCGTGCAATTAGCCATATCCTTACACGCCGTAGATGACAAAACGCGCTCATCTTTAATGCCCTTGAATAAAAAATACAATATTGAATGCGTTTTGAATGAAGTGAGGAAATGGCCTTTAGAGCAGCGCAAAAGAGTGATGTTTGAATACCTTTTGATCAAAGATCTAAACGATAGCCTGGACTGCGCTAAAAAACTTCTAAAACTTTTAAACGGCATTAAATCCAAAGTGAATTTGATTTTATTCAACCCGCATGAAGGCTCTAAATTTGAGCGCCCCAGCTTAGAGAGCGCTAGAATGTTTGCGGATTTTTTAAATTCCAAAGGTTTATTATGCACCATTAGAGAGTCTAAAGCCTTGGATATTGAAGCGGCTTGCGGGCAATTGAGGGAGAAAAAGCTCTCTCAGCAAATTTGAAAACTCTTTTTCAAAATTTATGGGATATGGATTAAAAATTAGCGTCAAAATTTCTTCCATTAACAATTGATTAGATTTTATACTGTAAAATGAAATCCTAGCTAGTGAGCTAGAATTTAAATTTTTAATCAAAGGAGTCATCATGGCACACCATGAAGAACAACACGGCGGGCACCACCACCATCACCACCACACACACCACCACCACTATCATGGCGGCGAACACCACCATCACCACCACAGCTCTCATCATGAAGAAGGTTGTTGTAGCACTAGCGACAGTCATCATCAAGAAGAAGGTTGCTGCCACGGGCATCACGAGTAATATCGGTGTGGCTAGGGGCAACTTGACTAGGGTTGTCTCTGGCTTTGACTTTAAGATACAATCATTCCATTCTAACCCATTCTAATCAAACCCATTAAATCCAATCAAACCAACACGCTTGATTTTTATTTTTATAAACGCTCATTAATGTTAAAAATACTCACCAATGCCTATAAAAAGTAATTTTTTATCCAATAATATTGTTAAGACTTTTAATTTAAGCTTCAATGTTTTACAATATTCAAGATATTAAAACAATTTTTCAATCAAGGAAAGGATATGCGAGTTACCCCCCCCATTTTTAAAACCTAATAAGAAATTTTTATTTTTGGCTCTGTATTCTGTGCTAGGGTTTCATTTTAGCCATGCTATAGATGAGGGCGTGCTTAATGAACTCGTTGGAAAGAAAGTTCAAGAAGCTTTAGCGAAAGAAAAAGCTAAGGCTAAACATCAAAGAGCGGATAAAAGCGCTTTTTTTGCCGGTCTTGGCTATAGCGGGATGTTTTCATGGAATTTAGCTTATAAAGATAGTTTTGTTTTGCTACGTCACTATGACTTCAATTTTGGTGGAAGACTCTTAGAAAGAAAAGATCCCAGCACAATCTTAAACGGCTTTAATTTTAAGGTGGGGTATCAGTATATCGCTCCTGTTAAGATTAAAAAAATGGGTTTTGGCGTTAGGGGAGGGTTCCAATATTCCTATAAAGCGGGTAATTACATGGAAAAAGATAAATACCAACAATACTTATTTGGAGTGATACCCATAGACACAATAAGTCCTGTTTCTTTTTTTAATGGTGGTATGATAACAATGTCAACTTACAGCTTTTTGTTAGATTTTTTACACAATGTGTATGAAAATGAGAAGTTTTTCATCGGTTATTTTATAGGGGCTGGGCTAGGGGGTGAGAGCGTAACGGCCAATGTTCTTAAAGATTTTGGTAATATATTAGCGCAATTGGTGCAATTTCAGGGCTATGGCTCGTTAGGGCTAAGAATGGGCGATAAACACCACACGCTAGAATTGAGCGCAAGCATCCATGGCGACGCTCCTAGTTGTTCTTTAAAAAAGCTAAAGAGTTGCGAAAGTGTGAGGGTTTTACAAGCAAAAATCCCCAGGGGCATTTTTGAAAGCTATGTTACTTGGGGCGCGGATTATGTTTATCGATTTTAAAAGTTTTTAAAAATTTAATGGCTTTGTTCCAATTGAATAGGGATAACAAAATCTAAAAAATGCTTTAAGCATTTTTTATAATCTAATCATAAAGAGCTTACGAAAAGCGAGTGATTGCTTCATGCTTCATTGTTCCAACTCCCATGCGTCTTTAAAAGAAGCGTTTTTAAGCTTTAAATTCAAGCTCCCTTCAATCCATGGGGCATTAGCTCCCTTTTCGTTGTTGTCAAATAAAAACACCCCTAAAAAGCCTCTAGGGGTTTTAATCAGGCTCAATTCCACGCTAGGAAGAATGATTGTGCTGTCAGGTTTGACTTCAAAGGCCAGGAAAAAGGGACGGTTGTTTTTGAAATCATAGCCATTTTTGGTGTATGAATAGCCGGGGGCGCTTTGCAAGATGCCTTTTTGAGTTTCCACGCTAAAAGAATCCAAGTAATAAAACCCAGGCTCTAGTTTGAACGATTGGACTTTGGCTAAAGCGTAGCGGTTTTTCCATAAAAGCATGAAACGATTACTCCCTAGCATGAATAAAGGCCCCCTAGGGTCTTTGAGCTTTGCTTTAGGGTTTTTTTCAAGCGTTTCATTGTGCTTGGCGACAACTCCTCTATCCACTTTACGCCAATAAGTGCGCACGCTTTGGCCTTGATGCGCGATATAAAGATTCACCAAACCAGAATGATGGCCTTTAGGGGGCAAGCAAGAGGCTAATAAAAGAGTGGCTAACAAACTCACAATTTGAAACTTCAAACAAATTCCTTAAAAAGAGTGGTGGCTGAATGCTAACATGCTAAAACTAAAACCCTTATAAGTTATGGATAAAAACTTAAAGAATAGGGTAAAATAAACGCATGCGAATAGACAAATTTTTACAATCAGTGGGTTTAGTGAAGCGGCGCGTTTTGGCGACAGATATGTGCAACGTAGGGGCGGTGTGGCTCAATGGGAGTTGCGCTAAGCCCAGTAAAGAAGTGAAAACAGGCGATGTGATTAGCTTGCATTATTTAAAAGGGATAGAAGAATACACGATTTTACAAATCCCCACTTTAAAAAATGTGCCGCGAAAAGACACGCACCTTTATATCGCTCCTAAAACAAAAGAATAATAAAGCAAAGGATAAACATAATGAAAGAATACAAAGACACCTTAAACTTAAACACAACCACCTTTTCTATGAAAGGGAATTTGAGCGTCAATGAGCCTAAAACTTACGCCAAATGGCAAGAACAACAAGCGTTCAAACGCATGCAAAATAGGAAAGGTAACCATGGGGATTTCACTTTGCATGACGGGCCGCCTTATGCGAACGGGCATTTGCATTTAGGACATGCCTTAAATAAGATTTTAAAAGACATTGTTATTAAAAGGGAATATTTTAAAGGGAATAAAATCTATTACACGCCCGGTTGGGATTGTCATGGCTTACCCATTGAGCAGCAAATTTTAGAGCGATTAGAAAAAGAAAAAACGAGCCTAGAAAACCCCACACTGTTTAGAGAAAAGTGCCGAGATCATGCGAAGAAGTTTTTAGAAATCCAAAAGAACGAGTTTTTGCAATTAGGCGTTTTGGGGGATTTTGAAGATCCTTATAAAACCATGGATTTTAAATTTGAAGCGAGCATTTATAGGGCTTTAGTGGGAGTGGCTAAAAAAGGGCTTTTGAAAGAGCGCCACAAGCCTATTTATTGGAGTTATGCATGCGAGAGCGCTTTAGCGGAAGCTGAAGTGGAATACAAGATGAAAAAATCGCCCTCCATTTTTGTGGCGTTTGATTTGAAAAAGGAGGGTTTAGAAAAATTAAAAGTCAAAAAAGCGAGCTTGGTGATTTGGACGACCACGCCTTGGACTTTGTATGCGAATGTGGCGATCGCTTTGAAAAAAGACGCTGTTTATGCACTCACCCAAAAAGGCTATTTAGTCGCTAAAGCCTTGCATGAAAAATTAGCCGCTTTAGGGGTGGTGGATAATGCGATCACGCATGAATTTAATTCCAATGATTTAGAATACTTAGTGGCTACAAACCCGCTCAATCAAAGGGATTCGCTGGTGGTTTTAGGAGATCATGTGAGTTTAGAAGACGGCACAGGAGCCGTGCATACCGCACCCGGGCATGGTGAAGAGGACTACTATCTGGGCTTAAAATACCATTTAGAAGTGTTAATGTCTGTAGATGAAAAGGGTTGCTATGATGAGGGCATTATCCATAACCAACTATTAGATGAAAGCTATCTGGGCGAACACATTTTTAAGGCTCAAAAACGCATTATAGAGCAATTGGGCGATTCTTTATTGCTAGAGCAAGAGATTGAGCATTCCTACCCGCATTGCTGGAGGACGCACAAGCCTGTGATTTACAGAGCGACCACGCAATGGTTTATTTTAATGGATGAGCCTTTCATGCAAAATGATGGTTCTCAAAAAACCTTAAGAGAAGTGGCTTTAGATGCGATTGAAAGGGTGGAATTTGTGCCAAGTAGCGGGAAAAACCGCCTAAAAACCATGATAGAAAACCGCCCTGATTGGTGCTTGAGCCGGCAAAGAAAATGGGGCGTGCCACTGGCCTTTTTCATAGACAAACGCACGAATAAGCCTTGTTTTGAAAGCGAAGTTTTAGAGCATGTGGCCAATCTTTTTGAAAAAAAAGGTTGTGATGTGTGGTGGGAGTCTAGCGTAAAGGATTTGTTACCCCCTAGCTATCAAGAGGACGCCAAGCATTATGAAAAAGTCATGCACATTTTAGACGTGTGGTTTGATAGCGGTAGCACCTTTAAGGCGGTTTTAGAAGACTGTCATGGAGAAAAGGGGCAAAGCCCTAGCGATGTGATCTTAGAAGGGAGCGATCAGCATAGGGGGTGGTTTCAAAGCTCGCTTTTAATCGGTTGTGTTTTAAATAATCAAGCCCCTTTTAAAAAGGTCATTACACATGGCTTTATCGTAGATGAAAAGGGCGAAAAAATGAGTAAATCTAAGGGCAATGTGGTGTCTTTGGACAACTTGCTCAAAAAGCATGGGAGCGATGTGGTGCGTTTGTGGGTAGCGTTTAATGACTATCAAAACGATTTGAGAGTCTCTCAAACCTTTTTCATTCAAACAGAACAGCATTATAAAAAATTCCGTAACACCCTTAAATTCTTACTCGCCAATTTTAGCGATATGGATCTCAAAAATTTAGAACGCCCCCATGACTTTAGCCCTTTAGATCATTTTGTATTAGAGGCTTTAGAAACGATAAGCGCTGGAGTCAATAGCGCGTTTGAAGAGCATGATTTGGTGAAGGGCTTGAATATTTTAATGGCGTTTGTTACCAATGAATTGAGCGGGATTTATTTAGACGCTTGTAAGGATAGCTTGTATTGCGATAGCAAAAATAATGAAAAACGCCAAGCCATTCAAATGGTCTTACTCGCTGTGGCTAGCCAATTGTGCTACTTTTTAGCCCCGATTTTAACGCACACGATTGAAGAAGTTTTAGAGCATAGCCAGGTGCTTTGCGCGTTTTTACAAGCCAAAGATGTGTTTGATTTAAAAGGCATTAGCGTTTTAGAAAAACTCCACCTTAAAGAGTTTAAAAAACCAGAAAATTTTGAAGCCGTTTTAGCCTTGCGCTCTGCTTTTAATGAAGAGTTAGACCGATTGAAAAAAGAAGGCGTGGTTAAAAATTCGTTAGAATGCGCTATTGAGGTGAAAGAAAAAGCGTTGTGTGAAAATTTGATAGAAGAATTGCTGATGGTGAGCTTTGTGGGGATTGCAAAAGAAAAATTGAGCGAAACGCCAGCATTCACGCTCTTTAAAGCCCCCTTTTATAAATGCCCCAGGTGTTGGCGTTTTAAAAGCGAGTTAGAAAACACCCCTTGCAAGCGCTGTGAAGAGGTTTTAAAAGAGCGATGATAAAAGGATAGGGCTTTTGGAAACTTTACAAACCCATAGAGTTTTACAAGCCCTAATTGGCCATTTCACCCCATTTTTAGAAAGCGGGATCACCGAGCTTATCATCAATACCGAGCAAGAGCTTTGGCTTTATAAGATCGATAACACACGAGAAAAAAGAGGGCATGCGCTTTTTAATAAGGCGTTTTTACTGAGATTTTGCGAGCAATTGGCCAGTTTTAGGGGGTTATTTTTTGATGAAGAGCACCCCACTTTAAATTGCTCTATCCCTTTCACGCGTTATAGGGTGAGCGCGAATCACTTCAGCATCACCACGAACAATCAAATCACGCTCAATATCCGTGTGCCTAGGCTTAAGCCCTTAAGTTTAGAGGATTTCACTTTTAAAGCAAGCGATCCAAAAAGTTTGAAAAATTTAGCCCTAAAAGGGCATAACATTCTCATTAGTGGGGAGACTTCAAGCGGTAAAACAAGCCTATTAAACGCTCTTTTAGATTGCGTCAATAAAGATGAAAGGGTGGTGAGCGTTGAAGACAGCCAAGAATTGGATTTAAAAGCGTTCAGCAATTGCGTGGGGCTTTTAGTGGGCAAGCAAGAGAACACGCGCTTTAATTATGAAGACGCTCTCAATATGGCCATGCGCTTAAACCCGGACAGGCTCATTGTGGGCGAGATTGATACTAGGAATGCGGCGCTTTTTTTGCGTTTAGGAAACACCGGGCATAAGGGCATGCTCTCAACCATTCATGCTAATAGCGCTCAAAACACTTTAGAAGCCCTTTCACTGAATTTGAGCATGCGTTATGCGCATGCCTTAGACAAGGATTTGATGCGAGCGTATTTTAAAAGCGCGATTGATGTGATCGTGCATGTGAATAGAATCAATAATGAGCGCCAAATCGCTGAAGTCTTATGGACTAGAGAGCTTTAAATGCCCCTAAAATCCTTAAAAAACCGCTTGAATCAGCATTTTGAACTATCGCCTCGCTATGGGAGCGTGAAAAAAATCATGCCCAATATCGTTTATGCGGATGGTTTTAACCCCTCTGTGGGCGATGTGGTGAAGATTGAAAAAAGCGATGGCAGCGAATGCGTGGGAATGGTGGTGGTGGCAGAAAAAGAGCAGTTTGGTTTCACGCCCTTTAACTTCATAGAGGGGGCTAGGGCTGGCGATAAGGTGCTGTTTTTAAAAGAGGGGTTGAATTTCCCTGTGGGCCGTAATCTTTTAGGGAGGGTGCTTAACCCTTTAGGGCAAGTCATTGACAATAAGGGGGCATTGGATTATGAGCGATTAGCGCCTGTGATCACAACGCCTATAGCCCCTTTAAAAAGAGGCTTGATTGATGAGGTTTTTAGCGTGGGGGTGAAGAGCATTGATGGGCTTTTGACTTGCGGTAAGGGGCAAAAACTGGGCATTTTTGCCGGCTCTGGGGTGGGTAAATCCACGCTAATGGGCATGATCACTAGGGGTTGCTTAGCGTCCATTAAAGTGATCGCTTTGATTGGGGAAAGGGGCAGAGAAATCCCTGAATTTATAGAGAAAAACCTGAAAGGGGATTTAAGCTCTTGCGTGTTGGTGGTCGCTACAAGCGATGATAGCCCTTTGATGCGCAAATACGGGGCCTTTTGCGCGATGAGCGTGGCGGAGTATTTTAAAAACCAAGGGCTAGACGTGTTATTCATCATGGATTCAGTGACTCGTTTCGCTATGGCTCAAAGAGAAATCGGTTTAGCCTTAGGCGAACCGCCCACTTCCAAAGGCTACCCCCCATCCGCGCTTTCCTTATTACCTCAATTAATGGAGAGAGCGGGTAAGGAAGAAAATAAGGGGAGCATCACGGCTTTTTTTAGCGTGTTAGTAGAGGGCGATGATTTGAGCGATCCCATAGCCGATCAAGCCAGGAGTATTCTAGATGGGCATATCGTCTTAAGCAGGGAATTGACCGATTATGGGATCTACCCGCCTATTAATATTTTAAACTCCGCATCAAGGGTGGCTAAAGACATCATCAGTGAGTCTCAAAACCTTTGCGCGAGAAAATTCCGCCGTTTGTATGCGTTGTTGAAAGAAAATGAAATGCTCATTCGCATCGGCTCTTATCAAATGGGGAACGATAAAGAGCTTGATGAAGCGATTAAGAAAAAGGCTTTAATGGAGCAGTTTTTAGCGCAAGATGAAAACGCTTTACAGCCTTTTGAACAAAGCTCTCAGCAATTAGAAGAAATCTTAAAATAAAAGGAATGTTATGGAATCACAACTCATGAAACTCGCCATTGAGACTTATAAAATCACTTTGATGATTTCTTTACCGGTATTACTAGCGGGCTTAGTGGTGGGGCTATTAGTCAGTATTTTTCAAGCGACCACTCAAATCAATGAAATGACTTTGTCTTTTGTGCCTAAGATTTTAGCGGTGATTGGGGTGCTGATTTTAACCATGCCGTGGATGACTAACATGCTTTTAGATTACACTAAAACCTTAATCAAGCTCATTCCTAAAATCATAGGCTAGTAAATGCTAGAAAAAACCATTGATTTTTCCCGTTACAGCAGCGTGAAAATCGGCACGCCTTTAAAAGTGAGCGTTTTAGAAAACGATGATGAAATCTCTCAAGAACACCAGATTATCGGTTTAGCGAACAACCTTTTAATCGCTCCTAGTGCGAAAAATCTCGCCCTTTTAGGCAAAAACTACGATTATATTTGCGATAAGGGTGAGTGGGTTGAGGTAGGGGGAGCGACGAATTCTTCTAAAATTTTTAATTATTTTAGGGCGCATGATTTAGAGGGTTTGGAGTTCTTAGGGCAATTGCCTGGCACTTTAGGGGCGTTAGTTAAAATGAATGCTGGCATGAAAGAATTTGAAATCAAAAACGTTTTAGAAAGCGCTTGCGTTAATAATCAATGGCTAGAAAAAGAAGCTTTGAGGCTGGGCTATCGCAGTAGCGGGTTTAGCGGCGTTGTTTTAAGAGCGAGGTTTAAAAAAACGCATGGTTTTAGAGAAGAGGTTTTAAAAGCGTGTCAAAGCATGCGTAAAAGCCACCCCAAATTGCCTAATTTTGGGAGCTGTTTCAAAAACCCGCCTAACGATCATGCGGGCAGGCTTTTAGAGGGCGTGGGCTTAAGGGGTTATTGCTTAAAAAGAGTGGGCTTTGCCAAAGAGCATGCGAATTTTTTGGTGAATTTGGGGGGTGCGGAATTTGAAGAAGCGCTGGATTTGATAGAACTCGCCAAAACCAGAGTGTTACAAGAATACGGCATTCATTTAGAAGAAGAAGTGAAAATTTTGAGATAGAAAATGGCTAAGAACAATCAATCTCAAAGATTGAGCAAACAACATAAAGAGTCTTTAGGTGTTGCGAATATTTTTACCGATGAGGCTAGATTGCACGATATGGGTGTGAGCAGTATCTCTAAACTTGTTATGCAAAAACTTGAAAATGAATTTAAGAATTTATCGTTTAGGCACAGAGCAAGCATAACTAAGAGAGAAATTAATTCTGTATTGCAGGGGCTTGATGATGAACTTGGAAAGACCTTGTTTATTCAAAGCTCTAAGATAAAACCTGATGGAGGTATCATTGAAGTTAAAGATGATGATGGAAATTGGAGAGTTATATTGATAACAGAAGCCAAACATCAAGGAAAAGATATAGAAAATATTCAAAAAGGAATATTGGTGGGTAAAGACAGTAATCAAGATTTAATGCAAGCTGGGAATGCTATAGAAAGAGCGTATAAAAATATTGCTGAAATGGCTAATTTTATGCTCAAAGAATTGCATTTTCCTTAACATTTTATTTTTAGAAGGCTCTAATTTTTTAACTCAAACCATATCGGTAAAAAGACCTGATGGAAGGGTAGTAATTCTTGAGTATAATTCTGGAGTTCTTAATAGATTGGATAAATTAACGGCAGCTAATTACGGAATGCCTGTCAATCAAAATTTATGTCAAAACAAGTTTGTTCAGCATAAAGATAGAGTTATTATGTTACAGGCTATTTCTATTTACACATAAGAAGATGGACAAAGATGGGATTTAAATAAAATGTTTGAAATCATGCTTGAAGTAGCTAGAACTTCTCTTAAAGTCTTAGGTAGTTCACTTTTTAATCAAATTGTTGGTAAAAACAATGTCAAGAAAAGCGACTAATCAAATATTGCAAAAAGCTAAGAAGCTAAAAAGCGATGAATTTTATACACAATTGGCAGATATAGAAAATGAGTTGCAATACTATAAATAACATTTTAAAAATAAAGTTGTTTTTTTGTAATTGTGATGATGCAAGGGTGAGTAATTTTTTCAAATATTTTTTTGTTCATTTTCAAGAACTAGGGCTTAAAAAATTGATTTCTGCTTGTTATGTGGAACCAAAAATATTTAGTGGCAGCAACCAAAACTCAAAAGGATTTTATTGCGAATATGAAGGGAAAAAGGATTGGCAAACAACCATTAATGAGTTGAATTTTTTCAAAGGAGACGGTGATTTTCGCAGTAAGGAGAGTATTCAATTACTAAAAGAAGCAGATGTTGTGGTAACTAATCCACCTTTTTCGCTTTTTAGAGAGTTTGTAGCACAATTGATCGAACACAGCAAGAAGTTTTTGATTATTGGGAATATCAATGCAATTACATACAAAAACATTTTTACTTAATTAAAAATAATAAAGTATGGTTAGGCATGCATCTTGGTCGAGGGATTTCAAGTTTTATTGTTCCAAGACATTATGAACTTTATGGCACAGAAACTAAAATTGATAGCTTAGGCAATCGCTTAATCTCTCCTAATAATTGCTTATGGCTCACAAATTTAGATTATAAAAAAAGGCATGAGATATTGCCACTCACAAAAAAATACAATAAAAATAAGTATGAGTTATACGATAATTTTGATGGAATTAATGTGAATAGAACCATAGATATACCTTTGGACTATAGGGGTTCTATGGGAGTCCCTATAACTTTTTTACACAAATTTAATCCTAAGCAGTTTGAGATTATTGGTTTTAGGAAGGGAAATGATGGTAAGGATTTGTCCGTGAATGGTAAATGCCCCTATTTTAGAGTTTTAATTAGACATAAAAAAGATTACTAAAGGTGTATTCTTAATGTTTAGTCTTACAAAAAAAGGACTTTAAAAAAGTCTTTATCCTGAAACCCAAATAAGATCTAATCGTTTTTGATCGGATGTGGGTTTTAAAAGATTGCATTTGTTGGTCTTTAGCCATTTCAAGGCGTTCTTTAAAAAAATCGTTTTTAAAAGGGGTGCAAAAAAGGTTTGCAAGCCAAAAACCCGCTTCAGCTTCATAGCAAATCAAACGCCCGTTCAAAGAACTCACAGAACGCCACGGCTTGTATTTGATGAAATGGAGCATGATGATGTTTTTAGGGTAGTGCTCTTTGAAAAAGTCAGAATAGCAATTATAATAAATAGGCAATTCTAAAATACGCTCTAAAAACACCATATTGATTAAACACTGCTCAGGGTAGAAAAGGTCTTTCCCTCTAGTTTTTAAAAACTCTAAAGCGATCTTTTCAAACCCATTTTCGCGCCACAAATCTAAATTCGCTACCAAAAAGCCCATGTTAAAGCCTTGATGGATGCGTTTTAATTCGTTTGGGCTAAAGCGTGAAAAATCCATTTTAAACTTCTTGCATGTCCGCTCAATAAAATGACAAAAAGCTTCAAAAGGAAGGTGGGAAAAAGTGTCTCTCACCATGCCAAGCAACTTAGTGGGATCGTTATCCAGCGCAAAATAAGCGCTTGCAACATCGCCTAAAAACACCGTATCCACATCTATGGAAATGATTTTAGAATAATTAGGGAAGAGCGAAGCGAGCAAAAGCCGGCACAAAACAAGAAGCCCACCATAACGCTTGGAGCAAGACTCATTGAGATAGCTTTCTATGGAATGATCCAGCGAATTGATGTCTATAAACTCTAATGAAGCGAATTTTTTAAAAGGCTCAAGGGTTTTTAAAAGCTTGTTTTGCTGTTCTAAAGTAACCCCTTTAATCAAACAATGGATTTTATACATGATGTTAGCGCCTAAAAGTTTGTTATTTTGATTTAAGAGGCTAAAGTCTATCGTGCTCGTGTGCCTGCTCGCATGGGAGAGTAACGAATAAAGGCTCACGCCTGCCCCTAGCGCGTAATTCTTATCAAAACTCATAAAAATAGGGATAATTTGATTTTGCGGAGTTTGCGTATCCATTTATCGCTCCCTTGTATCGCTTTTTGAGTGTTTTAAAATCGCATGCCTAACTTCTTCAACGCCCCCCATGTAGAGGTTATTGAATTGGGTTTTATTGAAAGTGTTTTGGCGCTTGGCTAATTTCATGGTGTTAGAAATAATCGCTTCTTCTAGCTCCTTTAAAGTGAGTCGTTTTTCTAAATAAAGAATGCTCTCTTTAACGCCTATGGCTTTAAAAGGCTGCGAATCTTTAGGGTATTGGGTATAGAGGGCTTTGATTTCTTCAATAAGGCCGCAATCAAGCATGTTTTTGGTGCGCTGTTTGATGTTGTTATGGAGCGCGCTTTTTTCAATAGACAGAGCGAATAACGAGATGGCATGCTCAAAGGGTTTTTTAGGGTTAGCCTTAAAATACTCGCTTGGGGGCGTGTGGGTGGCATAAAAGATTTCTAAAGCCTTATGGATGCGGTAAGTGTCGTTTGGATGGATTTTAAAAGCCATGTTAGGGTCAATGGATTTTAAAAACATATAAGGGTTAGAAAGAGTGGCAATTTCTCGCTCTATTTTTACAACCTCTTCATTGCTCAGTTTTGGCATGCTACTCAAACCTTCTAAAATGGACTTTAAGTAAAAACTGCTCCCCCCCACAATGAGTAAAATCTCTTTAGAAGACACTCTCATGGTGTCCTCTAAAAGGGTTTTAAAAAGAGGGGCATTATTTTTTTCATCAATGTTAAGGTAGTCTAGGGCGTAATGTTTGATATTTTTTCGTTCTTTTAGGCTCGGTTTAGCCGAAGCGATATTAATCTCTTTATAAATACTCAAAGAGTCCAAAGAAAAGATTTCAGCGTCCAATTCTTGGGCTAATTCAATAGAAAGAGCGCTTTTCCCGCTCCCGCTAGGCCCTAAAAGCGCGATGAGTTTCTTAGGCGTTTTGATAAGGAATCCCTCTTTTATAAGCGTTCAAAAACCCTTCCAAATCAAATTTTTTACGGCATTCTTCGGTGAAAAGATGGATCATCAAATCCCCTAAATCCAAAATGATCCACTCTTCATTAGACTCATCTATTTGGTAAAAGACTTCGCCTAACGGCTTAAGGGTGTTTTTAAGTGCGTCTAGTAAAGAAAGGGCATGCTTATTCGCTAGCGTGGTGGCGATAATGACATCTTCTACCAAATAGGGGGTTTTAGACAAATCAATGTGTGTAATATCAAAAGCCTTTTTTTCATCTAATAGAGCCGTAATCATTTCTATGCGTTGGTTCATGAGTTTCCTAAAAAATGGGTTAAAATAACCTTATTATAACTCAAATCAAGGAAGATTAATGACCCCTGAATCAAACCTCAAATCCTTAGGCGCTAAAACGCCCTATATTTTTGAATACAACAGCGATTTACTAGAAGCTTTCCCTAACCCAAACCCCAATTTAGACCCTCTAATCACTTTAGAATGCAAGGAATTTACAAGCCTTTGTCCGATCACTTCCCAGCCGGATTTTGGCGTGATCTTTATCCGCTACATCCCTAAAGATAAAATGGTAGAAAGCAAGTCTCTAAAACTCTATTTATTCAGTTACAGAAACCATGGGAGTTTCCATGAGAGCTGTATTAATACGATTTTACTAGATTTAGTCCAATTGCTAGAGCCAAAGTATTTGGAAGTGTGTGGGGATTTTGCCTCTAGGGGCGGGATTGCGATCAAGCCCTTTGTGAATTATGCGATCAAAGAATACCAAGACTTTAAAGAAAAACGCCTTTTGGATGCGAAATAACACGCAAAGATAGGGTTTTAAGATTAAAGCCTTTCCAAATTAAACGGACAAATTAGAGAGAATGAAAAAAGAAAAATAAAAGATCAAAAAAAAGAGCCACCCCACATGGGGGGGTTTAGTTTTCTAAATTTTCAGCCTCGCCCTCGTTTTTATCGGCTAAATCCTCATCGCCCTCATCTCGTAGTCCATAGTTACCAAGATTATCGGCTAAT
>NZ_JACTAX010000014.1:0-43187 GCF_014496485.1 Helicobacter pylori | reverse complement strand
AACTTTGATTTTTAATAGAATGCGCTAAAAAGCGAATGGATTAGGTAGAATTACATTCAAATACCTAACGGCTAAGCACTTACATCTCCGCCCTAAAGGACGGAGTTTTTCGTGCTAGTGGGATAAAATGATAATACTCGCGCCATCATTGATCCCTGATGAATTCCCTGCCGTTACCGAGCCGTCTTTTTTGAAAGCGGGTTTGAGCTTTGCAAGGGATTCTAGAGTCGTGTCTCTAGGGTATTCGTCTTCTTTAAAAACCACCACGCCTTTTTTATTCGCTATTTCAATAGGCGTGATTTCTTCTTGGAATTTCTTTGCATTAATGGCGGCTCTTGCTTTGAGTTGCGATTGGAGCGCGAAATTATCTTGCTCTTCTCGGCTGATGTGGTATGCTTGAGCGACATTATCAGCGGTGATCCCCATGTGGTAATCATTGAACGCATCCCACAATCCATCATGGATCATGGAGTCTATCATGTTCGCATTCCCCATTCTTTTCCCCTCTCGCATGTCAAACGACAAATAAGGTGCTGCACTCATGTTTTCCACGCCACCGCACACCACCACCTCATCGCGCCCAAGCATGATGCTGTCATGCGCTAATTGAATGGCTTTCATAGACGATCCACAAACCATATTGACGCTAAAAGCGTTTTTGTCATTAGGGATGCCGGCGTCCAGTTGGATCTGCCTGGCGATATTTTGACCCAAACCAGCACCTAAAACATTGCCTAAAATGACGGAATCCACATCACTAGGCTTAAGGCCGCTTGCATTCAAAGCGTCTTTAAGCACGCAAACACCCATTTCTCTAGCACCAACGCTCTTTAGAGAGCCTAAAAAACTCCCCACTGCACTTCGTTTTGCTGCCACTATAACCACTTCATTCATGTCTTTGCCTTTAAGTTGATTTATCAGTCATAGTATCACTTTTAGGTGATTGACACCCTAACAGGTTGGATTTTGTTTTAGGTTTTGTTTTGGATTGAGGGAGATCCGTTTATTTTTTTCTCAAAAATATTATTCTTATCGTTCAATGATTATTGCACAATACAGCTTCAAGTGTGGACCTAAAATCAAGCAGATATGCACTTTAGGCTCATGTTTCTCTAACACTTTAAAAAATTTCTTTCTAAGCAGTCTTTGCCTAGTTTCAGGGTTTTAATAGAATTTTAAGCAAACTCCCTAATCTCTTTTTCTAAAGCGTTAATAAAAACGCTTGAATAGGATTTTTCCTTAGGGAATTTGGCTAAAAAATCATTCAATAGCCCAAGGTATTGTTCCTTATTTAAAGCCCCTTTCAACACTTCGTATTTTAAAAAAAGCCAGTAAGTGTTAAGCACATCGCTTTGGCAATAGCTATCAATAATCTCTTTTTTCTCCTTTTGGCTTAAATGTGGGTTGTAATAAATCGCATGCACTAAATCCCCGCTCACATCAAACTTACCAGGTATATTCGTCATAGAGCAAATGCCATTTAGATTCAACCCCCTAACGGATCCATAATGGCTCAAGCTATCCATCAAATCCAAATGAAACTGCTCGCTATAACGCGCACGGTAATTTTCCAACAATCATAAAAAATATTTTTAGGGGTTTTTGAAAAATTCCAATAGATAGTTTTTCTAAAATTCACAACACCTTAAATAATAGAGTATAAGTTTGTCATACATGATTTATCAATGGTATATCTAAACGCTTACAGAGTTTTTTAAAATCTAATAGAATATTGGAATTATTTTTTAGTTCTAAATAAACAATATTTAAATTTTCAAGCTGTTGTTTATTCTGTTCGCTTAGGGTATAAACTATAAAAATATCTGTATCTCTTGCAATGACCGCATCAGCACTTTCGGGATTGCCTTTACTCATTAATTTAACTTCTACTCTATAAACTCTACTCCTATCCTTATTATAAAGTTTAAAATCTACTTCTCTATCATACTCCAATTTTTTGTCTTTCTTAAAATTAGTTGCATCAATATGACTTTCTGAAATACAGCAACGCTTACACAATTCTAACATTAAAGGCTTTTCAATTCTTTTACCTATCATAGAATATGCACTTCCTCTCAAAGCAATTTTCTTGGTTGCTAAGGCATTAATAACAAGCAAGCTTTCTTTTAAGTCTAAATTAACACTAATATCCTTATAGGTAATTTTAATATTGATACCTAAATCTGCCATATTGTTGTTTTCTAAGTTCTGCAATATTTCATATAGATATTTTAAATTATTTTGTGCAATATCTAAAACAACTTCTTTAGTAGAAGTCCCATAAGTATTAAAAATGGTTTTGATATTGGTTCCACACAGAATGGCTATATCTTTTGGATCTTTATTATCCAAAACATATTGCTGATACCAACTAAAATCTATAGATTTATCATGCATTTTTGCGTAAATAATATCTTTAAAAAAAGATATAGCAAAATCTAAAAACTCTGTGTTAATAGTGTTTAAAACTACTTCTCTATAATCTTTTCCTTTTAAGAGTAAATCAATCGTATGATTTAAAGCTAATTCATTAAAATTCATTTTTAGATTTCCTTAAAACCAAGTTTGATTAGATTTTGAGCATATTTTGGATGCTGTTCACATAATAAAGGAATACGCCCCATAGATTTTGCAACCATTCCAAAAGTACCACTACCGGCAAAAGGGTCGCATACAACTTCATTTTCAAAAGAGTAGTAATTTAGCACTCTTTCACAAAGACTTTCAGGGAATACAGCCGGATGGTCTTTACTAGACTTTGGAGTAATATACCAACAATTGGTAGTTTCTATAGGCAATTCTTTTTTTCCAAATAAAGTATTATTTTGTTTGCTTGGTTTTAATCGTTTTTCAGCTATTTTAATATTTTTATCTAGTAGAAAAGGGGCTTTTTTACGATAAACTAACAAACTTTCACTCACACAATTAGGCTTGTATCCTAAAGGTTTTTTATTTTGTAAATATCCTCCAATACGATTAGGCACGCTAAAATCAGGTTTAATCCATAGGATTTCATCTACAAAGTAAAATCCATTGTCAATTAAAATTTGATGGAAATCAAAATGAATAGGATAACGCACACTTTCAAACTCACGCCCAGCTCTCTTGGTAATCACAGGTGAAACATTAATGATAATAAAACGCCCCTCTTCTAACACTCTAAAACAAGCTTTTAAACTTTGAGACATGGCATTTAGATAATCTTTGTAATTTTTATAATCACTATAAATTCTAGCATTATAGTAGGGTGGTGAAGTAAAAATAAGATTGATAGAATTAGGAACGATTTTATTGAGCGTTTGTGCATTATCCCCAATTAATAAAGAAGGTTTTTTAATAATATTCTCTATAATTTTTAAAGGTAGTTTTTTGGTATGGCGATAGTCATAGTATTGTTTCATTTTTTGCATGTTTTCATTTTGATAGTATTGCAACAAGTCATCGCATAATTTTGCGAATCGCATATCCTTAGATTTATATAAAGCAGTGCGTAAAAATTGATAAACAACTTCCATGTAATGTTCTTTAAAAGCTTCTTGCTTTAAAAAATTATAAATAATATCATCATCAAGTTGCCTACCAATAGAGCTTGCTATCTCTCTTTTTAGATCAATACTTAAATCTTGTTTAAACAATTCTAGCAATTTATTTAAATGGTCTTCGCTAGGGTGAGATCCCATATCCTTAATGCGTTTAATTGTGTAAAACTCAAGGTTTTTAATAAAACTATATGGTTTATTTTTTGATATTGTAGGCATAAAAGACTCTTTATTAAAAATATTAGATAGATTGTTTATACAATTATAAAACTTCAAGCAAACTCCCTAATTTCTTTCTCTAAAGCGTTAATAAAAACGCTTGAATAGGATTTTTCCTTAGGGAATTTGGCTAAAAAATCATTCAATAGCCCAAGGTATTGCTCCTTATTTAAAGCCCCTTTTAACACTTCGTATTTTAAAAAAAGCCAGTAAGTGTTAAGCACATCGCTCTGGCAATAGCTATCAATAATCTCTTTTTTCTCCTTTTGGCTTCTATTAGGGTTGTAATAAATCGCATGCACTAAATCCCCGCTCACATCAAATTTACCAGGAATATTCGTCATAGAGCAAATGCCATTTAGATTCAACCCCCTAACGGATCCATAATGGCTCAAGCTATCCATCAAATCCAAATGAAACTGCTCGCTATAACGCGCGCGATAATTTTCCCATTTGTTTTCTTGGTTGTAAAAAGCGTCTAAAGTTAAATTGTATTTAAGGGCTTTGAGCGTGAGTAGAGGCATATCAAAGCCTCTGCCATTGAAGCTTATTAGGCGCGGTTGCTTTTCGTTAAAGTATCTAAAAAAATCTTCTAAAAGCTCTTTTTCGCTTGTAAAATCCTCTTTATTCTCGTGTTTTTGCCCAAAATTCCCCACTTTGACAAACTGCCCGTAATCATCGCCAATGACTGCTGCAATAGAGACAATTTCATGCAAATAAAGGGGCAAAAACTCGCTCCCGCTTTTTTCTTTTTGCTTTTCAAAACTTAATTCACAGATTTTTAGCGCATCATTTTCTTCTAATTGGAAATGCTCTTTACACAAGCTCACGCTAGGAATGGTTTCTATATCAAACACGCACAACATTACACGCTCCTTTCGCATTTTAACATTCTTGTCTCGCTTTTATTATATAACAATTAGTCTTATAGCGCTATAGTGCTAACTTTTAATCTAAAAACGATATAACTAAAAATTAAAAAAACTTATTTGGAGAATTGGAAGTGAAAGAAATCACTATCGCTCTTGTGGGCCAACCTAATGTGGGGAAATCGTCTCTCATCAACGCTTTGAGCAACGCCCATTTGAAAGTGGGGAATTTTGCCGGGGTTACCGTGGATAAAATGGAAGTGGGCTTGATCCACAAAGAGCATCAAATCACTATCATTGATTTACCAGGCACTTACGCGCTCAATGACTTCACCACTGAAGAAAAGGTTACTAAAGATTTTTTAGAAAAAGGGCAATACGATCTCATTCTCAATGTGGTGGATTCCACCAATTTAGAGCGTAATTTAGCCTTAAGCGCGCAGCTATTAGACACGAATAAAAAAATGCTACTTGCGCTCAACATGTGGGATGAAGCCAAGAAAGAAGGCATTAAAATCAATACAGAAAAGCTTTCTCAAGAATTAGGGATTGTGTGCGTGCCTACAAGCGCAAGATCCAAAGAAGATCGCTTGAACACCGAGCTTTTATTAGATGAAATTGTCAGGCTTTATTCTCAAAACACTACAAATAATGAAAGCATCAAAGTCCCGTCTCAAAGCTTCAAGGAGTCTTTAAAATACAGCCAGAGCGCTCAAAGAATCGCTAAATCAGTGATCAGTGAAAACAAACAAAATGCGAGTTTTGAACACACTTATAAGATTGATAAGATTTTAATGCACCCGCGTTATGGGATTTTCATTTTTTTAGGGTTTATGTTTATCATCTTTTCTTTGAGCTTTTTAATAGGAGGGGGAGTGCAAAAAGCGCTTGAAGAAGGGTTTAAATTTTTGAGCGATAGCGTTAAAGAAAATGTGGCTAATGAAGATTTAGCGTCTTTAGTGGGCGATGGCATTATTGGGGGAGTGGGAGCGACGGTTTCATTCTTGCCTTTAATTGTGGTGTTGTATTTTGGGATTTCTTTACTAGAGACGACAGGCTATATGAGTAGGGTAGCGTTTTTATTGGATGGGATCTTGCATAAATTTGGCTTGCATGGGAAGAGTTTTATCCCTTTAATCACCGGTTTTGGCTGCTCAGTGCCAGCCTACATGGCGACAAGAACCTTACAAAACTATAACGAACGACTGATCACGCTTTTTGTGATCGGCTTTATGAGCTGCTCGGCAAGGCTGCCTATTTATGTGCTGTTTGTAGGATCGTTTTTCCCTTCTTCTAGCGCGGGGTTTGTGCTGTTTTGTATTTATATTTTGGGGGCGGTTGTGGCGTTAGTGATGGCCAAATTACTCAAATTAAGCGTGTTTAAAGGACAAACCGAATCTTTTATCATGGAAATGCCCAAATACCGCTTTCCCAGTTGGAGAATGGTCTATTTCAGTATCTACACCAAATCGCTTTCCTACCTAAAAAAAGCCGGGACTTACATTTTAGTGGGAGCGATTTTAATCTGGTTTATGTCTCAATACCCTAAAAGCGATGCGGCTATGAAAACTTATAAACAAGAAAGCTTATTGGTCAATAAGGATACCACTCTTTCAAGCGAAGCCAAAGAAGAAAAATTAAAAGAATTAAAAGCAGAATTGGATAAAAAGAATTTAAAAAACAGCATTGTAGGAAGAGGTGGGGCGTATTTAGAAAAAGTCTTTAGCCCTATGGATTTTGATTGGCGTTTGAGTGTGTCGCTTGTAACCGGATTTATGGCTAAAGAGGTGGTGGTTTCTACTTTGGGTGTGTTGTTTTCTTTAGGGGATCAAAATGAAAAATCTGACGCTTTTAGAGGGATCTTAAGAAAAGAAGTCAGCGTGCCAAGCGGGATCGCTTTTATCGTGTTTGTGATGTTTTATATCCCTTGTTTTGCAGCGACCATTACTTTTGGTAGGGAAGCTGGGGGGATAAAGTTTGTGGCGTATTTATTCATCTTCACAACCGTTGTGGCGTATGCGTTTTCCTTGATAGCTTTTTATGCGACTCAAATTTTGGTTTAAAAAGGCTAGCCATAAAAGGGTTTAAAAACCCTTTGTCCGTTTAAAATTCACCTCATTAGAAATATTAAAAAATTTTTATTTTTCTTTATATCCTAATCTTTTCTATAAACATTCGCATTAATCGGTATTTTTGATAAAAAAGTCATTAATATTATCTAAATAATAATTTTTTAAAAATTTAAGCTAAAACTAATAATAGTTATTATAAATTTCACCTTGTTGTAAAAAAGAACATTTTTCATAAAAGGTGGTAAATGAAAAGGATTTTAGTCTCTTTGGCTGTTTTGAGTCATAGCGCGCATGCTGTAAAAACCCACAATTTGGAAAGGGTAGAAGCTTCAGGGGTGGCTAACGATAAAGAAGCGCCTTTAAGCTGGAGGAGCAAGGAAGTTAGAAACTATATGGGTTCTCGCACGGTGATTTCTAACAAACAGCTCACTAAAAGCGCGAATCAAAGCATTGAAGAAGCTTTACAAAATGTGCCAGGCGTGCATATTAGAAACTCTACCGGTATTGGAGCTGTGCCTAGCATTTCCATTAGGGGGTTTGGTGCGGGAGGCCCAGGGCATTCTAATACGGGAATGATTCTAGTCAATGGGATTCCTATTTATGTCGCGCCCTATGTTGAAATTGGCACGGTTATTTTTCCTGTAACCTTTCAATCTGTGGATAGAATCAGCGTAACTAAGGGTGGGGAGAGCGTGCGTTATGGCCCTAACGCTTTTGGCGGTGTGATCAACATTATCACCAAAGGCATTCCTACCAAGTGGGAAAGTCAGGTGAGCGAGAGGACCACTTTTTGGGGCAAATCTGAAAATGGGGGGTTTTTCAATCAAAATTCTAAAAACATTGACAAAAGCTTAGTTAATAACATGCTTTTTAACACCTATTTAAGAACAGGGGGCATGATGAATAAGCATTTTGGAATCCAAGCTCAAGTCAATTGGCTCAAAGGGCAAGGGTTTAGATACAACAGCCCTACCAACATTCAAAACTACTTGCTAGATTCGTTGTATCAAATTAATGATAGTAATAAAATCACTGCTTTTTTTCAATATTACAGCTATTTTTTAACAGACCCTGGGTCTTTAGGTATAGCTGCCTATAATGAAAATCGTTTTCAAAACAACCGCCCTAACAACGATAAAAGCGGGAGAGCGAAGCGATGGGGAGCTGTGTATCAAAACTTTTTTGGGGACACGGATAGGGTAGGGGGGGATTTCACTTTCAGTTACTATGGGCATGACATGTCAAGGGATTTTAAATTTGATTCTAACTATTTAAATGTCAATACCAATCCTAAATTAGGCCCTGTTTATACCAATCAAAATTATCCAGGATTTTTTATTTTTGATCATTTAAGGCGTTATGTGATGAACGCTTTTGAGCCTAATTTGAACTTAGTCGTCAATACCAATAAAGTTAAGCAAACTTTTAACGTGGGCATGCGTTTTATGACGATGGACATGTTCATTAGATCCGATCAAAGCACATGCGAAAAATCAGATATTATTGATGGGGTGTGCCATATGCCCCCATATGTTCTTTCTAAAAAGCCTAGTAACAATCAAGAAATGTTTAACAACTATACAGCGGTATGGTTGAGCGATAAAATAGAACTTTTTGATTCTAAATTGGTGATAACTCCAGGGCTTAGATACACCTTTTTAAACTACGATAACAAAGAGCCAGAAAAGAACGATTTTTCCGTATGGACCAGTAAAAAACAGCGTCAAAACGAATGGAGTCCCGCCCTTAACATTGGCTATAAACCTATGGAAAATTGGATATGGTATGCGAACTACCGCCGCAGTTTTATCCCCCCACAACACACAATGGTAGGCATTACTAGGACTAATTACAACCAAATTTTCAATGAAATTGAAGTGGGGCAACGCTATAGTTATAAAAATCTATTGAGCTTTAACACCAATTATTTTGTGATTTTTGCCAATCGTTACTATGCGGGAGGCTATAGTCCACAGCCTGTGAATGCTAGGAGTCAAGGGGTGGAATTAGAATTGTATTACGCGCCGATTAGGGGTTTGCAATTTCATGTGGCTTACACTTATATTGATGCGCGCATCACTTCTAACGCTGATGATATTGCTTATTATTTTACAGGCATTGTCAATAAACCCTTTGATATTAAAGGGAAGCGTTTGCCTTATGTGAGCCCTAACCAATTTATATTTGACATGATGTATACTTACAAGCACACGACTTTTGGAATCAGTAGCTATTTTTATAGTCGCGCTTATAGTTCTATGCTCAATCAGGCCAAAGATCAAACCGTGTGTCTGCCCTTAAACCCAGAATACACAGGGGGGTTAGAGTATGGTTGTAATTCAGTGGGGTTATTGCCCTTGTATTTTGTGTTGAATGTCCAAGTAAGCTCCGTTTTATGGCAAAGCGGTAGGCATAAAATCACAGGGAGTTTGCAAATCAATAACCTTTTTAACATGAAGTATTATTTTAGGGGGATTGGCACAAGCCCTACAGGGAGAGAGCCAGCACCAGGGAGATCCATTACAGCGTATTTGAATTATGAGTTTTAAATTAATTTCAAGCTATCCTTTTATGGCTTGAATGTTTTTAATATCAAACCATTTTAAAACTCGCCACTAAATTTTCGGTCAATAAATTAAACCCATCCACCAGAATAAACACTAAAATTTTAAAAGGCAGAGAAATCATTACAGGCGGGAGCATCATCATGCCCATCGCCATTAAAATAGAACTGATGACCATATCAATCACCAAAAAAGGCAAGTAGAGTAAAAAGCCGATTTGAAACGCTGTTTTCAATTCGCTTATCATAAACGCCGGGATTAAAACGCTCAAGCTCACATCATCAGGGGTTTTAGGGTTAGGCAAATTCCTAATCCTAAAAAAAAGGGCTAAATCCTTTTCTCGTGTGTTTTTAAGCATGAATTTCTTGAAAGGCAGAGCGCTTTTTTCAAACGCTTCGGTGTAAGAAATCTTTTTATCCATATAAGGCTTGATCCCTGTATCATAAGCCTTTTTCAAGCTAGGTTCCATGATAAAAAAAGTCAATATCAAAGAGAGCGAGACTAAAATTTGAGTGGGTGGGGTTTGTTGCGTGCCTAAAGCGGTCCTTAAAAAAGAAAACACCACGATCAAGCGGGTGAAACTCGTCATCACTAAAATCAACGATGGGGCTAAAACTAAAAGCGTGAGTAAGGCAATGACATTAAGGGTGGTTACGAGCTGTTTAGGATCATTAGGAGCGTTTAAAGAGAGATTGACGCTAGGCAAAGCGCTATCAGCGCTCATTAAAGGGCAAATGAGAATGAAAAAAATGAAAAAACGCAAAATTCTAGCCTTAAATCTTTGATGAAACGAAGTCAAATTATAAGATAAGGCATGTTAAAATTCCCTAAAATAACCCCATAAATTGAAGGATTTTAATGCTTTCTGTCATCATACTAGCCGCTGGCAAAGGCACTCGCATGCACTCTAGTCTACCTAAGACTTTACACACGATTTGCGGAGAGCCTATGCTGTTTTACATTTTAGAAGTGGCTTTTTCAATCAGTGATGATGTGCATCTTGTCTTACACCATCAACAAGAACGCATTAAAGAAGCGGTGTCAAAGCGTTTTAAGGGCGTTATTTTTCACGCTCAAATCGTGGAAAAATATTCAGGGACAGGTGGGGCCATCATGCAAAAAGATAAAACGCCTATTTCTACGAAACATGAGCGGGTTTTGATTTTGAATGCGGACATGCCCTTAATCACTAAAGACGCCCTCACCCCCTTATTAGAAAGCCAGAATAACGCCATAGGCTTACTGCATTTAGCTGACCCTAAAGGTTATGGGCGCGTTGTTTTAGAAAACCACCAGGCTAAAAAGATTGTAGAAGAAAAGGACGCTAATGATGAAGAAAAAAAAATTAAAAGCGTGAACGCTGGCGTGTATTTTTTTGAAAGAAAGTTTTTAGAAAGATACTTGCTCAAGCTTAATGACCAAAACGCCCAAAAAGAATACTACCTCACGGATTTGATCGCCCTAGGCATCAATGAAAATGAAAAAATTGACGCTATTTTTTTAGAAGAAGAGTGTTTTTTAGGGGTGAATAGCCAAACAGAAAGAGCGAAGGCTGAAGAAATCATGTTAGAAAGACTGCGAAAAAACGCCATGGACTTGGGGGTGATGATGCAATTACCAAAGAGCATTTATTTAGAAAAAGGCGTGAGTTTTAAGGGGGAGTGCGTTTTAGAGCAAGGGGTGCGTTTGAGTGGGAATTGCTTGATAGAAAACGCGCGCATTAAGGCTTATAGCGTGATAGAAGAGAGTCAAATTATTAATAGCAGTGTGGGGCCGTTTGCCCATGCGCGCCCTAAAAGCGTGATTTGTGATAGCCATGTGGGGAATTTTGTAGAGACTAAAAACGCTAAACTCCAAGGTGCTAAAGCGGGGCATTTGAGCTATTTAGGGGATTGCGAGATAGGGAAAAACACAAATATAGGGGCTGGCGTGATCACTTGCAATTACGATGGTAAAAAGAAACACCAAACGATCATCGGTGAAAATGTCTTTATAGGGAGCGATAGCCAGCTAGTCGCCCCTATAAATATCGGCTCTAATGTTTTAATTGGCAGCGGCACCACCATCACTAAAGACATTCCTAGTGGTTCGTTGAGCCTTTCACGCGCCCCTCAAACTAACATTGAAAACGGGTATTTTAAGTTTTTTAAGAAATCTTAAAGAGCTTGAAAAGAATTGCTGTTTTAAAACTTTATTGAGCGTATTTTTAAATAACGATTTACCTTAATCCTAATAATTTGTGAATAAATAAAACACTTATTGAGCTTCTTGTGATCTTTTGCCGATCTATAACAATTCTCTTAATGCGATTGTGGTATAAATATTCTTATCAAGGTGTGCCAAACATGCCTTGAGTCTCAATTTTTGAATCTCAATTTATGAAAGGATTTGTTATGAGTGGATTAAAAGCATTTAGTTGTGTAGTGGTTTTATGCGGTGCAATGGCTAATGTGGCTATAGCTGGTCCTAAAATAGAGGCAAGGGGTGAATTAGGCAAATTTATAGGGGGTGGTGTTGGGGGTTTTGTTGGTGATAAAATGGGCGGATTTGTTGGTGGTGCAATAGGAGGATATATTGGGTCTGAAGTAGGCGATAGGGTAGAAGATTATATCCGTGGCGTTGATAGAGAGCCTCAAACTAGAGAGCCTCAGACTAGAGAGCCACAAGCCCCAAGAGAACCTATCCGTGATCTTTATGATTACGGCTATAGTTTTGGGCATGCTTGGTGATCTTAAATGATCCAAGGTGATGGGGGGGGAGGAAATAACATGGATACTACAAAAGAGAACTTGAATGGCTCAAAAGAGCGTTTGAGCGATTTGGAATATCGATGGGCAATGGCTCTAGTCTATGGAGGATGTATCTCCATAACCACTAGGATTTTTTATGACATAAATGGTTCAGCTAGCGATCCGCTTTTTGACCCTAAATACAGCTATTATGTGTGGTTAGTGGGTCTAATAGCGGCTTTGTTGTCTAATCTCTTGTTTAATCCTAAAGGCAGGTCGGTAGGTTATTTAATGATTGAAACTTGGCAAGGATTCCCCAAGTTTTTTAAAGCCATTTTTAAGGCTAGGTTTTTTGGTGCGTTTTATGACGCTGTGTTAGGAGCAAGGCTAAGGGATTTTTATGTGATGCTTTTAACGATACCCTTTATTATCGCTATGCATGAAATTTCGGCGTATTGTGGGCATCCTAGCAATCTCCTTGTAGAGGGTTTGGTCATTTTAGGGTTTCAAGGTTTTCTTAAGCTTTGCGCTAAATGGGGGTGGTGATTTAACTCAAATAGCATTAAATGGAGGGGGAGTAAAAAAATTAAAGAAACTTTAAAACTCATTTTCATTAATAGAACAAATCCAACTTGAACTTTTCTTTTTCTTAAGTTTTTTATTGATACAATGCCAAATTTAAAAGAAAACGATTTGATTTAAAGGAAAAATTTTGATTACGGTGGTTAAACGAAACGGGCGCATTGAGCCTTTGGACATTACCAAAATCCAAAAATACACTAAGGACGCTACGGACAATTTAGAGGGCGTGAGCCAAAGTGAGCTGGAAGTGGATGCGAGGTTGCAATTCAGGGACAAGATCACTACTGAAGAAATCCAACAAACTTTGATTAAAACCGCTGTGGATAAGATAGATATTGGCACGCCTAATTGGAGCTTTGTCGCCTCAAGGCTTTTTTTGTATGATTTATACCATAAAGTAAGCGGTTTTACAGGGTATAGGCATTTGAAAGAGTATTTTGAAAACGCTGAAGAAAAGGGCCGCATCCTTAAGGGCTTTAAGGAAAAATTTGATCTAGAGTTTTTAAATAGCCAGATCAAGCCTGAAAGGGATTTCCAATTCAATTATTTGGGGATTAAAACCTTGTATGATCGCTATTTGTTAAAAGACGCTAACAATCACCCTATTGAATTGCCCCAACACATGTTTATGAGCATTGCGATGTTTTTGGCGCAAAACGAACAAGAACCTAATAAAATCGCCTTAGAATTTTATGAAGTTTTAAGCAAGTTTGAAGCGATGTGTGCAACCCCCACTCTAGCGAACGCGCGCACCACCAAGCACCAATTAAGCTCATGCTATATTGGCAGCACGCCGGATAACATTGAGGGGATTTTTGACAGCTATAAGGAAATGGCGCTATTGTCCAAATACGGCGGAGGGATTGGCTGGGATTTTTCTTTGGTGCGTTCTATTGGGAGTTATATTGATGGGCATAAAAATGCGAGCGCAGGCACGATCCCGTTTTTAAAAATCGCTAATGATGTGGCGATTGCGGTTGATCAATTAGGCACACGAAAGGGCGCGATTGCGGTGTATTTGGAAATCTGGCACATTGATGTGATGGAGTTCATTGATTTAAGGAAAAATAGCGGCGATGAAAGGCGAAGAGCGCATGATTTGTTCCCGGCCATTTGGGTGTGCGATTTGTTTATGAAAAGGGTTTTAGAAGACGCGATGTGGACTTTGTTTGACCCTTATGAGTGTAAGGATTTGACTGAGCTTTATGGGCAGGATTTTGAAAAACGCTATTTAGAGTATGAAAAAGATCCCAAAATCATTAAAGAATACATCAACGCTAAAGATTTATGGAAAAAAATCTTAATGAATTATTTTGAAGCCGGCTTGCCTTTCTTAGCCTTTAAAGATAACGCCAATCGGTGCAACCCAAACGCTCATGCAGGAATCATTCGATCCAGCAATCTATGCACGGAGATTTTTCAAAACACCGCGCCTAACCACTACTACATGCAAATAGAATACACCGATGGCACCATAGAGTTTTTTGAAGAAAAAGAGTTGGTAACGACAGATAGTAATATCACTAAATGCGCTAACAAGCTCACTAGCACGGATATTCTAAAGGGTAAGCCAATCTATATCGCTACTAAAGTCGCTAAAGACGGGCAAACGGCGGTGTGCAATCTGGCGAGCATCAATTTAAGCAAAATCAACACTGAAGAAGACATTAAAAGGGTTGTGCCGATCATGGTTAGGCTTTTAGACAATGTGATTGATTTGAATTTCTACCCTAACCGCAAAGTCAAAGCCACTAATTTACAAAATAGAGCCATAGGGTTAGGGGTTATGGGTGAAGCGCAAATGCTCGCAGAACACCAAATCGCTTGGGGGTCTAAAGAGCATTTAGAAAAAATTGACGCTTTAATGGAGCAAATCAGCTACCATGCGATTGACACGAGCGCGAATCTAGCGAAAGAAAAAGGGGTTTATAAGGATTTTGAAAATTCAGAATGGAGTAAGGGGATTTTCCCTATTGATAAAGCCAACAATGAAGCCTTAAAGCTCACCGAAAAAGGGCTTTTTAATCATGCTTGCGATTGGCAAGGTTTGAGGGAAAAAGTCAAAACTAATGGCATGCGTAATGGCTATTTAATGGCGATCGCTCCCACAAGCTCCATTTCTATTTTAGTAGGCACAACCCAAACGATTGAACCCATTTATAAGAAAAAATGGTTTGAAGAAAATTTGAGCGGGCTAATTCCTGTGGTAGTGCCTAATTTGAGCGTAGAAACTTGGAATTTTTACACATCGGCTTATGATATTGACGCTAAAGATTTAATTAAAGCAGCGGCCGTGCGCCAAAAATGGATCGATCAAGGCCAAAGCATTAATGTGTTTTTACGCATAGAAAACGCTAGCGGTAAAACCTTGCATGAAATCTACACGCTCGCTTGGAAATTAGGACTCAAATCCACTTATTATTTGCGCAGCGAAAGCCCTAGCATAGATGAAAAAAGCGTGTTGGATCGATCGGTGGAGTGTTTTAATTGCCAATAATATAAGCTTAAATAAGCTAATCTTTGCTAAAATGAGATTCAAAATGATTTAAGGAAGATGAATGCTTTTTGCGATGATTGGTTCAGGGGGGTTTATCGCTCCCAAGCACTTGCAAGCGATTAGAGATACTGGGCATTTTTTGGATTGCTCTTTTGATGTTCATGATAGCGTGGGGGTTTTAGATGAGTATTTTCCGCAATCAGAGTTTTTTACAAACATTGAAGATTTTGAAAAGCATTTAGAGCAATCTAAGGCTATGGGTAAAGAAATCAACTATTTGAGTGTTTGCACGCCCACGCACACGCATTTTGATCACATCCGTTTCGGGTTAAGAAACGGCATGCATGTGATTTGTGAAAAACCCTTAGTTTTAGACCCTGGCGAAATACAAGAATTGAAAGATTTGGAGGTGAAACACCAAAAAAGGGTATTTAGTCTTTTACCCTTACGCTTGCATTGCGACACGCTGGCTTTGAAAGAAAAAATCAAGAGCGAATTAGACAAAAACCCTAGCAAGGTGTTTGACATCACGCTCACTTATATCAGCGTTCAAGGGAAATGGTATTTTTCTTCATGGCGAGCGGATGTGAATAGGAGCGGGGGGTTAGCCACTCAAATGGGAGTGAATATTTTTGACACTTTATTGTATTTGTTTGGAGGCGTTAAAGACAAGGTTATCAATAGAGAAGAGCCTGATTGCGTGTGCGGGATACTCTTTTTAGAGCATGCCAAAATAAGATGGTTTTTTTCCATCAATCCAGAACACATGGGAGTGGCTAAAGAAAAAGTTTATCATAAAATGATCCTAGAGGGCGAAGAAGTCAATCTCACGCAGAGCTTTGATAACCTGTATATAGAAAGCTACAAACAGATTTTAGCTCAAGGGGGGTTTGGCTTGGATGACGCTACGGCGTCTATCAAACTGGCTTATGAATTAAGAAACCTTTCAGTCAGCGAACCCAATGAAGATTCGCATGTTTTGTGTTGCAAAAACAAAACAGACCAATAAAAGCATCACTTTTAAAAGCGTTGTTTAGGGGGTTTGGTTATTGGTGTTTGATTAGAATAGGGTTATTTTTAATTTTCTTTTAAGAGGGGTTTTACTTTTTTAAGGGTTTTTATGGATATTTATGTGTTATACATAGCGATAGGGCTTTTTACTGGCATTCTATCTGGGATTTTTGGCATTGGTGGGGGGTTGATCATTGTCCCTATCATGCTCGCAACCGGGCATTCTTTTGAAGAATCCATTGGGATTTCCATTTTGCAAATGGCGCTTTCATCGTTCGTGGGATCTGTTTTGAATTTCAAAAAAAAGTCGCTTGATTTTTCTTTAGGCTTGTTGATAGGGGCAGGGGGGCTGATAGGGGCGAGTTTTAGCGGATTTGTTTTAAAAATCGTTTCCAGTAAAATTTTAATGGTTATTTTCGCGCTTTTAGTTGTGTATTCTATGATCCAATTTGTTGTGAAACCCAAAAAAAAAGATTTGATAGCGGATACTAAACGCTATCATTTGCAAGGTTTAAAATTATTTTTAATTGGCGCGCTCACAGGGTTTTTTGCCATCACTTTAGGGATTGGTGGGGGGATGCTCATGGTGCCTTTGATGCATTATTTTTTAGGGTATGATTCTAAAAAATGCGTGGCGTTGGGGTTATTTTTTATTCTGTTTTCTTCTATTTCAGGAGCTTTTTCTTTAATCTATCACCACATCATCAATAAAGAAGTGCTCTTAGCAGGGGCGATTGTGGGCTTAGGCTCTGTTATGGGCGTGAGCATTGGGATTAAATGGATCATGGGGCTTTTGAATGAAAAAATGCATAAAGCTTTGATTTTGGGGGTGTATGGTTTGTCGCTGTTGATTATTTTATACAAACTCTTTTTTTAATTGATGGTTTTATACCACTACTATTTTAAGACCCCTAAGAGTTTCCCTTTAGAGTATTTGCATTTGTGCACTAATGAGAGCCATTTATTAAGGTTGGATTTTGATGCGGCCAATTTTTCTCATCACACCCCTATGAATACCCCATTAAAACTCAGCGTTCAAGCCTTGGAGCGTTATTTCTTGGGACAACTTTTTGAATTTGATACGCCTTTGGATTTGATAGGGACTTTTTTTCAAAAACAAGTTTGGTCTGCGTTATTAACTATCCCTTATGGTAAAACAAAAAGTTACGATGAAATCGCAAAGCTCATTAATAACCCTAAATCGTGCAGAGCGATTGGCAACGCTAACCGCAATAACCCTATTTCTTTGATCGTGCCTTGTCATAGAGTGGTGCGTAAAAATGGTGCTTTAGGGGGGTATAATGGGGGCATAGAAGTCAAAAAGTGGCTGTTAGAATTTGAAAGCAAAATTTTAAATGAGCGAGCTAAAAACTCTTTGATTTATTAAAAAATGGGGGTTTTAGTTGTTTTATAGTAAAAATGATTTTCTTAAGGGAGTAGGGGGGTGTTTTAATTTTCTTCCCAAATGCTCGCCGCTTCTTTTAAACGCTCTTTGTCAAAATGCGTGTAAATCCTGCTCGTATTCAAGCTCGCATGCCCCAAAGCTTCTTGAACCAAAATCAAATCATGGCGTTTTTGATAAAGCAAGGTCGCAAAAGAATGCCTTAACATGTGCGCCCCATTTTTCTCTCGCCTGAGTCCTGCAAAATTGATGATGCGTTCCACTTGCTTATACAAATACGCTTGCGTTAAAGCACTGCCTTTTTGGTTGCAAAACAATAAATCGTTTTTAACAGGATACAATTCCCTTTCTATGAGCCATTCTTTTAAAAGGCTCTCAATGTGGAAAGCTTTGAGCATCACCGCTCTGTATTTATCGCCCTTACCTTTAATCAAAATCGTGTAACAGCCATTTTCTAAAGTAAAATCCTTTATTTTAAGCTGTAAGGCTTCGTTAGAACGCATGCCTGTAAAAACGATGATTTTAATGAGCAGGCGGTTTCTGGCACGCACTTTAGCGGACATTTCTATTTTATCAATGCCCTCTAAAAATTTTTCTAATTCTTCATTATTTAAATGAGTAGGGAGCTTGTTGCCCGCGCTTTGATTGACTCCGCTAATGTTTTTAAGCGTGATATTATAAATATAAGATTTTTCATTTTCATCTTGATTTTGCTTGTCTATATAGCTAAAAAGCCCTAATAGAGCGATCCGGTAATTTTTCTTAGTGGCTAAACTCAAACCTCCGGTATAAATACTCAAAAATTCAGCCAACATGACTTCATCAATGCTTTTGAGCGATTTTAAAGAAAGCTTTTGAGCGTATTCGTAAAATTTGAGTAGGGGCAATGCGTAGGTGTTGATACCTAGTAATCCGGCACTGCGGGCTTTTTTGCAAACTTTTTCCAATTGGCTTGAATTGATGAACGCATGATTGAATTCGTTCAAGCATTCAAAAACCTTGTTTTGATCTTTCACTTGGGAATTAGACAGGCTCGTGCATTTGTAACGCAAAAAGCGCCCAATCCATAGCAAAAGATTTTCTACAGGGTCTTTTAATTCTTCTAGGGGGTGTTTCATTGGGGTTTTAGATTATTCTTTCAAACGCCTATCAGTATATAAGAGCCTTCATTCATTGATAAAGAATATCAACATATTGATTAACACATATCAGAGTTATTGTTGTTGTGATCAAATCTTATTGCCATAATTATTCCTTAAAATCTATTTTAGTTATGAAAACTGCACTTTTCAAACTTTTAAATCCAACCATTATACCACGCTATGCCACTAACCACAATATCAAATTCCAAACAAGATTAAGTCCCCCCTTTTTTAAATACCAATTTTTTATCCCTTTGATTTGACAAAGCGAGCGATGCGTTCAATCCCCTTTTCAATCTGTTCTTCTGAGCATGCAAAAGACAAACGGACATAGCCTTCCAATCCAAAAGCCTTTCCAGGCACTAACGCCACGCCTTCTTTTTCTAACAACTCATGGCAAAATCGCATCGAATCCCCCCCACAAAGGCTACCAATATGGATAAACAGATAAAACGCCCCATCAGGTTTTAAAGCATTCAACCCTCCAATCGCATTGATTTTTGCATGGGCTAAATCACAGCGCCTCTCAAAAGCCTGACGCATCGTTTCAATTTCCTTATCCACCAACCCCTCAAGTGCCACAATAGAAGCCATTTGCGTGATAGAATTGATATTGGAAGTGCATTGGCTTTGCAAGTTATTCATCAATTTGACTAATTTTTTATCCTTGCTCGCCGCATAGCCCATACGCCAGCCTGTCATCGCCACTGACTTGCTCAAGCCATTAATGGTAATGGTGCGTTTTTTCATCTCTTCACTCACCGCCGCACAAGAAACAAACTCCCCCTTATAAACAAGCTTTTCATAAATTTCATCGCTAAGCACCCAAATTGGAGTGTCTTTTAAAACTTCGCCCAAAGCCTCTAATTCCGCCTTGCTATAAAGCATGCCGGTAGGGTTTGATGGGGTGGTGAGAATGAGCATTTTCGTTTTGGGGCTTAAGGCGTCTTTAAGCTGCTTGGGGGTGATTTTAAAATGGCTTTTTTCATCGGTTTGAATGAATTGACTCACCCCTCCGCTGTATTTCACAAGCTCAGGGTAAGTTACCCAAAAAGGCACAGGGATAATCACCTCATCGCCCTCCCCTATTAAGGCCTGAATCGCATTGAACAGGCTTTGCTTGGCGCCATTACTCACTAAAATTTCACTCAGCTCATAATCCAAGTTGTTTTCTTTTTTCAATTTAAAAGCGATCGCTTTGAGTAATTCAGGAATCCCAGCCACCGGCGTGTATTTGGTGAAGCCGTCATTTAGGGCTTTTATAGCCGCATCTTTAATCGCTTGCGGGGTGTCAAAATCAGGCTCGCCCGCTGAAAAACTTAAAATATCTTTTCCTTGCGATTTCAATTCTTTAGCGAGCGTGCTGATAGCGATCGTTGTGGATTCTGAAAGGGATTGGATTTTAGAGGAATATAACATGCTTAATCCTTGTTAAATTTTTGAACTATCATAACATGATCAAAAAGATTTTAATTCTAATTTTCAAAAAACTTTAAAAAATGTTTCAAAAGAAAGCGGTGGTTTATGCAAGAAAACTCTAATTGAAAATCCAATTAGAGAAAAACAAGCGTTTTAAATCAGAAATTGTAACGATACCCTACATAAAGGCTGTATTGACGGCGGTAAGTGAAGCTCAAATTCCCATGGTTAAAATAATAAACATTGATAGTAGGAATCTTCACGCCAAAGTCAAATTCTTGATGCTGGCCAATATGGGTGCGGATCCCTAAATTAAAAAGGAACTGGAAAATCGCCGGATCAAGGCTATAGGAGGTGTGCTTATAAGGGCTTTTAGTTTCCAAAAAGGCCCCTGTCGTATTACCCCAAGAGTTGCCCGCGATTTGAGCCCCAAAAAAGAAACCAAAACTCGCATCTTCTTTATTGATGACATTGTATAAAGTGTCAATACCCACACCATAAGTGAACATGTCAGACAGATTGCCCATTGTCCCTACTTTGGTCGCGCATGGTTGGTGAAGCTCACACACCCCACCATTATCTGATGTCAAAGCGTTCGCTCCAAATACGGCATGCCCATAATCCATGAAGCCGTAATAGCGTGCACCAAACCATCTCTTCTCTCCAAAAAACTGCTTATAACCCACAGTAAGCCCTAAACCTTGCATAACGGCTAGATAGTCGGTTTTACCCACAGGGAACTTAGGATAGTTAAATTCACTGCTCTTTGGAGGGTTTTTGACGCTTTGTGAAGCCTGACCGACTTGATAGCTAATCCCCAAATACCAAGCGTTTTTCTCGCCTTTCACTACTTTATACTCTTTTGGCTTTTCCAATTGTTTTTGCACTTCTGTGCTACCTTCTGCTGCCAAAAGACTATTACCTAACACTACCGATAAACAGAGCGTTTTAAACACTACAAACTTTTTCATACAACATTTTTCCTTCTAAAAGTCTACATTTCGTATAATAATAACATAATAATCTATAAAAAACCTAAATTCTTAAGAAAAACACCCCTAAAACTTAAAATTTTAAATTTTCTAGGGGGTTTTAGCGGTTTGGCTCTGCGATTTTTTCTGTTTTTGGGGGGATTTTGGGATAAGGGGCATAAAAAGCGTTTGTTTTCACGCCCTCTTATACCCTTTTTATTGACTCTTTTTTTGTTGGTTTTTCACTCAAATCTCTTTTCGCTAATCTTTTCTATCAAATCCACGCTTTTTTCAGAGAGTTTGATGACCCTACAAAGGAGTTCAAAAATATATTTGCCGCCGGCGTAATCGTTTGGGTTGTTTTCAATCAAGCTGTCTTTATCTTTAGTGATTGAATAGCGTTCGATCACCCAGTCAATCGCGCTTTTGCCATTCACCACATAGTCAAAGGCTTTTTTAGGGATTTGAGTGATGGTGATATTTTGGTTATAGATGATGCTATCCCCTTTTTTATCCTTTTTCATTTGAACCACATCATAATAGCCTTCCACTTCTGCGTTCATCAGTGTGGTGTATTTAACGCTTGTGTGCATTTCCCCATTCTCATAGTTCAAATGCAACTCTCCTAATTCTTTGCCAAGAATAGAGAGTTCTTTAAAATCTTCGCTCAAAGCGACGCGCGGCGCTTCTTTGGCGAGGGAATTTTTGTATTTTTCCAAATAGCCTTTATGGTGTAAAATCGCATAAATGTAATAAAAAATCTCTTCTTCAGTGATAGCATTATCTTTATAATGCCTCCTAAAGAGGTTGAGCGCATAGCCGCTGATAGCGTTATAGCGATTCCCCAAATCATCGTAATAATACAAGGGGTAAGCTTGGGTGTTCGCCATTGTTTGGACATCAGTAATCTCGTTTGCAATCAAGCAAGAAAAATTTCTTGAAGCCATTGAACTAGTATTAATCACCACATTACGCGCACTTTTATCCGGGAAAATTTTTTTCATTGAGTAAAAACTCCAAGCAAGCTCTCGCTCGTAGTAAAAATATTGTTTGTTAAAAGGGCGATACAAACTAACAGAGATTTTTTCTTGCGAAAAATCATCGAGTTTTTTCCCTTTTATCAGTTGCGTTTTAAGATTTTGAACCCATGCGATTTTCGTTTTATCGGTGGTGATTTCTTGATCATTAAGTTGTTTGTAAAGTTCGCCTGATTTGACGCCTTTAGCGCGTTGTTTGAAAGCTTCCCTAAAAACCTCATTGAAGCGCTTCAAGTCAGCGTTATAAGTGTCAATGCATTTTTGCACCGATTGCATTAAAGCGTTTGGCGAAAAGTTATACACCCAAAGATCACGCCCGCTCACCACACCGCCAGAATTGATGTCAAAAATGCTGTCGTTTTGGAGTTTTTTGTCTCTTTTTAAAGGGATGAGTTTTTCAAATTCTTCATTCCTTTGGTTGATCCAATCGCCTTTGTCGTTCGGGACAATTTCCTTAAAAGGCACAGATTCCAAATTTTCAAAACCCGCGAGTAAGTTGAATTTGGCTTCTCTTTTCAAATAGTCTTCCACTTCGTAGTAATAAATCGTATGATTGGGGGCGTTCGTATCTTTCACAAAAAAGATGATCGCTACCGTCGCCCTGGATCCGCTATCAAAGATTTTCCCTCCCTCTTTTTTTGACACTTCCCCTGAAGTGCGCTGATTGCCTCTCAAATTCAGCACATAAAGATACGAAAATTCTTGTGCCACGCATTTCCTAAACCCGTCCGCGCTTTTAGAGTCAATGAAACTCCCGTTCACCACAAAGCCTATCACCCCCTTATCTTTTAAAAGATCGCTCGCCATGCGGATGCTGTGGATGAGCGCGTCTCGTGTGGTTTTCCCCACTTTAGCGGTGGAATTTTTGCCGTAAGTTTCATAAACCCGTTTTTCAAGCTTAGGGTGGGTGAGGTTTTGGTTGTTATCGTTTTCGCTTTTGGCGCCGCTTGAATAAGGCGGGTTGCCGATGATGACTCTAATGTTTTGCTTTTCCATAGTGGTTTTGATTTCTTGGTTTTCTTTCAAATCTTCAAAGCCAGGGATTACCCCCTTAGCGCTTTTTTCTTCCAAGTAATCCAAGCTGTCCGTGAGCGCGATGTTTTTGAAATTTTTTAACGAGCTGTCCCTATTTTGCGCGACTTGGGTGATATTGATTAAAGCGATATAATAAGATAAAAGCACGATGTCAAAAGCGAACAAACCTTTTTGAAATTTCTCTTTCAAGGCTTCATCGCTAATGAGATCATTCTCTTTAGAAAGCAAACGAGCGATAAAACTCCCGGTGCCGGTGAAGGGGTCAAAAATCGTGATGTTTTTATCGTTAAAATCCGTGTTGAAATGCTTTTTCAAAATGCCGTTAGTGGCCCTTAAAATGAAATCCACTACCTCTATAGGCGTATAAACGATCCCTAGTTTTTCGCTTTGCTTTCTAAAGGCTTCTTTAAAGAAAGTGTTGTAGAGATTTTTAATGAGTTCTTGTTGGCTTTTTTGGCTTTTGGCGCGCACCGCTTCGGTTTTCACGCTTTCATAGAGGTTTTTAAGATCTTTAGTTTCTCCTTCTAATCCCAAGCTAGAGAGTTTTAAAACCATTTTATCCAAGGCTTTTGCGATAGGGTTTTGGATATTGTCCCCAAAAAGCGCATCAAAAATGGGCTTAGTGATGACATGGGAAGTGATCATGTCTAAGGCTTCCTCTTCTTTGATGTTTTGATGGATATTGCCTCTTAACGAAGTTAAAAAGTTGTCAAAAATTTCAGGGTTTTTGTCAAAAATGTCTTTTAAGCGCTCATTCAAGGTCCTTGCGATATTCCCCGTTTTTTTAGCGAAATTTTCCCAATAATTCCTGTCCCCTAATTTAGTGGGCATGACGTTATACACAGCGTCCGCTAGATCTTGCAATAAGATAGCGTCAAAAAGGGTTTTTTCATCGTTTTGCTTTTTGTTATCATCGCTTCCAAAGATTTTGATTTTTTCTTTAAAAGTGGCTTCATCAACCAGGCTTGAATCATGGCTTCTTAAGGCTTTTATCACTTTCCAAATGTTTTTGAAATTGGTGTTATTGACGGCTTCATCCAGGTTTTTAATTTCACTCTCTTCTAAAGCGATAGGCAAAATGATATAGCCTCTTTTCTTGCACTTGGCTTTGCGCATCACCCTACCCACCGCTTGGATAATATCCACCATAGCGCTTTTGCCATCAAAAAAGACGATGCTATCTAGTGCTGGGACATCCACCCCTTCGCTCAAACACCTAGCATTACTTAAAACCTTGCAAGTGTTAGGCTCGAATTGGTTCAAGTTTTCTAATTTGTCAAGCCTCTCCTTACAATTCATGGTGCCATCAACATGATCGATGCTGATTTTTAGGTTTTTAAAACTCTTTTTCTTCAGCTCTTCATCATAGCATTCCATGATCGTTTCAAAGGAGTCTTTGATATTTTTACTCGTTTGTATGCTTTTACAAAAGCTTATGGCTCTTTGAGAAACAAAGGTGTCTGCTTTGTTTTTCAAGTCATTGTCTTCTTTGTTTTCATCGTCTAAAACGATTAGATCCTGCTTGGCTAACCCTTTATGCGTGCCAACGATCTTACACACAAATTCGTTATTGATGAGCTTTTTATCTAATTTAGTGCCTTCGGCTTTGAGCTGGCTGATCTTTTTATTCACGCTGTTAGTAACGCCGCTTAAATTTTATCTTTCTCTTTGGCTTTAGCTTTGGAGCTTTCGCTATACACTTTAGGCGTGGCGGTCATATACAGGCGTTTTTTCGCTTTGATATTTTCATCGCTATGACAAAGCGTGAAAGCGTTTTTATCGTCCCTTTCATTACTAGAATACATAGCCCCTACCGTTCTGTGGGCTTCATCGCAAATGATGAGATCGATTTCTTTTAAACCCGCTTCTTGCGCTTCTTTAATACGCAACGCACTTTGATAAGTTGAAAAGATGATGAAGCACTTGTTTTCTTTTTGCGCTTTTTCATAAACGCTTAAAATGTCTTCAAGGCGAGTGGAGGCCTTTATAGGGAGCTCAGAAAATTTAATATCGTCATTGTCTTCGTTCTTACTTTGCCCGACTTTATCATCGCTGCACACGATAGAAGCGTAAAAGGGATCGCTTTTTTCTTGCGCGTATTCTCTAAAAGTTTGAGAAAGCAAAGCGATGCTTGGCGCTAGAAAAAGCGTGATCTTAGGGTCTAAAGCTTCCATGATTTTTAAAGAAGTGTAGGTTTTGCCTGTCCCGCATGCCATAATGAGCTTGCCTCTAGCGTTTTTAGGGTCAGAAAAATACTCTTTAGTCTTTTCAATCGCTTCCGTTTGGTGAGGGCGCGGCCTTTTCTTATCGCATAAGGGGATTTCGTCTTCGGTTTTTGTGGGATCAAACTTTTCCCAATCAATACGAGAATAAATGAAATCCTCTTCAGTGATTTCATCAATGTCAATCCCCATTCCTGTGCTTCTGATTTGCTCAATTGCTTTAAGGGCTTCAGAGGTTAAATTAGAAGTGGAGATGATGATCCCTTTTTTAAACCTGACCTCCCCCACCCCGCTTTGCAATTGGGTTAAAAAAGGTGAAATGTCGTTATACGAGACGCTGTTTTGATGGAATTTGCATTGCACGGCGATGTATTCTTTGTTTGAGGTCGTAATGACTATATCAATCCCCTTATCGCGCTCCTTCCCCCTTAATTCCCAATCATACCAAAGATCAATAGACTCGTATTCGTTAGCGCTGTCATGCTCTTGTAAAAATTGTTTAGAAATTTTTTCAAACAAGCTCCCTTTATGGCGAAGGTTGGGTATGGCGTGCAGTTTTTCTTTGATGAGTTTATAGGCGCTGATTTCTTGCATTTTTCATTCCTTATAGCGGTGTTATAAAGTCCTGTATTATATAAAAAAATAGGATTTTAATTAACTTGCTTTATTGTTTTAGATTTCATTTTATTGTAAAACTCTTAAGGGGATAGGGGGTATTTTGAAATAATTCCCCCCCTACAACCCCCCTTTAACAACCCCCTAACCCAAGAAGACCGCTTTTTTCAATAAGCTATCGCTTGCTTTTCGCAAGCTCTTTGATATTTTAATTGTTAAAAATGCCTTTAAGCGCTTTTTAACCTCTATTCAGCGCTTTTTAAAGCTTTAGCGATGAGTTCTAAAGGGTGCAAAAATGGCGGGGTGTTAGGGTCGTCTAAAGACTTTAGGGCGTTGTTTAATTGCATGTGGCATGCCCCACATTCTGCGCTCAAAATTCTAGCTTGAGTGTCCATGATTTCTTTAGCCCTAAGAAGCCCCACTTTTAAAGAAAACTCCGCCTTTTCGGTTTGCATCGTAATCCCCCCAAAACCGCAGCAATTGTCCGGCATTTCTTTAATTTCATAATGCGCATTGAGCAAGTTGTGCACTTCTTTGTGAGCGTTTAGGGTTTTTTTGGCATGGCAAGGGTTATGATAGGTGATAGTCTCTTTTTTCCCTTTAGGGATTTTTTCTAAAAGACTTTTTAAGGGGGTGTGTTTCTCTAAAAACACGCTCGCCAGATAGATTTTAGGCGTGATTTTTTCCAAGCGCTTCACATACAAATCCTTATCCTTTTCGCCTAAAAACACCTTGTAATAATCGTTGATGAGCATGCTAGCGCATGTGGCTTCAGGCACAATGATCGCATCCACTTTATCTAAATAGCTTTCAAAGCATTCTATGTTTTTTTTCACTAAAAAAAGCGTGGTGTCTTTATCGCCGGTAAAATACGCAGGCGCTGAGCAGCATTCTTGCTTAGGGATGATCGCTTGAACGTTGAGTTTTTCTAAAATATACAACAAGCTTTCCCCTACTTGCTGGTAATGGTAATTGCTCAAGCACCCTATAAAAATCGCCACTTTTTGAATGGGGTTTTCTAAAGGCTTTATTTCTGCATGCTTTTGTAAAAAACTTTTTTGATTTAAGGGAGGCAGAGCGCTTTTTTTGAAGCGTTTGAACAAGCCTTTAAACACCACTCTAGGCTCTAAACTATCCCCCACTTGCTTGAAAATACAAGGGGCTAAAAAATGCGCCACCGAAAACACCCTATCCATTTTTTTGCGGTTTTTTAAAAGGGAAAAATAGGATTTTTTATACCAAGCGATGCCGTATTTTTGAGCGATTTTTTCTCTGGCTTTTTCTATTAAAGTGTCTATGGGCAAATGAAAGGGGCAAGTTTCCACGCAAGCGGTGCATAAAAAGCAAGTTTCTAAAAGGTGTTTTAAATTCGTGTCTAATTGGAGCTTGTTTTGAGCGTTTAGGCGCATCAAATCTAAAAAGCCTCTAGGCGAAGTCGTTTCGTCTTTATGAATGCGGTATATGGTGCAACCTGGCACGCATTTAGCGCATTTAACGCAAGCGTCCCCTACTTCTTCAAAGATATTTCCATTAACATTTTCATTCATAGCGTTTTACTGAAATGTTTTTCGCCCCCACGCAAATACGCGTCAAACTCCATAGCCATGTTTCTTACGAGCATGCCCCCTGTTTTTGTCATCTCAAAGCCTTTAGAATTGAAAGAAAGCAAGCCCGCTTCTTCATAAGGCTTTAATTTTTCTAATTCTTTTTTAAAATGCACTTTAAAATCAACAGAAAATTTTTCTTCAATCTTAGAGTAATCCAATTTTAAATTGCTCATCATTTGCATGATCACTTCTTTTCTCAACGCATCTTCTTGGCTGAGCACTACACCCCTTTCTACCGGTAAATGCCCCAAATCAAGGGCTTTTTCATAACGGTGCAAATCCTTATAATTTTGCGTGTAATAATCGCCCCCTTCGCCAATGCTCGTAACGCCAATGCCAATGGTTTGGGTGAATTTCTTCGTGGTATAGCCTTGAAAATTACGGCGTAACTCCGCCTTTTGAAGGGCTAGATACAATTCATTATCGCTTTTAGCGAAATGATCCATGCCTATCATTTGGTAGTTGGCTTTTTCTAAAAAACTGATGAGGGATTCTAAAATCTCTAGTTTGTCTCTAGGGCTTGGCAATAAGGTCTCATCAATTTTACGCATCGTTTTTTTCACCCAAGGCACATGCGCGTAATTAAACACCGCTAATCGGTCCGGATCCAGTTTCAAAACCCATTCCAAAGTTTTTAAAAAACTTTCTTTAGTCTGGTTGGGCAAGCCATAAATCAAATCAAAATTAATGGATTTGATGCCGTAATCTCTGGCGAGTTTCACCGATTCTTGAACCATTTCAAAAGGCTGGATCCTGTGAATGGCTTTTTGGACTTCAAAATCAAAATCCTGCACCCCAAAACTCAAGCGGTTAAACCCCCTATCAAACAAGGTTTGCATGTGTTCTTTAGTGAAATGCCTAGGATCAATCTCACAACTCATTTCAATATCTTGGCTGAAATTGGGGAAAACTTCTTGAATGCTTTGCGTGATTTCATCTAATTGAATGGGTGAAAAAAAGGTCGGCGTGCCGCCTCCATAGTGGAATTGCGCCACTTCTCTGTTGGTATCCATCGCGTTTTTTAAAAGAGCGAGTTCTTTTTTAAGGTAGCTGATATAGCGGGTTTTTTTCTCTTCTAAGCTGGTGTAAATGACTGAACAAGCGCAAAAATAACACGCGCTCCTGCAAAAGGGCAAATGCGTATAAAGCGATAAGGGCATGGGGTTTTTGAGATGGTCATGGTTAAAAAACGCCGTTTTCAAGCTCTCTTCATTAAAATTTTCGTTAAACTCCACCGCTGTGGGGTAGCTGGTGTATCGTGGACCGGGCTTTGAATATTGTGAAAATTTTTCAAAATCAATGGTTTGCATTAAAAATTTTCCTCATCGCTGTTGTCAAAATTTTCAAAATTATTCTCATTAAAAGGGGGTTGTTTGAACATGTTGTCAAAATTAAAAAATAAATTAGGGTGTTCTTTTTTGATTTGTTTGACAAAGTTTAAGGTGTTGATATTGGGCAAATTCCCGTCTTTTTGGCGTAAATTTTCTAACAATTGCAAAGAAACTTCGCGCACATCTTCAAAATCAATCGGCGCTTGGGTGATAATATCCCTTTCTAATTCCGCCCTAAGCCTGGCTTCAAAAGCCTTTCTGGCGTTTTCTGCCAAAAGAGAGATCACATTGTCCGGCACCAAAACATAATTTTTATCTTCTTCATCAGAAATAAAATAAGCTTCATTTTTTTTAAACGCCCCTTTTTCTAACTCTAAAAGCATTTCATTAGCGCTGATTTTTTTGAGAAAGGCTCTGTTTTTTTGGGTGGTTAAGCTATGGATAAGTTTTTGTGATTTGGTTTTAGAAACTCGTTTTTTAGGTAATTTTTCCATTTATATCCTTTTTAAGCTGATTGTATCCAATTTCGTTTAATTCTCATTATAAATCGTTTTTAAATACTCTATTTTTGAAGTCAAATTGAGTAATACCATATCGGCTAACACCAATGAAAGCAAACTCTCGCACACCACACTCCCTCTAATCGCAATGCAAGGATCATGCCTACCCTTTAACAAGCATTCGCATTCATTGTTATTAATGTCTATGGTTTGTTGAGGTTGGAAAATGCTTGGCGTGGGTTTGAAATGCGCTCTAACGATAATTTCTTCCCCATTGCTCATGCCCCCTAAAACTCCCCCGCTATGATTGCTTAAAAACCCTTTTTGATTCATTAAATCATTATACTCTGAGCCTTTTAATAAAGAGCTTTCTACCCCCTTGCCTATTTCAACCGCTTTCACCCCGTTAAGCCCCATCATCGCTTCAGCGATTTTAGCGTCTAATTTAGCGTATAGCCCTTGACCTAATCCAATGGGGAGTTTTTGATTGGTTTTTGCACTCCTTGCTCTAATCAAAGCCACGCCCCCGATGCTATCGTGGTTTTTGATAGCGTTTTGAATGGCTGTTTTTTGCGCTTCTTCTTGTTTTTCATCTAGGGCAAAAATCTCGCTTTTTAAGGCGTGATTGAAATCATAATTTTTGGCTTTAATACCTCCTATTTCCATAATCCCGCTTTCACAAACAATACCGATTTCTCTTAAAAGCATTTTAGCAAACGCCCCAGCAGCCACTCTTATAGCGCTCTCTCTGGCCGAACTCCTCCCCCCACCCCTAAAATCTCTGATGCCGTATTTATGAAAATAAGTGAAATCCGCATGGCTAGGCCTGAAAAGGTTTTTAATGTTATCATAATCCTTGCTCCTAGCCCTTTGGTTGTGGATTAAAAACCCTATGGGCGTCCCTGTGCTAAAATCTTCAAAAACCCCGCTTGTTATTTCCACTTTATCGTCTTCTTTTCGTGGCGTGGTGAAAACGTTCCTCCCCCCTTGGCGGCGCTTCATTTCCTTTTCTAATAAGTCATAGTCTATTTTAATCCCGCTAGGCATGCCGTCTAATACCCCCCCTATCACATCCCCATGCGATTCCCCAAAGGTCGTGAGCCTTAAAAAACGCCCCAAAGTGTTCATTTGGCTTCCTTAAGTTTTTGAAGCGCATAATAAGCACATTGCTGTTCGGCTTCTTTTTTGCTTTTGCCTTTAGCGGTCGCATACATTTTATCTTGAATGTATAGAGCCATTTCAAATTCTTTATGGTGATCGGGGCCTTTTTCTTGGAGTAATTGGTAAGTGGGGATCACGCAAAATTGCGCTTGGGTCAATTCCTGTAAGGCGGTTTTATAGTCCATAAACAAATGCTCCAGATCCAAACGCTTGTAAGCGCGATTGAGTAAATTTTGCATGATTTTGCGCACCTTAGCTAACCCTGCTTCTAAATACACCCCGGCCATTAAAGCCTCAAAAGCGCTTGATAAAATAGAGGGTTTTTCTCTCCCATTAGAAATTTCTTCAGAAGAAGAAACGCGCAAATAATCTTGTAAGGCGATCGCTTTCGCTAATTTAGTAAAACCATGCGCGCTCACAATAGAAGCCCTTAATTTAGAGAGTTTTCCCTCATCGTATTGGTAGAATTTATGGTATAATAGCTCCCCTATCACCAAACCCAACACCGCATCGCCTAAAAATTCCAAGCGCTCATTGTTTAAAGCGAGCTTGCATGATTTATGCGTTAGGGCTTGTTCCAATAAACGCTTGTCTTTAAAAGAATACCCTAAAGCTTTTTCTAGCGTTAGATAAGGGTTATTAGGCGTTACATAAGGGCTATTTTGAGAGCGTTTGTTTTTCATCATTATTCCCTTTAAGTGGTCGTTTTGACCCGTTTTTGCGCCTCTAATTTAGCGAGATTATCGCATCGTTCGTTTTCGGCATGCCCGTTATGCCCCTTGATCCAAACAGCCACAATAGAATGCCCTTTAGAGACTTTTAAAAATTCTTTCCATAAATCCACATTTTTAACTTTAGTAAAATTCTTTTTTTGCCAGTTAGCTAGCCACACATTGATCGCTTGGCACACGTATTGCGAATCGCTATAAAGCGTGATATGGCATGGGCGTTTCAAAATTTTTAAGGCTTCATTGAGCGCTCTTAATTCCATGCGGTTATTCGTGGTGAATTCTTCGCCCCCACTGATGGTTTTTTCTTTATCTTTATAGCGTAAAATCGCCGCATACCCGCCTGGCCCGGGATTGCCCAAAGAAGAGCCATCGCAAAAAATTTCAATTTCTTGCATCTTAATCCACTCCCACAGCATGCGTTTTTTTAGAGATTTTAAGCACCATATCCATAAACGCTAACTGGTAACACACAGGACACCTATGGCTTTCAAAAGGAAAGATTTGTTTGCAATGCTTGCAGCGGTATTCAAAAGTCAGACGCGCTTTCATAGGGCTATGCAATAGAGCGCGTAAAACCTCTAATTCAAAAACTTGGCAAGGTTTGTTATCCAAAAGCAGCCCTTGAGATCGCGCGATGTCTTGCAAAAGGGCATGTTTTTCTAAAATAAAAGCAGGGATATTCATATCCCATAAAAGATCGATCACATTTTCTAGCCGTTTAGTTGCATCAATTTCTTGCCAAAAAAGATTTTCATCATAAGATTTTAAATAATTTAAAGCGATTTTTTTCAAATCTAACGACGCTTTTGAAACATGCAAGATTTTAGCCGCATCTTCCTTATTCTCTATTAAATGCATTAAATAGAGGTAATTTTTAATCGTTTCAATTTCAGGCACTTCTAATTCTTCCAAACATTCCAAAATCTCTAAAGCCTTTGAATAATCTTTTTCTAATTCATACGCATGCAAAAGTTTCAATAACGCTCCCACATTCCTTGGGGAAAAGCGCAAAATTTCTTTCACGGTGTCTTTTGTTTTTTGCAAATACCCCACGCTAAAATAATTTTCAGCCAATAAATCTAAAACAGCGATTTTTTCTTCATCTTTTAGGGGGCGATTCAAAAGCCCTTTTAAGATTTCAATACTCATTTCTATGTCAGCGATTTTAGAATACGCCCTGGCTAAAAACATCAAACTAGAAATTTTGGCATGCTTTAAAAGCTCATCTAAATTCTCACTGCTCGCGTAAGCGTTTTGATTTTGGGCGAATTTTTGTAAAAATTTTTTGTTTCTCTTTCGGGTGAAATACGCCCTAGCCTGTTCTAATAAAATCACAAGAGCGATAATGAAAGTGAATAAAGCAATAGAAAATAAAGAATCTTTATAGAGGAAATTGAAATGTTGCACAATCTAAAAATCACTCTCTAATCATCACAATCCTAGACTTAACGCGCAATTTTTCAAAATGCTCTTCTAAAATCTTATCTTTAGATTCTTCCACTAATTTTTGGGCGATAAATTGCTTGGCTTGACTGAAGCTCACTTCGTTTTTACCCTTTTTTTCCTTGATATAAAAGGTGATAAACTGCCCCCCACCCCCATTCATAACGGGCGTGAAAGAGCCTTGCTCATGCGAAATAAAGACTTGAGCGATTTGAGGGTTTAGGGTTTTCATTTCTATTTTTTCATTAGCCTTACTCACCCCTGGGACTTCCAGATTAGGGTCTGCCATAGCCCTTTCTAAATCCTCTTGATTGGTGGAAGTGTAGCGCACGGTTTCTATTTCAGTGGGGATACTGAATTGCTCCTTGTGCTTGTTGTAATATTCGCGCATTTTAGTTTCAGAGCTGGTATCCACATTCGTGAGTAAGATATTACGCAACAATTCTTGCATTTCTAAATGCTCCTTAAGCTGATCTCTATAGAGTTTATAATGCCCCTCAGCCATAAGCATTTGTTTGAAATGGTTTAAATCCATGCCTTGCTGTTGTGCCATCATCGCCATTTCTTGGTCTAGCTTGTCATCATCTACATGGATTTTTAAGCGTTCAATTTCTTGGTTTTTAATGCGCTCCGCAATCAAACGATCCCTGGCTTGAGCCTTACTCACTTTAGATTTTTTTTGCTCTTCTTGGATTTGATACAGCGTGATAGGCGAGCCATTAACGAGCAAAGAAATGCCCCCTACGACCTTATCTTCAAGGGTGTTGTTGGTAGCGTTATTAGGATTACCAAAAATAGAATTGAATTGAGAGCTAGGGCTTGTTTCCTTATTTTTTTCAGTAGCTTGAGGGGTTGTATCTTTTTTTTCAGGTTTTGGCGCGTTATTTTGAACGCCTTGATTTTGAACGCCCTTACCACTCCCTTTGATTTTAGGAGGCGTGATCTTTGGAGTGGGATTTTTGGTATCCCCATGATGGACTTCTGCTCTGGGTTTTGCTCTGGTTTTGGTTGTTTTCTTTTCTTCGGTGTTTTTCTTTTCTTCTTTATTCTTCAAATCCTTATTCTTTAATTCCTTACTCTTCAATTCTTGGCGGATTTTTTTATCCAAAGAAGACTCTTGCTTCCTCCCTTCTAAGGCTTCTACTTTAGAATCAGGCTCTGCATAAACCACCCCAATAAATAATAGAACCTTAGAAATATAAGAAAAAATTTTCCTCATCAATCCAATTTCTCTTTCAAAATAGCATTCACCACGCTAGGATTAGCCCCTTTTAGATTCTTCATCGCTTGCCCTACAAAAAACCCAAAAAGCTTGTCCTTACCGCTTTTGTATTCAAGCACCTTATCGGCGTTGTTTTTTAACACTTCTTCTATGACTTTAACAATCGCTTCCGTGTCATTGACTTGAGACAAGCCCATTTGTTCAATAAGGGTATCCACATCGCCCCCTTGCTCTTCTAAAAGCTTGTCTAACACATCTTTAGCGCTCTTGCCTGAAATCTTGCCCTCATCAATGCGTTTGGCTAAAGCGCCTAACGCATGAGCGCTAATCCCACAATTTTCTAAAGTAACTTCAGCCTTCAAACGCCCTAATAATTCCACGCAAAGCCATGTCACGCTCGTTTTAGCCTTAACCCCAAGATTAAGCATGCTTTCAAAATACTCCGCCAATAAAGGATCGCTCACCAATAAATTCGCATCGTCTTCTTTAAGGTTAAAATCTTTCATGTAGCGGGTTTTTTTCGCGCTGGGCAATTCATTGATCTTTTGAGCTTCTTTTAAAAGTTTCTCATCAATAAAAACGGGATACAAATCCGGATCTTTAAAATAGCGGTAATCCGCTGATTCTTCTTTATTGCGCATAGAAAGGGTGATCCCTTTATTAGTGTCAAAAAGGCGTGTTTCTTGAACGACCTCTTCACTATAACGCCCGTTCTCCCACGCCGCGCTTTGGCGCTCTATCTCGTATTCAATCGCTTTAGCGATGAATCTAAAACTATTCAAGTTTTTGATTTCCACCCTCGTGTAAAGCTTTCCATCGCCCTTAGGTCTAATGGATACATTCGCATCGCACCTGAAATTCCCCTCTTGCATGTTCGCATCAGAAATCCTTATAAAACGCACGATAGCATGGAGCTTTTTCAAATACGCTATGGCTTCTTCACTATTTTTCATGTCCGGCTTGCTGACAATTTCTAATAAAGGGGTGCAAGCGCGGTTCAAATCCACCAAAGAATAACTGCCCTCATGGATATTTTTACCGGCGTCTTCTTCCATGTGGGCTCTTTCAATACGCACGATTTTTGTGCCCTCTTTGGTGTCAATCTCTAACTTCCCATCGCTCACAATGGGGACTTCAAACTGCGAAATTTGATAAGCCTTAGGCAAATCAGGGTAAAAATAATTTTTCCTCGCAAAAATGGAATGTTGGTTGATGTGAGCTTCAATGGCTGTGCCTAATTGGATGGCTTTTTTAACCACTTCTTTATTCAATACCGGCAAAGCTCCCGGTAAGCCCAAACACACAGGGCAAGTGTTAGAATTAGGGGATTCTCCAAAGCTTGTGGAGCAAGAGCAAAAGATTTTGGTTTTAGTGTTGAGTTGGACATGGACTTCTAGCCCGATTACAGCTTCAAATGGCATTATTTGTCCTTCTTTTTATTGCTCACAATGGCAAAAGTCAAGTCATTGATTTCGGTGTGCGCTTTAATGAAATCATTGATTTCTTTCAAACTCATTTTTTGGATTTGATCCAACAGCGTTTGGTTGAAATTTAAAGGCAAACCTAAATAAAAATAATTGTAAGTGGTGTTCAAGCGGCTAGAGATCGTTTCATTCCTTAAAGGCTCAGAGCCTAGTAAAAACTTTTTAGCGTCGTCTAATTCTTGTTGCGTCATGCCTTTTTCTATAAATTCTTTGACTATTTTTTTAACTAAGGCAACGCTTTTAGCTTGAGTGCTGAGCTTGGTTTGCAAATACCCGCTAGCAAAATGCGCCACTTTAGAAAAGTTGGAGCGGATATACACGCTATAAGCCAAGCCCTCTTGAACCCTGATTTTTTCCATCAAACGAGAGCCAAACCCCCCACCAAGCACAAACATCATGACTTTAGATTTCGCTAAATCCTGTTTTAAATCCTTGATTTTAAAGGGTGCACCAAAATACACGAAAGCCTGTTCAGTATCTTTATAGAGGACTTTTTCGCTTTTTTTATCGCTCGTTTCAAAATAAGGCTCTTCATAAGCTTTACCTTGTGGCAAGAAATTAAGAGCGTTATCTAAACGCTTAAGGGTTTGATCGATTTTCAAATCGCCCCCAAGCACCACCACGAGCTTATTGAGTTCAAAGACCTTAGAAAATTGCTGTTTCAAATCCTCTAGCTTGATTTTTTGAATACTCTCTTTAGTGCCTAAGGCCGCATTAGCTAAAGGGGTGTTAGCAAAAAGTTCTTGCTTTAAAGTCAATTTAGCCAAATAATCAAAATCGCTTTCTTTTTGTAAAAGCGCGGCCAACATTTGGGTTTTGACTTTTTCTAAAGCGTTTTGCGTGAAATTAGGGGATTTCAAAAGTTCTTTTAAGCGCGTAATGGCTTCATCTTCGTATTCTTTTAAAAATTCTAAAGTGATTTGCAAATCTTCTGCGCTGGTATCCACATTCAAACTGATCGCTTTTTGCTCTAAAAGTTGCGCAAACCCCACCGCACCAAGCTCTTTAGTGCCTTCGTTTAAAACTTGCGCGAATAGTTTCGCTAAGCCTAACTGGTTTTTATCGCTTAAGCTCCCACCCCCTCTAAAAGCTAAATGGATAAACCCCATAGGCAACAAATGGTTTTCTTCATAAATCACAGGGACTTTAGCTTGATTGATTTCTTGGTGTGTCAAAGCGCTCGCTTGTAACCCCATAAAAACTCCTAATAATAAAGTGATTAAAAATTTTTTCATGCTCTTTATACCTTTGCTTTAGCCGGATAACGCTTTAAGATTTCATAAGCGGTGTTTCGCTTAGCCGCCACGCTCCCAATGTCTTCAATAAGCTCTATCATTTCCGCTTCATTCATGCAAAAACTCGTCCCGGCCGCTTTCACTACATTTTCTTCCATCATCACACTCCCTAAATCATTCGCTCCAAACAATAAAGCTAACTGCCCTATCATAGAGCCTTGAGTAACCCATGAGCTTTGTATGTTTTGAACGTTATCTAAAAAAATCCTACTGCATGCCAAATAGCGTAAATACCGATTGGAACTCGCCTTTTTAATGCTTGGGATTTCTTCTTTTAAAGGGGTGTTGTTGGGCTGAAAACTCCATAAAATAAAAGCCCTAAAGCCGCCGGTTTCATCTTGCAAATCGCGCACCCTTTGTAAATGCTCCACTACATCTTCTTCATTATCCACGCTCCCAAACATCATGGTAGCCGTGCTTTTAATCCCGCAAAGATGGGCCATTTTATGCACTTCAATCCATCGATCACTGCTCAATTTTTTAGGAGCAATGACATCGCGCACCCTATCGCTTAATACTTCTGCTCCCGCTCCTGGAATGGAGCTTAACCCGGCGTTTTTCAACCTTTCTAAAACTTCTTTTAAAGACAATTTAGAGATTTTAGAAATGTAATCAATTTCAACCGCGCTAAAACCATGAATGGTGATAGTGGGGAATTTTTGAGCGATATGGCTGACTAAATTTTCATAATAGTCTATTTTAAGCTGCGGGTGCACTCCCCCTTGAAAAAGGATCTGCGTGCCGCCAATAGCGAGCAATTCTTCAATCTTTTGATCAATTTCTTCATAGCTCAACACATAGGCGTCTTTTTCTTTTAAGGTGCGTTTGAACGCGCAAAACTTGCAATCCACAAAACAAATATTGGTGTAATTGATATTCCTATCCACAATAAAAGTCGTCAAGTTTTCAGGGTGCAAGCGTTGCTTGATTTTTAAAGCCCTTTGCCCTAATTCTTTCAAGGGCGCGTTTTTCATTAAATCCAAAATTTCTTCTCTGTTGATGCGCATTTTAAAACCTTGTTCCCATAGAAAATTCAAAGTGTTGCGTGTAATCGTCCATGTTAGGGTTGAAGCACAGCCCTTTACATTTTTTGCCATTGCCATCGCCCCATTGGTTGAAAAACGCTATAGGGAAAATCAACACCAAAGGCCCCATGGGCGAAATCCATTCAATCTGTAAGCCTGTAGAAGCCCTCCAAGTCGCTCTTTCAAACCCAGCCCCTATCACGCCATAATCTTTAAAATTCGCTGTCGTGAGGGGAGCATTATAGAAGAAACTCCCTCTAGTTGGAGTTTTAAAGGTTAAGAAACCAAAGTCAAAAAACCACGCTAAGCGCATTTTAGCCGCTTTTAACACCCCATAGCTCAATTCAGTAGAAGCGGTGAAAATCCCATCGCCTCCAAGCCACAAGCCAAACTCATCTTTAGGCGTAACTGAGCCGTTTCTAAAGCCTCTCACCGTGGTTACGCCCCCCATGTAGAAAGTGGAGTTTAAGGGCAAGTAATCATCGGTGTTATACCTAAAGATATAGCCCCCTTGCGTTTTAAAGCGAGCGATCAAATCTATCAATAAATATTTTTGCAAATGGTGGTAAGCGGCGAATTTACCATAAACTTTAGTGTTACGGACATTCCCGCCTAACCCGTTCCACGAATTGAGCGTGCCAGAGCTTGGCAAACCAGACATCGTCGCATAAGAGCTAAAGATAACCCCATTTCTAGGGAAATAATAATCATCGGTGTTGTCATAGCTCACATCAAGAGTGAAAGAGCTGGTGATAGGCGTATGGTAATCCCTATCCCAAATACCTTTTATTTCTGGTGAAGTGGTGATCGCTCCAGGATTAGAACAGCTTTCAGGGACCAATGGAGTTCTACCGCCTGATAAGCGGTTGATAATCACCGATGCGGGTGTGGAACATTGCCTTGGAGAGACCACTTCATTCACAGAGGAATAGTAGCGGTTGTATAAAGGGCTGCTGAAACCAAGGAGCTTGGTAACGTTCAAGTTATACCCTAAGCTCACATGGGTTCTGTTACCCAGCATGCGCCCGACATTCACCCCAAAGCCTCCGCCTTGTTGGATGTATTGGTAGCTTATCCTGTAATCCGCATAAAGATTGATCGTAGAGCTATACCAGCTGTCAAAAATCCTTGGATTAGTCAAGCTTAAATTCCCGGCAAACATACGCCCCGCCCCTCTTGGCATGCCCGGATAAGATCTACCCCCCCCTGTAGCGATGTTAGCATACAAGCTCATGCTTTGCCCTGTGCCAAAAAGGTTTCTTTCGCTCACGCTCCCATTAAGCATAAGCCCTCCATAAGAGCCATAGCCTAACCCAAATTGCAACTGCCCGGTGCGCCCCTCTTCTACGCTCACTAATAAATCCATAAGCGAGCTATTCACCCTTTTTTCTTCAATTTTGACTTTAGAGAAAAACCCTAAACGCCTCAAAGAATTTTCGGAATTTCTCAGTTTGGTCAAGTTGTATTTATCCTTAGGCCCTAACAATAACTCCCTTCTGATGATCCTATCGCTCGTGCGCTGGTTCCCTGAAATGATGACATCATTGATATACACCATATCGCCCACTTCAATACGATAAATAACTTTCACAAGCCCGTTTTTTTCATCTTTATCCAAGTCTGGCTTCACCACCGCAAACGCATAACCCTTATCGGCGATTTCGGTTTTTAAAATTTGCGCATCCGCTCTTAAATGCTCAATATTAAAGACATCTTTCCTTTTAACTTTAAGGGCTTTTTCTAAGGTTTTTAAGGGGACTACCGGGTTGTCAATCTCTATTAAAATGTCTGAAATCCTGTATTGGATCCCCTCTTTGACTTTATAATGAAGCTTAGCGTCATGGGTAGAAAAATCCGTTTTCAAAAAAGGCGAAGAAATGTGAGCGTCCAAATAACCCCTACGCATATACACATCTTGGATACGCATAGAATCGTATTCTAATTGATCTAAACGCAATTTCCCGTCATTCAAACCCCACATCCAACCCATGAAATCGCGCTGTTTGTTCGCGCTCAAAGACTCAATCACACGGCGTTTTAATTTTGCGCTTCCCTCATAAATGGATTGTTTGATATAAATACTATCCCCCCTATTCACATCAAACACGATCAATAACGCGCCCTCACTGACCTTTTCTGTGCGCACCTCCACCACGCTCCCATAATAGCCCTGCCCCTCTAAAGCCGTTTTTAAAGCCGTTTTAGCATGCTCTAATTTTTGCTCATCAAAGGTGTCGCCCTTTTTGATCCCCATTTGGGATTTTAAGCCGTCTTTTTCCTTTTCAGTCCCATAACCCTTGATTTCTACCCCGGCAATCCTGGCTTTTTCATCAAAATGAAACTCTAAAATGCCGTTTTCAAAAGTGGCATAAACGTCTTTAAAATACCCTTGATTGAACAAAGCTAAAACAGCGGTGTCTATTTTTTTAGAATCCACCATATCGCCCACACGAATCTTTACAATTTCATTAGCGAGCATGTCAGACATGTAAGAAAGCCCGACATAAGAAATGGACTTGACTTTCATTTCTTTAGGCGTTTGATTGGATTGAGTGGTTTCGTTTTGAGCTTCATTCTTTTGAGTCTCACTTTTTTGAGCCTCTTTTGGAGTTTCTTTTGGAGAAGCCAAATCGTTTGGTTTAGAGCCGTCATTTTCTAAAGCTTCAACGCCGGTATTGATACATGCGAAAACAAGAGAAGATAGAATAAATTTTTTAATACTGATTTCCTTAATAGATTTTAGCTTGAGTGTTGTTAGTAGCGTTATTATAACTAATCATTCTTAAAAACGCTAAAAATCATTAAAATTTTTGTATAAAATTATACAAACTATCCCTTTCTACCGCAACAAAGCCAGAATCCTTGATTTTAAATACCAAATCTTCTTTTTCTAAACCATGCCGGCTCTTCGCGCCTGCCGCGCTTTGAATGCTCTCTATTTCTATCGTGCCGTCCAAATCGTTAGCGCCAAATTCTTGAGCCACTAAAGCCAAATTCAAGCCCAAAGTCGCCCAATAGGCTTTAATGTGGGGGATATTGTTTAAAAGAATGCGAGATATGGCGATGGTTTTTAAGATTTCTATCGCGCTAGGGGATTTTCCCACTTTCAAATAATTGTTTTCTTTTTGATACAACAAAGGGATAAAAGCGTTAAAGCCCCCTTCTTTATTTTCCACTTTATTTTTAGGGCTTTGGATTTTTTTGATCCTTAGCATGTGATCGATGCGATGGATTTTATCTTCAATATGCCCAAAAAGCATGGTAGCGTTACTCATTTTGCCTAATTTGTGCCAATAAGCATGGATTTCTAACCACCGAGAAGATCCCACCTTACCACTACAGATTTTACGCCTGATCTCTTCATCAAAAATCTCCGCCCCCCCACCCGGCATGGAATCCACCCCGGCTTTGAGCATGTCTTCTAGCACCAATTCAAAAGGTTTGTTGAATTTAGTGCTTAAAAAATGCACTTCTGCAGCGGTCATGGCTTTTAAGTGCAAGTTAGGCATTTCTTGTTTGATGGTTTCAAACACCTTTAAATACCATTCATAGGAGTAATTAGGGTTATGAGCGCTCACGATATGGACTTCTTTAATCCCCTTGTTGTAGGAATTTTTAACCTTTTCTAGGATTTCTTCTAAGCTCATTTCATAAGGGTTAGGGTTTTTTCTGTGGGCTGAAAAAGCGCAAAATTTGCAAGCGTCCGCGCAAATATTACTAGGGTTTAAATGCCTATTGACATTAAAATACACGATTTTTTGGTGCATGTTCTGGCGCATGTGATCCGCTGCTTCCCCTAGCGTGTATAAATCATAATCATAAAGCTTCACTAATTCTTTACTTTCAGTAACTTGATTGTCTAATACTTTTTCCAAAAAGTCCATGGTTAAATTGCCTTTCATTTTAAAGATAAACATTGTAGCATTTTTAGATTGAAGAATGCTTTTTATATATTATATAAAAATATCCCTTTTAATCCCCCCTATTGATACCAACCCCTTTTTTACCTAATTCTCATTAAAGTGATTTTTATGATAAAATCTAAGCTTTATCAAGCCATTGGCTGGTGTTCTTTCTCATTTTTATAAATTTTTGAAAATTTTCATACTCTTGTTTACTTTTTCATTATCATTTATGCTATAATTATGGGACAACTTAAACCAACACAAAGGAGATACTATGTTATCAAAAGACATCATTAAGTTGCTAAACGAACAAGTGAATAAGGAAATGAACTCTTCCAACTTGTATATGAGCATGAGTTCTTGGTGCTATACCCATAGCTTAGATGGCTCGGGGCTTTTCTTGTTTGACCATGCGGCTGAAGAATACGAGCATGCTAAAAAGCTTATCGTCTTCTTGAATGAAAACAATGTGCCTGTGCAATTGACCAGCATCAGCGCGCCTGAGCATAAGTTTGAAGGTTTGACTCAAATTTTCCAAAAAGCCTATGAACATGAGCAACACATCAGCGAGTCTATTAATAATATCGTCGATCACGCCATAAAAAGCAAAGATCATGCGACTTTCAATTTCTTGCAATGGTATGTGGCTGAACAGCATGAAGAAGAAGTGCTTTTCAAGGATATTTTGGATAAAATTGAGTTGATTGGTAATGAAAACCATGGCTTGTATTTGGCTGATCAGTATGTCAAAGGGATCGCTAAAAGCAGGAAATCTTAATTTTAGGGTATTGGGTGCAAAAACTAGCCGTTTTTGATTTTGACTCCACGCTAGTCAATGCTGAGACGATTGAGTCTTTAGCGAGGGCGTGGGGGGTGTTTGATGAAGTGAAAACAATCACTTCGCAAGCCATGAATGGCGAGACAGATTTTCATAAAAGTCTTATTTTAAGGGTTTCTAAACTCAAAAACATGCCCTTAAAACTAGCCAAAGAAGTTTGTGAAAGTCTGCCTTTATTTGAGGGGGCGTTTGATCTCATTAGTGCCTTAAAAGAGAAAAATTACAAAGTGGTTTGCTTCAGCGGAGGCTTTGATTTAGCGACCAATCATTACAGGGATTTATTGCATTTAGATGCGGCTTTCAGTAACACGCTGATCGTGGAAAATAACGCCTTAAACGGCTTGGTTACCGGGCATATGATGTTTTCGCATTCTAAAGGTGAAATGCTACTCGCCTTACAACGCTTATTGAATATCAGTAAAGATCGCACTTTAGTCGTTGGCGATGGAGCGAATGACTTGAGCATGTTCAAACATGCCCATATCAAAATCGCTTTCAATGCTAAAGAAATTTTAAAACAGCACGCCACGCATTGCATCAATGAGCCTGATTTAGCCCTAATCAAGCCTTTGATTTAAAAAAATTTTTTTGTAAAATTCCTTTAAAAGGATAACCATGTTTCAGCCCCTATTAGACGCCTTTATAGAAAGCGCTTCCATTGAAAAATGGCCTCTAAATCTCCCCCCCCTAAAAATCGCTGTGGCGAATTGGTGGGGAGAT
>NZ_JACTAX010000013.1:0-46514 GCF_014496485.1 Helicobacter pylori | reverse complement strand
ATTATGATGATTTGAGGGTTAATTATGATCGCCTTTTACAAAACGCTTCGCCTTTGTTGGAACTCTCTCAAAACACCACTTTTAAAATCTATCGCAAAGCTTATCAAAAATCCTTGCCTTTGTTGCGTGCGGCGAGAAAGTTGGTTAAAAAATTGGGTTTGTAAAATTGGGGGGTAATCAAACCCCTTGTGCTATCATCGCAGACGCCACTTTTCTAAAACCAGCGATATTAGCCCCTAAAACAAAATTAGTAGGGTCTTTAAACTCTTTAGCGGTTTGAGAGACATTTTTATAAATCTCTTTCATAATATGGTGTAATTTCGCATCCACCACTTCAAAACTCCAAGGGTGCATGCTCGCATTTTGCGCCATTTCCAAGCCGCTCACGCTCACCCCCCCAGCATTAGCCGCCTTGCCTATACCATAAGAAATCTTAGCCTGCAAAAACAATTCAACCGCTTCATTGCTTGAGGGCATGTTCGCCCCTTCAGCCACGCATTTGCATCCGTTAGAAAGCAAAGTTTTAGCGTCTAAAACGCTCAATTCATTCTCAGTCGCGCTAGGAAAAGCCGCAAAACAAGGCACATGCCACACCGCATTCCCCCCTTTGGGGTAATTTTCTATGGGGGTGTATTTCGCGCTTGGCTTTTGTAGGGCGTATTCTTTGATCCTCCCACGACGCACTTCTTTAATCTCTTTCAAAAGCTCTAAATCAATGCCGTCTTTATCATAAATCATGCCATTAGAATCGCTCGCCGTTACCGGTTTGGCTCCTATTTGAAGCAATTTTTCAATGGTATAAATAGCGACATTACCGCTCCCAGAAACGCTGCAAACCTTACCCTCTAAAGAGCTGTTCCTTTCTTGCAACATTTCTTCCGCAAAATACACGCACCCATAGCCGGTAGATTCTTTTCTGCACAAGCTCCCCCCATAAGTGAGTCCTTTACCGGTCAATACGCCCTCAAAACGATTGACTAATTTTTTGTATTGCCCAAACAGATAGCCAATCTCTCTTTCGCCCACTCCAATATCCCCAGCTGGCACATCAGTCGTGGCTCCAATATGGCGGTATAATTCGTTCATGAACGCCTGGCAAAAACGCATGATCTCATGCTCGCTCTTCCCTTTAGGGTCAAAATCGCTCCCCCCCTTAGCACCCCCCATAGCCAAAGTGGTGAGCGAATTTTTCAACACTTGCTCAAAGCCTAAAAACTTGATCACGCTTTCATTCACGCTAGGGTGGAATCTCAAACCCCCCTTATAAGGGCCAATAGCTGAATTGAATTCAACCCTACACCCCCGATTGACTTGGATCTGATGGTTATCATCTAGCCAACACACCCTAAAAAAAATCTCCCTTTCAGGCTCAATCAAACGCTCTAAAATGGCATGCTTTTCATAACTTTTATCGCTGTCTAAAAGGGGTTTTAACGAAGTGATAGCTTCATAAACGGCTTGATGGAACTCTTTTTGATAGGGGTATTTTTCCTGTAAAGATTGGAGGATTTTTTCAATATACATGAGCGGCATCCTTTATTATTTTAAGTGTTTTTATTGTAACACTAAAAGGGTAATTAAGTTTTAACCTTATTTTAAAAAACTTTTTAAAACGCCCACAAACCCTCTATCAAAGCCACTCAAATCCTTGTAAAACTTTGCATCATAACCGCAAAATTCCAAGCATTCTTTCAAGCTCTTTAACTGGTCATACCCCATTTCACAAACCAAAAAAGGGATTTTTAATCCAGCGGCTAAAAAAACGATTTCTTTTAAGATTTCATCGCCTTTAACCCCCCCAAAAAGGGCTTCGTGCGGTTCTTTGAGAACGGATTTTTCCAAAGGATAACCTCTAGCGATATAGGGTGGGTTAGAGACAAGCATTTCTATCGTTGGCATGCGATCCCAAAGATGCGTTTGTTTTAAAAAAACACGCTCTTTTAAATTAAAGCGTTCAATGTTTTTTAACGCCACTTCTAAAGCGTTTGGTGAAATATCGCTCGCATAAATAGAGAGATTAGGGTTTTCTAAAGCCAAACTAACAGACACGCAACCACTCCCTATGCCGATTTCGCCTATTTCTTTTAAATGGTGTTGAGAAATAATATCAAGGGCTTTTTGGACTAAAATCTCGGTTTCAGGCCGTGGGATTAAAACATGCTCATTCACGAAAAAAGAGCGCCCATAAAAATCACAGCTTCCTAATAAATACTCTATGGGGCAGTCATTCAAGCGCTTTTCTACTAATTCAAAAAAGCATGTCTCTTCTTCGTGGTTTAACTCTAAATAAGCATGCGTGTGCAAAAAAACCCTTTCTTTTTGCAAGACAAAGCCTAATAAAATTTCAGACTCCAAGCCCCCTCTAAAGCCTTTTTGCGATAATTCTTTTTTGGCTTTATTTAGGGCTTGTGAAAGGGTCATTCAATTTCATAATCCAAAGCTTTCAAGCGTTCTAATAGCGGCGGGTGGGTGAAATGCAAGAAAACATAAAAAGGGTGCGAATAGGGGAACGCTTTATTTTCGCTCACAATGGACACTAACGCTTTGGCTAAAGTCTCTTTAGAGCTTAAACTCGCTCCAAATTTGTCCGCATTGTATTCATTCTTTCGGCTAAAAAACCCGATCAAAGGCATGGCGTAAAAAGAAAACACCGGCAAAAACAAGAGTAAAATCGTAATCAAACTCGCTGGCGTTTGTGAGACATTAAAGCCTTCAAAAACCAATGGCGGCAAATGAGCGATCAAAGCAAAAACAAGAGCGAGCAAGCCTCCCATAATCCCTAAACTTTTCAACAAATCCTTATTTTTAAAATGCCCTAATTCATGCCCTAAAATGGCTAAAAGCCCTTCTGTCCCAACTTTAGAGATCAAAGTGTCAAACAACACCACCCGCTTGTTTTTACCCAAGCCTCCAAAATACGCATTCAAACGCCCATCTCTCTTGCTAGCGTCCATCACAAAGATACCTTCAGATTTAAAACCCACTTTATCCATCATGCTCTCAATTTGACTCTCCAAATCCCGGTTATTCAAGGGGGTGAATTGGTTGAAAAGCTGGGCGATTTTAGGGTAAAAAAGATTAGCCAAGATCATAAAAACAAACACGACAAAAAACGAGCTAATCTCCCAATGCTCCACATGTTCAATGACCATTATGAGAGTGTAAATCAACAACAACCCCACGCTTAAAGTGAGCGATAACCCTTTGAAAAAATCCTTAAAAAACAACGACAAGCTCACTTTAGAAAAGCCAAATTCTTTATCCAAATGCATGGTGGTGTAGTAGCTAATGGGTAAAGCTAAAACGCTTTGAATCGCTAAAAACAACAAAGCAAACACCAAGTAGCCTAGCGTTTCAGGAAGGTTTAAATAATGCGTGAGATCTTCTAAATGCGTCAAACCAAAAAAGACCCAGCCAGCAAAGATGATTCCGTCTAAAATTTGAGAAATAATGGATAATTGCATTTTCCTAATGGCATAATTTCCCGCTTCTTCATAATCCTTTTGTGGGAGTAAAACAGGCTTCTCGCAGAGTTTTTGACGGATAAATTTCAATTGCAAAATATCGCCTACAATGTAAGGAGTCGTAAAAAAGAGCAAATAAAAAATACAAATTATCATATCTATCCATATGTCAAGCATGTTCCAAACTCCTTTCTCCATTGAATTTACCAATAAAAGTGTAGGAATTATAACAATTTTTCAAAAATTTACCATAAAATTAAATAAGTATGGTAGAAAAAAGAGGCTGTTTTTGAGCGTTTTTAATCCAATCATAAAAAGCTGTGTTATCCAACCCGCTATCAACAAAAAGGTTTGTCATGCCCTATTCTTTTAAAAAGCGTTTTTTAATCGTTTATACCCTTTCTACCTTGCTTTTAGTGGGGGTTTTGTTAGCGTTATTTTTCTTTTATGCGAAAAATAACCTTTTAGAAAACACCCAAATACGCATGCAATACACCGCTGATGCGATCGCTAAAAGCCTTTTAGAATTAAATAATGCCTCTTCTTTGGAACCTTTAAAAATCTTAGAAGAACGATTCAAAAACACCCCCTTTGTCTTATTAGATGCGGATAACAAAGTCAAGTTTTCTAATATCGGGGCGTTTGTGGCCTCTTTTAAAAATGACGCCCTGATCAAAACCCCTTATTTTGCGCTTAAAAAACAGGGCTTTTACCTCACAGACAGCGCCCCAACTAACCGCTTAGAGGTTTCTAAAATCATCATTGCAGAAGAAGAAATTCAAAAAAATTTTATCCCCCTTTATAAAATGATAGGCTATGTGTTTTTGGGTGCGAGTTTGTTTGTCGTGCTAATAGCTAGGTGGCTTTATCAAATCCAATAAAACTATAGATTTGTTTTCATCAAATAGGGATAGCTAAAACGATTACTTTTCCACCAACACAGGCTTATTTTTAAAGCTTTTAGTTGCATTTTCAAGCTGTTTTAGGGCTTCTTCTTTCGTTTTATAAGGGCCAATCAAATAATGCGTGAGGGAGTCTTTTTTCTTTATTTGGTAGGGGAAAGTTTTGAGCGTTTGCAAAAAATCCTTACTGGGCGCGTTCAAAAAAGCCCCAATTTGCAAGTAATACCCTTTAGGGACACTCGCATCTTTTAAGCTAGGTTTTACTAAGCTTTTTTTATTCTCGTTCTTGGGTGGCTCTTTTATTAAAGGCTGGGATTGATTAATAGCGGTCTCTTGCTTATGGGCTTTTTTGATTTTTCTTTTCACCTTTTTGCTTTCTATATAAAAATCATATAAATCATGGATTCTTTGCTTCACATAAGCTTCATAGCAATTTTTATAAATCGGGCTATTTTCAATAGAAGCTTTAGGGCTTATTAGCATGACCAACGCCACGCATTCTTCATGGGCGACTTTGAGCCATTCTTCTTCGCTTTGCTCCAGGATTTCTTTGATTTTAGGGAACTCATATTGCGTGCCTTTCCCCATATTTTCTAACATTTCTATAAGTTCTTCATGGACTTGATTGAGCCTTAATTGGATAGGGGGTAAATTTTTGGGCGTATTTTGAACGCTTTTAAGATCCGCTTTTTTGTCCTCCAAACCAACAGCGCTTCTTAAAAAGAGGAAAACCAACAACAGAGTCATTTTTAATATACTTTTTTGCATTCACCACTCCCATGCCAAGCTTTCTGTCTTGTTGCTTTATGGTAATCAAAAATACCAAATACCGCCATAAGAATGGTTTAAAACATGGGGTTTTAGTTACTTTATTTTATAGTAAAAGCCATTATCTTAAGAGGATAGGGGTATTTTGCGATAATTTAATAGCTTTGATATAATAACTTTTAAAAACCATGAAAGGCTTATGATGCAATCTTTAAGTTTGTTAAACCAATTGGGCGCTAAAATTGATGAATTGATTGAAAAAATCCAAAAACAAGAAGAAGAGTTGAGCGCTTTACGCCAAGCAAACACCACCTTGAATGCACAAAATGAAGAAAAAGACATTCAAATCGCTATTTTATACGATGAATTGAGCGCTAAAGATAAGGGTATTCAAGGTCTTTATGACAAAATCTCTGATTTATTGTCATAAACCATTAAAAACATGTCTTTAGAAAACGATAGCTTAGAAATCACTTATTTAGGCAAACGCTATAAAATCTCTCTCAATAACACCTTTAGCGATGAGATGAAACGCACCCTAAAGGAGCGTTTCCATAACCAAGAATTAAACGCTTTAGAGCTTTTGAAGGATTATTTGCATGAAAGTTGTCAAAACGAGTATTTGCATAATGAACTAAAAAAGCTTTTAGAAAAAATCTCATCATGTTCTATCACTTGATCGCTCCTTTAAAAAATAAAACCCCTCCTTTAACTTACTTTTCTAAAGAGCAACACCAAAAAGGAGCGTTAGTCAATATCCCTTTAAGGAATAAAACGCTTTTAGGAGTCGTTCTTGAAGAAGTTTCAAAACCCCCTTTTGAATGCCTAGAATTGGAAAAAACCCCTTATTTTTTACTCCCCTTTCAAATGGAGCTCGCTATTTTTATCGCTCAATATTACTCAGCTAATCTTTCTTCAGTTTTAAGCCTTTTTACCCCTTTTAAAGAATGCGATTTAGTGGGGTTAGAAAAAATTGAGCCTGTTCTTAATATATTAAGCCAAACGCAAACAAACGCTTTAAAAGAATTGCAAAAACATCCAGCAAGCTTGCTTTTTGGCGATACGGGCAGCGGGAAAACCGAAATTTATATGCATGCAATCGCTCAAATTTTAGATCAAGAAAAAAGCGCTTTATTGTTAGTGCCAGAAATCGCCCTCACCCCTCAAATGCAACAACGCCTTAAAAGGGTCTTTAAAGAAAATTTAGGCTTGTGGCATAGCAAACTCTCTCAAAATCAAAAAAAACAATTTTTAGAAAAGCTTTATTCGCAAGAAATCAAATTAGTGGTAGGCACACGAAGCGCGTTGTTTTTACCCCTTAAGGAGTTGGGTTTAATCATTGTAGATGAAGAGCATGACTTTTCTTATAAATCCCATCAAAGCCCTATGTATAACGCTAGGGATTTATGCTTGTATTTATCCCATAAATTCCCTATTCAAGTGATCTTAGGCTCTGCTACGCCAAGTTTGAATAGTTACAAACGCTTCAAAGATAAGGCTTTAGTGCGTCTAAAGGGGCGCTACACCCCTACGCAAAAAAACATTATTTTTGAAAAAACCGAGCGTTTTATCACGCCCAAACTCCTAGAAGCGCTAAAACAAGTGATAGACAAAAACGAGCAAGCCATTATTTTTGTGCCTACAAGGGCTAATTTCAAAACCTTGCTGTGCCAAAATTGCTATAAAAGCGTTCAATGCCCTTTTTGCAGCGTGAATATGAGCTTGCATTTAAAAACCAACAAACTCATGTGCCATTATTGCCATTTTTCAAGCCCTATCCCTAAAATTTGCAGCGCATGCCAAAGCGAAGTTTTAGTGGGTAAAAGGATAGGCACCATGCAAGTGTTGAACGAGTTGGAAGGCCTTTTGAAAGGCGCTAAAATAGCGATTTTGGATAAAGATCACACTAGCACACCCAAAAAACTCCACAATATTTTAAACGATTTCAACGCTCAAAAAACGAATATCTTAATCGGCACTCAAATGATAAGCAAAGGGCATGATTACGCTAAAGTGAGTTTGGCGGTTGTTTTAGGCATAGACAATATCATTAAATCTAATAGTTACAGGGCTTTAGAAGAAGGCGTGTCGTTACTTTATCAAATCGCTGGGAGGAGCGCTAGGCAAATTTCTGGCCAAGTGTTCATTCAAAGCACCGAAACGGATCTATTAGAAAATTTCTTAGAAGATTATGAAGATTTTTTACAATACGAATTGCAAGAAAGGTGCGAACTCTACCCGCCTTTTTCAAGGCTGTGTTTGTTGGAATTTAAGCATAAAAACGAAGAAAAAGCCCAACAATTGAGCCTAAAAGCCTCTCAAACCCTTTCTTCGTGTTTAGAAAAGGGCGTAACGCTCTCCAATTTCAAAGCCCCCATTGAAAAAATCGCCTCTTCTTACCGCCACCTGATTTTATTGCGTTCCAAAAACCCTTTAAGCCTAATCAAAAGCGTGCATGCGTTTTTAAAAACCGCCACCAATATCCCTTGCAGCGTGAACATGGATCCTGTGGATATTTTTTAAAAACTTTATATATTATTTCAAAAAACTCATGTTTTTCTGGCGGCTAACAGCGTGAAATTCACCCATTTAAACACCGCTTCCACATGCTTAAACCCCACGCTTTCTAAAAGCGCGATATTTTCTTTTAAACTATAAGGCACAAGCACATTTTCTAACGCTTCCCTTTTGAAAGCGATTTCATTGTGGCTGTAGCCTTGATTTTGTTTATAAAGGTAGTATAGCTCTATCATCTGCTTGTCTAATATCCGATCTTCGCTCATGATCTTTTCGCCCACCAATAAAACCCCATTCAACGCAAGGCTGTTATAAATCTTTTTGAGCAACACCTCTCTTTGCATGGGGCGGACAAATTGCAACACAAAAAGCAATGAAAACGCGCTCGCTTCTTTAAACTCAACCTCTAAAAAATCCATGCATTCAAAACGGGCATTGTTAAAATCTTTTAATTTTTCTTGCGCTTTTTTGAGCATGGGCATGGAATTGTCAATCCCTACAAGCTCAATATCTTGTTGGATTTGTTGGTTAAGTGCGATAAAAAAGTTTCCGGTAGAACAGCCCAAATCATAAATCAAGGGCTTAGGTAAGGACTTAGGCAAGGGCTTAGGATAAATATTTTCTTTTAAATTTTGAGCGATAAAATACGCCCCTAGATTCAACATTTCGTGATAATAGGGGATAGAGCGCTCCAGCATGTCATCAAAAACATGGGCGACTTCCTCATCAAAACAAAAGCGTTTGTTTAGGGATTTGTTAAACAGAGTGTCTTTCATTCAAAAAAGAAGCGTGGTTTAAAAACCTTTAAACCACAATAGCCGTGTAACGCTTAAGCTTTTTTATGCACCAACTCATTGATGTAGTAATCCACTGAGCCTAAGCCTTCTTTTTTCGCCCATTCATAGCATTGAGAGACAAAATGCCAATTGATATGCCCATAGAATTTTTCCAAATACACAGGGCGCGCGTTTTTGTGGTCAATATAATAAGCATGCTCCCACACATCCACCACTAAAAGCGGCACTTTTTTATCCGTAACTGGGGTTTGAGCGTTGCTCGTTTGAATGATTTCAATTTTTTGAGTGTCTAAATTATACGCTGCCCAATTCCAGCCAGAGCCAAATAGAGTGGTCGCACTCTTAATGAAGTCTTCTTTAAATTTTTCCAACGATCCGAAATCTTTTTCTAAAGCCCCTTTTAACTCATCGCTTAAAGCAGTCGCTTTCGGGCTTAGGCAATCCCAATAAAAATCGTGGTTGTAAATTTGAGCGGCGTTATTAAACACGCCTCCGCTAGACTTTGTCAAAATATCAAACAAAGAACTTTTCTCAAAATCCGTGCCTTTGATTAAGTTATTCAAATTATTCACATAAGTTTGGTGGTGTTTCCCATGGTGGAAATCAAACGCCACAGGGCTTAAAAAATCTCCCATGCTGTCTTTAGCAAAAGGCAACTCTCGTAATGTAAACATGTTTTCTCCTTGTGATCAGATAGCCGTATTGTAATCATTTTTTAATACTTTTTGGTAAATCTTTTCTTAAAAATTAAATCGTTATGCAAATTTTGTAGATTTTAAGGGGTTTTTTAAAATGAAAACGACTTTTTAAACAAATTCTTTTTAAATTTGTTAAAAGTTAATCTTAATGGGCTACTATTCTAAAGCAATATAGCAATTCATTAGAAAGGATTTAACCATGCAAAAAGTTACTTTTAAAGAAGAAACATATCAGTTAGAAGGGAAAACCTTAAAAGTGGGCGATAAAGCTCCTGATGTGAAGTTGGTGAATGGCGATTTACAAGAAGTCAATTTGTTGAAGCAAGGCGTGCGTTTTCAAGTCGTTAGTGCGCTTCCTAGTTTAACCGGATCGGTTTGTTTGCTCCAAGCCAAACACTTCAATGAGCAAGCCGGCAAACTGCCTTCTGTGAGTTTTAGCGTTATTTCTATGGACTTGCCTTTTTCTCAAGGGCAAATTTGCGGCGCTGAAGGCATTAAGGACTTAAGAATCTTAAGCGATTTTAGGTATAAGGCTTTTGGGGAAAATTACGGCGTGCTGTTAGGCAAAGGCTCTTTGCAAGGCTTGCTCGCTCGATCAGTGTTTGTTCTTGATGATAAGGGAGTGGTTATCTATAAAGAAATCGTTCAAAACATTTTAGAAGAGCCCAATTATGAAGCGCTTTTAAAAGTGTTGAAATAGGAAATCCTTAAAAGGAGGGGGCTACAATTTAGTGAATCTCAACGCAAAAAGCCCCACTTATTAAAAAGTGTTGGCAACAAAGACTAAAAAATAAGAGATTCCTTTTAATTCGTTTAAAAAAGTTTCACGCTATTTTTAAAAGAAAAGATTAAAAAAGACTCTATTTTCAATCAAACATTATCGCTTGATTAAAATCAAGCTTTTAATGGAATAAATCTTTCTCAAAGCCCATAGGGGGCTTATTTGGATAGAAAAGGTTTTTAGAAGTCTTTCTTTAAGATTTCTTCCACTCTTAAAATGGTTACGAGTCTGTCGTTTTGTTTCCCAATGCCATAAGTTAGATTGTTGTTATCGCTCAAAGTTTCTGGCACCGGGTCAATATCCGTTTGCTTGATGCGAATGGCTTCAGTTAAGCGATCAATGAAAAACCCAGCGATTTGATCGTTATGGCGTACCACCAGATAACGAGTGTCTTTATTTTGTTTTTCAGCTTTCAAGCCAAATTTTAAACGCAAGCTAATCAACGGGAAGACATTACCCCTTAAGTTGAACACGCCAAGCACATAGTTTGGGGTTTCAGGGACTCGCGTGTAGCCAATGGGTTTGACGATCTCTAAAATATTCAAAATGGGAATGGCGTATTCTTCATCGCCGATAATAAATCCAATGAATTGCAAAATTTCTTCATTGTCTTCTTGTTTAGAGCTTGCATTAGCTTCTTTTTGTCTTTCAAATAAATCTTTTAATTGATTGCTCATGACTGGTCTCCTTCTAATTTAATGCTGCGCTTCACTACGGTGGTTAAATATTCACCGCTATAAGGTTTAGTGATGTATTCAGTCATGCCGGATTCAACGCCGCGCATCCTGTCTGTTTTAGTCACCCGACTGGTTACTGCGATCAAGGGCAAGTTTTTGAATTTATTGTATTTACGCACTTCAGAGGCGAAAGTGTAACCATCCATTTTAGGCATCTCAATATCCACTAAAATAGCATCAGGGATTTTATCGCCATTTTTGAGCATTTCTAAGCCTTCTAACCCGTTAGTGGCCTCTAAAAGCGTGATGCCTAATGGTTTCAAACATTTGCGGATAATCGCTCTGTCCGTGCTGCTGTCATCAATCGCTAAGACAATATAATCGCTAGGAGAATTTTTACTTTTCGTGTTTTCGGATTCATTCATCAAGGTAGTGATATTGACCTTGATGCTCTTTGCCATATCCATCATCGCTCCCACATCTACAATAAGGGTGATTTTCCCATCGCCTCTCACCGTAGCGCCAGCAATGCCTCTAGTGTTTTTAAGGTAGTAACCTAAAGATTTAATGACCACTTCTTCTTGACCGATCAAATAATCCACAATCACGCCAATTTTTTGATCGGCCAAGCCAATGATAACCACATACACATCTGAGTTGGATTCCAAAATAGCATCCACTTTAAAAATATCAGAAAGGCGCACCAAAGAAAGCACCTCATCTCTCAAGCGCAACACGCTTTTGCCATCAACGGTGTAAATTTCATCTTGGCTGATGCGCACGGTTTCTAACACTGAAGAAAGCGGGATAGCGTAATATTCTTCTTGAACGCCCACGAGTAAAGCTTGAATGATAGCCAGAGTGAGAGGGATTTTAAGCTTTTGAGTCGTGCCTACCCCCACTTCTGAATCAATTTCAATGATCCCATTGAGCTTTTCAATATTGGTTTTCACCACATCCATGCCAACACCCCTGCCTGAAACATTGGAAACGACTTTTGCGGTAGAAAAGCCTGGCTTGAAAATGAGGTTAAACGCTTCCCTATCGCTCATGCCTTCAGCGTCTCTTTCGCTAATCACCCCTTTTTCAACCGCTTTTTCTTTAAGCATCACAGGGTCTAACCCCTTGCCATCATCAGAGATTTTAATCACAATGTGGTTACCCTCATTATACGCGCTCAATTGCACTTTACCGGTTTCAGGCTTGTTAAGCCTTCTTCTTTCTTCTAAAGGCTCAATCCCATGATCGCATGAGTTGCGGATAATATGAATGAGCGGATCGCCAATCTCTTCTACAATGGATTTGTCTAATTCGGTTTCTTCGCCTTCAATGATTAATTCAATGCTCTTGCCTAATTCCCGGCTCAAATCCCTTACCATGCGAGGGAATTTATTGAACACTTTGCCCACTGGTTGCATCCTGGTTTTCATCACCGCAAGTTGCAAGTCTGTCGTTACCGCTGAAATAGAAGAAACCACCTGGTTTAATTCCTCTAAAAACTTTTCCCCATCATAGCGTTCTTCCACATCGCTATAAATCCTGATCAAGCGATTTTTGCCCAACACAAGCTCACCGATTAAATTCATCAAGTGATCCAAGCGGCGCACATCCACCCTAACGGTTTGCTCCACGCCAATAGAGGGGGCTTTATTTTCTTCAGTATCGGCTTTAGCCTTAGCTTTAGTTTCGGTTTTAGGGGCTTCTTTTGTTGGGGCAACTTCTTGTTTAGGTTTGGCTTGTTCTTCTTGTTTAGGTTTGGCTTCTTGTTTTTTTTGGGCTCTTCGTTCTTTATCGGCCTCTTGGCGCTTGTTAAGCAGTCGTTCAATTTCCGCTTCCACTTCTTCAGTGCTCATGTTGGAATAATCCAAATCCGGCTCATCGGCTAGCGGGTTATCGCTTGAGAAGTTTTCTGTAGTAGGGGCTTTTGCCTTGTTTTCTTTATTTTCTTCTTTCGCTTCTTCTTTATTTTCTTCTTTCGCTTCTTCTTTATTTTCTTTTTGGGGGGCTTCTTTAGTCCTTGAAGTTTCTTTAGCGCCCTCTAAATTTTGGCTCGTAATGGCTTGAAGCTTTTTGACTACTTCTTCAATCTCGTTTTCCTTGCCGTTATTAGTATCCGATCCGGTGTCTCTAATCGTTACGAGCAAAGTTTTCATCAAATCAATGGAGCGCAACACGACATCCATGATATCCGGCGTGATTTTAATTTCGCCCTTTCTGGCGCGATTTAAGACATCTTCCATGTTGTGCGTGAGGTGCGTGAGAATGTTAAGATTCAAAAACGAGCTAGAGCCTTTAATGGTGTGGGCGACTCTAAAAATGCGATTGAGCAAGTCCAAATCCTCAGGGTTATGCTCCAATTCCACTAAATCCTGATCCAACTGCTCATTCATTTCAAAGGCTTCAATCAAGAAGTCTTCCATTATTTCTTGCAAATCATCCATTTAAACCCCTTTTTAGCGTTTGAGATAAGAGTATTTTACAATTTTATCAATAAAAATTACGCATTCTTGTCTAAAATCTTAGAAATTTCTTCGGTGAATTTTTCTGCGTCAAACTTGACTAAATACGCCACAGCCCCCATTTCTTTAGCCCTTTCAGCGCTGTAATTATCGCAAATAGAAGAATTAAAAATCACAGGAATATAAGCGAACCTAGGGTCTTTTTGGAGCTTGAATAAGAAATGATAGCCATCCATTTTAGGCATTTCAACATCTGAAATAATGAATTTCAAATGTTTCCTCAAATCGTCCCCGTATTTTTTGAATAGCATTTCTAATTTATTCAGCCCGTCTTCCCCATCCACAGCTTCCGTGATGCTAAAACCCATTTTACTCAAATGGTTCTTTAAGGTTTTCCTCGCCGTTCTGCTATCGTCTAAAAACAACACTTCGCCTTCAAAACGCTCTTTAGGGGTATCTTTAGTGTTTTTAGCGTCTTCATTAAGTTTTAAATCGTCTAAAATGCTTTCTAAATCCAAAATGAGTAGGGTTTTGTCGTTTTCAATGCGGGTCGTGCCGGTGATATTTTCTTTATTGATGCTATTAGAGGCACTAAAGGATGCAGGTTCTACATCTTTCCAGCTAATGCGCCTGATACGCCTAGCCGAATGGACTAAAAAACCCAATTTGACATTATTAAATTCCGTGATAATGACGATTTTTTCGTTTTCCTTGCTTTTATCCGGGATAATCCCTATCCATTTAGCCAAGTCTATAAGCGGAATGATCGTGGAGCGCAAATCAAACACGCCGATGATGTAATCCAAATTCGTAGGGTATTCAAAAAGGGTGGGCATGGGGATGATTTCTTGGACTTTAGCCACATTGATGCCATAAATCCCCTCATAAGGGACGCCCTCTTGCATGCCATAAATACGAAAATCCACGAGTTCTATCTCGCTTAGTTTTAAATCGTTAGCTGTTTTTTCTGCCATGATTTAGGCGTCCTTATTTTGAGATGATTCTAAGATACTTGATGATACCTTAAAAAGGCTTTGTTCGTAATAAAAGGAGGGCAGTGGGCAATAAATAGGCGCATTCAAGGGGATTTTTGCGCTGCTTTTGAGGTGAAAATGCCCCTCTATAATGCCGTCAATACTATCAATGTTAAGATCTTTAATGTAGTTTTGATAGGCTTTTAGGCGCTTTTCAATAAAGGCTTTTAATTCTTTTGGCTCTAATTCCCAAAGACGGATGGGTTTTTGATAGATGCGTTTTTTCAAAAAAGGGTATAAGGTTTTAAAGCTCGCAAAATTTAAAAAAGTTAAAAAAAATCTCGCCCAAGTGGAAGTGAGCTGCGTGATGTAAAATTCATACGCTTTAGTGGTGAATAAATCCCCATGAGCTAGTAAAAAGCGTTTGTTATCGTATTGGAATAATACGGGTTGGTTTTGGCGCTCAAAAACTACCACTTTGGAATTGAATACAAAACGCATGGAAAAATCATGGTTGCCTTCAAAATAAAAGACTTGTGAAATTTCGCTTAAAGCGTTGATGAGATCAATGATTTTTTGCTGCTCTTTGTCTAGGGGCAAGTAGCCCACAAGAACATGGAAAATATCGCCCATGAAAAAGACTTGTGGGGGTTTGGCGCTTAAAAGTTCTTGAAGCGTATGGATTAAATGAGGGCTTTTAGGCAAAAAATGCACATCAGAGATAAAAACAGCCCCATTTTTAAGCACATAAGTTTCTAGCATCTTACTCTTTGAACAAAAAAGAGCCAATCCTTAAAAGATTCGCCCCGCAAGCAATCGCTAATTCAAAATCATCACTCATGCCCATTGAAAGAACGCTCGCATTCTTTATTTGGTCAAAAAGCTTTTTGGTGGTGATAAAGGATTTTTCAATTTCCTTTTCATCATCGGTGTGCGCCCCTATACACATAAGCCCCTTAAGCTTGAGGCGCTTGCAAGTTTCACTGATTTGAGAATAAATTTCTAGCGCTTCTTCAGGCACCACCCCGCTTTTACTTTTCTCATACGCGCTATTAACCTGTAAAAGAGCGTTTAAATTGACGCCCAATATTTCGCAACGCTTTTCTATTTTCAAAGCGAGTTTTAAAGAGTCTAAAGAATGCAAAAGAGCGGGTTTTAAACTCAAAAGCGCATTGATTTTATTTTCTTGTAAAGAGCCTATCATGTGCCATTCAAGGGGCAAATGCTCTAAAGAATGCATTTTAGTTTTTAAATCTTGAACTTTATTTTCTCCAAAAGCCCTTTGAGAGCAGTTGTAGTAATGTTGGATAGCTTCTGGGGGAGCGTTTTTTGAAACAGCCACGATTTTGACAATGTGGTGCCTTGAATAGGCGATGCGAGCCTTTTCTATTTTGGTGATGAGAGCATCAATTTTTTGGCGATAATCTAACATAATTCTTCTTTATGGCTATTCTTTATAGATCTTCTTTGTGCGTGCTGAAAGAATGCGTGAGGTGGAATTTTTGATTTAAAGTTTCAAAATCTTTTAAAAGCCCTTTCTTTTTCAAATTTTCTATGACTTCCATGGAGCAATTGGTTTCTGTAGGCCATTCTCTAAAATGTTTATCCATAACGCCCTTATTGGTAGCGTCTATAAAAAAGCAATGTTTAGAGGTGAGGATATCACGCTTGGCGTCAATGTTATTAACGATGCGCCATAACAGCATGTAGGGGTTGTTTAAATCGTTGCTGGTATGCTCTACAAAGATGACGATGCGCAAATGCTCTTCAAAACCGAGCAAATTTTTAGCCAGTTCAATGACGCTTTTATCTTTCTTTTCCACGCTAATGACGCAAATGGGGTTACGGGTGTGCGGGTAGTATTGCTTCAAAAGAACGATATTTTGCATTTTATCTTGTAAAAGCGCTAATAGGGCGTTATCGTTTAAAAGCGTGGGGTAGGGGGTATTGCTTTTAGAAGTCGCATCAATACCGAGTTTCCCCCCCATAGCGTATTCAGGGCTTGCATGATCTAAGGCGTCGCATACGCCTTGAGAGATAAGAATTTTTTCTTTAGAAAAATTTTCCAGTATATACTCAATGATAGCGTTGGTGTCTCTTAGATTAGGAGCGTCTTCATTGACAAAAATCGCATGTTTGACAAAACTCATCTGCCCCACGCCCCAAAAAGCATGCATGACTTGCTTGGCATGAGCGTTATAGCGCGTGTGTATTTTGGCTAAAATCAAATTATGAAACACCCCATTTTCTGGCATGCAATAATCTATGAGATTGGGGGCGTTCATTTGAAGTAAAGGCAAGAACAAGCGTTCAGTCAAATACCCCATGTATTTGTCTTCTAAAGGGGGCTTACCCACCACAGTGGCTAAGTAAATGGAATCTTTTTTATAGCTAATGGTTTTGACTTCTAAAACAGGGTAAGGCTCAATGGGGGTATAATAGCCAGTGTGATCCCCAAAAGGCCCTTCAAGCTCTAACTTTTCGCAATCCACAAACCCTTCTATCACAATATCGCAATCGCTTGGCACGCTCAAAGGATTGCTCAAGCATGGCATCACTTGCACTTTTTTTCCTCTCATAAACCCATAGAGCATGAGTTCATAAACCCCATAAGGTAAGGGGGCTGTCGCACACCATGTGTAGAGCAAATCCCCACCAATAGCGATACTGACAGGCATTTTGACTTTAGCCTTAGCGTATTCGTGGAAAAAGAGTTGGGAGTCTTTATGGATTTGCCAGTGCAAGCCTAAATGGTTTTTATCATAAACCTGCAAACGGTACATGCCCAAATTCTTTTTTTTATGATCTAGGCTTTGGGTATAGACTTGCCCCATAGTGATAAAAGCCCCGCCATCTTTTTCCCAAGTTTTTAAAACGGGCAGATCCAACAAATTGACTTCTTTATCTTGCTTGACAATGAGATTTTTAGGGCGAGTGGTTTTTTTAGGGAAAATGTGTCTTAAATCCCATAAATCTTTTAAAACTTTCAAACCCTCAGTGAAGTTTTTAGGGGCGTCAAAGTGTAAGAACGCTTGCATGCGTTGTTGCAGGCTTTCTATGGGGGTTTTTAACAAAAGATCCAAGCGTTTGAAAGAACCAAAAGCGTTCATCAAAACAGGCATGCCAAAGGTTTTGATCTGGTCATGCTCTTTTTTTATGGGTTGCGTGAATAAAAGGGCTTTGCCTCCATCAGGCTTTTTCGCTTCTATATACGCCAGATGAGCGATTTCTAAATCCACTTCAAGGGGGGTGTCAATGATCTTTAATTCATCATGTTTTTTTAAAAGCTTTAAAAAATCTCGCATCCAACTACCTTAAATAACCACATAATGAACGCTTAAGCATGCAGGAATGTTTTTAAGCTCTTCTAAAACTTCCAAAGAAACTTCTTCATCTACAATAATGAGCGCTAAAGCTTCTTTTTGCGTGTTGCGCCCCAAACGAAAATCAGCGATGTTAATGCCATGCCTAGCGAACGCATTCCCCACACTCCCAATAACGCCTGGAATATCCGTATTCCTGAATAAAAGCATTTTACCCTTTGGCTCTATATCAATATGAAACCCATCAATCTCAGTGAGTTTTAAAATATCTTCTTCAAACACCGTGCCGCTCACGCTGATTGCACCATTAGCCGCATTGAGAGTTAAAGAGAGCATGTTTTTATAGGGCGAAGCGCTTTCTTTAAGGCTAACCTTAATCTCAATGCCTCTTTCTTTGGCCACAAAAGGGGCGTTAATGTAATTGATTTTATCCCCTACAACGGGTTTTAACACCCCCACTAACATAAAGGCTACAAGAGCGTCTTTGAATTGGTTGATCTCCCCGCAAAGACTGAGTTCAATTTTTTGGCACACGCCCTTATGGATTTGACTGGAAAAATAACCCAATTTTTGCGCTAAATTCAAGTAGGCTTTCGCGCTTGCATCAAAAGCTTGCATGGGTAAATTTAGAGCATGCGGATGGCTTGAACCCCTTAAAGATTCCATAACCCCTTGAGCGGCTTGTTTGGAAATTTCTTCTTGGGACTCTAAAGTGTTCGCGCCAATATGGGGGGTCGCATAAACATTGGGCAAGTCTAAAAGCTTGTTATGAATGCCAGGCTCTTTAGAAAAGACATCAATGCCAAGCCAACGCACTTTTTTGGTTTCTAAAGCTTCATAAAGAGCGTCTTCATTATAAAGCCCCCCTCTAGCACAATTAATTAAAATAACCCCTTTTTTCATGCGTTCGATCTCTTTAGCGCCTATCATGTTAATGGTTTCTTTATTTTTAGGGGTGTGGATAGTGATCATATCGCATTGCAAAATGTCTTCAAAATTCTTTGTGTAAATGACCCCTAAATCAGTGGCTTTTGAAGAAGGGATATAAGGATCATAGGCTAAAACTTCCATTTCAAAAGCTTTTGCTCTAATGCCCACCCTAGAGCCAATGTTTCCAAAACCAATGATGCCCAGCTTTTTATTTCTCAATTCCGTGCCATACCAATCTTCTCTTTTCCATAACCTTTGGTGTTTGATTTGATCGTTCGCGCAAGGGAATGAGCGCACTGCATTGATCAAATGCGCCATGGTCAATTCCACAGCGGCAATCGTGTTAGCGGTAGGGATATTCATCACGACAATGCCTTTTTGAGAGCAGCTTTCTAAATCAATATTATCCACTCCCACGCCCGCTCTCACAATGGATTTTAAGTGGGTTAAGGGCTTTAAAAAATCGCTTGTGATAGGGGTCATGCTGCGAGTGATGAGCGCATCCATGGGGATGAGTTTTTCTAAAAGCTCCTTTTTGGGGCATTTGGAATAATCATGCAAGACAATGTCTTTTTGGGCTTCTAAAATTTGAATGCCTTTAGCATGGATGGGGTCGCAAATGGCTACTTGATACATTTTTATCCTTTGAATTTAAAAAACAGCATGATAGCGTATTTTATAATAGTCTAAATCAGCTAAAAAGCGTTCTTTTTTATTTTCATCTAAATAGATGATGAGGTTGGGTTGGTTTTTGGTGCTATCGTAAGCGTAATCAATTTGTTCTTTTTTAAGGATTTCTTTTAAACACCACCATTGATAACCCTTTAAATCCTTAATGATAAGCTTTGAATATTCCCTTTTTTTTTCTTCAAAAGGGATTTCAAAATGATGCTCTATAACAGGGTAATTGATCACTTCTTGCGCATCAAGGTTTTGAGAAAAGGCGTTATTGCGATCTTCTTGGTTATGGGGGGCTTTTTCATTATGAGAGGTTCCATTAGGGCTATTTTCTTCTAGGTTGATGTCATGGCTTTTTGCATCCGTTTGAGAGAGGCCTTCATTGGTTTGAGAGATCGCATGTGTTTGAGAGATCGCATGAGAAGTAGCGGGCATTTCTTTTTTAACGCTTAAAAACAAATAGGCTAAAACGCCAAGAGCGACAGCTAGGGAAATAAAAGCAACAACACCCTTAAATCTCATGCCATTCTCATGCTTTTAAAATCACTCTTTAGAGTTTTTCTTTAAGAATATCCCCTAAAGTCATTTTATCATCGCTCGTGTTAAAAGCTTGCAATTCTTCTTTTTCTTTTTTGCGCTCTAACCTATGCACAGAAGCGCGCACCTTGTTATTAGATTTTTCAATCGCAACCACCACGCATGTGATTTCTTGGCCTATTTTGATTTCATCTTTTTTCAAGGGGTTCAAATCTTCATTTTTGATCAGCACATCAATGCCATCAGCATTAATGAAAACGCCAAAATCCTTAATACTCACCACTTTGCCTTGAATCACGCTGTCTGTTTTATGCTTTTGAGCGAATTCTTCTGTGGGGGAAGTCACCAAGTGCTTCGCGCTTAAAGAAATCTTCTTATCTTTTTTGTTGATTTTAAGGATTTTCACTTTGATCACATCGCCAATTTTATAGTGGTCTTTGCACTTTTTATCTTTATCCCAAAAAGCGTCATGATTGTGGAGCAAACCATCCACCCCACCCAGATTCAAAAACGCCCCAAAATCCGTTAAGGTCGCTACTTTGCCCTCTACAATATCCCCCACTTGGTGTTTGGATTCAAAAACATCAAAAGGCCTGTTAGTGAGTTGTTTTAAAGAAACCCTTAAGCGACGGTTTTTAGGATCAATGTCAATGATTTTCACATCAATCTCTTGCCCCACGCTCAAGTAATGGCTAGGGTGGCTGACATTTTTATCCCAAGAGATTTCAGAAACATGCAAAAAGCCTTCAATATCATTACCAATATCCACAAACACCCCGTAATGTTCAATATTGCTCACCACCACCTTAATGGCGTATCCGGGTTTTAGCTTGTCTTGGATCTCTTCCCATGGGTCTTCTATGGTCGCTTTTATGGAGAGTGAAAGGCGTCTTTTTTCTGCATCATAAGCGATGGCTTTGACATAGACTTCATCGCCCTCTTTGTAGTATTTTTCAGGATTGACTGGCCCTTTATGGCTGATTTCAGAATAATGGACCAAGCCCTCAATCCCCTTAGCTTCTACAAAAACGCCAAAAGGGGTGATCTGGCGCACAACCCCTAACACCGGCTCTTTAGCTTCTAACAATTCTTTAGAAACCTCAAGCTGCCATTTGTCATTGACTTCAAAGAATCGTTTGCGAGAAATATTGATAGAATGGTTTTCCTTATCCACACGAATAATGCACGCTTTAATGCGTTTACCGATATGGTTTGCGTCATTTTTTAAAGAAGAGTGCGAGCGGGAGAGAAAATATTCCACGCCTTGAGACTCCACGATATAACCCCCTTTATTCTTGCCTACAATCTTGCCCTCAATAATGGCGTTTTCATAGTTTTCGCCCAATTCTTCAATTTTGGCTTGAATCTTTTGTTGGGAGATGGCCTTTTTGTAAGAAACGCTAGGGTGTTCGCCTTTTTCGGACACATGCACGACAATGGGGTCATTTTTTTGATACATCAATTGCCCCTTTTCATCGGTGATCTCGCTCAAGGCCAAACGACCTTCTGTCTTACCGCCCACGCTCACCATGGCATACCCATCATTCTCATTAATGGAAACGATTAACCCTTCTTTGATAGTGCCTTTTTCTAGAGTTTCTTCTTTTTCTAAGAGTTTTGCGAAGTCTTCCTCCTCGTCATTAAAATACTGATCGTCTGCTATCTTGCTCATTGACTGCCTTACTATAAAATAAATATAAAATTCCTTAGGGGGATTGTATCCTTTTTTGGCTTACAAAATCGTTTAAAAATTAACAATTAGCGGTTTTTTTAAAGAAAATTTTCAAAACGTGTTAAATCGTGCTGATTTTTTGCTTGACATTTTCTATAATCCAATCCGGCGTGGAAGCCCCAGCGGTAATCCCGCACAATCTTTTATCCTTAAACCACGCTAACTCTAATTCGTTTTCATCTTCCACTAAGTAGCTGTCTTTGCAATGCTGTTTGGCGATGCTTAAGAGCTGTTTGGTGTTTGAAGAAGTTTTACCGCCCACGACTATCATAATATCCACTTCCTTACTCAAATCCAAAGCGGCTTTTTGGTTGTAGGAAGTGGCGTTACAAATCGTGTTAAAAATACGCACTTCAGTGCATCTTTCCACCAAATAAGAAGCGATTTGCAAGAGTTTTGGGGTTTGTTTGGTGGTTTGAGAGACTAAAGCCACTTTTCGTTGGAGCTTTTTTTCTTGCAATTCTTCTAAGGAATTGATGACTAAAGCCTGGTTAGTGGCATAGCTGATCACGCCCTTGACTTCAGGGTGGTTAATGTCTCCAAAAAGCACGATTTGATACCCTTCTTTACTCATGGATTCCACAATCTGTTGAGGTTTGATCACATACGGGCAAGTCGCATCAGTGATTTTGACCCCCTTATTTTTCAAGTATTCTAAATCCTGCTTAGGAATGCCATGGGTTCTTATGATCACGCTCTTATTTTTAGGGATTTTTTTAGGGTCTTCTTCAATTTTCACATTGAAGTTTTTTTCCAAACGATTGATTTCTTTAGCGTTATGAATGAGCGATCCAAAAATCAAGCTGTTTTGATTTTTTTCAGCGATTTGTATCGCTCTTTTGACGCCAAAACAAAAACCATAATCCTTAGCCATTTTAATTTCCATTAAGACTCCCTTTTTTGAATAGATTGAGTAAGCGTTTGAATTGCGGGAAAGAAATGTTTGCACATTCTAAATTATCAATTTCTAAAGGCAACGCTAAAGTTAAAACAGCAAAACTCATCGCAATCCTGTGGTCATTGAAGCTTTTGATAAGGGGGGGTTTTTTTTGAGAAAAGCGCTGTTTTAATTGGCTTATATCTTCTAATCCCTCTATGTAAAACCCGTCTTCAAACTCTTCGCACTCAATCCCTAAAGCTTTGAAATTAGAAACAACCGCTTTAATCCTATCGCTTTCTTTAGCTCGTAAATCTTTAGCGTTTTTCACCATGCTTTTGCCTTTTGCAAAAAGCATAGCGATACTTAAAGCGGGGATTTCATCAATAAGACTGGCGATATTTTGATTAATAGCGATCGCTTTTAAAGGGGCATGCTCTATGTAAATATCGCCAATCATTTCTAAATCTTTGGATTGGATAACATACTCTATGGAAGCGCCCATTTTTTTTAACGCTTCAAAAGCTTCTATGCGAGTGGGGTTGAGCAAGACATTTTTTAAAAGAAGGCGGCTTTTTGGCGCAATCGCGCAAGCGAGAGCGAAAAAAAACGCGCTAGACGGATCATTAGCTATAGTAAAATCAAAAGCTTCTAGGGGTTTTTCTAGGGGTGAAATCATTAAAACGCCGTCTTGATTGTGAATGTTAGCCCCCAAACTTTTAAGCATGATTTCTGTGTGGTTACGGCTAAGCTCATTTTCTTTATAGGTGCTTGTGCCTTGAGCTTGCAAAGCGCTTAAAATAAAAGCGCTTTTGACTTGAGCTGAAGCGATAGGGCTTTCATAATGGCAAGCTTTTAAAGGACTCCCTACAATCACTAAGGGGGCGAAATGGTTATCCTCTCTCCCTAAAATCCTTGCCCCAAAAGCTTTCAAAGGCTCAATGATTCTTTTCATGGGGCGCGCGTTTAAGGAATTGTCCCCGCTTAAAACAAAAAGGCCTTTTTGAGCGCTTAAAAGACCGCTGTATAAACGCATGCTAGTGCCAGAATTGTTGCAATTTAAAATCTTGTTAGGCTCTTTTATAGCCGTTGGAGGCGTGATTTTAAAAGAATTTTTAGCGGTATTTTCCACTTTAGCCCCTAAATTTTGAGCGATTTCCAAAGAGCTTAAACAATCTTCTCCCATTAAAAAATTCCGCACGAAACAAGGCTTTTGAGCGAGAAGGCTAAAAATAACGGCTCTGTGTGAGAGCGATTTATCGCTAGCGTTAATGTCAAGCTCCATCATGTATTATCCTTTGCTATCCTTTATGTTATCCCTTAAGGCGGGCGTTAAATTCTTTTTCTAAAATTTCAAGCGCTTTTTGCACGGCTGAATTGACCTCTTCATCATTTAAGGTTTTTTCTAAAGAATGGATCACGCAACGCACGCTTAAGGCTATGGCATTATCGCTTTCTTTAAAAATATCAAGGGGTAGAATCTCGCTTAAATTAGGGATTTGAGCGTCCTTTAAGGCTTTTTTAATCTTGCTAAAAGCGGTGTTTTCATCAATGATGAGAGTCAAATCCCTCACACTACTAGGGTAAATGCTAAAGGGTTTTAACAGCATGGCATGGCGTTTGAGTTTAGAAGCGTCTATCTCAGCGTAATAGCTTTCAAACAAATCCAATTCCTGGATCACTTTAGGGTGGATCTTGGCGATCACGCCTATGATTTCATTGTTTTGAATGATTTTAGCGCTCTGGTAGGGGTGGTTAATGGGGGTTTGAATGGTTAGTTTTTCCAAGCTAAAATCCCCTATAATTCTTGAAACGCATTCAGCGAAAGAATAAAAATCCCAAGCCTTGCCCTTAGCGTCAGGGTAGCTTTCTTTTTTTTGTAAGCCGCTTACTAAAAAGCCTAGTTTTTGGATCTCTTCTCTTTTAGCGTTATACACGCTCCCCTTTTCATAAAGGGCGATGCTTTTAAACCCTAAATTTTTATTCCTTAAGCTAGCGTCTAAAAGCCCGCAAACAAGACTCGTTCTTAGGGTGTTGAGATCCGTTGTGATAGGGTTTTGCAATTCTAGGGGATCTTCTAAAACTTCAAAGCCTAGTTTTTGCTGTTTTTCTTTAGAATAAAACACGTAATGAATGACTTCTTTAAAACCGCAAGCGAGAACCTTGTGTTTAAGGTTTTCAAAAAAGCGGTGCGTGTCATAATGGGGGTTTGAATTTTTACTGCTGACACAATGAAGAGGCTTTGAAATCAAATTATCAATCCCTACAAAGCGCAAAATTTCTTCAGCAATATCTTGGATCGTTTTAATGTCATGCCTGAAATTTGGCGCAACAACCTCTAAAACTTGGGGTTTTGAATTTGGCTCTTTTACGCTGACTTTAAAGCCTAAATTTTTTAAAATGCTTTGAATTTTTTCTTCTTCTACAGCAAGCCCCAAAATTTCGGTAATGTCTTCAAGTTGGAATTTAAGGGCACGATCTTTTAAAGAATGCTCAGTTTGTTTGCTTTCTAAAATCGTGGCTTTCAAATGAGCGCTTAAAAAATTCAAGCCGTCTGATAAATTAGGGTTACTCCCCCTAGCGCTCCTATAAATAAGGGCGTTGTCTTTTTGAAGCGTTTTATCTTTTAGAGCGTGTAATTTTAAAGACAGGCTTATCGGATCAGTATAACTCGCTTCTAAAAGCAAAAACTCGCTCAAATCTTTTTGAACTTGATGCTTGATAGCGATAGTGGAGCGTTTTTGATGGTTGATATAAACGCTTTCAAGGTTGTTTTTATCGTTTTTCACGCTCAAATCCATAGGGGTTGTATTCAGGCTATAAGCGTTCATTATTACCCCACTAAAATGCGCGCTGAATTCTATGAAATTGTTCAGATCGTTCTCACTTAAGGCGTTATTATGAGCGAGCGAAAGCTTGATGTTTAAAGGGGTTTTTAAAGAATGGTTGCAAATCAAATAATAAGCTAGATGCGATTCAATATTTTCACCCGCACTAAGCGTGATCAAATCGCTTGTTGGCGTAAAATTTAAAGCTTTAATGGGTTTTAGGGGCGTGTGATAAAAGGCGCTAATTTCTCTGGCAATACCTAAAACACTCAAGCAATCCCCACGATTGGGAGTCAATGAAATCTCTAAAACATGCGTGTTGAAAGGGGTGTATTCGTTTAATTCTTTCCCTAAAACCAACTCCCCAACGCTCTCATCTAATTCCAAGATGCCATCATTGATTTTAGGGAAGCCTAATTCAATGCTAGAGCAAATCATGCCATGGCTTTCAACCCCCCTAAGCTCCGTTTTAGCGATGGTGGTTGAGCCTATGATCGCTCCTTTGAGAGCGACTGGCGCAAATTGGTTTGGGGCGACATTTTTAGCCCCGCACACGATTTGCAACACTTCTTTACCCACATCCACTTGACACACGCTGAGTTTTTCGGCATTTTTATGGGGGGCTTTTTCTAAAACCTTACCCACAACCACATTGTTAGGAGCGATATAAGAAACACAGCTTTCCACTTCTAAGCCTAAGCGGCTCAAATCCTCACAGAGTTTGGCTATATCTTTAGGCGTATTGACAAAAACATTCAAATCATTGACGCTCAGTTTCATTAAAAACTCTCCAACACTCTCAAATCAGTTTCAAAGAAACTGCGTAAATCATTGATTTGACAAGTCAGCATGGCTAATCTTTCAATCCCCATGCCAAAGGCAAACCCGCTCACATTCTCATACCCTATGGCTTCAAACACCGCATTATTGACCATGCCACAGCCCAACACTTCTAGCCAGCCCGTGTGCGAGCAAACCCTACAGCCTTCTTGCTTGCAAAACACGCAACTAATATCCACTTCAGCGCTTGGCTCTGTGAAAGGGAAAAAGCTAGAGCGCCACCTTAATTTCACGCCGCCAAAGAAATAATGCAAAAAGTCTTCGATCACGCCCTTTAAGTGCGTGAAACGGATATTCCCTTTTTGATCCACGACAAGCCCTTCAATTTGGTGGAACATGGGCGTGTGGGTCAAATCATAATCGCGCCTAAAGGTTTCGCCTAAACAGATCATCTTAATGGGTGGGGTTTGTTCTTGCATGGTGTGGATTTGAACGGGCGAAGTGTGGGTCCTTAAAAGCTTGTGATCTTTAAAATAGAAAGTGTCTTGCATGTCTCTTGCAGGGTGGTAAGGGGGCAAGTTTAAAGCGCTGAAATTATGGAAATCATCTTCCACTAAAGAGCCGATTTCAAGCTTGTATCCTAATGGGGTGAAAAATTCAATGATTTTATTTTTAGTATAATTCAAAGGGTGAGAAGAGTTTGTTTTGGTAGCGTTAAACAAACTCACATCAATTTTTTCTTTTTTCAAGCGTTCTTCTAATTCAAACTCCATAATAGCCTTTTTTTTCCATTCAAAGGCCTTTTCAAACGCTTGTTTATAATGGTGGATTTCTTTAGCAAAGGCGTTTTTTTCTTCGCCGTTCAGATTTTTGAGCTGGTTGAATTTATCCGCAAAAACCCCTTTTTTACCCAAAGCATTCAAACGCGCTTCTTCTAATTCTTTGCTGTTAGTAACCTTTTCTAAGCGTTCTATCAAGGTGTGCAATAACGATCCTTCTATTTTATTTTTAAAAAGCTATAATACAACTTTAATAAAAGAAAAACCTTAAAAGGGAGTAAAAAGAGCATGAATGTGTTTGAAAAAATAATCCAAGGCGAAATCCCTTGTTCTAAGATTTTAGAAAACGAGCGTTTTTTATCCTTTTATGACATTAACCCTAAAGCCAAAGTGCATGCGTTAGTGATCCCTAAACAAAGCATTCAGGATTTTAATGGCATCACTCCAGAGCTTATGGCTCAAATGACAAGTTTTATTTTTGAAGTGGTGGAAAAATTAGGCATCAAAGAGAAAGGTTACAAGCTTTTAACGAATGTGGGTAAAAACGCAGGGCAAGAGGTGATGCATTTGCATTTTCATATTTTAAGCGAGGATATGCATTAAAAGCATTGGTGGGATTTCATGCAAGCGTTTTTAAACAGGAGTTTTGCTCCCTTACTCAACCCTAACGAGAATCCTTTAGAACAGGTTAAATCCAGTATTATTTTAAAAAAAGGGGTGTCTTATTTTGACTGGGGGGCTTCAGGCTTGGCGAGCACTTTAGTGGAAAAGCGCGTGAAATCCTTACTGCCTTATTACGCGAACGCTCATTCTGTCGCTTCTAAGCATGCGATTTTAATGGGCATGCTTTTAAAAGAGTGCCAAGAAAAGTTAAAGCGTTCTTTAAACTTAAGCGAAAATCATTGCGTCTTGAGCGCGGGGTATGGGGCGAGCTCAGCGATTAAGAAATTTCAAGAAATTTTAGGGGTGTGTATCCCTTCAAAAACGAAGAAAAATTTAGAGCCGTATTTGAAAGATATGGCTTTAAAGCGTGTGATTGTGGGGCCTTATGAGCATCATTCTAATGAGATTAGCTGGCGTGAAGGTTTGTGTGAAGTGGTGCGTATCCCTTTAAATGAACATGGTTTGTTGGATTTAGAAATTTTAGAGCAAATTTTAAAAAAATCCCCTAACAGCTTGGTTTCTGTGAGCGCGGCTTCTAATGTAACCGGACTGCTCACGCCCTTAAAAGAAGTTTCATCATTGTGCAAGAAATATAAGGCCGCTTTGGCTTTGGATTTAGCGAATTTTAGCGCGCATGCTAACCCTAAAGATTGCGAATACCAAACCGGTTTTTATGCGCCTCATAAGCTTTTAGGAGGCATTGGAGGGTGCGGTCTTTTAGGCATTTCTAAAGATTTGATTGACACGCAGATCGCTCCGAGTTTTAGTGCAGGGGGCGTGATTAAATACGCTAATTGCACACGGCATGAATTTATTGATGAATTGCCTTTAAGAGAAGAGTTTGGCACGCCAGGATTGTTGCAATTTTACAGGAGCGCTTTAGCGTATCAATTAAGAGATGAATGCGGTTTGGATTTTATCCATAAGAAAGAAAACAACCTTTTAAGGGTGCTTATGCATGGCTTAAAAGACTTGCCCGCTATTAATATTTATGGGAACTTAACAGCGAGTCGTGTGGGGGTAGTGGCTTTTAATATTGGAGGGATTTCGCCTTATGATTTAGCGAGGGTTTTAAGCTATGAATACGCTATTGAGACCCGGGCAGGTTGCTCTTGCGCGGGGCCTTATGGGCATGATTTATTGAATCTTAACGCTCAAAAGTCAAGCGATTTTAACGCTAAACCCGGATGGCTTAGAGTGAGCTTGCACTTCACGCATTCCATAAACGATATTGATTATTTGCTAGACAGCTTGAAAAAAGCGGTTAAAAAATTGCGTTAAGCTAAAACTATTTTTAAGGAAAAATTTGGATATTTTAGATTTGAATAAAGCGCAAGCGGTGCAACAAAATGAACAAGAGGTAGAGGATAAAGAAAAAGAGTCTAAAGAGCCGGTGGTTTTAGAAGATTTGAGCGCTTTAGCATGGCTTGAATTAGAAGAGTTTAGCCGCCTTTCAGGGCTTCCTAAAGAAAGGATTTTGGAATTAGTGAATCTTGGTAAAATCAAAAGCAAAATAAGCCACAACAAGCTTTTAATTGACGCGAGCAGCGGGACAAACGCTTTAATCAAAAAAGTAGAAAACAATTTGATTTCTATGGATATGAACGGGCGTTCTTTAGAGCCTGTGTTTGTGGAAAAAACCATTAACACGATTTTAAACTTGCATGATAAAGTCATTGGTGCTAAAGATGAAACGATTTCAGCCTTTAAAAATGAAAACATGTTTTTAAAAGACGCTTTAATCTCTATGCAAGAAGTCTATGAAGAAGATAAAAAAACCATTGATCTTTTGCGAGATGAACTCAACCAAGCGAGAGAAGAAATTGAATTTATGAAGAGGAAATACCGCTTGATGTGGGGGAAAGTCGCTGACATGAGCAGCGTGAATAAAAAGTAGTTTAAATTAACGCCCATGCTTTGAGGGCTTATTAGCGGTAATTTTATGTGAATATATGTTAGAATTTGGGGTGTTTTAACAGAATGCAAGCTTGAAGGAGAATCATGTCCATTTCACGCAGAAGTATCCTAACAAAAATCCCAATCGCGCTCGCTAGCGCTAATGTTTTGAAAGCTGTTGGTGTTTTTGAAAAAGTAGAATCCATTCCGCATGCAACGCATTTTGGCCCCTTTATCGCAAAGGTTCAAAATGGAGTGATTAAAGATGTTGTCCCCCAAAAGAGCGATTATAACCCTACCATGATGTTAAAAGCGATGGCAGATAGGGTGTATTCAGATAGTAGGGTGAAGTATCCTTGCGTGCGTAAGAGCTTCTTAGAAAACAAAAAAAACCACAAAGAATTGCGCGGGAGAGAAGAATTTGTGCGCGTGAGCTGGGATGTGGCGTTGGATTTAGCGGCTAAAAAGCTTAAAGAAATCCCTAAAGAAAACATCTATAATGCCAGTTATGGTGGTTGGGGGCATGCGGGCAGCTTGCATCGTTGCCATCATTTAACATGGCGTTTTTTTAATACGACTTTAGGGGGGGCTATTGGCACTGATGGGGAATATAGTAATGGCGCGGCCGCAAGAATAAACCCTATGATTGTAGGGGATATGGAAGTTTATTCGCAACAAACCACGCATGAAGAGATGATTAAAAATTGTAAGGTGTATGTCATGTGGGGGGCGGATTTATTCAAGTGCAACCGCATTGATTATTTTGTGCCAAACCATGTCAATGACAGCTACTACCCTAAGTATAAAAGAGCTGGTATTAAATTCATTAGTATTGATCCCATTTATACCGAAACCGCTCAAGCCTTCAGTGCTGAATGGATACCCATTCGCCCTAACACTGATGTAGCGTTGATGCTAGGCATGATGCATTATCTTTATACAAGCAATCAATACGATAAAGCGTTTATCGCTAAATACACTGATGGCTTTGATAAATTCTTACCCTATTTGCTAGGAGAGAGCGATAAGGCGCCTAAGACTTTAGAATGGGCGTCTCAAATCACTGGAGTGAGTGCAGAAAAAATCAAAGAATTAGCGGATTTATTTGTCTCTAAGCGCACTTTTTTAGCGGGTAATTGGGCCATGCAAAGAGCTCAGTATGGCGAGCAACCGGATTGGGCGTTAATTGTTTTAGCCAGCATGATTGGTCAAGTGGGCTTATCGGGTGGGGGCTTTGGCTTTTCTATGCATTATGGAGGGAACGCTCAAGCGAGCTCGGGGGCAAGAATTGTTCCTATGATTTCGCAAGGGCATAATTCTGTAAAAAGCGTTATTCCAGCATCTAGAATTTCTGAAGCGATTTTGAATCCGGATAAAGAAATTGATTTTATGGGTAAAAAACTCAAATTACCTAAAATCAAAATGATTTATAATTGTGGGGCGGATTTGTTAGGGCATGAAGCTGATACAAACGAGCTGATTCGCGCTTTAAGGACCTTAGATTGCGTGATCGTGCATGAGCCTTGGTGGACGCCTACGGCAAAATTTGCTGATATTGTCTTTGCTTCCACTAGCACTATGGAAAGAGATGATATTACTTTTGGAGGGAGTTATTCTAAGAATGTGGTTTATGCCATGCGTAAAGTGGTAGAGCCTGTTTATGAATCTAAAGACGATTATGAGATTTTCAGGCAGCTTGCTTTACGCATTGGGGGCAATGAAACAGAGCAGAAATTCACTGAATCTAAGAGTTACATGGAATGGATTAAGGGCCTTTATGAAAAAAGCGATGGCCCTACTTTGAAATCGTTTGATCAATTTTGGAGGGATGGCTTTGTGGAGTTTGAAATCCCTGAAAATGCGAGAAAGTTTGTGCGTCATGCGAAATTCAGGCAAGACCCTATCGCTAACAAGCTGGATACAGAGAGCGGGAAAATTCAAATTTTTTCTCAAAAATGCGCGGATTTTAAACTGGCTGATTTTAAAGGGCATCCTACTTGGTTTGAGCCAGCTGAGTGGCTAGGTTCTAAAATGGCTGAGATTTATCCGTTCCATTTAATCTCTCCGCACCCAAAATACCGTGTCAATTCACAGCTTGATAACACTTGGGTTAGGAATGTGTATAAAATTCAAGGCAGAGAGCCTGTAATGATCAACGAACTAGACGCTAATAAATTAGGCATTAGGCATGGTGAAATTGTAGAAGTGTTTAACGCTAGGGGGAGGTTGTTGGCAGGGGCGTTTGTAACTAAGAACATCCGTCAAGGGGTTTTGAGTATCCAAAAAGGGGCGTGGTATGACCCAGAAGATGAGAGGGTTAGAAACCCACGATGCAATGCAGGGCATGTGAATACGCTCACTTCTTTACGCCCCACAAGCAGCATGACACAAGCCATTTCAGCCAATACCGCTTTAGTCAATATCAGAAGACTTAGAAGGTATGAATTAGTCAAACCCTACCATTCTATTTCAACACCAAGCATCATTGGGGCTTAAACGGAGTGAAAATACTAGCATGAGAGTGTTTTTACCCAATAAAGACTTAATAACTAAAGACTTGACTACTAGCCAAGCCAAAGCGTGGGGTGATTCTCAATTTTTATATTATAATACTTTGTGTCATGTAACTTGTGGTTATGCAACCGATGATAAGTCAAGGATTATAAAAGATGAGCGTTTTTCAAACGAGTTTGAAATGTTGCGTGGGGTTGGTTTTATCTGTGGGGGTCTTATTAGGGGATTTTAAAGCTTTTAAGGTTAGGGTGGATAAAAGTTTAGCTCTGCCCTTTTTAAATGTGCTTTCATTAGCTTTTAAACAAGACATGAGAAAAGAGGTCGTTTTTGTTTTCACCAAAAGCAACAAATTGAGTAAAAAAGTCCTTTGTGGTTTTGACGCTTTTTTATTGCCTGAGACCCTAATGAGCGGCATGCCTAAAAAAGCGCTATTCCATAAGGAGTTTTTATTCCAATCTAAAGAAAGTAAGACGCTCTATGCGTTTTCGCTGATTGATTCTCAATATTGCTCAAAAGGTGGGAATTACAGATACGAATTAGAAAAATTAGAACGCTGGTTTGTGCAAAAAGCGCCTGAGTTAGCTGAGAGCCACAGAGTGGATTATAAGAGCCAGTATGATAAAACACAAACAAAAAAACTAAAAATAAAGAATGAGCGATGATTTTAGTATTAGATTTTGGGAGCCAATACACACAGCTGATTGCTAGAAGATTGAGAGAGAGCGGGATTTATGCAGAAATAGTCCCTTTTTTTGAAAGCATAGAAAACATTCAAAAAAAAGCCCCTAAAGGTTTGATTTTGAGTGGGGGACCAGCGAGTGTGTATGCTAAAGACGCTTACAAGCCTAGCGAGAAAATCTTTGATTTGAATTTGCCGATTTTAGGGATTTGCTACGGCATGCAGTATTTGGTGGATTTTTTTGGGGGCGTGGTGGCTTGCGCGAATGAGCAAGAATTTGGTAAGGCTGTTTTAGAGATCACTCAAGATTCTGTGATTTTTGAAGGCGTGAAGATTAAAAGCCTTGTGTGGATGAGCCATATGGATAAAGTCATAACATTACCTAAAGGCTTCACTACCCTTGCAAAAAGCCCTAATTCCCCCCATTGCGCGATTGAAAACGGCAAGATTTTTGGCTTGCAATTCCACCCAGAAGTCATTCAAAGCGAAGAAGGGGGTAAGATTTTAGAAAATTTTGCCCTTTTAGTTTGCGGCTGTGAAAAAACTTGGGGGATGTGGCATTTCGCTCAAAGAGAAATCGCACGATTGAAAGAAAAAATTGCTAACGCTAAGGTTTTGTGCGCGGTGAGTGGGGGCGTGGATTCTACGGTGGTCGCTACGCTATTACACAGAGCCATTAAGGATAATTTGATCGCTGTTTTTGTGGATCATGGCTTGTTGCGTAAAAATGAAAAAGAAAGGGTGCAAGCGATGTTTAAAGACTTGCAAATCCCTTTAAACACGATAGACGCTAAAGGAATCTTTTTGTCTAAATTAAAGGGCGTGAGCGAGCCTGAATTGAAGCGAAAAATCATCGGTGAGACCTTTATTGAAGTGTTTGAAAAAGAAGCCAAGAAGCACCATTTAAAAGGCAAAATTGAGTTTTTAGCCCAAGGCACTTTATACCCTGATGTGATTGAATCCGTGAGCGTTAAAGGGCCTTCAAAAGTGATCAAAACCCACCATAATGTGGGCGGACTGCCTGAATGGATGGACTTTAAACTCATAGAGCCTTTAAGGGAATTGTTTAAAGATGAGGTGCGCTTATTGGGTAAAGAATTGGGCGTTAGCCAGGATTTTTTAATGCGCCACCCCTTTCCAGGGCCTGGGCTTGCTGTAAGGATTTTAGGCGAGGTTAGTGAGGATAAAATCAAGCGCTTGCAAGAAGCGGATTTTATTTTTATAGAGGAGCTTAAAAAGGCGGATTTGTATGATAAGGTTTGGCAAGCCTTTTGCGTGCTATTGAATGTCAATTCTGTGGGGGTGATGGGGGATAATCGCACTTATGAAAACGCTATTTGTTTAAGAGCGGTAAACGCGAGCGATGGCATGACAGCGAGCTTTTCATTTTTAGAGCATTCTTTTTTAGAGAAGGTTTCTAATCGTATCACTAATGAAGTGAATGGTATCAATAGGGTGGTGTATGATATTACTTCTAAGCCGCCAGGAACGATTGAATGGGAATGATTATCTTAAAAATAGCGCCAAAAGTGGGATTTTTTGGGTAAGATTAGGAATTGATTTTAAAGAAAAAGAAAGAAAGGAATTTAATGAAAAAAGGTAGTTTGGCAATCGTTTTAGGATCGTTATTAGCGAGTGGGGCGTTTTATACGGCTCTAGCTGATGGAATGCCTGCAAAGCAACAGCAGCACAATAACATGGGCGAGTCCGTGGATTTGCATTTCCACTATCCTATTAAAGGCAAGCAAGAGCCTAAAAACGGCCATTTAGTTGTCTTAATCGATCCTAAGATAGAGGCTAATAAAGTTATCCCTGAAAATTATCAAAAAGAGTTTGAGAAGTCTTTGTTCTTGCAATTGAGTAGTTTTTTAGAGAGGAAAGGCTATAGCGTTTCGCAATTTAAAGATGCTAGCGAAATCCCTCAAGACATCAAAGAAAAAGCGTTGCTCGTTTTACGCATGGACGGGAATGTGGCTATCTTAGAAGATATTGTAGAAGAGAGCGATGCGCTTAGCGAAGAAAGAGTGATAGACATGTCTTCAGGGTATTTGAACTTGAATTTTGTTGAGCCAAAAAGTGAAGATATTATCCATAGTTTTGGTATTGATGTTTCAAAGATTAAGGCTGTGATTGAAAGAGTGGAATTGCGGCGTACCAATTCTGGAGGTTTTGTCCCCAAAACTTTTGTGTATAAGATTAAGGAAACTGACCATGACCAAGCCATTAGAAAGATCATGAATCAAGCCTATCACAAAGTGATGGTGCATATTACCAAAGAGTTAAGCAAAAAACACATGGAACGTTATGAAAAAGTTTCTAGCGAGATGAAAAAGCGAAAGTAGTTTTTTAGAAACGAAAAGCTTAGAATCATTTAGAGCTGTTTTTAAAAAAGCAGCTTTTAAAAGGGTGGGGGAGTTGGATTAGGTGTTTTTTGAGCGTTAATTTTGATTTTTAGCGGTATTTTTGAAAAATTGCACTCAAAAATTAGAAAATTCAGCTATAATAACGCTTCATGTGAAAATTTCGGGGCGTAGCGCAGTCTGGTTAGCGCACTTGGTTTGGGACCAAGGGGTCGAAGGTTCGAATCCTTTCGCCCCGACCACTTTTTTGCATAATTTATTGTTCTGTTTAAGATTCTTTGGTAGAATATCGCTTCCTTTCATTGAATGGTGGGAGTAGCTCAGTCGGTTAGAGCATCAGATTGTGGTCCTGAGGGTCGTGGGTTCAATTCCCATCTTCCACCCCATCTCATTAAATAAGCGTTTTTACCAAGTTTATGTTAGTCATTCCTTTATTTGAATTGTAAGCGTTCGTAGCTCAATTGGATAGAGCACCAGACTTCGGATCTGGGGGTTAGGGGTTCGACTCCCTTCGGGCGTACCACCTAACATTAATACCATTCAATGCGCTTGTAGCTCAGCTGGATAGAGCAACAGCCTTCTAAGCCGTAGGTCGCAGGTTCGAGTCCTGCCAAGCGCACCACTTTTGACATTCTTTAAAGAGGAGTTATGGATTCTTTAGAGTGGGGATTACTCATTTTCTTAATTCTTGTTTTTCTTATAGGCATAGGATACTACATTTTTATGGTTTTTTCTTCTAAAGATTGATCATTAAAAATAGCTCAATCACAAGAAGTAGGGTTGGAAACTCCTAAAACACAAATCTTGCATGAAAACATTGATAAAAGCGGTTATAAAAACCTAAAAAGTGAAACAGGAAAGTGAAACATGCAAGAATAAAAGATATGCACATTATCCGTGACTTTATTGCACCGAACATGGAAAGCTTTTTGACTACGGCCTATGCGAAATCCTACTATAAAAATATTAAAAATATTAAATAAAGCAAGATTTGTTAAAAATTAAGGCTGTATTTTAATTGTAAAATGTAAAAATACTCAAAGCATCGCATCAAGCGGTATAGCGATCTAAAAAGAGGCTCACAATTGAGCTAAAGCCCGCTTTTTAGGGATAAATAAAAAGTGCTTTCAAATTGCATGGGTAACTTTATGGGGCGAAGCGTTTCTAATTTTTGGTATAATCGCTAGAAATTATGAGAAAGATTTTATCTTGTTTGAGTGGGGTTTTGCATGCGTTTATTATTGTGGTGGGTATTGGTATTATCGCTCTTTTTAAATCCTTTGAGAGCGGTTGAAGAGCATGAAACAGATGCGGTGGATTTGTTTTTGATTTTCAATCAAATCAACCAACTCAATCAAGTCATTGAAACTTACAAGAAAAACCCTGAAAGAAGTGCTGAAGTCTCTCTGTATAACACCCAAAAGAATGATTTGATTAAAAGTTTGACTTCTAAAGTGTTGAATGAAAGGGATAAGATCGGGATTGATATCAATCAAAATTTAAAAGAGCAGGAAAAAATCAAAAAGCGTTTGTCTAAAAGCATTAAGGGCGATGATTTCTACACTTTCATGAAAGACAGATTGTCTTTAGATATTTTGTTGATAGATGAAATTTTGTATCGTTTTATAGATAAAATCAGGAGCAGTATTGATATTTTTAGCGAACAAAAAGATGTGGAAAGTATCAGCGATGCTTTCCTTTTGCGTTTAGGGCAATTCAAACTCTACACTTTCCCTAAAAATTTAGACAATGTCAAAATGCATGAATTAGAGCAGATGTTTAGCGATTATGAATTGCGTTTGAACACTTACACTGAAGTCTTGCGTTACATTAAAAACCACCCTAAAGAAGTGCTTCCTAAAAACTTGATCATGGAAGTGAATATGGATTTTGTGTTAAACAAAATCAGTAAGGTTTTGCCTTTCACAACCCATAGCTTGCAAGTGAGTAAGATCGTGCTAGCTTTGATGATTTTAGCCTTATTGCTGGGTTTAAGGAAGTTGATCACTTGGCTTTTAGCCTTATTGTTAGATCGTATTTTTGAAATCATGCAGCGCAATAAAAAAATGCATGTCAATGTGCAAAGCAGCATTGTTTCGCCGGTTTCTGTCTTTTTAGCGTTATTTAGTTGCGATGTGGCTTTAGATATTTTCTACTACCCTAACGCATCGCCTCCTAAAGTTTCTATGTGGGTGGGTGCGGTGTATATCATGCTTTTAGCATGGTTAGTGATAGCACTCTTTAAAGGCTATGGGGAAGCGTTAGTTACGAATATGGCTACCAAAAGCACGCACAATTTTAGAAAAGAAGTGATCAACTTGATTTTAAAAGTCGTGTATTTTTTGATCTTTATTGTCACGCTTTTAGGGGTTTTGAAACAACTGGGGTTTAACGTTTCAGCCATCATCGCTTCTTTAGGGATTGGGGGGTTAGCGGTGGCTTTGGCGGTTAAAGATGTGTTGGCGAATTTTTTTGCTTCGGTCATTTTATTATTAGACAATTCGTTTTCTCAAGGGGATTGGATCGTGTGCGGTGAAGTGGAGGGTACGGTGGTGGAAATGGGGTTAAGGCGCACCACGATCAGAGCCTTTGACAACGCTCTTTTGTCCGTGCCTAATTCAGAGTTAGCCGGAAAACCCATCAGGAATTGGAGCCGTCGTAAAGTGGGAAGGCGTATTAAAATGGAAATAGGCTTAACCTATAGCTCTAGCCAAAGCGCTTTACAGCTTTGTGTGAAAGACATTAAAGAAATGTTAGAAAACCACCCTAAAATTGCTAATGGAGCCGATAGCGCTTTGCAAAACGCGAGCGATTACCGCTACATGTTTAAAAAAGATATTGTTTCTATTGACGATTTTTTAGGGTATAAAAACAATCTGTTTGTCTTTTTAGATCAGTTTGCGGACAGCTCTATTAATATTTTAGTGTATTGCTTTTCTAAAACAGTGGTTTGGGAAGAGTGGCTAGAAGTCAAAGAAGACGTGATGCTAAAAATCATGGGGATTGTGGAAAAGCACCATTTGAGTTTTGCTTTCCCATCACAGAGTTTGTATGTGGAGAGTTTGCCAGAAGTTAGCCTGAAAGAAGGGGCTAAAATCTAAAATTATTGGTAGATGTATTCTTTGGTTAAGGGGAAAGTGTTATCCACGCTGTTGGTTAAAAGCAATTGGAATAAATCCGCGCTCCCCACCCTGAAAGCGGAAGCACAAGTCCTTAAATACAGATCCCACATGCGGATAAAGCGTTCATCATAGCCGAGTCTTTTCACTTGGTCTAGATTGTGGTTGAAGTTGTCTCGCCAAATGTCTAAAGTCTTAGCGTAATGGATGCGTAAGCTTTCAGCCATGAGCAAGTGGAAGTCGCATTCGCTCATCACGCTCATCACTTCCCTTAAAGAGGGCAAGTAGCCACCCGGAAAAATGTATTTATCCACCCATGCGTTAGTCTTGCCTTCAAAACAGCATAAAATGGAGTGGAGCAAAAACATCCCGCCCGTTTTTAACACTTCTTTAACTTTTTTGAAATAAAAGGGCAAATTATCCTTACCCACATGCTCAAACATGCCCACGCTCACCACCTTATCAAAGCGGTATAAGCGCCCATCTAAATCCTGGTAATTCAATAACTTGATCGTTACCCTATCTTCTAACCCTAGCTCTTGGACTCGTTTGTTAGCCTGTTTGTATTGCTCGCTAGAAATGGTGATCCCCATCACTTCCGCCCCGTATTCTTGTGCAGCTTTTACAGAGAGATAGCCCCAACCACAGCCTATATCCAGCAGTTTTTCGCCAGGCTTTAGGTGGAGCTTTTTTAAAGTGTGATCTAATTTTTGGAGCTGGGCGGCATGGAGGGTGTCATCGTCTTTTTTGAAATACGCGCATGAATAGCTTAAGGTTTCATCTAACCAGATAGAATAAAAGTCATTCCCTAGATCGTAATGTTTAGAAATGTTGGAGCTTTCTTTGATGGGTTTTTGGATAGCTTTAGCGTTATCATGTTTGTGCAAATGCTCATAATTGGTTTGCAAATACAAAGAATGCATCACTTCATCCATAGAGCCTTCAATATCAATCACGCCATCCATATAAGCCTCAGCAATCGTCAAAGACATGTCTTTTTTAATGTCGCTAAATTTCAGGGGGCGATGGATTTTAAGGGTGAATTTAGGCGAATGTTCGCCATTCCTATAAACGCTATTGTCCCAAAAAACGACCTGATAATCGCCGTTTTTCCACTGCTTGAACATGCTTTTGAGCAAAAATTTTGAAATCATCTGTCTATTCCTTGAACTCTTTTTCAATTTTTTGAGCGTTAATTATAATGAATTTTAAGCTAAAAACACCCCATGAATAAGCATAAATTCAACCTCTATTCTCTAAATTTTTAAAAGCATGTTAAAATTAAGAGATTTAAACAAATTTAAGGTAACACGATTATAAAGATGCAAAAATCACTGATCACAACCCCCATTTATTATGTGAATGACATCCCTCATATTGGCCATGCTTATACGACTTTGATTGCGGACACTTTAAAGAAGTATTACACGCTCCAAGGCGAAGAAGTCTTTTTTTTAACCGGCACCGATGAGCATGGGCAAAAGATCGAACAAAGTGCGAGACTAAGGAATCAAAGCCCCAAAGCTTACGCCGATAGCATTAGCGCGATTTTTAAAAACCAGTGGGATTTTTTCAATTTGGATTATGATGGTTTTATCCGCACCACAGACAGCGAGCATCAAAAATGCGTGCAAAACGCCTTTGAAATCATGTTTGAAAAAGGGGATATTTATAAAGGCACTTATAGCGGGTATTATTGCGTGAGCTGTGAGAGTTATTGCGCGATCTCTAAAACGGACAACACGAACGATAAAGTCCTATGCCCTGATTGCTTGAGGGAGACCACGCTTTTAGAAGAAGAGAGTTATTTTTTCAGATTGAGCGCGTATGAAAAGCCTTTATTGGAGTTTTACGCTAAAAACCCTGAAGCGATTTTGCCTATTTATCGTAAAAATGAGGTAACTTCTTTTATTGAGCAGGGTTTATTGGATCTGTCTATCACGCGCACGAGCTTTGAATGGGGCATTCCTTTGCCTAAAAAAATGAACGATCCTAAACATGTGGTGTATGTTTGGCTGGACGCTTTATTGAATTATGCGAGCGCGTTAGGGTATTTGAATGATTTAGACAATAAAATGGCGCATTTTGAATGCGCTAGGCATATTGTGGGTAAAGATATTTTGCGCTTCCATGCCATTTATTGGCCGGCTTTTTTGATGAGTTTGAATTTGCCTCTATTCAAACAGCTTTGCGTGCATGGGTGGTGGACGATAGAGGGCGTGAAAATGAGTAAGAGCTTGGGTAATGTTTTAGACGCTCAAAAGCTCGCTATGGAGTATGGGATTGAGGAATTACGCTATTTTTTATTGCGTGAAGTGCCTTTTGGGCAAGATGGGGATTTTTCTAAAAAAGCGTTAATAGAAAGGATTAATGCGAATTTGAACAACGATTTGGGGAATTTGTTGAATCGTTTGCTAGGCATGGCTAAAAAATATTTTAACCATTCTCTAAAAAGCGCCAAAATCACTGCGTATTATTCTAAAGAGCTAGAAAAAGTGCATCAAATTTTAGATAACGCTAATTCTTTTGTGCCTAAAATGCAATTGCATAAAGCTTTAGAGGAATTGTTTAATATTTATGATTTTTTAAACAAACTCATCGCTAAAGAAGAGCCGTGGGTTTTGCACAAAAACAACGAATCAGAAAAACTAGAAGCCTTATTGAGTTTGATCGCAAACGCGCTGTTGCAATCAAGCTTTTTGCTTTATGCGTTCATGCCAAAGAGTGCTATGAAATTAGCGAGTGCTTTTCGTGTAGAAATCACGCCCAATAATTACGAACGCTTTTTTAAGGCTAAAAAATTACAAGATATGGTTTTACAAGACACCGAGCCTTTATTTTCCAAAATGGAGAAAATTGAAAAGACTGAAAAAGGGGAAAAAGAAGCCCCACCAGAAAAAACAGAAAAAAACGAAAAAGAAAAAAAAGATAGAAAAGAAAAAGCCCCACTAAAACAAGAAAACTATATCGGCATTGAGGATTTCAAAAAAGTAGAGATCAAAGTGGGGCTTATCAAAGAAGCTCAAAGGATTGAAAAATCCAATAAATTATTGCGCTTGAAAGTGGATTTAGGCGAAAATCGTTTGAGGCAGATCATCTCAGGGATCGCTTTGGATTATGAGCCTGAAAGTTTGGTGGGGCAAATGGTGTGCGTGGTGGCTAATTTAAAGCCTGCAAAGCTTATGGGCGAAATGAGTGAGGGCATGATTTTAGCGGTGCGAGATAGCGATAATCTGGCTTTAATTAGCCCTACCAGAGAAAAAATCGCAGGAAGTTTGATCAGCTAAATGCGATTAGGGGTGAATGAAGCCGTAGAATTGAGTTTGGGCGAATTGCAAAACACGCCCTCAATCAGCTATTTTAATTCCATTGTTTTGTCTTTAAATAAGGTGCAAAAAGGTTCTTTATTTGTGGCTAAGGATCATGCCCTCATTCCTAAAGCATTAGAGTTAGGGGCTTATGGGATTTTATACACAGGAGAATATCCTTTAAGCGATAGAGATGTGGCATGGATCAAGCTTAAAGATATAGAGCATTCTTTGAACCATTTGTTTAAATTTTGCTTGTTGAATGAGCGCGTGGTCGGGGCGCTGTTAAGCCCCATAGAATTAGAGATCGCTTCTAAAATCATCGTGAGCGAATTTGTATGGTGCTTGAAAGAGAGCCTTGAAGATTTGTTCATTATAGAGGGGTGTAAAATAGCCTTTTTTGATAAATTGGAGTGGCTCCATTTGTTTTATAAGCAGGAGCGCTTGAAAGAAGATTTGAAAGAAAGTCGTTTAATGATTCTCAACCAATCGTTTTTTTGCAGCGCTTTAGTCTATGAAAAACAAGAATACGAATTAAAAATGCCATGCATTTTTTTAGAGCCTTTAAAAAGGGTGATTCAATTGTGCGAGAAATTACAAATTGAATTTGATTTGAATCTTTTAGGCAAAAAAGAATACCCACTAGATCATTGCAAACCCTTTTTTGTGAATAAGAATCTAGAGATAGCCCCTTATGGCACAACAGCAAGGGTGATTGTCGCTGAGACTTCAAAAGAATTGTTTGAAATGATGCTTCAAAAAGCCCTTGAGACTTTATCGTGGGGGAAAATTGTCGTGTTTTGTCGTAAAAACAGTGCGGCTTTCTTTGAAAAAAATAACCCTTATTGTTACACCACCCAAAACAACTTAAAAGAGCAATTAAAAAATTTAGCGTTTAATTTCGCTTTTATTTATGGGATTAGATCCCATCATTTAGAATCCCTTTTAAACCCCCCCTTTTTTAAAAAAACCCCCACGCTATGGTAAGTCATGCTCATTTGTAACGATAAAATTAATCCAAAAACCCTTTTAGAAGAAATCATGGCGTTAAGGCCATGGCGTAAAGGCCCTTTTGAAATTTCTCAAATTAAGATTGATAGCGAATGGGATAGCTCCATTAAATGGGATCTAGTCAAAAACGCCACTCCTTTAAAAGATAAGATTGTGGCTGATGTGGGTTGCAATAACGGCTATTACTTGTTTAAAATGCTAGAACATGGGCCTAAAAGTTTGGTGGGGTTTGATCCGGGCGTTTTAGTCAAAAAACAATTTGAATTTTTAGCCCCCTTTTTTGATAAAGAAAAAAAAATCATTTATGAGTCTTTAGGGGTAGAGGGTTTGCATGAAAAATACCCTAACGCTTTTGATGTCATTTTTTGCTTAGGGGTGTTATACCATAGAAAAAGCCCGCTAGAGGCTTTAAAAGCCTTGTATCATGCTTTAAAGATAAAAGGGGAGCTGGTGTTGGATACCTTAATCATTGATTCGCCCCTAGACATCGCCCTTTGCCCTAAAAAAACTTACGCTAAAATGAAAAATGTTTATTTTATCCCTAGTGTTAACGCTTTAAAAGGGTGGTGCGAAAGGGTAGGGTTTGAAAATTTTGAGATTCTTAGCGTTTCAAAGACCACGCTTAAAGAACAGCGTAAAACGGATTTTATTTTGGGGCAGAGTTTGGAAGATTTTTTGGATAAAACGGATCCCTCTAAAACTTTAGAGGGGTATGACGCTCCTTTGAGAGGGTATTTTAAAATGCTCAAACCAAGCAAGCTTTAATAAAGGATTAAATAGTGCAAGAATCAGTCGTTCGTGTGGATTATGACTCTTTAGAGACTTGTAAGAATTTCAAACCAAGCGTTGGCACTGAACTGGTCGTTTTAGAAAAAGATATAGCCCATGCGCGTTTCAAGGGCAATGAAAGCATGGTGTATGAAGAAAATTTTGTGCATGCCGGGTTTGTGCTTATTGCGTGCAATTATGCGGCCTTGTGCGCGTTGAATAAAAGGCACAGCGTGGTGGTTTCTAATAACATCAATTTTTATGCCCCCCTAGAATTGAATCAAGAAGCACTCATTAAAGCGCAAGTCATTCAAGATGGCGTGAAAAAAGCTGAAATAAAAATAGAGGCGTTTGTGTTAGACATTCAGGTTTTAGAGGGAATGATAGAAATCGTGGTGTTTGATAAAAAGCCTTTTAAATTCAATTTTAAAGAAGAGTAGTTAAATGGTTATTGTTTTAGTCGTGGATAGCTTTAAAGACACCAGTAATGGCACTTCTATGACAGCGTTTCGTTTTTTTGAAGCGCTGAAAAAAAGAGGGCATGTGATGAGAGTGGTTGCCCCTCATGTGGATAATTTAGGGAGTGAAGAAGAAGGGTATTACAACCTTAAAGAGCGCTACATCCCCCTAGTTACAGAAATCTCACACAAACAACACATTCTTTTTGCTAAACCCGATGAAAAAATTTTAAGAAAGGCTTTTAAGGGAGCGGATATGATCCACACTTACTTGCCTTTTTTGCTAGAAAAAACAGCCGTAAAAATCGCGCGAGAAATGCAAGTGCCTTATATTGGATCTTTCCATTTACAGCCAGAGCATATTTCTTATAACATGAAATTGGGGCAATTTTCTTGGTTTAACATGATGCTTTTTTCGTGGTTTAAATCTTCGCATTACCGCTATATCCACCATATCCATTGCCCCTCAAAATTCATTGTAGAAGAATTAGAAAAATACAACTATGGAGGGAAAAAATACGCTATTTCTAACGGCTTTGATCCCATGTTTAAATTTGAACACCCGCAAAAAAGCCTTTTTGACACTACGCCCTTTAAAATCGCTATGGTAGGGCGCTATTCTAATGAAAAAAATCAAAGCGTTCTCATTAAAGCGGTTGCTTTAAGCCGATACAAACAAGACATTGTATTATTGCTCAAAGGCAAAGGGCCTGATGAGAAAAAAATCAAACTTCTAGCCCAAAAACTAGGCGTAAAAACGGAGTTTGGGTTTGTCAATTCCCATGAATTGTTAGAGATTTTAAAAACCTGCACCCTTTATGCGCACACAGCCAATGTGGAAAGCGAAGCGATTGCGTGTTTAGAAGCCATTAGCGTGGGGATTGTGCCTGTTATCGCTAATAGCCCTTTAAGCGCGACCAGGCAATTTGCGCTAGATGAACGATCGTTATTTGAGCCTAATAACGCTAAAGATTTGAGCGCTAAAATAGATTGGTGGTTAGAAAACAAGCTTGAAAGAGAAAGAATGCAAAACGAATACGCTAAAAGCGCTTTAAATTACACTTTAGAAAATTCAGTCATTCAAATTGAAAAAGTTTATGAAGAAGCGATCAGAGATTTTAAAAACAACCCCCATCTCTTTAAAACCTTATCGTGATAAAAGGATAAAAAATGCAAGAAGTCCATGATTATGGGATTAATTTTTGGAGCAATAACGAATTTAAGATAGAAAAAGGCTTGGTTAAAGTCTGTCATGGCAAAAACCCCTCGCTTTTGGAAATCGTTCAAAGCGTGCGCGATAAGGGTTATAGAGGGCCTTTGTTGGTGCGATTCCCCCATTTGGTGCAAAAACAAATCAAAAGTTTGTTTGATGCGTTTTCTTCAGCGATTAAAGAGTATCAATACAGCGGGGCTTTTAAGGCGGTTTTCCCTTTAAAAGTCAATCAAATGCCCTCGTTTGTTTTCCCTTTAGTGCAAGGGGCTAAGGGCTTGGATTACGGGTTAGAAGCCGGGAGCAAGTCTGAGCTCATCATTGCGATGAGTTACACTAACCCTAAAGCCCCTATCACCGTGAATGGCTTTAAAGACAAAGAAATGATTGAGCTTGGCTTTATCGCTAAAAGCATGCAGCATGAGATCACTTTAACGATTGAGGGTTTGAATGAATTAAAAACCATTATCGCCGTGGCTAAACAAAACGATTTTGTAGCATGCCCTAAAATTGGCATTCGTATCCGTTTGCACAGCGCTGGCACTGGCGTTTGGGCAAAGAGCGGGGGGATCAATTCTAAATTTGGTCTTAGCAGCACTGAAGTTTTAGAAGCGATGCGCCTTTTAGAAGAAAACGACTTACTAGAGCATTTCCACATGATACATTTCCACATAGGCTCTCAAATCAGCGATATTTCGCCCTTAAAAAAGGCTTTAAGAGAAGCGGGTAACTTGTATGCAGAATTGCGTAAAATGGGCGCTAAAAATCTCAATAGCGTGAATATTGGAGGGGGGTTAGCCGTAGAATACACCCAACACAAGCACCACCAAGACAAGAACTACACTTTAGAAGAATTCAGCGCTGATGTGGTGTTTTTATTGAGAGAAATTGTGAAAAATAAGCAAGAAATCGAGCCGGATATTTTCATTGAATCAGGCCGTTACATTTCCGCTAACCATGCCGTTTTAGTGGCCCCGGTGTTAGAATTGTTTTCGCATGAATACAATGAAAAATCCCTAAAAATCAAAGAAAGTAATAACCCCCCCTTGATTGATGAAATGCTAGACTTGCTCGCTAATATCAATGAAAAAAATGCCATTGAATACTTGCATGATAGTTTTGATCACACCGAGTCGCTATTCACGCTTTTTGATTTGGGCTATATTGATTTGATTGACAGGAGTAACACTGAAGTTTTAGCCCATTTGATCGTCAAAAAAGCGGTGCAATTGCTTTATGTTAAGGATCATAACGATATTTTACGCATTCAAGAGCAGGTCCAAGAGCGCTATTTGTTGAATTGCTCGTTTTTCCAAAGTTTGCCGGATTATTGGGGTTTGAGGCAGAATTTCCCGGTCATGCCCTTGAATAAATTAGATGAAAAGCCCACCAGGAGCGCGAGCTTGTGGGATATTACTTGCGATAGCGATGGGGAAATCGCTTTTGATTCCACGAAGCCCTTGTTTTTGCATGATATAGATATAGATGAAGAAGAATACTTTTTAGCGTTTTTTTTAGTGGGAGCGTATCAAGAAGTTTTAGGCATGAAACACAATTTATTCACGCACCCTACGGAATTTAGCGTGGTTTTTGATGAAAAAGGCGATTATGAAGTGGAAGATATTTGTGAAGCCCAAACGATTTTAGACGTGCTAGACGATTTGGACTATGACACTAAAGAAATTGAGCGCCTTTTAAAACAAAAAATTGAAGACAACAACCAACTGGACATGGAAGAAAAGAAAGAAATCATGGGGCGCTTGTATGTCATGCTGAGCGAAAACGGGTATTTGCGCACGATTTCTTAAAAGAACGCTATAAATGGATTTAAACGGCTTTAATCGCTATAAATCAATAAGGGAATGAAAAAAGAAAAAATAAAAGAATAAAAGAGAGATCAAAAAAAAAGAGCCACCCCACATGGGGGGGTTTAGTTTTCTAAATTTTCAGCCTCGCCCTCGTTTTTATCGGCTAAATCCTCATCGCCCTCATCTCGTAGTCCATAGTTACCAAGATTATCGGCTAAT
>NZ_JACTAX010000012.1:0-48388 GCF_014496485.1 Helicobacter pylori | reverse complement strand
GCTTAGTTTTCAAAGATCGTTTGCTTTTAAACAGCTATCCTTGTAAGGTATCAAGCGGCTTTTTAAAAGCCCTTGCTGAAACAAGGAAATGAAAGTATAGTCATAGAAAGCTTAAGGTTTGCTTAAACTATAAAAATTTTTGACAGAGTAAGTTAAAATTTTAAAACGATTGGGTTTTGAGAAATCTAAATACCGCCAAAAACACGCACACATTCCCCATAAAACCACTACTATAAGCGCTAATTTATCTCCGTTTTCAAAAATCACTCCATAGTAGAGCAAAAAATGAAATCATGGATTAGAAAAATCCGCTTAAGCTAACCCTTTTAAATTGGGTGCTTTTTTGTCCCCTTGGTGGGGGGATCGTGTTAGTTCTTCTTAAAGAGTTGGTCTTTAAATGGGTTGTTAAAAGGCTCTTTGGGGGGAAAGTTCTTTTTCTTGGAGGTGTACTGATTTTTTGGCAAGTTATCTACAATGTCAGCGACACTGCGTTCTCTCACATTGCAAGACTTCTTCAAGTCTGAAGGGACAGAATTGGGGCTTTCTTGAATGTTGGCGATGAATACTTCAAAGCCTTTCTCCCAAGTGGCTTCTAACACAGGCACAAAATCGGTATCCCTGCTGAACAGCAAAATACACCCTCCTTGTTTGGTGCAATATAGCCTAGTAATATCGTGTGCCAACAGTGCATCAACTTGTTTTTGACGCAACTTTAAGTAAGGTATGAAAATCTTGGCTTCTAGACCATTATAGACTTCTTTGTCTTCGAACTTATATACGAATTTGAACTTTACCCGCCCGACTCGTAATTTCACTTGATTTTGTTGGGCGATCGCATGGTTGAAAGATTGGATAATCCCTGATTTATTCACTCTTTCCTCATAATCTTTAGGATTCTTCTCTTTATACTCCTCAAGTTCTTCGTTTTTATTGCCCTTGATTCTAGGTTCAACTTCTGTGAAAGGATCAGATACATAAAAATAGATCCGCTTCAATTCCTCTTCAGGCTCCAAAAACGAACGGATTAGCGCTAAGAGTTGATCGGGATTGTTGAAATTAAAATTAGGCTCTTTTAAACGCTCATCCGTTTCTTGGATTGCTTTCAAATCGGCGAGGAGATTTTCCCAATCCACAAAAATCGTGGTTTCAGTTTTTTCCATGCTTTCTCCCAAAATATGAATTTTGCCATAAGGGCTGAGTATAGCATGGGGATTTAAACATGCCTTGTTTTTTAAAATAAAATAAAGGTTCTGTTCTCATCAAACAGACACTCAAAGCCTTAATTAATTTCTTTCATTTTTTAAAAACTTTATAGTAAAACTTTCTTGAGAATATGAGGGGATATTTCGCGCTTTAATGTTCTTTCAAACCCTTTAAATCCCCCTTAACCTGATCGCTTTTTTTAAGGAGTTATCGTTTAACTTGCGTCAAGCTTTTTGTATTTTGATGGTAAAAAACGCTTTTTAACCTTTTTTAAAATTTGACAACCAACGCCCCATTAAAAAACAGAGCCAAAAATTCAGTTTAACAAACAGCAAGCTAGAAAAGAAGCGATTAAAGCTTTGCCTTAAAAAAAAACGAACACCAACGCTAAAAAGAGTTTAGAGTTTTAAAAAAGTCGGTGGTAAAACTAAAAAGGGATTAAAAAACTCTTTTTCAAGCCAATCCAATCCATTTAAAAAGTTTTACGCTAATTTTAAGAGAAGCGGTTAAAAACGGATTTCAACCCCTAAAGAGCGTTCTACCAATCAGCATTGATTGAAGCATGACTGATAAAAAGCCTTGAAGTTAATGGCGGACTTCTTTAATCCTTGCTGCCTTACCTCTCCTATCGCGCAAATAGTAGAGCTTCGCGCGGCGTACCCTGCCCACACGCAACACCTCAACGCTCGCCAAACTTTCGCTATAAAAAGGGAAAATTTTCTCCACGCCGATATTGTTAGCCCCTATTTTACGCACGCAAAAAGTCTTATCCACGCCATTGCCTCTAATCGCAATGCACACGCCTTCAAAATACTGAGTTCGTGTTTTTTCGCCTTCTTTAATAGTGATACCAAGCTTCAAAGTATCGCCAGCTTTAAATATTGGCATGGTCTTGTCTTTTAATTGAGCGTCTTCAAACTGCTGAATGTAGCGGTTTTTCATGTGTTTTCCTTAATGTCAATTTCATGATTTGTGCTGTTTGAATAAATCAAGGCGGTAGAATTTCGTCCTTAATTTTGACAAATCAAGTCTTAGTTGCTTGATTTTAGCATGATTTCCTTTAGAATATTCTAAAGGGGCAGGGATTTTATTGATTTCTTTGGATTTAAAAACAGCGTTAGCGAAATTAGGGGCTTCCAAATAATGGTTTTCAAAGCTCTCATTTTCTAAAGATCGGGCATTACCCAAAACCCCTTGAATGTAGCGAGCGATACTATCTATCAAGCACAACGCCCCAAGCTCGCCCCCTGTTAAAATAAAATCGCCTATACAAAAAACCTCATCAGCATCAAGTTCAATAGAGCGTTCATCAAAGCCCTCATAACGCCCGCACACCAAAACGACATGCTTTTTTTGAGCCAAACGCATCGCGTCTATTTGCTTGAAAGGCTTGCCCACCGCGCTTAAAAAAATCGTGTGTTTAGGGTTTTTAACAGAATGGAGCGCGTTTTCTACCATCTCAGGGTCTAAAATTTGCCCCGCACCCCCACCAATGAGCGTGTGATCCGCTTTTTGATATTTATTAGCGCTAAAATCTCTAAGGTTTAACACTTCTAATTCAAAAAGATTTTTTTCTAACGCTCTTTTTAAAATAGAATCTTCAAAATAAGGCCATACAAGTTGCGGGAAAAGGGTTAAAACGCTGAATTTCATTCAACTATTCTCTAAAAGCGTTTTAGCGTTATGGGTGGTTATTTTTTTGTCTTGCAAAAGGATTTCTTGGATATAAAAATCCCTATAAGGGATTAAAAAAATCTTAGCCAAACCTTTTTCAACCAAGTTCAGCGTGGTTTCAACCATGAAATAATCTGTTTGAGAAATCCTTTGGATTTCTATGACTTTTCCTAGAATCTCGTTTTCTTCCACCACGCTAAGCCCTACTAAATCGCAATAAAAAAACTCGCCCTCTTTTAAAACACAGAGTTTTTTACTCTCTGCTTCGCTCATAAAAAGCCCTAAATTAGTCAGCTCTTTAGCCTTTTCGGGCGTGTGGATAGTTTCTAAAAACAACAGATTTTTAGCATGCTCATAAGAATGGATCACATAGTCTTTAAAAGAAGAAGCGCGAGAGAAAGCGTTGATTGGAGCGGCACTCACCTTAACGCCCTTTTTTAAGCACTCCGGGAAATCGCTCTCTAAATGAAGCTTTAACCCCCCATTAAGCCCCACGCTTTTACCAATTCTGCCCACTAAAAGCATAGAAACCATTCAAGGCGTTTGATCGCCTAAAGCATGGGGATTTTTATCACCATTTTTATCGTTACTGGCAAAAACAACGATTTTATAAGAAAACCCATCTTTGGCTTTCACGCCGGAAACGAACGCCTTAATCGCACTCACCATTTTGCCTTCTTTACCAATCACATGCCCCATGTCTGATGGGTGGGTATAAATCGTGATTTGCTTGACTTTATCTTCTAAAAGCGTGTGTTCTACGCTCAAAGCTTGCGGAAAAGACACAACTTTTTTCAAATATTTTTCTAAAAAAGCCACCACGCAATACGAATAATCCTTACACTCAGCTTGAGAAAAAGGCGTGTTCAAAGGATCTGATTCGCGCATTTAGCCCCATAAAACCTTAGGCTTTTTGAGAAAGCTTTTCCACTCTCTCGCTCATTTTAGCCCCCACGCCTTTCCAATAATCCAAACGCTCCTTATCAATCTTAATATCTTTAGGCTCGCTTAAAGGGTTGTAATACCCAATGGATTCAATCCAGCCTCCATCCCTTCTTTTCCTAGAATCGGTTACCACCACCCTATAAAAAGGCTTTTTCTTTCTCCCGATGCGAGTGAGTCTAATGACTGTCATTATAAAAATCTCCTAAAATATTCGTATTAAATTTGAGATTATACAACAAAAGCGCCTAAAACATGCTTAAAACTTAACGCATTTTAGGGGGCGTTTGATTTTTAGCCTGACTCATTAGATTCATCAAATCGCTAATACCCTTTTTATTCGTGAGTCGTTTCGCCATTTTGCTCGCTTGATCAAAGCGTTTGATGATGCGATTGATTTCAGACACTTCTAAGCCGCTCCCTAAAGCGATCCTTTTTCTTCGGCTGCCGTTTAAAATCTCGGGGTTTTCTCGCTCTTTTTTCGTCATGGAATTGACCATAGCCTTGATTTTTTTCACTTCTAAAGAGCTTTCTAAATCCGTGTCTTTCAGCGCGCTTGCCATATTCCCTAAACCTGGAATCATAGAGATTAGAGAACTCATAGAGCCTAATTTTTTCACTTTTTCAATCTGGTTTAAAAAATCATTGAAAGTGAATTGCCCTTTTTTGAGCTTTTTGCTCAAATCTTTGGCTTCATTAGGGTTTAAAACGCTAGCGGTTTTTTCAGCGAGCGAGACAATATCTCCAGCCCCCATCAAACGCCCCACAATCCTTTCAGGCACAAACACATCTAAATCAGGGATTTTTTCCCCGCTCCCAATAAAACGCAAGGGCAAGCCTAATTGGTAAGTGATGCCTAAGGCGATACCCCCTTTAGAATCGCTATCAAATTTGCTTAACACCACCCCGCTCACGCCTATTTCTTCATTAAAGGTGTTCGCGCTTTTGACCCCATCTTGCCCGCTCAAAGCGTCTGCAACATACAGCACTTCATGGGGGTTTAAGACTTCTTTAACTTCCTTTAATTCTTGCATAAGCTCTTTATCAATGGCTAAACGCCCCGCGCTATCCACGAGTAAAACATCAAATTGCGCTTCTTTAGCCCTTTTTAAAGCGTTGTTAGCGATTTCTTTCACGCTTTTATTTTCTTCATAAAAAACTTCCACGCCCACCTGTTCGCCCAAAACCTTTAATTGCTCCACCGCTGCTAAGCGTTGCAAATCGCATGCGCATAAAAGCACTTTTTTATTTTTGGTTTTTAAATAATGAGCGAGTTTAGCGGTGGTAGTTGTCTTACCGCTCCCTTGCAAACCTGCCATTAAAACCACGGTGGGGGGCGTTTGAGCGAAAGTGAAACCACTGCTCCCTTTAGCGCTTAAAATTTCTAACAAACTCTTTTCTAAAGCGTCTAAAAATTGCTGCTTACCAATGCCATTAAGTTTAGTTTGACTTTCCACTTTTTTGAGCAATTCTCTAGCCACTTTATGATGCACATCGTTTTTCAAAAGCGTTTTTTTCAATTCATCTAACGCCCTGTCTAGCGCCTTTTCATCATCTTGAAAGCGGATTTTATTGAGCGCGTTTTTAAACCCATCGCTTAACGCTTGAAACATTTTCTATCCTTTTATTATGGTTGTTCTAACAAGTCCAATTCTTGCTTAATTTTACTTTCTTTTTCTAAAAGCGTTTTTAAACTCTCTTTGGCTTTTTCTAGCACGCTTTTAGGCGCGTTTTTGACAAAATTTTCATTGTGCAAATTGAGTTTTAGTTTTTCTTTTTCCAGTTTTTCTAGCTGCTTTTTTAAACGAGCAATGAGCGGGCTTAAATCAAGATTTTCTAAATTTGCATAAGTTTGGCAAAATTCCCCCACATCGCTCACGCTTTTTAAAGGCTTATAAGTTATCACGCTGACTTTTTCTAATTTCGCTAATTTTTGGGCGTAAGTTTGCAAACGCTCTGTGTTTTCTATTTTCTCCCTTAATCCCACGCTCGCTTCTTTTAAAACAATCGGTGGGGTTTCTAGCATGATTTTTAAACGCCTTAAAGACACGATGCAATCTTTGATCACTTCAAATTCATGCTCTAATTTTTCATCTTGCGCCAAATCTTTAGGGTAAGGCATGACCATGATAGATTCAGTGTTTTCTAGTTCCGTATTGCTGAGCTTGTGGTATAAGGACTCGCTGATAAAAGGCATGAAAGGGTGCAAGAGTTTTAAAGCTTCTTTTAACACGCTCCCTAATTCGTCTATCGCTCCATTTTCCACTTTAGAAAATTCAATGAACCAATCGCAAAATTCCCCCCACAAAAAGCGGTACAATAAAGTCGTCGCATCGTTAAAACGATAATTGTCTAAAGCGTTACGCACCTCTTTAGTGACAAGATTCAAGCGCGATTTCGCATAACGCCCTAAAGGCGTTTGGTATTCGTTCAAGCGCTCTCTATCTTTGAAAGCTTCTTGTTTGAATTTCAAATAACTCACCGCATTGAAAATCTTGTTGGCAAAATTCTTGTTATTTTCTAAATGCGTAGTAGAAAGCTTGATGTCCCTACCCGTAGCGCACAAATTGGCTAAAGTGAAGCGCAGGCTATCTGCACCGTATTTTTCTATCATCTCTAAAGGATCGATCACATTACCTTTAGACTTGCTCATTTTTTCACCCTTTTCGTCCCTAACCAAGGCGTGCAAGTAAATGTCTTTAAAGGGCAATTCGCCTAAAAGCGACTCGCTGCAAAAAAGCATCCTAGCCACCCAAAAAAAGAGGATGTCAAACCCGGTAATGAGCGTGGTGTTAGGGTAGAAATCTTTCAAATCGTTTTCATTAAACAAACCGCTTTTTTCTTGCCCCCACCCTAGAGTGGAAAACGCCCATAGCCCTGAACTAAACCATGTGTCTAGCACATCCTTATCTTGCTCCAGTTTTTCGCTCTTACAAGTAGGGCAATTTAAAGGAGTGTCTAGGCTTACGAACTGGTGGTTATTCTCGCAAGTAAACACCGGTATTTGATGCCCCCAAAACAATTGCCTGCTGATACACCAAGGGCGTAATTCCCTCATCCAAGCGTTATAATTATTGATCCAATTAGAAGGGTAAAATCGCGCCAAACCTTGTTGGATTTTTTCAATGGAACTTTGAGCGATTTCAGGCTTGACAAACCATTGCTTAGACACATAAGGTTCTACCACATTATGGCAACGATAGCAATGCCCCACTTGATGCGTGTGTTCTTCTATTTTTTCCAGTAAGGCGTTTTCTTTTAATCTTTCTACGACCTTATCTCTAGCTTCTAATCGTTCTAAATTTTCAAACTCCCCGCAATGCGCGTTTAAAATCCCCTTTTCATCAAAGATTTTAATCATTTCCAAATGGTGGCGTTTGCCCACTTCATAATCGTTAAAATCATGCCCAGGGGTAGCCTTCACACACCCTGTGCCAAACTCCATTTCCACATGTTCATCAGCGATAATAGGGATTGTGCGATTGATTAAAGGCAGGATCGCTTTTTGCCCCACTAAATGCTTGTATCTCTCATCGTTAGGATTGACCATAAGCGCGCTATCGCCAAACAAAGTTTCAGGGCGTGTGGTAGCCACCACCAAATAATCTTTTTGATTTTCTAAATAATATCTAATATAATACAACGCCCCCTTACGCTCTTCATATTCCACTTCAATATCGCTCAACGCCCCATCTTTAGTGCACCAATTCACCATGTAGTTATCTTGAACGATGAGACCCTTTTCATACCATTTCAAAAACGCCAATTTAACCGCTCTTTGCAAGCCCTTATCCATCGTGAAACGAGTCCTAGAAAAGGCCGCGCTCACGCCTAAACGCTTCATTTGCTCTAAAATCGCTCCCCCGCTCTTTTCTTTCCACTCCCACACTTTTTGAATAAACTCTTCACGCCCTAAATCTTCTTTTTTAATCCCTTGATTTAAAAGCTGCTTTTCCACAACATTTTGCGTCGCAATGCCGGCGTGATCAAGCCCTGGCTGATACAAGGTCTTATACCCATCCATGCGTTTATAACGCACTAAAATATCTTGCAAGCTTAAAGTTAAAGCATGCCCTATGTGTAAGATACCAGTCACATTAGGAGGGGGCATCATCAAACAAAATCGCTTGCCTTTTTCTTGGATTTTTTCATTGCCGTCAATTTCAAAATACCCCCTATGAGAGCAAATTTCATAAATCTTTTTTTCTATCTCTTGGGGTTGGTAGGTGGTGGGTTCTTGTTTCATTATTGTTATTATCCTAAAATAGAGCGTTCTTTCAAAAATGGTTGGTTTTTGGAACGCCTTTTGCTTTTACGCTTTTAATTGTTGCGTATTTTTTTAAAATTATACAACAAAGCATTTAAATTAAAAAGGATAGCCCAGTGAATTACTTTTTAAAAGCCCCTATTTTAGGATTTGAGCATATCAATGAAGTGCGTTTGGAAAAAATTGATTCCTTATTCAGCCGATTAATTGGCCAAACCAATTCACCCATGGCGTTGGATATGGTTTTAGTGAATCCCTATTGTTTGAGGGAATACAGCTTTGTGATACCCAAATACATAGAATTACTGCTAGAATTAGATTCTCATTCCAAAGTTGAGGTGTATTGCGTGGTCGTGTTGCAAAAAAATTTAGAAGATTCTATGGTTAATTTCTTAGCCCCCTTAGTGTTTAATTCCAAAAATGGCTTTGGCGCTCAAGTGGCGCTTTCTATGATGGATTATCCGGATTTTGGCTTTAGAGATCCTTTAAAAAGCTTTGTGGTTAAAGAAAGAGAACGAGCTTAAGGGTTTTTAGCATGAAATTCGCTCTTACAGGGGGAGGTACAGGGGGGCATCTCTCTATCGCTAAAGCCTTAGCCATAGAATTAGAAAAGCAAGGCATAGAGGCGATTTATCTAGGCTCCACTTATGGGCAAGATAAAGAATGGTTTGAAAATAGCCCCTTATTTAGCGAACGCTATTTTTTCAACACGCAAGGCGTGGTCAATAAAAGCTTTTTTAAAAAAATAGGCTCTTTATTTTTGCAAGCTAAAGCCGCTTTTAAGGCTAAAGAAATCTTAAAAAAACACCAGATCACGCACACCATTAGCGTGGGAGGGTTTAGCGCAGGGCCGGCGAGTTTTGCAAGCTTGCTCAATCATATACCCCTTTATATCCATGAACAAAATGCGATTAAAGGCTCTCTTAATCGCTACCTTTCCCCCAAAGCTAAAGCGGTGTTTTCAAGCTATGCTTTTAAAGATAAGGGAAATCATGTTTTAACCTCCTATCCCGTGCAAAACGCTTTTTTTGATTTTGCTAGGACTCGCACGGAAATCAAGCATATTTTATTTTTAGGCGGTTCGCAAGGGGCAAAAGCGATCAATGAATTCGCTTTATTAAACGCTCCCAAACTCACTAAACAAGGGATTAAAATCACGCACATTTGCGGCCCCAATTCTTATGAACAAGTGCGTTTTTTTTACCAGGAATTAGGGCTGTTGGATAAGGTAGAATTGTTCGCTTTCCACAACAACATCATAGAAGTCATGCACAGAGCGGATTTGTGTGTGAGCCGAGCGGGTGCTAGCAGCGTGTGGGAATTGTGCGCCAATGGCTTACCCACGATTTTTATCCCCTACCCTTTTGCGAGCAATAACCACCAGTATTACAATGTCTTAGAATTTGAAAAAGAAAACTTATGCTATGTCGTGCCTCAAAATGAATTATTGCCTAAAAAACTCTTTGAAGTCATTAGAAAGCTCAACCAAAAAGACGATCAAGGCAATAAAAACCTAACCACCATCAGCGCCAAATTGCAACAAAAAATCGCTAAAAATGGTGCAAAAACCATTATTGAAACGATTTTGAACGCTTAAAATAGCCCATTTTAATCAACAATTAAGCGACCAACCACTAAACTTAAGCGATAAATAAGATAAAATTTAGGATAGCTCAAATCTTTATAAAAAGAAAAGGATAACCCCTTGCAAAACTTTATTTTTAATAAAAAATGGCTTATCTATTCTAGCCTACTCCCCTTATTTTTTCTTAATCCCTTAGCGGCAGAAGATGATGGGTTTTTTATGGGGGTGAGTTATCAAACTTCTCTAGCCGTTCAAAGGGTGGATAACTCAGGGCTTAACGCCAGTCAAGACGCATCCACTTATATCCGCCAAAACGCTATCGCTCTAGAATCTGCGGCGGTGCCTTTAGCCTATTATTTAGAAGCGATGGGCCAACAAACGAGGGTTTTAATGCAAATGCTCTGCCCTGATCCGTCTAAAAGATGTTTGCTCTATGCGGGGGGCTATCAACAAAACGCCCAAAATGGCGATACAGGCAACAACCCCCCAAGAGGCAATGTCAATGCCACCTTTGATATGCAATCTTTAGTCAATAATTTAAACAAGCTCACCCAACTCATCGGCGAGACTCTAATCCGTAACCCTGAAAATCTTTCTAACGACAAAGTCTTTAACGTCAAATTTGGCAATCAAAGCACTGTTATTGCATTGCCTGAGGGTCTAGCCAATACCATGGACGCTTTAAACAATGATATTACCAACGCTTTAACCACGCTTTGGTATAACCAAACCTTAACGAATAAATCTTTTAATAGCGGTAATTCCGTGAATTTTAGCCCTGAAGTCTTGCAACACCTTTTACAAGACGGCTTAGCCACAAGCAATAATAATCAAACCATTTGTAGCACTCAAAACCAATGCACCGCTACTAACGAAGCTAAATCCATAGCCCAAAACGCCCAAAACATCTTCCAGGCTTTAATGCAAGCAGGGATTTTAGGCGGCTTAGCCAATGAAAAGCAATTTGGCTTCACCTATAACAAAGCCCCTAATGGCAGCAATTCCCAACAAGGCTACCAAAGCTTTAGCGGCCCGGGTTATTACACCAAAAATGGCGCTAACACCACGCAAACGCCCTTAAAAGAATTACCCGCTGGAGCGACAATTGGATCAGGAAATGGCCAATACACCTACCACCCTAGCTCTGCAGTCTATTATTTAGCCGATAGCATCATCGCTAATGGCATTACCGCTTCTATGATCTTTTCAGGCATGCAAAATTTCGCCAATAAAGCCGCTAAGCTGACAGGCACTTCAAGCTATAGCCAGATGCAAGATGCGATCAATTATGGGGAAAGCTTGCTTAGTAACACCGTAGCGTATGGGGATTTCATCACCAATTGGGTCGCCCCCTATTTGGATTTAAACAATAAAGGTTTGAATTTCTTGCCTAGCTATGGGGGGCAATTGAATGGCGCTAATAGTCAAACCCCACAATTAACCCCACAACAAGCCCAACAAGAACAAAAAGTCATCATGAACCAACTAGAGCAAGCCACAAACGCCCTCACCCCCGCACAAATAGACAAGATCTTAGCCAACCCCTATTCCCCCACGGCAAAAACTTTAATGGCTTATGGGCTTTATCGCTCTAAAGCAGTGATTGGTGGGGTGATTGATGAAATGCAAACTAAAGTGAATCAAGTCTATCAAATGGGCTTTGCTAGGAATTTTTTGGAGCATAACTCTAATTTTAATAACATGAACGGCTTTGGCGTGAAAATGGGCTATAAGCAATTTTTCGGTAAAAAGCGCATGTTTGGGCTTAGGTATTATGGCTTTTATGATTTTGGTTACGCTCAATTTGGCACAGGACATTCTTTAGTGAAAGCCATGCTCTCTAGCTATGGAGCAGGCACAGACTTTCTTTATAATGTTTTCACGAGAAAAAGAGGGACTGAAGCGATAGATATAGGTTTTTTTGCCGGCATCCAACTTGCAGGGCAAACCTGGAAAACGAACTTTTTAGATCAAGTGGATGGCAACCATCTTAAGCCTAAGGACACTTCTTTCCAATTCCTTTTTGATTTGGGCATAAGGACCAATTTTTCCAAAATCGCCAAGCAAAGAAGATCCCGTTTTTCTCAAGGGGTAGAATTTGGCCTTAAAATACCGGTGCTTTATCACACTTACTACCAATCAGAAGGCGTTACAGCGAAGTATAGAAGAGCCTTTAGTTTTTATGTGGGCTACAACATAGGCTTTTGATTAAACAAAATAAGGGAAAAATATGATAAAAAAAGCTAAAAAATTCATACCACTCTTTTTAATCGGCTCTCTCTTAGCTGAAGACAATGGCTGGTATATGTCTGTAGGCTATCAAATCGGTGGCACGCAACAATTCATCAATAACAAACAACTCTTAGCAAATGAAAACATCATCAACAGCGTTACTCAAAGCGCGATCAATATTGCAGGGCCTACTACCGGTTTAATCACTTTAAGCTCTCAAAGCGTCATTGACGCTTTAGGTTATGGCGTGAGTAACACGGTGGGCAACCAACTAGAGGGCATTTCTAATATCTTGAATCAAATTGGCAAAAGAAAAGACTTTTATTCTAGCCGTCAAATCTCTAGCATTTCCCAGCAAATCATAGGGCTTAAAGGAAGCTCTGACCCCTTAAAAGCCCACTCTTCACAAATCACAGCCAAACTCCTTTCCAACACCCAAAGCGCGTTTGATCAAGGCATCGCTCTAAGCACTAGCATCATTAGCTCTATCAATAGCCTTAATCCCAGCAACAACACCAAAGAAGTCAAAGCCCAGCTCCAAAACACCGCGCAATCCATGACAGAATTATTGCAACAAATTGAACACAGCATCACTAAAACCACTAGCACCACTTACGCGCAATCCTTACTCTCCAATCTAACCGATGCGGTGAATGCCTCTAGCGATAATACCACTTATGTGAGCGCTCTTGTTAACGCTTTAAACACTTTAGGGGTGGGGGTTTTCCCCACCACAACCTCAACGCATGTGGTGCTAAACCCACCGGGACAAGTCGTATTCTATCCAACTAATTCCCTTTTAGGCTCTACTTCTTCAAACAGCAACAACCAACAACAATACAACAACACCCTTTTAATGAACACCTTACAAGGGACATTAAGCGCTAATAATCAAAATAACCCCAATGGTTGCACCAATCAAGTCCAGTGTTTAGAGCAATTCATCCAAAATTTAGCCCCTTTAGCCGCAACCCCCACTTCAAACAACCAAGCCAACCAACAAGTCCAAGCCATTGCCCAAAAACTTCAAAGCGTGGCTATCAACACTTTAGACAACAATGCGATCAACAACACCACCTATAATTTAAACAACTTGCACAACGCCTTGAATTTCCAAGCCTATGAAAGCACGATAGAACAATACAATAACGCTTTAAAACAAATTTCTTGGATCAGTTTTAGCGAGCCTAAAAACTTGCTCAAAAACACTTCCAATAACTACCAAATCGGCACCGTTACCAACGCTCAAGGGCAAAATATCAGCGCCTATGATTGCATGAGCGCTACCGGAAGCCTTTCTAACGATGCTTCTATCGGGATTTCATGCTCAGCCACAAGTTCCACAAGCTCCACAAATAGCTCTACAAACAGCTTTGATAATTCTTTAGTCGCTACCTCCAAAGTCCAAACCATCAACGGCAAAGAGCAGATCGGCGTGAATTCTTTTAACCTGGTTTCTCAAGTGTGGAGCGTTTATAACTCTTTAAAAACTTCAGAAGAAAATTTGCAAAAAAACGCCAAAATCTTATGCACTAATGGATCGCCATCCGGGACAAGCCCATGCAATAGCTCTTCGGGGGGTTTGAGTATCAGCGGGAACGCCCAATTGCAAAACATTTTAAGCTCTACTAATGGGACTAACACTCAAGCTAAAAGCAACGCTCCCCAACTGAAAGCGATGGTGGTGGTGAATAATGAAGAAGAAGCTAAAACGACTAATTTAGCTCAAAGCGGCGGGGCAACCACACAATCTCCTAACAGCACGGTGATGGGCGCTTTAAACACCGTATTGCAAAATGTCAGCAATTTCCAACAAAGCATTCAAAGCGCTTTTCAAAGTCAAAGCAATAATATCCAAGCTTGGGCGAACGCACTCTATAACACTAATGGGAGTCAATCGCAAGAGATGACACCTAACAATAACCAAGATTTACGCATCCAATTGAGAGCGAATTTTTACCAGCTCATCAATACCATTAACCAGCAAGTGCCTACAGACATGAACGCTTTAATCAATCAAAGCCAACAAACCCAACAAACAAGTGGGGCAGCAAGCAACAATAACGCATGCGCGAGCGGAACGAATGGGAGTAATAGCAACTGGTGCTATCAGCAATGGTCCGATTCTAAGGCTTATTACAGCGGGTTGCAAAGCGCTTTAGGGTATCAAACACAAGCGACAACTCAAAGCGGGAGCAGTGGTGGGAACAGCATCACCTACAATGTCCAACAAATCACGCTCACTAGTAATGGTTTGCTCAATCAAATCATCACAAATCTTAAGGGCGTTAATGGGGGAAGCAGTGGAAATGGAACTAGTCAAATCAACACAGCCTACCAAATGCTCACAGACGCCAGCGATGGGAAATTAGGGACTTATAATAGTAATGGTAATAGTGGCAGTAATAACGACTATCAAACATGCAATAGCGGGAGCAATGGGACGAGTGGGAGCAATTGCTACACCCCTAGCAAAACGCAAAACACAACCACCACAACCACTAACGAAAATAATAGCTTGCAAAAAGTCTATAATGACGCCCAAAAAATAGCCAACATTATCGCCAGCTCTGGGAATAACAAAGGCGTTGAAAACGGCTTAAAACAATTCTTTGAAGCCTTAAAAAGCAGTAACGGCACGCTTAATAGCTTATGTGCTAATGGTAGTAGCGGTAGTAATGGTAGTAGTAATTGCTCCGGTGGACTTATCAACCTTTTAGGGGCAATCCCCACAAACGGGGTGAGCGATACGAATAATTTAATCCATTTGCTCACCGAATTTATCAAAACCGCCGGGTTTATCCAAAATAATGATAATAACGCCAGTAATGAAAGTTTAAAAAGCGCTTTTCAAGCCATTACGAGCGCTATTTCTCAAGGGTTTCAAGCCTTGCAAAACGATATTAGCCCTAACGCGATTTTAACCTTGCTCCAAGAAATCACTTCTAACACCACCACGATCCAAGCGTTCTCGCAAACCTTACGGCAGCTTTTAGGGGATAAAACCTTCTTTATGGTGCAACAAAAGCTCATTGATGCGATGATTAACGCCAGAAATCAGGTTCAAAACGCGCAAAATCAAGCCAATAACTACGGCTCCCAACCCGTTTTAAGCCAGTATGCGGCCGCTAAAAGCACCCAACACGGCATGAGCAATGGCTTAGGGGTTGGCATAGGCTATAAATACTTCTTTGGTAAAGCGAGAAAATTAGGCCTTAGGCATTATTTTTTCTTTGATTACGGCTTTAGTGAAATCGGCGTAGCCAATCAAAGCGTGAAAGCGAATATCTTTGCTTATGGGGTAGGCACGGATTTTTTATGGAACTTGTTTAGGAGGACTTACAACACTAAAGCGTTGAATTTTGGGCTATTTGCTGGGGTCCAATTAGGCGGTGCGACTTGGCTTAGCTCCTTAAGGCAACAAATCATTGACAATTGGGGGAACGCCAATGACATCCATTCAACGAATTTTCAAGTGGCGCTGAATTTTGGGGTGCGCACCAACTTTGCGGAGTTCAAGCGTTTTGCTAAAAAATTCCACAATCAAGGGGTTATCAGCCAAAAGAGCGTGGAATTTGGGATCAAAGTGCCTCTCATCAATCAAGCGTATTTGAGTAGCGCCGGGGCTGATGTGAGTTATAGGAGGCTTTATACTTTCTATATCAATTACATCATGGGGTTTTAAAAAAGGCGTTTTATGGAAATCTTACAATTCATCGGCTATGGGAACATGGCTCAAGCGATCTTAGAAGGCTCTCATGAAATTTTATCCAAGCGTTTTATTTTAGAAATTACCGGGCGAAACCCTGAAAAAATCGCCCCCTTTTTACAAGAAAAAAACATTCAAGCCCAAATCGTGCCTTACAAAGACGCTATTGATATACACCAAAAATTCGTGTTTTTACTTTTCAAACCTTATAACCTTAAGGATTTTAATTATCAAGGGCAAGCTAAAAGCGTTTTGAGCGCTTTAGCCGGGGTAAATTTTGAAGCTTTAAGTAATGCGATTAATTCTTTACATTACTTAAAATGCATGCCCAATATCGCGAGCAAGTTCGCCCTTTCTTCTACGGCGGTGTGCGAAAAATCGGTTGCGCCTTCAATAAGCGAGAAAGCTTTGAATATTATTGAGAGTTTTGGGAATTGCGTGCGAGTGGGTAATGAAGAGCAGGTGGATTCTAGCGTGGCGACAAACGGGAGCGCGCTCGCTTTTTTAAGCTTGGTAGCGAGCGGTTTGAAAGATGCCGGCATTAGAGAGGGCTTGAACGCTAGAGATTCTTTAGAATTGGTGAAAATGAGTTTTAAGGGTTTTGCCAAGCTGTTAGAAAAAGAACGCCCTGAGATGATCATGGAGCAAATTTGCACCCCTAAAGGTGCAACGATTGAAGGCTTGAGCGTTTTAGAAAAAAAAGGAGTTAGGGGAGCGTTCATCAAAGCATGCCACAAGAGCGTGAAAAAAATGCGCCTCTAAAAATTACACTCTTAAAAAATCAGCACGATGCATTTAGACAGACAGAGTTTAGAAAAAGCCAAGCATTTGATCCAAAGCGGTCTGATTGACACCATAGAGGTAGGCACGATCAAGGGCTTGCAAGAAATCCATCGGTTTTTGTTTGAAGGGCTGTATGAATTTGCCGGGAAAATCAGGGATAAAAACATTTCTAAAGGGAATTTCAGGTTCGCTAACTGCTTGTATTTGGATTTGATTTTACCCAGAATTGAAAGCATGCCACAAAGCAATTTCAATCAAATCATAGAAAAATATGTGGAAATGAATATCGCCCACCCTTTTTTGGAGGGTAATGGCAGAGCGACTAGGATATGGCTTGATTTGTTGCTTAAAAAGGAATTGAAAAAAATCGTGCTTTGGGAAAGGATTGATAAAGCCGCTTATTTGAGCGCGATGGAAAGGAGTCCTGTGAATGATTTGGAAATCAAAACGCTTTTAAAAAAACATTTGAGTTCTAATACCAACGATCCCTTAACTTTCATTAAAGGCATCACGCAGTCGTATTATTATGAAGGGCTTTGAAAAAATACTAAAATCATTTTTTATAATCCAATACGAAAGAGTTTGATGCTAGTCAAGAGATAGTTTTTTATAATGCGATCTTAGGGGATTAGTGGGATTTAGTTGGGGGTTGCAGGAGGAAATGTTTTACCTCCTATCCCCCTTTACTATAAAATAAAATTTAAAGTATAAGACAAAATAATTAAAGCCCCATTTTAAAAGAAATTAAAAGCTTTATTTGTCAGCATTAAAGCAATCTAAAACTAATCCTGTGTGCGTTCAATCAAACTCAAAGGCAAGTTAAAAGCCTTAATGAGTTCGCTCTCTTTTTGGCGTTGTTCGCCCTTATCTTTTTCATGGTCATAGCCCAACAAATGCAACACCCCATGGATGAATAAAAGAGCGATCTCATTTTCTAAGCTATATCCTAATTTCAGGGCGTTTTCTTGAGCTAATGGCGCATTAATCACCACGCTCCCTAAAGGGGTGTGAGGGATCGCTTCTAAAGGGAAACTCAAAACATCGGTAGCGTAATCGCAACCCCTTAAATCCCTGTTGATTTCTCGCATGGTTTCATCGCTCACCAAAACAAGCTCAATGATTTGAGTGGGGGCTAAAACATTTGCGATTTTTTCTAATAATAAAAAGTCTGATTCTAGCGGAGTTTGGTTGTCTATTTCTAGCATTAAAGATATAAAAAGAAGTTTAAAAAAGCCCTAAAATTTAGGGCTTAAAAGATTAAGCGAAAGAACCTTTAACTTGTTCTACCCATTTTGAAATCCTCTCATCAGTGAGATCATCTTGATTGTCTTCATCAATCACAAGACCCACGAATTTACCGCCTTCTACCGCTTTAGAAGCTTCAAAATGATAACCATCAGTGGGAGTTTGCCCTACCACTTTGCCGGCTTTAGCTTTTTCATAAATGTGGAAAATGCCTTCCGCGAAAGTTTCGCTGTAAGTGTCTTGATCGCCCAAGCCTACAAGCCCAATGGTTTTATTCGCAAAGTCGCTCGCTTCTAGTGTGCCTAAAAAGTCTTCCCAATCTGTTTGCAAATCGCCCGCACCAGCTGTTGGAGCGACTAAAATCACCTTTGTAAAGCTATTGAATTGCTCTTTAGAAGCTTTAGCCACATCAACCACTTCGGCATTACCAATAGCCTTGCTGACTTTTTCAGCGATAGCTTCAGCATTCCCGCTGTCTGTCCCAAAAAAGATACCAATTTTTCCCATGTTCTCAATCCTTGTGTTTAAAGATATTAACGCACCCACTTCATGCGAATGCTTGTGGGCGTAGTCTAGCGCATTTAATTAAACATCTTGCTTAAAAACCCATTTTGCGCGAATATCGTTTCAATAAAAACCATATTAAAAGCGCTATAAGAACAAAACTTATGACAAAAAACGAAGTGTAATGAGAAAGCCTTTCATACAGCGTTTTCACCCAATCGCTCGCTTGAAAAGAAACGCTCCCCACGATTAACGCCCACAAAAAACTGGAAAAAACATTAAGCCATAAAAATCTTTTTAAAGGGTATTTGCTAAAACCAATTGCCAAAGGCACAACGCTTTTAATCCCATACAAATATTTATTGATAAAAATCATGAGCAAGGCGTAGCGTTTCACCCACAAACTCGCTAAAGCAAGCTTTCTTCTATGCTTTTGGAAATACTTTAAAAACTCTCTTTTTTGATAGCGGGCAAAGACTACAAGAGCCCCACTCCCTACCATATTCCCTAAAAAAGCGACTAAAATCGTTATTTTTATATCTAAAGCGTGCGTGGTAGCGCTCAAAATAGAAGCGATGACAATCCCCACATACCCGCCCCCTAAAGAATATAAAAACAAGATAAGATAACCCCACTCCTTAAAACCCTCTTGAAAACGCAACAACGCTTCTTGCATAAAAGACCCTCTTTTGATTCGTTTTTATTTTCATGTTATCCAAACTTATTCAACCTGTTGGTGATTTAAACGCTATCTTTTAGTATAATAATCAGTTCATGCAATCCTAATCATAAAGATTAAAGAGATGAATACAGAAATTTTAACCATCATGTTAGTTGTCTCAGTGCTTATGGGATTGGTAGGCTTGATAGCGTTTTTATGGGGGGTTAAAAGCGGTCAGTTTGACGATGAAAAACGCATGCTTGAAAGCGTGTTGTATGATAGCGCGAGCGATTTGAACGAAGCGATTTTACAAGAAAAACGCCAAAAGAATTAAAAAATTAAAATAAAAGGATAGGAATGGATCAAGAAATTTTAGACGTGTTGATAGTGGGCGCAGGGCCTGGGGGCATTGCTACGGCCGTAGAATGCGAAATAGCCGGCGTTAAAAAAGTGCTTTTATGCGAAAAAACCGAAAGCCATTCAGGCATGTTAGAGAAGTTTTATAAAGCCGGTAAAAGGATTGATAAAGATTATAAAAAGCAAGTCGTAGAGCTTAAAGGGCATATCCCTTTTAAAGACAGCTTTAAAGAAGAAACTTTAGAGAATTTCACTAATCTTTTAAAAGAGCATCGTATCACGCCAAGCTATAAAACCGATATTGAGAGCGTGAAAAAAGAGGGCGAATACTTTAAAATCACCACCACTTCTAACACAACCTATCATGCTAAATTCGTGGTGGTTGCGATCGGGAAAATGGGCCAGCCAAACCGCCCTACTGCTTATAAAATCCCTGTTGCGCTCTCCAAACAAGTGGTTTTTAGCATCAATGATTGCAAGGAAAATGAAAAAACCCTTGTGATCGGCGGAGGCAACTCAGCGGTGGAATACGCCATTGCTTTGTGCAAAACCACCCCTACCACTCTCAATTACCGCAAAAAAGAATTCAACCGCATCAATGAAGACAACGCTAAAAACTTGCAAGAAGTCCTAGGCAATAACACGCTTAAAAGCAAGCTTGGAGTGGATATTGAAAGCTTAGAAGAAGATGGCACTCAAATTAAGGTTAACTTCACCGATAACACGAGCGAGAGTTTTGATCGCTTGCTGTATGCGATCGGCGGCTCTACCCCTTTAGAATTTTTTAAACGCTGTTCTTTAGAATTAGATCCTAGTACCAATATCCCTGTAGTGAAAGAAAATCTAGAGAGCAACAATATCCCTAATTTGTTCATCGTGGGCGATATTTTATTCAAATCAGGGGCGAGCATCGCTACCGCTTTAAACCATGGCTATGATGTCGCTTTAGAAATCGCTAAAAGGTTGCACTCTTAAAGCCGCTCACTCATCAAACGGCTTAGCCTTATACAAAAAGAAAAAGAGGATGATAAGCGTCAGGGTAAAATGCATGGTGATGATAGTTAGGGGCGAGAAGTAACACAGTTCCAAACTGCTGATCGATAAAACTAGCACAGAGACCACGCGCACGCAGCTTGATGAAAGCGATGAGAGCGAGGAAATGTTGTTTTTAGAAACGAATTTAGAGAATTGATACCCCAAGCAATAACTCATGTAAGCAAAAAACGCCACCATGAGCGCATACACCCCTATGAAACAATAAGGGATATTGCTAAGCAATAAGGGGCTAACGCCTAGCAATACCACGAGCGAACTCAGGGCGGTTTTTTGGCTGTAATTTTTGGCTTTTAAAAAATGAATGAGGATGGAAATCACTTGAAAAGCGATATAAAACACAAAAAGGTATTGCTCTTTAACGCCTTGTTTTAAAAAATACGCTTGCCACATTTGAAAATGGCTCATAAAAAAGACGGGCGTAATCAAATGCCCCACTAATAAAATTTTAAGCTTGGGGTTATCTTTAAGCTCTTTAAGGCTGCCTTTGACTTGCTCTTTAAGGAGTTTCAAACTTTTTTGGCTTTTAAAATCCCTTTCTTTTTCTTTAAAATAAAAAATGATCGTTAGCGCGCAGAGCATGATTAAAAAAATCCCCACGATATACAGCATCGCATGGACTTTGAGATACAAAAACGACCCCAAAGAGCTCCCTATAATCATGCCTAAATAAGTAATTTGATTGTTTTTAGCTAAAAACTGGGATAAATCTTTTTTATTTTCTTTAATGTCCGTGATGAGTGAAGCTTCAATCGTGCCGCTAGAGCATGCGCTATACAAACCATACAACCCCCACGCTAAAAGCATGAGAATAAAGCTATCAAAAAACAGCACAAACGAAAAACTAGCGATTAAAAACACATTAGAAACCAAGAATAAATTTTTCCGGCTCATCAAATCCGCTAAAACGCCGCTTGGGTATTCAGCCACTAACACGCAAAAGCTAAAAAAGGTTTGCACGAGCAAGATTTCACTCAAACTAAGCCCTTTAGAAAGCAACAAGGGGGTTAAAATCGCATGGGGCAAGCTTTGAGCGATGATTAAGAGAAAATTCGCCCCATAGTAAGCTAAAATGTTTTTTCTTAACATTTGAAAATTGTAATTAAAACTAGCTTATAATACAGCGTTATATCTTTTATTTAAGGGGTATTGATGCTAACCCAATTAAAAACTTATCCAAAATTACTCAAACATTATGAAGAAATCAAAGAAGCACACATGCGCGATTGGTTTTTTAAAGACAAAGGGCGAGCGAGCCGCTATTTCGTGCAATTGGAAAGCTTGAGCTTGGATTATTCCAAAAACCGCTTGAACGATACCACTTTAAAACTTCTTTTTGAATTGGCGAACGACTGCTCTTTAAAAGAAAAGATTGAAGCGATGTTTAAGGGCGAAAAAATCAACACCACCGAAAAAAGGGCCGTTTTACACACCGCCTTAAGAAGCTTGAACGACACAGAAATTTTACTAGACAACATGGAAGTGTTAAAAAGCGTTCGGAGCGTTTTAAAACGCATGCGAGCCTTTAGCGATAGCGTGAGGAGCGGTAAAAGATTAGGCTATACCAATCAAGTGATCACCGATATTGTCAATATCGGTATTGGGGGGTCAGATTTGGGCGCTTTAATGGTTTGTACCGCTCTAAAACGCTACGCCCACCCGAGATTAAAAATGCATTTTGTGTCTAATGTGGATGGCACGCAGATTTTAGACGTTTTGGAAAAAATCAATCCGGCCAGCACGCTTTTTATCGTGGCTTCTAAGACTTTTTCCACTCAAGAAACCTTAACCAACGCCCTAACCGCTAGAAAATGGTTTGTAGAAAGGAGCGGCGATGAAAAGCATATCGCTAAGCACTTTGTAGCGGTATCCACCAATAAAGAAGCCGTGCAACAATTTGGCATTGATGAGCATAACATGTTTGAATTTTGGGATTTTGTAGGGGGGCGTTATAGCTTGTGGTCAGCCATTGGCTTATCCATTATGATCTATTTAGGGAAGAAAAATTTTAACGCTCTTTTGAAAGGAGCGTATTTGATGGATGAGCATTTTAGAAACGCCCCTTTTGAAAGCAATTTGCCCGTTTTAATGGGATTAATTGGCGTGTGGTATATCAATTTTTTCCAATCCAAAAGCCACTTGATCGCTCCTTATGATCAGTATTTAAGGCATTTCCCTAAATTCATCCAGCAACTAGATATGGAAAGTAATGGCAAACGCATCAGCAAAAAAGGCGAAACCATCCCCTATGACACCTGCCCTGTTGTTTGGGGCGATATGGGTATTAACGCTCAGCACGCTTTTTTCCAACTCTTGCATCAAGGCACGCATTTAATACCCATTGATTTTATCGCCTCTTTGGATAAAAAACCTAACGCTAAAGGCCATCATGAGATTTTATTCAGCAATGTTTTAGCGCAAGCGCAAGCTTTCATGAAAGGCAAAAGCTATGAAGAAGCACTTGGGGAATTGCTTTCTAAAGGCTTAGACAAAGATGAAGCCAAAGACTTGGCCCACCACAGGGTGTTTTTTGGCAACCGCCCCTCTAATATCCTTTTATTAGAAAAGATTTCACCAAGCAATATTGGGGCGTTGGTGGCTCTTTATGAGCATAAAGTCTTTGTGCAAGGGGTTATTTGGGATATTAACAGCTTTGATCAATGGGGCGTGGAGCTTGGGAAAGAACTGGCCGTGCCGATTTTACAAGAATTAGAAGGGCATAAAAGCAACGCTTATTTTGACAGCTCCACTAAGCATTTAATAGAATTGTATAAGAACTATAACCAATAGGTTTTTTTGCGGCAAAGTGAAACCTAAAAACAATGAAGCGAAGCTTAACCCCATTCTCAAGCGATCCATTCAAAATAATCCGTTAATCGTAACGGATTTTAGCGCCATATATTAGCCATTTGAGTTTAAAGGGAGTAAATTTTCTACAAATTAATCGTTTTTAGCCTTTAAAAGCTTGACTTTCTCATCGTATGCATTATTTTACATATTATAATTACTTCAAAGCTAAGAATAATAAAAACTAAAGAATAGATTTATCTTTAAAAGCATTTGCATTTATTAATCTCATTTTAGGAGGCATGCATGAAAAAGGCAAGTCAGGTTTTATTCTTTGGAGCGTTTTTAAGCACTTCTTTACAAGGTTTTGAAGCTAAGCTCAACGGCTTTGTGGATCAATCCAGCACTATCGGTTTTAACCAGCATAAAATCAATAAAGAAAGAGGCATCTACCCTATGCAGCAATTCGCAACGATTGCGGGCTATTTAGGGCTTGGTTTTAGCCTGTTACCCAAAAAGGTTTCAGACCATGTTCTAAAAGGCAAAATAGGGGGCATGGTGGGATCTATCTTCTATGACGGCACGAAGAAGTTTGAAGACGGATCTGTGGCTTATAACCTCTTTGGTTATTACGATGGGTTCATGGGGGGCTATACGAATATCTTACAAAGCGATGATTTAGCGACACAGAACATGAAACACAACAAAAATGTCCGCAATTATGTCTTTAGCGATGCGTATTTAGAATACGCTTATAAGAATTATTTTGAAATAAAAGCCGGACGCTATTTATCCACTATGCCTTATAAAAGCGGTCAAACGCAAGGCTTTCAAGTTTCTGGGCAATACAAGCATGCGCGTTTGACTTGGTTTAGCTCTTTTGGGAGGGCGTTCGCTTACGGTTCGTTTTTAATGGATTGGTTTGCCGCTAGGACCACTTATAGCGGAGGCTTCACCAAAAACGATAAGGGAGGTTATGATAGCCATGGGCGAAAGGTGCTTTATGGCACGCATGCGGTGCAACTCACCTATAAACCTCATCGTTTCCTCATAGAAGGCTTTTATTACCTTTCGCCTCAAATCTTTAACGCTCCAGGCGTTAAGATTGGTTGGGACTCTAACCCCAATTTTAGCGGCACAGGCTTTCGCTCTGATACGGCTATCATAGGGTTTTTCCCCATTTACTACCCTTGGATGATCGTTAAATCCAATGGAAGCCCGGTCTATAGATACGACACGCCTGCCACTCAGAATGGGCAAAATCTCATTATCCGCCAACGCTTTGACATCAATAATTACAATGTTTCCATCGCTTTTTATAAAGTCTTTCAAAACGCTAATGGTTGGATAGGCAATATGGGGAATCCAAGCGGTGTGATCATGGGGAGTAACAGCGTGTATGCGGGTTTTACAGGCACAGCCCTTAAAAGAGACGCCGCTACCATTTTCCTTTCTTGTGGCGGCACTCATTTTGCCAAAAAATTCACATGGAAATTCGCCACGCAATATTCCAATTCAGTGGTCTCTTGGGAAGCGAGAGCGATGATCTCTTTAGGCTATAAATTCACTGAATACTTGAGCGGTAGCGTGGATCTTGCGTATTATGGCGTGTATACTAACAAAGGCTTTAAACCGGGTGAAAACGGGCCTGTGCCTAAAGACTTCCCCGCCCTTTATTCTGACAGGAGCGCGTTATACACGGCCCTAGTAGCGTCTTTTTGATGCTACCCCCTATGAATATGGTAGGCGTCTTTTGTACTACCCTACGAATATAGTAGGCGTTTTAACGCTGTTTCTCTAATCTCTATATATCAAATTTCTTTTCAAGCAAAAGCCATTTTTGAAATCGCATACCCATTATGTGAGTGGGGTGGTAAGTAAAATACAAGTTCATTTTTAATTTAAAGCAAGCGATAGCTTTTTAAAAGCGCTTCTTTTAGAGTTAGGCGGATTTAGTTGGGGGTTAAAAGGAGGAATGATCTCAAAATACCCCCTATCCCCTTCAAGAAATGGGTTTAAAACGAAGCAGCCAAAACCCCATTTTTAAGAGATTAAAATAAAGTTTTAATACCCCTATTAAATTAACAGAGCCAAAATTTTAATCGCTTCTTGTAAGGATAGGGTCAAATTTTTCAATGGATTTAAAGGGGGTTAAAACCCCTTTTTATTCAAGCGGCTTTGATATAGGGCGTTTCAGCCAGCGGCGGGTAAATTTGATTTTTAAAATAAGCGTTTGAGCAAATCCTAACGCTCACGATCAACACTAATAACGCTACCAGCATGAAAAACACGCACAAAATCGCATCAATAGCGTGGTTAAAAAAGGATTTTTGGAGCGTTTTTAGCGCTTTTTCATCGGTAGTGGTAGACATTTTTTCTTTGATGATTTGCATTTGCGCCACATGGGAAACATTATTCAGCACGCTATCATTACTCTTTGGCATCACTTTTAAAATACCGCTATAAAAAGTGATTGCTAAAATCAAAACTGCCGGCAAGGTGCTTACCATTGCCCCCTTAAAACGCCCCATTTTAAACAACACCACCGTAACCAACAACAACGCCATGCCCGCTAGCATCTGATTGCTCACGCCAAATAAAGGCCATAGCGTATAAATCCCCCCTTTAGGATCAATCGTGCCTTGATACAAGAAATACCCCCACCCTGCCACGCACAAAAGAGTGGCAAAAATCCCAGCCTTATAAGAGCTAAGATTACCCAAAGGCTTATAAACGTTACCGAGCAAATCTTGGATCATGAAACGAGCGGTTCGTGTGCCAGCATCCACAGCGGTTAAAATGAACAAAGCTTCAAACAAAATCGCAAAATGATACCAAAACGCCATCACGCTTGGATCCCCTAAAATGTGATACACAATCATCGCTAAACCGATCGCAAAAGTGGGTGCCCCACCGGTGCGGCTCAAAATGGAGCTTTCACCGATGTTTTTGGTCATCTCACTGATTTCTTCAGCGCTAATGCTAAACCCCCATGAGCTAATCACTGAAGCCGCATCAGCTATATCTTTACCGATGCTCACTTCTGGCGAATTGATAGCGAAATAAAGCCCTGGGTGCAAGATCCCTGCACACACCAACGCCATAAGAGCCACAACGCTCTCCATCACCATAGAGCCATAGCCCACTAGCCTGGCGTCGCTTTCTTTAGCGAGCATTTTAGGGGTCGTTCCTGAAGAAATTAAAGCATGAAAGCCGCTAATCGTCCCGCAAGCCACCGTGATAAACAAGAAAGGGAACACGCTTCCTGCAAACACAGGCCCACTGCCATCTACAAAGGGCGTGATTTTAGGGATTTGTAAAGGCGGAGCGACAAAAACAATCGCCACAACCAACACCCCTATAACGCCAATTTTTAAAAAAGTGCTTAAATAATCTCGTGGAGCGAGTAAAAACCATACCGGTAAAATAGAAGCCACAAAACCATAACCCATGATCATCCACGCTAAAGAATTGGCCTCAAAGGTGAATATTGACGCTAATTTAGGATCTAAAGAAATGTATTTACCCGCATAAATCGCTATAATCAATAGGATAAAGCCAATAACAGAAACTTCCAAAATCTTATGCGGCCTGAAAAACCGCATGTAAAGCCCCATAAGAATCGCAATGGGAATAGTCATAGCGATCGTAAAAAAGCCCCAAGGCGAATGCGCTAAAGCCTTCACCACCACCATCGCTAAAATCGCAATGATAATGAGCATGATCCCTAAAATGCCCAGACTTGCGATCATGCCTACAAATTGACCCATTTCAAGCTTGATCATTTCGCCTAAAGACTTGCCATCGCGCCTAATAGAAGCAAAAAGCACCACAAAATCATGCACGCAACCCCCTAAAACCGAGCCTATCAAAATCCATAAGATAGAGGGCAAGTAACCCATTTGAGCGGCTAGTATCGGGCCTACTAAAGGGCCAGCCCCAGCAATAGCAGCAAAATGATGCCCAAAAGTGATGGCTTTATCGGTTGGCACAAAATCCTTGCCGTCATTCCTTATACATGCGGGCGTGGCTCTGCTATCGTCTAGCTTTAACACCCTATAAGCGATAAAATGGCTATAAAAACGATAGCCTATGCTATAAATGCAAGCGCTCGCTACTACAAGCCATAGCGTGTTAATGCTCTCGCCCTTATGTAAGGCTAACACCCCTAAACAGATCGCTCCTAAAATAGCGACAAAAACCCAAGCCAAAGAAACTAAACTTTTTTGCATGTCCTCTCCATTTAATGATTGTTTAATCATTGTTGTTAATTTCAGCCAGTTTTTTTATTATAATCCAAAATTTCTTTGAATAGTGGCAAAACGGCTCATAAACTTCCCATAATAAGGGCTTGGGTTTTCCAAACTTCTAACAATTAGGGTGAATAAGAGCTGTTTTTAAACATGATGCTTTAAAGCGTCATTAATTTTAAGGTATAGCGTTATGGCATTAGATTGGGATTTTATGTTTCACTCCATCCCCGCGTTTTTTAAGGGATTAGAACTCACGCTTTATATTTCTTTTTTTGGGATTTTACTCTCTCTTTTGGTAGGGTTTTTGTGCGCGATCGTTTTGTATTTTAAAACGCGCTTTATCTCTCCTATTATCTATATCTATGGCGAAATCGCTAGGAACACGCCCCTACTCATCCAGCTTTTCTTTTTGTATTACGGGTTGAATGAAATCGGTTTGAGCGCTTTAGAGTGCGCGATTTTAGCGTTAGGGTTTTTGGGTGGGGGGTATATGAGTCAAAGTTTTTTGCTTGGGTTTAAAAGCTTGGCTTCCATTCAAAGAGAAAGCGCTTTGAGTTTGGGGTTTGGCCCTTTGAAAATGATGTATTACATCATTCTGCCTCAAAGTTTAAGCGTTTCTATGCCTTCTATAGGGGCGAATGTGATTTTTTTACTCAAAGAAACTTCTGTGGTGGGCGCGATAGCCCTAACCGATATTATGTTTGTGGCGAAAGATTTGATTGGCATTTATTATAAAACGACTGAAAGCCTTTTGATGTTAAGCCTCACTTATTTGATCGCTTTGCTCCCTTTAAGCGTTTTGTTTGTGATCTTAGAGCGTTTCTTTAAAAAGAAAGTGGCTTAAAATGGGAGTTTTACTAGAATTAGACAATCTCAAGCGTTTGTTAGAAGGGTTTGAAACCACTCTTTTGATCGCTCTTAGCTCTGCAATGATTTCAATCATTGTTGGAATGCTTTTAGGAAGTTTGATGGCGTTTGGCTCTCAAATAATGGTTTTGGCGTGTCGTGTGTATTTAGAAAGCATTCGCATTATCCCGCTTTTAGCATGGCTTTTTATTGTGTATTTTGGGTTAGCGAGCTGGTTTGATTTGCACATTAGCACGGTTTTAGCGAGCATCATTGTTTTTAGCTTGTGGGGGAGCGCTGAAATGATGGATTTGACTAGAGGGGTTTTAACTTCCGTGAGCAAACACCAAGTAGAAAGCGCTCTAGCTTTAGGCTTAGATTCAAAAAGGGTGATTTTTAATATTATTTTCCCCCAAAGCTTTTTGTCTTTATTGCCCTCAAGCCTTAATTTATTCACGCGCATGATTAAAACCACAGCCTTAGTCTCTCTCATTGGAGCGATTGATTTGCTAAAAGTGGGCCAGCAAATCATAGAGCTTAACCTCTTACGCATGCCCAATGCAAGCTTTGTGGTTTATGGCGTTATCTTAATGTTTTATTTTAGTTTATGCTATAGTTTGAGCCTGTATAGTTCCTATTTAGAAAAAAAATTCCAACACATTAGAGGGTAAAATGAGCGTGATTTTAGAAACCAAAGGGTTAAAAAAAACCTATCAAAACCATTTGGTTTTAGACGGTATCAATTTCACTTTAAATAAGGGTGAAGTGGCAGTGGTTTTAGGGCCTAGCGGGTGCGGGAAAAGCACTTTTTTAAAATGCCTAAACGGGCTTGAAAAGATTGATGGAGGTGAAATCCTTTTTGAAAACACTAACCTTAATACGCCAGCCACTAACTGGAATCAAATGCGCCAAAAAATAGGCATGGTGTTTCAAAATTATGAATTGTTCCCGCATTTAAACGTGCTGGATAATATCTTACTCGCCCCCTTAAAAGTGCAAAAACGATCCAAAGATGAGGTCATTTCTCAAGCCGTAGAGCTTTTAAAGCGAGTGGGTTTGGAGCATAAACAACAAGCTTACCCTAAAGAATTGAGCGGCGGGCAAAAACAACGAGTAGCCATTGTGCGCTCTTTGTGCATGCGGCCAAAAATCATGCTTTTTGATGAAGTAACCGCCTCATTAGACCCTGAAATGGTTAAAGAAGTTTTAGAAGTGATTTTAGAATTAGCCACAACGGGCATGAGCATGGTGATTGTAACGCATGAAATGAAATTCGCGCAAAAAATCGCTCACAAAATCGTGTTTTTTGATAGCGGTAAAATCGCTGAAGAAAACAGCGCTAAAGAATTTTTTAACCACCCGAAATCTCAAAGAGCGCAAAAATTTTTAGAAACTTTCCATTTTTTAGGGAGCTGTTAAATAAAGTTTGCTAAAAAGATGATTTTAATTTCAAAAAAAGGTGTTTTTATGAAAACGAACGGGCTTTTTAAGGTATGGGGGCTGTTTTTAGTTTTAATCGCTTTAGTCTTTAGCGCATGTTCTGATAGCCATAAAGAAAAAAAGGACGCTTTAGAAGTCATTAAACAAAGAGGGGTTTTAAAAGTGGGGGTTTTTAGCGATAAGCCTCCTTTTGGCTCTGTGGATTCTAAAGGGAAATATCAAGGCTATGATGTAGTCATTGCCAAACGCATGGCCCTTGATTTATTGGGCGATGAAAATAAGATTGAGTTTATCCCTGTAGAAGCTTCAGCTAGGGTGGAATTTTTAAAAGCCAATAAAGTGGATATTATCATGGCTAATTTCACGCGCACTAAAGAAAGAGAAAAAGTCGTGGATTTCGCTAAGCCATATATGAAAGTCGCTTTGGGGGTGATTTCTAAAGATGGGGTCATTAAAAATATAGAAGAGTTGAAAGATAAAGAGTTGATTGTGAATAAAGGCACGACAGCGGATTTTTATTTCACTAAAAATTACCCCAATATCAAACTTTTGAAATTTGAGCAAAACACAGAGACTTTTTTAGCCCTTTTAAACAATAAGGCTACCGCTCTAGCCCATGATAACACTTTGTTGCTCGCTTGGGCGAAACAGCACCCTGAGTTTAAATTAGGCATTACAAGCCTTGGCGATAAGGATGTGATCGCTCCAGCGATTAAAAAAGGCAACCCTAAGCTTTTAGAATGGTTGAATAACGAGATTGATTCTCTCATTTCTAGCGACTTTTTAAAAGAAGCTTACAAGGAAACTTTAGCGCCTGTTTATGGCGATGAAATCAAACCGGAAGAAATTATTTTTGAATGATTTCTTTAGGCTTTGAATTCTTGACAGGGTGCGTTTTTATTGCTAAATTAGCAATTTTGTGATCTTTTTGTTTTTCATTTTGGGATATATTTGTTTGATTTTACATTGAAAGGATTTGTTGATGAGTTATTTTTATAAGCGTTGTTTGAAATTTTCATTAATTGGGTTGCTAGGGCTTTTGAGCGTTCAGCTTGACGCTAGGAGTTTTGTTGATGGGGATTTAGACATTCAAAAATTCAGCTATGAAGATTCTCTGCTTAAAAAGGGAGACCCTAATGGTGTGCATAAGGTGCAGGTGCGAGATTATAAAGGCAAAATGCAAGAAGCTGAGATCCACTCAGAAATACGCATTGCGCTTAAACCGGGGGTTAAAAAAGAAGTTAAAAAAGGCAAAATTTATAGCGCTCAAATCAATGATGGCATGTGCTATGCTTTTAGAATGCTCCAAACCGGCGATAATACCACAGGTCTTGATTCTAAAGAGTTCCCCAAGCAAAGCCGTGAAAAAAAGGGGCGAGTGATCACCTTAATCGGTAAAGATGAAGTGCCTTATCTTATTTTAGAAACCGATTGCCAAGTGGGTGATATTGCAAAGATCTCTTTGGTGGGTAATTTTGATGGCACTGGGTTTCTTACGGAATACAAATTCAAAGACGCTAAACCCATTTACTAGTCTTTATTCTTTGCTTCATTCTTAAAATCTCTTAATCTTTTGTGGTTAGGGGATTTTTCTTATTCGTTGGGGATATTTTTTTATTGCATCTTAAAAATTTTAAAAACCCTGTTTGTGTTTTTGCCTCAAGTTGTTAAAAAAGCTCTGTCCTCATCAAATACTGACAAATAAAACCTTTTATAGAGCGCTTGCTTGATTAAAGTCAAGTTCTTTAATTATTGATTTTTAAAACAAGCTAAAAGAAAGAAAATAAAAGAGAAACCCCCCCCCTTTTTTTTAGGAGTTTTCTTCTTGTTTATACCCCTTAAGCGCAAAGAAGAGGATATAAAAATAGCATAACAACGGCACACCATAAGCGTAGAGTAAATTCAAATCAGCTGCCGCTAGCATGTCTGTAACCGCACCTTGAATGGGGGGGATTAACGCTCCTCCCACAATCGCCATGCTAATCACCCCAGAAGCCTTAGAAGTGAGATGCCCTAAATTGAGCGTAGCCAAAGAAAAGATGGTAGGGAACATGATAGAGTTGAAAAAGCCCACAAAAGTCAGAGCGAATAAAGCGATCTTGCCTCCAACGATAATGGCTAAAGCAATGAGAATAATAGAGCTTAAGGCGTTGAAAGCCAAGTATTTATTAGGGGCAATTTTATTCATCAACACACTGCCTAAGAAACGGCCCACCATCGCGCCTCCCCAATAATACACCAAGTAATGCGCGCTTGATTGAGGGTCTAAATTCAAAAGCTTTTCAAAGCTTAGCACCAAGAATGAGCCAATCGCCACTTCTCCTCCCACATAAAAAAAGATCCCCAAAGCCCCAAAAACAAAGTGTTTGTGCGAAAACAGGCTTTTTTGCGTCGTTTCTTTAGGCATTTCTTTTTCCACATCAGGCAATTTCAAAAGATACATGATGAGCGCTAAAAGAAGCGAAAACGCCGCCAAGCCCAAATAAGGCATTTGAACGCTTTTAGCGTCCGCTAATTTATCTATCAAACTTGCATTATCGCCCATTTTAGTCGTGCTAAAAATCAACAAGCTCCCAAAAATAGGCCCTAAAGTTGTGCCAAGCGAATTGAACGCCTGGACTAAAACCAGGTTTCTGGCTTCTTTACCTTTAGAAAGCAAGGTTACAAAGGGATTACCAGCGGTTTGTAAGCACACAATCCCGCTCGCTAAAATAAACAACGCTCCTAAAAAAAACCCATAGGAGCCAAAATGCGCTGCCGGATAAAACAACGCGCACCCCGTCGCTGTGATCACAAAACCAAGCACCACGCCAAAAGGGTAGCCGATTTTACTGATCACATTCCCAAAAACTCCTCCCATGATGAAATACGCCCCAAAAAAGCAAAATTGAATGAGCGAAGCTTCAAAATAGGTCAAGTCAAAAATGGGCTTTAAGTGTGGGATTAAAATGTCGTTTAAAACCGTGATAAAACCCATTAGAAAGAATAGCGCTGTCAAACTCCCCAGCGCCAAAGTGTTAGAAGTTTTTTGCATACCTTCTCCTTTTTTATTGAGTTAATATAATAATAATGATATTACAATTATTTTAAGATAATAATCTGTCTAAATAAAGAAAAAGAGGCATGAAATGGGTAAAAAATGCAAAGCCCCTTAAAAAGAGCTTAACGAAAGATAAATACAGAAACAGAAATGATGCAGAGAATGATGATGCCTGAATTGAGCGCTTTGAAGTCTTTTTGAACCAATTTGATGATACTATAAGACAAAAAGCCAAAGGCTAAGCCATCGGCAATGGAGAAGGTTAAAGGCATCATCACCACGGTTAAAAAAGTGGAAACGCTAATGGCCATGTCTTTAAAATTCACCCCCTCTAACACGCTAAACATCAAAACCCCTACTACCACCAGCACCGGATAAATCGCATTGCTAGGAATAGCTTTTAAAAGAGGCAAGCAAAAGAGCGTTAAAACAAAAAATAATCCGGTAAAAACCGCTGTAAGCCCTGTGCGGCCCCCCTCTTCAACCCCACTCGCACTCTCTATAAAAGCTGTCGTGGTAGAAACGCCCACCACCGCGCTCCCTAAAGAAGCCACCGCATCCGCTTCCAAAGTCTTTTCCAATTCCTTATTTTTTTCTTCATCATTGAAAAAATCAGTCTTGTGGCCAATCCCTGCAAGCGTGCCTAAAGAATCAAACAAATCGGTTACAAAAAAAGTGATGATGACTGGCACTAACGCTAAAGTGAAAGCCCCACTCGCATCAAAAAAAATGCCCTTAAAGTCTAATTGAAAGGCGATAGGGCCAATGCTAGCGGGCATGGAAAAAAACTCGCTAGGGTAAGGGGCTAGCTTTAAAATCCATGCGAGAATGGAAGTGATTAAGACCGCTATAATGAAAGAACCCCTGATTTTGAGCGTGTAGAGCGCGAAAGTCAAAATGATCCCCACAACCCCCAATAACACATGCGGATCGCCAAAATCGCCTAAGGTTACAAGCGTAGCCTTATGGGTAACGACAATATGCATTTCTTTAAGACCAATAAATGCGATAAAAGCCCCTATCCCCGCGCTCACCGCACGCCTTAAATCGCTAGGAATGCTTCGCATGACCCAACTTCTAAATTTAGTGAAAGACAAAATCACAAAAATCGCTCCCGAGAGCGCTACGATGCCTAAAGCGCTCTGCCAAGGGAGTTTTAGCCCCTGAACCAATCCAAAGCTAAAATAAGCTGACAACCCTAAGCCCACGCTCATAGCGATGGGGGTGTTTGCCCATAACCCGTTAAACACGCTCGATAAGATAGTGATAATGGCAGTCGCGCTCAAAAGGGCTTCATAAGGCATGTTGGCGTGAGAAAGGATAAGAGCGTTTAAGGGCACGATGTAAATCATGGTGATAAAGGTCGTTAAACCCGCTCTAAACTCGGTGGCAATGTTCGTGTTGTGTTCTTTAAGCTTGAAAAACCCCATGTTAGATAACTCCTTACTATTTGGTATAGATTAATTTAATAAGGGGCTTTGGGGTCATGCTAGCGCTATTTTATTTTAAATTGCCTTAAGATGCTTGATTGTGTTGTTTCAATCAAAAGAAGTGAGTAAAAAACCCTTTTTTTAAAAAACTCCGCTAAAAAATAATCGTTTTAACGAAAATCGCAAAAAAGCTCATCTTGTAAGGTAATTTCACTCTTTAATGGTTTTTGAGAGCGTTTTTTAAATTTGAAAAGATTGTTGCAAAATAACCCCCATAAGTCGGATTATGGGGGTAAATTCTAAAAAGGAGTTTGCCATGGAAAACTAAAAACGAAAAATAAAAATGGCGAAAGCATTATACCTTAAAGTTTCTTTTTTTAGGTTTAATAACTATTTTTTTGAAAATTTTTAGCTTTAGAGGTTTTTTAGAAGTTTAACCCCCCCCTTTTTTTTAAAAAAGAGAGCTTTTAATAAGCAAACACATAATTGAGATACACGCTATAAAGCCTTCTATATTCTAGTTTAGTGTCTAGAAAAGAATAGTAATTCGTGTTAATGGTAGGGATTTTCACGCCCAATTCCATGCCATGTTGAGCCGCATGATGGCTATCTTTTTTCTTAGGTCTAGCGAGATTGGTTCTCAAGCCTAAATTGAATAAAAATTGGAAATTAGCCGTATTCACTTTAGCGCTATAGACATTGCTGATGGTTTTTAAATTCACGAATTGAGAATTAAGCCATGAAGTCCCTGCTAAGGCGATTCCTCCAAAAAGCCCAAAAGAAATCTGGTTATTCTTGCCTAAAAAGTTGGTGTTTTTATCATTGATGAAATTAAACAATAAATCGCTGCCCACCCCATAAGTCCACACATCAGAAGCCGAGTTAAAGAAATTGGATTTGATATAGGCGTGGTTGTAATCAAAGAAACCATAATACCTTAACCCCCATCTTTTCTTTTCTCCAAAAAATTGCTTATAACCCACTTGCACCCCAAGACCATTCATCGCTCCGTTATTGGTTTGAGAGCTAATGATGCCCACCCGTTTGAAAGGGTTATGACCGAGTTCTTGAACAATAGCGTTGGCTAGGGTTTGCGCTTGATTGATTTGAGGCGTTTGGCTAGAAAAAGAAGCGTTGTTATTTTCTAGCGAAGCTAGAGTTTGTTTCACGCCCGCGCAACCTTTCCCCCAAGTGTTACTAGAAACGCTTTCACTTGAAGCATTCGCGCTGCATTCTTCTATATAGTTTTTAAGAACTCCTGTAGAAATCCTGTTAAAATCGCTCCCCACTTGATTGGCCAGTTTTAAAACCGCTGCTTGGGATTGAGCGTTTTTGAGCATGTTTTGAGCCAAAGCGATACTATTAGGGGAGTTAAGGTTGAAATTGTTGGGTTGCGCGATGCTTTTTAGTGGGGTAGTATTAAGCTGTTGGGTTTCTTGAACGATGTTTTGAGCGTTATTAATCATCTCTGAAATAGCGCTAAATTCCGTGCCAAAAACGCTGCACGAATTTTGGTTAGCGCTTGTTTGCCATGAAGGGGTGTTTGCGCCATTAGTTCCACCATTACTACTAGAAGATTTCCCTTTCAGCATCGGGCAATTGTCTTGAAGGGTGTTGATGATGGTTTGCGCTTGGGTTAAAAGGTTTTGCGCATCGTTAATATAAGTATCAGTTATGCTAACTGTAGTGTCAGCAGCATTGTTATTGTCATTATTGACATTAATATTTTTAGCGTTGGTTGCTGTTTTAATGGTTACTTCCACCGTTTTTTTTGTATCGCTTAAAGCAGGGAGACCTTGTTTCAAAGCGGCTTGGATAATTTGATACGCTTTATTGAGCGTTGCAAATTGTTCAATGGACAGATGAGAATTTTTGCCCGCTGGAAGAGTCCCTAAACCATTACTACCGCAAGTGATCGAATCTGAATTTTGTCCTGGTTGGTTGTAAAAAGTTTCCGTGGTGTTGTGATTGGGTTTATCCGTATAGCCTCCGCATATAACCGCATAGGCTATGCTATTCCATAACCCCACCGTGGATTTTAGCGCTAAAAGCGTGGCTTGATAGGCAGGGGAATTGTCTGTTTTATCAATTAAACTTTGCGCGCTTTTGTTTAAATTACCAATCGCTTGATTGATCGCTGTGGCGCTGTTTGTATTAATCGCTTCTGGATTGGAGTGGCTGTGATTAGCCAAAAGCTTGTTCAAGTTTTCATAAGCGTCTGAAAGTTTTTGCACCTTGTCGGCGTTTTTCACTTTTTGAACCGCTTCACCGATTTGATAACCCACGCTTAAAAAAACGCCGTTGTCTTCAGCATGGATCAATGACGATGCAAGAGTTAGAGAAAGCAGAATCGTTTTTTTCGTTTTTTTCATAAAATGTTCCTTAAAGTAATGTTTTATTGCAAAAAATGTATCAAAATGAGAATTTATTTACAATGCGTTTAATTTTACCACAAATTTATTGGATTTCAAAAAAAGTTTTAGGGTGTTTTGATGCGTTCAATCAAGCTTGTAAGAGTGTTTTTAATTTAATTGGGATTTGGTTTTAGAAAGATTGTTGTAAAATAAACGCCCCCATAAGTGCAATTATGGGGATAATTTTTAATGGGAGTTTGCCATGAAAACAGAAAATGGTAAAAACTCTTGGAAAACATTATACCTTGAAATTTCGTTTTTGGGGTGTAAAGTTGTTGTTTTATTGAAGCGATAGTTTTGTCAAACGAAGTTTCTGTAAAACGATAGCTTTAGTTTTTCCAAAGTTCCCTTAAGGCTTTTAGCTTTAAGGGTTTTCCTTTAAAGCTTATCCTTAACTTATGGGGGCAACAAAAAAGGCTAACTCATCATCTCTAAAGCCAAAATTATCATGTTATCAAAGCTTTCTATTCTTTCTTTAGGGCTTAAGGCTTCTTTAGTGATTAAGTGATCTGAGACTGAGCATAAGCATAAAGCCTTAGCGTTTAGTTCCATCGCCGTGGCGTATAACCCTGCCGCTTCCATTTCAATAGCCAAATGGTTGTATTGGGCCATTAAATCAAAGGCATGCGTTTCAAAAGAATAGAAAAAATCGCTTGAAAAAATATTACCCACTTTCAAATCAATACCCAAACGCTTTGCTGTTTGATACGCTCTTAAACTCAATTCAAAATCAGGCGTTGCGCTCAAATCGTGGTTTAAGAAACGCACCCGATTGGTTTTAGAATCCGTTGAAGCCCCCATCGCCATGATAATGTCTTTCAGGCCAACTTTTGGGCTAATCGCCCCGCAAGTGCCAATCCTTAAAAGCTCTTTAACCTGATAGGTTTTAATGAGTTCGGTTACATAAATCGTGCATGATGCAATGCCCATGCCATGCCCCATTAAAGAAATCCCCTTACCCTTATACTTCCCGCTAAAGCCTAGCATGTTACGCACATTCGTGATCTCTTTAGCGTCTTGTAAAAAATTTTTCGCAATGTAGCTCACCCTTAAGGGATCGCCGCATAAAAGGCATTGAGGATAAAAATCGCCGATTTTGGCGTTGATGTGAGGGGTCATGGTTGTCCTTTAAATTTTAGTAAGTTTTTGCCATAATCTAGGGGGCTTAATCCCAAAAAATAAGCGATACTCTGCCCAATATCCGCAAACGACTCGCTCTTGCCTAAAAAGGCTGGTTGCAAATCTTTGTGATAGAACAAAACAGGAATGTATTCTCGTGTGTGATCGGTGCCTTTAAAGCTGGGATCACACCCATGATCGGCGCAAAGAATGAGCAAATCGTTTTCCCTTAAATTGTCTAAAACCTCTTTTAAGCGCATATCAAAATACTCTAAAGCGTTAGCATACCCGCTAATATCGCGCCTATGCCCATAATCGCTATCAAAATGCACAAAATTCGTAAAAATCAAGCTGTTGTTTTTAGCGTTTTTGACTTGCTCTAAAGTAACATCGCATAACTCCATCAAACTACCGGCTTTGAACTTTTGAGTGATCCCCACATGAGCGTAAATATCAGCGATTTTCCCAATGCTAATGACTTCGCCCTGCTTTTCTTCAATGAATGTTTCAAAAAGCAATTTTTTATGGGGCTTTATCGCATAATCTTTGCGATTAGCGGTGCGTTTGAAATCCTCTCTATTTGCGCCAATAAAGGGGCGTGCGATCACTCTAGCGATCTTTAAAGGCTCTAGAATTTGAAACGCTTCTTCACAAAGAGCGTATAAGTTATCCAGCCCAAACTTTTCTTCATGCGCAGCGATTTGAAACACTGAATCCGCTGAAGTGTAAAAAATGGGGTATAAAGTTTCTAAATGCTTTTCGCCTAAATCTTTAATGATTTCTGTCCCTGATGCGTGGCAATTCCCTAAATAGCCCTTAATCTTAGTTTTGTGCATGATTTCATCTAAAATTTCTTTAGGAAACGAATCATTTTTGTCTTTAAAATACCCCCATTCAAAAAGAACGGGCGCGCCCATCATCTCCCAATGCCCAGAAATCGTATCCTTAGCGCTAGAAAGTTCTTTGGCGTAAGCGTAAGCCCCTATTAAATTAGGTTGGGATTGAAAGCCTAAGGGCAATTTATTTGTGGCTTTTAAAGCGCTCAACCCTAAACCCAAACTCTCTAAATAAGGCAGTTTCAAAGCCCCATTGCGATCGTTAGAATCAGCCAGGTTATTGAAACAAGCCTTAGCGATATTGCCTAAAGTGTTCGCCCCCAAATCGCCAAAATCTTTAGCGTCTTCGCTAGCCCCTATACCAAAAGAATCCAATAATAAAACCACCACTCTTTTTTGCATGTTTTGTCCTTTTAATGAGCGTTTAGCCCTATGAATAACCCGGCGATAGTCGCGCTCATGAAATTAGAAAGCGTGCCTACAAGCACCGCTTTTAAAGCAAACCTTATAATGAGATCCTTCTTTTTAGGCACTAAACTACCAAGCCCCCCAATGAGCATAGCGACTGAGCTTAAGTTAGCAAACCCGCACAACGCAAAAGTGATGATCGCTTTAGTTTTCTCGCTCAAGATTAAAGGAGGGTTATCGCCCAAATAAGGCAATAACTGCATATAGCCCACAAATTCATTGAGCGCGATTTTAATACCTATGATTTCTCCAGCAATCCCGGCCTGACTCCAAGGAATGCCTAACATAAAGGCTAAGGGTTTTAAGAGCGCGCCTAAAATCAACCCTAAAGACAAATGCTCCATGCCTAAAACCCCCCCTATAACCCCTAAAAGCCCGTTAATGAGTGCGAGCATCCCCACAAAGGCTAAAAGCATCGCTCCCACATGCAAGGCTAAATTTAGCCCTGTGCTTGCCCCATTAGCGATAGCTTCTATGGCATTGACATGCTTTTCTACCGAAACATCTGCATGGCTAGAAATGGTTTCGTTTTGCGGGTAAATGATTTTAGCGAACAACAAACCCCCAGGAGCGGACATAAACGAAGCAGCGATCAAATAAGGCAAAGGAATGCCCATGCTCGCATACCCGGCTAACACAGGCCCCGCAACGCTAGCCATGCCCACGCACATGACCGCAAAAATCTCTGAATCGCTCATGCTTTTCAAATAAGGTTTAATGACTAAGGGCGCTTCGGTGTGCGCTACAAAAATATTAGCCGCTGCACTCATGCTTTCTGCTTTAGAAGTGCCTAAGCATTTTTGCAACGCCCCACCAATGAGATTGATAAATAAAGGCATGATTTTTAAATAATATAGAAGTGAAATCAAGCTAGCAAAAAAGATAATGATCGCTAAAACATTGATCGCAAAGATAAAGCCTCCTATCCCTTGATCGCCTTTAGCGTTTGGAGCGAGATTGCCAAATAAAAAACGCACCCCCTCATAGCCGTAAGAAATCACGCTTTGTATGCCGCTGGCTAAGCCTTGCAACATTTCCCTACCCAAAGGCACATATAAAGCCAACGCCCCTAAAGCCACTTGGATCACAAAGGCGCTGACAATCGTGCGATAATTTATAGCCCTTTTATTGCTAGAAAACACCCAAGCAATAAGAAAAAGCACCGCCATCCCTACAACACTAAAAAGAGAGCTAAAAATCATCGTCAAATCCCTAATGTTAAGAAATTAAAAGATGCAAGGTTATTGTAGTTTAGGTTTGCTAAAAAAAAGATTAAACGAAAATTAAATGAAGATTAAATCAAATCATGGTGTCAAGAGGGGGACTTGAACCCCCGACCTCCGGCTTATGAGACCAGCGCTCTAAACCAGCTGAGCTACCTTGACACAAGCAAAATACAAAGCAAAAAATAAAGAATAAGATTATACAAAAAATTTTCTTAAAAATCCATTAAAATTCCATTAAACTTTTATTATCAATCCTACTTTCTCAAATTGATGACAAAAGTTGGGCGTTTTCTTGTAAAATAACCCGCATGTTTAAGAAAATTTTTCCATTAGCGTTAGTGTCGTCGTTGCGGTTTTTAGGGCTTTTTATCGTTTTGCCTGTCATCAGTTTGTATGCGGATAGTTTCCATTCAAGCAGTCCCTTGCTTATAGGTTTGGCTGTGGGTGGGGCGTATCTCACGCAAATTATTTTTCAAACCCCCATGGGCATTCTTAGCGATAAAATCGGCCGTAAAGTGGTCGTTATGGTGTGCTTGTTATTGTTTTTAATTGGCTCGTTAGTGTGCTTTGTGGCGAACGATATTATCATGCTCGTTATCGGGCGCTTCATTCAAGGCATGGGGGCTTTAGGGGGGGTCGTTAGCGCGATGGTGGCGGATGAAGTGAAAGAAGAAGAGCGCACCAAAGCGATGGCCATCATGGGGGCGTTTATTTTCATTAGTTTTACCATAAGCATGGCAATAGGTCCTGGGGTTGTGGCGTTCTTTGGGGGGGCAAAATGGCTCTTCTTGCTCACGGCGATCTTAACCTTATTGAGTTTGTTGATGCTTTTAAAAGTCAAAGACGCCCCCAAAATTTCTTACCAAATCAAAAACATAAGGGCTTATCAACCCAACTCTAAAGCCTTGTATCTCTTGTATCTAAGCTCTTTTTTTGAAAAGATGTTCATGACGCTTATTTTTGTATTAATCCCTTTAGCCTTAGTGAATGAATTCCATAAAGATGAAAGCTTTTTGATCTTAGTGTATGTGCCTGGAGCCTTATTGGGGGTTTTAAGCATGGGGATAGCGAGCGTTATGGCTGAAAAATACAACAAGCCTAAGGGGGTGATGCTTTCTGGCGTGTTGTTGTTTATTGTGAGTTATTTGTGCTTGTTTTTAGCGGACTCTAGCTTTTTGGGTAAATATTTATGGCTTTTTATTCTTGGGGTGGCGTTTTTCTTTATTGGCTTTGCCACCTTAGAGCCTATCATGCAATCTTTAGCGTCCAAATTCGCTAGAGCAAATGAAAAAGGCAAGGTTTTAGGGCAATTCACTACTTTTGGCTATTTAGGGAGCTTTGTTGGGGGCGTGAGTGGGGGGTTAAGCTATCATCATTTAGGCGTTTCTAACACAAGCTTAATCATTGTAGGTTTAGGGCTTATTTGGGGCTTATCGCTCTTTTTACTCCATAACCCTTCCAAGCAAAAAAATGTCTATTTCCCTTTAGACGCTTATAATGAGGAACAATTTGAAACTTTAGGGGACAAAATCATTGAATGGTATGTCAATATTAGCGAAGAAATCATTATTGTGAAATATAATTCCGATCACATCAGCGAAGAAGAAATCATTCACTTAGCGCGAAACTTTAGAAAATAAAACAATTAAGGATCAAAAATGGCCTATGAAATTTCTAAAAAAGTCTTGCACATTGTAGGCAAGACCAACGCCACTTACAAACTCATAGAAGAAGGCGATAAAATCTTATTAGGATTGAGCGGGGGCAAGGATTCTATCATGCTCGCTTGCATCTTAGCCAGGATGCAAAAACATGCCCCTTTCAAATTTGATTTTAAAGCGGTTACTGTGCATTATGGTTTGGGCGAAGATTTGAAATGGTTGAGCGATTTGTGCCAAGAGCAAGGCATTGAGCATGAGATCATTTACACCCAAATCGCTGCCACGATCAACGAAAAACGCCGTGAAAAAAGCTCGTTTTGTTCGTTTTGCTCTCGTTTGAGGCGAGGGACTTTGTATTCTAAGGCTTTAGAAGAAGGCTATAATAAAGTCGCTATCGCGCACCATTTAGATGATGCGGTGGAAAGCTTTTTTATGAACTTCACTTATAACGGGAGTTTAAGGAGCATGCCCCCCATTTATAGGGCTGAAAACGGCTTGTTGGTGATCCGCCCTTTGATTAAGGTTCGAGAAGCTAGTAGTATCCATTTTGTTACTTCTCAAAATATCCCCGTCGCCCCTGATTGCAATTGCCCAGCCAAACAGCCCACCTCTGATAAGCCCCCTATCGCGCGATTAGCCACTAAAAATTTCTTAAAAGAAATGCAAAACTTGCACCCTCATTTCTTTGACAGCTTAGAAAACGCGTTTAATAACGTTCAAGCGAACAGCTTTAGCGACGCTAAATATTTAGACGCTTAAAGCTTTAAGCTTTTTTGTTGAGCATTTTAATCGCAATGGTGAATAACACCCCTTCAAAAATAGCCGCCATGAGCAACGCGTAGTAGGTGTTTTGCGAGATCGCTTGCGCTTTTAAACCCACTGCGGCGGTGGTTACTAAAAAAGTCAAAGGCATAGAAGCCCCTAAGGCGAATGAAAATAAATGCTTGGCTTCTTTAAAGTATTTGCGCCACAATAAGGTTGAAGTGATCAAGTGCAAGCTTAACATCGCTATGACAATCAATATCCCTTGAAGGATCAAATGCGGGTTTAAAAACACTAATTTTAAGTCTAAAGTAGAGCCTACGTGGATGAAAAACAAAGGCACAAAAAACCCAAAACCCACATCATTGAGCTTGTGGATCAGCTCTGATTTATGAGGGAAAAAAGTAGAAACGACTAACCCCGCCAAAAACGCCCCTAAAACCATTTCTATTTTGAGCCACACCACGATCGCAACCAGTGAAAAAAAGAGCATGAGCGAAAAACGCACGTCTTGGTTGAACTGACTGCTTTTAGGCATCACAAAAAGCTTTAAATGCGGGAACCACCAAAACAAAGTCTTAAAGATTTGAAACGCCACGATAATTAAGATGAGAAAAACAATGAGAATGCCCAAATCTTTAATCAAATCCACGCCCAAACCATGCGAATACACCCCATCCACGACCACCAAACCAAAAATACTTAACAATTCCCCAATAACGCCCACTTTTAAAACTAAATCAAGCCACAAAATCTCTTTACGATAATCTTTGACTAAAGTCATGATCATGCCCAAACTAATGATAGGGAAAATCACCATAAAAATAGGCTCTAAATTAAGGCTAAAAGTAAGGATGAATGAAAGCGTGTATAAGATCAACAGATAAGCAAAAATGCGTTTTAAAAGAGAAACCCCTAATTTTTTAAACAAATAAATTTCCACTTCCAAACCGCATAAAAACATTAAAAACAAAAAGCCAATTTCAGACATGATTTCAAAGCCTTTAGTTGGCTCAATAAAACCCACATACGCCCCAACAGACCCGAATAAAATCTCCACAACCGTGATAGGCAAACGAGAGATTCTAGACACATAAGGGGCTATCACGATTAAAAGCATAATGAGTGCGAAAGTGAAAAATTCTGCATGCATGTCTTAATTTTACCTTATTTATTGGTTAAGTTTTCAAAATAACGAGATTTTGCTCTTTATAAGTGGTGAAAACCCCTTTTTTGATTTCATAATAAGTTACCCCTAACGCTACCAAAAACGCTAAAAATTGCGCGATAGGGTAAGTTACCCAAATGCCATTAATCCCATAGAAATGACTTAAAATCGGCAATAGGACAATAATAAACCCCAGCGTGTGCGAAAGGGTGATGATAAACGAACTTTTAGTGCGTTGAATGGATTGGAAAAACACCGCGCACAACAAAGTCATGCCTAAAAAAACATAGCCAACGTAGTAAATATTCATCGCCCTTTTAGTCTCTTGCATAAAGAGTGCGTCTTGTTCGCTTGGCTGCAAATAAAGCTTGATTAAAAATTCATCTAAGAAATAATAAGCGCCATAGAAAACAATCCCTATACAAAACGCTGCTTTCAAACCAAAAACAAACACCTCTTTCACGCGCTCTAAATTTCTAGCCCCATAGCTAAAGCTCGCAATCGGTTGGATGCCTTGAGAGATCGCAAACAAAGTCGTAAAAAAGATAATCGCATTATACATAACGATCCCATACATGCTCACAAACCTTTCCCCAGCCGTGTGCATGATAGCGGTATTAAACAATAAAATCATAATAGAAGCGCTAAATTCTGCCGTGCTTTGAGGCACGCCGCTTTTAGCTGAAGAAATGACTGAAGACAAAGAAAATCGTTTGATGAAATACAATTGCCCTTTTTTAAACCAAAAATGCTGCATTAAGACTAAAACCCCTATCGCATGCCCTATCACGGTGGCTATCGCGCTGCCTTGAACCCCCACTTCCAAAACAAAAATAAACAAGTAGTTGAAAAAGATATTCGCTAACGAGCCAATCAGCATCGCTACCATCGCTAAAATGGGGCGTTTGTCATTCACCACAAAAACATCCGCTAAAGGGTGGAGGACCATAAAAACCGCACCCATTAAAATGATTTCAATGTAGCGTTTGGACATGCTCAATAAAGCGTCATTGCTCCCAAAAAAACGCGCGATAGTTTCGCTAAAAGGCAATAACGCCATGCTCAAAATAAAGGTGCTTAGAGCGACAAAATAAAACACGCTGCTAAACACAAGCCTAGCCCTATGGGTTTTATTTTGACCTAAAAAATACCCCACAATACTCGCTGCCCCAAAACCAAAAAGCAATTCATACGCAATAAGCCCTGGAAAAATAGGCCATGCGATATTGACCGCAGCAATAGCTTCTTTACCCAGTTTCTTGCCCACAAACATGCCATCTATCATAGAATAAGTGGAAAGTGAGATCATAGAAAAAGCTAAAGGGATAAAATAATAAAAAAAGAGCTTCCTTATCGAATCTTTATGCAAATCAATCTTTTTTTTGAGCATTTAAACCACACACCGCTTAAAATTTATGACAAATTTTTCTATTTTAACATAAAAAGAGAGACAATCTGTCCGTTAGCGCGGTTATTAAGCGGTATCATTAAATTTTAAAAAATGGTTTTTAGCGCGAAAGGGATTCTCCTTTATTGGGCTAATCCTTTTAACGCTCTTTATGTTTTTTTAAACTTTATCGTAATGAATCTAAGCCAAAACAGCGCCAACAACCCTAAAGCCCCACCCACAAAGCCAATATACCCTAGCCCTAATTGGTGGATCACAATACTGCCAAACAACGCACCTGATCCAATCCCCACATTATAGCTCCCCGAAAAAATCGCGCTCGCGACATCCGTAGCATCTGGGGCGAGTTGCAACACCCTCATTTGCAACGCAATGGTGAGTGAAGTGATCCCTATTCCCCACAAGAAAATTTGCAAAAAGATCACCCACTCCAAGTTTTTAAACACAAAAAGCAAGAGTTGCGGGCAAATGACTAAAACCATTGCAAAAGCGATGAATTTTCTTGAATTTTTCGCATACAAACGGCCGAATAAAAAACTCCCCGCCACGCCTGCTAACCCAAAAACAAACAGCATTAGCGTCGTAATGTCAGGAGAAAATTGGCTGATTTGAATGATAAAAGGCTCAATATAACTATAAGTGGTGAAATGCCCAGAAATAACCATGATCACAAGCAAATAAATCCCCACTAAAAGCGGGCGTTTCATTAATATAGGGACACTTGCGAGCGTGCCGGCGTTTCTACTCGGCAAAGATGGGAGCAATCTCCACATAAGCAACATGATCAACAAAGCAACGCCCCCGATCACGCCAAAAGTAGAGCGCCAATCTAGAATTTGCCCGATGATCCTCCCAAGCGGTAACCCTAAAATCATCGCTAACGAACTCCCTAACGCTAACAGCCCTAAGGCCTGTTGTTTTTTATTTCTTGGCGCGACACGAATGACTAAAGAAGCCGTGATGGACCAAAAAATAGAGTGGGCAAAAGCGATACCCATACGAGAAATGAGAAGCACCCAAAAATTCCACGCTAGTGCTGAAAGGATATGGCTAGCAATAAAAAGGGTGAAAAGAAAAAGCAATAAGCGTTTCCTTTCAATTTTAGCGCTAAGCAGCATCAAGGGCAATGAGCCAAGAGACACCACCCACGCATAAGCAGTGATCATAAGCCCCACTGTTGCGCTCTCCATTTCAAAACTTTTCGCAATGTCTGACAGAAGTGCGACAGGGACAAACTCCGTGGTGTTAAAAATAAACGCCGAAAGCGAAAACACAAAAACCCGCATTAAGGCGAATCTTTGATACGATTGTTTGGTTATCATCATTTAAATCTTAAGGGGTTAAATTTTATTCAATTTGAAAACCTAGAGTATAAGACAAAAATTTTAACCGCTTGTAAATTAGGGGCTGATTGAAACAAATATTCCCGCTCCATAGGCGCATTAATTTAATAAAGTTGTTACCATATAAAACAGAATTTAAAATCATTTTCAACTTTTAACCAATCTGTTTTTTGTAACTGCGGTCATTGTTGATTAAGCGCTAAAATTAAGCCGTTGCCTTTTTATAATTTTAGAATTTTAGAATAAAGGATAATTAGAATGAAAAAAACTTTTTTGATCGCTTTAGCGTTAGCCACTTCTCTTATAGGCGCTGAAAACACCAAATGGGATTATAAAAATAAAGAAAACGGCCCGCACCGCTGGGACAAATTGCACAAAGATTTTGAAGTGTGCAAAAGCGGTAAAAGCCAATCGCCCATCAACATTGAGCATTATTACCACACGCAAGATAAAGCCGATTTGCAATTCAAATACGCCGCTTCTAAACCTAAAGCGGTCTTTTTCACTCATCATACTTTAAAAGCTTCGTTTGAGCCGACTAACCACATTAATTATAGAGGGCATGACTATGTGTTGGATAATGTGCATTTCCACGCCCCTATGGAGTTTTTAATCAACAATAAAACCAGGCCTTTGAGCGCGCATTTCGTGCATAAAGACGCTAAAGGGCGTTTGTTAGTGTTAGCGATAGGTTTTGAAGAAGGGAAAGAAAACCCCAACCTTGATCCTATTTTAGAAGGCATTCAAAAGAAACAGAATTTTAAAGAGGTGGCTTTAGACGCTTTCTTACCTAAAAGCATCAATTACTACCATTTTAACGGCTCTCTCACCGCTCCTCCTTGCACAGAAGGGGTGGCATGGTTTGTCATAGAAGAGCCTTTGGAAGTCTCTGCCAAGCAATTGGCTGAAATCAAAAAACGCATGAAAAATTCGCCTAACCAACGCCCCGTCCAACCTGACTACAACACCGTGATCATTAAAAGCTCAGCTGAGACCCGCTAAAGATCCGCTAAAATGAAGACTCTCTCTTTATAAAGAGGGAGATAAAAATTATTCCAATAAAACACCGCTAAAAATTGCAACCACACAATCTAAAGTGAATTTGTATTGTCAAAAGAGAGACTATCATTCTCTTAATGAATTGAAAGCGTTTGCTAAAGAGTTGATTAAATCTTATATGGAATACAAGGCGTAAAATGGGCTACAATCAATCTTTAGCTAAAATTAGTATAATTTATCGCTCTCTAACAAAAGAGCGGTTAAAATCAATTTAAAGCGAAAGGACACAAAATGCTATTGAATTACGACTTTTTAGAATTTGTTGATGAACCACAAAGAAACAATTCTCTATCTTTGACAGCATCTATTGATAAGGCGTTAGCGGACAAGAAATTAGCTAGACAAAATAAACCTAAAGTGAGAGTGAAAGACAACTTATCTTTAAGAGCGACATTAGATGCCTTTGGCGAGGAACTCTCACGACTTAAAAGAGAACAAAACACACAGACTATTAAAGGCTCTACAATTGAGAGCGCTAATCTCAATAGCATTGTCAATAAAATCAAAAGCGGGCTACCTTTTGGGACTATTTCAGCGTTTAGACCTTTTAAACCTGTCTTTGAAAAAGACTTTACTGAAAAACAACAAAAAGCGTTAATCAGTGCGTATAAAAGCGGATTTGACCCTAAAAATGCGGACAAAGTCGCTCAATATTGGCAAAACAAACCCACTAAAATAGACTTACATGAACCTATAAAAGCTAAAGACTTCTTTAAAGGGAATACTAATATTTATAGGACACTTCGCAATTTATTTGGACAAAAATTTATGAATAGCTATATTGCTCCTAAAAGTGAAGCCACAATGAAAGACCTTATGTCTAGTAAAGAATTTGTTGAGAGATACCGCTACACTCAAAAAGACAATATGAAAAGGACACAACAGCTAAAATCACTATTGGATAGTAAGCGAG
>NZ_JACTAX010000011.1:0-60015 GCF_014496485.1 Helicobacter pylori | reverse complement strand
CATCGCTGATAATACTGCTCTTTTCAAGAGTGGGAATGTAGGTCGGTGCAGGGATAGGGAAATGTTTTTTAGTCTTGCTTTTTATCTGATTTCATTATTGACTCATTGTTTTGTTTGTTTGGGGGTTTAATGTTTTATTGTTTTATTTAAAGGTTTTAGTTTGCTTATTTTGTTTAAGTTTTTTTATTGTTTTTAATGATTTGATAACACGCATTGGTATGTTTTACTTTGTTTAAGAAGCTTGTTTTTATATAGTATCGCTATTTTTTAGTTTCTTGGGTTTTTATCCCTATATAATTAGTGTAAGATAACAACTATAATAAATAAATTTGAAAGGGTAGTCAATGTCTAGTGGTTTTAAAATGTTAAAAAGTCAGAGTTAAAGAATGGCACTGAACCTGAATTAATCATTATGGGACGGCTGAAAAATTCGCTAAATTGAGAGCGAGTAACCCTAACTTAAAAAGAACAATAGCTTTCACAGAAGCAGAAAGAGCTGACTTGAGCGCTGCGGGTCTATCTAGGTTGTATGAGCATATGACGGAGGGTCAATGCGGAACTATTTCAGCATTCAGGGGAAGTTATACTAGAGAAACCAATATGAAGCGGACTAAACACCTCAAGTTTCTCTTAAGAGCGTTATACCATGAAGTGGGATTTATTACTATTCAAGGTTCTTGCCAAGAAAAAGCTAGCGATATTCCTAGTAATGAAGTTTCTTTTTTGTCTATACGCTCAAAGACCATCGCTTTGATTTAAGAGCAGAACTCATCAAATTAGGAAACAAATTCGAGCAAGACAGCATTGCGTGGTGTCCTGAAATGGTAGAAAAAGGCGGTAAGGTTTATGCTAGATTTAGTCTCATTTGCACCACACCAAACCTTGATGGGGTTGAGGCTTATGGCTTCTCTAGCAAAATACACAGGAAATGTAAATTCGGTCAGTTAATAGGAAAATCAGAGCTTGTCAGTTTTGGTAAAGATATGAACCCTAGCGCTAAATCATTCCAAAGTGCTTATTCAAAAATACACGGAAAGAAGTTCTTTTTCTACAAACCCACACAAATAGCCGAAAACACCTTACAGAGTTTAAAAGCCAAACTTGACGCTAATGAAATGATAGACAGATTGAATGGGGGCATAGTAGGGATTATGAGTTATGTGGATATGAAAAAGGCGTTCAGGTTGGATAGCGTTCTAGGAACTAACCCATGAAAAATTTCAACATTACAAGCGATAAAGTCAGTCAAAGTCTCATCAATGCTATGAAAACTTACAAAATCAAACCGACTTTAAAAACGACCTTAAGTGAAGCTATGAATAACCCTAACTTAAAGGCGTTTGATGAGCTGACTAAAAAAAGAAAAATACAGCATAACCGCTCCTTTCTAGATTGTATAAACATCTATATAACGATGAGTGCTTGTGTCTTTCAGCTAACAGAGAGTTTAAGTTGATCTTATGGCAAGATGACGGGTTTGATACCGCCGCTGATATGATTGTGGATTATTATAAGTGGGTCTGTTGGTGCTATCCTTTCTAAATACCTAATGAGCGATGCAGAGAATGTCCAAAGAAACAAGGAATGAGAAGCGGATATTAAAAAGCTATACCCAAAAATCGGTTATATTAAAGTCAATGGCGTTTATCAAGGCAGTAAAGAACCTAGCTTTCTTATCTACGCATTAGGTGCGGATTTATTGACAATTGTTAGAGAGTTAGGATATAAATACGAACAAGATAGCGTGGTGTATTCTACTAGCAACAGCTCTGAAGCGTGGTTGTATTTCACTACCCTTTAAAATCCGCATTCTTTGAGAAAAAGGAAGGGTGAAGGTTATAAGCCTTATAAAAGGGGTCAAAAAATTAAGATTGCTAACCACATCAATATTGACCAAAATTGAGAAAGCCCCAACTCCCCTAAATTCTTAAAGAATTACTCAGAGACTTTTAAACACATCATAGCTTTTATGCGAAAATCTTATAGAGCGGTATCTGTTGATAGCGTAACGATAAAATCCATTAAAGCCAAGCTAGGGAAAAACCATTGCCATATAGTGAGCGGTAGCTACCAAGTAGGGAGTGTGCGTGAAGTAATCTCTAGGTTCAACACTAAAAAACCCTTTTTTATTAGACAGCGTGCTAAAAGCCAATCAATTTGACACTGGCATTGAGTTGAGCGTTTGAGTTGTGGTAATAAGGTTAGTCTTAAACATGCTAACATGTCAAATTAGCTACATAAGGGTAAGTTATCTTGTCTCTTTTAGCGATTTTGTGATTTGCAAGGAAAGATTTATGGATGAAATTAAAACGCTGTTAGTGGATTTTTTTCCGCAGGCAAAGCATTTTGGGATAATCTTGATCAAGGCTGTCATTGTCTTTTGTATAGGTTTTTATTTTTCGTTTTTCTTACGGAACAAAACCATGAAACTTTTATCCAAAAAGGATGAGATTTTAGCGAATTTTGTCGCGCAGGTTACTTTTATCTTAATCCTTATCATCACCACAATCATTGCGCTCAGCACGCTAGGCGTGCAAACCACCTCTATTATCACTGTTTTAGGAACGGTGGGGATTGCGGTGGCGTTGGCTTTAAAAGATTACCTTTCAAGCATTGCTGGAGGGATAATCCTTATTATCTTGCACCCTTTCAAAAAAGGAGACATCATTGAAATCTCTGGCCTAGAGGGCAAAGTAGAAGCGCTTAATTTTTTTAACACTTCTTTACGCTTGCATGACGGGCGTTTGGCGGTTTTACCCAATAGAAGTGTTGCTAATTCTAATATTATTAATAGCAATAACACGGCGTGTCGGCGCATTGAATGGGTCTGTGGGGTAGGGTATGGGAGCGATATTGAACTGGTGCATAAGACTATAAAAGATGTTATTGACTCAATGGAAAAAATTGATAAAAACATGCCCACTTTTATTGGGATCACGGATTTTGGACAAAGTTCATTGAATTTTACCATTAGGGTTTGGGCAAAGATTGAAGATGGGATCTTTAATGTGAGGAGCGAACTCATTGAACGCATCAAAAACGCTCTAGACGCTAACCACATTGAAATCCCTTTCAACAAGCTAGATATTGCTATTAAAAATCAAGATTCTTCTAAGTGATTGGTGTGAGACGCATTGATTGCAGTGATACTTAAAATTTAAAGGAGACCTTATGTCAAGCGATTTTAAAAACCTTTTCATCGGTGCGGATAATTCTAAACGCACCAAGTTAGCTTAATAGCGAAAAAAACCCTATCCATTCTAACTCGTTATCATCTCTCATTGATGCCCGCCTTTAAGGAATACAAGGAAGCTAAAAGCCAACTACCTCTCTTTAAAATCTCTGTCAACTCTAACCAACCCCTATCCGCTCAATTGAACGAGTATGATAAGAAAAAGTCAGCGTTAAGAGCCGTTTTAAACACAAGGTCAAAAAGAGACAATAACCTGGTGCATTATGATGATTTGACTATGGCTCAAAAAATGAATACCACCGCTTTATCTATGAGCCGATTATGCGATCGGATGCTAAACTGCCCAGTAGCAGTTATCTCTGGTTATAGAACTTATAACGATAAAGCCATTATTGCGGATTATGGATTAAAAGAAGCCACCAAGATTTTAGAACTGAATGCGACAACAGAGGGCGAGAAAAAAGAGGAAGTTGAAGCCCTTTTAAAACCCTTTATGTTCACTAACGCTGATAACGAAAAAAGAACCAAGTGGTTGAGAAAAAAGCTAGACCTATACAAGGGCTACATAGGATACAAAATTGTTAAAGGTTATACAGAGAAGCAGGTATGCCACAAGCTAATATAGAAACTAGCTTCATTTGTTTTGAACTCAAACCATTCCATAATAAAAATCAGTTCAAAGACATCATAGTGAATTTGGGTAGGGAGTTCAACCAAGACAGCATTATTATCAACAGCCCTAAAGATAAGCGTGGGGCTGTATTCACTTTAATATGCACTACCCCTTACCCCTACTTGATGCTTGATGGGGAAAAAACAAGACTTAGAGAACCCTTTGCTGAATTAAAAGACCCTAAATTTAGGAACTCTATCGCTGATGAAGCCTTACCTAATGGTCAGTCAAACCCTGATTTTTTGATTGCTTTCACGGAGTTTATGCGTAGCATTGCTAAACACAGCTACAGCGAAACTAAAAAAGATAAAATCAAAAGAGATGATAAATCTAAATCCGCTAGGTTTGGGTTCTCTACCTATGAAAGTATAGCAAGAACTTATAAGGCAACCGAACAAAAAGACATTATCGCTAACAGTGTTCTTGCTAAATTAAAAGCCAATTTGATAGAGAACGGACAGAGAAAAATAAGAGGAACTAGGGGTGGTTGGGAAAATTGGAGCAAGTGGGTTCCTGGATACTCCTATGACTTGAACGCTTCCTTTACTATGGATAGCGTTCTAGATAACACATACAAACCCAAACCCCTTAAAACTAATCAATTTGATACTAACGCTGGGTATTGTTCCATTAACGAACAAGACCTACTCAATCAGTTCATCAATGTGAGCACGAAACTATCCCACGACACCTTATTAGCGATAAGACAAACAGAAAACATAGACCTAGTTTATGCTTTGATTAAAGACACCACTTATAACAGCTTGAATAAGCGCTATGATTTTATCTTTGAGATTGATAAAGCGGTGAGGATTTCAATCAGCTAGTCATTGAAGTCCCCCAAATCCGTCCTTAAGAATGCAGAACTCAATCAAGTTAAAAATGCATTGACCTCACAAATTTGTAACGGAGCGTATAGTTTCAGGGGTGGTGAGTGTGAAAAATAAAGCTCTTGGTTTTTGTCAAATGGGTTTCTAGCGTTTCATTAACTAGGAGGTGCTTTGGGATATTCCCCTTTAAGCACTTTAAAATCTCTCTAAACGCTCTAAAAATCAGCACACCAAAATCAAAGTTTTAAAATCAAAGCTTCTTAATTTTATTCTAAAAAAATAAATGAGAGCAAACCCAACAAACCGCTTTATTATGACCCTATAAAAATAGGGGGGAAAGCGAGATCTGCAATTAATCTTGCTGGATCCTTATGGCTGTGGGCGTGGATAGTTCTTCTTCGGTAGGGATTCTTAAAAAATCGCTATTACCCACTTTTCTTGTTTGTTTCACCATAGGCTGAGAGGGCGTAGCGATAGATTCCAAACCCGCTCCACCGCTGTTTCTTTCAGCACCGGTTGCAATGATAGTAACGCGCACATGATCAATGGGGATACTCTCGCTCGTGTGTTGGCCAAACTTAACATCAACATCTTGATTGGCTCGTTCTTGAATAGATATGCAAGCTTGAGAATAAGCATACATAGGATAATCAGGGTGGTGCTCAAAAAAGACAATAATGCTCTTAGCCCCATCAATAGAAGCGTCATCAAGAAGAGGCGATTGGATCGCATTTTCCACTGCTAATTTAGCGGATTCTTCGCCAGTGGCCTCACCAATACCCATTAACGCAAAGCCTTTAAAACCAAGAGCGCTTTTTAAATCGGAAAAATCAACATTAATATCACCGGGTTTAGTGATGATCGTAGAAATGCCGCTCACAGCCCTAACCAAGACATCATCAACTTCTTTATAGCATTCTTTGGTGCTGGCATTTTTTTTCATGGTCAAAAGAATTTTATCATTAGGGATAACCAAAATAGAATCGCTAGATTGCTCCAACTCCTTTAACCCCTCTTCGGCTTTCTTGCTTTTTTGAGACCCTTCGTATTTGAAAGGCTTAGTAACGATAGCAATCGTGAGCGCTCCCACTTCTTTTGCGATTTTAACGATAGTAGGGGTGGCTCCAGTCCCAGTCCCTCCTCCAAGCCCTGTAGAGACAATGACTAATTTGGCGTCCTTAATCGCTTCTCTAATTTCATTAGCGCTTTCTTCAGCGGCTTTCCTACCAATATCAGGAACCCCTCCAGCGCCTAAACCTCCAGTAGACTCTTTGCCTAAAAGGATTTTAACCGGAGCGGGATTGTTTTTGAGATGTTGGCCATCAGTGTTCGTCGCAATGGGGGTAACATCTTGATGCACGCCGTATTCAACCAAGTGTTTGATCATGTTAGACCCCCCACCTCCAACACCGATGACGACAATCTTAGCCCCTTTATAAGCTGGATCGCTTACTTCTTCAATGCTCGCTTGACCGATATTATAATTTTCCATCTCTGATTGATGAACCATAGCCACATTCCCCTTGAGATACGATTTTTGCAAATCTTAAACTTTGATAAATAGCTAAAGGATTATACCATGTTTTCTGGCTTTTGATAACTATCAAGGCGTTTTTATCGCATAAAGAAATGGCTGTATCTTAAAAGATTTTAGAAATCTTATCAAGGAAACTTTTAAAAAAACCTTTTTGTTCGGTGGTTTTTATGGGTAAGAAGTCATCGTTTTTAGCGGTGTTTAAAGGAGCGTTAGGGGCTTTTAAATCGCTCAAATTCCTTTCTGTTGGCGATGAATGGATATGGGGGGTAGGGCTTGATTGATGGGCTGTTCTTGTGTAATCATCGCTTTCATGGTAGCGGATAACCCCTTTAGAGTCTCTTTCATAATTGGTATGCCCCCCTGCTTTGTATAAAATCAAGCCAACCACGACTGAAAAGCGAGGATCTTTCAAGTCTTCAAACATGCCCATGATATTGTATTTTTCCACAGGGGCCGCCAAACGCACCGGGTAATTAGTGAAATGGGTTCTGGCTAATTCTTTGATCCCTTTCATTAAAGCCATCCCACCGGTTAACACAACGCCCCCGCCCAAATGCTCTTCTAAACCGCTATCTTGAATGCTCCTGTGGATGATTTTAAAAGTTTCTAAAGCCCTTTCCCTCATGATAGTTTGGATTTCACTAAGCGGCACAATATGGCTTTCATGGCCATCAGAGCCGGTGGTAGGGATTTGGACATTTTGAGAGGGCGTTTCTTCTCCGCCTTCAAAAGAAAGATCCCCGTATTTGATTTTAACTTCTTCAGCGTAAGGGAATGGGGTGTTGAGCATGTGCGATAAATCCGTGGTTAAATGGTGAGAGCCTACGGGTAAGTATTTGTTATAGCGTATGGAATTGCCGCTATAAATCGTAAGGTTGCATGTCTCTCCGCCCATATCCACGCAAGCCACGCCCAATTCCCTTTCATCATTAGACAAGGTGGCAATTGAGGCTGCATAAGAATTGATCACAATGTTTTCAATCTCTACTCCAGATTGGATCATGATTTTTTCTAAATTTTCAATGTTGTTTTTTTCTGTATAGACAATGTGGATAAAGACTTCTAAGCGAGTCCCGCTCATCCCTAAGGGGTCATTCACTTCTTGTTTGTCTAAAGTGAAGCGATAGGGGAGAGCATGCAAAATATGTTTGTCGTTATCTAAGCCTGCTTTAGCGCATGCGTTATTGATAGCGCGATTGATTTCATCTATAGTAACCACATTGTCTTTAGTGCTAGCCACACCGGTAACATCTCTAATGCTTTCAGTATAAGCCCCAGAAAAAGAAACAATCGCTTTAGTTTTAGGGCAATACGATTCCCTAAAGGAGATGGGGTTATTCCTGTCTTCATCAGCGTTCAAACCCGCCATTTTTTTAGCGCTATTGATCACTTCTTTAATGGCGTTAGAAGCGTGAGCAAGGCTATTGATACGCCCTCTTTTAATGGCTTTTGAATTGATTTCTTTGGAGTCTTGATGGGCCGTGCCAATGATGCGCAAAATCCCTTCTTTAAATTCAGCCACTATCGCGCAAATCTTTCTAGAGCCTATATCAACCCCTATAACGATTTCTTTATGTTCCATGATTTCCCCTTGCATTTATTGAGTGTATTTGACTATCTTATAGCGTTTTTTCAATTCTTCTATCAACGCTTTATCAAAAAAATCCGTTTTAGTGTTATTGACTAAACGCTGCATATACTGGCTTTCTTCTGCACTAAATGAGTGGTTGAAATTTTGTTCTGTGATTTGATAAAGCACCACTTTATTACCAATAGTAATAAACCCTTTTTTTTCCTGGCGGTTAAAAAGGGTGTTGATAAACTTAGTGCTTTCTTCTTGGTTAAGCTCACTAATAGTGCCTCCAAAATTAGGGCTTACATAGCCCACGCTTTTGCCTTTAAAATCCTTAAGCTTTTCTTTAGCTAAAGTTTGCAACGCCATAAGGGTTTTTTCTTGAGTTAGGCGGGTTTTAAGAGCGCTTTTAGCTTCATTAAAATTTTGTAATTCGTCTTTAATTTGAGAGATGAGCTGCACCACGATAAAACCATCTTTAAAAGGCTCTGGTTTTAGGACTTCAAGGGGCTTGAGAGCGGTGAGTTTTTGCGTGATTTCAGCAGTATAGGGGGAGTTGTTTTCTTCAAAATCTTGCGTGGTGTAATTTTGTGCGTTCGCTTTTTTTAGAGCGATATAGCTCCTTAAGGCTTTTTCATTCGCTTTTTGCATGCTTAAATCATGCTTGACTTGCTCTTGAACGCTTTTAAAATCCTGTAATTTCCCCTCTTTGTCCAAATAAGACACCTTGTTTTTATGGTAGTATTTCTCCAACTCTTTCAAATCAGTTTTTTCTAAACTAGCGTCAAAATATAAAGAGCGTGTTTTAAAGCTTGTGGGCTTTTTAAAATCCTTTTTATGGGACTCGTAATATTTTTTCATCTCTTCTTCATTAAGAGAGATTTTAACATCATTAGGGTTTAGGATAAGAATGTCTAATTTGTCTTGCAATTTTGCCCAAAGCGATAGGCTGGATTGCTCCAAAGGGGTGGTGGTTTTGGGGAATAGAGCGCTGATTTTTTGAAGGATTAAAAGCCTTTCAACGCTTTCTTCAAAATGCTTGGGGCGGTAATGGCTTTGCTTTAAGATATTCTTATACAATTCTTCATCAAAAACGCCATCTTTTTGAAAAACGCTCGTTTTTCTGATTTCTTTCGCCACTTCTTGCTTCGTAGCGCCAAGCCCTAAATCTAAAGCGAGATTCCTCAATAGGGCTTGATTGATGAGCGAATCTAGAGCGCTTTTTTCTAAATGCATGGCTTTGATTTGATCTTCAGTGAGTTCTTTAAAATCAGGGATAGACTCAGCATAGGCGTCTTTAAGGCGGCGGTATTCTTGGGCTAATTCTTCTTGAGAAATCTTGATCTGTCCCACTTTGGCAGCGCTATCGCTATCTAAAGAAAAGCTGTATTGCCCCCAACCTATCATCCCGGCGGCAATAAAAGCGATCGTGCTTATCCATATTGTAACTACTAAATACTTTCTATGATTTTGCATCCATTCAATCATAAGAACTCTAATCCCTTTTAAAAAATCAAAAATGTGAAATTCAGGTTTAAACAACCTTATAGTAAAATCAAATAACCTTATTTTAACCAAAGGTTATTAAAATTATCCTTATTATAGAGAGTTTTTAACATGAATTTTCAAGAAAATTTAGCCGCTTTGGATTTGGAGTATCTTTGGCACCCTTGCTCGCAAATGCAAGAGCATCAAAATTTCCCCATTATCCCCATTAAAAAGGCTCAAGGGATTTATCTCTATGATTTTAATGATAACGCTTACATGGATTTAATCAGCTCATGGTGGGTGAATCTTTTTGGGCATAATAACGCCTACATCAGCCAACAGCTCAAAAATCAAATTGATAATCTAGAGCATGTCCTTTTGGCCTCTTTTAGCCATAAGCCCATTATCACGCTCTCTCAAAGGCTTTGCCAGCTCACTCATATGGATAAATGCTTTTATGCGGATAACGGCTCATCTTGCATTGAAATCGCTTTGAAAATGAGCTATCACGCCCATTTTTTAAAGAATCAAACACGCCCTAAAAAGCTTTTTTTATCGCTTTCTAATTCCTATCATGGCGAGACTTTGGGAGCGTTAAGCGTGGGCGATGTGAAACTTTATAAAGACACTTACACCCCCTTATTGCTCAAGAATCTCATCACGCCCGTGCCTAAAAACGACAATGAAATAGAAAATAGTTTGAACGCTTTAAAGCGTTTGTTAGATAAGCATCATGAAGAAATTTGCGCCTTCATTGCAGAGCCTCTTTTGCAATGCGCAGGGAATATGCATATTTATAGCACGAAGTATTTAAAACAAGCCGTTTTATTATGCAAGCAAAAAGACATCCACATTATTTTTGATGAAATCGCTACCGGGTTTGGGCGCACAGGGAGCATGTTTGCTTATGAACAATGCGGGATCGAGCCTGATTTTTTATGCTTGTCTAAGGGGATTAGTGGGGGGTATTTGCCTTTAAGCACATTATTAACCCGCAATGAAATCTATAACCAATTTTACGCCCCCTATGAAGAAAATAAAGCGTTTTTGCATTCGCACAGCTACACAGGAAACGCCTTATCATGCGCATGCGCGAACGCCACGCTGGATATTTTTGAAAAAGAAAATGTTATTGAAAAAAACAAGGCTTTAAGCGGGTTTATTTTTAGCGCGCTCCAAAACGCACTAAAACCCTTGATAGAGCAACAAGTGGTGTCTGATTTAAGGCATTTGGGCATGGTCTTTGCCTTTGAAGTCTTTATTCAAACCAAAGAGCGTTTGAGTTTGGCGGTTTTTAAAAAAGCTCTAAAAAAAGGCTTGTTATTACGCCCTTTAAACAACACCATTTACCTCATGCCCCCTTATATTATCACGCATGAAGAAATCACAAAGGCGATTGCGGGGTTAGTGGAAGTGATTGATGAATTAAAAAAGGCTGAAAACAAATAGTAAAGAGCTTGAATTTTAGTCAAGCGATAGCCTCTTTTTCTCTTTGATTTTAAAAATCAAGCTTTTCACTTGATATTAAGCCTATTCAATCAAACCTATTCAATGATTTTAGGCACAACGAAATAATGATCCTGGCTGTGTTTGTTGTGGCTTAAAATCTCTTTGGCGATGTGGGGTTGGTTTTTAGGCTCGTCTTCTCTTAAAGGGGTGCATAGTTCTGTATCTGTTTTTAGCACACTAGTTTCTAAAGCGAAAATGTTTTCCACAAAGCCTAAAATCTCCGCTAGATGGCCTTTAACACTCTCTTTATGCTCGTCTTTAATCTCTAGCATGCTCAATTTTTCTAAGCGTTGCAATAGTTTATCATCAATTTGCATTCTTTTCCTTTAGTTTAAAATAGGGGTTCGTCCATCGTTGCTGGGGCTTTGATGCCCATGAGCTTTAACACGCTGCTAGCGATATTGTTCAGCGCTCCGTTTTTTATGGATTTGACTCCATTCCCTAAAACAAAGCAATACACGCTCCCAGCGGTGTGGTTGGTTAAGGGGTTTTGGTTTTCATCTTTCATGCGCTCGCAATTCCCATGATCGCTGGTTAAAAGCATGGCGTAATCCAATTTTTTAGCCAGTGAAAGGATTTCCCCTAAGCATTTATCCACTGCTTCTACCGCTTTAATACTCGCTTCAAAATTCCCTGTATGCCCCACCATGTCGCCATTAGCAAAATTCACAATGATCAAATCCGTGCCTAGTTTCATTTGCTCTAACACCGCAAGGGTTACTTCTTTAGCGCTCATTTCAGGTTTTAAATCATAAGTGGTAACTTTAGGGCTTTGGATAAGCACTCGGTTTTCATTTTTAAAAGGCACCTCCACTCCGCCATTGATGAAAAAGGTTACATGCGCGTATTTTTCAGTCTCAGCGATATGGCTTTGGGTCAGGTTGTGTTGAGACACCACTTCAGCGAGCGTGTTTTGAACGCTTTCTTTGGGGAATAAAACAGGGTAGGGGAAAGTGTTATCATAAGGCGTCATGGTAGCGATATGGAGTTTTTTAAAAGCTTGGCGCTTAAAGCCGCTAAATTCCTTTTGGCCTAAAGCGCTCACGATTTCTCTAGCCCTATCATTCCTGAAATTGATAAAAATGAAGCTTTCATCATCTTGCATGCCGCAATAATCTTTAAAACAAGCGGGCATGATAAATTCATCGGTAATGTTTTTATCGTATTGGCTTTGGATATACTCGCTAGGGCTTAAAGGCGTGTGATTAAGCCCCATTAGGCTGTTATACGCAAGCTCAATCCTTTCAAAGCGATTATCCCTATCCATCGCATAAAAACGACCGCTTATGGTAGCGATTTGAACGTTTTCATTGCAGATATTTTGCATGGTTTCTAAATAAGTTAAAGTGCTTTTAGGAGCGACATCGCGCCCATCGGTGATTAAATGCAGAAAGACTTTTTTATGGGATTTTTCACACGCTAAAGCCAGAGCGATAAAATGCTCAATGTGTGAATGCACGCCTCCATCGCTCATTAAACCCATAAGATGCACGACCTTACTTTTTTGGATTGCGTTTAAAAAAGCGGGGTTGTTTTTTAAGTCATCGTTTTGAAGGCTTAAAGAAATTTTGACTAAATCCTGATACAGCACCCTACCAGCCCCAATGCACATATGCCCCACTTCAGAATTTCCCATTTGCCCTTCAGGTAAGCCCACGCTCAAGCCATGCGTATCAATCAGGCTATAAGGCAAGGTTTTAAACATCAAATCATAAGTGGGTTTTTTAGCATGGAAGAAAGCGTTATGATCGCTATCTTTACGATACCCAATGCCATCAGTGATAATCAAAAGAGTTTTTTGCGCCATTTTTAGGACTTTTTAAAGCTCTTGCATGAGAGTGATGTGGTTAGCTAAAATCGCATTCCTTTGCCCTGGAGAGCAATTTTTGCACATTTCTTTATTTTTGGAAGCGGTTTTAGCGTTGCTTTTTACATTATTTATATTATTTTTAGAGGAGCGTTTTGGACTCACTTTAGCCGGTTTTTTGGGGCTTTTTTTAGCGGGTGTGAAATCAGCGCTACTGATTTGAGCCAAATACATGGGTTTATCTCTTTCTTTTTCTGGCTTACTGGTTGTTTGCTCGCTAGTTGCCTCTTTCATTTCTTGGGGTTTTTCTGCTTGGGTTTCCTCTATTTGAGATTTTTCTATTTGAGATTTTTGGGGGGCTAAAGTTTGGGGCATGGCGTTGCCGATAGGGTCTAAATCCAAGTTACTATTAGCGCTTTTTTGCAATTCTTGGTCATTACTAGACTGCGAATCAAAGATTTTAGATTCTTTCAAACGCCTGATCTTGTCTTGTATCTCTTCGTAATATTTTTCAGCATCAGCGTTAGACTTCTCGTTTTTTTCCCAACGACTGCCCTTGTTGTAAGATTTAATCATGTCTTTTAGATTGTCATGGTAGCGTGTTTTCCAATAGAGCAACTCTTTTAGGGCCACTTCAGAAGCAAACGCATCGTCTTTAATGAGCAATTCCCCCATCACATTACGCAAAAAGGGGCTATCATTATGCCCATAGCTTTTTAGAACGCTTGGGATATAAGAATGATACACGCCCGCGCTCGGATCGGAAAAATTGATTTTATAAACCCCTGCACATGACTCTTTCCATGCGATGCCTGCCATTTCATAGCCTAAATTTTCTTTAGAGCCGAATTGATAAGCGGCTTTTAAGACTTCTTTTTGCTTAGCGTTAAAATCTTTAAGATTATCGCAATTGGTCATCATGACTTTAGTAACGGGCGATTTGGGTTTGTTTTTAACCCCCTTAGCGGGCTTAGGCTCTGTTTTAGTGGGGCTTTCTGTTGCGGCTAAACTCAAAGATGTGCTTAAGGCTGTGCCTAACAATAAGGCTTTAAAGATGGTGTGAGTGAGTGGGGTCAAATGTTTCAAAACGCCTACCTTTTGTATTTAAAAAATAAACTAAACTAAAAATAAATTCAAGTATAATTCTAACATGATTTAGTCTTAAAAGTGATTTTGTTTTTTAGGGAGAATTGAGATTTTGCATTCAGATGAATTGTTAGTAGAGATTTTAGTTGAAGAATTGCCCGCGCAAGCGTTATTGAATGAATATAAAGAAATGCCTAAAAAACTCCACGCTCTTTTTCAAAAACGCGCTTTAGAAGTGGGAAATATAGAGATTTTTTACACCCCCAGGCGTTTGTGTTTGTTTATCAAAGACTTTCCTCTTTTAACCCAAGAAACTAAAGAGGAATTTTTTGGTCCTCCCGTTAAAATCGCATGCAACAATGAAGATAAAACGCAAGGGTTGAACGCGTTAGGTTTAGGGTTTTATCAAAAATTAGGACTAAAGGATCACCAGCATTTCCAAACAGCGTTTAAAAACAATAAAGAAGTGCTTTATCACGCTAAAATCCATGAAAAAGAGCCTACAAAAGACTTAATCATGCCCATTGTGTTAGAGTTTTTAGAGGGTTTGAATTTCGGGAAGTCTATGCGTTGGGGCAATGTGGAAAAAAGCTTTATCAGACCCATTCATAATATTTGCGTGTTGTTTAATGGGGAAAATTTTAACGATATTGAAGTTAAAGAGTATGGCTTTAAAACCAAACAAGCCACCAAAGCGCACCGACAAGAGGGTTTTGATTTCATCCAAGTGGATAGCCCTAAAGCGTATTTTGAAGTTTTAGAAAAAAACCATGTCATTTTAGACCCTAAAAAGCGCGAAGCTAAAATCTTACAAGAAATTAAAGAGCTAGAAACAAAGCATGACATTATCGTAGAAATTGATAGGGATTTATTAGATGAGGTTGTAGCGATCACGGAATACCCCAGCGCGCTTTTAGGGGAGTTTGACAAGGCGTTTTTAAAATTACCCAGTGAAATCATCATTACTTCCATGAAAGAAAACCAGCGCTATTTTGCAACCTTTAGTCAAAAAAGCCAAGAAGAAAGCCCAACATTGCACAACGGCTTTATTGTGGTGAGTAACGCTATCAATAAAGACAAGCAAAAAATCATTTTAGGCAATCAAAAGGTTTTAAAAGCCCGCTTGAGCGATGCGGTTTTCTTTTATGAAAACGATCTCAAAAAGCCTTTAGATAACGCCCCTTTAGAGAGCGTGGTTTTTGTGCAAGGTTTAGGGACTTTAAAGGATAAAATGGAGCGAGAATCAATCATCGCTCAATACTTGACGCAAAAATATATTTCATCTTTAAACATGCCTTTAGAAAAAGCCCTTGAGTTGGTTAAAAGAGCCGTTCAAATCGCTAAAGCGGATTTACTCAGTGAAGTGGTGTATGAATTTAGCGAGCTTCAAGGGATCATGGGCTATTACTACGCTTTAAAACAAAACGAAAACGAGTTAGTCGCTTTGAGCTTGAAAGAGCAGTATTTGCCCGCAAGCGAAAACGCTCCCTTGCCCTCTAGTGTTTTTAGTTCAATCGTGGCTTTGAGCTTGAAATTAGACAGCCTGTTTTCTCTTTTTAGTGCGGGTAAAATCCCTAGCGGATCTAAAGATCCTTTTGCTTTAAGGCGCTTGAGTTTTGGATTATTGAAAATCATCGCGCATTATGGGTTAGAATTTGATTTGAAAGCGGATTTAAAAAGCCTTTTTCAAAAAGTGGGCGTTTATCAAAGCTTTGATTTAGAAATTTTAGAGAAGTTTTTATTGGAACGCTTTAATAATTTAATAGATTGCAACCCCTCTATTATAAGGAGCGTGTTAAACACCAACGAGCGAGACATCGTTACAATCATTCAAAAAGTCAAGGCCTTAAAACGCTTTTTAGACGATCCTAAAAACGCTCAAAAAAAAGAGTTGCTTTTTAGCGCTTTCAAACGCCTAGCCAATATCAATAAAGACAGAAACCCTAACGAGAAAAGCGAGTTTTCTACCCATCTTTTTAAAGAACCAGAAGAGCATGCCCTTTTTGAAGCGTTTAATGCGATCAAAACGAGCGCTTTTGAGAGTTTGGATAGCAAAATAGAGGCTTATTTCAGTTTGCATGCGCCTTTAGAAGAATATTTTAAAAGCGTGCTAGTCATGGATAAAGATATAGAAATCCAAAAAAATCGTAAAAATTTCTTGTGGGGCGTGTATCAAAGTTTCTTAGAAATTGGGGATATTAAAGAAATTGCGATTTAATGCTATCAAACGCAAAGTCCAGCGTTTTTTGGGGGTAATTTTTTTAATGAGCATGTTTGGTGCGGGCATGCTTAGCGCGAAAATCTTTACCCTACAAGAGTTTTTTAAAGAAGTAGAAATTAATTCAATGGAGTTGATCGGCAAAAAAGCCGATTTTAAAAGCCGTTTGAATGAGCAACGCTCCGTGAACGCTTGGGATTTCCCCTATATTTATAATGAAACTTCTATGGTGAAAAACTTCCAAGGCATTGTAGAAGCGCAGCCCAGAACCCTTTTAATGGTAAGGCCCAAGCTCCCATGGGTGAGTTCGCTTTTATCCAAAAGCCTTTCTATTAAAACCATTCAATACGATAAAAGCTATCAATTGAATAAAAATCTCGCTTTTATTGGCGCTAAACGCTTGTATTTGACTTATGTGATGACTAAAGAAAAGTATCAGGTGTATGCGCAACGGGAAGCGAACTTTTATTCGCAGCTCAAAATCGCTAAAGAAAAAGTCAAAGCCGGCAGCATGAGCGAAAAAGATTATATCAACTTTAATAATTCTTATTTGGAATCCAAACTCGCTAAAACCAATGTGGAAACCAAACTCATAGATTTGGAAAAAATGCTAGACACGATGCTAGCGATTGTGGAGCCGGTCAAAGAGGGGGCACATTTTGACACTTATTTAGACCATTTGCATGATGTCAAGGTGATCGGTTTGGATTTTGAATACGTGCACTTAGAGCCTGAAGCCTTAAAGTTCAAATTGGATCGCTCGTTGTATGTGGATATTTTAGATTTGACGGCTAAAGATTATCAGGTGAATGCGAAATTGGCTAATAGAGATGTGTTTAATGCATTTGAATTTGGGATTGGCTCTGAAAGCTATAACTCTTCCACTAACCTTTCTATAGAAGTGCATATCCCTTTACCGGTAACGCCTAAAAACATCTATCAAAAGCGTAAATTCTTGGATTTGCAAAGCGGGACGCTCGCGCAAAATGAAGTGATGAAACGAAACATTAGAATCAACGCTAACTCCTACTTAAACCAGCTCAAAACCAAAGAAGCATACATTGAAACCCAAAAAGAAGCCATTGCCAATAAGAAGCGTTTGATGGAAATGGGGCGCATCGCTTATGAAGCCCAAAAAATCGGGCTTTTTGAATACTTGATTTATCAAAATTCTTACATGGACGCCCTCATCACTCTAGCAGAAGCTAAGATTGAATACATTGATATTAGCGCGCTTTTAGAAGAGACTTTAGGGGAGAGCTTGACCAGATTAGGAGTATTGCATTGAAGCGGGCGTTATGGTGGCTTATGTTAATGGGCGTTTTTTCAATGGGTGTTTCTTTAAAAGCCAAAGAGTATCCAGAAATTGTTTTAGAAGAAAAAAACTTGCAACCCATGGGGTTAAAGGTGATTAAATTAGATAAAGAGATTTTCAGTAAAGGGCTTCCTTTTAACGCTTATATTGATTTTGATAGTAAAAGTTCTGTGGTGCAGAGCTTGAGTTTTGATGCGTCTGTGGTCGCGGTTTATAAAAGAGAGGGCGAGCAGGTGAAGGCTGGAGATGCGATCTGTGAAGTGAGCTCTATTGATTTGAGCAATTTGTATTTTGAATTGCAAAACAACCAAAATAAATTAAAAATCGCTAAAGATATTACTAAAAAAGATTTAGAACTTTATAGAGCCGGTGTGATCCCTAAAAGGGAGTATCAAACGAGCTTTCTAACCAGTGAAGAAATGGGCTTAAAAGTCAATCAACTAGAATCCACTTTTAAAAGCTTTGGCGTGGATCCCAAAAACCCTAAAGGGCAGTATGGTTTTAGGATTGTGGCTAGAGATGGCGGTCTTTTAGCGTTAGCGCCTAAAAATGTGGGCGAGAAGATTTTGGCTTTCACTAGCTATGTGCGTATTTCAAAAAGCGATGATTTGATCGCTCAAATCAAATTGCCTGTAGGCGTTTCTAAATCCATTAAAAGAGATTCGCCAGTCTATAATGAAGAGGGGGAAAAAATCGGAAAGATCCAAAGCGTTTCGGTGGTGTTAGACAAAGGTTCTAACACGATTTTAGCCACCGCCTTATTAGATGAGGGCAATTACCATGTGGGGGAAATGGTAGAAATGTATATTCAAGGCTCTCAACCCAAAGACTCCGTTTTAATCCCTTCAAACGCTTTAATCAGAAACGGGAAAGATTACTTAGTGTTTGTGAGAACGCCTAAAGGTTTTAAGCCTGTGGCGGTTCAAGTTTTAGAAGAGCGCAGCAAGATTTTTATCGTGAACGCTCAAAATTTACACCCCAATGACAGCGTGGCAGTGGGGTCATTGATAGGGTTAAAAGGCATGATCAACAATTTAGGGGAAGAATGATGCTCGCTTCCATCATTGAATTTTCCTTACGCCAAAGAGTGATCGTGATTGTTGGCGCGATTCTTATTTTATTTTTTGGGACTTATAGTTTTATCAACACTCCAGTGGACGCTTTCCCGGATATTTCGCCCACTCAAGTCAAAATCATTTTAAAACTCCCCGGCTCTAGCCCTGAAGAAATGGAAAACAATATCGTACGCCCTTTAGAATTGGAGCTTTTAGGCTTGAAAGGGCAAAAATCTTTAAGAAGTATTTCAAAATATTCTATTTCAGATATCACGATAGATTTTGATGACAGCGTGGATATTTATTTAGCGAGGAATATTGTCAATGAGCGCTTGAGCAGCGTGATGAAAGATTTACCCGTTGGGGTTGAAGGGGGCATGGCGCCCATTGTTACGCCCTTATCGGACATTTTTATGTTCACCATTGATGGCAATATCACCGAAATAGAAAAACGACAGCTTTTAGACTTTGTGATCCGCCCGCAATTAAGAATGATTAGCGGCGTGGCGGATGTCAATTCCATTGGAGGCTTTAGCAGAGCGTTTGTGATCGTGCCGGATTTTAACGACATGGCAAGGCTTGGGGTGAGTATTTCTGATTTAGAATCGGCTGTGAGAGTGAATTTAAGAAACAGCGGAGCGGGGCGCGTGGATAGAGATGGCGAAACCTTTTTAGTCAAAATCCAAACCGCTTCTTTGAGTTTAGAAGACATTGGCAAGATCACCGTTTCCACGAATTTAGGGCATTTGCACATTAAGGATTTTGCAAAAGTCATCAGCCAGTCTCGCACCCGCTTAGGGTTTGTCACTAAAGATGGCGTGGGCGAAACCACAGAAGGATTAGTGCTTTCTTTAAAAGACGCTAACACCAAAGAAATCATCACTCAAGTGTATCAAAAACTAGAAGAATTAAAACCCTTTTTGCCGAGCGGCGTGTCCATTAATGTTTTTTATGATCGCTCAGAATTCACGCAAAAAGCCATTGCCACCGTTTCTAAAACCCTCATTGAAGCCGTTGTCTTAATCATCATCACGCTTTTTTTATTTTTAGGGAATTTGAGGGCGAGCGTGGCTGTGGGGGTGATCTTACCTTTAAGCTTGTCCGTGGCGTTTATTTTTATCAAACTTAGCGATCTGACCTTAAACTTGATGAGTTTAGGGGGGTTGATTATCGCTATAGGCATGCTCATTGACTCAGCCGTGGTGGTGGTGGAAAACGCTTTTGAAAAATTAAGCGCTAACACTAAAACCACTAAACTCCATGCGATCTATCGCTCTTGTAAAGAAATCGCTGTTTCAGTGGTGAGCGGGGTGGTGATTATTATTGTGTTTTTTGTGCCGATTCTAACCTTACAGGGTTTAGAGGGCAAGATGTTTAGGCCTTTAGCGCAAAGCATTGTGTATGCACTTTTAGGCACTTTAGTTCTATCTATCACTATCATTCCTGTAGTCAGCTCTCTTGTCTTAAAAGCCACGCCCCATAGCGAAACCTTTTTAACGAGGTTTTTAAACAGAATCTATGCTCCTTTATTGGAATTTTTTGTGCATAACCCTAAAAAAGTGATTTTAGGAGCGTTTGTTTTTTTAATCGCAAGCCTTTCTTTATTCCCTTTTGTGGGGAAGAATTTCATGCCCGCTTTAGATGAGGGCGATGTGGTTTTGAGCGTGGAAACCACCCCCTCTATTTCCTTAGATCAATCCAAAGATCTCATGTTAAACATTGAGAGCGCGATTAAAAAGCATGTCAAGGAAGTCAAAACCATTGTCGCGCGCACAGGGAGCGATGAATTGGGGCTGGATTTGGGGGGGTTGAATCAAACCGATACCTTTATTTCTTTCATCCCTAAAAAAGAATGGAGCGTGAAAAATAAAGACGAATTGTTAGAAAAAATCATGGATTCTTTAAAAGGCTTTAAGGGGATTAACTTTTCTTTCACCCAACCCATTGAAATGAGGATTTCTGAAATGCTTACAGGGGTTAGGGGGGATTTAGCGGTTAAGATTTTTGGAGATGATATTAGCGAATTGAATGGGTTGAGCTTTCAAATCGCGCAAGTCTTAAAAGGGATTAAAGGCTCTAGTGAAGTTTTAACCACGCTTAATGAGGGCGTGAATTATTTGTATGTAACGCCCAATAAAGAAGCGATGGCGAATGTGGGGATCACTAGCGATGAATTTTCCAAGTTTTTAAAATCCGCTTTAGAGGGTTTGATCGTGGATGTGATCCCTACAGGGATTTCACGAACGCCGGTGATGATCCGCCAAGAAAGCGATTTTGCAAGCTCTATCACAAAGATTAAAAGTTTAGCCTTGACTTCCAAATATGGCGTTTTAGTGCCTATCACTTCTATCGCTAAGATTGAAGAAGTGGATGGTCCTGTTTCTATCGTGCGCGAAGATTCAAGGCGCATGAGCGTGGTTCGCAGTAATGTGGTGGGGCGCGATTTAAATTCTTTCGTAGAAGAGGCTAAAAAAGTCATCGCTCAAAACGTCAAACTCCCCCCTAGCTACTATATCACTTATGGGGGGCAGTTTGAAAACCAGCAACGGGCTAATAAAAGGCTCTCCACCGTTATCCCTTTAAGCATCTTAGCGATTTTTTTCATTCTTTTCTTTACTTTTAAAAGCATTCCTTTAGCCTTGCTCATTCTTTTGAATATCCCTTTTGCGGTTACCGGAGGCCTTATTGCGTTGTTTGCGGTAGGGGAGTATATTTCAGTGCCAGCGAGCGTGGGCTTTATCGCTCTTTTTGGGATTGCGGTTTTAAACGGCGTGGTGATGATAGGCTATTTTAAAGAGCTTCTCTTGCAAGGAAAAAGCGTAGAAGAATGCGTTTTATTGGGTGCTAAAAGGCGTTTGAGACCGGTTTTAATGACCGCTTGCATTGCCGGTTTGGGTTTGCTCCCTTTATTATTTTCTCATAGCGTGGGATCAGAAGTCCAAAAACCTTTAGCGATCGTGGTGCTTGGAGGCTTGGTTACCTCAAGCACTCTAACCTTACTCTTATTACCGCCTATGTTTATGCTCATCGCTAAAAAGATTAAAATCAATTAAGGGATTTTACATGCTCGCTTTAGAAATTTATATTGATATTTGCTTGAAAGACGCTTTAATAGATTATTTATTTGAAAAAGGCTTTGATGATTTTTTTTATGTGGAATGCTATAAATACGCCGCTTCTTCGCTGCTTTTAAGCCAAAAAGAGCAGGTGAGCGGGCGTAAAGACTACGCTAAATTCAAGCTTTTTTTAAGCGAGGAAGTCGCTTTATCTTTGGCCCAAGCGTTAAAAAACCAGTTCGCTTCTAAAGAAATGAAATTGTTTTATTCTCAAACGCATGGGTTGTAAGGGTTTAAGCCTTATTGAATTTCAATATCCTTTATTTCCGCTTTTTTCCAAGAGATTATCGCTTGATTAAAATCAAGCTCTTTAATATTTTTGAGTTTTTTAGTTTTGATTGTGAAAAATCAAGTATAATACCCACCATTAAATGGTGCTAGGAGTTTGTAATGATGATTATTCTTAAAAATCCGCTTTCTCTCTCTCTCTCTCTCTAGTCAGCCGTTTTATCTTTTCACCCCCATATAAACCCATACCCATATAAACCCTATCTATATTTTAGGGATTTTTGCGTCTTGTTTAGATTTTAATTTTTAATTTTAAAGGATTGGTAATGATTTTATACGCACAGACAGATTTTGTGGAGTTTTTAGAACAGGTTTTAGAAGTTTTAAAAGAAGTAGAGATTGATAAAACAGAATGCTCTATTCTTTTAGAAAGCGTTCAAAAACAACAGCTTGTGATACCCGTTGTGGGGAATTTTAGCGCAGGGAAAAGCACGCTATTAAACCGCTTTTTAGAAAAGAGCGTTTTGCCTACCGGTATCACGCCAGAGACTTCTTTAGCCACTGAGTTACACTATAGCGCTAATGAACGCATAGAGGCTTTTTCAAACAATGATGAAAAAGCGGAAAGTTTTGAACTGAACGAGCAAAGTTTTGAAGCGATTAAAGAGAATGCCGCGAAGTATTCCTACCTTAAGGTTTATTTGAATAATGAAGCTTTGAAAAACAGCGCTCCTTTAGTGTTTGTGGATATGCCAGGCTTTGATAGCCCCATTTCAAGCCACACCCATGCCATTTTGGAATATTTGGAAAGGGGCGTGCATTTTGTCATTCTTGTAAGCGTAGAAGAGGGCAACCTTACTAAACGCATGGTTAGGGAATTAAAAAACCTTTTAGAGTTTGACAAAGGCCTTAGCTTTATTTTGAGTAAAACGAATTTAAGGACGCCTTCGCAAGTGGAAGAAATCTCTCGCTACATTCAAGATCAAATCCAAGATCACCTTGATTTGACAACGCATCTTATTTATTCTAATAAAGACAATAACGCCCTTTTAGAGGTGGCGGATAAAATAGACGCTGAAAAGCTTTTTAGCGCTTTGTATTTGAAACGATTGAAGTTTTTAAATTCCCAGTTACAAAACAGCTTAAAAAGCGTGATTAAAAGCTTTGATTACTCCAAAGAAAAGGCGTTAGAAGAAATACAAGCGTTGGATTTGGGCGTTAAAGACATTGAAAAAACCTATGAAAAATTAAGGGCTAATTTAGAAGAAGAATATTCTAGCGTGGCTGTGGGATCGGTGGTTAAAAAAGTGCTAGAAGAGGTCAGGGAGCAAAAATCCTATTTAGCCTCTTTAATCAACAAGCCTAACGAGTTCAATAGCGAAATAGAAAGCATCATGCAACAAAGCTTGATCAAAAACGCTAAATTAGAGATTGAAAAGATCAACCTTTCTTTTTCAAAAGATTTTCATGCAGAATTTGAAAGCTTGAACAAGCTTTCTAGCACCTTGTCTGTTGTAAATTTAGAGCGTAGCCTTGAACTAGGGATCAACGCTTTAAGCGTGATCTTAGCCAAGAACCTGGTTACAAGACCGTTTGCGCTGATCTTGCAAGGGTTAAAACCTCTTTTAAAAGAATTATTGGCGTTACTGCCTAATATCATCGCTTCATTCTTTAGAAATGAGGAAAAAGAGCGGGCGAAATTAGAAAATCTGATTGAAGTCAAAGTGATACCAGAGGTTCAATACAAGCTTAAAAAAGTTTTACCGGGCTTGTTTAATGAAGCTTTGCAAAATTCCCTAAAAGGTTTAAAAGATCGGTGCGAATTAGAAATCACGCATAAAAAACAAGAAATCGCACTCGCTCAAAAGGAAAAAGAAAAACACCTTAACGATTTAGAAAATCAAAAACAAATCTTAGAAAACAAGATCAACGCTTTAAGCGATCTAGAACAACAATATTTAAAGGATTAAAATGAATGTGCAAGAACTCATTCAAAAAAGCGCTTTAATTGAAAAAACGCTACAAGAACAAGGCTTGCAAGAAAGAGCGAGGCCTTTTATCAGCGATAACACTGTGATCAAAACAGAGGAGTTAGAGAAAACGCTAAAAGAGATGCAGGTCAAAGATAGGGATCTTAAAGTCGGTATCATCGGGCGCGTGAAAGCGGGCAAAAGCTCGCTCTTAAACGCTTTGATTTTTGATGGTGTAGAGGTTTTACCCAAAGCGGCAACGCCCATGACCGCTAGCCTTACCATTTTAAAATACGCCAAAACCCTGAGCGCTGAAGTGGAGTTTTATAGCCCAAAGGATATTGCAGAGCTTAAAAACGAACATGAAAGGTATGTAAGGGAGTTTAACAGGATTGTTGGAGAAGAAATCAAAAAGCAAAAAGAAAAACAGAGTTTGTCAAATAGGACTAAAGAGGGATTAAATAAGTTTGGCAAATTTATCAGCGGAAACAAAAGCGATAAAGAAGCGCCCAAAGAGAGGGTTTTAAGCGATGAAGAAATAGTAAAAAGGGCTGAAAGGATCGCTAAAAACGAGTTAGAAAAGGATGCGAGACTCGTTTCATCATACGATCAATACGAAAAAATGAAAAAAAGCGGGCTAATCAACACGGAAACAAAAGATTCGCGCATTCAAGCCAATAATTTACAAGATCTGAATCAAAAATTGCTCCAATTCGTGGGCGCGAACGGGAAGTTCATGCCCTACACTAAAGCGGTGCAAATTTCTTTGAATAACCCCAATCTTAAAGATTTGGAAGTGATTGACACCCCGGGCGTGAATGATCCCATCGCTTCCAGAGAAGAGCGCACCAAAGCCTTATTGAAAGATTGCGATGTGGTGTTTATTGTAAGCCCTTCTGGTCAGTTTTTAACGGATAGCGATATGGATTTGTTTGACAGGGTTTCTAACAAAGAAGGCCTTCAAGAAATTTATTTCGTGGCAAGCCAAGCCGACAGCGCTGTTCTTTCTATGAGTGAAGTGGAAAAATCCAACCAACACCTCCCTACAGCCTTTGAAAACGCGCAAAAATCCCTTTCATCTCAATTAAATAATATCATGGGAAAATTGATTGAAAACTACCCTAACCAACGAAAGGTTTTTGAAAAAGCAATCAAAAATGGCATCATTTTGGCTTCAGGGGTTTGCTTTAGCATGTATAAAGACTTTAGCAACCAAGCTTCTTGGGAAAGAAGCCAAAAAACAGAAGAGTATCACAATGCCTTACGGAATTTAAAAGATTCTTACCCTGACGCTTTTGATAGCGATGATAAGTCTAAAGAAAGCTTACTCTTTTTAAGCAATATGGGTGCGATTGAAGAGCGTTTAAAAAAGCCGCAAAAGAGAAAGAAAAAATCATTTCTCAAAAATTGCAAGATTATACGAAAAGCCAAGCAAACAACCTCCATTCATTCATAGCGCAGTTGTTGCAAGATTTAGAAGAAGAAAAAAAGAGGGTTAAAAACGCTGACATTAGCGCTATCAAAGAGCAAATAAAGGCTTATGAAAAACTCTCTGGTAACATTGAAATGAAATTTAGGGAAGCGTATGAAGAATTTATCCTGCATTTCATCAACAATATTAGAGGTGGCTTGGATAAAACCTTAACGAAAGCTATCCAAACGGCCAAAGTGGGCGCTGAAGAAGAAGAGGGAGTAGAGCGTTATACTGAAAGAGTGAAGCAAGGCGGTCTTTTTGGAAGCTTTAAAAGGAATTTTTTGAGTTGGGCTGATGATGATGCGGGCTATAATGAAGTAGAACGCACAAGAGCAGTGATTAAAGCCGGAGCGGTGCTTGATTATTTGACAGAGATGCATGAAAGCTGCGAAAACGCTTTGAATGACAGCGCTAATTCTTTTAAAGTCGTTTTTAAAAAAGAACTCTACGCTGAAGTCTTTTCTCAATTGCGTCAAATAATCCGTGATGATGATTTGATTGATGAGGTGGCTTTCAAAAAAAGCGTGATAGCTGTCTTGGATCGCATTGAATTTAAAAAGTTTGATTATACTGATAAGCTTCCTAGCGAGATAAGGGGGAAAACGGGCTTTTTAAAAGGCGATGAAGCTAATGCTTTCATACAAAGCGTGGAAAATCATGTGAGAGGTTTTGAAGCTGAGGCTAAACAAGATGTGAAAGGCTATATCCAAGGTTTAAGAGAGAATCTAGAAAAGCAAAATTTCGCCAGCGATACGCTTAAAAAACTTCAAAAAGACATGCAAAATTTGCAAAATCAAGTCCAAAATAAAGTGCAATCCATCGCTCAATTAGACGCACAAATCAAGGCTTTAAAGGAGATCTAATGAGTGTTAATTTTTTTAATGGTATTTTTAATAACAATAGCAGGGCTGAAAACCACCACAATACAGAGGGGTTAAAAGAACGCTACGATCTAATCGCTCGTATTTTAAACGCTAAAACAAACAATGAAGGGCTAGAAGAATACCAGCAAATCTTAGACAACGAGTTTTTAGAGTTCGCTAGTGGCGTGGATTCGCTCAAAGAAAAGGAAATAGCGTTACTGACGCTCCAAGAAATCCAAAAAGAATTGCAATTAGTAGCGAGCTACCCTAGTTTGTTCCAAAAAACCATCGTTGCGGTGGGGGGAGGGTTTAGCGCGGGCAAATCCACTTTTTTAAACAATTTGTTGGGCTTGAAATTAAAACTCCCTGAAGACATGAATCCCACCACAGCTATCCCCACTTATTGCTTAAAGGGTAAAAGAGAAGTTTTAATGGGGTTTTCTCAAAATGGGGGCATGGTGGAATTACCCCATCTCGCTTTTGATCATCAGTTTTTAAAATCCCTTGGCTTTAATTTGAAAGAGATCATGCCTTTCATGCTCTTAAGCGCTCCTAGTGCGCCTTTTGAATTTCTGTGCTTCATAGACACGCCTGGCTATAACCCCGGCAATCAAGGCTATACGGGTGGGGACAAAGAAGCCTCTAAAGAATCCCTAAAGCACGCCAAACACATTCTATGGCTTGTTAGTTGCGAGCGTGGGGGCATTGAAAGCGATGATTTAGAGTTTTTAAAAGACTTATACGAAGAAGGCAAGCAGGTTTTTATCGTATTGAGTAGGGCTGATAGGCGCACCAAAAGCCAATTAGAAGAAGTCGCTATTAAAATTAGAGAAACTTTAAAAGATAATGGCATTGAATTTAAAGGGATTTGTGCTTATAGCGCTACAAGGTATCAAGAAATTAAAGAGTTCAGCGAAAAAAGCAAAGTTTTTAACTCGCTTGAGAAATTTTTAATGAAGTTAAATCAAAGGAGCGAGAAACAAAACGAAATTTTAGAATCTTTATACGAGGTGCATTCCATGTATGAAAAGGCTATTAAGCAAGACGCTAGCCAATTCAAACGCTACCAAAGGGCTTTGCATTCTGTCAAACTGGATTTGATGCAAAAAGGCTTTGATGATTTCAACGATGCTACCTTTAATAAAATTCATTCGCTCAAAAAAGAATTTGCCGAGCAAGAGCGATCCAAAGAAGAGAGTTTAGCGCGATTGAACGGAGTGATTGATTTGTTTAAAGATAGCATTGATAAGGTGTTTGATCGCGTGAGCGCTTTCACTTGGGAAAAATACAAAGCAGAAAACGACGACGAAGAGGACGATGAAGCAAACTACAGGGAATTTGAAGAAATCAAAAAAATGGTGCTGTATTTTAGGGATTGGTCCATGTTTCATTTAGATTGGTATGATTTGAGCAAAAAAGAAACCAAAAGATACAGAAAAAGTGTGGATTATCATAATGAATTGCTCCAACTGCATTATTCTTTAGAAAACCTACAAACGCTTAGAGAATTTAAAGAGGAAGCGGACAACAACTATCAAGAGTCCTTAAATAATGAGGAGCTTCAAAACGATTTGCGAGAGTGGAGGCGATCAAAACAGAGGTGATTTAGATTAGAGCGTGAAAGGGTTTTTAGTTGTAGGGGGGAATAGTTTCAAAATGCTCTCTATCCCCTTAAACAATGAGTTTAAAGTAAAGTAACCAAAATCCCATTTTTTAAAATTTAAAAAATTTTTTAAACTACCCTATTTTTAATCAAAGACAGCGTTTTGAATGTAAGGGCTATTTTAAACTTAATTATTGTAAAATGGTGAGTTTTACAATCAATGAGATTAGGAATTTAATGGAAATTGCAGTATTTGGTGGCGGGGCGTGGGGGAGGGCTTTAGCCTTTGCTTTTGGAGAAAAGAATGAAGTCAAAATCATTTCAAGGCGCGATCTAAACGAGCCGCTAAAAAAGCTCAATGACGCCTTGATTTCTAAAGGTTCTGCCCCCATAGAGCAAGTGGATTTACAAAGAGGCTTAAAAGCAACGCTTTATGTCATCGCTATTAGCGTGCAGCATCTAAGGGAATGGTTCCAAAACGCTTCTTTACCCAAAAACGCTAAGGTTTTAATCGCTTCTAAAGGGATAGAGGTTTTAAACAGGGCGTTTGTGAGCGAGATCGCAAAGGATTTTATCGATCCTAATTCTTTGTGTTTTTTAGCGGGGCCGAGTTTTGCGGCTGAAATCATTCAAGGCCTGCCTTGCGCGCTCGTCATTCATTCCAATAATCAGGCTTTAGCGCTAGAATTTGCCAATAAAACCCCCTCTTTTATCAGAGCCTACGCCCAACAAGACATCATAGGGGGTGAAATCGCCGGTGCATATAAAAATGTGATAGCCATTGCTGGGGGGGTTTGTGATGGCTTGAAATTAGGCAATAGCGCTAAAGCGAGTTTATTATCTCGTGGTTTAGTGGAAATGCAACGCTTTGGGGCGTTCTTTGGGGGCAAGACAGAGACTTTTTTAGGGCTTTCTGGGGCTGGGGATTTGTTTTTAACCGCTAATTCTATTTTATCTAGGAATTATCGTGTGGGCTTGGGGCTAGCCCAAAACAAGCCTTTAGAGGTGGTTTTAGAAGAATTGGGCGAAGTGGCTGAAGGAGTGAAAACGACCAACGCCATTGTGGAAATCGCTAGAAAATACGGCATTTATACGCCCATTGCGAGCGAATTAGCCTTGCTTTTAAAGGGTAAGAGTGTGCTAGAGAGCATGAACGATTTGATCAGACGCGCTTAAAAGGAAAGAGAGCATGCAAGATTTTTCAAGTTTATTATTAAAATTACAAGAGTATTGGAAAGATCAAGGCTGTTTGGTGATCCAGCCTTATGATATTCCTGCAGGAGCGGGGACATTCCACCCCGCCACGCTTTTAAGGAGTTTGGATAAAAAGCCGTGGAATGTGGCGTATGTCGCGCCCTCTAGAAGGCCTACTGATGGGCGCTATGGGGAAAACCCTAACCGCTTGGGGAGTTATTACCAATTCCAAGTAGTCATCAAGCCAAGCCCTTCTAATATCCAAGAGATGTATTTAAAAAGCTTGGAAGTGTTAGGGATAAACCTTAATGAGCATGATATACGATTTGTAGAAGACAATTGGGAGAGTCCGACTTTAGGGGCATGGGGGCTTGGCTGGGAAGTGTGGCTTGATGGCATGGAGGTTACGCAATTCACTTATTTCCAGCAAGTGGGGGGCATTGCTTGTAACCCTATCCCTGTGGAAATCACTTACGGCTTAGAAAGATTAGCGATGTATGTCCAAAAAGTGGAAAATATCCTAGAGATTGAATGGGCTAAAAACAATCATGACAGCGTGCGTTACGCACAAGTGCATTTGGAGAGCGAATACCAATTCAGCAAGTATCATTTTGAAATAGCGAGCGTGGAAAGGCTATTAGAAATGTTTAAAAACGCTCAAGCCGAAGCCTTGCATTGCTTAAAAAACAAGCTCCCCTTACCGGCTTATGATTTGGTGATGCTATGCTCGCATTTTTTCAATATTTTAGACGCCAGAAAAGCGATTTCGGTGGCTGAAAGGCAAAATTATATTTTACAAATCAGGGATTTAGCTAAAGGGTGTGCGCTTCTTTATAAAGAACAAGAAGAAGAGAGGGAAGAGCGCTTAAAAAACGCTTTAACAAAGGCTTAAAATGGCGTTAGTTAAGGAAGTGTTGGGAGTTTTGAATCGCCTTTCGCCTTTTGAACTTCAAGAATCGTGGGATAATAGCGGGTTGAATGTGGGGAGTGAAAATAGCGAGTTTAGCGAGATTATCGCATGCTTAGAAATCACGCTTCAAATCGCTCTAAACGCCCCACAAAACGCCCTAATCATCACGCACCACCCTTTAATTTTCAAGCCCTTAAAAACGCTTAATGATGAGGCTTATCCGGGGAATATTTTAAAAATCCTAATCCAAAAAAACATTTCAGTCATCAGCATGCACACGAATTTTGACAAAACGCATTTAAACAAGCATTTCGCTAGCGCGCTTTTAGGGTTTGATGGCTTGATAGAAAAAGGCCTTATGTTAGTGAAAGAAAACGCTAATATAGAATTTGATGCGCTGTTAAAAAGGATTAAATCTTCTTTAGGGGTGGGACAATTAGCGTGTGTCAAAAGTTCTCAAATGATTAAAGATTTAGCGTTTGTGTGCGGATCGGGGGCGTCCATGTTTTCTTCTTTAAAAGCGCAAAGCTGTTTGGTTACAGGCGATGTGAAATACCATGACGCTATGATCGCTCAATCTTTAGGGATAAGTTTGATTGACGCCACGCATTATTATAGCGAAAGGGGTTTTGCGCTGATTGTGGCTGAAATTTTGCATTCTTTCAATTATTTGGTTACAATAGAGAATTTTAAAAACCCCTTGCAAATCATTTAAAGGAAAGCGATGAACACCCACCTCAAACAATTGATTGAAATTTCGCATTTGGATAAAGAAATTGACTCCTTAGAGCCATTGATCAGAGAAAAACGGAAAGACTTGGATAAGGCCTTGAATGATAAAGAAGCTAAAAATAAAGCGATTTTGAATTTAGAAGAAGAAAAATTGGCCCTAAAATTACAGGTTTCTAAAAACGAGCAAACCCTACAAGACACGAACGCTAAAATCGCTAGCATTCAAAAGAAAATGAGCGAGATCAAATCCGAAAGGGAATTGCGCTCTTTAAACATTGAAGAAGATATTGCTAAAGAGCGATCCAACCAAGCCAACAGAGAAATTGAAAACCTGCAAAATGAAATCAAGCGCAAAAGCGAAAAACAAGAAGTTTTGAAAAAGGAAATGCTAGAGCTTGAAAAATTAGCGTTGGAATTGGAAAACTTAGTGGAAAACGAAGTCAAAAACATCAAAGAAACCCAACAAATTATCTTTAAAAAGAAAGAAGAACTCGTGGAAAAAACCGAGCCTAAAATCTATAGCTTTTATGAAAGGATCAGAAGATGGGCGAAAAACACGAGCATTGTAACGATCAAAAAACAGGCTTGTGGGGGTTGTTTTATTAGACTAAACGATAAGATTTATACCGAAGTGCTAACGAGTGGGGATATGATCACTTGCCCGTATTGCGGGCGTATTTTATACGCTGAGAGCGCGCATGAAAGTAACGCTCAACCTCCAAAAGAAAGCCAACCAAAAGAAAGCCAAGAATCCGTTTGATTGTTTAAGTTTTTCTACCTTTTATGTTTGACTTTGGGGCATCTTTTTTGTGCACCTTTCATCTTGCTTTGGAGTTTTAAGGAAAAATACCGCCATTCTTTAAAGGCTCGTTTTTTTCTCAAAGACAATCTTTTAAAAAGCGAGCCGGTTTTTTGGTTTCATGCATGTTCTTATGGGGAGGTCAAATCCTTAGAGCCGATCGTTCAAGCTTTAAAAGAGCCGATTTTAATCAGCGTTACCACCAACACCGGCTTTGAATTAGCCGCTCAAACTTATCAACATTCTCAACACATAGAAGTGCGTTACTTGCCTTTTGAAACCCTATTGTTTGCATGGGAAAAAAACTTAAAACGCTTGAAAACGTTGGTGGTTACAGAAGCGGAATTGTGGTTTAACGCGTTTGATACGGCTCAAAAATTAGGGGCAAAAACCATGCTCATTAACGCTAGGATCAGCGTTCGCTCTTACCCCAAGTACCAGCGTTTTTCTTTTTTTTATGCGCTTTTATTCAAACGCATTGATTTGATTTTGGCGCAAAGCAAAGCCGATCAAAAGCGCTTATTGAATCTAGGGGCTAAAAAAGTGGTGGATTTTTTGAATATCAAGCGTTTTTCAAAGCCTGTGATCACTTCGTTTTACCCTAAAAACCCAAGCGCTTTAAACATTGTTTTAGCCAGCACGCATGAGGGCGAAGAGGAATTAGGGTTAAAAGCGTTTTTAGAATTGAAAAAGACTTTTAAAAACGCAAGACTGATTGTCGTGCCACGCCACCCTGAGCGTTTTAAAAGCGTGCAAGATTTATTGCAAAATACCTTAAAAACGACGCCTTTTAGTTTGGAGTGTTTTTCTTCAAAGGGTTTTGTGGAATGCGATATTTTGTTAGTGGATAGGTTGGGGGAATTGAATAACTTCTATGCGATCGCTGATATTGTCATTTTAGGGGGTTCGTTTGTCAAAATGGGGGGGCATAACCCTTTAGAGCCGGCGTTTTTTAATACGCGCCTGATCACAGGGGAGCATCTTTTCAACCAAGTAGCGTTGTTTGAATTAGTTAAGCCTTATAAAATCGTTCCAAAAGAGGATCTGTTAGACGCTCTTTTAGATTACAAAAATTTAGGCGTGGCGCGTTTTTTAGAAAACGGGCATGATTTAAACGAATTGCTCGCATTCATTAAACATTAAAAAAATAAAGGATAAACATGGAAAAAGCTTACAAATTATTGAGCGTTCAAGAAGACATTTCGCATAAAAAAGCTAAAACTTTGATCGATTCAGGGTTAGTGAGTATAGGGGGGCAGAAATTGATGGTTGCCAGAAAAGAATTACCCCAAAACACGCGCTTTAGCGTCCAAAAAGTTGAAAAACCCAGCGTGATTTTTGAAGATGAAAACATTCTAGCCCTTTTTAAACCCCCTTTTATAGAGAGCTATGATCTAGCCTCTTTTTTCAAGGATTGGGCGTTGTTGCACCGCTTGGATAAAGAAACAAGCGGAGTGATTTTATTGGTGAAAGAAAATTCAGAGTTCCACTTAAAAGCTAAAAAGGCCTTTAAAGACAGGGCGGTTAAAAAAGAGTATTTAGCTCTCGTTCAAGGGATTATAGAAGAAGAGCGAGAAATTAACGCTCCCATTCTTACGATTAAAACCACTAAAGCTTTCAGTAAAATCTCTAAAAAAGGGCAAGAAGCGGTTACGATCATCACGCCCTTAAAAATCATCAACAAAAAAACCCTTTTAAAAGTGGGGATCAAAACCGGAAGAACCCACCAGATCAGAGTCCATTTAAAGCACATCAACCACCCCATTATAGGCGATACGCTTTATAATAACGAGCCAAGTTCAGCCAAACGCTTGATGCTCCATGCGCATAAAATCGCGCTGCTAGGGTATGAATTTGAAGCGATCCCCCCTAAAGAATTTGAAATTTAAGGATGAGCATGAACGCTTGGAATACGATTTATGAACGATTTAACCCCATCGCTTTTAGTCTTGGTGGTATTGATGTGCATTGGTATGGTTTGGCGTATGCGTGCGCGATTGTTGTCGCTTTTTACATGGCGTTAAGAATGATCCAAAAAGATCCCAAGCGATTCCCCATTGAAAGGAAGGAATTTGAGAGTTATTTTCTATGGGCGGAGCTTGGCATTGTGCTAGGGGCAAGGATAGGATACATTCTTATTTATGAGCCTAATTCCAGCTATTATTTGACGCATTTTTGGCAAATCTTTAACCCTTTTGATAGCCATGGGAATTTTATAGGCATTCGTGGGATGAGCTATCATGGGGGGTTGGTGGGGTTTTTGATCGCTTCGTATCTTTATAGCCGTAAGGATTTGAAAAAGCTTTTGATTTATTTGGATTTGATTGCGATCAGCCTGCCTTTAGGGTATGTTTTTGGGAGGATTGGGAATTTTTTAAACCAGGAGCTTTTTGGGAGAATCGTCCCCAAAGACAGCCATTTAGGGCAAATCATAGGCATTATGGTGGATAATCAATTGCGTTATCCCAGCCAGTTGATTGAAGCGTTTTTAGAGGGGGTTGTCGTGTTTTTTATGGTAATGTGGGCTAAAAAACACACCAAAACGCATGGGTTGCTCATCGTGGTTTATGGTTTGGGGTATTCCTTGATGCGCTTTATTGCGGAATTTTACAGAGAGCCAGACAGCCAATTAGGGGTTTATTTTTTGAATTTGAGCATGGGGCAGATTTTAAGCTTACTTATGGTAATTGTTTCGTTAGGGATTTTATTGTATGCTACGAAAGATTCTAGAAAAATAAAGGAAGAATAATGAAATTTTTGGATCACGAAAAAAGAAGACAATTATTGAACGAGCGCCATTCTTGCAAGATGTTTGACAGCCATTATGAGTTCTCTAGCACAGAATTAGAAGAAATCGCTGAAATCGCCAGGCTATCGCCAAGCTCTTACAACACGCAGCCATGGCATTTTGTGATGGTTACTAATAAGGATTTAAAAAAAACAAATTGCAGCGCACAGCTATTTTAATGAAGAGATGATTAAAAGCGCTTCAGCGTTAATGGTGGTATGCTCTTTAAAACCTAGCGAGTTGTTACCGCATAGCCATTACATGCAAAACCTCTATCCAGAGTCTTATAAAGTTAGAGTGATCCCGTCTTTCGCTCAAATGCTTGGCGTGAGATTCAACCACAGCATGCAAAAATTAGAAAGCTATATTTTGGAGCAATGCTATATTGCGGTGGGGCAAATTTGCATGGGCGTGAGCTTAATGGGATTGGATAGTTGCATTATTGGAGGTTTTGATCCTTTGAAAGTGGGCGAGATTTTAGAACAGCGTATCAATAAGCCTAAAATCGTGTGTTTGATCGCTTTGGGTAAGAGGGTGGCAGAAGCGAGCAAAAAATCAAGAAAATCAAAGATTGATGCAATTACTTGGTTGTGATTAAACGAAATCAAAAACTTTTTAACTATAATCAAACCTAAATTAAGTTTAAGGAGTGGTATTTTGTTTAAAAGAATGGTTTTAATCGCTCTTTTAGGGGTGTTTTCAAGCGTTTCATTAAGCGCTAAGAGTCTTTTAAGAGATGATGGGATTTTAGTTTCTGATTTAAAGGGCATGAAATCAGAACTGTCTGATGCGCCTGCTTGGGTTTTTGAAGACCCTAAAGTCCCCTACGAAGAAATGGGCGTGGCGTATATCCCTGTTAATAATAAATATTTAGGGATTGAGCAAGCGACTTTAAACGCTAAATTGAGCTTGATCGTGGTTTTTCATGAAATCATGTTGAAGTATAAAAAACGCTTCATGGAGCAATTCCATGAGTCTGAGCAAACGGCTACGAATATCAGCTACGCTATCTATAATTACCTAGCGACTAAGATCCAAGTAGCCTACACCTATACGAATTTAAAATCGGAGGTGGCTGTGGTGAAAATCAAGCTAGTGGGTTGCCAGATTGAGCAAATCAAAAGGTATTTAAAAGCGAGCGTTGAAAACCTTAACGATAATGAAATCGCTTACATCGCTAAGGTCGCTCAAAAAGAATTTGGTAGCGTTTGCACGTTAAGGTAGTTTTATAGCATTCTAGCGAGCATGTTTAGGGCATGCTCTACGCTTTTATTTTGAATGTTTTCTCTGTCCCCTTTAAAAAAACAACGATCAATGAAAGCTTGAGATCCTAACTTTTGTGCGCCAATATAAATCGTGCCTACAGGATTAGCCTTGCTCCCCCCATTAGGGCCAGCCACCCCGCTAATCGCCAGCGCTAAATCCACTTTAAAATTTAAAAACACGCCTAATAGCATTTCTTTCACGCATTCTTCGCTATAAACCCCAAAGACTTTTAAAGTCGTGGCATTGACTTTCAATAATTCGCGTTTAACCTCTTCATTGTAACACACAACACCCCCCATAAAAACCGCTGAAGCCCCACTAATGGAAGTGAATGCATGCGATAATAACCCCCCAGAGCAGCTTTCAGCCACCGCCATTTTTAAACCTAAAGATTTCAAGCGCTCTATTACAGCGTTTGCGCTTTTTTGATTATCGTCTAATTCCACAATATTAGAGTTAAAAAGCGTTTGAAGATAAATTCTCGCTTGTTCTGTGTTTTCGCCTTTTAATTCAATGCCATCTTCTTTGACTTGAGCGGTAATCTTCAATCGTTTCAATTCCTTTTCAATCAAAATAAAACCGCTCTCATTATCCATATTCAAAAATTTAAATTTCATCTTTAACCTTTTAAAATCCTAAATTCAGCGTGCGCCATAATTCTTCCACTTCTTCTAATTCTAAATCAATCGTGCTTTGAGTGCGAAAAAAAGCTTGGATTTTTTCTAAATCCAGGCTTTTAGTTTTCAAACAAGAGGGGTGCGCTAGAATAAACCCTTGCGCTAAAGCGACAGAACGCTCTAATTTTGCATCGCATAAAAAACAAGAATTGTAACTTTGCAAGCGCCCTTCAAAATTCAAAAGCGTTGCATACATTTCTAAAATCACTCTTAAGGGGTGCTGTTTGGAGAGTTTGTTAGCCCCATCATCTAAAGTGTCAAAATAGATGCTATCCAAAGAATGCACGCCCTCTAAATGTTTGAACAAAAGAGTGCAAAAGCGTTGCCAAAAAAACAAGCACTCCATTTCTCTTTCCCAAATATAGCCTAAATGCAAAATATTCCTTAACTTGGGTAAAAATTTATCATCGTTTTCTTCTTCAAAATCAATTTTACGCCCCACATTCAGCACGCTGTGGCGTTTGCCATAGAAACGATAGAGGGTTTTGAGCTGGTTTTTGGTTAAAACGCGCACGATCAAATCTTCATCTCTTATGCTTTGTGTTTGTAAAAGAAACCCTTGCATCACTACTCTTAAGATAATTTGGTTTATTATAAGCAAAACTTGGATACAATCCTAATAAAACTGCAAAATTAAGGAAAAACATGGGATTTGCAGATTTCTTTAAAAATTTTAAGATTAATAAATTGCGGACAGTGCCAAGTAAGGAAGAACAACCAAGCCATTGGGTGAAATGCCCTAAATGTTATGCGTTAATGTATCATAAAGAAGTGTTTGGTAAATACAGCGTGTGTTTGAAATGCCATTACCATTTCCGCATGAACGCGACTGAAAGGATTGAATTTTTATGCGATGTGGGGAGTTTTGAAGAGTTTGACAAGCATTTACGGCCTAATGATCCTTTAAATTTCGTGGATAAAGAGAGCTATAAGCAACGCATCAAAAAATACGAAAAAAGGACTAACCGCCCAAGCTCCGTGATCAGCGGTGAGGCTAAAATCAACCGCATGCCTTTGCAGATCGTGGTGTTTGATTTTAGCTTTATGGGGGGGAGTTTAGGCTCTGTGGAAGGCGAAAAGATCGTAAGAGCGATCAATCGCGCGGTCGCCAAAAAAGAAGCGTTATTGATCGTTTCAGCGAGTGGGGGGGCTAGGATGCAAGAATCCACTTATTCGCTCATGCAAATGGCTAAAACGAGCGCGGCTTTGAACCGATTGAGTGAGGCCAAACTCCCTTTCATTTCGCTCTTAAGCGATCCCACTTATGGGGGCGTTAGCGCGTCTTTTGCTTTTTTAGGGGATCTCATTATCGCAGAGCCAGGGGCGATGATAGGTTTTGCAGGGCCTAGGGTGATTAAACAAACCATAGGGGCGGATTTGCCTGAGGGCTTTCAAACGGCGGAATTTTTATTAGAGCATGGCTTGATTGATATGATTGTGCACAGGAAGGATTTGAAGAAAACTTTGAGCGATCTCATCGCTATGATGACGCATAAGACTTCAAAGATTTTTTAAAGTTTTAACATTGATGCGTTGCGTGGTGTATTCTATCGCTAAAAGTTCGCCTTTAGAGTTAGTGAAAATCTATCAAAAGCAATGCAAGCGGTTTGATTGCGAGCTGGAATTAGTGGATTTATTCCCTAAAAATACCGCCAACGCTCAAAAAATCTCTAGAGAACTCGCTCAAAAAAGCTACTCTCTAGCCTTTGAGCCGTATTTAAACCCTAAGGCAAAAAACATTGCTTTACACCCTAAAGCTCAAAGGGGCGATAGTTTTGCGTTTAGTAAAATGTTAGAAAATCATCTTAATATTAATTTTTTTATCGCTGGAGCGTATGGGTTTGAAGAAAATTTTTTGAAGGATTGTCAAGCTTGGAGTTTGAGCGAGATGACTTTTAGCCATGAAGTGGCTAAAATTGTCTTGTGCGAGCAAATCTATAGGGCTTTAAGCATTATTTTTAAGCATCCATACCACAAATAGGAGGTGCGCATGCGTTTTTACATTATCTTTACATTTTTGTTTATTGTGGGTTTTGGTGTGTTTGTTTATAGTATTGATCCGCAAGCTTACGCCTTCAATCTAGGGAGCTACAGCTTTAATCTTCCCATTGCGGTATGGCTTATGGGCGTTTTAGGCATGTTCGCTTTTTTTTCATGGGTTTTTTTATTCAAACACAATCTCAGCCATAAAATCCGCTTATACCATGAAAAAAGGGATTTTGACAAATTGCTCAAACAAATCCTATCCCAAGATACCCAAAAGACTTTTTTAAAAACGAAATTTAAAAGCGATCTCGCTAAAAACCTCTCCCAAATCTTAGCCCGCTATGATTTAAAAGCTGATTTAAACACGCCAAATAGCGGGTGCGAAAAAGTGGATAACCTTTTTAAACATTACCACAATATAGAAAACAACACCCTTGAGCCTAAAGATCACGCTAAACATTCGTTGGCTTATGATCATGCTTATTTTTCTAAACGCTTGAAGGCTTTCATTCATAACGATTTGAAAAACGCCTTTGAAGTTTTAACAAACGCGCAAATCCCTTTGGAATTACGCCGCTACGCTTTTATAGAAATCGCCCAAAAAGGCAACAAAAAAGAGGTTTTAAAGGCTTTGAACGCGATGCAAGAGAACTTGGATAAAGAGTGCGTGAAGTCTTTTTTAAAAGCCTTTTTTGAAAAATCTTTAAACACAGACACTTTAAAGATTTCAGAGCTTTGCAAAAGGGTGGGTTATGACAAGAACGATTATTTACAGCTCGCGCAAAAAGCACAAAAATTTCTTGTCCCCGATCAATGGTTCCAGTTTTTTGAGATTTTAAGCCAAGAAGACGATAAGGCGCAAAAAGCCTTTTTATTCGTGTTGTTAGAATTAGAAATGAACGATCTCGCTAAGGAGCATCTAGCGGTTTTATCCTTTGAAGAATACATGCTTTTAAACGCTTACATGGATTTGAAACAAGAGCATAAAAAAGCCTATAAGTTAGAAGCGTTTTTGTAGGGGGTTTGTTTGGCTTCATGTTTTTAGGGCAGATAAAAATAGATGGTTGCAAAAAATTCAAGAAATGGGCTAATGGAGTCGTTTTTAGCACCAAATGATAAGAGGAAAGACACCAATCCTTTAAACCTTGATGAAACTAATCCTAAAAGAAACAATTAAAGCCAAAAATATGTTTTAACCCGCCATAAAAAGTTTTAGTAACCCGTATTTGATGAAAACAGAGCTTTTTTTATTTTTTAAATTTTTTATGAATTTTATCCGTATTTTAAAAATACTTTGCTTAATCAACACGATGAAAAGAGTTTTAAGAAGATTTAAAAAATGGCTAAAGGAACAAATTTGTGTTTTTAAAAGACAAAAGGGTATTAAAGAATACCCCAAATAACGCTTTAAAAACGCACCACCATAGTGGCCATGTATGAACCTGATTTGAAGTTGCTAGGAGCACCTTCAGGCAATTTGATATGGACATATTTTTGACAACCATTAACCGCTTTTTCATAATTTTTAGTGAAAGAATGATGATGGCGGTTTTCCAAAGGCCCTTTCATGTGTTTGCTCGTCAACGCAGAATGATTTAATTTGACAAACAAAAGCAAGTTTTCACCAAACAACGATTTCATCGTGAAAGCGAACGCTCGTTTGTAAAATGTCCGTTTGTCAATATCAATCCCAATAATCCCACTTCCAGCTGAATAGACTAAAGGCTTTGGATACAATCTCAGATCATCGCCATTCAAAACGCTTAACAAAATCCCTAAACTTATTAGTGTCCTAACCCCATTTTCTTTCCTTAAGATATAACATTATCCGTATGTTTAACAGATAAGGAAATTTAACCTAAAACACCTTAATGGTTGATTAAAAAATTAAAAAAAATGTATTTTTTAAAAAAGCGTTACGATTTAGAGGTTTGTGAAGATTTTTATAATTGTATGGTTATTTTTGAATAACCTTTTTTAATTGATTGGTAATGGAATAAGACTCTTTTTTAATCCAATAGGGATCGCTAAAACCTTATTTTAATTTTAAAAAATGGGATTTTTAAGCTTTATTTCAGTCAATATTCAAGTTTTTAGATTTTCACCATAAAATTTTTTTAAAAGATAAAACACCCCCACAAGCAAAGCCACACCGATTAAAAGAGCGAGCGAGCGCGAATGCATAAAACTTGCCACCCCTAAACTCACCGCGCTACAAAGCATCGCAATAGTCGCATAAGGGAGTTGTGTGATGAAATGGCTTTGCACCGAACACCCTGCCCCTGCAGCCGATAGTATAGTCGTGTCAGAAATGGGGCTTGTGTGATCCCCATAAACCGCCCCAGAAAGGATCGCTGAAACAATCAAAATAATATCGCTTTCATTGGCCATGCCCGCTCCAATGGGCAGCATGATCGCAAACGCCCCCCAGCTTGTGCCGGTAGAAAAAGCGATAAACCCAGAGATTAAAAAAAAGATTAAAGGCATATACACGCCTCCCCCACTATTTAAAAATCCCTTGCTGATGTGAGCCAAGTAAAGCCCTGTTTGAGCGTCGTCCCTAATCACAGGCCCAATAGCCCAAGCGAGCGTTAAGACTAATATTGCCGGCCCCACACTCTTAAAGCCATCCAACATGAGTTTAAAAAAACTCCCTTTTTCTAAAAACTTATAAGCTAGAAGATAGGTAACAATGAGCGAAAACAATCCCCCATAAAAGAGCGAAAAACTCGCATCAGTGTTTTTTAAGATCACTCCTGTATAAAAAATCAATGATGAAATGGACACGATCAATAATAAAATAGAAAGGGGTAACAGGCTTAAGGGGGCTAGTTTTGGAGAGCTTTCTTCTTGTTCGCTATAAAAATCCTTCACGCCTATGTTTTGATACTTTCTCATGCTAGGGAGGTTGATTTGCCATAAAATAGTAAGAAACACCGCAATGAGCGCAAAAATCGCATAATAATTACTGCTTAAGCTTTGCACAAGCACCGAAAAACTATCTTTTAATAAGGGCGAGCTGTCGTTATTCATGATCCCCATAATATATGCCCCCCAGCTAGAAATAGGGACTAATAAGCACACCGGTGCTGAAGTGGAGTCTATAATATAAGCTAGGCGTTCTCGTGTGGAGTTATGAGCGTCGTTTAAAGATTTTGAGATTTGCCCCACGGTTAGGGCGTTAAAATAATCATCTACAAAAATAATGATGCCTGAAAAAAAAGCGATAAATTCGGGGGTTTTGGCGTTTTTTGAGTATTTTTTAGCTTTTTTGACAAAGTTCTGCACGCTACCGGATTTTAAAATCACCTGGCTTAAGACGCCTAAAAAGATTAAAAACCCAAAAACATAGAGGTTGGAAAGATTGAAATGAAGCCCTTTTTCTGGCTCGTAAGTGTAAAAAACGGAAGTGATTTTATGATAAATATATTCTACAAGTTGAGAAAGGTGTAACGAATGTATTAAAACAGCGCTCACTAAAATGCCCACAAACAACGAGAGTGCGACTCTTTTAGTGAAAACCACCATTAAAATAACGCTAAGAGGAACAATAAGGCTTGATGCTGACAATCCCACCGAATAAAATCCTTTAAACTAATCTTTAAATTTCAATTAAAAGAGACAATCAATATTCACAAAATTCTTTGTTAAAAGAAGAGATGAATTTGCCAAAACAAATCGCTTAAAAGATTTTAATCAAGTGGCCGGGAGAGAGGGATTCGAACCCCCGGAGGTATGACCCTCAACGGTTTTCAAGACCGCCGCTTTCAACCACTCAGCCATCTCCCGCTATTTTCATAAAAGTCCCTTACAAAAGTCCCTAAATGACTACAATATGGAGGCGACACCCGGATTCGAACCGGGGAATCAAAGTTTTGCAGACTCATGCCTTACCACTTGGCTATGTCGCCTTAATTTTTAACACTAGCGTATCCAAAAAATAAAATCAAATCGCACTCAAAAATGGTGCCCAAAGCCGGACTTGAACCGGCACGGTATTGCTACCGAGGGATTTTAAGTCCCTTGTGTCTACCAATTCCACCACCTGGGCAAACTAAATAGAAACCATGCTCTAGAAGTTAAATCAAAATATGGAGCGGGAAACGGGGATCGAACCCGCGGCCCCGACCTTGGCAAGGTCGTGCTCTACCACTGAGCTATTCCCGCACTCTTTATTCAAAAAGACAATTGTTATTGTATCTAAACTCAATAATAAAAGTCAAGGTTTTGTCCAAATTTCTAATTCTATTTTAAAAACAGATTGTGGCTTTGCCCTCTTTTAGTGGCAATGAGTGTCTATAAAAATGCTCAAAAGCATTTTTTACAATAAGTCATAATAAAAGGGCTTGCAAGCGAGTGGTAGCTTTTAAAATTGATGATAACAAAGCCTAAAATTCAAATAAAACCCGTTTAAGAATTTCTAAATATGGGTAAAAAATATACAATACCTTAATAATAAGATGAAAATTCATGGCGTTTTGCGCTCATTTTTTATTTCTTTTTAATTTGATTGCATAATAATAGCTGACACAACACATAATCATAGGAGTTTCAATCATGAAAGAAGTCATCCATTCAACGCTAGCCCCAAAGGCTATAGGCCCTTACTCTCAAGCTATCGCTACTAACGATCTTGTTTTTGTCTCTGGGCAATTAGGCATTGATGCGAGCACCGGCGAATTTAAAGGCACAGACATTCATTCTCAAACCACGCAATCCATGGAAAATATCAAAGCGATTTTAAAAGAAGCAGGGTTAGGGATGGATAGCGTGGTTAAAACGACTATTTTATTGAAAAGTTTAGACGATTTTGCTGTGGTGAATGGAATCTATGGGAGTTATTTTAAAGAGCCTTATCCGGCTAGAGCGACCTTTCAAGTGGCTAAACTGCCTAAAGACGCTTTAGTAGAAATTGAAGCGATAGCCATTAAGTAATTTATTAAAGGGACTATTAGCATGAAAAAAGAAGTCGTGGTCATAGGCGGTGGGATTGTGGGGCTTTCTTGCGCGTATTCTATGCACAAGTTAGGGCATAAGGTTTGCGTGATTGAAAAAAACGATGGCACAAACGGCACTTCTTTTGGGAATGCTGGGCTTATTTCTGCGTTTAAAAAAGCCCCACTCTCATGCCCTGGTGTGGTGTTAGACACCCTAAAGCTCATGCTCAAAAACCAAGCCCCTTTAAAATTCCATTTTGGGCTTAATTTAAAGCTCTATCAATGGATTTTAAAGTTTATGACAAGCGCGAACGCTAAGTCCACGCACCGCACCATGGCGTTGTTTGAACGCTACGGGTGGCTGAGTGTTGATATGTATCATCAAATGCTAAAAGACGGCATGGATTTTTGGTATAAAGAAGACGGGCTTTTAATGATCTACACTCTAGAAGAAAGTTTTGAAAAAAAGATTAAAACTTGCGATAACAGTGGCGCTTATAAAATCCTTAGTGCCAAAGAGACCAAAGAATACATGCCCATTGTTAATGACAATATCTGCGGGAGCGTGCTTTTAACCGAAAACGCGCATGTGGATCCGGGCGAAGTGATGCGCTCTTTGCAAGAATATTTACAAAATGCGGGTGTGGAGTTTCTTTATAATGAAGAAGTGATCGATTTTGAGTTTAAAAACAACCTTATTGATGGCGTCATCACGCACAAGGAAAAAATCCAAGCAGAAACAATCATTCTAGCCACTGGGGCTAACCCCACTCTCATTAAAAAAACCAAGAACGATTTTTTAATGATGGGGGCTAAAGGATATAGCATCACCTTTAAAATGCCTGAAGAATTAAAACCCAAAACCTCTTCTTTATTTGCGGATATTTTCATGGCAATGACCCCACGAAGAGACACTGTAAGGATCACTTCTAAATTAGAATTAAACACCAACAACGCCCTCATTGATAAAGAACAAATCGCTAACATGAAAAAGAATTTAGCCGCTTTCACGCAGCCTTTTGAAATGAAAGACGCCACAGAGTGGTGCGGTTTCAGGCCCTTAACCCCTAATGATATTCCTTATTTGGGCTATGACAAACGCTATAAAAACTTAATCCATGCGACAGGACTAGGGTGGCTTGGTATCACTTTTGGCCCAGCCATTGGTAAAATCATCGCCAATTTAAGCCAAGACGGAGCGAATGAAAAAAATGCCGATATTATGCTTTTTTCTGCATTTTTTAGGGATTAAGGAATTTCTTTTTTAAACCCTAGTTTATTAAGGAGTTTTTATGGAAACGATTGATTCGGTGGTGCGTTTATTATCTAATTTTGTGTGGGGGATTCCCATGCAAATTTTATTAGTAGGCACCGGCTTGTTTTTAACCTTTTATCTTAGGGGATTGCAATTCAGTAAGATTTTTTATGCGATCAAAATCCTTTTTGACAAAGAGTCCCAATCTAAGGGCGATATTTCGCAATTTTCCGCCCTCATGCTTTCTTTAGGGGCGACTGTAGGCATTGGGAGTATCGTAGGCGTAGCGACTGCTATCAGCATTGCAGGGCCAGGAGCGGTGTTTTGGATGTGGGTTACCGGGCTTGTTGGCATGGCGACTAAGTATTCTGAGGGGATTTTAGCGGTGAAATATAGGGAAAAAGGGGCGTTTGGATACAACGGAGGGCCTATGTATTATATTAAAAACGGCCTTAACATGCCCAAACTCGCCATGGCGTTTGCGATTTTTACGATTATTGCGAGCATTGGCACCGGTAACATGACGCAATCTAATGCGGTTTCTTCCATTTTAAGCGAACAAGCGAACCTGCCTAATTGGGTTTCAGGTTTATTGCTCACGATTTTAACCGCTTTCATTGTCATAGGGGGGATTAAATCCATTGGTAAATTCACTTCTTACTTAGCTCCTGTTATGGTGCTTTTGTATTTGATCGCTATCATTTATATTATTGTCAGCCATTTTGATTTAGCCCTTCAAGCGATCAAACTCATTTTTGAAGAAGCCTTTAACCCTAAACCCGTTGTGGGCGGAGCGGCAGGCGCGTTAATGGCGACGATGATAAAAACGGGCGTGGCTAGGGGGTTGTATTCTAATGAAGCGGGGTTGGGGAGCTCAGCCATTATTGCCGCAAGCGCTCAAACGCGCCACCCAGTGCGTCAAGCCTTAGTGTCCATGCTCCAAACTTTTATTGTAACCTTAATAGTGTGTTCGGCAACAGCGAGCGTGATTTTAATGGCTCCAGAATACAACACCTTGCTCCCTAATGGGGAAAAATTAAGCGCTAATTTGCTCACTCTAAAAAGCACGGAGTATTTTCTAGGCTCGTTAGGGGCGGTGGTGATTTTTTTGACCATGATCTTTTTTGCCTACTCTACGATCATTGGTTGGGCTTATTATGGGGAAAAATGCACTGAATACGCCTTTGGTGAAAAAAAAGTGAAATATTACCGCTTGATCTTTTTAGCGAGCGTGATGGTGGGGGCTATGGCCAAAATTGATTTTGTGTGGAATTTAGCGGATCTTTCTAATGGGCTTATGGCTATCCCTAATTTAATCGCTTTGATTTTATTGCATAAAGTGGTTTATTCTGAAACTCGTTGGTATTTTAGCAAGCATTCTAACAAGTAAAATAACATGTTAAAAAGGGCGAGTTTTGTAGAAGTGGATACCGCTTCTTTAAGGCATAATTTTAGTGCAGTCAAAAGCATTGTCCCTAAAGGCGCTTGTGTCATGGCGGTTGTCAAGGCGAACGCTTATGGGGCAGGGGCGATCAAAGCGAGCGAAATTTTTTTACAAGAAGGGGCTAATTATTTAGGGGTAGCGGCCTTAGATGAAGCTTTAGAATTGCGCTCTCATTTTTCTAAAACCCCCATTTTGATTTTAGGTTATAGCCCTAACGCTAACGCTTCCATGCTGATTGATAACGATTTGAGCGCTATGGTTTTTAGCCTTGAACAAGCGGAAATTTTTTCTCAAATGGCTTTAAAAGCCAAAAAACGCTTAAAAATTCATCTTAAAATTGATACCGGCATGCACCGCTTGGGTTTAGAGCCTAATTTTAAAAGCATAGAAACCATTAAAAAAATCCGCGCTTTAAAAGGTTTGGAAATAGAGGGGATATTCACGCATTTAAGCAACGCTGACGCTAAGATTAAAACCCATGCTAAAAACCAGATGAAAGCCTTTAACGCTTTTTTAGAGCAACTTTTGGATCAAAAAATAGAGTTCCAATACCGCCATGCCTACAATTCTGCCGGCATCCTTTCTTTGTGTAACGGGAATGAAAACCGCTTCTTAAACCTTTATCGCCCAGGCATCATGCTCTATGGTTTTTACCCCTCTAATGAAATGAAAGAATCATGCCCAACCATCTTGAAAAATGTTATCAGTTTAAAAGCGCAAATCGTTCAAATCAGAAGCGTTAAAAAAGGCGAATTTATTGGCTATGGCGAGCATTTTTATACCAATGAAGAAACTTTAGTGGGCGTTTTAGCGCTAGGGTATGCGGACGGGTTAGCGCGCGCTTTAGGCAATCGCATTCAAGTAGCGATCAATAACCAACTAGCCCCCCTTATTGGCAAGGTGTGCATGGATCAGTGCTTTGTCAAACTCAATAATATTCAAGCTAAAGAGGGCGATGAGGTCATCTTATTTGGGGATAAAAGCACTAAGGCTAATGACGCAAGCGAAATCGCTGCACTTTTAAACACCATTGCTTATGAAACCATCAGCACCCTATCCAAACGCTTGGAGCGTGTCTATATTTAAAATCAAACCATGCAAAATTTTTATTTTGCGCTAGAATGCTTGAAAAATTTAGGATTAAAATATAAAATGAAAAAAGTTTTATTTTTATTAGTAATAAGCTTTTTTTTGGGTTTTTTGAACGCTTCTAGCCTGTATGGAAAACTTATTAATAAAGAAACGATCAGCGTTGGCACAGAAGGCATTTACCCCCCTTTCACTTACCATAATAAAGAGGGCAAGCTCACCGGCTATGATGTGGAAGTGGCTAGGGAGTTGGCTAAAGAGCTTGGCGTGAAGATCAAATTCCACGAAACTTCATGGGATATTATGCTGACAGGCTTGAAATCAGGGCGTTTTGATATGGTCGCTAATCAGGTGAGTTTGACGACTAAAAAACGCCAAGCGACTTTTGACAAAAGCTTGCCTTATAGCTATTCAGGAACGATCATGCTGGTCAGGAAAGATGAAAACCGCATTAAAGGCATTGAAGATATTAAGGGCTTAAAGGCGGCTAACACCTTAAGCTCCACTTATGGGGAGATCGCTTTTAAATACGACGCTCAAATCGTTTCGGTGGATTCTATGGCGCAAGCTTTGTTGTTAGTGGCGCAAAAACGAGCCGATTTGACCTTAAATAGTTCTTTAGCGATCTTAAACTACCTAAACACCCATAAAAACAGCCCCTTTAAAATCGCATGGGAGTCCAAAGAAAAGGATGGGGGTGCTTCCTTTGTTATTAACAAGCACCAAGAAAAAGCTTTAGAGCTTATCAACCAGGCGATGCAAAGATTGATCAATAAAGGGGTTTTAAAACGCTTAGGCGAACAATTTTTTGGAAAAGATGTCAGCCAGCCCTAATCTGTCTTTGTTTTTTGAATCTTTAGATTTAAGCAAGGAGCGTTTGGAATTACTATTAGAGGCTTTCTACCCCATGCTAAAAGCCGCTTTTTGCATTTCTTTGCCTTTAGCGGTTATCTCTTTTATTTTGGGCTTATTCATTGCGGTTATGGTGGCCCTCATTAAAATCGCGCCCCCTAAACATTTCATTCATAAGGCTTTATTAGCGGGCGTGAATTTCTATGTCTCGCTCATTAGAGGCACGCCTTTATTGGTCCAAATCGTGGTCGTGTTTTATGGCTTGCCCGCCCTTGGGGTTTATATGGATCCAATCCCAGCAGGCATTATTGCGTTTTCTTTTAATGTGGGGGCATACGCTTCAGAAACTTTGAGGGCGAGCTTTCTTTCTGTCCCTAAAGATCAATGGGATTCAAGCTTGAGTTTGGGCTTGAACTACTTGCAAACCTTTTGGCATGTCATCTTTTTTCAAGCACTCAAAGTCGCCACGCCAAGCCTAAGTAACACTTTCATCAGCCTTTTTAAAGAAACTTCTTTAGCTTCTGTGGTCACTATCGCAGAGGTTTTTAGGATCGCGCAGCAAAAAGCGAACGCCAGCTATGATTTTTTGCCTATTTATTTGGAAGCCGCTTTGATTTACTGGCTTTTTTGCTTGATTTTAGAAGTGATCCAAAAGCGCGTGGAAAAAATCTTAAATTAAAGTTAGCTCATTCTAATATTTGATTATAATGCAGCCTAAATAATACAAGATAAGGAGATTCTCATGAGTATGTTTTTGGATAAGAGCATTAAAGAAGTGGTAGATGAATTGAATGGGCGTTATTTTTTGCCTGACATTCAGCGTGAATACGTGTGGCTCAAAAAAGCCGATGAAAAAAAGATAGAGCAACTTTTTGATTCCATTCTTAGGGGCTATCCTATCGGCTCTTTTTTATTTTGGAAATTACAAAGAAAAGATATAGCAACGAGTAACGAACAAGATAATAATAAACTCAATTTCCAACTTTATCAATTCATTGAAAACTACGATGCGCGAAAGCCCCACAATGAAAAAATCCGTATTGAAGAAATCAAGTGCGATGATTTGTCTATTGTCTTAGATGGCCAACAGCGTTTAACCTCGCTTTATATCGGGCTTAAAGGCAACGCTTAAGAAAAAGAACGCTAAAATCAACAACCCTAACGCTTATGAAGAGAAGCGTTTGTATTTGAACTTGAAACACCAGCCAAACATGGACAATCCAGAAGACAATTACGAGTTTGAATTTCATGCTCAAAAGCCTGAGAATGATAAAAAACATTTCTGGTTTAAGGTGGGGGATATTTTAGGGTTGAAAAATGTTTGGAATTATGCGAACGAACATGGTTTAAAAGGTAATGAATTGGAATTACTAGAAACACTAAACAAAGCTTTTCACGACAAACAACTCATTTCATTTTTTGAAGAAACAGAAAAAAATCTTAATAAAGTTTTAAATATCTTTATCCGTGTCAATAGTGGCGGGGTTAAGTTAAGCTATTCTGATTTATTGATGTCTATTTTGAGCTTTTCAAGCGATATTAGAGAAAAAATGAATGAGCTAGTGGACGCTTTAAAAGACAGAGGCTTTCCAAACATGAAGCAAGACCAGGTGCTAAAAACCTGTTTGCTTCTCATTGGCAAAGACACTACTTTTGAATTAAAAAATTTTAATAAAAAAAATATCAAAGAGATTGAAGACAATTGGGAAAAAATTACAGAGAGCATTTATAATGCTGCAAAACTATTAGAAACTTTTGGTTATGCCGACTATCTAGGTTCAGCTTATATTTTATCCAGTTTAGCTTATTTTTATTTTTTAAATCCAAAAATGAATGAGAACGATAAAGAACAAGCCCTAAAATTTGTCCGTAACGCTCAAATCACGAGTTATTTCACTCCTTCAACGGATACAAAATTAAACAACATAGCCCATAGCATGAAGGATGTGAAAACCTTTGAATCATTCAACCACAATTTAGCCAAACACCAAACATGGCCTTTAAAAATCACTAACGATGCTATAGAAGAAATGATGTGTTTTAGTAGCCATGCTTTAGTCTTTCCTATCTTGCAAATCTTATACCCAAACTTGAACTATAAGACCACCATTTTTCATATAGACCATATTTATCCAAAGTCCAAGTTTAATGAGAAAAATAAAAAATTAAATCAAGATTTCTATGGGTGGAGGGATTATTTATTTAATCTCCAGCTTTTAGAAGGCCAAGAAAACAGCGCTAAAAAGGATAAAGACCCTGAGGTGTGGCTCAAAGAAGAATATAAAGATGAGCGAGCCATAGAAGAGTATAAAAAAAGAAATTATATTGACCCTAATTTAAAATTAGAATGGGAAAATATCAAGGAATTTCGTGAAAAAAGAGAAGAAGCTATCATTGAAAGATTAAAAGAAGCGTTATTACCCAAGTCTTAATAGGAGTATTTTTTTGGCTGATAGAATCGGGTAAAGCGTTTTGACAAAATGGGTAAACAAAATTTAAACTTGTTTAAGTGGTGTTTAATGATAAAAAAGATAGAATAACCCACTTTTTGAACGCTAATCAAATTTCATTTAATGTTTGTTATCTAAAAAATGCCGTTAAGGTGTGGGGTAGCTATATAACATTAATTCTATCAATCTTAGTTTCAAAATGACAAGTTTAAAACAGGGCGATAGCCTTAGTGAAAGGATAATTGAAAGGGTAATTAATGAAATATTTAGGCAAAAAAGAGGTGAAAATCTTAGGATTGTCTTCGCTTGGTGGGACTTTAGAATTTTACGATTTTATTATCTTTGTATTTTTTACAAGTATCATTGCCAAACACTTTTTCCCAAACACGCTTAGCCCCATTTGGTCTGAAATCAACACTTATGGTATCTTTGCTGCAGGTTATCTGGCACGCCCGCTTGGTGGCATAGTGATGGCCCACTTTGGGGATAGATTTGGCCGTAAAAACATGTTCATGCTCTCTATTTTATTAATGGTGATCCCAACCTTTGCACTAGCTTTGATGCCAACTTTTAATCATTTGGTGGGTTTTGGCGTGGATAGCATGGGGCTTACCCCTAAAAACGCTCATTATCTTGGTTACATAGCTCCTGTTTTTTTGGTGCTTGTTAGGATTTGTCAAGGCGTCGCTGTGGGTGGCGAATTGCCTGGCGCTTGGGTTTTTGTCCATGAACATGCCCCGCAAGGACAAAAAAACACTTATATCGGTTTTTTAACCGCTTCCGTAGTTTCTGGGATTTTGCTTGGGAGTTTGGTTTATATGGGGATTTACATGGTTTTTGACAAGCCTGTTGTTGAAGCTTGGGCTTGGAGGGTTGCTTTTGGGCTTGGAGGGATTTTTGGTATCATTTCTGTGTATTTGAGGCGCTTTTTAGAAGAAACTCCTGTTTTTCAGCAAATGAAGCAGGACAATGCCTTAGTCAAATTCCCGCTTAAAGAGGTGTTTAAAAATTCTCTCTTTGGTATATCAATCTCCATGCTTATCACTTGGGTTTTAACCGCTTGTATTTTGATTTTTATCCTTTTTGTTCCCAATTTTACTCTTACGCATCCCAATTTTCATTTCACTCCGTTTGAAAAAACCTATTTTCAAATTTTAGGACTTGTTGGTATTGTAAGTTCTATTATTTTAACCGGGTTTTTGGCTGATAAAATCAAACCGCACAAAGTTTGTATGGCTTTTAGTGTGGCCTTTGGGTTTTTTGGCTTTTTATTCTTTAAGGAATTTTATTCTAACGCACCAAGTTTAATCAATACCATAGTTTTATACTTTTTAGCCTGCTTTTGCGCGGGCATTATGAATTTTTGTCCCATTTTCATGAGCGATGTGTTTAGCGCTAAAATCCGTTTTAGCGGGATTTCCTTTGCTTATAACATAGCCTATGCTATAACCGCTGGCTTTACCCCTCAACTTTCAAGCTGGTTGAATGCAAAAGCCATAGCAGCGCCTGAAAGCTTGCAAAGTTATGGTCTAAGCTTTTATATTTTTGTGGTTGCTTTAATCGCTTTTATCGTATCGCTTTTAATGGCACCAATTTACAACAAATCTAACCCCCAACACGAAGTGTCGCCCACGGCATGAAAGAAGCGCAAACCTTTGAGTGATTCAATCAAAACTTAGCCGATAGCGTTGGTGGGTTTTGGTGATGATAAAATTTTTTCGTTTTGGATCTCATTTTGTTGTAAAACTCTTAAGGGGGTGGGGGAATATTATATTCCCCTCTGCAATCTCATTAAAATCCCCTAACCCCTATTTTTATTGGAGTAAGTGGTGATGAAATCCACCAACAATTCCACCCCACCGCCATAGCTCAATTGCTGGACTTTCTCACTGCTCGCTTTAGCGTAGTTGTATTTGATGATGCCATAATAAGCTAACCCTATGAAATCATTAAAGTAATTTTGATAGCCTATCTTAGCATTAACCCCTAAAATAGGGCTTCTAAAACTCTGCGAAGCGCTTGAAACAAATTTTTAAAAACAAGCGTTTGTTTTAGGGACTATTTAGCATTAATTAGGCTGTGTTGATAAAAGTTTGATGGTTAAAAGGCGTGTTTCAAATGGATGCGCCAATCAAGACAGGATCTTTTCCATAAAAAGAGTAGGGAAAATCAAAGTCTCTTCGCCCAACTCCACCACGCAATCCTCTTCTTTGATACGCACAAAACCCAGCTTTTGATAGAGGTTGCATGCCTTGATTTGACTCTTGCTCACATGCAAAGAGATTTTAGTATAGCCTTTAATAAAAGCGTATCGCTCCACGCTCTCATAGAGTTTTTGACCCAACCCTTGGGATTGATAAGCGGTATTTATGTGGAATTTACACAGCTCTGCTTCTGTTTCATTGATACGATTAAGCCCGCAAATCCCAATGAGCTTGTTACCCTCTCTCATTCCAAAAAATTCCCCGCCATGCTCGCGCAATTTTTGAACGAACCCGCTAATGCTAGGCAAAAGATCCAAGCGTTGGATAAACCCTAAAGGGTTGTCAGCGATGCGCTCAGCGTAAAATTCTTCTAATTCAGTGGGGTATTTGGGCGAAAAAACTTTGATGGTCATGATTAACTTTTTAAAACCCTTTTTGATTATCCCACAAGCGGATATGAAGCCTATCGCTCAGCCTGAAACCATGCTTTATGGCTAGGGGGGCTAGGGTTTTTAGATTTTTGTCTAGCTCGTTGTTATTTGTGCCTAAGGGCATTAAAAAGATTTCATTATTTTTTAAGGAGAGTTGTTTCAAAAGGTTTTGAATTTCTGCGATAGATTGAATAGCGTTTTTGCTCTCTAAAACAAATTTAAAATGCGCGCTTTTAGCGTTATTTAAGATATTTTGTAAGGCTTTGAGGTTGATCCGCTTGCTTTCTTCCTCCAAAGAAAAAGAGAGTTTGACGCTTAGGGTGAAATGCAATTCTTTTAAAATAGGGCTAAATTCAAAAAAAATAGAACCATTACTCTCTACACATAAAGGGATTTTTTGGCGATAAAAATGTTCTAAAACGCTCAATAAAATAGGGTTATTAAAATACAAACTTGGCTCCCCGCCTGTGAGAATGAAATCAAAATGTTTATAACTAGGGGCTAAATTAACTAATCGTTCAATCAAGGGCTTAGGCTCATTGTAATAATCCCAAGATGTTTGGAATTTAGGATGCACCGCATACAAACTATCGCAACCTGTTAGGATTTCATCATTGAATGGGGTTTTACAATTAAAGCCTTTGCATGAAAGGTTACACCCCCCTAAGCGCAAAAAAAGACTGGGCTTGCCTATGTTTTTTCCTTCACCTTGTAAGGAAAAAAAGCTCTCAACGACCGGGAGTTTCATTTTTAAGGGATCTGGTGTAAGGGCTTAGCGTGAAAAAAGCATTGTTTTTCATCGCTGATGATTTTATGGAAAAAATCCTTATCATGCCACAAACTTTGAATGCCTTGCGAGAAAGAGACGCAATGATCATGCACTAAAGATTTAAAATGAGGGTTTTCTAAATCTTTTAAAAAGCTTTCAGCGTAGCCGTTTTTAGTCTCATGCACGCGCACGCTAGAGATTTTTAACTCCCCTTCATTATTAGAAAAAACGCTTTTTTGTAAAATCCTTGAAAGGTAGTATAAAAACATAAGAGCGTAACTCTCCGCGCTCAAATTAAACGAGCATTTCACGTAACGCACGCAATGATTTTCTATAAAACGCTGGAACTCAACGCTTTCTTTATCCCAAAAATGATGGGCATGGTCAAACGACTCAATGAAAACTTGCATTTCTTGTTGCATCAGTCCAAAATCTAACGCCATGTTCGCGTTATCCAAGCGGTTGGTTTCAATAAAGACTTCCACTTCATAATTATGCCCATGGATATTTTGAGCGCATTTTAAAGAAGAGCAATTGCGCACCACATGGCTAGCGCAAAATTTATACAATCGCCTGATAACCATTGCTCATTGCCTATAACATGGCTGATAAAGGGGCAGTCTTAAATTGTAGTAGTAGCGTTCAGGGCGGTTAAAATCAATGCGTTTGATCGTGCTTTTAATCAAATCCCTATAAAGCATCTGATAGCCGCAAGTCCTTCCGCTCACGCTCCCATCTACATATAAAACCCGTTTTTGCAGCACCACATCATACCAATCCAAAATAAAATGCGAATTAGCGCTCATTAAAATTTGCTCGCTAAAGCCATTGATAGCGTAATAATCCGTAGGGGTTTGGGAGCAATAAAACTGTCCCCCAAGAAAATAACAAGGCTTATTGACTTGATCGATCAGTTGGTAATTGTATTGATAAAACGGCACGGCCGAGATATTGCGGACAATGCGCGCATAGATCACGTTTTTGGCTTTATCTAGCGGGAATTCCGCTTGCGTGAAGACATTGTAAAAGCCTAATTTTTGCAATTCATAAACAATCACATTGATATAATAAGAAGTCATCGCATCGCTTCTGTCATAAGCCACCACGATAGTGGAATTATAGTTGAACAAATAATCCCCTGTAACTTCTGAATAATACCCCATGTGCAAGCGGTGCTGGCATGCGCTAAAGAAAAAAAACACCCCAACAATTAGCCCTAAAAAAGCCAAGCGGTGCTTTTTAATCACTTTAACATTCCCTCATGCCAAGATTCCAAGCTTTTTAAATCATCATAACTGGTTAAGTCTAAATTTAAAGGCGTGATAGAGGCATGGTTTGAAGCGATAGCGTCAAAATCAGAGAGCCTGTCTTCATTTTCGCGCTTTTGCCATTCTAAAGGGTGCAACCCTAACCAAAAATAGCTTTCATTTTTGGGGTCTGTGCGTTTATGCACTTCTTTTTTATACAGCCTATAGCCCTTAGGGGTGATGCGTTCGCCCTGATATTCTTGTAAGGAGCAATTAGGGACATTCACATTTAGGAGTTTGCGCCCTTTTAAAGGGTAGCCTTTGGTGAAAACGCTTTGGACTAAATCCTGGATGATCTTTTGAGCTAGATCAAAACTGAAAGGGGTGTTTTTGTTGGAAAGGATTTGAGAAATCGCAATGGAAGGCACGCCCTGAATCGTGCCTTCAATCGCTCCGGCCACCGTTCCCGAATAAATCGTGTCTTCGCCCATGTTAGATCCAAGATTGATCCCTGAAATCACCAAATCAAAACAAACATGTTTAAAAAGCTCATTGATCGCCAAATACACGCAATCGCTTGGCGTGCCATCATCAATCCTGTAATGCCTGCCTTCTTTGCCTTTAATTTTCTCCGCTCTTAAAGGCGCGGTGATCGTGATGCATTGCGAACATGCGCTTTTTTCATGCTTGGGGGCGACCACATAGATTTCTGCCATTTCTTCTAAAGCTTGTTCTAAAGCTTTAATGCCTTTTGCATGGTAGCCATCATCGTTGGTGAGTAAAATTTTTTTCATGTCTTGCCTTTAAATAGAGTGTTCAATAATGCGTTTAAATTTTCTTGCAATAAAGGATAAGCGGGTTTTAGTAGATTTAAATCGTTTAAAACTTCTGTTTTTAAAGTTTGAGCGTAATCATTCGCCTTCTCTAGCCCCAATAAATTCACAAAGCTGTTTTTAGCGCTGTCTAAATGAGTGGTTTTACCGCTTTCTTCTTCATCTTGTGTAACATCTATAATATCATCTAACACTTGAAAACAAAGACCCGTTTTTAACCCAAAAGCCTGAAGCCATTTAAAAAGCTCTTCATCTTTAATACCGCTTGCAACAAGCCCCATCATCAAACTCGCACTAATCAATTTAGCGGTTTTATGCTCGTGTAAGAAAGTGAGTTGCTCTAAATTTAAGGGCGTGTTTTCAAAATAGCAATCCAAAGCCTGCCCTAAGATCATGCCTTTAATCCCCCCATTAGCGCTTAAGATTTTGACTAATTCCACAATGATATGGCTTTCTAGTAAAGCGTTTGAAAGCAATTCAAAAGAATAAGTGTTGAGCGCATCGCCGATTAAAACGGCTGTGGTTTCATCGTATTTAGCGTGTAAAGTGGGGTGGTTTCTCCTTAAAGTGGCATTATCCATGCATGGTAAATCGTCATGGATGAGCGAATAAGTGTGCAAGCATTCAATGCTTAAAGCGATTTTAAAATATTCTGTTTGCTGGTTAGAATAATCTTTTTGACCCACTAACGCACAAAGCACGGCTAAAAAAAGCTTAGGGCGGAATCTTTTACCTCCATTAAGCACCATTTCAAAAAAGACTTTTTCCAAATAAGGGTGGAAGCTTTCAAGGTGTAAATGATGGTTTTTTAAAAAGCTTTCAAAACGCTCGCACTCATTATAATAAAAGGATAAATTAGGGTTACTCATGCATAGAATTATAACCTAAGATTTTAAGAGTTGCATAAATTCAGCTCTGGTTTTAGGGTCTTTTTTGAAGAGGCCTCTTAACACGCTTGTTTTAATGATCGCATTTTGTTTTTGCACCCCTTGCATGCTCATGCACAAATGTTTGGCTTCACAAACCACGATCACGCCCCTTGGCTCTATGATTTCATCAAAAGTTTCTGCAATTTGAGTGGTCAGCCTTTCTTGGATTTGTAGGCGTTTGCTATAAATTTCAATGAGTTTAGCGATCGCGCTAATGCCTACAATCTTTTCCTTAGGGATGTATCCCACGCTAATATTCCCAAAAAAAGGGAGCAAATGGTGCTCGCAAGTGGAGTAAAATTCAATGTTTTGAGCCACTATCATTTCATCGCAAACGCCTTGAAAATACGCGCTTTTTAAAGCCACTCTAGGGTCTTCTTTATAGCCTTTATACAAGAATTTCCATAATTCTTGAACCCTTTTAGGCGTCTCTTTCAAACCTTCTCGATTCTTGTCTTCGCCGATGTTTTCAAAAAATTGGTTGAAAAAATTTTCCATTTAAATCACACGCTTTCTTAAGGATTGGATACGATTTTTAACGCTAGGGTGGGTGCTAAACATTTCAGCGTTAAAAAGATAAGCCGCCGATCGGGTGCTATTTTTATCTATTTCTTTATAATCGTTGTTCGCATAGTCGTTGGAAATTTTTTGTAAGGCTCTAATCATGGGCTTATTGTCATGCATTAAAAACGCCGCCCCGCTATCGGCCATGTATTCTCGTGTGCGGCTCAAATACATTTGCAAAATAAGCGTTAAAAAAGGTAAAACGATCTGTAAGAGTAATAAAATCATTCGGGCTAAATTCGCCCCACTATTCTTGCGATTCCCCATGAAAAAATACACGCTAAAATTAGCCACTAACAGCATGATATTGCTTAAAATCCCCACGCACATGGTTAAGCGAATGTCGTTGTGCCTGATATGGCTGAGCTCATGAGCGATCACGGCTTTCAATTCATCTTTATCCAACCTCTCTATTAAAGCACTTGTAAGAGCGATAAGAGAATTGGATTCATTCCATCCGCTCGCAAAAGCGTTCATGTAAGGGGCGTTAATGATATAAAGTTTAGGCTCAAAATGAAGCTTAGCCTCTTCTAAAAGCTCTAACAAAAGGCGATGGATTTGATTTTCTTTAGAGCTTAAAACCTTGCTTGAATCAATAAGCTTGTATTCATCACCGCTTAACATGATAGAGCTAAAATTTTGGATACAAATAACAATAACGACAAAAGCCGCTAAAAACATGATAATGGTGATCGTAGGAAAAATTTGAAAAGTGATGAGTTTAAAAAGGGCTATGCCTAAATCATTAGCGTTGATTCTAATAGCATCCACCAACAACCCGATAAAAGCAAAAATCGCGCAGTAAGTGGCTAAAACCGCGTTCGTTTTGAGCCTGTTTTGCGCGATAATCTTTTCAAAATTCGTCATTATTTTCTCCTTTCTCATGCTTGATTTCTTTGAGCAACGCGCTCGCATAACTCCCTTTAGGCAAGTAAAATCCCAATTCAAATTGCGCTTTTTCTTTCATGTATTGAGAAGTTACATTTTCTGCAAACACCCAAAAAAACCGCCTGGATCCTAGCGTTTTAGCATGGCTATTTAAAAGGTTATGCTGGAATTCTTTTTCAATTTCAAAACTCAAATTTTTTGCATAAAGAGCTTTTTTGCCGTCTAGTAACCCTGTAGGCACAGCTTCTTTTTTCAAAAACCTTTCGCTTTCTTTTTCTAATTCTAAAGCATCAAAAAACTTCCCATAAGGGTAATGGCGCATCACATCGCCTTCTAGGATTTTAAAGGGGTGATTTTGGTTTTTAAGGGCTTTTAGGGTGTTTGAATGGACGCTTAAATTTTTTTGTTTAAAAAATTCTAAATTTTCTTTTAAGCTAAAAGTGCTAATGATTTTACTGATTTCTAGTCGTTTGCTTAAAAGCGAGTTAAACAAATAACTTTGATAGCTTGAAATTAAAAAAGCGTTTAATTTTTGATGGGCGAATTTCGTTTTATTTTGCAAGATTTTTAACCCTTCTTTATGGTTGTCATTGAACTTCCCGAAGCGTTGCGAACCAAAATAATTAGGCATGCCAAACTGCGCGATTTGTTCTAAAACCTGCTTTGTTTTTTGAGCGTTTAGGGGGGTCATTTTTTTAAAACGCATAAAAAAGCGATTCCCCTTTAAATGCCCTAATTTGATTTTATTGTGATGGTAATTCAAAGACAGGATTTTAAGGTTTCTTTCTTGCAAATTATGCGTATTTTTTTCTAATAAAGGGGCGTATTTTTTAGGGAGTGAGATGAATTGAGTCGTCAGTGCATTTTTATCTTTCAAGCCCGCATAACCCAATTCAGCGATTTTTACCCCTAAAATTTGAGAAAAAATGTGAAGCATTTCCAAAGTGCTTAAACCGCTTTTCCTCACTTGAATAACGGCATGTTCGCCTGTGTTGCTAAATTCATACAAAGGCACTTCATGCACGCAAAAATCCCTAGCGCTAGAATTGAAATGAAAATCAATGCTCGCATGGTTATAAGCATGCAATAGGGGCATAAAGTTTAAATTCATGCTTTGATCCTTGAATTAAACGCCCTTGAGAGCGAAACGGAGTCAATGTTTTCAAAATTCACTCCAGTAGGCACGCCTTGAGCGATTTTAGTGAAAGTGAGATGGAATCGTTGTAATTTATCTTCAATATAAAGCATTAAAGAATCATTAGCTAAAGTGGGAGGGAAAGCAAAAATGATTTCTTTAATGTTTTCTTCAATCAGGCGTTTTTCTAGGGCGTTAAAATCCACTTCTTCTATAGAATTTAACACATAATAGCGCCCTAAAAAGTCCTTTAAATCTTCTAAAATAAACACATCTCTTGGGTGTAAAACCATGCAAAGCTGAGAATTTTGTCGGCTCTCATCAGAGCAAATCTCACAAACCTCACTCTCACTGAGCGCGTTACAAGATGTGCATGTTTTAAGGTTTTCTAGGGCGTTCTCTAAAGCGTGCGTGATTTTGAGCGCCAGATAAGGGTTTTCCAAACCCAAATGATACGCCATTTTAAAGGCGGACTTTTTACCCACATTGGGGATCTTTTCTAAACAATCCACTAAATTTAAAAAGTGATTCAAGCTGTTTTTATAAGTATTCATTTTGTTAGTATATCAAACTTAACTTGACTTGAAAGCCACTAAAAGGGCTTTTATTGTTTTTTAAAAGAGGGTTTAATGATGAAAGGTGCTAATAAAGCGTTTAAATAAAAACGCTATAATGCGTTATCTCAAATTAAAGGAATAACATGCCGTTTATCAATATCAAACTTGTGCCAGAAAATGGAGGGCCAACAAATGAGCAAAAACAGCAATTGATTGAAGGGGTTTCAGATTTGATGGTTAAGGTGTTAAACAAAAATAAGGCTTCTATTGTGGTTATTATAGATGAGGTCGATTCTAATAATTATGGTCTTGGGGGCGAGAGTGTCCATCATTTGAGACAAAAAAACTGAATCTAGTTTTTAAAATTCAAAGATTGCGATACACTTAAAGCATGTAAGGGGTGCTTATTTCTACCCCCCCTAAAAACTATAAACATAACTCACGTTGAACACCACAAGGCGTTTGAAAAAGAGGGAAGTGTTTAGCCCTTTGCCATGCGTTTCATAAAAGGAATTGACCGCTAAAGGGATCTTTAAGCCCA
>NZ_JACTAX010000010.1:0-61593 GCF_014496485.1 Helicobacter pylori | reverse complement strand
GGCTTTATAGCGTGTATTTGAATTATGTGTTCGCTTACTAAAAGCTCACATTAAACCCTTTGTGGAACTCTCTCTTTTAAGGGGTTTCTTTTGAACTTTCTTTTTCTTTTTTTGAACCCTTTGTTTTAAACCCTTTGTTTTTTGAACCCCCTTTTTCTTTAAACCCTTTGTTTTAGGAGAGCTTCTTTTTTAAGGGGTTTCTTTTTTAAATTCTCTCTCTTTTTTTTTTTGAACCCTTTGTTTTTTGAACCCTTTGTTTTAGGGGGCTTCTTATTGAGAGATTTCTTTTCTTAAACCCTCTTTTCTTAAACCCTCTTTTCTTAAACCCTTTGTTTTTTTGAACTCTCTTTTTTAAACTCCCTTTTTTTAATTCTTTGTTTTTGAACCCTCTTTTTTTAAACCCTTTTTTTTTGGGGGATTTTAATGAAAAATCTTTTTTAGCGTTTTTGACGATTTGGTTAGTGGAAAACTTGACGCTAATTTAAGCGATAGTTTTTAAAAAGCGCTTTTTTTATAGGGGGGTTAAGTTGGAGATTAAAAGGGGGAGAATGATTTCAAATACTTCCTATCTCTTTAAGAAAATAAAATAAAACTTTAATAAAACGAAACTTTAATAAAATAAGTTTTACGATAAAATGAGAGCTAGAACGATAAAACAAAGTTTTAAAAACCCATTTTTTAAAAATGTAAAGAACATTAAAATATTAATAAAGCTTATAGTGGGAATAAAGCTGAAAGCAACCTAACGCTTCAATTCAAAACCAAAGCGTTAAGTGCTAACCAAGCGACAAGCCAAAACACTCTTTTTAAAAAGCGTTTTAGCGTGTTTTCACAAAGATGAACTAAACCTTAAGCGTGCTCAGATTTTTGCTTTTCTCTATATTCTATGATCATGCCGTGGATTTCATCTTTTAATTTTAATTTTTGTTTTTTCATGTGGCTGATTTCAGCGTCGCTAGCGTTTTGTTGCTCAGCGGTTTTGATGTCGTCATCAAGCTGGTTGTGTTTCTCAAAAATCTTATCAAAATGCGGATTATTCGCTTTTAACACGCTAATTTCGTCTCTAAATTCATGGAACATGGTTTTCTCCTTTAATTTTGGATGTTTAAAGTATAATAAACTATCTTTTTAAAAAAACAACTTAAAAGAGCTATAAAATAGCCTTAAAAGGCGCAATAAAACGACAAAAGGGAATACCCATGGATATTCGCAACGAATTTTTACAATTTTTTCAAAATAAGGGGCATGAGATTTATCCTAGCATGCCTTTAGTGCCTAATGATGCCACCTTGCTTTTTACCAATGCCGGCATGGTGCAATTTAAAGATATTTTTACCGGGATGGTGCCACGCCCTAGCATCCCTAGAGCGACAAGCTCGCAATTGTGCATGCGTGCAGGCGGCAAGCATAACGATTTGGAAAATGTCGGTTATACCGCAAGGCACCACACACTTTTTGAAATGCTAGGGAATTTCTCTTTTGGGGATTATTTCAAAGAAGAAGCGATCTTGTTTGCGTGGGAATTTGTAACCAAAAATTTAGGGTTTAAGCCTAAAGATTTATACATCAGCGTGCATGAAAAAGACGATGAAGCCGTTAAGCTATGGGAAAAGTTTGTGCCTGTTGATAGGATTAAAAAAATGGGCGATAAGGATAATTTCTGGCAAATGGGCGATAGCGGGCCTTGCGGGCCTTGCAGTGAAATCTACATTGATCAGGGCGAAAAACACTTTAAGGGGAGCGAGGATTATTTTGGGGGCGAGGGCGATAGGTTTTTAGAAATTTGGAATCTGGTGTTCATGCAATACGAACGCTCTAATGATGGCGTTTTGTCCCCCTTGCCAAAGCCTAGCATTGATACAGGCATGGGATTAGAAAGGGTGCAAGCGCTATTAGAACATAAGCTCAATAATTTTGATTCTTCATTATTTGCACCCTTAATGGGAGAAATCAGCGAGCTTACAGGTTTGGATTATGCGAGCGAGTTCCAGCCAAGCTTTAGGGTAGTGGCCGATCACGCAAGGGCGGTGGCGTTCTTGCTCGCTCAAGGGGTGCATTTCAATAAAGAAGGCCGTGGCTATGTTTTAAGGCGCATTTTAAGGCGAGCCTTAAGGCATGGGTATTTAATGGGCTTGAAAGAAGCGTTTTTATACAAAGTCGTGGGCGTGGTGTGCGAGCAATTTTCTAACGTGCATGCGTATTTGAAAGAATCTAAAGAAATAGTGATGAAAGAGTGCTTTGAAGAAGAAGAGCGCTTTTTAGAGACTTTGGAATCTGGCATGGAATTGTTTAACTTGTCTTTAAAGCATTTGAATGAAAATAAAATCTTTGATGGCAAGATCGCTTTCAAGCTTTATGACACTTTTGGTTTTCCTTTGGATTTAACAAACGACATGCTAAGAAGTCATGGGGCGTGTGTGGATATGCAAGGCTTTGAAAATTGCATGCAAGAGCAAGTGAAACGCTCTAAAGCCTCATGGAAAGGCAAGCAAAACAACGCCGATTTTAGCACTATTTTAAACGCTTATGCGCCTAATGAATTTGTGGGGTATGAAACGACAGAATGTCCTGCTAAAGTTTTAGGGTTTTTTGATAGCGGTTTTAAAGAAATAACAGAGGCAAATCCTAACCAAGAAGTCTGGGTCTTGTTAGAAAAAACCCCTTTTTATGCAGAAGGTGGGGGGGCTATAGGCGATAGGGGCGTGCTTTTTAAAGACAATGAAGAAGCGGCTATAGTGTTAGATACAAAAAACTTTTTTGGGCTTAATTTTTCGCTCCTTGAAATCAAAAAAGCGCTAAAAAAAGGCGATCAAGTGATCGCGCAAGTGAGCGATGATCGCTTAGAAATCGCCAAACACCATAGCGCGACGCATTTATTGCAGAGCGCTTTAAGAGAAGTTTTAGGCTCGCATGTGAGTCAAGCGGGGAGTTTAGTGGAATCCAAACGATTGCGCTTTGACTTTTCGCATGCTAAAGCGCTCAATGATGAAGAGCTAGAAAAAGTAGAAGATCTAGTCAACGCTCAAATTTTCAAGCATTTGACAAGCCATGTGGAGCATATGCCTTTAAACCAAGCCAAAGATAAGGGAGCGTTAGCGTTATTCAGTGAAAAATACGCTGAAAATGTGCGGGTGGTGAGCTTTAAAGAAGCGTCCATTGAATTGTGTGGGGGCATTCATGTGGAAAATACCGGGCTGATTGGGGGGTTTAGGATTGTAAAAGAAAGCGGGGTGAGTAGTGGGGTCAGACGCATTGAAGCGGTGTGCGGGAAAGCCTTTTACCAACTGGCTAAAGAAGAAAATAAAGAGCTTAAAAACGCTAAGACTTTATTGAAAAATAACGATGTCATAGCCGGCATCAACAAGCTTAAAGAGAGCGTGAAAAACAGCCAAAAAGCCCCCGTTTCTATGGATTTACCGGTTGAAAAAATCCATGGCGTGAGTTTGGTGGTGGGCGTAGTGGAGCAAGGCGACATTAAAGAAATGATTGATCGATTGAAAAGTAAGCATGAAAGATTGCTCGCTATGGTGTTTAAAAAAGAAAATGAGTGCATAAATCTCGCATGCGGGGTGAAAAACGCCCCCATAAAAGCGAACGCATGGGCTAATGAAGTGGCGCAAATTTTAGGGGGCAAAGGGGGCGGGAGAGATGATTTTGCGAGTGCTGGGGGCAAGGATATTGAAAATTTGCAAGCCGCGCTCAATTTAGCGAAAAATACCGCTCTTAAAGCTTTAGAGGGATAGCATGGAGCTTATTTTAGGCTCTCAATCTAGTGCTAGGGCGAATCTTTTAAAAGAGCATGGGATTAAGTTTGAACAAAAAACGCTCTATTTTGATGAAGAAAGCCTAAAAACCACAGACCCTAGGGAGTTTGTCTATTTGGCGTGCAAGGGGAAATTGGAAAAAGCTAAAGAGTTACTTGCGAATAATTGCGTTATCGTGGTGGCTGATAGCGTGGTGAGCGTGGGTAATCGCATGCAACGAAAAGCTAAAAACAAGCGAGAAGCCCTTGAATTTTTAAAACGCCAAAATGGCAATGAAATAGAGGTTTTAACCTGCTCTGCATTGATTTCTCCTAAATTAGAATGGCTGGATCTGTCGGTTTTTAGAGCGCGTTTAAAGGCGTTTGATCCTAGCGAGATAGAAAAATATTTAGAGAGCGGATTGTGGCAAGAAAGCGCGGGCTGTGTGCGGTTAGAAGACTTTCATAGGCCCTATATTAAAAGCTCAAGCGAGAATTTAAGCGTGGGGTTGGGGCTGAATGTGGAAGGCTTGTTAGGGGCGCTAAAATTAGGGGCTGAAATTGCATCGTTATAAACGCTATTGTTTTATAAATATTAAAACACTATCCACTGACTGATAAAACCCCTTGACAAACAAAAAAAACGATATACTCTAGCATTTGATGTTTAAGGAGTTGTCATGGGGTCTTGGTCTCGTATTCTTTTATCAATCTTGGTGGTGGTTTTGGGATTAGCACTTACTACCATGCTCATAAATTGGCATGTTTAGCGGGAATGATCTATTTTGGCTATGGCATTATTATGGATTTTAGCGCTCTATCATCTACAATGTGGTGGTGGTCTTTATCAAAAATAACATGGTTTTGTGTGGGCTATATCGCTTTATGGGGGCTTACGCTTATTATGGGTTTTTTACATGTTCTACAATAAATAGAAGACTATTCGTAAAAATTGATTGAAAAAATTAAAATAGGGGGGACACTAGAACCTTTAAAAACAGGTTCTAGTAAAAATACAAGGTTAGGGATTATTTCCCAAAACGCCCACCGGTGGTAGGGTAGCCATAAATAGAGCCATCTTTGATTTTCATGTGATCTTCCCAAGGCAATTTGTATTTACCAGCGGCTAAGTCTTTGATGTAGGTTAAGCCTGCGTCATGTTCTCCGCCCGGTTTAGCCACATACCCTCTATGGCCTAGGTTGTAAATGTTGTTTTCTAAGCCCCAGCTTAAGCGAGCGTTGTCTGCCATTTTAGGATAGATTTCCCCGGTTACAATCTCCCAAGGGTTGCGGTGCCCTTGAACAAGAGTCGTGCCATCAAAGTTACAGATTTGCCCCTCACCAAAGTAGTAAAAGACATTATCATAGCCGGCTAAATTCACGCTCACGGTATACATCAAATTGTGCCATGCGTTGGAGCGGTTGGTCAAAATCCACTGATCATTGACTTGAGTGCTATAGCCTGAAATGCGGATATACACATTGCACCCTTTATAGGCCGCTTCTCTAGCGAGCTCTGGAATCATGCCGTCATGGCAAATGCACACGGCTAATTTTGATCCGCCCGGACCCTCGCACACAGGCATTCCTAAATCCCCAGGATACCATGGTTCAATGGGATTCCATGGGAATAGCTTGCGGTATTTTAAAATGATTTTACCTTGCGGATCAATAATAATGGCGGTGTTGTAGGGGTTTTTGTTAGAATCAGGATTGCGTTCCATGATTGAAAAAACACCATAAACTTTCGCCTCTTTACACGCTTGAGCGTATAGCTCTGTCTCTTTACCCGGGACATCTAATAAAAACTCTTCACTAAGCCACTTAGCGGTATTCAAACCTTGCGTGCTATACTCAGGGAAAATGATAAGCTCCACTCCTGGATACCCCGCTTTAGTCGCATGCAAGGTTCTGATAATGCTTTCAATATTGTGATCAATGTCCTTACGGCTATTGACAATTGGCACAGGAAACTGAATGGCTGCCACTAAAAACCCTTCAATAGGTTTGCCCATACTACCGATACTTCCCATAATAACTCCTTCTAAAAGTTTTGTCGCAATAACAATAACAATTATTGCAAGAGAATACTATTGCAAGAGAACTAATTTAGAGTAAATGCGAGATTTTTTGATAAAAAGATTTAAATCTATTTTTAAAGCGCTTTTCAGCCTCTATAATCGCTGTTTTAAAAACCCCTAAAAATCCTTTAACAATCCCACAAATTCTTTAAAAATATAATGGCTCTCTTTGGGGCCGGGGCTGCTTTCTGGGTGGTGCTGGACAGAAATAATGGGAGCGTTTTTATAACGCACGCCCTCAATGGTGTTGTCAAAAAGATTGCGGTGCGTGATAACAGCGATTTCTTCAATTTCTTCAGGGACGCAATAGTTGTGGTTTTGCGCGGTGATTTCAACGGCGTTTGTTTTTAGGTTTTTAACGGGGTGGTTGCTCCCATGATGGCCAAATTTGAGCTTGTAAGTAGGGTAGCCTTGCGCGATAGAGAGCAATTGATGCCCTAAGCAAATGCCAAACATGGGGATTCTAGCGTCAATGAGTTGTTTGATTTCGCCAATTTCTTGCTGCAAGCTCAAAGGATCGCCGGGGCCGTTAGAAAGAAAAATCCCGCTAATTTCTTTTTTTTCATAGGCTTTAATCAGCTCGCTAGCTTTAGTGTGGTGCGGGTAAATAAGGGCTTTTAACCCCACATTTTGAAGCTCGTTTAAAATGTTGCCCTTAGCCCCAAAGTCTAGCACGGCGATAATTTTATGCGGAGTTTTTTCATCAAAAGGCTTGTAATCTAGGGTTTTGAAATCAAAAGTAGCGCGTTGGTGCGTGATGATTTTTGGCGTAGAAACGCTAGACACTAAGGGGGAGTGAGAAATTTTAGGAGCGTTTTTTAAAATTTCTTCAAGCTTGTTTTTGTCATGCTCTATCGTGGAAGCGACCATCATCAAGCACCCATGATGGCGTAAGGTTTTGATCAAACTCCTGGTATCAACGCCACAAATCCCTAAAACGCCGCGCTCTTTTAAATAAGCGCTCAAGCTAAAATCTGCCCTTGAATTAGAAAAAAATTCGTTGTAATGGCGCGCTAAAACCCCTGCGCATGAAAAAAAGGATTCATCATCTTTAGAATTAGCACCCACAACCCCAATTTCAGGCATGCTAAAAACCACGAATTGCCCCTTATAGCTAGGGTCGCTAATGACTTCTTGATAGCCGCTCATGGAAGTGTTAAAAACAAGTTCGCCCACTTGCGTGCCGCTAGCCCCAAAACTTTGCGCTTGTAAAAAAAGCCCGTTTTCTAAATAGAGAGAGACCATTATAAAAAGCCCTTGCGTCTTAATTCTTCTTCATAGAGCCTTTCAAACACCAACTCGTATTCATCGCTCCCTACGGGGAGTTTGCGTTTGTAATGCTTGATTTTTTCATGCACTTCATTTTCAATGCTTTCATACGCTTTAGAATAGGTGTCAATGGATTTGTAAATCAAGTTTCTTATCAAATTTTCAGACACGCTAAACATGATCAAATCTTCATCTAAGATTTTGTTCAAAATCTGGTGCGATAAATCGCTGCACCTTTCTTCCCAAAACAAATGAAAGCCCTCTTTTTGAGCGATCTGTCTTTTAATCATCCAAAAAAGCTGCCTTTCATCCATCCGCATGAATTCTATCTCATCGGTGTTTTCTTCTAAAAGCTCTCTGGCTTGCTCATCAATGGCGTTTTCTTTTTTAACGCTTTTTTCCAAAATCCCTTCTATCAATTCACACAATAATTCCCTAGGGGCTTTTAATTCTAATAGTTTTGAATGGATAAAGTCGTTAGCAATCTTATGGCTTATATGGTTTATATGGGTTAGTTTGAGTCTCATGATTTTTCTCGCGTATTTTATTTATTTTTAGAGTGCATTTTATCGTTTTTTAGATAAAACGCTTTTTAAAGAATTAATTTAATGGCGCACCAAACTATAGGATTGTAGAATTTTATCAGCGTAGATGATTGTAATATCCGGGCGTTTTTTAGAAATTTTAGTGTTAATCAGTCTTAACCTCCCCCCCTCTCTAATACCATAAAATTGGAGCCTTAAAGCGAGTTGTTTATCGTTAGTGCGGATTTGATGGATACCCCTTAATTGCAAGGCTGTGGCGACTTCTTTAGCCAAGAAATGCCGGTTTAATAATTTTTCATTAGCGCCAGAAATTTTACTCCCCCATAAAAAAAGCGTTTCAGTGAGCATTAAAAGATACAAACTAAAAACGCGCAAATAATACTGCCCCCTAAATTCCTTTAAACGCACCCTAAGGCTATTCAAAACGCTTTTAATAAACAAGGGCAAACCGATTAACGCTAAGGGGGCGAAAGTTCTTAAATCTATCTCTTGGCGCATGCTCAAAAGCAAAGGGAAAAGCCAACCGCTCGTGCTCATAAAGGCTAGTAACGATGGCTTTTTATCCAAAAGGGCTTTATAGAGCGTATAAGGGTAGTAGAGAAACAATAAGGGCGAGTATAAGAGCATGAGTTCTAAGCATGTGTCTATAAAATACCCGCTAGGCAAGCCCTTATTGAATCTCCCGCTAAAAAGAGCGGTATTCACGCCTAAAACCACCAAAATAAAGATCGCACTCTTAAAATAGCGTCTCCTTAAAGCGTAGGCAAAAACCCCTAGTAAAAGCGGGATGAACGCGCCGTCTAAAAACGCGCAAGCGCTAAGGGTTAAATAAGGGATTTTTTGGGTTTTGATATACAAATAGCTAACCAAAAGCCCAAGGCTTAACACCAGCACGCTTTTAGCTAGTAAAATCGCAAAGAGATTCACCCCAGGCAATAAAGCGTAAGTCAATACCACATAAAGGGCGTCTTTAGGCTTTTTTAAGATCTTTCGCCCTATGAGATAGAATAAAAACATGTTAATGAGATGAGCGATCAAAAAAGGCAACCTCAAAGCCAAATCATTTTGACCTAAAATGGCGGTGCTTTTTTGAGCGATTTGAACAAACCATGCGCTGCTATAAAAAAAATCCTTCGCTTCATTGTAGCTGATAGAAATTTCTCCACTCATCAACAGCCCCAAAGCTAGGACTAAAAAAACCATGATGGTAAAGACTAAATCGCTTAAATCAAAGCTCCTTGTTTTTTTCTCTGGATAAATAAAATAGCGGAAATATAACAGAGCGCTTTGTAAGGGGCTTAGTTGCATGGCTTAAATTTTTTTTAATTCTTTTAAAAGAGCGGGCAAGGCGATGAGTAAGCCTGAACATAAGATCAAAGCCACCCCCAAAGAGCTTTTAAGATCCAAAAATGTATCGCCTAAATACAGCCCAAACAACAGCCCCCAAACAATGCGGGTGTATTCAATCGGGGCGATGATCCCAGCAGGAGCGTTCATGTAAGCATAAGTTAAGAAATACTGCCCTAAAGTCCCGCTAATCCCTATTAAAGAAATCCACAAAATATCCTCTTTTCTAGGGATGTGAATGCCTGTGGATAAAAAAGGAATATCAATGAACATGCCCGCTAATCCAAGAAGGCTCATGCCAAAGGCGAACGCTAAAATCACGGCCTGCTTGTCGTAATATTCCCTCAAATCCCTTAAAGTGATATACGCTAAAGACACAAAGATCCCGCTCAATATACCCATAATAATTTCAACCGGTCCCACATTTTCCACGCTAGGATCGGAGATCAACACCACCCCCACTAGCCCGATGCATGCGGAAATTAACGCGCTTCTTTTGAGTTTTTCTTTCAAAAGCAAAGGGGAAAGGAGCACCGTATAAATGGGCGCGCATTGCGAGAAAGCCGTCGCGGTAGCGAGCGAAATTTTTTCAATATTATAAAAAAACGCCAGCATGGCTAAGCCCCCCACAACGACCCTAAAGGCGAGTTTTTTAAAACCGCCTTGTTTGTAACTCTTCAAGCGGTAGGGTTTGAAAGGATAAATAAGTAAGAGTAAAAGCGTCATGGTAATGGAGCGGTAAAACACGTTTTCCATAGGGGAAAAATAATCCGCTGTGATTTTAACAAACGCACTCATGATCCCAAAGCATAAATTCGCCAAAAGTATCATTGAAACGCCAAATAAAATGGTATTACGCATGCCTTTTACCCATCAATAAAGATTTTTAGGGTAGTTTAACCTAAAATCTCTAATTAAGGATTAAAGTTTTTAAGCTCTAAACGCATAAAAGTTGCATTGATTGATAAAATCATGGTATAACAATGCTCTAGGAGTTTTACCTTTTGTTTATCCATTTTAAGCTCCTTATAGAAATATGAAAACACAAAAAACACGAATCCTTTTTGAAAATAAACTCCTAGACCCTTTTTAAAGGGTTTGAATGCCACTATTAGAAAACTCTTTTAAGCTTTTCAAGTCCCTTGTTTTGTTAAAACCCCATGCTATGAGGCTTATCTCATTAGGGAATGGATTTTGCTTAACATTAGCGTAAAATTCAATTTTAGGAAATTCACATGGCTGTTTCTTCTATCAATCAATTTGATTCTAACCTCTATGGGCTTTTAAACGCTAAAAGCACCCCTAAAGAAGACCTAGCTCCTATTGAAGGCACAGAAAAAATAGAGCGAGAAAAAAAGGACGCTCCAACAGAAAACCTCCCCTTTAACCCTGACAAGCGAGAGACTTACGGCTTTTTGGTTTTAGAATTGATGAGCGATAGAGAGTATGAGGCTTTTTTAAGGGCTACGGCCGGAATGGATGAGAGCCAAAAACGCCTTGCCGCTCAGTCGCTTTATAGTTTGACGGATTTTTATAACGGGAAATTCTCTAAAGAAGTGGAAAACGCCCCCAAGCAACCGGTGAATGGCTTGCACAAAAAAGCCTTTCAAACCTTTAACGCCACCAACCATAACGATTTTTTGCAACGCTACCAAAACGCTTACAACAACCCTTCGTCTATGGATGTGATCCTTTGAATATTAGGGTTAATCAAGGATTGATCATCAAAAATAGCGTTTTGATGATAGCCAACGCCCAGTGGGATCAAAGCTAAAAATTTTGGTTCAATCCGTTTCTTCTAAACTCTTAAACACCTTGATGAGATCTATATGCTCATCAATGTCATGCACTCTTAAAATACTCGCTCCATTTTGCAACGCCATTAAATGCAAACTCAAAGTGCCAGCGAGCCGGTTTTGAACTTCACGCCCGGTGATAAGCCCGATCGTGTTTTTACGGCTCGCTCCCACCAATAGGGGTTTTTTGAACTTAAGAAAGTGGCTTAAATGCTTGATTAAGGCTAAATTATGCTCTTTTAATTTAGCGAATCCAAACCCAATATCTAAAATAACATCTTGAAGCGCGTATTTTTCTAAAATCTCTAGTTTTTCCTTAAAGAAGCGATCCATTTCATCAAATAAATTGTGGTAAAAAACATTTTCTTGCATGTCTTTGGGGGTTTTTTGAGTATGCATTAAAATGCAAGTGGGTTTGTAATCTCTGGCGACTTCTAGCATTTCAATGCTATTAAAACCGCTCACATCATTAAGGATAGAAAAACAATGCTCCAAAGCCATTTTAGCGGTTTGGGCATGGTAGGTGTCTATGCTGAATTTAGCGTATTGGTAGAGTTTTTGGGATTTGATCTCTAGTAAAACTTCTTTCAAGCGATCTTGCTCTACTTTTGGATCAATGATTTCACTCTGCGGTCTTGAACTGGCCGCGCCTATATCAATGAGCGTGATACCCTTTTCTAGTAATTGATAGATTTCTTCAAGCGCTTTTTTGCTGTCAAATCGGCTTTTTTCATAGAAACTATCCGGCGTGAGATTCAAAACCGCCATGATCTGTGGGGCGTTAGGTTTGGGGGCTTTGAGGTGGCTTTTTAATTCTTGCGCTAAATGTTTAAGCCCAAAGGGTTGGGAATGGCACTTCACAATAAGGCGTTCTAATTGCTTAGCGCTCACAATCAACACCCCATCATAAAAAGGCTCTTTAGCTAAAATACAATCTCTTGGCGTGGCAAAATCGCCCCCAACGCTTATGGCCTCTTGCTTTAAAATGAGTGTTGCGCTTAAGGGCAGGTGTTGGATTTCAAAAACAAAGCTGACGCCTTTTTGGCGCATACGATCTTGCGCGATCTTTTCTGGGCCTATTTTTTGCAGAGCGTTTTTGAGTGCATTAGGGTTAAGGCGTTTTACAATCATGGCGTTTTCTTTTTAGATAAAAGGCTTAAAAGCAGGGGTAAAAGATTATAGCTGAGCTTGTAATAAGAGCTGTTAGCCTTGATCGCTAAATCAAAGGCTTGCAATTCTTGCTCATTTAAGGGGATCTTATGCCTGTTGATACTCTCTAACAGGCTTTCAATCCTTTCCCTCTGATTTTCTCTGGAATCAAAATTTTCTTTGTCTAAATTTTTCAAAAACGCATAAATGTCTTTCAGATCTAGCTTGGATAAATCCAAATCTAAAGGTTTTAGGGGGATTTTTTGGCGCTTGTCTTCTTTGATTAGGCGGGATTTAATGGTGGCTAACACATGGTTTGGGCTTTTAGCGAACATGATAAAACAAACGTTATTCGGGGGTTCTTCTAAGATTTTTAAAAGCGCGTTTTGGGCTTCTACGCCATAGCTAGGAGCGGCGATTAAAAAGGCGTTCAGTTCGCTGTGTTTTAGGTGAGCCTTTGAAATCACTTCTTTGGCATGCTCTATTTTAAAATCCTTGTTAAAAGTTTTGATCACCTTTTTGTCTTTTTCAATAATCTCGGTGTAGAATTTAATGTGGTGTTCAAAAAGGCTTGCAGTCTCTTCTAGGCTCTCTTCAAGATTATCCGTATAAATAAGGCGGTTGGAGTTTTTCACAAAGCAACCTTATTGTATAGCGCGCTAAAAAGCGCGTTTTCAAAGAGTTTGAAGAGTTGTAATAATTTATAATCTAGCAAACTATCATGCTCTTTTAAAAGCAAGCAATCTTCTTTAAGCTCTTCAAAAAGCCATAAAAAACTAGGGATTTTACTCAATAGTAAGGTTTTCAAGCCTTCATTTTCAACTTTCCCAACATGCCAAAACATGGGGTTTTGATAAGTCATCTCTATGGTGGCTAGAGAGAGATTCGCATCGTTTTTGGGGTAGAAAGAAGAAGCGTTAAAATCAATGACGGACAATAAGGGGCGCTCTTTTAAATCTTTAGGGTTTAAGTTAGAAAGAATGTAGTTTAAAAACCAATGCCTAGAAGAATCCGCGCTCACTAACAGCGATCCGCCATTAAGCACATGCGAAATGGTTTGCACGATGAGCTTGGCATAACTTGATCGTTCTAATTCCAGCCACCCGCTTTGTTGGGCGATAAATTCCCCCTGATCGCGCACAAATTCCTTGATCCAATCGTAGAAATTTTTCATTGATCTAATTGATACACCGCATGCAAAGTTCTAACCGCCAATTCAGCGTATTTAATGTCAATCAAAACCGAAATTTTAATCTCGCTTGTGGAAATCATCATGATATTGATATTGTCTTTGGCTAGGGCTTTAAAAGCGACGCTCGCTACCCCAGAATGCGACTTCATGCCCACGCCCACTATGGAAACTTTAGCGATATTTTCATCATAATCAATGGAATCCATTTGCGCTAAAAAAGGCTTTAAGGCCTGCTTGGTTTCTTCTATTTGGGTTTTAACGATCGTAAAATCCAAATCGGTTTTGCCATCTCTGCCGATCGTTTGGACTATCATATCCACGTTAATGCGATATTCCGCTAAAGCGCCAAAGATTTCAGCGGCAATGCCAGGCCGATCTTCCACGCCCTCCATGCTCACACGAGCCTGATTCTTATCCAATGCGATCCCGCTCACTATAGGGGTTTCCATGCGTTCTCCTTTAAAGTCTTTTTCAGCGACAATGAGCGTGCCTTCGCTATGGTTAAACGAATTGCGAGTCACTAATTTCACGCTGAGTTTTTTGGCTAATTCTACCGAGCGGTTTAATAACACTTTAGCCCCCATAGAAGCCAGTTCAAGCATTTCATCATAGCTGATTTGCGCGATTTTTTGAGCCTTTTCTTCAATGCGCGGATCGGTGGTATAAACGCCATCCACATCCGTATAAATTTCGCACAAATGCGCTTTTAAAGCCCCGGCCAAAGCGACCGCGCTCAAATCGCTCCCCCCACGCCCTAAAGTCGTTGTTTCGCCTTGAATATCAGCGCCTTGAAACCCAGCGATCACCACAATGTAGTTTTTTTCTAAAAGCCCTGTGATGCGTTTAGTGTCAATGGATTGGATCACAGCGTTTTGAAAATGCGAGCTGGTTAAAATGCCCGCTTCTTTCCCGCTCAAGGAAATGGCCCTATGCCCGTATCTCTCTAACGCCATGCTCAAAGCCGCGCTTGAAATCCATTCCCCCGTGCTGACAATCCTGTCCATTTCTCGCTTGTTAGGGTTATGGCTAAAATTCTTGCCAAATTCTAAAAGCCTGTCGGTTTCGCCGCTCATCGCAGAAACCACCACCACCACCTGATGCCCTAATTTAACGCTTTCTAAAACCCTTTGAGCGACATTGTGGATTCTTTCTATGCTGCCCATGCTCGTGCCGCCGTATTTTTGAACGATTAACACCCTATAAATACCCCTCTCTTTTGAAATAAGCAATGACTTGGCGGTACACTTGGCGTTTGAAGGGGACGATTTTTTTAAGCAAATCCTTAAGATGGATGAATTGATAGGCTCTAAATTCTGGCGTGTGTTTGTTCAAATCAATGTTGTTCGCATGCTTTAGGCGCACTAAAAAATAGCGTTGCTTTTGCCCGTCAAACGCATAGAATTTATGCTCCATATTGCTTGGGAAATCATAGGCGATCCATCTGGGGTATTGCGCTAAAATCTCTATTTCATTCGTGCCAATTTCTTCTAGTAATTCTCTATAAAGCGCTTCTAATGGGGTCTCTCCCTCATCAATGCCTCCTTGAGGGAATTGCCAAGCCCCTTCAATGTCTATGCGTTCAGCGATAAAAACTTCGCATGTATTAGGGTAGTCTGGCGACATGATAATGGCCGCAACGTTAGGACGATATTTTTTATGTAGCATAGGTCTTTATTTTAGCTCTTTCTTAATGTGATTAAGATCGTATTATAGTGTATGCTGGCTTTAAGTAGGGTTAAGAATGCCACTAAAATCAAAAATTAAGAAAAAAGGGCTTGAAACCCATTTTAATAGCGCCCAAATAACGCTATTAAAACTGAGAGGGTTTATTTGAGAGTGGGGATGTATTTGGCTAAAGCTTTGATGTCTTCATCGCTTAATTTTTTAGCTTGTGCGGTCATGACAGGATTCTTGTTGGCACCGCTTTTAAAATCCATAAGATCTTTTTCAATTTCCGCTTCACTCATCATGTTAACGATTTTGCTTTTGCCTAAAGCTTTTTTTTCAAACTTAACCCCATGGCAAGCGGCACAACCTTTTACAAGAGCTTTAACATCGGTTGCCATTAAAGCGTTTGCGAACGCCAAAACGCCTAAAGCCACAATAACCTTTTTCATCGTTTGTCTCCTTGATTACCAAAATAATCCTAAAATGATACAATTACAAGTTTAAGTTTTGCTTAAAAAATGAAGTGAAAATGAGAGAAATAAATATGATTTTATACATTCATATCCCCTTTTGTGAAAATAAATGCGGTTATTGCGCTTTCAATTCCTATGAAAATAAGCATGGGTTAAAAGAAAAATACACTCAAGCATTATGCTTGGATTTAAAGCATGCCTTAAGTCAAACTGACGAACCAATTGAAAGCGTTTTTATTGGCGGCGGCACGCCCAACACTTTAAGCGTGAAGGCTTTTGAAAGGATTTTTGAAAGCATTCATCAACATGCGCGCTTGAGCTTGGATTGTGAGATCACCACTGAAGCTAACCCTGAATTGATTTCTAAAGCTTGGTGTCAAGGCTTAAAAGATTTAGGGATCAACCGCTTGAGTTTAGGGGTGCAAAGTTTTAGGGAGGATAAATTGTTGTTTTTAGAGCGCCAACATTCCAAAAATATCGCCCCTGTGATAGAAACTATTTTAAAAAGCGGGATTGAAAATGTCAGCATTGATTTGATTTATAACACCCCATTAGACAATGAAACCTCCTTAAAAGAAGAATTAAACCTCGCTAAAGAACTCCCTATCAACCATTTGAGCGCTTACGCTTTGAGCGTTGAAAAAAACACGAATTTAGAAAAAAACGCCAAAAAACCCTCATGCGTGGATTTTGACAATGTGGTGAGAGAGGCTTTAGAGGGCTTTTCTTTCAAGCAATACGAAGTGTCTAATTACGCTAGAGATTATCAAGTCAAACATAATTTGGCTTACTGGGGGGCTAAAGATTATTTAGGGTGTGGGGCTGGGGCTGTGGGCTGCGTGGCGAATGAGCGCTTTTTTGCAAAAAAACTCATAGAAAACTACATTAAAGACCCCCTAAAACGCCAAGTTGAGACGCTTAATAAACAAGACAAGCGCTTAGAAAAGCTGTTTTTAGGCTTGAGGTGCGTGCTGGGGGTTGAACTTAGTTTGTTAGATAAAAATAAAGTAAAGTTTTTGATTGAAGAAAATAAGGCTTTCATTAAAAATAACCGATTGATAGCGAGCGATTTTTTCATGGCCGATGAAATGGCTTTGTGGCTGTTGTGATTTTAGGCTTTGCTTCAATCAAGCGTTAATAAAACGCCAGAAAGCGTTTTTTAATTAATGCCTATAAAATTTTTAGCCAAAAACCAACCAATGGCTACCCCAATAAGCCCTAAAATGTTAGTGCCTAAGACATAAGAAATGGCTTCAAGGTATTGGGATTTTTGCAAGAGTTTTAAAGTGTCTAGCCCATAAGAAGAAAAGGTCGTAAAACCCCCTAAAACTCCGGTAACAAAGAAAATCCCAAAATCATCGCCAAAAACTTTTTTAACAGCCAAATGCCCCATAAAGCCGATGACAAAACACCCTATGACATTCACGCTAAAAGTCCCTAAAGGGAAACTTTCAAACATTAAAAATTTACTGGGCATCATTTTGCCCACAAAATACCTTAACGAACTCCCTATAGCCCCCCCTAAAGCGGCCCATAAAAAGACAAGATTCATGCATCATCCTTTAAAAAATAACTGAGAGCATTATAATGAGGTGTTTTTAACATTCCTTAATCCTCAAACTTAAAGCCAGTTCTAAACACGCTTCTAAGGAGGGTTTTTTGGCAATATAGCTTGGAATGCCTTGTTCTTGTAAATAAGAAGCGGTCGTGTTGCCAATGCTTATAGCGGTGTAACTTTTTAAAAATTCAAAATAGTGCAAAAAGGCTTTTGCATGGCTTATGGCGGTGAAAATAAGAACGCTCTTTTCTTGGGGTTTTAGGGCGTTTTGTTCGCTTAAAGTCAAATGTTTGAGCTTGTTTTCATAAACAACGGCTTGTTGGAAATTGATGCCATGCTCTAAAAGAATGGTGTCTAAAGAAGAGGCAATTTCTTTTGCCCTAAGATACAAAACGCTTTTTTTTTCCAATAAGGGAAGGATTTCTTGAGCAAACTCTTTGCCATGGGCTTTTTCCCCTATAAAGGCGACTTTAAAATGGTGATCTTGTAAGGTTTTTGCGGTGGGTTCGCTCAAAGCGTAAGCAGGAATGTTTTGTAAAATTTTGAGTTTGGGGCTGTTTTTTAGAGTTTCTAGCAAGGAAAACACCGCATTTTTAGAAGTGAAAATCAGGGCGTTGAAAGGGGTTAAATCCAATTCTAAAGGATAGTAGTGCAATTCATTTAAAATGAGAGTCTTATAAGGGGCGATTCTTTGAGAATGCACCCATACAATCTCCCTCATGCCTAGTTTTTTTTAGCGCAAGTGTCATCATAGACCATTCTAAAGCCGTATTTTTCAAAATCATAGACATTGCCCTCTAAATAATAGGGCGTATAGCCTAATTCATGCATGCTTTTAGCCGCATCTAAAGCCCTGCGGCCAGCCCTGCAATGGAGCAACACTTTTTTATCTTTGTGTTTAGATAAAAAATCAGCGAGCTTTTCTTGGTCATTGACGCTAATGAGCGTAGCGTTAGGCAAATGCAATTCTTCATATTCGTCCAATTCGCGCACATCCACGACGATAAAATCATTGAAATTGACTTCTTCTAAACTGATTGCATAATCTTCAAGCATGTTTATCCTTAATTTTTAAAGTAAGGTTATGTTACAATGATTTGATAAATAAGAATGTTTAAGGAGAGTGTGTGGAAGAAAATTATCATGCTTTTTTTACCGAAGCGAGCGGGTTTTTAAACGAGCGGATCTTTAAGGATTATTTACGCCGTTTGGCTTATGGCATTGATGCGTCATGTTATCGTTATATCCCTAAAATAGTCGCTTGGGTGAAAAATGAAGAAGAAGTCCAAAAGATTTGTATTTTAGCCAAAAAGCATAGCGTTTCATTGACTTTTAGAGCGGCTGGGAGTTCCTTATCAGGGCAGGCGAGCTGTGATGGGGTGCTAGTGGTGGTGGTGCATTTTTTCAAAGACGCTCACATTTTAAATAACGCTACAAGCATTCAGCTCTCATGCGGAGTCATAGGAAGCCATGCGAACGCTCTATTAAAACCTTACCATAAAAAAATAGGCCCAGATCCTGCTACGATAAACACCGCTATGATAGGGGGGATTGTCGCTAATAACGCTAGCGGGATGTGTTGCGGGGTGGAGCAAAACAGCTACAAAACCCTAAAATCCTTAAGAGTCATTTTAGCTGATGGCACTCTTTTAGACACGGCCAATCAAGAGAGCGTTGAGGATTTCAAAAACGCGCGCAAAGATTTGATTGAAGGGGTTTTGAATTTAAGAAAAGAGATTTTAGAAGACAAAGAATTGCACGCTTTAATTAAGAAAAAATACGAGATCAAAAACACCACCGGCTATAGCTTAAACGCTCTCATTGATTTTGAAGATCCTATGGAGATCATCAGCCATTTATTCATAGGCTCTGAGGGGACTTTAGGCTTTATTTCAAGCGTGGAATTAGAATGCGTGAAAGACTACGCTTATAAAACTTGCGCGTTATTGTTTTATGAAAATTTGGAGCGATGCGCCAAAGCCGCTCAAATTTTAGCCACCTTAAAAGCCAAACAACCTGAAATGATTTCTTCAGCAGAGCTTATGGATTATGCGTGCTTAAAAAGCGTGAAAAATTTAGAGGGCATGCCTAGCGTGATTTTAGAAGTCAAAGAGCCTAACGCATGTTTACTCATTCAAAGCGAAAGCGATGATCCTTTAATTTTAGAAAACAACATGCAAGCGATTTTAAACGCCTTGAGCACAATACCGGTCGTTTTAGATTCTCAAATCAGCAGTGATCCTAACATTTATCAATCGTGGTGGAAGATCAGAAAAGGCATTTTCCCTATCGCAGCGTCAAAAAGAAAAAGCCAAAGCTCTGTGATCATTGAAGACGTGTGCTTCAGTCAAGAGGATTTTGTAGAGGGGGCAAAAGCGATTGAAGGGCTTTTAAAAAAACATGGCTTTAAGGATAACAGCATTATTTTTGGGCATGCCTTAAGCGGGAATTTGCACTTTGTCGTTACGCCGATTTTAGAAAATGAAGCTGAAAGAAAAGCGTTTGAAAATCTAGCTTATGAGATGTTTTTAATGGTGAGCAAAAGCTCTGGCTCTATTAAAGCCGAACATGGCACAGGCAGGATGGTAGCCCCTTTTGTGGAAATGGAGTGGGGAGAAAAAGCCTACAAAATCCACAAACAAATCAAAGAATTGTTTGATCCTAATGGCCTTTTAAACCCTGATGTGATCATCACAAACGATAAAGAAATCCACACTAAAAATTTAAAGAGCATTTACCCTATTGAAGAGCATCTGGACATGTGCATGGAATGCGGGTTTTGTGAAAGGATTTGCCCCAGTAAAGATTTATCTTTAACGCCACGACAACGAATCGTTATCCACAGAGAGGTAGAGCGTTTAAAAGAAAGGGTAAGCCATGGTTATGATGAAGATCAAGTTTTATTAGATGAGCTTTTAAAAGAGTCTGAATATTTAGCGCATGCCACTTGCGCGGTGTGCCATATGTGCTCTATGCTATGCCCTTTAGAAATTGATACCGGAAAGATCGCTTTAAATTATTATCAAAAAAACCCTAAAGGCGGAAAGATCGCTTCAAAGATCCTTAATCACATGCAAACAACCACAAGTGCGGCTCGTTTTTCTTTAAAAAGCGCTTTCGTGGTTCAAAAACTCATAGGCACTCACAACTTGGTGAGCCTAACTAAAGGGATTAAAAAGTTCATCAAACCTTTCCCTAAAGCCTTTCATTACATGCCCAAAAACAACGCCTATCCTTTAGAAAATAAAACGCATAAGAGCGAAGAAAAAGTCATTTATTTCAGCACCTGCATCAACCGCTCGTTTGCTCCATCAAAAGAAATGGCGGATAAAAGATGCATTCAAGAAGTGTTTGAATCCTTATGCCAAAAAGCCAAAGTTTCGGTAATGTATCCTAATGGATTGGATGCGCTTTGTTGCGGGAAAGCCTTCATCAATTACACCGACTTAACCAAACAAAACAATGAAAAAAACCATGCGATTTTTTTACAATTAAGCGATGAGGGAAAAATCCCCATTGTTTTAGACCATAGCGCATGTTCGACGCATTTTTTCAAGCAAATGAAAGCTTATAAGGATTTGAAAGTCTATGATTTGAGCGTCTATATTGAAGAAGTTCTAAGCCCTAAATTAAAATTCAACCCCATTAACGAAGACATAGGGTTATACACGATGTGCGCTTTAAAGCTAGAAAATAAAGAAGAGTTATTATTCAATTTGGCTAAAAAATGCACTTTGGGCGAGATTGTTATCCATAAAGAGACGGGTTGTTGTGGCTTTGCGGGGAATAAGGGCTTTTTTACCCCTGAATTGAACGAGAGCGCTTTAAACGGCTTTCAAGCGTTTTACCAATCCTATGATCTTAAAAGGGGCTTTTCCACTTCTAGCACTTGCGAAATTGGTTTGAGTGAAAAAACCCAATTCGCTTGGCAGCATATCGCTTATTTAGTGGATGCTTGCACGCTTTAATGGTGTATAATTAAAGACTTTCTTTAAAGGGTAAAGGCATTGGATAACACTCTCAAACATCTTGCCATTATTATGGATGGTAATGGCAGATGGGCTAAATTAAAGAATAAAGCTAGGGCTTATGGGCATAAAAAGGGCGTAAAAACCCTTAAAGACATCACGATCTGGTGCGCTAACCATAAGCTAGAATGCTTGACTTTATACGCTTTTTCTACGGAAAATTGGAAACGCCCTAAAAGTGAAGTGGATTTTTTGATGAAAATGCTTAAAAAATACCTTAAAGATGAGCGATCCACTTACTTGGATAATAACATACGCTTCAGGGCGATAGGGGATTTAGAGGGCTTTTCTAAAGAATTGAGAGATACGATTTTACGGCTTGAAAACGATACCAGGCATTTTAAGGATTTTACGCAAGTTTTAGCCCTTAATTACGGATCTAAAAACGAACTTTCAAGGGCGTTTAAAAGCTTATTAGAAAGCCCGCCTAACAATATAAGCCTTTTAGAAAGCTTAGAAAATGAAATTTCTAATCGTTTAGACACGCATGATTTGCCGGAAGTGGATTTGTTGTTACGAACAGGGGGGGAAATGCGCTTGTCTAATTTTTTATTGTGGCAGTCTAGTTATGCGGAATTGTTTTTCACGCCGATTTTATGGCCTGATTTCACCCCTAAAGATTTAGAAAACATCATTAGCGATTTTTACAAAAGAGTGCGCAAATTCGGGGAATTAAAATGCTAGTAGAAATAGAGAATTTGACTAAAACTTATGGGAGTTTAAAAGCGTTAGACAATATCAATTTAAAACTACCCAAACAACAATTTATAGGGCTTTTAGGCCCTAATGGGGCGGGCAAAACCACTCTGTTAAAAATTTTAGCCGGATTGAATTTGAACTATCAGGGGGAAGTGAAAATTTTAAATCAAAAGATCGGCATAGAGACGAAAAAAAGCGTGGCGTTTTTAAGCGATGGGGATTTTTTAGATCCTAAATTAACGCCTTTAAAAGCGATCGCTTTTTACAGGGATTTTTTCAGCGATTTTGATTCATCAAAAGCCCTAGATTTGCTCAAACGCTTCAGCGTGCCTTTAAAAAGAGAGTTTAAAGCCCTTTCAAAAGGCATGAGGGAAAAATTACAGCTGATTTTAACCCTATCACGAAACGCTTCTTTATATCTTTTTGATGAGCCGGTGGCTGGGATTGACCCTATCGCAAGAGAAGAGATTTTTGAGTTAATCGCTAAGGAGTTTAGCCAAAACGCAAGCTTGCTAGTCTCTACGCATTTGGTGGTGGATGTGGAAAAGTATTTAGACAGCGCGATTTTTTTAAAAGAAGCTAAAGTGGTGGCTTTTGGGGATGTGGGAGAATTGAAAAAAGGGTATAGCAGTTTGGAAGCGGCGTATAAAGAAAGGCTGAAATAAATCAGTAAAGGATTTCCTATTGAGTGATAATATTTTAAGAAATACTAAAAGCGTTTTTTATAATAAATAAAAGATTTTGACGCTAGTTAAATGATAACTTCTTAAAAAAGCGCTCTTTAGGGTTAGGGGGTTTAGTTTGGGGTTGTAGGGGGAATGAGTTTTACTATTAAAAATAAAATCTAAAGTCATGTCTAATCATAACAGATGTCTTGATTGCTAAAGATTGTATTGTTGCAGATGAAGCCTAAGATTGAATTGCGAGTTATCGCTTTGTTGGTGGTGAGATCTTTAGAAAAAATCTTTTTAGTAATATTTATGTTGGGTTTTGGTTTCGTTGAGTTTAGGTTTCATTAAGTTTGATGGGGTATTAAAATTAGAGATGGTTAGAATTTTTGTCTTATTGTTTTTGGTAGAATAATAATTTCTCACAAGGAATTACACATGAATAATATTTGGTTTCAGTATAAAATTGGCAAGCAACTAGATGAATTAGAAATTGAAGATTCTTTATGTCTTTCTTTATTTAAATCTCTTGAAAATTGTATTAAGTTTAAAAAACTTAGCAATATTGGATTAAAAGAAGCAGAAGTTAAAAGAGACGCTGAAATCTCAAGGTGGCATACAGAACTTTTAAGAGAAAAAAATCTTAAAGAACAGCGTAGGCAAAAAGAAGAGCAAGAAAAAAAATCTCAAGAAAATTTTCAAAAATTGATAGAATTTTGCAAACAACAAAATCGTGTTCTTAAAAAATTTGATAACACCAATTTTTCGTTTGAATGCGATGAGCCGGCTACAAAAAAGCCCTTAGAAAACCCTACAAACAACATTCTTAACTCCAATCATCAAAATACACAGCCACAAAACAATACTAAAATGTTTGATTATTTTGATAATCCTATGTTTAGGTATTGAAGTGAAAAAAGCATTATACATAATAAGTAAAATAACTCTTTGGTTATTGGCGCTTTTAGGTGTTTATGCTTTAGTGATCCTTGTTGCACTTAAAACCTATTATCAAAATAAAGGCTATAGTATTTTAACATTTGGAGTAATTATAATGACAGAAGAAACCTATGAAGCCTATCTTGATACGAATATTAAACAATTGGAAGAGATAAGAAATCAAAAGCTTAACAAAGCATTGGAATTGTGCAAACAATCAGGTCTTGTCCTTAGAGCGTTTGACGGCAAAAATTTTTCATTTAAATGCGATAAAACCAATCGCTCCAATAATCCTAACGAAAAGATAGATCCTTAGAATTTGAATTTTTTCTAAAAGATTAAGAGCAAAAAATTAGAAATTTGAACGCAATTGAAACCTTACCGCCCATACCCACGACTATAATTTCTCTCGTTTTCTATTTTTTGATTGTGTTTTTTATGCTGTATAGTTTTGCATGGAATTTCTTTAAAATTTAAGTATAATTGTAAGAATCGCCTAGATGATTCGTGTTTCTTATTGATGGCAAGTTCGTTGAAAAAATAAGTTAGGCTAAGGTAGTGGTTTTTGTGTGATGGCATTTTTTAAATCTGCCCCTAAGAAAATCCTCCTAGTCTTATTAGTGTAGGTTTGTTGAACTTATGCACATGTAAAAGTAGCGGTCATCTGGGTTTAAAAACAACCACATTTTAGGAAAGACATGAAAGATAACAACAGCTATAATGTTTTAATTGTGGGGAATAAAGGGCGGGAGTATGCTTTGGCTCAAAGGCTTCAGCAAGATGAGCGAGTGAATGCTTTGTATTTTTGTTTGGGTAATGGTGGCACTCAAGATTTAGGCGAAAATCTGGAATGCGAACATTACGAGCATATCGTGGAATTAGCCCTTAAAAAACAAATCCATTTAGCCATCATTTCAGAAGAAGAGCCTTTGATTTTAGGGCTTACAGAGAGATTAGAAAAAGCGGGGATTTTAGTGTTTGGGGCTTCTAAAGAAGCGGCTAAGTTAGAGGCTTCTAAAAGCTATATGAAAGCTTTTGTTAAAGAATGCGGTATCAAAAGCGCGTCTTACTTTGAAACAAACGACTTAAAAGAAGCTCTCAGTTATATTCAAAACGCTTCTTTCCCCTTAGTGATTAAAGCGTTGAATAAAAACACAAGCATTGTCCATCAAGAAGAAGAAGCGATAAAAATCCTTGAAGACGCTTTTAAACAAAGCAATGAGCCTGTGATCATAGAGCCTTTTTTAGAGGGGTTTGAGCTTTCAGTTACAGCGCTCATAGCCAATGATGATTTTATCTTGTTGCCCTTTTGCCAAAACTACAAACGCTTATTAGAGGGGGATAATGGGGTCAATACAGGAGGTATGGGAGCTATCGCTCCTGCAAACTTTTTCTCTAATGAATTAGAAGAGAAAATAAAAAATCATATCTTTAAACCCACTTTAGAGAAACTTCAAGCTGACAACACGCCTTTTAAAGGGGTTTTACTCGCTGAAATTGTAATCATAGAAGAAAAGGGCGTTTTAGAGCCGTATTTATTGGATTTTAGCGTGCGTTTTAAAGATATTGAATGCCAGACGATTTTACCCCTTTTAGAAAGCTCGCTTTTAGATTTGTGTTTGGCTACAGCCAAGGGGGAATTGCATTCTCTTGAATTGGTGTTTTCTAAAGAATTTGTGATGAGTGTCGCGCTTGTTTCTAGGAATTACCCCACTAGCTCTTCGCCCAAGCAAACCCTTTATATTGATCCGGTTGATGAAAAAAAGGGTCATTTGATTTTAGGGGAGGTGGAGCAGGATAATGGCGTGTTTGAAAGCAGTGGGGGGAGGGTGATCTTTGCCATTGGCAGAGGAAAATCCTTATTAGAAGCCAGAAACCATGCTTATGAAATCGCTCAAAAGGTGCATTTTGAAGGCATGTTTTATCGCAAGGATATTGGTTTTAAGGTGTTGGATTTGAAAGAATATTCTTAAAGGTTAAAGTTTAAGACAAACCAAAGAGTTTGTCTTGTTTGTTTTTGAATGCGCTCTCCAAATTTAGAAAAAGAAGAAACTGAAATCATAGAAACACTCCTTATGCGTGAAAAAATGCGTTTATGCCCCTTGTATTGGCGCATCTTAGCGTTTTTAACCGATGGTTTGTTAGTGGTGTTTTTATTGAGCGATCTTTTAGACGCATGCGATTTTTTGCATTCTTTATACTGGCTAGCTAACCCCATTTATTACAGCGCGTTTGTTGTGATGGGTTTTATCATCTTGTATGGCGTTTATGAAATCTTTTTTGTGTGTTTGTGCAAGATAAGTTTGGCTAAACTGGTTTTTAGGATTAAAATTATTGATATTTATTTAGCAGATTGCCCCAGTAGGGCTATTTTATTGAAGCGTTTAGGGTTAAAAATCGTGGTTTTTCTATGCCCCTTTTTATGGTTTGTGGTGTTTAAAAACCCCTATCATAGGGCGTGGCATGAAGAAAAAAGCAAAAGTCTTTTGGTGTTGTTTTAAAATGATTCGTTGGTTGTATTTGGCGGTCTTTTTTTTGTTGAGCGCATCAGAGGCTAAAGAAATCGCCATGCAACGATTTGACAAACAAAACCATAAGATTTTTGAAATCCTTGCGGATAAAGTGAGCGCTAAAGACAATGTGATAACCGCTTCAGGGAATGCGATCCTATTGAATTATGACGTGTATATTCTAGCGGACAAGGTGCGTTATGACACCAAGACTAAAGAAGCGTTATTAGAAGGCAATATCAAGGTTTATAGGGGCGAGGGTTTGCTCGTTAAAACCGATTACGTGAAATTGAGTTTGAATGAAAAATATGAGATCATTTTCCCCTTTTATGTCCAAGACAGCGTGAGCGGGATTTGGGTGAGCGCAGATATTGCTAGCGGGAAGGATCAAAAATATAAGGTTAAAAACATGAGCGCTTCAGGGTGCAGCATTGATAACCCCATTTGGCATGTCAATGCGACTTCAGGCTCATTCAACATGCAAAAATCGCATTTGTCAATGTGGAATCCTAAGATCTATATCGGCGATATTCCTGTATTGTATTTGCCTTATATTTTCATGTCCACGAGCAACAAGCGAACCACCGGGTTTTTATACCCTGAGTTTGGCACTTCCAACTTAGACGGCTTTATTTATTTGCAACCCTTTTATTTAGCCCCCAAAAACTCATGGGATATGACCTTTACCCCACAAATCCGCTATAAAAGGGGGTTTGGATTGAATTTTGAAGCGCGCTACATCAACTCTAAAGACGACAGGTTTTTATTCAACGCGCGCTATTTTAGGAATTACACCCAATACGTCAAACGCTACGATTTGAGAAATCAAAATATCTACGGGTTTGAATTTTTAAGCTCTAGCAGGGACACTTTACAAAAATACTTTCATCTTAAGTCTAATATTGACAACGGGCATTACATTGACTTTTTATACATGAACGATTTGGACTATGTGCGTTTTGAAAAGGTTAATAAGCGCATCACAGACGCCACGCACATGTCTAGGGCGAATTACTATTTGCAAACAGAAAACAATTATTACGGCTTGAATATCAAGTATTTTTTAAACCTGAATAAAATCAACAATAACCGCACTTTCCAATCTGTCCCTAATTTGCAATACCATAAATATTTAAATTCTTTGTATTTTAAAAATTTGTTGTATTCAGTGGATTATCAGTTTAGAAACACCGCAAGAGAGATTGGTTATGGCTATGTGCAAAACGCTTTGAATGTGCCGGTGGGCTTGCAATTTTCTTTGTTTAAAAAGTATTTGTCTATAGGGCTTTGGAATGATCTCCAACTATCTAATGTGGCTTTAATGCAATCTAAAAATTCCTTCGTGCCTACGATCCCTAATGAATCAAGGGAATTTGGGAATTTTGTGTCTTCAAATTTTTCCATGTATGTCAATACGGATTTAGCCAGAGAATACAACAAGCTTTTCCACACGATCCAACTAGAAGCGATTTTCAACATCCCTTATTACACCTTTAAAAACGGCTTGTTTTCTCAAAATATGTATGCTTTAAGCGCGCAAGCTCTAAACAGCTACACTTCGCCTTTATTGAGAGATTATGATTATCAAGGGCGTTTGTATGACTCCGTGTGGAATCCTAGCAGCATTTTACCTAGCAATGCGAGCAATAAGACGGTGGATTTAACCCTAACGCAATACCTTTATGGCTTAGGGGGGCAAGAGTTATTGTATTTTAAAATATCGCAACTCATCAATCTTGACGATAAAGTTTCACCCTTTAGAATGCCACTAGAGAGCAAGATCGGGTTTTCGCCCTTAACAGGATTGAACATCTTTGGGAATGTCTTTTATTCGTTTTATCAAAACCGCCTAGAAGAAATCTCTGTGAACGCCAATTACCAACGCAAGTTTTTAAGCTTTAACCTCTCTTATTTTTTAAAAAACAATTTTAGCAGTGGGATTAACAGCATTGTAGAAAATCCTGCGGATTATTTAAAGGCGGGTTTTAGCAACGACTTTGGTTATTTTTCCATGAGCGCGGATGTGGGTTATGATATTAGAAACAATGTGGTTTTAAATTGGAATGTGGGGATTTATAAAAAAATCCGTTGTTTTGGGATTGGCTTTCAATTCGTCAACCAACGACGCCCTATCCTCACCGGCGATCCCAACCAACCTATAAGAGTGTTTGAAAATAACTATGTTAAGCTAGAATTAGACTTTTCACCGATCACTAAAACCAATGTAACTTACCGCTCTTTACAGCGTAAGTAAAAAAAGGAATAGATTTGAATACGGACTTTAGCCATATCACCGATATTGAGGGCATGCGTTTTATTAATGAAGAAGACGCTTTAAACAAATTGATTAATGAAATCCACACGCACCACATTGATTTAAAAGATTCCATCATGCTCGCTTTGAGTTTTAACGCTCTGTATTTAGCTCACGCTTTAGCGCAAAAATTTGGAGCGACTTATGATATACTTTTTTTAGAACCTATCCTAGCTCCCTTAAACCCAAAATGCGAGATCGCTTTAGTGAGTGAAAGCATGGATATAGTGATGAATGAAAGCTTGATCAATTCCTTTGACATCACTTTAGACTATGTTTATGGGGAAGCCAAGCGAGCTTATGAAGAAGACATTTTGTCTCACATTTATCAGTATCGCAAAGGCAATGCGATCAAAAGTTTAAAAGATAAAAATATTTTTATCGTAGATAGGGGGATTGAAACCGGGTTTAGAGCAGGGTTAGGCGTGCAAACTTGCTTGAAAAAAGAATGCCAAGACATTTATATTTTAACCCCCATTCTCGCGCAAAATGTCGCTCAAGGCTTAGAAAGTTTGTGCGATGGGGTGATTAGCGTGTATCGCCCTGAATGTTTTGTCTCTGTGGAACACCATTATAAAGAACTCAAGCGATTAAGCAATGAAGAAATTGAAAAATACTTGGGCGCTAACAACGCGCCCAATTTAAAAAAGGAACATTAAATATGGATTTTATCACCATCAATTCTAGTAACAAAACCGAAGAATTCGCTCTCAAACAAGTGGCCAAACAAGCCACCAGCTCTCTAATGTATCGCTTAGGAAAAACCATCATTTTGGCGAGCGTGTGTATAGAAAGAGAGCCTGTGAGTGAAGATTTTCTGCCTTTAGTGGTGCAGTTTTTAGAAAAATCTTATGCAGCCGGAAAGATCCCAGGCGGTTTTGTTAAAAGAGAAGGCAGGGCGCAAGATTTTGAAATCTTAACCTCTAGGCTTATAGATAGGACTTTACGCCCTTTATTCCCTAAAGACTACCGCTACCCTACCCAGATCACTTTAATGGTTTTAAGCCATGATATTGAAAATGATTTGCAGGTTTCTGCTTTAAACGCCGCTTCAGCCGCTCTCTTTTTAGCCCATATCGCTCCTATTAAAAGCGTGAGCGCTTGCAGGATCGCTAGGATTGATGACGAATTTATCATTAACCCTAACACAAGCCTTTTGAATCAATCCAGTTTGGATTTGTTCGTGTCCGGCACGAAAGAGAGTTTGAACATGATAGAAATGCGCTCTTTGGGGCAAAAATTAAACGCTTTAGAAGAGCCTTTAATGCTAAAAGCTTTAGAATTGGCTCAAAAAAGTTTGAAAGAAACTTGCACGCTTTATGAAGAGATTTTCACGCCTCACCAAAACGAGCTGCTTTTTAAAGAAAGCCAAGGAATAATTTTTAATGAAAGGCTGTTAGATTTATTAAAAAATCAGTATTTTGATGAAATCATTAAAGGCATTGAAAGTTCTGCTTTGAGCGAGCGAGAGAATGTTTTCAATGAAATTGCTAAAAAAATCAGTGAAGCCCACTCAGAATTCAGTTTAGAAGAAATTGAATGGTCTTTAGAGAAGGTGAAAAAAACCGAGATTAGACGCATGATTATTCAAGATAAAATCCGCCCGGATAAGCGCGCGTTAGAAGAAGTGCGGCCCATTTTGATAGAGAGCGATTTGCTCCCTATGGCGCACAGCTCCATTTTATTCACTAGGGGGCAAACTCAAAGCTTAGTGGTAGGGGTTTTAGGCACGGATAATGACGCTCAAACCCATGAGAGTTTGGAGCATAAAACTCCTATCAAAGAGCGCTTCATGTTTCATTATAATTTCCCTCCTTTTTGCGTGGGCGAAGCGAGTTCTATTGGCGCGACTTCAAGGCGTGAATTAGGGCATGGGAATTTGGCTAAAAGGGCCTTAGAAACGAGCATTAAAAATAAAGAGCAGGTGATACGATTGGTTTCTGAGATTTTAGAAAGCAATGGTTCAAGCTCAATGGCGAGCGTGTGCGCAGGGTCTTTAGCCCTTTATGCAAGCGGTGTGGAAATTTATGATTTAGTCGCTGGGGTGGCTATGGGCATGGTGAGCGAAGGGCAAGATCACGCTATTTTGAGCGATATTAGCGGCTTAGAAGACGCAGAAGGCGATATGGATTTTAAGATTGCCGGGAATTTAGAAGGCATTACGGCTATGCAAATGGATACCAAAATGAGCGGTATCCAACTAGAGGTTTTATACCAAGCCTTACTCCAAGCTAAAGAAGCGCGAGAACATATTTTAAAAATCATGCATGAAGCGAAAGAAAAGATTGTGATCAATTTTTCCCATTTGCCTACAACGGAGATTTTTAATGTTGCGCCCGATAAAATTGTAGAAATTATCGGTCAAGGGGGGCGTGTGATTAAAGAGATAGTAGAAAAGTTTGAGGTTAAAATTGATTTGAACAAACCAAGCGGTGAAGTGAAAATCATGGGGAATAAAGAGCGTGTTTTTAAAACTAAGGAATTTATTTTAAACTATTTGCATTCTTTAGATCAAGAATTGGAGCAATACGCTATTGATGAGGTGCTAGAAGCTCAAGTGAAGAGAATCGTGGATTTTGGGGCGTTTTTAAGCTTGCCTAAGGGGGGCGAAGGCTTGTTAAGAAAACAAAACATGGACAGGTGTCAAGTGGTTTTAAAAGAAGGCGATAGCATCAAATGTAGGGTGATTAGTTTCAATAAGGGTAAAATCGCTTTGGATTTGGCTTAATCCATCTCTTAAATTATCCATAGTCCTATGTAAAACCAATCTAATACATAGGACTTGGCTAAAATGTATACACTCTTTTTTATTTCTCTTCGTGGGTGATAACAATATTTTGAAGGTATTGTTTAGGGGCTTCAATTAAATTAAAAAGAGCTTCTCTATCCCTTTTTATATCAAAATAACTTAAAACATTATTTTTAATATATTCTATATTTATATTTTCATTATTCAACCTATTTAATTCGTTTTGCTGATAAGGGTTGTGTTGTGGTTGTGGTTGGTTGTTCCAGCTATCATACCACCAGCCAAGAAACGGATTATTCCAAATATATTTTTGTGTTTGAAAATTGCTATTTTGGATAAAATTTAATTCTCTTTCCAAATCACTTGTTGTTTTGTTAAAACTATCAAAAGCTTCTTCAACTTTGGCTTTTAAAAATTTCATGCTCTCATTATCAATGAGTCCTGCAGCAACATATTCTAAAACCAACGCAAAAATATAATGAGAAAGAGCGTATCTTGCACAAATGTGGTTACCACTTACATCATTAAAGTTCTTTAATATTAGCCCTTGATTTATTTGGGATATAAAATTATAAAAAATTTCATTTAATTCAATGTGTATTCTTTGTAAATTTGTGCATGTTGATTGTCTCCAAATATCACTTTTAGAAATTTGAGAAATATCCTTATAAACTTCTTGGAGAAATTTAGTTTTAGCTTTTAAGGCATTAACTTGTTGGGCAACAAAGATGTTTTGTTGTGTGAGTAGCCTTTGGTTTTCGTCAAAAAGACGATTAGTTTCGGCATATGCTTCATAATAGATTTCTGCTAGTTTATAATTAAGAATAGGGGCAATATGGTTCATAATCCCTGTAGTTAGCTCAATAGCACCTACTATCTCAAAACCTTCATGGCCCCCAAACCCTTTGACACCTTTTAACATAGATGAAACCTTTCCATCTTTATATAACACTAATTTATCTAAAGGAACACTTGTTGTAAAAATAGGCAAAGAGCTAAGGCCATGATTGATGATATGACCTAGCTTATCGTATAGCTCATTTGATTTAATTAAAATCATGCGTTGATAATTGCTATCAAGTGTTTGTTTTCTTGGCAAAGTCGGCAGAACTTCTATTCTGCTACCCAAAACCCTTTCAAGTAGAGTGAGTTCTTTATTGTTATCTTTTGGCATTGTGATCCTTTGTTGTATCTAATTTATTGACCACATCATTATACTACTAATGGATTGTTTTAAGTTTTTAAGGATAACTTATTGCTTAAAGCAAATTTGTTTTTTAAAAACTTCCTTATTTCTAATAATTTAATAAAAATTTATTATTTTAAAAGAGATTTTAAGCTAGTTTGTATTAGAATAGATTCTTGCTTGTATTTTTGAAAGTAGAGGAACGATTCGAAATGAAAATCAAGCCTAATTTTTGAAACGGAGTGCGAAAATGAAATTTTTAGCGTTATTTTTTCTGGCTTTAGCGGGCGTTGCTTTCGCTCATGATGGCGGAATGGGTGGGATGGATATGATTAAATCTTATTCTATCTTAGGAGCGATGATCGGTTTAGGGATTGCCGCTTTTGGTGGGGCGATCGGCATGGGGAATGCGGCCGCAGCGACCATTACAGGCACAGCGAGAAACCCAGGAGTGGGCGGTAAATTGCTCACAACCATGTTCGTGGCCATGGCGATGATTGAAGCGCAAGTGATTTATACTCTAGTGTTTGCTATTATCGCTATTTATAGTAACCCATTCTTAAGTTAAAGGTTTTTTGATGGGCTAAATTATTGCTTAAAAAGCATGATTTAGCTATAATATCTGTTTTAAATTTTTAGCACTGGTGGTGGAATTGGTAGACACGCCATCTTGAGGGGGTGGTGGGAGCAATCTCGTGCGAGTTCGAGTCTCGCCCAGTGCACCATTAAGTTTCTTTAAGGAATAAGTGGGTATAATCTCACTCTTTGCTTTATACACGCCGAAGTGGTGGAATTGGTAGACACGCTAGACTCAAAATCTGGTGGGAGCAATCCCGTGTCGGTTCGAGTCCGACCTTCGGCACCACTACTAGTAATTTTTTTCAATCTGCTTTTTATCTTTTTCGTTTAAAATTTTTTCATTAAAATAGTTTTATCCCAAATAAATGCCAAATCAATGATGGATTAGCGGGTTTTTTTTAAGCCTTTTTTAAAGGGTTGTTTAAGAGAATTTAAAAAAAATTAAAAGAGAGAGCGTTTTACTCTATTAATTTTACTCCATTAAAAGGAGTGTGAGTTTGGGTATAATGACAAGAAAAATTTGCATCAAGTTTTATTGGAATGGATGAGAAAAAATCTGCTTAAGTCATGTTGATTCAAATATATTCCAACCGGAGACTCTATCATGCTGGATTTGTCTTATAGCCTGGAGCGTGTCTTGCAAGAAGACCCGGCAGCTAGGAATAAGTGGGAGGTTCTTTTGCTTTATCCGGGCATTCATGCACTGCTTTGCCACCGCCTAGCGCATGCGTTGCACAAGCGGGGGTTTTATTTTATTGCGCGTGCGCTTTCTCAGTTAGCGCGCTTTATTACCGGGATAGAAATCCACCCGGGCGCTAAGATTGGGAGAGGGCTTTTTATTGATCATGGCATGGGTGTGGTGATTGGCGAGACCACAGAGATTGGAGATGATGTTACTATTTATCATGGCGTAACCCTAGGGGGCACGGGCAAGTTTAAGGGCAAGCGCCACCCTACTTTAGGCAACCGAGTGGTAGTGGGGGCAGGGGCTAAGGTCTTGGGCGCGATTTGCGTGGGCGATGATGTGAAGATTGGGGCTAATGCGGTGGTGCTTTCAGATTTACCCACGGGCTCTACGGCTGTAGGCGCTAAAGCCAAAACCATCACAAAGGATCGTTAATTCTAGACAAGCGGTTGAGCTAATTTGCGCGATGCGGGTTATTTTGAAATAAATTGATTAGAATTTATGAAATTTTATAGAGAGAATTTTAAAGATGAATAAAAGTAAAAAAGAGTTATTTTTGGAACTCGCACAACCTGATAAAAACAGGGTGAGTCGTTGAGTAAGCGTTACAGAATTTGTAGAAAAATACCAAGGATTACAGCTAGGTAATGGGGGGAGTTGGTGTAGGAATAACTCATCTTTGGTTAGAAATTTATATTAGAATTTGATAAAGGGCAAACTCCAGGAAATTCCATTGATAGAATACGCTTGAATGGCTATAATACCGAATGTGTTTTTAATCAAAGTATCCGTCAAGACATTAAAAACCACTATAAACAACAATGTTGCACTATGTGCGGTGCACACGGCAACTCTGAAAACACTCAAATAGAGGTGGATCATAAAGACGGCCACAAGGATGATTCAAGAGTTTCTGATTTAAGCACACAAGCTTTTGATGATTTTCAGGCTTTATGCAAAGCTTGTAATGATTAAGAAACGCCAGATTTGTAAAGAATGCAAAGAGACTGGCTATAGATTTGACGCAACAAAAATTCCTGGCAATCGTTATCCTTTCTATGAAGGGGAGGCTGAATATGACGGCTGTGTGGGTTGTTACCAGTATGACCCCATACAATACAGGAAAACTTGTAATGGTAGGATATACAATGAAGGGCATCAAAAAGGCTATTATGAGGGGTATCAAAATGGATACCATCAAAAAACTACTTTATAGCGGTTGCAATGAACTACATCGGTTCTAAATACAAGCTCATTCCCTTTATTAAGGAAAATATCCATGCGGTTGTGGGCAATGATCTCTCTGGCGCGATTTTTTGTGATCTGTTCGCTGGGACTGGTATTGTGGGGCGCGCGTTTAAAAAAGCCGTTAATAAGGTTATTTCTAATGATTTGGAATATTATAGCTTTGTTTTGAATCAAAATTATATCGGCAACACTCAAGAAATCCCCAATCAAGAAGAGCTTATTAATGGGCTTAATAGCGTTGCTTTAAAAAAAGGTTTTATCCATTCGCATTATTCTTTAGGGGGGAGTTCAAGGCAGTATTTTAGCGAAACAAACGCTCAAAAAATTGATGCGATGCGTCTAAAAATTGAAGAGCTTAAACTTTCTCAAAACATTGATAATCATGCGTATTATTTTTTGCTCGCATCGCTATTAGAGAGTGCAGACAAGGTGGCTAACACCGCTTCAGTTTATGGGGCTTTTTTAAAACGCCTTAAAAAAAGCGCTCAAAAAGAACTCATCTTAAAAGGCGCTCATTTTGATTTGAGCTTAAACGCTAATGAAGTGTACCAGCAGGATTCTAATGATTTGATTGGAAAGATTTCAGGGGATATTTTGTATTTAGACCCTCCTTACAATGCGAGGCAATACGGGGCGAATTACCATTTATTGAACACGATTGCTGCTTATACGCCCTTTGCTCCAAAAGGCAAAACCGGCTTGCCCAGTTATCAGAAATCCTCTTTTTGCTCTCGTTCTCAAATCTTAAACACTTTTGAAAACTTGATCAAAAAAGCACGATTCAAATATATTTTTTTAAGCTATAACAATGAAGGGCTTATGAGCGAGACAGAGATTAAAAATATCTTAAAAAAATACGGCGCTTACTCCTTAACTACCAAAACTTACATGCGTTTTAAAGCGGATAACAAACGCGCCCATAAAGCCGCGCACACCAAAGAGTGTTTGCATATTCTTATCAAATAAGAGTCAAGATAGCCTAACCTTAAATGGCAAAAATAATCGCTTAAATACCGCTTGAATAAGGTAAAATGAAACCAAAATAAGCCTATAAAAAAGGGGAAATCATGGCACTTGAAGTGGTTTTATGGGATTTTGATGGCGTGATCTTTGACAGCATGCATTTAAAATATGAAGGGTTTAAGGCGTTGTTTCAAAAGCATGGCAACAAGAATCAAGAGGATTTGAAGCAATTTGAAGTTTATCATTATCAAAGTGGGGGGATTTCAAGGAATGAAAAAATCCAATATTTTTATAACGAGATTTTAAAAACCCCTATCGCTCAAGAAGAAGTGGATGCATTAGCCCTAGAGTTTGGCGCTATCATAGAACAAAAGCTTTTTGATAGGGAGCATTTGAATAGCGAAGTGATGGCGTTTATTGATAAGCATTATCAAAATTACATTTTCCATATCGCTTCAGCGGCCTTGCATAGCGAATTGCAAGTGTTGTGCGAGTTTTTAGGGATTACTAAGTATTTTAGGAGCGTTGAAGGGAGTCCGCCTAATAAACCCAAGATCATCGCCAATATCATTCAAAAATACGCCTATAGCCCAAGCCGCATGCTAATGATAGGCGATAGCGTCAATGACTATGAAAGCGCTAAGGCTAATGAAGTGGCGTTTTTGGGTTACAACAGCAAGGTTTTGAAAAATTTAGTGGGTCAAAACGGCTATCAAGGGAAGTATTTGGAGAGCTTTAAGGGGTTTGATTTACAAAACTTCAAGCAAGAATAAAGCCAGCTGATTAGCCAAGCTTGTCTTTGTGCTGGCTCATGTCAATGATGACTTCACAGCGTTCGATCGTGCTTAAGCGGTGGGCGATAACGATTAGGGTTTTATTTTTAGCGATTTGATAGATTTCATCCATGATTTTACTCTCGGTTTCATTGTCTAGGGCTGAAGTGGCTTCATCTAAAACCAAAATTTCAGGGTTATCGTATAAGGCTCTTGCAATGCCTATGCGTTGTTTTTGACCGCCGCTAAGCTTAGCACCCCCTTCGCCCACTTGGGTTTTAAGGCCCTCATGCTCGCATAAAAAATCATAAATATGAGCCATTTTACACACTTTAATCAAGCGTTTTTCATCTATGGCGCTCCCAAAAGCGATATTATCCCCCACAGTGCCATCAAAAAGGTAAATATTTTGGGGGATATAGCCTATTTTTTTACGCCATGAGCGCCTGTTTTCGTTGGTTAAAAGGGTGTTATCAATAAAAATTTCCCCACTTTTAGGGTAGGTAAGCCCCATAATAATATCCGCCAGCGTGGATTTTCCGCACCCGCTATGGCCTATGAGAGCGACTTTTTGACCTTTTTGAATGGTGAGGTTAAAATTCTTTAAAACCGGGTGTTTTGACTTATAAGCGAATGAAATGTTTTGAAGAGTGATTTTTTTATTAAAGTCTAAAGGGACTAAATCCTCTTCAACGATGGTTTTAGTAAGGCTTTTAAAAACAATGTTAGTCGCAAGCTGGTTGTAAGCGATTTCATTATATTGATTCAAAACGCCAGTAACAGAAGGGAGCGTGCGATAAAGCGCTAGAGCATACATAGAAATGGTAGGAAGCACCATTTTAGCTTCGCCGTATTTGAATAAAATGTAAGCGACCGCTAAAATCAACAAACTAAAACCCACCGTTTCTAATGAATACCTGGGGACTACTTGCAAAGTGGCGTAAATGATCTCGGTGTCATGGGCTTTACGGCTATTTTCTCCAAAAAGCTTGTGGGCTTCTTCGTGGTTGTCTTTGAGTTTAGTGATTTTGAAATTGCTGAAAAATTTGGAAAAAACTTTAAGCGTTTGTGCCCTAGATTTTGCCGCTATTTCGCCCTTTTTTTGAATAAGAATGGTGATTTTTTTAGTGATGATAAAAATTTGTATAGAGATGATTAGAGTGAATACAAGCGTTAACTTCCAGTTAGTGATTAATAGCGTGGAATAGAAAAAAACGATCACGGTTAATTCAGTGAGTAGATTCAAAAAAGCGTTAAAGCTCATAAACATGCCATCCGCTTTATTATTGATAATATCTCTTAAAGAATCCAAGTTGTGGTTAAGGTGGGAGAGGTAGTTGCTTTTAATGTGCTGTAAAAAAAGTTGTTGCTTGATTTGATAAGCTTTTTTATTGGAAAAACACCCTTTCAAATAAGTGAAAGACACCCCATAAAACATCCTGAACAAATAAATCCCTACTAAGCAAAAACTAAAGAAATACATAAGGCGAACGGGAGATGAAAAATGGAAAAAATCATAGACCATTTTCCAATCTTTATCGTCTAAAGCCCTACTAGGATCGGAAGCGAGAGTGATAAAAGGCATCAGGAGGGTTAGGGACATCACTTCCACAAAAGAAGAAAAAACCGCCATCAGCACAAGCAGGAAAAAAACCATTTTTTCCTTGAAAGTGATGAACATGTAGATTTGCTTTAAAGAGCGTAAAAAGTATTTTAAAGTAGAAATTTTATGTTTTTTTTTCGCCATAATTTAAGTGTCCATAAATTCTTTCATATGTAATGAGCTTTGAGCTGTATTAAGCCAAATTGAGCTAGATTATAGCTAAATTTTAACCATGCTCTGTGCCATACGAATAATTTAGCTTTCTGTCATCATTTCTTGACAAGTCAAGTATAAAACTGCTATAATCCCAAGTCTTTGATTATTTTAGTTGCTGGCTTAGCTCAGTTGGTAGAGCAGCTGCCTTGTAAGCAGCAGGTCGGGGGTTCAAGTCCCTTAGCCAGCTCCAGTTAAAATGTTATTTTGTGAAGTTTTTGGTGAGATACTCAAGTGGCCAACGAGGGCAGACTGTAAATCTGCTGACTATGTCTTCCGTGGTTCGAATCCACGTCTCACCACCATTTTGTTTTTTTAGATGCGGGAATAGCTCAGTTGGCTAGAGCATCAGCCTTCCAAGCTGAGGGTCGCGGGTTCGAGTCCCGTTTCCCGCTCCATTTTAGGATAACATTTTAGTTTTTGAGACGCCTATATAGCTCAGAGGCAGAGCACTTCCTTGGTAAGGAAGAGGTCGGCGGTTCAATTCCGCTTATAGGCTCCAGTTTATAATCTCTTGAATGGCGATAAGACAGAAATGTCTTAAATTTTGTGGTAGCATTTAGGAATACTTAGGATTTTGTTTAGTATAATTCTAAAATCCATTTCAATAAAATTAAGGAGAAATACAAATGGCAAAAGAAAAGTTTAACAGAACTAAGCCGCATGTTAATATTGGAACCATTGGGCATGTAGACCATGGTAAAACGACTTTGAGTGCAGCGATTTCAGCGGTGCTTTCTTTGAAAGGTCTTGCAGAAATGAAAGACTATGATAATATTGATAACGCCCCTGAAGAAAAAGAAAGAGGGATCACTATCGCTACTTCTCACATTGAATATGAGACTGAAAACAGACACTATGCGCATGTGGATTGCCCAGGACACGCTGACTATGTAAAAAACATGATCACCGGTGCGGCACAAATGGACGGAGCGATTTTGGTTGTTTCTGCAGCTGATGGCCCTATGCCTCAAACCAGAGAGCATATCTTATTGTCTCGTCAAGTAGGCGTGCCTCACATTGTTGTTTTCTTAAACAAACAAGACATGGTAGATGACCAAGAATTGTTAGAGCTTGTGGAAATGGAAGTGCGCGAGTTGTTGAGTGCGTATGAATTCCCTGGCGATGACACTCCTATCATAGCGGGTTCAGCTTTGAGAGCTTTAGAAGAAGCAAAGGCTGGTAATGTGGGTGAATGGGGTGAAAAAGTGCTTAAACTTATGGCTGAAGTGGATGCCTATATCCCTACTCCGGAAAGAGACACTGAAAAAACTTTCTTGATGCCGGTTGAAGATGTGTTCTCTATTGCGGGTAGAGGGACTGTGGTTACAGGTAGGATTGAAAGAGGCGTGGTGAAAGTAGGCGATGAAGTGGAAATCGTTGGTATCAGACCTACACAAAAAACGACTGTAACCGGTGTAGAAATGTTTAGGAAAGAGTTGGAAAAAGGTGAAGCCGGCGATAATGTGGGCGTGCTTTTGAGAGGAACTAAAAAAGAAGAAGTAGAACGCGGTATGGTTCTATGCAAACCAGGTTCTATCACTCCGCACAAGAAATTTGAGGGAGAAATTTATGTCCTTTCTAAAGAAGAAGGCGGGAGACACACTCCATTCTTCACCAACTACCGTCCGCAATTCTATGTGCGCACGACTGATGTGACTGGCTCTATCACCCTTCCTGAAGGCGTAGAAATGGTTATGCCTGGCGATAATGTGAAAATCACTGTAGAGTTGATTAGCCCTGTTGCGTTAGAGTTGGGAACTAAATTTGCGATTCGTGAAGGCGGTAGGACCGTTGGTGCTGGTGTTGTGAGTAATATTATTGAATAATATTAGCAAAAAGAGTTACCATAAAGGGTCATTATGAAAGTTAAAATAGGGTTGAAGTGTTCTGATTGTGAAGACATCAATTACAGCACAACCAAGAACGCTAAAACTAACACTGAAAAACTGGAGCTTAAGAAGTTCTGCCCAAGGGAAAACAAACACACTCTTCATAAAGAAATCAAATTGAAGAGCTAGTTCTTTCTTTTGTGTTGTGATTTAAAAGGAGGGGAGGTTAGGTCAGTAGCTCCAATGGTAGAGCGTCGGTCTCCAAAACCGGTTGTTGGGGGTTCGAGTCCCTCCTGGCCTGCCATCTACTAATTTATTCTATCAAATTTTTGTTTCAATTGGATTGTTTTTAATTTTTTAATTTTAGTTTAAGCTATTTTGGATAAAATTGAAAATTCTTTTAATGTATAAATGTATTAAGTTTAAGTGAGGGCGAAAAGAAACTATGGATAAATGGCTCATGCAATATAAATTAGCTAGAGAAGAGCTTTCTAAAGTGATATTTCCTATTAAGGAGCAGATACGCAATGCACTTGTTTCTGTTTTGGTGGTTGTGAGTGCTATCACGCTGTTTTTAGCTTTGTTGGATTTTTCTCTAGGGGCTTTTGTCTCTAGTGTTCTATAGGTTGGTGGCTTTAAATAAGGAGAATAATGATGGATTGGTATGCCATACAAACTTATTCAGGGAGCGAGCAGTCCGTTAAGAAAGCGATTGAGAATCTAGCGAACGACCATAATATAAGAGACAGGATACAAGAGATTATTGTGCCTACTGAAGATATTATAGAGGTTTCTAAAAAAAGCAAGACGAAAGTAACGGAACGAAGCCTTTATCCTGGGTATGTTTTTATTAAGGTGGATTTAGATACGGTTTTGTGGCATAAGATACAATCTTTGCCAAGAGTGAGCCGTTTTATTGGAGAAAATAAAAAGCCAACCCCATTGAGTGAAGCGGATATTGGGCATATTTTAGAAAAAATGAATAACCGAGCAGCCCCCAAGCCAAAAATCTTTTTTGAGCAAGGCGAAGTGGTGCGCGTGGTGGAAGGCCCTTTTGCGAACTTTACCGCTACGGTGGAAGAGTATGATGTGGAGCACCGCAAACTCAAGCTCAATGTTTCTATTTTTGGTAGGAACACTCCAATAGAGATTTTGCATTCGCAAGTGGAAAAAATTATATAACTTTTTAAGGAGAAAACATGGCTAAAAAAGTAGTCGGAGAAATCAAACTTCAAATCCCTGCCGGTAAGGCAAACCCTTCACCTCCCGTAGGGCCAGCGTTGGGCCAAAGAGGGGTTAATATCATGGAATTTTGTAAGGCTTTTAATGAGAGAACTAAAGACATGGGGAGTTTTAATATCCCAGTGATTATCACGGTTTATCAAGACAAAAGTTTTACTTTCATCACTAAAAAGCCTCCGGTAACGGATTTGATCAAAAAAGCTTCTGGGGTTGAAAAAGGTTCTGACAACCCGCTCAAAAATAAGATCGCAAAGCTCACCCACAAGCAAGTGGAAGAGATTGCACAATTGAAAATGGAAGATTTAAACACAAGCACCATGGAAGCGGCCAAAAAAATCGTTATGGGTAGCGCTAGGAGCATGGGCGTAGAAGTTGTGGATTAATTGGGTTTTGTTGGAATTGAAAGAAATTTTTAAGGATTAGAATCGTGGCAAAAAAAGTATTTAAAAGATTGGAAAAACTTTTTTCTAAAATTCAAAACGATAAAGCGTATGGCGTAGAGCAAGGCGTAGAGGTGGTTAAATCCCTCGCTTCAGCCAAATTTGATGAAACCGTGGAAGTAGCGTTAAGGCTAGGGGTTGATCCAAGGCATGCGGATCAAATGGTGCGCGGTGCGGTGGTGCTTCCTCATGGAACAGGGAAAAAAGTGAGGGTGGCTGTTTTTGCAAAAGACATTAAACAAGATGAAGCCAAGAACGCTGGGGCTGATGTCGTTGGCGGAGACGATTTGGCTGAAGAAATCAAAAACGGCCGTATTGATTTTGACATGGTGATCGCAACGCCTGATATGATGGCGGTTGTCGGTAAAGTGGGTAGGATTTTAGGCCCTAAAGGTTTGATGCCAAACCCTAAAACTGGAACCGTTACGATGGATATTGCTAAAGCGGTCAGTAACGCTAAAAGCGGTCAAGTGAATTTCAGGGTGGATAAAAAGGGCAATGTTCATGCCCCTATTGGCAAAGCGAGTTTTCCTGAAGAAAAAATCAAAGAAAACATGCTTGAGTTGGTTAAAACGATCAACCGCCTAAAACCCAGTAGCGCGAAAGGCAAGTATATTAGAAACGCTGCTCTTTCGCTCACCATGTCGCCTTCAGTGAGTTTGGACGCACAGGAATTGATGGATATTAAATAGCGTTAGGAGTTTTTAATCTTAGGCTGAAGATCGTAAGAGCTAAAAAGCTTAAAATTTCTTTTTTAAAAAGATAATCTTGCAGAGGTCTAGTCTAGAAAGGAGGAAAAGATGCAAAAACAACATCAAAGGCAGCATAAAGTAGAGCTAGTCGCTAACTTAAAATCGCAATTTGCAGATGCCAAAGCCCTTTTAATTTGCGATTATAAGGGTCTTAGCGTGAAAAAGTTGGAAGCTTTAAGGAATAAGGCTCGCACTCAAGGCATTAAAGTGCAAGTGATTAAGAACACTCTCGCTCATATTGCCATGAAAGAGGCTGGCTATTCTGATTTGGATTTGAAAGAAACCAATGTGTTTTTGTGGGGCGGTGATCAAATCGCTCTCTCTAAACTCGTGTTTGATTTCCAAAAAGAGCATAAAGATCACTTTGTGTTGAAAGCGGGCTTGTTTGATAAAGAAAGCGTTAGCGTAGCTCATGTGGAAGCGGTTTCAAAACTCCCAAGCAAAGAAGAGCTTATGGGAATGTTGCTTTCTGTTTGGACGGCTCCGGCACGTTATTTTGTGACCGGTTTAGACAATTTGCGTAAAGCGAAAGAAGAAAACTAAGAGCCTTACGGCTTAATTTAAAAAAATTTGAAGGATTGGATTATGGCAATTTCAAAAGAAGAAGTGTTAGAGTATATTGGTTCATTGAGCGTTTTAGAGCTTTCTGAATTGGTTAAAATGTTTGAGGAAAAATTTGGCGTGAGCGCGACTCCAACGGTCGTAGCCGGTGCGGCTGTAGCTGGCGGTGCAGCGGCTGAGAGCGAAGAAAAAACCGAATTTAATGTGATTTTGGCTGATAGCGGTGCTGAAAAAATTAAGGTGATTAAAGTGGTTCGTGAAATCACTGGACTTGGCCTGAAAGAAGCTAAAGACGCTACCGAAAAAACCCCTCATGTGCTTAAAGAGGGCGTGAATAAAGAAGAAGCTGAAACCATCAAGAAGAAACTTGAAGAAGTAGGCGCTAAGGTTGAAGTCAAGTAAGACTTAAAAACAGAAAGGCCTTTGCGCCTTTCTCTGATCTAGCGTGGCAGATGATTTTGCTCCATGATTTTGTTTGTGAGCGTGTGGCCTAAAGTGGTTAGTATTGCAGGTGGGTTTGGTATTTTTATCATGGATGGTTCTAAAATTTAAAGATCCTTTTGCAATGCTTACTTGAATTAATGCATTAAATAACTCAAAATTTTTGATCAAAGGCTTGAAATATGTCAAAAAAAATTCCCCTAAAAAACCGCTTGAGAGCTGATTTTACAAAAACCCCGACAGATTTAGAAGTTCCTAATTTATTATTACTACAACGAGACAGCTATGATTCTTTCTTGTATTCCAAAGATGGCAAAGAGAGCGGGATTGAAAAGGTTTTTAAATCCATTTTCCCTATCCAAGATGAGCATAACCGCATCACTTTAGAATACGCAGGTTGCGAATTTGGCAAGTCTAAATACACCGTTAGAGAGGCGATGGAGAGAGGCATTACCTATTCTATCCCGCTCAAAATTAAAGTGCGCTTGATCTTGTGGGAAAAAGATACCAAAAGTGGCGAAAAGAACGGAATCAAGGATATTAAAGAACAAAGCATTTTCATTCGTGAGATCCCTTTGATGACAGAACGCACTTCGTTTATCATTAATGGAGTGGAGCGCGTGGTGGTCAATCAACTCCACAGAAGCCCCGGTGTGATTTTCAAAGAAGAAGAATCCAGCACTTCTTTAAACAAGCTCATTTACACAGGGCAAATCATCCCTGATAGGGGTTCGTGGCTGTATTTTGAATACGATTCTAAAGATGTTTTGTATGCTCGTATCAACAAACGCCGTAAAGTGCCTGTTACCATTTTATTCAGGGCGATGGATTATCAAAAACAAGACATCATTAAAATGTTCTACCCGCTTGTTAAAGTGCGTTATGAAAACGATAAATATTTGATCCCGTTTGCTTCATTAGACGCTAATCAAAGAATGGAATTTGACTTGAAAGATCCTCAAGGCAAGGTTATTCTTTTAGCGGGTAAAAAGCTCACTTCAAGAAAGATTAAAGAGCTTAAAGAAAACCATTTAGAATGGGTGGAATACCCTATGGATATTTTAATCAATCGTCATTTAGCTGAGCCTGTTATGGTGGGGAAAGAAGTCTTATTGGACATGCTCACTCAGCTAGATAAAAACAAATTAGAAAAAATCCACGATTTAGGCGTGCAAGAATTTGTGATCATCAACGATCTAGCGTTAGGGCATGACGCTTCCATTATCCATTCTTTTTTGGCCGATTATGAGTCTTTGAAATTGCTCAAGCAAACTGAAAAGATTGACGATGAAAACGCTCTAGCGGCGATTCGTATCCATAAGGTTATGAAGCCAGGCGATCCTGTTACGACTGAAGTGGCTAAGCAATTTGTCAAAAAACTTTTCTTTGACCCTGAACGCTATGATTTGACCATGGTGGGGCGCATGAAAATGAATCACAAGTTAGGCTTGCATGTGCCTGATTACATTACGACTTTAACGCATGAAGATATTATCACCACCGTTAAATACCTCATGAAAATCAAAAACAATCAGGGCAAGATTGATGACAGGGATCACTTGGGCAATCGTAGGATTAGGGCCGTTGGGGAATTATTGGCCAATGAATTGCATTCAGGCTTAGTGAAAATGCAAAAGACCATTAAAGACAAGCTCACTACCATGAGCGGGGCTTTTGATTCGCTCATGCCCCATGATTTAGTCAATTCTAAAATGATCACCAGCACCATCATGGAATTTTTCATGGGCGGCCAGCTCTCGCAATTTATGGATCAAACGAACCCCTTGAGTGAGGTTACGCACAAACGCCGCCTTTCAGCACTCGGTGAAGGGGGGTTAGTCAAAGACAGGGTAGGGTTTGAAGCCAGAGATGTGCACCCCACGCATTATGGCCGAATTTGTCCCATTGAGACTCCAGAAGGTCAAAATATCGGTCTGATCAACACCCTTTCCACTTTCACGAGGGTGAATGATTTAGGCTTTATTGAAGCCCCTTATAAAAAGGTTGTGGATGGCAAGGTAGTGGGTGAGACGATTTATTTGACCGCTATTCAAGAAGACAGCCACATCATCGCTCCCGCAAGCACCCCCATTGATGAAGAGGGTAATATTTTGGGCGATTTGATTGAAACGCGCGTGGAAGGCGAGATCGTTTTAAACGAAAAGAGTAAAGTTACCTTAATGGATTTAAGCTCTAGCATGCTAGTAGGGGTCGCCGCATCGCTCATTCCTTTCTTAGAGCATGATGACGCCAACCGCGCCTTAATGGGGACTAACATGCAACGCCAAGCCGTGCCTTTGTTAAGAAGCGACGCCCCCATTGTAGGCACAGGGATTGAAAAAATTATCGCTAGGGATTCTTGGGGAGCGATCAAGGCTAATCGCGCAGGCGTTGTAGAAAAAATTGATTCTAAAAATATTTACATTTTAGGCGAAGGCAAAGAAGAGGCCTATATTGATGCGTATTCTTTGCAAAAAAACTTGCGCACCAACCAAAACACCAGTTTCAATCAAGTCCCTATCGTTAAGGTGGGCGATAAAGTGGAAGCCGGGCAAATCATCGCTGATGGCCCTAGCATGGATAGGGGCGAGTTAGCGTTAGGGAAAAATGTGCGCGTGGCGTTCATGCCTTGGAATGGCTACAATTTTGAAGACGCGATCGTGGTGAGTGAGCGCATCACTAAAGATGATATTTTCACTTCCACCCACATTTATGAAAAAGAAGTGGACGCTAGGGAGCTTAAGCATGGTGTGGAAGAATTTACCGCTGATATTCCTGATGTGAAAGAAGAAGCGCTCGCTCATCTTGATGAAAGCGGGATCGTTAAAGTCGGCACTTATGTGAGCGCTGGCATGATTTTAGTGGGCAAGACTTCCCCTAAAGGCGAGATTAAAAGCACGCCTGAAGAACGGCTTTTAAGGGCTATTTTTGGGGATAAAGCCGGGCATGTGGTCAATAAGAGTTTGTATTGTCCCCCCAGTTTGGAAGGCACGGTGATTGACGTGAAGGTCTTCACTAAAAAAGGCTATGAGAAAGACGCGCGAGTTTTGAGCGCGTATGAAGAAGAAAAAGCCAAGCTTGATATGGAGCATTTTGACCGCTTGACCATGCTCAATAGAGAAGAATTGTTGCGCGTTAGTTCGCTCCTTTCTCAAGCGATTTTAGAAGAGCCTTTCAGCCATAATGGTAAGGACTATAAAGAAGGCGATCAAATCCCTAAAGAAGAAATCGCTTCAATCAACCGCTTCACTTTGGCTAGTTTAGTCAAAAAGTATTCTAAAGAAGTGCAAAACCACTATGAAATCACTAAAAACAATTTTTTAGAGCAAAAGAAAGTTTTGGGCGAAGAGCATGAAGAAAAGCTCTCTATTTTAGAAAAAGATGATATTTTGCCTAATGGCGTGATCAAAAAAGTCAAGCTCTATATCGCTACAAAACGAAAGCTTAAAGTGGGCGATAAAATGGCAGGAAGGCATGGGAATAAAGGGATTGTGTCTAATATCGTGCCGGTTGCGGATATGCCTTATACCGCTGATGGCGAGCCTGTAGATATTGTCTTAAACCCTTTAGGCGTGCCAAGCCGCATGAACATCGGGCAGATTTTAGAAATGCATTTAGGCTTAGTGGGGAAAGAGTTTGGGAAACAAATCGCTAGCATGCTAGAGGATAAAACCAAAGACTTTGCCAAAGAATTGCGCGCTAAAATGCTAGAAATCGCTAACGCCATTAATGAAAAAGACCCCTTGACAATCCATGTTCTTGAGAATTGCTCTGATGAAGAGCTTTTGGAATACGCTAAAGATTGGAGCAAGGGCGTTAAGATGGCTATCCCTGTGTTTGAAGGCATCTCGCAAGAAAAATTTTACAAGCTATTTGAGTTAGCCAAGATCGCTATGGATGGCAAAATGGATCTGTATGATGGGCGCACCGGCGAAAAAATGAGGGAACGCGTGAATGTGGGCTATATGTATATGATCAAACTCCACCATTTAGTGGATGAAAAAGTCCATGCCAGAAGCACAGGCCCTTATAGCCTAGTAACGCACCAACCCGTTGGGGGTAAAGCGCTCTTTGGGGGTCAAAGGTTTGGGGAAATGGAAGTGTGGGCGCTAGAAGCTTATGGCGCGGCGCACACCTTAAAAGAAATGCTTACCATTAAATCCGATGATATTAGAGGCAGAGAGAACGCTTATAGGGCTATCGCTAAAGGTGAGCAAGTGGGCGAGAGCGAAATCCCTGAGACTTTCTATGTCTTGACTAAAGAATTGCAGTCGCTCGCTTTGGATATTAATATTTTTGGGGACGATGTGGATGAGGATGGAGCGCCTAAACCCATTATGATCAAAGAAGATGACAGGCCTAAAGACTTTAGCTCTTTCCAGCTCACTCTAGCCAGCCCTGAAAAAATCCATTCTTGGAGTTATGGGGAAGTTAAAAAGCCAGAAACGATCAATTATCGCACCCTAAAACCTGAACGAGACGGCTTGTTTTGCATGAAAATCTTTGGTCCCACTAAAGATTATGAATGCTTGTGCGGTAAATACAAAAAGCCTCGCTTCAAAGATATTGGCACATGCGAAAAATGCGGCGTGGCGATCACGCATTCCAAAGTCAGGCGTTTTAGAATGGGGCATATTGAATTGGCCACTCCTGTAGCGCATATCTGGTATGTCAATTCCTTGCCTAGCCGTATCGGCACGCTTTTAGGCGTTAAGATGAAAGATTTAGAGCGCGTGTTGTATTATGAAGCTTATATCGTTAAAGAGCCAGGCGAAGCCGCTTATGACAATGAAGGCACTAAGCTTGTGATGAAATACGATATTTTGAATGAAGAGCAGTATCAAAATATCTCACGAAGATACGAAGATAGGGGCTTTGTGGCGCAAATGGGCGGCGAAGCGATCAAGGATTTGTTAGAAGAAATTGATTTGATTACCTTATTGCAGAGTTTGAAAGAAGAGGTGAAAGACACTAACTCGGATGCGAAAAAGAAAAAACTCATTAAGCGTTTGAAAGTGGTAGAAAGCTTTTTAAATTCTGGTAACAGGCCTGAATGGATGATGCTCACGGTTTTACCGGTATTGCCACCGGATTTAAGGCCTTTAGTCGCTCTAGATGGCGGGAAGTTTGCGGTCAGCGATGTGAATGAATTGTATCGTCGTGTCATCAATCGTAACCAACGTTTGAAACGCCTAATGGAGCTTGGGGCGCCAGAAATCATTGTGCGCAACGAAAAAAGGATGTTGCAAGAAGCCGTGGATGTGCTTTTTGATAACGGCCGTAGCACCAATGCGGTTAAAGGGGCTAACAAACGGCCTTTAAAATCGCTCAGCGAGATCATTAAAGGCAAGCAAGGGCGTTTCAGGCAAAACCTTTTAGGTAAGCGCGTGGATTTTTCAGGCAGAAGCGTGATTGTGGTGGGGCCTAATCTTAAAATGGATGAATGCGGGTTGCCTAAAAACATGGCGTTAGAGCTCTTCAAACCGCATCTGTTATCCAAGCTTGAAGAGAGAGGCTATGCTACCACGCTCAAACAAGCTAAACGCATGATTGAGCAAAAAAGCAATGAAGTGTGGGGGTGCTTGCAAGAAATCACAGAGGGGTATCCGGTGTTACTCAACCGTGCTCCTACCTTGCACAAGCAATCCATTCAAGCGTTCCATCCAAAGCTCATTGACGGCAAAGCGATCCAATTGCACCCGTTAGTGTGTTCAGCGTTTAACGCCGATTTTGACGGGGATCAAATGGCGGTGCATGTGCCTTTAAGCCAGGAAGCGATCGCTGAATGCAAGGTGCTCATGCTAAGCTCTATGAACATTCTTTTACCCGCTAGCGGTAAAGCCGTAGCCATTCCTAGCCAGGATATGGTTTTAGGGCTTTATTATCTTTCTTTAGAAAAGAGTGGGGTCAAGGGCGAGCATAAGCTTTTTTCTAGCGTGAATGAAATCATCACCGCTATTGACACGAAAGAATTAGACATCCACGCAAAGATTAGGGTTTTAGATCAAGGGAATATTATCGCTACGAGCGCGGGGCGCATGATCATTAAGTCCATTTTGCCTGATTTTATCCCTACGGATTTGTGGAACAGACCCATGAAGAAAAAAGATATTGGCGTGCTTGTGGATTATGTGCATAAAGTGGGCGGTATCGGTATTACCGCAACCTTTTTGGATCATTTGAAAACGCTTGGCTTTAGGTATGCGACTAAGGCTGGTATTTCTATCTCTATGGAAGATATTATCACGCCAAAAGACAAGCAAAAAATGGTGGAAAAAGCCAAAGTAGAGGTTAAAAAAATCCAGCAACAATACGATCAAGGGCTGCTCACTGATCAAGAGCGTTACAATAAGATCATTGACACTTGGACTGAAGTCAATGACAAAATGAGTAAAGAAATGATGACCGCTATCGCAAAAGATAAAGAGGGCTTTAACTCTATTTATATGATGGTTGATAGCGGCGCAAGGGGTAGCGCGGCGCAAATCCGTCAGCTTTCAGCGATGAGGGGTCTTATGACAAAGCCGGATGGCAGTATCATTGAAACGCCCATTATTTCTAACTTTAAAGAGGGGTTGAATGTTTTAGAATACTTTAACTCCACGCATGGCGCTAGAAAGGGCTTAGCGGATACAGCGCTAAAAACAGCCAATGCGGGGTATTTGACAAGAAAGCTCATTGATGTTTCGCAAAATGTCAAGGTAGTAGCTGATGATTGCGGCACGCATGAAGGGATTGAAATCACGGATATTGCGGTGGGGAGTGAATTGATCGAGCCTTTAGAAGAGCGTATTTTTGGGCGCGTTTTATTAGAAGATGTGATCGATCCCATTACGAATGAAATCTTGCTTTATGCGGACACTTTGATTGATGAAGAGGGCGCTAAAAAGGTGGTTGAAGCCGGGATTAAATCCATTACGATCCGCACCCCAGTAACTTGTAAAGCACCAAAGGGCGTGTGCGCGAAATGCTATGGCTTGAATTTGGGCGAAGGCAAGATGAGTTATCCAGGTGAAGCGGTGGGCGTGGTAGCCGCACAATCTATCGGGGAGCCTGGAACGCAGCTCACTTTAAGGACTTTCCATGTGGGCGGGACAGCGAGCAGGAGTCAGGATGAGCGCGAAATTGTAGCGAGCAAAGAAGGTTTTGTGCGTTTTTACAACCTTAGGACTTACACGAATAAAGAGGGTAAAAACATTATCGCTAACCGCCGTAACGCTTCTATTTTAGTGGTAGAGCCTAAGATTAAAGCGCCTTTTGATGGGGAATTACGCATTGAAACGGTCTATGAAGAAGTCGTTGTGAGCGTGAAAAATGGCGAGCAAGAAGCTAAGTTCGTTTTAAGAAGAAGCGATATTGTCAAGCCGAGCGAATTAGCCGGCGTTGGCGGTAAGATTGAGGGGAAAGTGTATTTGCCTTATGCTAGTGGGCATAAAGTGCATAAGGGAGGAAGTATCGCTGATATTATCCAAGAGGGCTGGAATGTGCCTAATCGCATCCCTTATGCGAGCGAATTGCTAGTCAAGGATAATGACCCTATTGCGCAAGATGTGTATGCCAAAGAAAAAGGCATAATCAAATACTATGTTTTAGAGGCTAACCATTTAGAGCGCACCCATGGGATCAAAAAGGGCGATATGGTGAGTGAAAAAGGCTTGTTTGCGGTGGTAGCTGATGATAATGGTAGGGAAGCCGCTCGCCATTATATCGCTAGGGGTTCTGAGATCTTGATTGATGATAATAGTGAAGTGAGCGCTAATAGCGTGATCTCTAAACCCACGACTAACACTTTCAAAACGATTGCCACATGGGATCCTTACAACACCCCTATCATTGCGGACTTTAAAGGTAAGGTGGGTTTTGTGGATGTTATCGCAGGGGTTACAGTCGCTGAAAAAGAAGACGAAAATACCGGTATCACAAGCCTAGTGGTGAATGATTACATTCCAAGCGGGTATAAACCAAGCTTGTTTTTAGAGGGGGCTAATGGCGAAGAAGCGCGTTATTTCCTAGAGCCAAAAACTTCTATCGCTATTAGCGATGGCTCTAGCGTGGAGCAGGCTGAAGTGTTAGCGAAAATCCCTAAAGCGACCGTTAAATCCAGGGATATTACTGGGGGTCTTCCAAGGGTTTCTGAACTCTTTGAAGCGAGAAAACCCAAGCCTAAAGATGTGGCGATCCTTTCTGAAGTGGATGGGATAGTGAGTTTTGGCAAACCCATTCGCAATAAAGAACACATCATCGTAACTTCTAAAGATGGCCGTTCCATGGACTATTTTGTGGATAAAGGCAAGCAAATTTTAGTGCATGCCGATGAATTTGTGCATGCAGGAGAGGCGATGACGGATGGAGTAATTTCAAGCCATGATATTTTAAGGATCAGCGGCGAAAAAGAGCTTTATAAATACATTGTGAGCGAAGTCCAGCAAGTGTATCGCAGGCAGGGGGTGAGCATTGCAGACAAACACATTGAAATCATTGTGTCTCAAATGTTAAGACAAGTGCGCATCTTAGACAGCGGGGATAGCAAGTTTATTGAAGGGGATTTAGTCAGTAAAAAACTCTTCAAAGAAGAAAACGCTCGTGTGATCGCTTTAAAAGGCGAGCCAGCGATCGCTGAACCGGTGCTTTTAGGGATCACCAGAGCGGCTATTGGGAGCGATAGCATCATCTCAGCGGCCTCTTTCCAAGAAACGACTAAAGTTTTAACAGAAGCCAGTATTGCGATGAAAAAAGACTTTTTAGAGGATTTGAAAGAGAATGTGGTGTTGGGGAGGATGATCCCTGTGGGAACGGGCATGTATAAGAATAAAAAAATCGTGCTAAGAACGCTTGAAGATGGCCCTAAATTTTGATATAAAAAATCGGTTAAGATTTTTAAAAGAAAAATTAGGGTAGAATGGGGGAACTTTTAGTTTTAAATTTTTAGAATAAGGAAAAATAGTGCCTACTATCAATCAGTTGATTAGAAAAGAAAGGAAAAAGGTGGTTAAAAAAACGAAATCACCTGCATTAGTGGAATGCCCTCAAAGAAGAGGGGTTTGTACTAGGGTTTATACGACTACCCCTAAAAAGCCTAACTCGGCTTTAAGAAAGGTCGCTAAGGTCCGTTTGACTAGTAAATTTGAAGTGATCAGTTACATCCCTGGTGAAGGGCATAACTTGCAAGAGCACTCCATTGTGTTAGTGCGTGGGGGTAGGGTTAAGGATTTACCCGGTGTGAAATACCACATTGTTCGTGGTGCTTTAGACACTGCAGGGGTCAATAAAAGAACGGTTTCACGCTCTAAATATGGGACTAAAAAAGCTAAAGCGACCGACAAGAAAGCAACAGACAACAAGAAAAAATAAGAGGAAAACAAAAACATGAGAAGAAGAAAAGCACCCGTTAGGGAGGTTTTGGGCGATCCTGTTTATGGGAACAAAGTGGTTACCAAGTTTATCAATAAGATGATGTTCGACGGCAAGAAAAGCGTAGCGGAAAAAATCATCTACAAAGCTTTTAATAAGATTGAAGAAAAAAGCGGTGAAAAAGGGATTGAAGTGTTTGAAAAAGCCCTAGAAAGAGTGCGTCCTTTAGTGGAAGTGCGCAGCAGAAGAGTGGGTGGGGCTACCTATCAAGTGCCGGTAGAAGTGAGAGCGAGTCGCCAGCAGTCGCTATCCATTTGTTGGATTTTAGAAGCGACTAGAAAACGCAATGAAAGAATGATGGTGGATAGATTGGCTAACGAGCTTATGGATGCGGCTAACGATAAGGGTGCGGCTTTTAAGAAAAAAGAAGATGTGCATAAAATGGCAGAAGCGAATAAAGCGTTCGCGCACTATCGCTGGTAATTGGAGTTAGAATGGCTAGAAAAACCCCATTAAACAGGATCAGAAATATCGGTATCGCCGCTCACATTGATGCCGGGAAAACCACCACTTCTGAAAGGATTTTATTCTACACAGGCGTGAGCCATAAGATTGGCGAAGTGCATGACGGCGCGGCGACAATGGACTGGATGGAGCAAGAAAAAGAAAGAGGGATCACTATCACTTCTGCGGCAACGACTTGTTTTTGGAAGGATCACCAAATCAATTTGATTGACACTCCAGGGCATGTGGATTTCACTATTGAAGTGGAACGATCCATGCGCGTGCTAGATGGTGCGGTTTCGGTGTTTTGCTCGGTTGGGGGCGTGCAGCCTCAAAGCGAGACCGTGTGGCGTCAAGCGAATAAATACGGCGTGCCTAGGATTGTTTTTGTCAATAAAATGGATAGGATTGGGGCGAATTTCTATAATGTAGAAAACCAGATTAAGCTTCGCTTGAAAGCCAATCCTGTGCCTATTAATATCCCTATTGGGGCTGAAGACACTTTCATTGGCGTGATTGATTTAGTCCAAATGAAAGCGATTGTTTGGAATAATAAAACCATGGGGGCCAAATACGATGTGGAAGAAATCCCTAGCGATTTGTTAGAAAGGGCTAAAGAATACCGAGAAAAGCTTGTAGAAGCCGTAGCCGAGCAAGATGAAGCCTTGATGGAAAAGTATTTAGGCGGTGAGGAATTAAGCGTTGAAGAAATCAAAAAAGGCATTAAAACAGGTTGTTTGAACATGAGCCTTGTCCCCATGCTTTGTGGTTCTTCTTTTAAAAATAAAGGTGTGCAGACTTTGTTGGATGCGGTCATTGATTACTTGCCAGCGCCTACGGAGGTTGTGGATATTAAGGGGATTGATCCAAAAACCGAAGAAGAAGCTTTTGTGAAATCCAGCGATGATGGCGAGTTTGCCGGTTTGGCGTTTAAAATCATGACGGATCCTTTTGTGGGCCAACTCACTTTTGTGCGCGTGTATCGTGGCAAGCTAGAATCCGGTAGCTATGTGTATAACTCCACCAAAGATAAAAAAGAGCGCGTGGGAAGACTCCTTAAAATGCATTCCAATAAGAGGGAAGACATTAAAGAAGTTTATGCGGGTGAGATTTGCGCGTTTGTGGGCTTAAAAGACACGCTAACTGGGGACACGCTTTGCGATGAAAAAAATGCGGTCGTTTTAGAGAGGATGGAATTTCCTGAGCCAGTCATTCACATCGCTGTGGAGCCTAAAACGAAAGCAGACCAAGAAAAAATGGGCGTGGCGTTAGGCAAGCTCGCTGAAGAAGATCCAAGCTTTAGGGTGATGACTCAAGAAGAAACCGGGCAAACCCTCATTGGCGGTATGGGTGAATTGCACCTAGAAATCATCGTGGATAGGTTGAAAAGAGAATTTAAGGTGGAAGCTGAAATCGGTCAGCCGCAAGTCGCCTTTAGAGAGACTATCCGCTCAAGCGTGAGTAAAGAGCATAAATACGCTAAGCAAAGCGGTGGTCGTGGGCAATACGGGCATGTGTTTATCAAGCTTGAGCCTAAAGAGCCTGGCAGTGGGTATGAATTTGTGAATGAAATTTCAGGGGGCGTGATCCCTAAAGAATATATCCCTGCGGTGGATAAGGGTATTCAAGAAGCGATGCAAAATGGCGTTTTGGCAAGCTATCCGGTGGTGGATTTTAAAGTTACCCTTTATGATGGGAGTTACCATGATGTGGATTCTTCAGAAATGGCGTTTAAAATCGCTGGCTCTATGGCGTTTAAAGAAGCGAGTCGCGCGGCTAATCCGGTTTTACTAGAGCCTATGATGAAAGTGGAAGTGGAAGTCCCTGAAGAATACATGGGCGATGTGATTGGCGATTTGAATAGAAGAAGAGGGCAAATCAATTCTATGGATGACCGATTAGGCTTGAAAATCGTGAATGCTTTTGTGCCGTTGGTGGAAATGTTTGGCTATTCTACGGATTTACGATCAGCCACTCAAGGGCGTGGGACTTACTCCATGGAGTTTGATCATTATGGCGAAGTGCCTAGCAATATCGCTAAGGAAATTGTAGAAAAGCGCAAAGGCTGATTTGATTATAACGCTCTCTTACGAGAGGGTGTTGTAGGCACTATTTAAACTTTTTTCTTTTGGATTTAAAAAGGCTTTTTGAGTGTTTTTATCCCTTTTTATCTCTCTAATTGCCTTTTTTGCTATAAGATTGATTTTTGGCTCTATGTCTTGTCAAATAGGGGTAACTAAAACTTTGATTTTTAAAAATGGGGTTTTGGTTGCTTCGTTTAATCGTTTTAGATTTTATTTCATGGTGGAATTCGTTTTCTTAAGGGGTTAGGGGTGTTTTGTAGCAATGCTCTTTAAAAATCCCTAATTCATAGACCGCCTTACAGGAAATTCCGCTTGACTCATAACAAGCTCTTTTGTATTCAATCTTAAAAAACGCTTTTTGGTATTTTTCAAATTTTTATAATCAATTTTTTATTAAAACAAAGCCTTGTTAAAATGCCTTAAAAAGTTTGTTAGGGGGATAAAAACACACTGACCTCTTTTAAAAGAGCCAATGCAATTATAAATACCCAATACTTTTATTGATTCACCATTTCATTGATTCTTTCAGGGTAGCGGACCCCTTCTATTTTGATTGCAGTCAATTCTTTTTGGAAAATCTCCAATTCTTTTTGACTCCAAGAAACCTGCAAAGCCCCTATATTTTCTATGAGCCTGGATTCTTTGGTGGTGCCAAAGAGAGGGACAATGATTTTTTGCGTGTGCAAAATCCACGAGAGAGCCAGTTGGGCTGGTGTAACGCCTTTAGCGTGTGCATGATCTTGGATTAATTCCACCAAGGCGTAATTTTTGGCTAGATTTTCTTGATTAAACCTAGGACAAACGCTTCTAAAATCCTCACTAGCGAAGGTGGCATTTTTTTCAAATTTCGCACCTAAAAACCCCTTACCCAAAGGCGAAAAAGCGACAAAGCCAATTTTTTCTTTTTCTAAAAAACCTAAAATCTCTTTTTCAGGTTCACGCCACCACAAGGAATATTCGCTCTGCAACGCGCTTAAAGGGCAAATTTGATGGGCTTTTTGGATGCTAGATAACCCTGCCTCACTCATCCCCCAAGCTTTAATTTTTCCTTCTTTAATAAGAGCTTGCATAACTTCTGCCACTTCTTCTATGGGCGTGTTAGTATCCATGCGGTGTTGGTAGTATAAATCAATGCATTCTACTTTTAAGCGTTTCAAACTCCCTTCAATGGCGCTCTTAATGCGGTTAGGACTGGAGTCTAAAAACATGGTTGCGTATTTGTCATTAGGATCTGCGTAGTAAATCCCAAACTTGCTCGCTACCACAACCTTGTCTTTAAAAGGCTTGATCGCTTCGCCTAAAAGCTTTTCATTATCTTCCCCATAAGCCTCTGCAGTGTCAAAAAAGTTAATACCCAATTCCAAAGCCTTATGGATAAGTTTAACCATCTGCTTTTTATCATGGACTTCCCCATACCCATAAAGTCATGCCCATGCACCCTAGAGCTAATGCACTCACTTTTAAAGGGCCTAAATGACGCTGTTGCATACAAACTCCTTGATTTCATATTGTTTTTTAGTATAACCGTAATCTTAATTTTTGTCAAACTTTCTAAAACCAAAGATAATTTATCAAGTTTTTTGTATTATAGTTTTTTTAAGGTAGCAAAACCACCAAACCAATCAAAAATTTGATTGGTTTCTATTCGTTTACTTTTGAGAAATATAATTCTCTCGCTTTTAAGATCATCACAAGGAGTTTCGTATGAAAAAGCAAATCTTGACAGGTGTTTTATTATCAGTTTTAGCGGTGAGTTCTGCATACGCTCACAAAGATAAAAAAGACGCCAAAAAACCTGAGTTAAGCTCTCAATTAGTGGCTCACAAAGATAAAAAAGACGCCAAAAAACCTGAGTTAAGCTCTCAATTAGTGGCTCACAAAGATAAAAAAGACGCCAAAAAACCTAAAAACTCAGTGGCCTAATGGCTTTGACTCAAAAAAGCGTTTTTAAAAACGCTTTTTTGGATACTATTCTATAATTTCCTACCATTTTTTAAAACCTTTGATGGGATTTATCGCTCTTCTCACGCCTTTAAAAATAAAGTTTAAATCTTTTATATACACAGAGTTTTATTAATGTGGCTGTGTTTTAAAAAAGTGCATAAAAGGCGTTTAAGACTCTTCTAAAAGAGTGTGAGCGGCTTCTAGGACTTCAAGGGGCGTGATAGATCGCATGCACAAATGGTTTTTTTCATTCTTTAAAGGGCAAACTCGTTTCTTGCAAGGCGCACAGCTTAAATGGTGGTTCAATACGATCGCTTTTTGAGCTTTATAGGGGCTAGTCTCTTTTTCATCAGTGGGGCCAAAAAGAGCGATTAAGGGGGTTTGCACGCTAGCAGCCGCATGCATAGGGCCGCTATCGTTAGTGATGAATAAATCTAAAACAGCGATGCGTTGTATCAATTCTTCAATGCTTGTTTTCCCGCACAGATTGTAAGCGTTATGGAACAATAAGGGGTTTTTTAATAAGCCTTTAGTGAGTTTTAAAATTTCTTCAGAAACGATAGCGTCTTCTTTAGCCCCAAAAAAATAAATTTCATGCCCTTCTTCTAACAAAACAGCAGAAACTTCAGCGTAATAAGAAGCTGGCCATCTTTTAGCGCTCCCATAGCTTGCGCTAGGGTTAAAGCCGATTTTTTTAGGGGTGTTTGGGGTGTGAGTGGGGAGGTTAAAGGCCAGTTTTAAGGGTAAAACGCTTTTTTTATCCAATTCTTTTTTTAAAAATTGCGAAAATAAAAAGCAATACTTTTCCACTTGGTGATACTCTTTAGGGGCAGGAGCGATCGCATGGCTGAGAAACAAAGAACGGAAAAATTGAGCAAAACCGATGCGAACGGGCGTTTTTGTCGCATAGAGCAAAAAAGCGGAATAAAAATGGTTGTTTAAGGTGATCGCTATATCGCAACGCCCTATTTTTTGAGCGAGTTTGTAAGTGGCTAGCAGCCTGAAAAAGGATTTTTTGGTGTCATCTATGAAAACGGCTTCTATTTTTTCATCTTTTTTGAAAAGTTCGCAAGTGATTTGTGGACCCACTAAGATAAAATGCGCGTTAGGGTAGTGGTGTTTAAGGGTGTAAAAGAGCGAGCTTGCCATCACCCCATCGCCTAACCAATTAGGCAAACGCAATAAAATACGCATGCGTTTGGGCGCATTTACGCTCATCAATAGCCCTTTTTTAAAGATTTTAAGCTAAAATTTTAGCATACAAATACAAGGAAATGGAATGATTACCCCTAAAGTGTTGAGCGGGTTTAAAGACCGCTTGCCTAAAGATGCGATACAAAAAGCCCAGTTGCTCGCTAAAGTTTCAGTCGTGTTTCAAAGTTTTGGTTTTGTGCCGATTGAAACCCCTCATTTGGAATACGCTCAAACGTTATTGCCTGATGCGAGCAGCGATATTCAAAAAGAAATTTATCGTTTTAAAGACCATGGGGATAGGGATGTGGCTTTAAGGTTTGATTTGACCGTGCCATTAGCGCGCTTTGTCTCTTTACACCACCAAACCCTAGGCATGCCCTTTAAACGCTACGCCATAGGCAATGTCTTTAGGGGCGAAAGGGCGCAAAAAGGGCGTTACAGGGAATTTACGCAATGCGATTTTGATTTTATAGGGAGCGAGAGTTTGGTGTGCGATGCTGAGATCATTCAAGTGATTATCGCTTCTTTAAAAGCCCTGGATTTAGAAGATTTTTGCGTCTCTATCAACCACAGAAAAATTTTGAATGGGATATGCGAATATTTTGGGATCTCTCAGGTGAATGAAGTGCTGCGCATTGTAGATAAATTAGAAAAAATTGGCTTGAATGGGGTTGAAGAGGAATTAAAAAAAGAGTGCGATTTAGATTCAAACACCATTAAAGAGCTTTTAGAAATGGTTCAAATCAAACAAAACGATTTAAGCCATGTGGAATTTTTTGAAAAAATTGCTTATTTGAAAGACTATAATGAAAGTCTGAAAAAGGGCATACAGGATTTAGAAAGGCTATACCAGCTGCTAGGGGATTTGCAAATTTCTCAAAACCTGTATAAAATTGATTTTTCTATCGCTAGGGGATTAGGGTATTATACAGGGATTGTGTATGAAACCACGCTTAATGATATGAAGTCTTTAGGGAGCGTGTGTTCAGGGGGGCGTTATGATCATTTGACTAAAAATTTTTCTAAAGAAAATTTACAAGGGGTGGGGGCTTCTATTGGGATTGATCGATTGATTGTGGCTTTGAGTGAAATGCAATTATTAGACGAGCGTTCCACCCAGGCTAAAGTCTTAATCGCTTGCATGCATGAAGAGTATTTTTCTTACGCCAACCGCTTAGCGGAGTCTTTAAGGCAAAGCGGGATTTTTAGCGAAGTCTATCCAGAAGCTCAAAAAATCAAAAAACCCTTTTCTTACGCTAACCACAAGGGGCATGAGTTTGTGGCTGTCATTGGCGAAGAAGAATTTAAAAGCGAAACCTTAAGCTTGAAAAACATGCATTCAGGCATGCAGTTGAATTGCTTGAGTTTTTTAAAAGCCCTTGAAATCATTGGAGAAAACGATGAAGACTTATAATGTCGCTATTGTCGGGGCTAGTGGGGCGGTAGGCCAAGAGCTGATTAAAGGTTTAGAAAATTCTTTTTTTCCGATTAAAAAATTTGTCCCGCTCGCTAGCGCTAGGAGCGCTGGTAAAAAGATCAAAGCTTTCAATAAAGACTATGAAATTTTAGAAACCACGCATGAAGTTTTTGAAAGAGAAAAAATAGACATCGCCTTTTTTAGCGCTGGGGGGAGCGTGAGCGAAGAATTTGCTACAAGCGCTTCAAAAACGGCCTTAGTGATTGATAACACGAGCTTTTTTAGATTGCATAAAGATGTGCCTTTAGTCGTGCCTGAAATCAACGCTAAAGAAATTTTTAACGCTCCTTTAAATATCATCGCTAACCCTAATTGCTCTACCATTCAAATGACGCAAATCTTAAACCCCTTACACCTTCATTTTAAGATAAAAAGCGTGATTGTTAGCACCTATCAAGCCGTGAGTGGGGCAGGGAATAAGGGCATAGAAAGTTTAAAAAATGAGCTAAAAACCGCATTAGAATATTTGGAAAAAGACCCCGCTATTGATTTAAACCAGGTTTTGCGAGCCGGGGCTTTCGCTTATCCGATCGCTTTCAATGCGATCGCTCATATTGACACTTTTAAGGAGAATGGCTACACGAAAGAAGAGCTGAAAATGGCGCATGAAACCCATAAAATCATGGGCGTGGATTTCCCTATCAGCGCGACTTGCGTGCGCGTGCCGGTATTGAGGAGCCATAGCGAGAGTTTGAGTATCGCTTTTGAAAAAGAATTCGATCTCAAAGAAGTCTATGAAGTTTTAAAAAACGCCCCTAGCGTGGTTGTTTGCGATGATCCTAGCCATAATCTTTATCCCACGCCCCTAAAAGCGAGCCACACGGATAGCATCTTTATAGGGCGCTTGAGGAAGGATTTGTTTGATAAGAAAACTTTGCACGGCTTTTGCGTGGCGGATCAATTAAGAGTGGGGGCAGCCACCAACGCGCTCAAAATCGCCATGCATTACATTAAGAACGCTTAGTTTTAGTCAAGCGGTAATTCTTTAAAAAGCGTTATTAGAGAGTTAGAGGGGATTGTTCTAAAACCCTTATCCCCTTAATGAGTTTTATTAAAAATGAAGCAACTAAAACCCTACTTTTTAAAACATTAAGGCTTTAATTGTCAGTATTCAATAAAATAGCACTAGCGTTATTAAGTAACTTTCCTATTCAAACATATCCAACAATTCAGGTGATGTCTGGTATTGGTATTTATAGTCGTTACCTCTAAAGTGGTAAGCACCATCAAAGATTTGAGCGGTCAATACATTTTTGATTTGTGGTAACTTCACATTCTTTAACGCTTCTCGTGGGACTTCAATCACTAACTTCTCAAACGCTTGGTCGCTCAAAGGGTTATCAATATCAAAAATGAAATTCAAGGTATTGTGGAGTGAATTATAGGTGATTTTGTCAATCAACGCATAAGTTAGTCTTACTCCCTCTGCTTGCTCTATGGCGGTAACGATGCTTTTAGATAGTCTAGGACTAATATTGTCAAGTTGTGTCGCTAAATCTGAGATAAAGCAATAACCTGCATCGGTGTCAATGGTGTTAGCAAGCACTTTAGCAATCAATGTCCTACTCACTTTTTTACCTTGTCTTAAAGCCTTAACAAGGTTATTGACTTTAATGTTGTGGTTATAACTTTGTCTGTAACTTTTACTTACCGCACATTTTCGTTGCTCTCTTGTTTTAATTGCTTGTTGCTCCCAATTTTCTATCTCATCAATATTGAAAGTCTTTGGATACCCATACGCACGAACCCTACTTTGTGTCCTTTTAATAAATCCTTTAATTTCATTTTCAAATG
>NZ_JACTAX010000001.1:0-227359 GCF_014496485.1 Helicobacter pylori | reverse complement strand
CAAAGGGTTAAGTCTTTTTGGGGTAGGAAATATCCATGCAGACTTTAAAGAACAAAGCCTTTCGTGTTAGTGTCCATTAGGGCGCTTTAGTTAGGAAGCTCCTTGCTTTAGCAAGGGGTGGTTTCACATTTTGAAAAAAAAAAAACAATTTTAAATATTTTTTACAATAAAATATCATAGAGCTTGATTTAAGAAAAGGGATTTTATCCGGTTTGAAATTGGTTTTTAAATCTTTGGTTACAATCAAGCCATTCTAATGGGAAAGAAAGGCATGTTTGAAAAGATACAAAAAGAATGGTTGAGCAACATTCAAAAAGATTTGTTGTCTGGTTTTGTGGTGGGGCTTTCTGTGATCCCAGAGACGGCCGGCTTTGCGATCATGGTGGGTTTAGATGTGGGCGTGGCGTTTTATACGACCTTTTACATGGCTTTTGTGTTGTCTCTTTTTGGGGCTAGAAAGGCGATGATTAGTGCAGCGGCCGGCTCAGTGGCGCTCATTTTGGTGGGCGTGGTTAAAAATTATGGGCTTGAATACGCGGGCGTGGCGACTCTTATGGCAGGAATGTTGCAAATTCTTTTAGGCTATTTGAAAATAGGGAATCTTTTAAAATTTATCCCCCAATCAGTGATGTATGGCTTTGTGAACGCGCTAGGCATTTTGCTTTTAACAGAGCAGTTCAAATTCCTTCAAAACCAAAATTTAGGGGTGTTTATCTTGCTCGCTATTGGGATACTCATCATTTACCTCTTCCCTTTAATCACTAAAAAAATCCCCTCTAATCTGATTTGTATCCTTATAGTGAGCGCGATCGCTTTAATTTTTGATATGCATGCGCCGAATTTGGGGAGCATTGAGCAAGGGGTTTCAGGCTTTCATTTCATCATTATCCCCAAAAATTTGGATTTTAAAATAATGATAGAGTTGTTGCCTTACGCTCTTTCTTTAGCGCTAGTGGGCACGATAGAAAGCTTATTGACCGCTAAAACTTTAGACGTCATTTTAAAAGATGGCGTGAGCGATAAGAATAAAGAAACTAAAGCGCAAGGCTTGGGGAATATCATCTCAGGGCTTTTAGGGGGAATGACAGGGTGCGCTTTAGTGGGGCAGTCTATCATTAACGCAAAATCCGGGGCCAAAACAAGGCTTTCTACTTTTTTTGCCGGCTTTTCTTTAATGGTGCTAATATTAGTGTTTAATGAATACGTGGTTAAGATCCCCATTGTGGCGGTTGTGGCGGTGATGGTGATGATTTCTTTCACCACTTTTAATTTCCAATCCATTATTAACATTAAAACAATCAAGCTCTATGACACGCTGAACATGCTCTTAGTCGTGGCGGTGGTTTTATACACGCATAATTTAGCGATAGGGGTTGTGGTGGGGGTTTTAGTCAATGCACTATGGATCAAATCTAAAGGGATTGCGTGAATTTTTGCTATAAAGCTATAAAAAGATGAGTCAAAAAGTATGGCTCCAGATGTAGGATTCGAACCTACGACCAAGCGGTTAACAGCCGCCTACTCTACCGCTGAGCTAATCTGGAATTTCGCTCAAAAATAAAAAGAAATTTTAGTGTGTTTTTTGTAAAAAGTCAAGTAAAATGATGCCATTATTCACTTGAGAGCCAAAAAGTTGGCTTTGTCCTCATTAGTAATGAGAACCGATTCAATATCAATAAGCCAAAACATAATTGAGATACAAGCTATAAAGCCTGCGGTAGGCTAATTTAGCGCCCATGAAAGAATAGTAATTGGTGTTGATGGTGGGGATTTTCACGCCTAATTCAATGCCATGATGAATCCCTTGAAGCCTTAAGCCGGTGTTGAATAAGAATTGGAAATTGGTGTTGTTGATCTTAGCGTTGTAGATGCTATTGGTGATTTTTAAATTCGCAGATTGGTTATTAAGCCATGTCGTGCCGGCTAGAGCGATGCCTCCAAAAATGCCAAAAGAGACTTTGCGGTTTTTATCGGATCCGCCATTGATGAAATTCAATAAAAGATCACTGCCGGCGCCATAAGTGAAAACGTTGGAAGCGGAGTTAAAAAAGTTGGATTTGATATAGGCATGGTTGTAATCAAAAAAGGCATAATAACGGATCCCAAAAAATTTATTTTTCCCAAAAAATTGCTTATAGCCTAGTTGCACGCCCACGCCATTCATCGCCCCGTTATTGCTTTGAGAATTAATTAATCCCACGCTTCTAAAAGGGTTATGGCCAAACTCTTTGGTGGTGGTGGAATTGAGAATATTGGGTTTCGTTGAGGGAATAACTATAGCTAGATCGGCTCACCAAACTGTGAAACCCTTTAGAATCGGGCGTTTTTTGAAGGGTGTTATAGATGGTTGCTAAATTGTCCCCTTTGAGGTAAGAGATAGTGTCATCAATAACGCTTGAGACTTGATTAAGGTTTTTATTGAAATCAGCGTTGGTAAACGCGCTTGGTTGGTTTGGACCTTCTGGGTTATCTCTTCGGGCTTGCTTAGCGGCTTCTTTAGCACTATCAATCATGCTAGTGATGGCGTTAAAGGTGCTGCCAAAAATAGCGCATGCGTTCCCGCTTGCATTAATGCCCCATGGTTTGCCATTGCCCCCGTCTATTCCTGGGCATTGGCTTTGAAGAGTGCTAATAATGGTTTTGGCTTGTCCTAAAAGCTGGTCGTAGTCATTTGCAATCGTGAGATCATTGTTTTTATTTTCTAAGGTATTTTGGAGCAATTGAGAAATCGCATTGATTTCGTTGTATTTGTCAGTGGGTAGCGAGTTATTGGCTAAATTAGAGGCTATCACTTGCCACATGCCCACCGCAGAGCTGAGCGCTGAGGATACGGCTTGATTGGCGGTATTAGGGGTCGTTTTCAATCTGCTAGCGCTTTCTTTTAGATTGTCAATCGCTTGAGCGGTGCTTGAATCAGTGTTAGAGGCCGTTTGTTTGAGTTCGTTATAGCGGGTTAAAAGATTGTTCAAATTTTCGTAAGCGTTGGAGACTTTTTGGATTTCGCCGGTGTTTTTCACTTGTTGAACCGCTTCGCCGATTTGGTAGCCCACGCTCATAAAAACGCCGTCATTTTCAGCGAGGAGCGATGACGCCATAAGAGGAAGTAAAATCGTTTTTTTCATAAAATGTTCCTTAAAGTAATGTTTTATTTGTAAAATCGTATCAAATTGAAACTTTATTTACAATTTACAATGCGTTTAAATTGTGCCATAAATTTATTGAATTTTTAATAAAATTGAGCAAAAATTAAGAAATTTTGCTTTTTTTTGGATTTAAAAAGAGATTTTTAATGGTGAAAAATGTTTTGAGTATTTTTAAATTTCACCGCTTAAGGAGATTGGGGCTAAAAATTTTCAAAGCGTTTTGCAAATCTTCTTTGGTGTCAATGCCCACGCTTTGGCTTTGAACGATTTTTACTGCAATCTTTTTTTGGTAATACAAAGCCCTTAATTGCTCTAATTTTTCTATCTCCTCTAAAACGCAAGGCTTTAAAGCGCATAATTCTTCTAAGATTTCTTTATTATGGAAGCCATAAATACCGATATGCCCTAAAAGGGGGGTTTGGCGTTTCGCATCAAAATCTCGTAAAAAAGGGATAAGGGAACGCGAAAAATACAAGGCGTTATTTTGATGATCCAAAACTACCTTGACTAAATTAGGGCTTTTGGCCTGCTCTTCATCAATGACTTTAGCGCAAGTCGCCATGAAAGGGGCGTTTTGGGTGGCTTCTAATAAGGCTAAAATGACTTCTTTTTCTAAAAAAGGCTCATCGCCTTGCAAGTTTAAAACCCTTTCGTCGTTTTTTAACCCTAAAATTCGCGCCGCTTCCAAACAGCGTTCTGTGCCGCTATTATGGTGTTTGGAGGTTAGCACCGCTTTAATGCGGAATTTTTGGCATGTTTGCATGATGCTTTCATCATCGCAAGCGACTACGCATTCATCTACTAGATTCGCATTTTTAGCGCAACGCACTACCATAGGCAAACCAAAAATATCTTCTAACACTTTATTTTCAAAACGACTGGATTTTAATCTAGCAGGAATGATAATCATCTTTAAGCCTTATAAAATAGGGATTTTATGGTATTATACCCATTAAAAGCTTATTCCTTATTATTGTAGGGATTGAGACTATTGAACTTTAGGAGTTTTTAATGATATTAAGAGCGAGTGTGTTGAGCGCGTTACTTCTTGTAAGCTTAGGGGCAGCCCCTAAACATTCAGTTTCAGCTAATGACAAACGGATGCAGGATAATTTAGTGAGCGTGATTGAAAAACAAACCAATAAAAAGGTGCGTATTTTAGAAGTCAAACCTTTAAAATCCAGCCAGGATTTAAAAATGGTCGTTATTGAAGATCCGGACACTAAATACAATATCCCGCTTGTAGTGAGTAAGGATGGTAATTTAGTCATAGGGCTTGGCGGTATCTTTTTTAGCAATAATAGCGAAGACGTGAAGTTGCTTACAGAGACCAATCAAAAAATCCTAGCCCTTAACACCACCCAACAAAATAGCGCAAAATTGAACGCTCTTTTTGATGAAGTGCCGGCTGATTATGTGATAGAGTTGCCCTCTACTAATGCTGAAAATAAGGACAAGATCCTTTATATTGTCTCTGATCCCATGTGCCCGCATTGCCAAAAAGAGCTCACTAAACTTAGGGATCACTTGAAAGAAAACACCGTGAGAATGGTTGTAGTGGGGTGGCTTGGGGTTAATTCAGCTAAAAAGGCGGCTTTGATCCAAGAAGAAATGGCGAAAGCTAGGGCTAGGGGAGCGAGCGTGGAAGATAAAATCTCTATTCTTGAAAAGATTTATTCCACCCAATACGATATTAACGCTCAAAAAGAGCCTGAAGATTTACGCACTAAAGTGGAAAATACCACTAAAAAGATTTTTGAATCTGGCGTGATTAAGGGCGTGCCTTTCTTATACCATTATAAGGCATGATATAAGGTTACTCTCATGAAAAAACCCTACAGAAAAATTTCTGATTATGCGATCGTGGGTGGTTTGAGCGCGTTGGTGATGGTGAGCATTGTGGGGTGTAAGAGCAATGCTGATGACAAACCCAAAGAGCAAAGCTCTTTAAGTCAAAGCGTTCAAAAAGGCGCGTTTGTGATTTTAGAAGAGCAAAAGGATAAATCTTACAAGGTTGTTGAAGAATACCCCAGTTCAAGAACCCACATTATAGTACGCGATTTGCAAGGCAATGAACGCGTGTTAAGCAATGAAGAGATTCAAAAGCTCATCAAAGAAGAAGAAGCTAAAATTGATAACGGCACGAGCAAGCTTATCCAGCCTAATAATGGAGGGAGTAATGAAAGCTCAGGCTTTGGCTTGGGGAGCGCGATTTTAGGGAGTGCAGCGGGGGCGATTTTAGGGAGTTATATTGGTAATAAGCTTTTCAATAACCCTAATTACCAGCAAAACGCCCAACGGACCTACAAATCCCCACAAGCTTACCAACGCTCTCAAAATTCCTTTTCTAAAAGCACACCCAGCACTTCAAGCATGGGCGGAGCGAGTAAGGGACAGAGCGGGTTTTTTGGCTCTAGTAGGCCTACTAGCTCGCCGGCGGTAAGCTCTGGGACAAGGGGCTTTAACGCATAAAATCTATTTAAGGTTAAAAAATGCAAGTGATTCCTTTAAAACCTTTAGACAATAAGACCTTAGAAGAAATCGGCTTAGATTGGCACACGAATGACGACATGTCATCTTATATCGCTGATGAAATGGTGGTTGTCTCTCAAAAAGAAGCGGACGCTTATTATGACGCTTGTAATGAGCTTTATGACATGTTTGTAGAGACGGCTGAAGAGGCCATTCAAAACGATCGCTTTTTTGAATTGGATATTCCTAACGCGCTCATTCCTATGATCAAACAGAGTTTTGAAGAAGAAGTGCATTGGCATATTTATGGGCGTTTTGATTTAGCCGGGGGGCTTGATGGCAAGCCCATTAAATTACTGGAATTTAACGCTGATACCCCCACCATGCTCTATGAAACCGCGGTGATCCAATGGGCGTTACTCAAAGCGAATGGCTATGATGAAAACAAGCAATTCAATAACCTTTATGAAGCGCTTGGCGAGAATTTCAAACGCATGGTAACTTTGGGCGAAGACACGAGCCGTTTTGAGGAAATGTATGAGGGGTGGAAAATCCTTTTTTCAAGCGTTAGGGGGAATATTGAAGAAGAGCGCACCATGCGTTTTTTACAAGACGTTGCTCAGAGCGTGGGGTTTGAAACGGATTTTTCTTACATTGATGAAGTGGAATTTAATGTAGAAGAGGGCGTGTTTAAAAACGGCTTGAATTATGAGTTTTTATTCAAACTAATCCCATGGGAAAACATCGCTATTGATGAACCAGAATTAGCCCTTTTGATGCAAGGCATGATGGAAAACAAAAACACGATTTTTTTAAACCCGGCTTATACGATCCTTTTCCAATCCAAGCGTTTTTTAAAACTTTTATGGGACAGATACCCCAACCACCCCTTATTGCTAGAAACGAGCTATGAACCTTTAGCCAATAAAAAGCAAATCAAAAAAGTGGCTTTTGGTAGGGAAGGGGCGAATAGTGAAATCTTTGAAGCTTCCATGCAATCGCTTTTAAAAACGGATGGCGTTTATTCTAACCACAAACCCGTTTATCAAGAGTTTTACGAGCTCAATTCGCATAACGGGTTGTATTACCAGCCTAACGTGTTTTTTGCTTATGAATCTTGCGCGCTAGGGTTTAGAAAAGGGGGGTTAATTTTGGATAATTTTTCTAAATTCGTGAGCCACAGGTTGCAGTAATGAGCGCAATGATGCGTTATTTTCACATCTATGCGACCACTTTTTTCTTCCCTTTGGCGCTTCTTTTTGCGGTCAGCGGGCTTTCATTACTCTTTGGGGTGCGCCAAGACACTGGCGCTACTATCAAAGAGTGGGTTTTAGAAAAATCCTTAAAAAAAGAAGAACGATTGGATTTTTTGAAAGACTTTCTAAAAGAAAACCATGTCGCTATGCCTAAAAAGATAGAGCCTAGAGAGCATAGGGGAGCGTTAGTTATTGGCACGCCTTTGTATGAAATCAACCTTGAAACTAAAGGCGCTCAAACAAAAATCAAAACCATTGAAAGGGGCTTTTTAGGCGCGCTCATCATGCTGCATAAGGCTAAGGTGGGCGTTGTGTTTAAGGCGCTTTTGGGGATTTTTTGCGTGTTTTTATTGTTGTTTTATGTGAGCGCGTTTTTAATGGTGGCTTTTAAGGACACTAAACGCATGTTTATAAGCGTTTTAATAGGGTTCGTGGTGTTCTTTGGAGCGATCTATTGGTCTTTATAGGGTTTAAAATATTAGCTCTGTTTTGGATATTGGTTATGAAATCTAAAAAATACCTTTTGGGTGTTTTTACAACCAAAATAAAAAAGCTTGCATCAACAAGCGATAGTTTCTCATAACGCACTCTTAGGGGGTTAGGAGAATTTAGTTTTGGGTTTGAAGAGGGCGTTAAAGCGCAAAATACCCCCTTATGAGTTCTAAAAGTCCTATTTTTTAAAAATTAAAGAATAACTAAACCAACACAAAAAACCCCTAAAACTCTATCTTTAAACTAAAAGCGTTTTTATCTGTCTCATCTGACAACAATTTTTAAAAGAACGCTTGAAATTTAACTATTTTTCATTATTTTTGTCAAGTCTTTTTATAGCGTGCACATACCGCTCTATTATCGTGTGATTCGTGTTTGTAGCATGCTTATAATAATAACCACGCAAAAGCCATAAATTGAAACCATTTGAAAAACACAACCAAACGCATATCTATCCATAGCGCAAAAACACGCTAAAACATTTTTATAGGACTTTTAAACCTAAAACCCACTTCAAGCTAACCTAACAAAAATTTACACTATAAAAACACGCTAACAAACACAACCAAACAACCGCAAAAACATTCAAAAAGTTTTCTTTTTGAAAAAATAGACAAAACCCTAAAAACACTAAAGATTAAAAAATTAATAGGGGGACTTTCTGCTTTAGCTCTTAAAACAGAGCCAAATCTTTGAAAAGTTTTGAGTTAAATAACAGATGATGATTAGGGGGGATTGGTTAAATTTTCAATACCCCCTAAGTTTGGTGAGGTTTTCGCATGCTTGTTTCATGCCCAATTTACAGCCCTTGTCATAAATCATTATGGCGTTTTCTTTATCTTTCATGTTGTAATACATGCCCGCTAGAGCGAAGCAACCCACTTCATCGCCCATATCGCAACCCCTTTCATAATTATCAAGGGCTTTCCTCAAGTCTTTTGGAACAGCGTCCCCTTGGGAATACATAAAGCCCATCCTGGAGCAACTCACCGCACTCCCCATATCGCATGCTTGTTTGAAATAATCAAAAGCCTTTTGGGGGTCTTTTTTGACATACCTGCCTAACATATACATAGAGCCTAAACTCGCGCAACCACCAGAATTGTTTAAAGTACAAGCTTTTTGCAAATAATCAAACGCCACTTCAAAATCTTTATCAAGCCCTGCATCGCCATTTTCAAACAAACTCCCTAACGCGCGGCAAGCCTGCCCATCATCCAATCGGCATGCTTTCAAATAATAGATGACGGCTTTATGGTTGCTTTGTTTGACTTCTAAAAAGCCTTTTTCATAGGCAGTGCCTAAAACATAACACCCCTTAGCCATATCAAAATTACAGCTTTTTTGGTAGTAGGTAACCGCTTGATCGGCATTGCCTTTGATTTTTCGGTCATAAATAATGCCTAAATTGTAGCAACTCTCAGGGTGTTTTAAAACGCACGCCTTAGCATAAGCGTCAATGGCCTCTTGATAATTTTGAGTCGTGCCTAACCCCTCATCATAAAGCCCCCCTAAACCAAAACACCCTTCCCTATCATCAGCCTGGCATGCGGTTTTATAATATTCTAGGGCTTTTTTATAATCTATTCTAGTGCCTTGCCCGTTTTCATAAATGATTCCTAATTGCGTGCAACCTTCACTCACCCCATCGTTGCATGCTTTTTTAAAATAAGATGTAGCTTTAGAATAGTTCCCGCTTTTATAGGCTCTTTCAGCAACCCCTAAAAAGCTATTGTCTCGTTTCCCCCATAAATGGGCGTTCAAGCTCCAAAAAAATAACCCACAAACGAATATTTTTAAAATTTTGACACTCATTTTTACCTTCTTTTAAATTCTGATTTTTAGAACCCTTCTTTAATCAAAACAAAAAATGCAACGCTCCATTTTAGCATAAATCAAGCGCTTTGATTAAGGCTTGAGAGAATCCTTATGCTCTTCTTTATGCTCTAAAGAGGTGATGTAAAGGTAAATCGCTTGGATTTCTTCTAAATTGAGATTGTATTTAGGCATCATGCCTTTACCTAAACTCAAGGCGTCTTTAAAGGTTTTAAAATCTAAATGGTTGATTTTAGGGGCGTAGAGGATTTTTTTTTCGCCTTTTTCATAATAAAAAGTGATTTCTTGTTTTTCGCCTTTAATGCCATGGCATTTCGCGCACGCAATACCCCTAGGGTTTTTATAAAGAGCCATCCCGTATTCTAAATCAGAGATGAAATCCGCTTCTTTAGCACTCAAACTTAACCACCCCAAAACCAGCGCAATCAACAAACGCATTAAAACAACTGCACCTTTTCTAAAATCTCTTTCGCCCCGCTTTGTAAAAATTCTTCTAAAAGCTCTTGAATTAAATCAAACGCCTTAGTCTTATCCCCTTGCTTTTCTTTAGTGATGACTTCTTTCCCGTTAGGCAAGCCTAAAACCGCCTGGATTTTAACCTTATCGCCCATTAAACTCGCATGCACGCCAATAGGGATCTGACACCCCCCATTAAGCCCTTTGATAAACTCCCTTTCTAAATGGCAACAAAACGCGCTTTTCTCGTCATTGAGTTTTTGAAGCGTAATAAAATGCTTGTGGTTTTTGAGCATTTCTACCCCTAAAGCCCCCTGACCCATGCTAGGAATCATTTCTTCTACGCTAAAAGCCTTGCGGTATTTCGCTCCTTGAATGTTTAAGCGGCACAATCCGGCTTCAGCCAAAATGATAGCGTCAAATTCTCCGCATTCAAGCTTTTTCAAACGGGTTTGGACATTCCCCCTTAAGCTTTCTGTGTCTAGATCCTGGCGCTTCAGTTTGATTTGCATGGAGCGTCTTAAAGAAGTCGTGCCAACCTTGGCTCCTTTAGGCAAGCTCATCAAATCAGGGAATTTCACGCTTAAAAAAGTGTCTCTCACATCAGCCCTTTTGGTGATGCATGCCAAGTCTAACCCCTTTTCAAACACGACCGGCACATCTTTTAAAGAATGCACCGCCAAATCAATTTCGCCTTTTAAAAGCAATTCTTCTAATTCCTTAGTGAATAGCCCCTTACCGCCGATCTTATTTAAAGGGGTGTCTAAGATTTTATCGCCTTTAGTCTTAACGATTTGAATTTCGCTTTCTATCAAGCATTCTTTTTTCAGGCGTTCTTTAATGTGATTCGCTTGCCATAAGGCTAATTCGCTCCCCCTAGAGCCAATCACTAAATTTCCCACTCACTCCCCCTTATTCGCTCGCTAACATTTCTAAAATTTTTTCTTCTAATTCAATGTCTTTGATCGTTTGTTTTTCTAAATTAGCGCGTTTGATGCATTCAAATTCTTTATTCTCTAAAGTTTGCTTCCCAATAATCAAGGCTAATCGTTCCCCAATCAATTCAAAATCCCTCATCTTCGCCCCAAAACGCGCGTCTCTGTCGTCTAACAGCGCATCAACGCCCTTTTGGAGCAGCCTTTCATACACTTCAAAAGCGAGTTTTTTTTGCGCTTCATCTTTTAAGTTAGAAACCACGATCACCACATCAAAAGGGGCGGTATTTTTCGTCCACACACAGCCTAAATCATCGCTTTTTTGCTCTAAAATCGCGCTGAGCAATCGGCTAATGCCTATCCCATAGCACCCCATTTCAAAAAATCGCTCTTTACCATTCTTATCCAAGAAACTCGCCTTCAAGCTTTTAGCATAGCCTTGCCCGAGTTTGAAAATATGCCCCACCTCCAAACTCTTATGGTATTTCAACGCTCCTTGACAATTAGGGCAACGATCGCTCTCTTTAACCTGGACAATATCCGCATAAACAAGGTTTTCAAACCCTTTTAAATCCACGCCCACCGCATGAAAATCCTTTTCATTAGCCCCAGCGATTAAACAATCGCCCTCTTTTAAATCTTCATCAAAAATAATGTAAGAGACATGCTTTTTCAAGCCATAAGGCCCTATAAAGCCCGCTATTAGCCCTGCGTTATTTAAATCTTCTTCATTGGCCTCTCTCAATTCTAAAGCGTTCGCTCCTATAATGTTCAAGGCGTTCAGGGCTTTAGTCTCTTCTAAATTGTCATCGCCTCTAACAAAAAAGCACGCTAGGGTTTCTTTATCTTTATGGATCACTTTTTTAACAAGCGCTTTTAAGACAAAATAAGGCTCTGTTTTAAAAAATTCTGCCACGCTTTGCGCGCTAGTGGTATTAGGGGTAGGGAATTTCGCTAATTGCGCTTTGGGGACATTTAAAGGCTCAGGCCTTTTAGAGCGTTTAGCGATTTCAATGTTGGCGGCATAATCGCAATTTTGACACACCACGATCGTGTCTTCCCCGCATTCTGTTAAAACGACAAATTCCCTGCTTTTACTCCCCCCAATCGCCCCGCTATCCGCTTCCACAATGCGAAAATCCAAACCCAAATCGCTTAAAATCTCTTTATAAGCGCTTTGCGTGTTTAAAAATTCCTCATCCAAGCTCTCAGCGTCTTCATGAAAGCTATAACCATCTTTCATGATAAATTCCCTAGCTCTCACTAACCCAAATCTTGGGCGGATTTCATCACGGAATTTCGTGTGGATTTGATAGAGATGCACGGGTAATTGCTTGTAGCTTTTGATGAAATTAGCGGCAATTTCGGTGATATTTTCTTCTAAAGTGGGGCTTAAAACAAAATCATTGTCTTTTCGGTCTTTAAAAACCAGTAATTCCTTGCCGTATTTATCCAAACGGCCTGATTTTTCCCACAAACTCGCCAAAACCACAAAGCTCATTAAAATGTTTTGCGCCCCATGCTCTTGCATGCGTTTGTGCGTGATGTTTTCTATCTTGTCTAGCACTTTTTTAGCTAAGGGTAGGAAGTTATAGATCCCGCTGCCTACTTGATAGATGTATCCTGCTTGAGCTAAGTGCTTATGGCTTTTTAACACGGCATCTTTAGGGGGTTCTTTGAGAGTGGGGGCAAAAAGTTTTGAAAACAGCATGCATTATTCCTCGTAATATTCGCATTTATAGAGATTCAAATTCTGGGCATGATTAGCACTAGATTTGTCTAAATTAAACAAGTTTTTAATTGCGCCCACAAGCACATCGGATTCTTCTTTTTGAGCGTTCTTTTTTAAGGCGATGGTAGGGTTATGTAAAAAAGTGTTGAAAGCGTTGTGCAAGATCTTTTCAATATTGCCTTCGTATTCTTTAGGCACATGGCGTTTTTTGAGCGCTTTTTGCAATTCTTTTTGGGCTGAAATCCTAGCCAATTCCCTTAAATCCTTAATCACAGGCTCTACTTCTAAACTTTGGATCCATTGGTAAAATTCCATTGTGGCAAGCCCTACAATCTCATAAGCTTTCGTCCTGCTCTCTTGCCTGTTTCCCACATTTTCTCTCACCATAGGCTCTAAATCATCAACGCTGTATAAGAAAATATTATTGCATACCGGCTTTTCAATATTTCGTGGCACGGCTAAATCAAACCAAAAACGCCTGAAAATCGTTTCTTTTAGCATGGAATTTTGCACGATAAAGTTCGGCGAAGAAGTGGCGCAAAAAAGCAGTTCGTATTCATTGATATAAGTTTTTAAATTTTCTATATTTTGAAAGCTCACTTTTTTAGGCTCTTCTAATCCTTTGACAAAATCTTCAAATTTAGCCGCATTACGCCCTAAAATAAGTGCTTCAAATTGCTTGTTTAAAAGGTGTTTGATGACTAATTGAGCTATTTCGCCAAGCCCTATCACAAGGGCTTTTTTATCCTTAATTTTTTCTTTTTCAAAAATACTAAGCGCTTCTTTGACCGCCACTGAAGAGATGGAGACCCCTTGCTTGGAAATGCCGGTTAAATTGCGCACTTTAGCGGCGCATTTGAAAGCAAAATGGAGCAATCGGGTTAAATCTTTGGAGCAAAATTTCTCTTCAAAAGCGAATTTATAGGCGTTTTTCATCTGCCCTGTGATTTGAGTTTCCCCCACCACTAGGCTATCCAAACTGCTGCACACGCTAAAGACATGATGGACTGCACTTTCATCAGTGTTGATTAAAACGCATTTTTCTAAATCAGACACGCTCATTTTTTTATTTTGAGCCAAAATTTTTAGTAACGCGTTTTTTTGTTCATTAGTATTAGCGCCGTGCTTTAGGCTCGCATAGATTTCAAAGCGATTGCATGTGGATAACACCATGCACTCTTTGATATTAGGGCAATGGTTTTTGATGGTTTGTAAAAATTCTTTAAGCGTTGCGCTCGAATTGATAGCGAGTTTTTCGCGCATTTCTAAGCTCATGCTTTTATGCGTAAAGGCTAGGGTGAAATATTTTGACAAATGAGTTTCTAACTCCATTAAAAAGTCCTATAAATGACATCTTGCGCTAGTTTTTCTAAAATCAAATTGTTTTCCCCTTTAATGGCTTCAAGGGCCTTTTTAGAATAAACTTGAGCGATTTTAAGGGTTTCTTCTATGATACCATATTGCTTGAATTTTTCCTTAGTCCATTCTATGATTTCATGGCTATCTTGTTTAAAATAAGAAATTAAAAGCCCTTGTTCATGCTGATTTAATTTTTCATATAAAAGCAAGTAGGGTAAAGTGGTCTTGCCTTCTTTAAAATCGCTAAAATTGGGCTTACCTAGAGTGTTGGCGTCTTGAGTGATGTCTAATAAATCATCAATGATTTGAAACGCCATGCCAAAATGCAATCCAAAATCCGCATACATTTTGGCGTCTTTATTTAAAAGAATCGCCATGCTCTTTAGGCTCGCTTCCATGAAATGAGCGGTCTTGTCTTCTAAAATACGCCAGTATTTTTGTTTGTCGCTATTAAAACTTTCCCCCACAAACACGTCTTCAATCTCGCCCCTAGAGAGCCTTAAAACCGCATTAGAGAGGATTTGAGCGATTGCTTCGCCCATTTTAGATAATTCAAAAAAGGCTTTAGAATAAAACACATCCCCAAGCATCACGGCGTTAAAATTCCCAAAAAGAGCGTTAATGCTGGGGAGTTTTCGGCGCATGGTCGCTTTGTCAATCACATCATCATGCAATAAAGAAGCGGTCTGTATCATTTCTACAATCGCGCACAAATTGAAGGCTTTATCTAATAAAATAGCGTCTGTTTTTTCGTCTAACAAAGCGAGCATGAGTTTGGAGCGCAGCATCTTTGAAGGGCCAATCTTAGAAAACAATGCATCGATAAAGCCGCTTTCTATTTCTTTGATCCAAGAAGCGATTTTGTTTTGAATGGCTTGAAGTTGTTTTTCTTGCATGCAAATTCCTTAAGGCTCTTTAGGGGAAAAAACAAGGGGCATGGGGGCTAAAAATCTTAAAGTGGCTTTATCTTCTTTAAAATCTTTAAACACAAGCGACAGAGTGCTGTTAGAAGAAAATTTTTCTTCAAAAACTTTAAGGTTATAGGTGTTTCTCGCATGATCGGTGTATAAAATAAACTGGTAAGGGAAATGGTTAAAACGCATGTTGATGACTAAACCTTTATTTGCATATAGCGTCCAATAGAGCGTGATCTCTTTGGTTTGTTCATTTGAAGTGTCTTTGATGATCGCTTTAAAGACTTCATCTTTTTTTAATTCTAGCGTTCTATCTATCCCATAATCAAGCCCAAACGCTTTTGAAAAAAAGAGGAATATCAAGCCATAGCGGATAAGCTCATTCATTCCCGCTGAGAATATTCGCCATGGATTGGATCACAATGTCTGTTTTTCTGCTTTCTATTTTTTGTTGCAACTCTTCATCCATTCTTAAAGCTTTAGCGAAAGATTCAAACTTTTCTTCCAAGTCTTCTTTTTCTATAAAAGTTTCCAAGAGAGCCAAAAGCTCTAAAAGCCTTTCTAGCTCTTTTTTAGAAAGCTTTTTACTCGCATGAAAAATAATGTCATTCCACTTGTCTAAGGGGTTTCCCTCAAAAATTTCAAGCTCGCTGTAATCTCTCATGCTAGCTTCTTTTTGATAGCTTAAGCCAAATGGGCTTCTAGCATCCAAATGGATTTTTGCAACTTGGCTAATTGATCGTCCGCATAAGTTACGGTAACTTTATCGCCTTCTTTTTCAGCGGTGTTAGAAAGCTCTTTAAATTCTTTTTCTAGGTGTTTATAATCGCCTAGAATTTCTTTAAAGATGTCTTTAGAGTGGAAGCTTGTTTTAGTTTCTTCTTTAACACGAGTGAGTTTGAGCGCTTCGGATAAAGTGACTAAGGGGTGGTGCCCTAATTGAGCGATCCTTTCAGCGAGATCATCAAACATGTCCGCAAATTCTTCATAAATTTCTTCAGTGGCTTTATGCACATTGAAAAAATCGGTGCCTTTCACATTCCAATGAAAGTTATGCACTTTCATAAACAACACGATCGCATCCGCTTGCAAATGTTTTAAAATTTCAAATGTTTTCATCAAAAGTCCTTTTTTTTATAAAATGTTTTTAGGCTTTTACTTTCATAAAAACCTTGATCGCTATCCTACACCAAAAGAGTTAATGAAAAAATTTTTTTGTCTTATTTTTGTCAAAAACTGATAAACCCTATTCAATTTAATGTTATTTAATCTTTTTAAAATTTTGTTTTATAGTAAAACTCATTTTTAAGGGGGGATAATTATCAAAATTAAGAAGCGTTAAGAATTTTAATTTCAAAGGTTTTTTCTTGATTTTCTAATAGTGCAATGCTCCCTTCATGGGCTTTAACGACTTGTAAAGACAGGGCTAATCCTAAGCCATTCCCCTTTAATTTAGTGGTTTCAAAAGGCTCAAATAAAGCGCTTTTGTTTTCCACTTCCTTGCCATTATCAATAATGGTGAAGACAATAAATTCATTTTGAATGAACGCTTTAATTTTGACCTGCCCCTGTTCGCTCTCTTCTAAGGCTTCAATCGCATCAATAGCGTTATATAAGAAGTTTTGCAACACAATCCCCATCAAATCAAAGTCAAAAAACCCTTCTTCATCGCTAAAATTAAAAAGAAAATCAATGTCTTTAGAGTAAGTGTAGCAATTTAGGGCTTCTTTGAGATCGCTCTCTAGCGTTTTCAAACTTTGCTTGGTGCGGTTGGCTTGAATGCCTTTAGAAAAAAGCAAGGTGGCTTTAATGATCCTTTCTACGCGCCATAAAGCTTTTTGCAATTCTACAACAATGGGCTTAGTCTTTTCGTTCGCTTGCTTTAATAACACCGAAGCTAAAAGAGAGATAGAGCCTACAGGGTTTCTGATCTCATGGGCTAAATGCGCTGAAATTTTCCCCATAGAAGCGAGCCGCTCTTGGCGTTTTTGAGCACTAATATCGGTTGCAGTGATGATTTGCTTGCCTTGAATGCTGTTTTGCTGGACTAAATAGCTTTTATTTTCATGCTCAATTTCAGTGTTAAAATTTTCTAATTTAGCCTTATTGAACACCTCATGGCTTTGATTGGCTAAAGAATTTTTATAAAAAAAGCTCCCGTTTTCATTCACCACCCAAATGGCTTGCGGTAAAATCTCTATGACCCATTCATAAAGGGCTTTATAATCCTTAAATTCCTTTTCCACCTTGTAGCTTTGTAAAATGAATTGGTTTAAAAGCCCTAGCAATTCTTGCATGTCTTTTTTGTTGGAAAAATTTTCTAATAAATCTTCGCTCTCTTTGGGTTTAAAATTTTCTAATGAAATCACATTATTTTCGTTTTCCAACAACCCTTTGAAAGAAGAAGCCTTATTAGAGCGTTTCAAAGGGGAGTTTTTTAAATAAGGGCGTTTTAAGCGCTTGGATTTTTTCATGGTTTTTGTTTTTCTTGCTCTTTTAAGAAATTAAACAGCATTTCGCTATAACCAAAATTCCCGCTCAATTCTTTAGAGAGGGTGTCCTTATACATGGACGCATAAATCTCATCGCCTGGGGCTTTAGGATACAAGGGGTTATCCATTTTCATAGCGCTATCCAGCATGAATTTTAAAAGCAGCGCTTCAAAAGAATCGGTTTGTTCTTTGAGGAGCTTGTCGTTTTTAGTTTGAGCTAACGCTTTTAATTTCTCTTCGCTCGCTAATTTAGAAATGTTGTATTGCTCTAACATGGCTTTATTGTTGTTTATCATAGTATCTCCATTTCAGCGCTAATCGCGCCGCTTTTTTTTAGGGCTTGCAAGATTGAAACCATCCCCTTAGCGCTCACGCCAATTTTTTGTAAGGCTTTTACCACCCCGGCAATGGTGATGTTTTTCCCGTTAGAACTCAGCGTGTTATGAGCGGTGTCTAAGGACATGTTATTGTCTAAATCCTGCGTGTTTTTAAAATCATTTAATGGCTCTTTAGTGATTTTAAGCGTGATGTCTTGGCTTGTAACCACTATAGGATGCACTATTATATCCACTCCTGAAACGATCGTGCCTGATTTTTCATCTACAATGATCTTATTTTTCGCGCTGTAATTAATAGGGATTTCTTGCACTAAGGCTAAAAACTCCACCATAGAAAAACGCTCTGGGCGAGTGATTTGAATGGTTTTTGGATCTAGCGCTATGGCTACTTTATTGCCAAACACCTTATTTAAAGTGTTTTGCACTTGGATAGCGTTTTTAAAATTGGGGCTTTTCAGGCTTAAAGTCATGGCGTTTTTGTGGAACAAATCATACGAAACCTCCCTTTCAATAGTCGCCCCATTGATGATATTGGCTGAGAGCAAGTTATTAGAATTGCCCGAAGTGATAGCCCCTTGAGCGAGGGCGTAAATATTCCCATCCACCGCATTTAAAGGGGTCATCACCAAAGTCCCCCCTTGAATGGATTTCGCATCGCCAATAGAAGAAATGTGAATATCAATTTTATCGCCCTGTCTTGCAAAGGGGGGTAAGGAGGCTGTAATCATCACGGCAGCGACATTTTTAGATTTAATATCATCTGCAGAGATCTTGACATTCACGCTCTCTAGCATGTTAGAAATGGATTGCATGGTGAATTTTGAGCCGGATTTATCCCCTGTGCCATTTAGGCCAATCACAAGCCCATAGCCAATCAGCTGGTTATCCCTTACGCCTACTACGCTCGCTATATCGCCTATTTTTTCGGCCAAAAGCTTGTGAAAGGCTAATACAAAAATAAGCCACAAAAACACCCGTTTCAATCAAACCCTTTCTTTATTCCTTAATTCTAATTATTTTAGCATAAGCCTTTTATAAAAACTTTAAACTTAATTGAGCGCATTTTTATGCTATACTCAAAAATCTTATAAACTTTAAATCAAAGATTTTAATTTTAGCCTTTTATTAACTTTTTATAAAGTTTCAAATTAAATTGAGGTATGAATCTCCCATGGAATTGAATCAACCACCACTCCCTACAGAAATTGATGATGACGCTTATCATAAGCCGAGTTTTAATGATTTGGGCTTAAAAGAATCGGTTTTAAAATCCGTTTATGAAGCCGGCTTCACTTCCCCAAGCCCCATTCAAGAAAAGGCCATTCCGGCTGTTTTGCAAGGCCGAGATGTCATCGCGCAAGCCCAAACAGGCACAGGAAAAACCGCCGCTTTCGCTCTGCCCATTATCAACAACCTTAAAAACAACCACACCATAGAGGCCTTAGTGATCACGCCCACTAGAGAATTAGCCATGCAAATTAGCGATGAGATTTTCAAATTGGGCAAACACACCAGGACTAAAACCGTGTGCGTGTATGGAGGCCAGAGCGTTAAAAAACAATGCGAATTTATTAAAAAAAACCCCCAAGTGATGATCGCTACACCAGGAAGGCTGTTGGATCATTTAAAAAACGAACGCATCCATAAATTTGTGCCTAAAGTGGTCGTTTTAGATGAAAGCGATGAAATGCTGGATATGGGGTTTTTAGACGATATTGAAGAGATTTTTGACTACCTCCCTAGCGAAGCACAGATTTTGCTTTTTTCAGCCACGATGCCAGAGCCGATTAAAAGGCTAGCGGATAAGATTTTAGAAAACCCTATTAAAATCCATATTGCCCCCTCTAATATCACTAACACTGACATCACCCAACGCTTTTATGTGATCAACGAGCATGAGAGGGCTGAAGCGATCATGCGCCTTTTAGACACTCAAGCGCCCAAAAAAAGCATTGTTTTCACGCGCACCAAAAAAGAGGCCGATGAATTGCATCAGTTCCTTGCTTCTAAAAATTACAAAAGCACCGCCTTGCATGGGGATATGGATCAAAGGGATCGCCGCTCTTCTATCATGGCGTTTAAAAAAAATGACGCTGATGTGTTGGTGGCTACAGATGTGGCGAGCCGTGGGCTAGACATTAGCGGTGTAAGCCATGTGTTTAATTACCATTTGCCTCTAAACACTGAAAGCTATATCCATCGCATCGGGAGAACCGGGCGAGCGGGCAAAAAAGGCATGGCGATCACTTTAGTAACCCCCTTAGAATACAAAGAACTTTTACGCATGCAAAAAGAAATTGATTCAGAGATTGAACTTTTTGAAATCCCCACCATTAACGAAAATCAGATCATCAAAACCTTGCATGACGCTAAAGTGTCTGAAGGGATCATCAGCCTTTATGAACAGCTTACCGAAATTTTTGAGCCGTCTCAATTGGTTTTAAAACTTTTGAGTTTGCAGTTTGAAACCAGCAAAATCGGCTTAAACCAGCAAGAAATTGATGCGATTCAAAACCCTAAAGAGAAAACGCCAAAACCCCCTAACAAAAAAACGCACCAACATGAGTCAGCGCGTTCTTTCAAAAAGGGCCATTACAGAGAAAAAGGCTCTAAAACGAACCATCATTCTAAAAAACCCAAACGCCGTTAAAATATTTAAAAAGGAAATTCATGCCCATTGATTTGAACGAACATTTAAAAAAGAAAAATCCTCAAAGAGAAAATCCCACGCCCAACACGCCTAATAATGGGGGGCGTTTCATCCCGCCGTCTAACTCTTTTAATTCCAAAAAACTATCGGTTTTAATCGTCATTGTCCTTTTAGGCGTTATCGCTTTTTTGGCCAAGCCTTTTGAAGTGATTAGCTCAGGAGAAATTGGCATTAAGATCACCGCCGGGAAATACGAACCCACCCCCTTACAGCCAGGAATCCACTTTTTTGTGCCTATCATTCAAGACATTCTCATTGTGGATACAAGGATCAGGAATATCAATTTTTCACGCACCGAAGACATGGGCGTGGCGGGTAAAAACCAAGGGATTTTTAGAAACGATGCCATTAATGTGATGGATAGTAGGGGCTTGACCGTTTCTATTGAACTCACCGTGCAATACCGCCTAAACCCCCAAACCACCCCCCAAACGATCGCTACTTATGGCTTGTCTTGGGAGCAAAAAATCATCAACCCTGTGGTGCGCGATGTGGTGCGATCTGTCGTGGGGCGCTATCCGGCTGAAGATTTACCCATTAAGCGCAATGAAATCGCCGCTCTTATCAATAGCGGTATCAATAAAGAAGTTTCTAAGCTCCCCAACACCCCTGTGGAATTAAGCTCTATCCAATTGAGAGAAATCGTCTTGCCCGCTAAGATCAAAGAGCAAATTGAAAAAGTCCAAATCGCACGCCAAGAATCAGAAAGGGTGAAATACGAGGTGGAGCGCTCCAAGCAAGAAGCTCAAAAACAAGCCGCTCTGGCTAAAGGGGAAGCGGACGCTAACAGGATTAAGGCTCAGGGCGTGGCGGATGCGATCGTGATTGAGGCTAAGGCAAAATCTCAAGCTAATTTAAGCATTTCGCAAAGCTTGAGCGACAAGCTTTTAAGACTGCGCCAAATTGAAGTTCAAGGCCAGTTTAATGAAGCGTTAAAAACGAACAACAACGCTCAAATCATGCTCACTCCAGGTGGGGCTGTGCCTAACATTTGGATTGACACTAAAAGTAAGGTTAAATCTAGTATTGCCGAGACTAAAGAGCCTTAAAAACGCATGGCATCTCTCGCCTTTATCCAAGCTTTTTTGGAGTCTTTTAAGGGCTTTTTAAGCCAAGCGACTTTAATCAGCGTTTTGATAGCGAGCGTTTTAATCCTTTTTTGCGCGATTTTGCTCCTTTTGGCTTTGCTTTTAAGAAACCGCGTAGCCAGCTATATAGCAACAACAGCTTTTTTGGGCGCGTTTTTGAGCATGCCTTTTGTTTTGAAGGTTTTACTCACTCAAGCGATCTACCCCATAGAAACACGCATCTTGCACGCTAACCCTTTAAATTATAGCAACGCCTTTTCTTTACAAGTGGGAGTCAAAAACCATTCCAAATTCAGTCTAAACAAATGCGTTTTACGCCTAGAAGTGCTTAAAAACTCTCACAATTTTGTAGAAGAGCATGCGTTTAAATGGTTTGTCAAAAAAAGCTATGAAAAAACCTTTAAAGAAAGGATTTTGCCTGAAGAATCCAAGGTCTTTTCATTCTTTATTGACAACTACCCTTATTCAAAAACAGCCCCTTATCAAGTCTCTTTGTTTTGTTTGTAGAAAACTAAAAGATAACACCCAAGATAACATTCATTAAGAAGCGATTAAAAACGCTTAAAGGCATAAATTTTAAAATAAAGCTTTAAAGCCTGGATTCTAACAAACGCTTCGTATAAGCGTGTTTGGGGTTGTCAAACACCTCTTCAATAGTGCCTATTTCTACGACTTTCCCCTCACTTATCACTAACACCTTATCGCAAAACGCTTTGATCACGTCTAAATCATGGCTGATAAACAAATAGCTCAAATCCTGCTTTTCTTGTAAATCCAACAATAATTCCAACACGCTTTTTTGAATGCTTTTGTCTAAAGCAGAGGTTGGCTCATCTAAGAGAATGATTCTAGGTTTTAAAGCGATTGCCCTAGCGATCGCTACTCTTTGGCGTTCCCCTCCACTGAGCTCATAAGCGTAAAAGTTAAGCAATTCAGGGTTTAAACACACTTCTTCTAAACAAAGTTCAGCTAAATGATGCCATTCTTCTTTGGAAGCTTTAGGGTAAGCAAAGCGCAAAGCTTCTATTAAAATGCTTTGAATGCTTAAGCGAGGGTTTAATGAAGCGTAAGGGTCTTGAAACACCATTTGCAAGATCTTGCGGTAGGGTTTGAACGCCTTAGAATTTAAAAGCCCCACGCTTTGGCCTAAAATCTTTTCTTCCCCGCTGCTTAAAGCGAGTTTTAAAAGCCCTAACGCTAGAGAGCTTTTCCCGCTCCCGCTTTCGCCAATGATGCCGATGTTTTCTTTGGCTTTGAGGGAAAAATTCACTGATGCGATAAGGGGTTTTTTTAAAGAAGGCCTAAAAAAGCGTTTTTGCAAGTAATAAACGCTAAAATCTTTTACCTCTAAAAGCGTTTCATCTAGCGCTTTTAAATTTTTAGCGGGCAAGTTTGAAGCTTGAATCAAGAGTTTTGAATATTCGTGCTTGGGGTCATTAAAAAGCTCTTTAGTCAAATTGGTTTCTACGATCTCGCCTTTTTTTAGCACATAAACCCTATCAGCCAAGCGTTTGACCGCTTTCAAATCATGGCTAATGAATAAAAGGGCGATGTTTTTTTCCACGCTCAATTGCTTGAGCAAGTCTAAAATCTGGTTTTGGATTTGCGCATCTAATGCGGTGGTAGGCTCATCGCAAATGAGCAGTTTGGGCGCATTAATAATGCCCATAGCGATACACACCCTTTGGCGTTGCCCTCCGCTCAACTCATAAGGGTAACGATCCAAAAACTTTTCATCTAATTGGACTTGTTTCATGGCGTTTAAAACTTTTTCTTTAAGGAGCGTTTGAGAAGCGTTTTTATGGTGTAAAAAATAGGCTTCACTCATTTGTTTGCCGATTTTATGCAAGGGGTTTAGGCTGGATAGGGGGTCTTGAGCGATGTAAGCGATCGCATTACCCCTTAAATGCTGCATAAATTCTTCGCTTTCTTTTAAAAGGTTGGTTGTTTCAAACAGAATTTCGCCATTATGGGGCTTGAATCTAGGGTTTAATCGCATGATGAGATTAGCGATAGAGCTTTTCCCGCTCCCGCTTTCGCCCACGATCGCCACCCTTTCGCTAGGATTTAACGAAATATTGATGTTTTGGAGCGAAAAATGCGCGTTTAAAACGCAGTTCAAGTTTTTGATTTCTAGCATGTAACCCCCTTATTTGAGCATGTTAGCGTTGAAAGCATCGCGCACCCCTTCGCCAATGAACACTAAAACAGAAAGCAACAAGCTAATGGCTACAAACGCAACGATCGCTAAATGGGGCGTGGTGAGATTATCTTTCCCTTGATTGACCAATTCGCCCAAACTCGCGCTCCCTATAGGCATGCCAAAACCCAAAAAATCCAAAGACACTAAAGTAGAAATACTGGCCGCCATTAAAAACGGCACATAAGTGATCGTCGCTACTAAAGCGTTGGGTAAAACATGGTAGAAAATGATTTTTAAATCATTCACCCCAAGCGCTCTAGCGGCTTTGGTGTAGTCCATATTCCTTGCTTTTAAAAACTCCGTGCGCACGACTTGAGAAAGCCCCATCCAGCTAAAGAGCAAGACTAAAAACAAGATGATCCAGAAATTAGAATTGAACGTGCTAGAAATCACAATGAGTAAAAAAAGCATGGGGATCGCGCTCCAAATCTCGCTCAACCTTTGCCCCACTAAATCCACTAGCCCTCCATAATACCCCTGAAACGCTCCCAAACTCACGCCAATAAGAACGCTAAAAAGAGTGAGTAAAATCCCAAACACTAACGAAACCCGATAGCCATAAACCAGTCTGGCTAACACGTCTCTGGCTTGATCGTCTGTGCCTAAAAGGTGTTTGAAGCTTGGAGGGTTAGGGGCAGGCGAGTCTAAATCCATAATGATCGTATCGTAGCTATAAGGGATGAGCGCATGGATGATGAAAGCGTCTTTTAAAAGCGTGTTTTGCACATAAGGATCGTTATAGTCCGTAGGGGTGAAAAAATCGCCTCCAAACTCCACTTCCGCATAGTTTTTAAACATGGGGAAATACGCTTTATTGTCTTTATAGATGAATAAAGGGCGATCATTGACCCACAAGGGGGCTAAAAGAGAAAGCGCTAATAAAGCGATAAAAAGATAGAGTGAAAACACCGCCCGCTTATTCTTTTTAAAACTCAGAATGCGCATTTTAAACAAACTGCTCACGCTCAAACTCCCTTGATGAAAAACAATTCCTAAGATTATAATTAATTATGGGTAATACTAGCAAGAAAACAGGTTTGATCAATTAAAGAAAGAGGATAAGCGTAATAAATAATGGTGGAGTGTAGGGGGTTCGAACCCCTGACCTCAACGCTGCCAGCGTTGCGCTCTCCCAACTGAGCTAACACCCCAAATAAAATTAAGCGAGCATTATAACATTTTGCTTAAAAGATGTCAATTTGATGCTTTTTTGAAACACTTAATAGCAAATTAAGAATGATTATCTTAAAATTAGAGAGTTTCTTTTATGGATTAAGTAAAATCACTTATCAAAGCAAAAAGGATATTTTTGAAAAACCACTCCTTTAAAAAAACGATCGCTCTTTCCTTACTAGCGAGCATGTCTTTGTGCAGGGCTGAAGAAGATGGGGCGTTTTTTGTCATTGATTATCAAACGAGTTTGGCCAGACAGGAATTGAAAAATCCAGGCTTTACCCAAGCGCAAGAATTAAAGCAATTGATTAGAGATGGGGCTGTGAGGTTGCAAACTTCTGCCATTCCTTTATCCTACTACTTGGATATTTTAGGGAATAAAACAAAAATTCTTTTGAGTGAAAGCGTGAAAAACAATGCGCAACCATCGCAACCAAACGGGCAACCAAACCAAGCACAACCAAACCAAGCACAACCAAACCAAGCTTTAGTCAATTTAGAAGAATCTCTAGGGATTTTAGGAAAACTATTAGATCTATCCCAACAATACGCTTCAGAAGGTGTCATTAAGCCTTTGGTGGTGGATGTGGGGAAAGAACAAATCGGTATCACGGATAGCATGCTCTTAGTGGCTCAAAACATCGTTTTAGCTTTAGGGCAGGTGGATTTGACTAAAGTCCAACAAAACCATAACGAGCAGCTATACCAAAACATCATGAAAGTCATGCTTTTAGGCGCGGGCGGGACTAATGGATCGTATAACGGCGTGAGCGTGGGCGATATTGCCACGGGCATGCAGAATTTTTCTTCGCAAACGGGCTTGATAGGGGCTAATTCTACGGTTAGCGAGCTCAACGCTTTGATTAAGAGCGGGATTTCTTTGGATCGTGAGACTTTGGGGCTAGGGAAATTCATTGAGACAAATATCTGCAGCAATGCATCATCTTGTTTTACTGGGAGCCAGCTCATCTACAAGAAAGGGCTAGATAGAACCATAAACATCATTAATGCGGTATTAGGTCAGTTTGAATCTTCGGCTAGTTCTCTTTATAAGATTTCTTATATCCCTAATCTCTTTTCGCTCAAAGATTATCAGTCAGCGAGCATGAACGGCTTTGGGGCTAAGATGGGCTATAAACAATTTTTCACCCATAAGAAAAATGTTGGCTTAAGGTATTACGGGTTTTTGGATTATGGCTATGCGAACTTTGGCGATACGAATTTAAAAGTGGGGGCGAATCTTGTTACTTATGGGGTAGGAACGGATTTTTTATACAACGTGTATGAACGCTCTAGAAGGAGGGAAAGGACTACAATCGGTCTTTTCTTTGGTGCTCAAATTGCAGGGCAAACTTGGAGCACTAATGTAACGAACTTATTGAGCGGGCAAAGGCCTGATGTCAAGTCTAGTTCGTTCCAGTTCTTGTTTGATTTGGGCGTGCGTACCAACTTTGCAAAAACCAATTTCAATAAGCACAGGCTAGACCAAGGGATAGAATTTGGGGTGAAAATCCCTGTTATCGCTCATAAATATTTTGCAACCCAAGGCTCAAGTGCGAGCTATATGAGGAATTTTAGCTTCTATGTGGGCTATTCAGTCGGTTTTTAAGGAAGGCTCTTGATGAAAAACACCAATACAAAAGAGATAAAGAATACAAGAATGAAAAAAGGTCAATACCACGCGCTCAAAAAAGGGCTTTTAAAAACCGCTCTGCTTTTTAGCCTTCCCTTAAGCGTGGCGTTAGCTGAAGACGATGGCTTTTATATGGGAGTGGGCTATCAAATCGGCGGTGTGCAACAAAACATCAATAACAAAGGCAGCACCCTAAGGAATAATGTCATTGATGATTTCCGCCAAGTGGGCGTGGGTATGGCAGGGGGTAATGGGCTTTTAGCCTTAGCGACAAACACGACCATGGACGCTCTTCTAGGGATAGGCAATCAAATTGTCAATACTAATACAACTGTTGGCAACAATAACGCAGAATTAACCCAGTTTAAAAAAATACTCCCCCAAATTGAGCAACGCTTTGAAACGAATAAAAACGCTTATAGCGTTCAAGCCTTGCAAGTGTATTTGAGTAATGTGTTGTATAACTTGGTTAATAATAGTAATAATGGCAGTAATAATGGAGTAGTTCCTGAATACGTAGGGATTATAAAAGTTCTTTATGGCTCTCAAAGCGAATTTAGCCTCTTAGCCACCGAGAGCGTGGCGCTTTTAAACGCGCTCACGAGAGTGAATTTAGATAGTAATTCGGTGTTTTTAAAAGGGCTATTAGCCCAAATGCAGCTTTTTAATGACACTTCTTCAGCAAAGCTAGGCCAGATCGCAGAAAGCTTGAATAAGAGCGGTGGTGCAGGGGCCATGCTTCAAAAGGATGTGAAAACCATCTCGGATCGAATCGCTACTTATCAAGAGAATTTAAAACAGCTAGGAGGAATGCTAAAGAATTACGATGAGCCTTACTTGCCCCAATTTGGGCCAGGCAAAAGCTCTCAGCATGGGGTTATTAATGGCTTTGGTATTCAAATGGGCTATAAGCAATTTTTTGGGAACAAGCGGAATATAGGCTTACGATATTACGCTTTCTTTGATTACGGCTTTACGCAATTAGGCAGTCTTAGCAGCGCTGTTAAGGCGAATATCTTTACTTATGGTGCTGGCACGGACTTTTTATGGAATATCTTTAGAAGGGTTTTTAGCGATCAATCTTTGAATGTGGGGGTGTTTGGGGGCATTCAAATAGCGGGTAACACTTGGGATAGCTCTTTAAGAGGTCAAATTGAAAACTCGTTTAAAGAATACCCCACTCCCACGAATTTCCAATTTTTGTTTAATTTGGGCTTAAGGGCTCATTTTGCCAGCACCATGCACCGCCGGTTTTTGAGCGCGTCCCAAAGCATTCAGCATGGGATGGAATTTGGCGTGAAAATCCCGGCTATCAATCAAAGGTATTTGAGGGCCAATGGGGCTGATGTGGATTACAGGCGTTTGTATGCGTTCTATATCAATTACACGATAGGTTTTTAAGCTCTTTTTAGGGCTTATAAAGAGGCTCTTTACTTTTTTTTTGGTATTCTAACAAGCTTTTAAACAATCCAATCTACTTTGTTTTAAGGATAATATTTTATGGCAGATGTCGTTGTGGGGATCCAGTGGGGAGATGAGGGAAAGGGAAAAATTGTTGATAGGATCGCTAAAGATTATGACTTTGTGGTGCGCTATCAAGGCGGGCATAATGCCGGGCATACCATTGTGCATAAGGGGGTTAAGCATTCTTTGCATTTAATGCCCTCAGGGGTTTTATACCCCAAATGCAAGAACATCATTTCTAGCGCGGTGGTCGTGAGTATTAAGGATTTGTGCGAAGAAATCAGCGCGTTTGAGGATTTAGAAAATCGTTTGTTTATCAGCGACAGAGCCCATGTGATCTTGCCTTATCATGCCAAAAAAGATGCTTTTAAAGAAAAATCTCAAAACATCGGCACGACTAAAAAAGGCATAGGCCCTTGCTATGAGGATAAAATGGCGAGGAGCGGGATAAGAATGGGGGATTTATTAGACGATACCATATTAGAAGAGAAACTAAAAGCGCATTTCAAAGCCATTGAGCCTTTTAAAGAAGCGTATGATTTGGGCGAGGATTACGAAAAAGATTTGAGGGAGTATTTTAAAACTTATGCTAAAAAAATCCGCCCCTTTATCAAAGACACCACAAGCATGCTGATAGAAGCGAACCAAAAGGGTGAAAAAATCCTATTAGAAGGGGCGCAAGGCACGCTTTTAGACATTGATTTAGGGACTTACCCTTTTGTAACAAGCTCTAACACCACGAGCGCTAGTGCATGCGTTAGCACCGGCTTAAACCCTAAAGCGATCAATGAAGTCATAGGAATCACAAAAGCCTACTCCACTCGTGTGGGGAATGGGCCTTTCCCTAGCGAAGACACTACACCCATGGGCGATCATTTAAGGACTAAGGGCGCGGAGTTTGGCACGACAACCAAGCGCCCAAGGCGTTGCGGGTGGTTGGATTTGGTGGCTTTAAAATACGCTTGCGCTTTGAATGGTTGCACGCAATTAGCTTTAATGAAATTAGATGTTTTAGACGGGATTGATGCGATTAAGGTGTGCGTGGCTTATGAAAGAAAGGGCGAAAGATTAGAGGCTTTCCCTAGCGATTTGAAAGATTGCATGCCGATTTATCAAACTTTTAAAGGCTGGGAAAAAAGCGTGGGCGTGAGAAAATTAGACGATTTAGAGCCAAACGCCAGAGAGTATATCCGTTTTATTGAAAAAGAAGTGGGGGTAAAAATTGGCCTTATTTCTACAAGCCCTGAAAGAGAAGACACGATTTTTCTATGAAAAAATTCGCTTCCGTATTGGTGCAATTAAAAACCCTTGCGTTAGAAAAAATAGAGCAAAAGCTTGAAAGCAAGCGTTTAGAATTGCAACAAAAGGAGCGAGAAGTTTTGGACAAACAAGCCCAACTAAGTGCGTTTAAAAACCCTGAATTGGGGGGAATGAGCCTTTTTTTACAAACCCAGCAATTAAAAAGTGCTCTAAGAATGGAGATAGAATATTACCAACAAGAGGGCGAGAATTTAACTAAGGATTTAAAAATTTTAGAAAAAGATTATCTTTTGGCTAACCAGGAATTAGAAAAAGCTAAAATCATTTTAGAAAAGGAAAAGCAAAAAGAAAAGGAAATTTTGGAAAAAAAAGAGCAGGCTTTTTTGGACGAAAACGCCATGATTTTACACTGGCAAAAAGAGGGCTTGCATGCGTAAAATCTTGTTAATGGGCTTGATTTTACAAGCACTCTTTAGCGAAGAAGCCGCGCAAGAATTGTTGCAATGCTCTGCGATTTTTGAATCTAAAAAAGCCGAATTAAAAGACGATTTGCGCCGATTGAGCGAAAAAGAGCAGTCTTTAAGGATCTTGCAAACCGAAAACGCCCGCCTTTTAGATGAAAAAACCGATTTGTTGAACCAAAAAGAAAAAGAAGTGGAAGAAAAACTGAAAAATTTAGCCGCTAAAGAAGAAGCCTTTAAAACCTTACAAGCTGAAGAAAAAAAACGCCTTAAAAATTTGATAGAAGAAAACGAAGGCATTTTAAGAGGAATCAAGCAGGCTAAAGATAGCAAGATTGGCGAGACTTATTCTAAAATGAAAGATTCTAAGTCCGCCTTGATTTTAGAAAATTTACCCACTCAAAACGCCTTAGAAATTTTAATGGCGCTAAAACCCCAAGAACTCGGTAAAATTTTAGCCAAAATGGATCCTAAAAAAGCGGCGGCTTTGACAGAGTTGTGGCAAAAACCCCCAAAAGAAAATAAAGAAATCCCAAAAACCATACCACCCACGCCCCCTATAGCGCCCACGCCTTTAAAAGAGCCGACTATAAAAGATCCTAACACCAAAGAGCCTGCAGGGGTATGATGTTCATTGCAGCGGTTTTGATGCTGGCGTTTTTAATCTTTGTCCATGAATTAGGGCATTTCACTATCGCTAGGATTTGTGGGGTGAAAGTGGAAGTGTTTAGCATTGGTTTTGGTAAAAAACTCTGTTTTTTTAAGCTTTTTGGCACGCAATTCGCTTTGTCTTTGATCCCGCTTGGGGGCTATGTGAAATTAAAGGGCATGGATAAAGAAGAAAATGAAGAAAATGAAACTCATCAAGCGAATGATAGCTACGCGCAAAAAAGCCCTTTTCAAAAGCTATGGATACTATTTGGGGGGGCGTTTTTTAATTTTCTTTTTGCGATTTTAGTGTATTTTTTTCTGGCATTGAGCGGGGAAAAAGTCTTACTGCCAATCATTGGCGATTTAGAAAAAAACGCGCTAGAAGCCGGGCTGTTAAAGGGGGATAAAATCCTTTCTATCAACCATCAAAAAATAGCGAGTTTTAGAGAGATTAGAGGCATAGTGGCACGTGCTAGAGGCGAGTTGGTTTTAGAAATAGAGCGAAACCATCAGATTTTAGAAAAACGGCTGACCCCCAAAATCGTGGCGGTAATAAGCGAATCTAATGATCCTAATGAAATGATCCGGTATAAAGCGATAGGCATCAAGCCGGACATGCAAAAAACAGGCATTGTTTCTTATTCCTTAATTCAGGCGTTCAAGCAGGCCTTGAGTCGGTTTGAAGAGGGCGTTGTTTTGATTGGGGATTCTTTAAAGCGTTTGATTATGGGGAGCGCTTCAGTTAAGGAATTGAGTGGGGTAATAGGCATTGTGGGAGCGTTAAGCCATGCCAATAGTTTGAGCATGCTTTTGTTGTTTGGGGCGTTTTTGTCCATCAATTTAGGGATTTTAAACTTACTACCCATCCCCGCCTTAGATGGGGCGCAAATGCTAGGGGTTGTTTTTAAAAATATTTTTCATATCGCTTTGCCAACACCCATACAAAATGCGTTGTGGCTAGCGGGGGTGGGGTTTTTGGTTTTTGTCATGTTTTTAGGGCTTTTCAATGACATCACTCGTTTGCTATAAAAGGGGGAGTTGGTGTATGTGTTGAGCGTGAGCGAAATCAATGCACAAATCAAAGCCCTTTTAGAAGCGACTTTTTTGCAAGTTAGGGTTCAAGGGGAAGTGAGTAATTTGACTATCCATAAGGTGAGCGGCCATGCGTATTTTTCGCTCAAAGACAGCCAGTCGGTTATTAAATGCGTGCTGTTTAAAGGGAACGCTAACAGGCTCAAATTCGCTTTAAAAGAAGGGCAGGAAATGGTTGTTTTTGGGGGCATTAGCGTGTATGTTCCAAGGGGGGATTATCAAATCAATTGCTTTGAAATAGAGCCTAAGGATATAGGTTCATTAACTTTAGCTTTAGAGCAATTGAAAGAAAAATTACGCCTTAAAGGCTATTTTGATGAAGAAAATAAATTACCCAAACCGCATTTTCCTAAACGAGTGGCAGTCATCACTTCTCAAAATTCAGCCGCTTGGGCGGACATGCAAAAGATCGCTTCCAAACGATGGCCGATGTGTGAATTGGTCTGTATCAATACTTTAATGCAAGGGGAGGGGTGCGTTCAAAGCGTGGTGGAGAGCATCGCTTATGCGGATAGTTTTCATGACACAAAAAACGCTTTTGATGCGATTGTAGTGGCTAGGGGTGGGGGGAGCATGGAGGATTTGTATTCTTTCAATGATGAAAAAATCGCTGATGCACTCCATTTCGCTAAAACTTTCAGCATGTCAGCTATTGGGCATGAGAGCGATTTTTTATTGAGCGATTTAGTGGCGGATTTAAGGGCTTCTACGCCTTCAAACGCGATGGAGATTTTGCTCCCTAATAGCGATGAATGGTTGCAAAAACTTGATGGGTTTAATGTGAAATTGCACCGCTCTTTTAAAACTTTGCTCCATCAAAAAAAGGCGCATTTAGAGCATTTAGCGGCTTCTTTGAAACGATTGAGTTTTGAAAACAAGCACCATTTAAACGCTTTAAAACTAGAAAAATTAAAAATCGCCCTAGAAAATAAAACCCTAGAATTTTTACGCTTTAAAAAAACGCTTTTAGAAAAAATCTCTATTCAAGCATTGACAAGCCCTTTTTTACAAACTAAAACAGAGCGATTGAACAGGCTAGAAAACACCCTTAAACTCGCTCATGCCAATTTAAAATTACCCCAATTCGGGGCGTTGGTGAGCAAAAATCATCAAGCGATAGAATTAGAGGCATTAAAAAGGGGCGATAAAATTGAATTGAGTAATGAAAAAGCCAGAGCGAGCGCTGAAATTTTGAGCGTGGATAGGGTGTAGGGGTTTGAAAATCACTATCAAGACTTATGACTTTAAGCGATTAGTGCAGTTAGTGAATATTGGTGTTTGTTTTTAAAAAATTTGCTTCTTAAAACTTTGTTTTATCGTTTTAGACTTATTCTATGGCAAAACTCTTAAGAGGATAGAGGGTATTTTGAAATAACTCTTCTCTTTAATCCCTTATATAGAGCCAAAGGGATTTTCAAACACCAGCCATTATCAAAAAGTTTTGTATTATAATTTGATGGATTCCTATGGATTAAGGTGTTTGGATTGGGTTTAGCGGATATGATTTTAGAGCGTTTTAAAGATTTTATGAGAGAACAACCTGAGCCTTATAAATTTTTGCAGGTTTTTTACGCGCAAGAAAGAGAACGCTTTTTAAACCATAAAATGAACGATTATATCAAGCGAAATAAAAGCAAGGAAGAGGCCAGCATTTTGGCCAGACAAGGCTTTGTCAGTGCGGTTGGAAGAGCGTTAGAAAAAATCATAGAACTTTTATTATTAAAAGATTTTTGTATTAAAAACAATGTCAAAATGACGAACGATAAAATCTTAAGGGCTAAGCGCGTTAATGGTGAGCTGGATAGAGTCAAACGGGCTTTATTGGTGCATTTTGGAGAATATAGCGTGTTGCCTGATGGAGATATTGTTCTTTATCAAACCAACAAGGATAATATCAAAATCCTAGCGATTTTATCGGTAAAAAATTCGTTTAGAGAGCGTTTCACAGAAACGCCTTATTGGAAATTAAAACTCTTACAATCGCCTATAACTTCTCACATTAAAGTTTTCATGATAACGCCGGATAACGATGAGGAAATCAGTTTTAAAGACAAGCCTAAAAAAGCTAGGATCGTCATGGAGCATGAATTAGACGGCCTCTATTTAGCCAAAAGCGATTTTGATCAAAGCCCTAAAATCAAGGGCATAGAGAATTTATTAGAAGATTTAAAAAGGCTTTTATGAAACCTTATTTCAGTTTGGAGAAATTGGATTTATACCATGGCGATGCGAGCGTTTTAGAGACTTTTGAAAAAGGTTTTTATGATTTGTGCGTTACTTCACCGCCCTATAATTTGAGTATTGAATATCAAGGGAGTGATGATTTTAGGGCTTATGATGATTATTTGAATTGGTGTAAAAATTGGCTTAAAAATTGTTATTTTTGGGGTAAGGAACAGGCGAGATTGTGCTTGAATGTCCCTTTAGATACGAATAAGCATGGCAAGCAAAGTTTGGGGGCTGATATTATTGCAATAGCTAAAGAATGCGGTTGGAAATACCAAAATACGATTATTTGGAATGAAAGCAATATTTCAAGACGCACCGCTTGGGGGAGTTGGCTGCAAGCTAGCGCGCCTTATGCGATCGCTCCTGTGGAGTTGATCGTTGTTTTTTATAAAAACGAATACAAACGAAAAAAACAAACTTCTACAATCAGTAAAGAGGAATTTTTACTCTACACGAACGGGCTTTGGAATTTTAGCGGTGAATCCAAAAAGCGCTTAAAGCACCCAGCCCCATTCCCAAGGGAATTACCCAGGCGTTGCATCCAATTGTTTTCTTTTTTGGAAGACACGATTTTTGATCCTTTTAGCGGCTCTGGCACGACTATTTTAGAGGCCAACGCTTTAGGGCGTTTTAGCGTGGGTTTAGAGATTGAAAAAGAATATTGCGAGTTGTCTAAAAAGCGTATTTTAGAGAGTTTGTCGTTGGTGTGAGCGTTTTAAAAACCTTTGAGGGTTAAAATAGTGTAAAATAGTAAAGATTTTAAAACTCAAAAAGGATTGATAATGAATTTATTTGAAAAAATGACTGACCAATTGCATGAGGCTTTAGACAGCGCGCTCGCTTTAGCTTTACACCATAAAAACGCTGAAGTAACGCCCTTGCACATGCTTTTTGCGATGCTTAATAATTCCCAAGGCATCCTCATTCAAGCCTTACAAAAAATGCCTGTGGATATTCAAGCTTTAAAACTTAGCGTTCAAAGCGAGTTGAATAAATTTGCTAAAGTTTCACAAATCAGCAAGCAAAATATCCAATTAAACCAAGCTTTAATCCAAAGTTTAGAAAACGCTCAAGGCTTGATGGCTAAAAGGGGCGATTCTTTCATCGCTACCGATGTGTATCTTTTGGCGAATATGAGCCTTTTTGAAAGCGTTTTAAAACCTTATTTAGACACTAAGGAATTGCAAAAAACTTTAGAATCTTTGAGAAAAGGCAAGACTATCCAGGATAAAAATGACGATTCCAATTTGGAAAGTTTAGAAAAATTTGGCATTGATTTGACGCAAAAAGCCCTAGACAATAAGCTGGATCCCGTGATCGGAAGAGATGAAGAAATCATTCGCATGATGCAAATTTTGATAAGAAAAACAAAAAATAACCCTATTTTATTAGGCGAGCCTGGAGTGGGGAAAACGGCTGTTGTGGAAGGGTTAGCCCAACGCATTGTGAATAAGGAAGTGCCTAAAACGCTTTTAAACAAACGAGTCATCGCTTTAGATTTAAGCTTGTTGGTGGCTGGGGCGAAATACAGAGGCGAGTTTGAAGAGCGCCTGAAAAAGGTGATTGAAGAAGTTAAAAAAAGCGCGAACGTGATTTTATTCATTGATGAAATCCACACGATCGTGGGGGCTGGGGCTAGTGAGGGGGGCATGGATGCGGCCAATATTTTAAAACCCGCGCTCGCTAGGGGGGAATTGCACACGATTGGAGCGACCACTCTAAAAGAATACCGCAAGTATTTTGAAAAAGACATGGCGCTACAAAGGCGTTTCCAACCCATTTTACTCAATGAGCCTAGCATCAATGAAGCTTTACAGATCTTAAGGGGGTTAAAAGAAACTTTAGAAACGCACCATAATATCACCATTAATGACTCCGCGCTCATAGCGAGCGCTAAACTCTCTAGTCGTTATATCACCGATAGGTTTTTACCCGATAAAGCGATTGATTTGATTGATGAGGGGGCGGCTCAATTAAAAATGCAAATGGAATCAGAGCCGGCCAAACTCTCTAGCGTTAAGCGCTCCATCCAAAGACTAGAAATGGAAAAACAAGCCCTTGAAATGGAAAAAAAAGAGAGCAATGCCAAACGCATGCAAGAAATCCTTAAAGAATTGAGCGATTTGAAAGAAGAAAAAATCCAATTAGAAGCCCAATTTGAAAACGAAAAAGAAGTGTTCAAAGAAATTTCACGCTTGAAAATGGAAATGGAAAGCCTGAAAAAAGAGGCTGAGAGGTTTAAACGCAATGGGGATTACCAGCAAGCGGGTGAAATTGAATACTCTAAAATCCCTGAAAATAAAAAGAAAGAAGAGGAATTGCAGCGTAAATGGGAAGCGATGCAACAAAACGGGGCGTTGTTGCAAAACGCTTTAACCGAAAACAACATCGCTGAGATCGTGAGCCAATGGACGCATATCCCGGTCCAAAAAATGCTCCAAAGCGAAAAAAATAGGGTTTTAAACATTGAAAGCGAATTGCAAAAAAGAGTGGTGGGGCAAGAAAAAGCAATCAAAGCGATCGCTAAAGCGATTAAAAGGAATAAGGCCGGGCTTAGCGATAGCAACAAGCCCATAGGGAGTTTCCTCTTTTTAGGGCCAACAGGCGTGGGTAAAACCGAGAGCGCTAAAGCTTTGGCGCAATTCTTGTTTGATAGCGATAAAAATCTTATACGAATTGACATGAGCGAATATTTGGAAAAGCACGCTATCAGCCGTCTTATTGGGGCCGCTCCTGGGTATGTGGGCTATGAAGAAGGCGGGCAATTGACCGAAGCGGTGCGCAGAAAGCCTTATAGCGTGGTGCTGTTAGATGAAGTGGAAAAAGCCCATCCGGATGTGTTTAACCTTTTGTTGCAGGTTTTAGATGAGGGGCATTTAACCGATAGTAAGGGCGTGAGGGTGGATTTCAAAAACACGATTTTGATTTTAACCAGCAATGTGGCTAGCGGCGCGCTTTTAGAAGAAAGTTTGAGTGAAGCCGATAAACAAAAAGCGATCAAAGAGAGCTTGAGGCAATTTTTCAAGCCGGAATTTTTAAACCGCTTAGATGAAATCATCTCCTTTAACGCCCTAGATAGCCATGCTATCATTAATATCGTGGGGATACTCTTTGAAAACATTCAAAAAAAAGCGCTTGAAAGGGGCATTAATATAACCCTAGACGAAAAAGCAAAAGAATTGATCGCCGAAGCGGGATTTGACAGATTCTATGGTGCCAGGCCCTTAAAGCGTGCGCTCTATGAAATGGTAGAAGACAAGCTCGCTGAACTCATTTTAGAGGATAAAATTAAAGAGAATGGCAGCGTGGCGTTTGTGGTAGAAAATAACGAGATTGTGCCTAAGATTAAGTGAAGTTTGGTTATCCTAAAAAATATTAAGAAATGGTTATTTTTAAAAAAGGATTGGATGATGTTTGATAACACGCTTGTTAATCTCTTTGACACAGCGCCTCTTTTAACTTCGCTTTTAGCTGGGATTTTAACTTTCTTAAGCCCTTGCGTGTTGCCTTTGATCCCGGCGTATATGTCTTATATTTCTCAAATTTCTTTAGAGGATATTAAAGATGGTAAGGCTAAAAGGGTTTCGGTTTTTTTAAAATCCTTGATGTTTGTGGTGGGGTTTTCGCTCGTGTTTTTGGGCGTGGGCATGTCTATGGCCAAGCTTATCCATAGCTTTTCGTTTTCCTGGGTGAATTATATCGCTGGGGGGATTGTGATCCTTTTTGGTTTGCATTTTTTAGGCGTGTTTCGTTTTGCATTTTTGTATAAGACTCAAAGCGTTCGTTTGGCGAGCAAATCTAATAGCATGCAGCGCTTTTACCCCTTTCTTTTGGGCATGAGTTTCGCTTTAGGTTGGACGCCATGCATCGGGCCGATATTCACTTCTATAGTGATCATGAGCGCAAGTAAGGACGCTTATGGCTTAATGCTTATGGTGGTGTTTGTAATGGGCTTGGCGATCCCTTTTTTATTGGTGGCTTTAATGCTAGAAAGAGCGCTTTTGTTTTTAAAATCCTTAAAGAAATACAACCGCGCGATTGAAATTGTTTCAGGGTTGGTGCTTATTTTAATGGGAATATTGATCATGACAAATTCTTTAGAAAGCTTGACTAACTTTTTACAAAATTAGGAGGGTTTGATGCTGTTAAAAAACGCTTCGTTTTATGATGATGAAGTTTTAAAAAGAGCGGATATTCGCTTAAAAGATTCTTTCATTATAGAGATTAAAGAAAACTTAAGCCCTATTAATAATGAAGAAGTGATTGAGTGCGGCAATTTATTCGTGCTGCCAAGCTTTATAGATTTGAGCGTTACTGATTTAGAGGGTTATGAAAATTTAAAACAGAAGGCTTTTAAAGGGGGGGTAGGGTTACTCAATGTTTTTAATTGCGATCAAAGCGGTATTAAAAACATCATGGCACTCAAAAACAACCAACTAGCCGACATCGCCACGCTTAAAAATAAAGGGGGGGAAATTTTAATCGCGCCATCTGACGCTTTTTTAGAACTCATCAGCCACTATGCCAAATCCTACAACTTGCCTCTTTTAGTCTCTTTAGAAAATTCTTTTGAAACCCTAAATAGTGGGGAATTAGCCTATGAATTGGGGCAAAATTTTGTGGACAATGCGTTTGAAAACACGCGCTTGGTGCGTTTCATGGAAGTTTCTAGAGCGTTACAAATCCCCATGCTTTTAGATAAAGTAAGTAGCACCGCCACGCTCAAACTCATCAAAGCCTTTAACGATTTAGGAGCGAAATTACAAGCCCAAACGCCCTTAAGCCATTTAGTTTTAGATGAGAGCGTGTATGAAGATTATGAGCCACGATTTAAAATCGCCCCTCCTTTAAGGGATAAAGAAAGCCAAAACGCCCTAAAAGAAGCCCTAAAAAATAACGAAATCGCCATGCTCACAAGCCTTCATGCTTCTAAAATTTCTAACGCAGAGCTTTTTGAAGAAAGCGCTTTTGGGTGCGAGAGCATAGAGGACGCTTTTAGCGTGGCTTATACTTTTTTAGTTCAAAAAAAGGTTATCAGCCTCCAACAGCTCATTAAAGTCATGGCGATCAATCAAGCGAAGTTTTTAAAACTCAATGCAGGCGAGGTTAAAGAAAACCAATTAGCTAATCTGATGATTGTAGATTTAAACGCTCAAACAAGAGTGAGTAATCAAAATTCGCCCTTTTATGGTTTAGAATTATACGGCGAAGTTCAAAGAATGATTTTAAAAGGGCAAACCACATTTATTAAGGAGAATGCATGCAAATCATAGGAGCGTCTTTAGTTTTTTTGTGTAATGAAAAATGCGAAGTGTTAGAAGATTATGGCGTGGTCTTTGATGAAAAGATTGTTGAAATAGGCGATTATCAAAGTTTAACGCTTAAATACCCTCACTTAAAGACGCAGTTTTTTGAAAATTCCGTTCTGTTGCCCGCTTTTATCAACGCGCACACCCATTTTGAATTTTCCAACAACAAGGCGAGTTTTGATTACGGGAGTTTTTCTGGTTGGTTAGGGAGCGTGTTAAACAATGGAGGAGCGATTTTAGAAAATTGCCAAGGGGCTATTCAAAACGCTATCAGCGTGCAATTAAAAAGCGGGGTGGGGAGCGTGGGGGCGATTTCTAACCACCTGATAGAAGTTAATTTGTTAAAAGAAAGCCCCTTGAATGCTGTCGTGTTTTTAGAGTTTCTAGGGAGTAGCTATTCTTTAGAAAAATTAAAAGCGTTTGAGACCAAATTTAAAGAGTTAAAAGATTTGGAAGATAAAAAGCTTAAAGCGGCTCTCGCTGTGCATGCCCCTTATTCGGTCCAAAAAGACATGGCTTTGAGCGTCATCCAATTGGCCAAAGATTCACAAAGCCTGCTTTCTACGCATTTTTTAGAATCGCTTGAAGAATTAGAATGGGTAGAAAATTCTAAAGGGTGGTTTGAAAATTTTTACCAGCATTTTTTAAAGGAGTCTCATTCCAAATCGCTTTATCAGGGCGCGAACGATTACATTGACATGTTTAAAGACACGCACACTCTATTCGTGCATAACCAGTTCGCTTCTTTGGAAGCGTTAAAAAGGATTAAATCTCAAGTCAAAAACGCTTTTTTAATCACATGCCCCTTTTCTAACCGCCTATTGAGCGGGCAAGCGTTGGATTTAGAAAGAACCAAAGAGGCCGGTTTGAGCGTGAGCGTCGCCACTGATGGCTTGAGTTCTAACATTTCGCTGAGCCTTTTAGACGAATTAAGGGCGTTCTTGCTCACCCACAACATGCCGTTATTAGAATTAGCTAAAATAGCCCTTTTAGGAGCGACTAGGCATGGGGCTAAAGCTTTAGCTTTAAATAATGGCGAGATAGAAGCCAATAAGAGGGCGGATTTGAGCGTGTTTGGTTTTAATGAAAAATTCACTAAAGAGCAAGCGGTTTTGCAATTTTTATTGCATGCTAAAGAAGTGGAGTGCTTGTTTTTAGGGGGGAAAAGGGTGATCTAATTTGTTTTAAAGACAGAATGCGTTAAAATGAGAAATCTAAATCAATTAAGGAAAGAGTCAATGAAATTAGTTTTAGCCAAGAATACAAGAAAATCAGACGCTAAGAGCGTGGAATTGGAGGATTTGTATAAAAAATTCAACGAAGACAAGCGTTCTATTTTCTATTTTGCCCCCACAAACGCCCACAAAGACATGCTCAAAGCGGTGGATTTTTTCAAAGAAAAAGGTCATACGGCTTATTTAGATGAGGTGAGGGTCAGCACTGATGAAAAAGATTTTCTTTATGAATTGCACATTATTTAAAGGCTTGTATTGAAAGTTTATATTGAAACCATGGGTTGTGCCATGAATTCTAGGGATAGCGAGCATTTACTAAGCGAACTATCCAAACTAGACTACAAAGAGACTAGCGACCCTAAAACAGCGGATTTGATTTTAATCAACACTTGTAGCGTGCGCGAAAAGCCTGAAAGGAAATTGTTTTCAGAAATCGGGCAATTCGCTAAAATCAAAAAACCCAACGCCAAAATCGGGGTTTGCGGTTGCACCGCAAGCCACATGGGAGCGGACATTTTGAAAAAAGCCCCGAGCGTGAGCTTTGTGTTAGGGGCTAGGAATGTGTCTAAAATCTCTCAAGTGATCCATAAAGAAAAAGCGGTTGAAGTGGCGATTGATTACGATGAAAGCGCGTATGCGTTTGAATTTTTTGAAAAAAAGGCTCAAATCCGATCGTTATTAAACATCTCTATAGGTTGCGATAAAAAATGCGCTTATTGCATCGTCCCGCACACTAGGGGGAAAGAAATTTCTATCCCTATGGATTTGATTTTAAAAGAAGCCGAGAAATTAGCGAATAACGGCACTAAAGAGCTCATGCTTTTAGGGCAGAATGTGAATAATTACGGCGTTCGTTTCAGTAGCGAGCATGCGAAAGTGGGTTTTAGCGATTTGTTGGATAAATTGAGCGAAATTTCAGGCATTGAAAGGATACGATTCACTTCGCCTCACCCCTTGCACATGAATGATGCATTTTTAGAACGCTTTGCCAAAAACCCTAAAGTGTGCAAGAGTATCCACATGCCCTTACAGAGCGGATCTAGCACGGTGTTAAAGATGATGCGAAGAGGTTATAGTAAAGAGTGGTTTTTAAATCGGGTGGAGAGGTTAAAGGCTTTAGTGCCTGAAGTGGGCATTAGCACGGATATTATCGTAGGCTTTCCTAATGAGAGCGATAAGGATTTTGAAGACACGATGGAGGTGCTAGAAAAAGTGCGCTTTGACACGCTCTATAGTTTCATTTATTCCCCACGCCCTTTCACTGAAGCGGGAGCTTGGAAGGAGAGAGTGCCGTTAGAGGTTTCATCTTCAAGGTTGGAGAGGTTGCAAAACAGGCACAAAGAAATTTTAGAAGAAAAAGCCAAGTTGGAAGTGGGTAAAACGCATGTGGTGTTGGTGGAAAATAGGCGTGAAATGGATAATCAAATCGTGGGTTTTGAGGGGCGTAGCGATACGGGGAAATTCATTGAAGTAACTTGTAAGGAAAAAAGAAACCCGGGCGAGCTTGTAAAAGTGGAGATTATCTCTCATTCTAAAGGGCGCTTGATAGCGGCCATTAAAGGCAACTAATCAAAATAACCAATGAAGAGCGGGTTTAAAGGCGAGAATTGAGCTTAAAATTTTTCAGGAAAAATATCGTTTTAAAGGTTGTCCCACGCTTGGCGTTTGGAGTCCTTTGGTTGTTGCATAAAACTTGTAAAAACCGCTATTTTTTAGCTCAAAATTTAAAAGAAAAACCCTTTATTGTAAGCTGTTGGCATGGGGAGCTTGGGATGATTGGGTTTGCGTATTTAAGGCTTGAAAAACCTTCTGTTTATGTGATCGCAAGCCAGCATTTTGACGGATCTATTGCGGCGGGTTTGTTTGAAAGCTTTGGCTTTAAAAACATTAGAGGCTCTAGCAAAAAAGGGGGGGTTAAGGTTTTGATAGAAGGGCTTAAGCGTTTGAAAGAAGGTTGCGATGTCGCTATCACTCCTGATGGCCCTAAAGGCCCACGACACAGCATAGCGGATGGGGTGATCGCTTTAGCTCAAAAATCAGGCGTGGGGATTAGTGCTTGTCGGGTGGTTTGTAAAAACGCATGGCGGTTGAACACTTGGGATCAATTTGAAATCCCTAAGCCTTTTAGCGAAGTGCATTATTACATGCTAGAATCGGTAATCATCCCTAAAGAATGGGAGCTTTCAAAGGCTAAAGAATATTTAAAAACGCGCATGGATTCTGTTGGGTTTGAAGAACCTCAAAGGGGTTTGGGTGCTTAAAGGGTTAAAAAAAGCGTTTAAGGAGAGGTTTTGCTCTCAAGTGTATATCTCTTTTAATGTGGATCACAATCTTTTATCCACTCAAGTCATAAGGATCAAAAACGATCACATTAAAGAGAAATTTTTTAAAACTTTTGAGACTAAAGTGGAGACTAAAAATGGTGAAGTCCCTATTCAAGCCTTAAGAATCGCCAGAAGTTATAGCCAAAAATACCCCTACACTTATTTCAGCGCGATGAGTAAAGCTAAAGAGGTTTTATGCGAAAAGCAGGCGTTTGAACAAATCAAACAAGAAAATCAAGATTATCATGCTTGTGAAGTCAATCAAAAGTATTGCGTTTATGTGGAATCTAAGGATTTTTTAAAGGATTTCAAGCGTTTTAAAATCCAGGATGTGGATTTTTTGTTTTCGCCTTTTAGCCTTATTTATGATTTTGTGCGCGATCATTTAGAAAACAAGCCGTTGTTGTATCTGCTTTTAGAGCGTTCAAGGTTTTATTTTTTGATTGCGGATAAAAAAGAGATTTTTTTAGCCAAATCCGTGTTTTTAGAGGAACAACCTGAAGAGTTTATAGAGAGCAAGGAAGAGGATTCTATGGGAATGGATAATGAGGCTGTGGATTTGTTTTTGAGTGAAATCCAAGAAGATATTGACAGCCTTGAAGAAGCGATAGGCCTAGACAGCAGTAAGGATAATAGCGAAAAAAATAAGGACGCTTATAGTTTGATTGAAGGCATGACGAATATCCCTTTGATTGCAAACGCCTTGCAAGAGGGTTTGCGTGGCGTCTATCATTCTAGGGATATAGACTTTGTAGAAAAAGTGGTTGTTTTAGACAGCTGTCAAATCCACCAAAAAGCGTTAATGCATTTGCAAGAAACTTTGATGATAGAAGTGGATAGGCTTGATTTTTCTTTAGTGGAGCGCTTGAACATTTTAGCGCGCATGGAGAATGAAAAGCATGCGTTTTAGTTACATTGAGCCAAGAGCGAAATACCTTATCAGCAAGCTTTCTAAAATTTGGGTTTTTTACATTTTTTTATCTTTTGTGGTAATAGGGGGGTTAGTGGGGTTTATGCACAACGCTATTAAAAACACTCAAGACAACGCGTCCAGTTTGACGATCCAAGAAAGGCTCTACCGCCATGAAATCAGCCGCTTACAGGTTAAGACTGATGAAACCTTAAAACTCATTAAAGAAGCCAAAAAGCGTTTGAATTATAACGATGATATACGAGATGTTTTGCAAGGGCTTTTGAATATTGTGCCGGATTCCATCACTATTAATAGCATTGAAATAGACCAGCAAAGCGTGGTGGTTAGTGGTAAAACCCCTTCTAAAGAAGCTTTTTATTTTTTGTTTCAAAACAAATTAAACCCCATGTTTGATTATTCTAGGGCGGAATTTTTCCCCTTAAGCGATGGGTGGTTTAATTTTGTCTCCACCAACTTTTCTAATTCCTTACTGATAAAAAATCCGGAGTCTATTAAATGAAGCCATTGCATTTTTCACACTTAGACAGAGAACAATCAGGCGATGTAGGGTTTATCATTAAAAACCTCATTTTTTTAGGGGTTTTTTCCTTATTGGGTTGGCTCAATACCGAGTATTTTCTATGGCCTAGCATGCTGGAATTAAAAAAAATCCTTTTAGAAGAAAATCGTAAAAAAAGCGTTTTAGAATACGCGCAAAGGCATTTTGAAACAGCTCTAGCGAACTATCACAATCAAAAAGAAACCAGCGAATCTTTGTTAAAGATTTTTAATGATGAAGAGTCCAAGCGGATTTTAGAAAAGATTTTAAAAAAATGTTTTGATGCCTATAAAATCAAACCCTTGCTCTCTCAAAACCCTCTTCAAAAAACCCAATTTTTTATCATGGCCAGAGCGAGCGAATTGGAAAAAACCTATCTTTTTTTCACCTTGCTTAACAAGTATTTACCGAGCGCTCAAAGCCAATTGCCCTTAAAAATTTCTAAAGATGATGAAGGGTTGTTGGTGCAATTTAGCGTGAGTATTGATCTCCAATAGGATAGGGGTAGTTTAATGCAAGATTTTGATTTTAGTTTTAATCCTAAGGCATGCGAGGGTTGTGGGGCAAAGTGTTGCGTGGGGGAAAGCGGGTATATTTTTTTAAATATCCAAGAAATGCAACAAATTAGCGCTTTTTTAAAATTGGAATTAGAAGAATTCAGTCAAAAATACGTTAAAAAGGTAGGGTATAAGTTCTCTTTACTAGAAAAAGACGCTAAAGAGTTGGGTTTGGCGTGCGTGTTTTTGGATTTAGAAACCAAAAAATGCCAGATTTATAGCGTGCGCCCTAAGCAATGCCAAACTTTTCCTTTTTGGGAGAGCGTGAAAACTTTCTCTAAAGAGCGAAAGGAAGCTTTTTATAAAAGCTGTCCGGGCATCACACAAAAAACCAAAGAAACTAAAGTGCGCTAAAATTCACTATAGTGATACAAAAAAGGAAATAAAATAATGAATATTCAAACAAAGAAAAGATTTTTAGCAAATATATTGCTTTTTAGTCTGTTTTCTTGCCTTAAGGCTGAAACCCTTTCAGAAGATCATCAAATCCTGTTGAGTTCAGACGCTTTCCATAGAGGGGATTTTGCCACCGCTCAAAAAGGCTATATGAATCTTTACAAGCAAACCAATAAGGTGGTGTATGCTAAAGAAGCAGCTATTTCAGCGGCGAGTTTAGGGGATATTAAAACCGCTATGCATTTAGCCATGCTCTATCAAAAAATCACCAATAATCGTAACGATGTTTCTATCAATAAGATTTTAGTGGATGGCTATGCGCAAATGGGGCAGATTGATAAGGCGATTGAACTATTACACAAAATCCGTAAAGAAGAAAAGACCATAGCCACAGATAATGTGTTAGGGACTTTGTATTTAACTCAAAAGCGTTTGGATAAGGCTTTCCCGTTGTTGAATAAGTTTTATAACCAAGTGCATGATGAAGACAGCCTAGAAAAACTCATTACGATCTATTTTTTGCAAAATCGTAAAAAAGAGGGCTTGGATTTGTTGCAATCTCATATAGACAGGTATGGTTGCTCAGAGCAATTGTGCCAAAAAGCGCTCAACACTTTCACGCAATTTAACGAGCTTGATTTGGCTAAAACGACTTTTGCTCGTTTGTATGAAAAAAACCCTATTGTTCAAAACGCCCAATTTTACATAGGGGTATTAATCTTGTTAAAAGAGTTTGATAAGGCCCAGAAAATCGCAGAATTATTCCCTTTTGACAGGCGTTTGTTGTTGGATTTATACACCACGCAAAAAAAATTCGATCAAGCTTCCAAACAGGCTTCTTTGATCTATCAAGAAAAAAAAGACCCTAAATTCTTAGGATTAGAGGCTATTTATCATTATGAAAGCTTGAGCGCGAAAAATAAAAAACTCACCAAACAAGAGATGCTGCCCATTATTCAAAAATTAGAGCAAGCCACCAAAGAGCGCCAAGCATGGCTTGCTAAAACCAAAGATAAAGAAGACGCGCAAGACGCTTTCTTTTATAATTTTTTAGGGTATTCCTTAATAGATTATGACATGGATATTAAAAGGGGCATGGATTTTGTGAGGAAAGCCTTAGCGTTGGATTCTGGATCAGTGCTTTATTTGGATTCTTTAGCATGGGGTTATTACAAATTGGGGAATTGCTTGGAGGCTAAAAAAATTTTTTCTAGCATCGCTAAAGAGTCTATCCAAGCCGAACCTGAATTGAAAGAGCACAATAAGATCATTCAAGAATGCAAGAAATAGGGATTTTAGAAAATTTACAAAAAAGCTTATCCTTAAAAGAGGGCATGCTTTCTTATGAAATGTTGGGTAAAAGCCTGTCGTATAACCCTTACTTGCCTAGAGTCATTCCTCAAACCAAAGATTGTGTTTTTGTAACCCCTGATGAGGTTTTAGAAAAGCTTTTGAAAGAAAACACCCACACCGATTGCGTCATTGTCAATTTCAAAGGATTATACGAAATAGGCGCGCCAAGCGTGTTTGATTTAGAAGTTTTAGGGTTATTGCGCCGCCATGCGAGCTCTTTGATAGTCCATGAGGATTTTTTCATCAGCCATTACCAGCTTTTAGAATCCCTTGTTCAAGGCTCTGATGGGGTCATTTTAGATGAAGAGCTTTTGAAAGAAGATTTAAAGGGCATGGTAGAATTTTCTTGGCGTTTGGGCTTGAGCGTGTTTGTAGAAACTGATAAGCCAGATTACACTCATTTAAAAGATTTAGGGGTTTTAGGCGTGCTAGAAAAGGTCCCCCATTCTTATAATCAAAAAAAAATAGTCTTTTTAGATTGAATTTTAAGCTAATTTAGAGTAAAAATCGTATTCAAACTTTTTAAAAGGAGTTAGTCATGTCATTATTGGTGAATGATGAATGCATTGCGTGCGATGCTTGCAGAGAAGAATGCCCTAGTGAGGCGATTGAAGAGGGCGATCCCATTTATAATATTGATCCAGATAGATGCACAGAGTGTTACGGGTATGATGATGATGAGCCTCGTTGCGTGAGCGTATGCCCTGTAGATGCGATCTTGCCGGATCCTAACAATGCAGAGAGCAAAGAGGAATTGAAATACAAATACGAAAGCTTAAAAGAGCAAGATTAAAGGCTAGCAATGGCTAAAATCACGACCGTGATTGATATAGGCTCTAATTCAGTGCGTTTGGCTGTCTTTAAAAAGACGAGCCAGTTTGGGTTTTACTTGCTTTTTGAGACTAAGTCCAAGGTTAGGATTTCTGAGGGTTGTTATGCGTTTAATGGAATCTTGCAAGAAATCCCCATGCAAAGAGCCGTTAAAGCCTTGAGCGAATTTAAAGAAATCGCCCTCAAATACAAAAGCAAAAAAATCCTGTGCGTAGCGACCTCAGCGGTGCGCGATGCCCCTAATCGGTTAGAGTTTGTAGCGAGGGTGAAAAAGGCTTGCGGTTTGCAAATCAAAATCATTGATGGGCAAAAAGAAGCGTTCTATGGCGGGATTGCGTGCGCGAATTTGTTGCATAAAAATTCAGGGATCACGATAGATATTGGAGGGGGTAGCACCGAGTGCGCGTTGATTGAAAAAGGCAAGATTAAGGACTTAATCTCGCTTGATGTTGGGACGATTCGCATTAAAGAAATGTTTTTAGACAAGGACTTAGAGGTCAAATTGGCTAAAGCCTTTATCCAAAAAGAGGTTTCTAAACTGCCCTTTAAGCATAAAAACGCCTTTGGGGTAGGGGGGACGATCAGAGCGTTGAGTAAAGTGCTGATGAAGCGCTTTGATTACCCTATTGATTCTTTGCATGGTTATGAAATAGATGCGTATAAAAATTTAGCGTTTATTGAAAAAATCGTCATGCTTAAAGAAGATCAATTACGGCTTTTGGGGGTGAATGAAGAGCGTTTGGATAGTATTAGGAGTGGGGCGTTGATTCTATCAGTCGTTTTGGAGCATTTAAAAACTTCTTTAATGATCACTAGTGGGGTAGGGGTGAGAGAAGGCGTGTTTTTGAGCGATTTATTGCGCCACCATTACCATAAATTCCCCCCCAATATCAACCCCTCTCTCATCTCTTTAAAAGATCGCTTTTTGCCCCATGAAAAGCACAGCCAAAAGGTCAAAAAAGAATGCGTGAAATTGTTTGAAGCCTTATCGCCTTTGCATAAAATAGATGAAAAATACCTTTTCCATTTAAAGATCGCGGGGGAATTAGCGAGCATGGGTAAGATTTTAAGCGTCTATTTAGCCCACAAGCACAGCGCGTATTTTATTTTAAACGCTTTGAGTTATGGCTTTAGCCACCAAGATAGAGCGATCATTTGCTTATTGGCGCAATTCAGCCATAAAAAAATCCCTAAAGACAACGCTATCGCCCACATGAGCACGATGATGCCAAGCCTTTTAACCTTACAATGGCTGAGTTTTATCCTTTCTTTAGCCGAAAATCTGTGCCTGACAGACAGCCATCATCTAAAATACACGCTAGAAAAAAACAAACTTGTGATCCATTCTAATGATGCACTTTACTTGGCTAAAGAGATGCTCCCCAAACTCGTTAAGCCCATTCCTTTGATGATAGAGTTTGCTTGAAGATAGCGATTGTCAGGCTTTCAGCGCTTGGGGATATTATCGTGAGCGCGGTGTTTTTAGTGCTGATTAAAGAGCGTTTTACTAACGCTCAAATAGAGTGGTTCGTGGATGAAAGATTTGGCGCGATTTTAGAGCATTCCCCTTATATTGATAAATTACACCCCATCGCTTTAAAAAGCGTGCTCACAACCTTTAACCCTTTGAAGATTTTCAAACTTTTTAAATCTTTAAGGGCTTATGAATACGATATAGTCATTGACATGCAAGGCCTAGTCAAATCCGCTCTCATCACGCAAATGTTGAAAGCCCCTAAAAAAGTCGGCTTTGATTACGCTTCGGCTAGGGAGGGTTTGAGCGCGTTTTTTTACTCGCAAAAAGTTTCTATCGCTTATGATGAGCCTATTTTAAAGCGCAATTTCACGCTCCTTTCTCAAGCCCTAAACTTGCCCCAAAAAGAAAATTTAAAAGAAATTTCAGAGGGTTTAAACTTTAGATTTAAAGTGTTTTCTTACCAAGATTCTCCAAAAATCAACGCGTTAAATTTGAATGAGAATAAGCCAAAAATCCTTTTTGTTTTAGAAACTTCTAAAATCAATAAAACTTACCCCACAGAGCGTTTTAAAGAGTTGGCGTTAATGTTAGAAAATTTTCAAATTTGCTTGTTATGGCATGCTGATGAACATAAAGCCACTACGCTTTATCATGCTTTAAAACACCAGCGCGATGTATTATTACTCCCTAAACTCACTTTAAACGAGGTTAAGGCGTTGCTTTTTAAAATGGATGTGATTATTGGGGGCGATACGGGTATCACGCATTTAGCATGGGCGTTGCAAAAACCCAGCATCACCCTTTATGGCAACACGCCCATGGAGCGTTTTAAATTAGAAAGCCCGATCAATGTTTCGCTCACCGGTAATTCAAACGCCAACTACCATAAAAAGGATTTTTCTATCCAAAACATAGATCCTAAAAAAATTAAAGAATGCGTTTTAAACATTTTAAAGGAAAAAGAATGACTTACAAAGAACGACTCATACACGAAAAAATATTGAACCAAAACGACAGGGGTTTGAAAACGGAATTGCGCATTTTGAGTATTTTTATCGTGGAATCTTTAGTGAATATTCTGGGGTTTGTTTTAGCTAAAATGCCCCATTCGTGGTTTTTAAGGTGCATTAAAGCTGTGGCGTGGCTGATGAAAACTTTTGATAGGCGCCGTTATTTTGACGCTAAAGCCAATTTGGATTTTGTGTTTGGGGATTCTAAAAGCGAAGAAGAGAAAAAAAGGATTATTAAAAAGGGGTATGAAAATTTTGCTTTCATCATTTTAGAAACCATTAGAGTGATCTTTATCCCTAAAGATGCATACGACGCTCGTTTCACGCTCATCAATGAAGAAAATGTGTGGAAGTCCTTAAACAAGGAAGGCCAAGCGATCACTTTATGCATGCATTTTGGCTATTGGGAAGCGGTAGGCACGACTTTAGCGCAATATTATAAGGATTATGGTAGGGGGTGCTTGGGGCGTTTGACTAAATTCGCCCCTATCAATCACATGATTATGAGTAGGCGAGAGGCGTTTGGGGTGCGTTTTGTCAATAAAGTGGGAGCGATGAAAGAACTCATTAAAATGTATAATCAAGGCAATGGTCTTGTGGGGATTTTAGTGGATCAAAATGTCGTGCCTAAAGATGGGGTGGCGGTGAAATTCTTTAATAAAGACGCTACGCACACCACGATCGCTTCTATTTTATCGCGCCGCTACAATATAGACATCCAGCCGGTATTCATTGATTTTAATGACGATTATTCGCATTATACAGCGACTTATTACGAAAGTATCCGCTCTCAAATCACTGACAACGCTGAAAACGATATTTTAGAATGCACGCAAGTCCAAGCGAGTTTGTGCGAAGAGGTGATTAGAAACCACCCGGAAAGTTATTTTTGGTTCCACAGGCGCTTTAAAAGCACCCACCCTGAGATTTATCAAAGATAGGGTTTTGAGTGGAATGATAAAAATTAAAAAATGCTAAAAGGCATTTTTTAAAAATAAATAGTAAAGAGCTTGATTTTAATCAAGCGATAATTTCTTAAGGCGGTCTTCTTGGGTTAGGGGGATTTAGTTGGGGGTTAAGGGGGAGAGTTATTTCAAAACACCCCCTATCCCCTTAACAAAATGAGTTTTACTATAAAAATAAAGTTAAAAATCCCATTTTTTAAAAAAGTTAAAAAGTTTTAGTTATACCACTCAATGCGAACAAGAGTGGTATTTTTCTAAAAACTCTTTTTTAAAACTCAAAAACCGCTTTTCTAAAATGGCGTTTCTGGCGTTTTTAACCAGCTCTAAATAAAAATGCAAATTGTGCAAACTGGCCAAACGAGCGTAAGTGAGTTCTTTAGCCCTAAAGAGATGGTGCAAATAGGCTTTAGAATAGCGTTTGCAAGTATAACAAGCGCAATTTTCTTCAATAGGGGTATTATCCAATTTATAGGGCGCGTTTTTGATAGAAATTTTGCCAGAATGCGTGAAAAGGGTGGCGTTTCTGGCGTTTCTGGTGGGCATCACGCAATCAAACATATCCACCCCTAAACTGATAGCGTCTAGGATATTTTCAGGCGTGCCTACGCCCATTAAGTAGCGAGGCTTGTCTTTGGGGAGCAAGGGGGCGGTGTGCGCGATCGTTTCTAGCATTTCATCTGTGCTTTCCCCCACCGCTAAACCGCCTATAGCATAGCCATCAAAACCCTCATGCGTTAATCCCACGCTAAGGCTGCGCATTTTCAAATGCGTCCCGCCCTGGATAATGGCAAAAAGGTTGTTGTTGGGGCGGTTATTTTCTTTGTGGTATTCTAGGCTGAGATTCGCCCATTTAGCGCTTCTTTTAATGGATTCTTCAAGGCGTTTTAAGGGAGCGGGCAAGCCCACTAAATCGTCTAAAACCATCATAATATCGCTATTTAAGGCGTATTGAATGTCCAAAACTTTAGTGGGCGTGAATAAATGCTTGCTCCCATCAATATGGGATTTAAAAACAATCCCGTCTTCTTGCAATTTGACATTATCGCTCAAACTGAAGGCTTGAAACCCTCCACTATCGGTTAAAAAACTCCCCTGAAATTGAGCGAAACGATGCAAGCCTCCTAATTGTTCAACCACTTTCTCGCCCGGTCTTAAATACATGTGATAGGTGTTGGCTAAAATGAGTTTAGCGCCTAAAATTTCTTGCGCATCTGTAGCGTCTAAAGATTTGATGCAGCCTTGCGTGCCTACTGGCATAAAAATGGGTGTCTCTACTTGAGAATGGGCTAAATTTAAAAGACCAGCTCGCGCGTTATCATCAATAGCTTGGAGTTGAAAATCCATCGTTTAAGCCTTAATCTTGGATATAATGGCGTAATCATTTTTTAGGAAGTTTGGAATTGAAAAAAATCGCCCTTATTTTAGATGGCATTGTAGCAAAAAATTTTTTAGACTTGGTGCTAAGGCATTATTCTAATCATAATTTTTATATAGTGGTTGTCAAAAATGAGAGTCTTATCCCTAAAAACTACCCGAGCACTTTCGCTTTTTATTGTTTTGATGCGACTTCTAGTTTCAGGCTTTTGCAAGTGTTAAACGATGAGGTGAGCGATGCGTTTTTAATCATACAAGATTTTAAAGAACAGCACATCATTCATAAAATCATTCAGACCCATTTCAAACGCATGCGCGTGGTTTTGAGCGTGAAAAAAGATAGCGAAAAAACTTTAGAGAATAATGAAGAAAATAAAGATGAAAAGCTTATTTTGATTGATGAATTTGAAGTTTTAGCCAATAAATTCATTTCTCGTTTGCCTAATATCCCTAGCACCCCTAGAGAATTTGGGTTAGGCAAGGGCGAGATCATGGAGATTGATGTGCCTTTTGGGAGCATTTTTGCTTACAGGCATATTGGCTCTATCAGGCAAAAAGAATACAGGATTGTAGGGCTTTATCGTAACGATGTTTTGTTGCTCTCCACTAAATCTTTGGTTATCCAACCACGAGACATTCTTTTAGTGGCGGGCAATCCGGAAATTTTAAACGCGGTGTATCATCAAGTCAAAAGCAATGTGGGGCAGTTCCCAGCCCCCTTTGGTAAGAGCATTTATTTATACATTGATATGCGTTTGCAGAGCCGAAAAGCGATGATGCGCGATGTGTATCAAGCCTTGTTTTTGCACAAACGTTTAAAGAGCTACAAGCTCTACATTCAGGTTTTACACCCCACTAGCCCTAAGTTTTACCATAAATTTTTATCGCTAGAAACCGAAAGCATTGAAGTGAATTTTGATTTTTATGGGAAAAGTTTTATCCAAAAACTCCATGAAGACCACCAGAAAAAAATGGGCCTGATCGTGGTAGGCAGAGAGCTTTTTTTATCTAAAAAACACCGAAAAGCCTTGTATAAAACAGCCACCCCGGTTTATAAAACCAACACTTCCGGCCTGTCTAAAACCTCTCAAAGCGTGGTGGTATTGAATGAAAGCTTGGATATTAATGAGGACATGTCTTCAGTGATTTTTGATGTGTCTATGCAAATGGATTTGGGCTTGTTGCTTTATGATTTTGACCCTAACAAGCGCTATAAAAACGAGATTGTCAATCATTATGAAAATTTAGCCAACGCATTCAACCGCAAGATTGAGATTTTCCAAACCGATATTAGAAATCCTATCATGTATCTCAATTCTTTAAGAAATCCCATTTTGCATTTCATGCCTTTTGAAGAGTGCATCACGCACACGCGTTTTTGGTGGTTTTTATCCACTAAAGTGGAAAAATTAGCGTTTTTAAACGATGATAACCCTCAAATTTTTATCCCTGTAGCGGAGTGAAAGAATGCAAGAAATTTTAATCCCTTTAAAAGAAAAAAGCTATAAAGTGTTTTTGGGGGAACTGCCTGAAATAAAATTGAAACAAAAAGCGCTCATTGTTAGCGATAGTATCGTGGCCGGGTTGCATTTATCGTATTTATTAGAGCGCTTGAAAGCCTTAGAAGTCAGAGTGTGCGTGATAGAGTCTGGGGAAAAATACAAGAATTTTCATTCATTAGAGCGGATTTTAAACAACGCCTTTGAAATGCAATTAAACCGCCATTCTTTAATGATAGCCCTTGGTGGGGGAGTGATAAGCGATATGGTGGGGTTTGCGAGCAGTATTTATTTTAGGGGGATTGATTTTATTAATATCCCTACGACTTTACTCGCTCAAGTGGATGCGAGCGTGGGGGGGAAAACAGGGATCAACACGCCTTATGGCAAGAACTTAATCGGATCGTTCCACCAGCCTAAAGCGGTTTATATGGATCTAGCTTTTTTAAAAACCCTTGAAAAAAGGGAATTTCAAGCAGGGGTTGCTGAAATCATTAAAATGGCGGTGTGTTTTGATAAAAACTTGGTAGAAATATTGGAAACAAAGGATTTAAAAGATTGTTTAGAAGAAGTAATCTTTCAAAGCGTCAATATCAAAGCTCAAGTCGTTGTTCAAGATGAAAAAGAGCGAAATATCAGGGCTGGGTTGAACTATGGGCATACCTTTGGGCATGCGATAGAAAACGAGACCAATTACGAGCGATTTTTGCATGGTGAAGCGATCGCTATTGGCATGCGCATGGCTAATGAGTTAGCCCTTTCTTTAGGCATGCTCACTCTAAAAGAATACGAACGCATAGAAAATTTATTGAAAAAATTTGATCTGATATTCAATTACCAAATCACTAATATTCAAAAATTTTACGAACGCTTGTTTTTAGACAAAAAAAGCGAGAACCAAACCCTAAAATTCATTTTGCCTAAAGGCGTTGGAGCGTTTGAGATTGCCTCTCATATCCCTAAAGAAACGATTTTAAAGGTGTTAGAAAAATGGCATTAAGGGTATTATTATTCTTTTGTTTTTTGTTTTTGCAAGCAGAAGATAAGAGCCAAGAATTATCCTCTATACAAAAACAAATGGCTTTGGTGGATAAAAAACTCGCCAAAGACGATAACGTGTGGTTGAAAAAATTTGAAAACTACAAGATTTACAACCAGATTTATACCGAAAAAGAGAGCGTGAGGCAGGAATTAAGGCGCTTAAAAAATAAAAAAAGCAAGGATTTATTAAAGATTAGCACCTTAGAGCATACCTTAAAGGCTTTAGAGTCCCAGCAAAAAATGTTTGAAAGCTATGGGGTCAATCCTTTTAAGGATTTGATAGAGCGCCCCAATATCCCCAATATCCCTAATATCGCTAACCCTATTGCGATCATTGATGGCATTTCTTTCATTAAAAGCATGCGTTTAAAGCATGAAAATCTTAAAAGCAACCAGACTGCTTTAGAAGAAGTTTTAAAGCTTTTAGATCAAAAACACCAGCTTTTAAATCAGTGGCATGCTTTGGATAAAAGCGCGAAACTAAGCGATGAGATTTATCAAACTCAAGCCAAACGCTTAGAATTGCAAGGGGCTCAAAACATTTTAAAAACCACGATCGGGATTTTCCAAAAAGACAGCGATGAGGCTATAAGCATTGTCAAATCTCAAGTTAAAAACCAGCTTTTTAAATTGGTTTATGTGTTTTTAGCAGCCCTTTTGAGCGTGGTGTTTGCTTGGATTTTAAAAATCATTTCTAGCAAATACATTGAAAATAATGAACGCGTCTATACCGTGAATAAAGCCATTAACTTCGTGAATGTGAGCGTGATCATTTTAATTTTTCTTTTTTCTTATTTAGAAAACGTTACTTACTTGGTCACGGTTTTAGGCTTTGCGAGCGCGGGCTTAGCGATTGCGATGAAAGATTTGTTCATGAGCTTGCTTGGGTGGTTTATCATTTTGATTGGGGGGAGCGTGCATGTGGGCGATAGGGTGCGTATCGCTAAGGGGACAGATATTTTTATTGGCGATGTGTTGGATATTTCTATGTTGCACATTACGATTTTAGAAGATGTAACCTTTACCACTTACACGAACAACAGGAGAGCGGGCCGGATTATTTTTGTGCCTAATAATTATATTTTCACCACCATGTTCGCTAATTACAGCCATTTTGGGATGAAAACGGTTTGGGATGGCGTGGATTTTTGCGTTACATTTGATTCTGATTTTAAAAAAGCTTCTAAAATTGCGCTCAACATCGCTACAGAATTGTCTAAGGAATACACGGATATTACCTATAAACAGCTCAATAAAATGCGCGACCGGTATTCTTTAAGGAGTTTGAGTGTGAAGCCTCGATGCTTTTTGATGCCTGAAAGTAACGGGATAAAAATCTCGGTGTGGTATCAAACCAATTCGTATGCGACCATGTCTTTAAGGAGCAAGATTGTGGCTGAAATTGTTGAAGCTTTTTTGAAAGAAGAAAATATCCATATCGCTTATACGACCAGCAAGCTGCTTAAAGTGGATGCTGACGCTCTAGGCGATGGTTTTGGGAATAAAAGGGAACAAAAATGAAAAAAGTCTATTTCAAAACTTTTGGGTGCAGGACGAATCTTTTTGACACGCAAGTGATGGGCGAGAATTTGAAAGACTTTAGCACGACCTTAGAAGAACAAGAAGCCGATATTATTGTCATCAATTCTTGCACCGTGACCAATGGGGCCGATAGTGCAGTAAGGAGTTACGCTAAAAAAATGGCGCGATTGGATAAGGAAGTGCTATTTACCGGCTGTGGGGTGAAAACCCAAGGCAAAGAGCTTTTTGAAAAAGGGCTTTTAAAGGGCGTTTTTGGGCATGACAATAAAGAAAAGATTAACGCGCTTTTACAAGAAAAAAAGCGTTTTTTCATAGATGACAATTTAGAAAACAAGCACTTAGACACCACGATGGTGAGCGAGTTTGTGGGAAAAACCAGGGCGTTTATCAAGATCCAAGAGGGCTGTGATTTTGATTGCAATTATTGCATTATCCCAAGCGTGAGAGGGAGGGCTAGGAGTTTTGAAGAGAGAAAAATTTTAGAGCAAGTGGGCCTTTTATGCTCTAAAGGGGTTCAAGAAGTGGTTTTAACCGGCACCAATGTGGGGAGCTATGGGAAGGATAGAGGAAGCAATATCGCGCGATTGATTAAAAAATTAAGCCAGATTGTTGGATTAAAACGCATAAGGATTGGGAGCTTAGAACCTAATCAAATCAACGATGAATTTTTAGAGCTTTTAGAAGAGGATTTTTTAGAAAAACATTTGCATATCGCTTTACAGCACAGCCATGATTTCATGCTAGAGAGGATGAACCGAAGAAACCGCACCAAAAGCGATAGGGAATTATTAGAGGTAATCGCTTCTAAGAATTTTGCTATCGGCACGGATTTTATTGTAGGGCATCCGGGCGAGAGCGGAAGCGTTTTTGAAAAAGCGTTTAAAAATTTAGAAAGCTTGCCTTTAACGCACATCCACCCTTTTATTTACAGCAAACGAAAAGACACCCCCTCTAGCTTGATGACTGATAGCGTGAGTTTGGAAGATTCCAAAAAGCGTTTGAATGCGATTAAAGATTTGATTTTTCATAAAAATAAGGCGTTCAGGAAATTGCAGCTCAAGCTCAACACGCCCCTAAAAGCCCTAGTGGAAGCGCAAAAAGATGGCGAATTTAAAGCCTTAGATCAATTTTTCAACCCCATTAAAATCAAAAGCGATAAGCCTTTAAGGGCTAGTTTTTTAGAAATCAAAGAGTATGAAATTAAGGAGAGGGAAAACCATGCCGTTTTCTAAATTTTTAGAAAACCTCACCGCTCCCTTTAAACGCATCAAAAACCGCTCGCTTGTTTTGGCGTTAGGGTTTTTGATGCTTACTTTTTGCTTGTTGCTTTTTTTAATCTTAAGCGATGTTTCTAGGCTCATATCCAGTAAGGACTTTTTTTATGTGATCCAATCCCACCCTAAACAAACTCTAATTGAAGATGAAAATTATTTTTATGCTAACAAGGGTCTTTATAAAACCAACAAAGAAGCCTTTTTAAGAGCCTATAAAATCCCAGAAAGCATGCCCATAGAAAAACGAGAAAATTTAAGCAAGGGTTCTAAAATGAATTTAGCGTTGCTTTTTTTCATTTCTAGCATGCTTTTTGGGATCTTTTGGCGCTTGCCCAAACGATTGGACACTAAAATGAGTTTAGAAAGCGCGACTAAAAACGAATTAGAAAATGCATTCCAGCGATACGATGCGCTAGGGGTGCGTTTTGAAGATATTGCAGGGGTGGATGAAGTTAAAGAAGAATTATTAGAAGTGATAGATTATTTAAAAAACCCTAAAAAATACCAGGATTTAGGGATTTTTCTCCCTAAGGGCGTGCTTTTAATTGGGCCTCCTGGAGTGGGGAAAACCATGATCGCTAAAGCCTTAGCGAGTGAAGCTAGAGTGCCGTTTTTTTATGAAAGCGGGAGCGCGTTTTCTCAAATTTATGTGGGGGCTGGGGCTAAAAAAGTGCATGAACTTTTCATGCACGCTAAAAGGCATGCCCCCTCTATTATTTTCATTGATGAAATTGACGCTTTGGGTAAGGCTAGGGGAGGGCATAGGAGCGATGAAAGAGAGGCCACGCTCAACCAGCTTTTAACCGAAATGGACGGGTTTTTGCAAAACGATGAGGTGGTGGTGATAGGAGCGACTAACCAAATGGAAGTGATGGATGAAGCGCTATTAAGGAGCAAGCGTTTTGATCGGCGCATTTTCATTTCTTTACCGGATTTATTAGAAAGGCAGAGCATTTTAGAAAAGCTTTTAGAAAACAAAAAGCATGCGCTCAATTATCTTAAGATCGCTAAAATTTGCGTGGGTTTTAGCGGGGCGATGTTAGCGACTTTAATCAATGAAAGCGCTCTAAACGCCCTAAAACACGAACGAAACGAAATCACTCATAGCGATATTTTGGAAGTGAAAGACAAGATTGCTTACGGTAAGAAAAAGCCCCAAACCTTAGACGAAAACCAAAAGGAATTAGTCGCTTTGTATCAAAGCGCGAAAGCCTTAAGCGCGTATTGGCTAGAAATTGAATTTGATAAAGCGCCAATATTAGGGGAATTTATCGCCTTTAATGAGAATAAAATCCATAGCGAAAGCGAGATAAAAAATTACATTAAAGTGTATTTGAGCGGGACGATTATTTTAGAGTTGCTTTATAAGGAGCGTTATAGTCTGTCTAAACAAGATTTGCAAAAAGCGAAATTTTTGAATGAATTTATGGCTAGCGAGCTTCTTTTAGCCCCTACAAAAGAGTCTTTAAGCGTTCTTTATGAAGAGCAACTGGAGTTTTTAAAGCCACAAATTGCAGCTTGCAAGCGGTTGAGCGTTTTATTATTAGAGCAAGAATATTTAGAACATTTTAATTTGCATGATTTGTTGAACGGGTGAAAAATGCGTTTTTTTAGTGGTTTTGGGTTTGTTAATGAAAGCGTTTTGTTTGAAGAGTGGCTTTTAAAAGGGGCTTATGATATCTCAGGCTTTTCTATGGGAGCGATTAAGGCGATAGAATACGCTTATAATGAAATCTCACAACAGCGACGCATCAATTCTTTGTTATTGTTTTCGCCTTGCATGCTAGCGCATAAGAGTTTGGCGTTCAAACGCTTGCAACTTTCTTCGTTTCAAAAAGATCCGCAAAATTACATGGATAACTTTTATAAGGAAGTGGGCTTGAGCGTTCAATTGGAGCGTTTTAAAAAAGAGGGTTCTTTAGAAGAATTAGAATTTTTATTGGATTACAAGTATAGTGATCCTATAATTAGATTTTTATTAGAAAAAGGCGTGAAGATTGAAGTGTTTATCGGGTTAAAAGACAGGATCACTGACATTCAATCCCTTTTAGAATTTTTTACGCCATTAGTTCAAGTGTGGCAGTTTAAGGATTGCAACCATTTGTTGCAAAAATCTTAAAAAAGGTGGAAGATGAAAAAATTTGGTTTAGGGGTGTATTTGCTTCTTTTAGGTATTTTGGGCGGCTCTTTGATCATTTTAGGAGCGATAGTCGCGCCCATTGTTTTCAAAGCGTCAAGCATTTTACCTGAATTGAATCTAACTCCCTTTGAGAGCGGGAAACTCATGGCGCAAATCTTTGTGCGTTTCAATTATCTTTTAGGCGCGATCGGTTTTGTGGTGTTACTTTATGAAATCATTTCGTTTATTTACTATAAAAGATCGTTAGTGTATTTGATCCTTGGCGTGGCGATAGGGGCGTTGTGTTTTCTCTTTGTTTTTTATTACACGCCTTATATTTTAAACGCTCAAAAAATAGGCGAAGTTGCGCTCCAAAGCGCTGAATTTGCCCGCTCGCACGCTCAAAGCGAATGGCTGTTTAAGGAATTGTTTGTGCTGGTGTGCGCTTTGTTTTTTTGGCGTTTGCTTGGAAAAAATGCGCTTTGATTTAAAGGGGAGATTTGGTTACTATCTAGGAAATGAGAAGGTAGCATTTAATGAAGAAGTTTAAAAAGAAACCAAAAAAGATAACACGCAAGCAAAAAACAATCTTAAAGCGTCCTTTATGGCTTGCACCTTTACTCATCAGTGGGTTTGCTAGTGGGGTGTATGCGGATGGAACGGATATTTTAGGGCTTAGCTGGGGGGAAAAAAGCCAAAAGGTATGCGTGCATCATCCATGGTATGCTCTATGGAGTTGCGATAAATGGGAGGAAAAAACCCAACAATACACAGGAAACCAACTTATCACAAAAACTTGGGCAGGGGGTAATGCGGCTAATTACTACCACACTCAAAACAACCAAAATATTACAGCCAATTTAAAAAATGATAACGGCACTTATTTTTTAAGCGGTCTGTATAACTACACCGGAGGGGAATATAATGGGGGGAATTTAGACATTGAATTAGGCAGTAACGCTACTTTTAATCTAGGTGCGAGTAGTGGGAATAGCTTCACTTCTTGGTATCCTAATGGGCATACTAATGTTACTTTTAGCGCTGGGACTATCAATGTGAATAACAGCGTAGAAGTGGGCAATCGTGTGGGATCAGGAGCTGGCACACACACGGGAATAGCCACTTTAAACTTGAACGCTAATAAGGTTACTATCAATTCCAATATCAACGCGTATAAAACTTCGCAAGTGAATGTAGGCAATGCTAACAGCGTTATTACTATCGGTTCGGTTTCTTTAAGTGGGGATACTTGCAGTTCTTTAGCTAGTGTGGGCGTAGGGGCTAATTGCTCCACTTCAGGGCCTAGCTATTCTTTTAAAGGGACGACTAACGCTACTAATACGGCGTTTAGCAATGCAAACGGCAGTTTCACTTTTGAAGAGAACGCCACTTTTAGTGGGGCGAAATGGAATGGGGGGGCATTCACTTTTAATAAAGAGTTTAACGCTACCAATAATACCGCCTTTAATAGCGGTAGCTTCACTTTTAAAGGCGCAAGTTCCTTTAATGGCGCTTCGTTTAGTAACGCTACTTATACTTTTGACAATCAAGCCACCTTTCAAAACAGCTCCTTTAATGGGGGGACTTTTACTTTCAATAACCAAACCAATCAAAGCGCTCAGCACCCCCAAATTCAAAACAGCTCTTTTAGTGGTAACGCTACCACTCTTAAGGGCTTTGTGGATTTCCAGCAAGCCTTTAACAATTCAAACCACCAACTAACAATCCAAAACGCTTCCTTCAATAACGCTAATTTCAGCAATACCGGTAAAATCACCATAGAAAAAGAGGCAAGTTTTAACAACACGACTTTTAACACTTCTGTTGATACAAACAACATGACCATTACCGGTAGCGTTACTTTAAGCGGTAAGAACGATTTGAAAAATGGCTCAACCCTTGATTTTGGGAGTGCCAAAGTGACTCTCACTCAAGGGACGACTTTCAATCTCACAAGTTTAAGCAGTGAGAAGAGCGTAACGATTTTAAATTCTAGCGGTGGGATCACTTATAACAATCTTTTAAACCATGCAATCAATGGCTTGACAAGCGCCTTAAAAACGAACGAAAGCCCTTCAAAGCCGCAAAGTTTCGCTCAAGGCTTGTGGGATATGATCACTTACAATGGGGTTACCGGACAGCTTTTGAATGAAAACGCTGCAACACCTAAATCCGCTAATGCTTCGCCCTCTGCACCCACTAAAGACTCCCCACAAGTCTATCAAGTGGGCTACAAAATAGGGGATACTATCTACAAACTGCAAGAAACTTTTGGCCCTAATTCCATTATTATCCAAGCTTTAGAGAGCGGGACTTACACGCCACCCCCTACAATCAGCGGATCACAATTTAACTTATCCGCTTCAAATTATATTAATGCTGACATGCCTTGGTATGATCATAAATATTACATCCCCAAATCCCAAAATTTTACAGAGAGCGGGACTTATTACTTGCCGAGCGTTCAAATATGGGGGAGTTACACTAACTCGTTTAAACAAACCTTTAGTGCTAGTGGTAGTAATCTGGTGATTGGGTATAACTCAACATGGACTGGAAATAGCGTTTCTTCTAGCGACACGGTGTCTTTTGGGGACACTTCAGGGAGCGCTCTTAATGGGCATTGCGGGCCTTGGCCGTATTATCAGTGCACTGGCACGACTAACGGCACTTATAGCGCCTATCATGTATATATCACAGCGAATCTGCGTTCTGGCAATCGTATAGGCACCGGTGGGGCAGCCAATTTGGTCTTTAATGGGGTAGATAGTATCAATATCGCTAACGCCACCATCACGCAACATAACGCCGGGATTTATTCAAGCTCCATGACTTTTTCCACGCAAAACATGGACAATTCGCAGAATTTGAGTGGCCTAAACGCTAATGGCAAACTTTCCGTGTATGGCGCAACTTTCACCAACCAAGCCAAAGACGGGAAATTCATTTTCAATGCAGGGCAAGCGGTTTTTGAAAACACCAACTTTAATGGAGGGAGTTACCAATTCAGCGGCGATAGCTTGAATTTTTCAAACAACAACCAGTTCAATAGCGGTTCGTTTGAGATTAGTGCAAAAAACGCTTCGTTCAATAACGCTAATTTTAACAACAGCGCTTCTTTTAATTTCAATAACTCTAACGCGACCACTTCGTTTATGGGGGATTTCACTAACGCTAATTCAAATTTGCAAATCGCTGGGAACGCTGTCTTTGGAAATTCTGCTAATGGCTCTCAAAATAACGCTAATTTTAATAATACCGGCTCTGTTAATATTTCAGGGAATGCAACTTTTGATAATGTGGTTTTTAATGGCCCAACAAACACGAGCGTGAAAGGGCAGGTTACTCTCAATAATATCACTTTAAAAAACCTAAACGCCCCTTTGTCTTTTGGCGATGGGACAATTACTTTTAACGCTCATTCGGTGATTAATATTGGTGAAGCTATCACTAATGGCAACCCTATCACCCTTGTAAGCTCTTCTAAAGAGATTGATTACAACAACGCTTTTAGTAAAAATCTATGGCAGCTCATCAACTACCAAGGGCATGGGGCTAGCAGTGAAAAACTCGTCTCTAGCGTGGGTAATGGCGTCTATGATGTGGTGTATTCTTTCAATAACCAAACCTACAATTTCCAAGAGGTTTTTTCACCCAACAGCATTTCTATCCGGCGTTTGGGCGTTAGCATGGTGTTTGATTATATGGATATGGAAAAATCGGATCACTTGTATTATAAAGATGTTGTCGGTTTTATGACCTACATGCCTAACAGCTATAACAATAATTTAGGGAATGCAAACAACACCATTTACTATTACGACAAGAGCATTGATTTTTATGCGAGCGGGAAAACTTTATTCACTAAGGCGGAATTTTCTCAAACGTTCACCGGGCAAAACAGCGCGATCGTTTTTGGGGCTAAAAGCATATGGACGAATGCGAGCGATGCGCCGCAGTCTAATACCATCATTCGCTTTGGGGACAATAAGGGAGCAGGGAGTAATGATGCGAGCGGGCATTGCTGGAATTTGCAATGCATAGGCTTTATTACAGGGCATTATGAAGCGCAAAAGATTTACATCACCGGCAGCATTGAAAGCGGGAATCGCATTTCTAGCGGTGGGGGCGCAAGCCTTAATTTTAACGGGCTTCAAGGCATTCTTTTAACGAACGCGACTTTGTATAACCGCGCCGCTGGCACGCAAAGCTCGTCTATGAATTTTGTCTCTAACAGCGCGAATATTCAGGCTCAAAACTCCTATTTTATAGACGATACCGCGCAAAATGGCGGTAACCCTAATTTCAGTTTCAACGCTTTGAATCTGGATTTTTCTAACAGCTCTTTTAGGGGCTATGTGGGGACAACGCAATCTGTTTTTAAATTCAATGCCACTAATGCGATCAGTTTCACCAACAGCACGAATTTAAGCTCTGGTTTGTATCAAATGCAAGCTAAAAGCGTGTTGTTTGACAATTCCAATTTAAGCGTTTCAGTGGGAACAAGCAGTATTAAAGCCAATGCGATCAGTCTTTCTCAAAACGCCTCTATCAATGCGAGCAACCATTCAACCTTAGAGCTTCAAGGCGATTTGAATTTAAACGACACCAGCTCGCTCAACCTCAACCAAAGCACGATCAATGTTTCCAATAACGCCACGATCAACGATTATGCGAGCTTGATTGCGAGCAATAATGCTCATATCAATTTTAATGGGACAACCAATTTCAATTCAGCGAATATTACTACGAGTTTGAATCATTCTTCTATCGCGTTTAAGGGATCGATCTCTTTAGGAGGGCAATTTAATTTAAGCAATAATTCTTCTTTAGATTTTCAAGGCTCTAGCGCTATCACCTCTAACACGGCGTTTAATTTCTATGATAACGCTTTTTCTCAAAGCCCCATCACGTTCCATCAAGCCCTTGACATTAAAGCGCCCTTGAGTTTGGGAGGCAACCTCTTAAACCCTAACAGCAGTAGCGTGCTGGATTTAAAAAACAGCCAGCTTGTTTTTAGCGATCAAGGGAGCTTGAATATCGCTAACATTGATTTACTAAGCGATCTGAACGATAATAAAAATCGTGTGTATAACATCATTCAAGCGGACATGAATAGTAATTGGTATGAGCGTATCAGCTTCTTTGGCATGCGTATCAATGACGGGATTTATGACGCTAAAAACCAAACTTATAGTTTCACTAACCCCCTTAATAGCGCCCTAAAAATCACCGAGAGCTTTAAAAATAACCAACTAAGCGTTACGCTCTCTCAAATCCCGGGCATTAAAAACACGCTTTATAACATTGGCTCTGAAATCTTTAACTACCAAAAAGTTTATAACAACGCTAACGGCGTGTATTCTTATAGCGATGACGCAGAAGGCGTGTTTTACCTCACGAGCAGCGTGAAAGGCTATTACAACCCCAACCAATCCTATCAAGCCAGCGGTAGCAATAACACCACGAAAAATAACAATCTAAGCTCTGAATCTTCTATCATTTCGCAAACCTATAACGCGCAAGGCAACCCTATTAGCGCATTACATGTCTATAACAAGGGCTATAATTTCAATAATATCAAAGCGTTAGGCCAAATGGCGCTCAAACTCTACCCTGAAATCAAAAAGATATTAGGGAATGATTTTTCGCTTTCAAGTTTGAGCAATTTAAAAGGCGATGCGCTAAACCAGCTTACCAAGCTCATCACCCCTAGCGATTGGAAAAACATTAACGAGTTGATTGATAACGCAAACAATTCGGTCGTGCAAAATTTCAATAACGGCACTTTGATTATAGGAGCGACTAAAATAGGGCAAACAGACACTAATAGCGCGGTGGTTTTTGGGGGCTTGGGCTATCAAACACCTTGTGATTATACTGATATTGTGTGCCAAAAATTTAGAGGCACTTATTTAGGGCAGCTTTTGGAGTCTAGCTCGGCTGATTTGGGCTATATTGACACGACTTTTAACGCTAAAGAAATTTATCTTACCGGCACTTTAGGGAGCGGGAACGCATGGGGGACTGGGGGGAGCGCTAGCGTAACTTTTAACAGCCAAACTTCGCTCATTCTCAACCAGGCTAATATCGTAAGCTCGCAAACCGATGGGATTTTTAGCATGCTAGGTCAAGAGGGTATCAATAAGGTTTTCAATCAAGCCGGGCTCGCCAATATTTTGGGCGAAGTGGCGGTGCAATCCATTAACAAAGCCGGGGGTTTAGGGAATTTGATAGTAAATACTCTAGGGAGTAATAGCGTGATTGGGGGGTATTTAACGCCTGAACAAAAAAATCAAACCCTAAGCCAGCTTTTAGGGCAGAATAACTTTGATAATCTCATGAATGATAGCGGTTTGAACACGGCGATTAAGGATTTGATCAGACAAAAATTAGGCTTTTGGACCGGGCTAGTGGGGGGATTAGCCGGACTAGGAGGCATTGATTTGCAAAACCCTGAAAAGCTTATAGGGAGCATGTCCATCAATGATTTATTGAGTAAAAAAGGGTTGTTCAATCAGATCACCGGCTTTATTTCCGCTAACGATATAGGGCAAGTCATAAGCGTAATGTTGCAAGATATTGTCAAACCGAGCAACGCTTTAAAAAACGATGTAGTGGCTTTAGGCAAACAAATGATTGGCGAATTTTTAGGCCAAGATGCGCTCAATTCTTTAGAAAGCTTGCTGCAAAACCAGCAGATTAAAAGCGTTTTAGACAAAGTCCTAGCGGCTAAAGGCTTAGGGCCTATTTATGAACAAGGTTTGGGGGATTTGATACCTAATCTTAGTAAAAAAGGGCTTTTCGCTCCTTATGGCTTGAGTCAAGTGTGGCAAAAAGGGGATTTTAGTTTCAACGCGCAAGGCAATGTTTTTGTGCAAAATTCCACTTTCTCTAACGCTAATGGAGGCACGCTCTCTTTTAACGCAGGAAATTCGCTCATTTTTGCCGGCAACAATCATATCGCTTTCACTAACCATTTTGGAACGCTTCAATTATTATCCGATCAAGTTTCTAACATTAACATCACCACGCTTGATGCCAGCAACGGCCTTAAGATTAACGCCGCTAATAACAATGTTTCTGTGTCTCAAGGCAATCTGTTTATCAACGCTAGCTGCGCGCAACAAAGCGATCCAACTGCAGTTAACGCTACAAACCCTTGCACGCTTAGTGCCCAAAGCGCGAATGGCGCTTCTTCTAGTAATGCGTCAAATAACGCGCCAATCGCCTTGAACAATAACGATGAAAGCTTGATGGTTACGGCGAATGATTTCAATTTTTCAGGCAATATTTACGCTAACGGGGTGGTTGATTTTTCAAAGATTAAGAGCTCTGCAAACGTTAAAAACCTGTATCTTTACAATAACGCTCAATTCCAAGCCAACAACCTTATTATTTCCAACCAAGCGGTGTTAGAGAAAAACGCTAGCTTTGTAACGAATAATTTAAACATTCAAGGGGCGTTTAACAACAACGCCACGCAAAAAATAGAGGTGCTTCAAAATTTAGTGATCGCTTCAAACGCTTCTTTAAGCACCGGGATTTATGGGTTAGGAGTAGGGGGGGTTTTGAATCATTTTGGAACGATTAATTTCAATTTAGAAAATTCTCAAACGCCTGTAAATCCGCTCATTCAAGCAGAGGGGATCATCAATCTCAACACCACCCAAACGCCTTTTATCAATGTCAATAACAGCATGGCCAATAACACGACTTACACTTTATTAAAAAGCAGCCGTTACATTGATTACAATATCAACCCTAACAGCTTGCAATCGTATTTGAAGCTCTATACCTTAATCAATATCAACGGAAACCACATAGAGGAAAAAAACGGCGTGTTGACTTATTTGGGCCAACGGGTTTTGTTGCAAGATAAGGGGTTATTATTAAGCGTAGCGCTGCCTAACTCAAATAATGCCTCTCAAAACCATATTTTAAGCCTTTCTGTTCTTCATGACCAGATTAAAATGTCTTATGGCAACAAGATCATGGACTTTACCCCCCCTACCTTACAAGATTATATTGCAAGCATTCAAGGGCAAAGCACGCTCAATCAAATTGAAGCGATAGGGGGGAATAACGCTATCAATTGGCTTTCAACATTGATGATGAAAACCAAAGAAAACCCGCTTTTTGCACCGATTTATTTAGAAAACCACTCTTTGAATGAAATTTTAGACGCAACAAAAGATCTTCAAAACACCGCAAGCTTGATTTCTAACCCTAATTTTAGGGATAACGCTACCAACCTTTTAGAATTGGCGAGTTACACCCAACAAACCAGCCGTTTGACAAAACTCTCTGATTTTAGGGCTAGAGAGGGAGAGTCTGATTTTTCTTTGTTAGAGCTTAAAAACAAGCGTTTTAGCGATCCTAACCCTGGAGAGGTTTTTGTTAAATACACACAACCCAACAAACACCCCAATAACCTTTGGGTTCAAGGGATTGGGGGAGCGAGCTTTATTTCTGGGGGCAATGGCACGCTTTATGGCTTGAACGTGGGCTATGACCGGTTGGTTAAAAATGTGATCCTTGGGGGTTATGTGGCTTATGGCTATAGCGACTTTAATGGGAACATCATGCGTTCTTTGGGTAATAATGTGGATGTGGGGATGTATGCGAGGGCTTTTTTAAAAAGAAACGAATTCACTTTGAGCGCGAATGAAACTTATGGAGGCAATGCAACTAGTATCAATTCTTCTAATTCTTTGCTCTCTGTGTTGAACCAACGCTACAACTACAACACCTGGACAACGAGCGTGAACGGGAATTACGGCTATGATTTCATGTTCAAACAAAAAAGCGTGGTGCTAAAACCTCAAGTGGGCTTGAGCTATCATTTCATAGGCTTGAGCGGGATGAAAGGCAAAATGAATGATGCCGCTTACAAACAATTTCTTATGCATTCAAACCCCTCTAACGAATCGGTTTTAACGCTCAACATGGGGTTGGAGAGCCGTAAATATTTTGGTCAAAATTCCTATTATTTTGTAACGGCGAGATTGGGTAGGGATCTTTTGATCAAATCTAAAGGCGGTAATATGGTGCGTTTTGTGGGTGAAAACACTTTATTGTATCGCAAGGGGGAAGTTTTCAACACTTTTGCGAGCGTGATTACAGGGGGCGAAATGCATTTGTGGCGTTTGATGTATGTGAATGCGGGGGTGGGGCTTAAGATGGGCTTGCAATACCAGGATATTAATATAACTGGGAATGTGGGCATGCGAGTGGCGTTTTAGCTTTTTTGCTATAATGCTTCGTTCAAATTTTATAGTTAGGTTTTTCTATGTTTAATTATGAAGAGCTGTTTCAAACTTATAAAACCCCTTTTTACCTCTATGATTTTGACAAGATCAAACAGGCTTTTTTGAATTATAAAGAAGCGTTTAGGGGGCGTAAATCTTTAATTTGCTACGCTTTAAAGGCGAATTCTAATTTGAGTATCCTCTCTTTATTGGCGCATTTAGGGAGCGGGGCGGATTGCGTTTCCATAGGTGAGATACAAAGGGCTTTAAAAGCCGGGATCAAGCCTTATAGGATCGTGTTTAGCGGGGTGGGTAAGAGCGGATTTGAAATAGAACAAGCCCTAAAACTCAACATTTTATTTTTGAATGTAGAAAGTTTTATGGAATTAAAAACGATTGAAACAATCGCTCAATCTTTAGGGATAAAGGCTAGGATTTCCATTCGAATCAACCCTAACATTGACGCTAAAACGCACCCCTATATTTCTACCGGTTTGAAAGAAAATAAGTTTGGCGTGGGAGAAAAAGAAGCTTTAGAAATGTTTCTCTGGGCTAAAAAAAGCGCGTTTTTAGAGCCTGTTAGCGTGCATTTTCATATCGGCTCACAGCTCTTAGATTTAGAGCCGATTATAGAAGCGAGCCAAAAGGTGGCCAAAATCGCTAAATCTTTGATCGCGCTAGGGATAGATTTGCGTTTTTTTGATGTGGGCGGAGGCATTGGCGTGAGCTATGAAAATGAAGAGACTATCAAGCTTTATGATTACGCGCAAGGGATTTTAAACGCGCTTCAAGGCTTGGATTTGACCATTATTTGTGAGCCGGGCCGCTCGATCGTGGCTGAGAGTGGGGAATTGATCACGCAGGTTTTGTATGAAAAAAAGGCTCAAAACAAGCGCTTTGTAATCATAGATGCGGGCATGAATGATTTTTTACGCCCCAGTTTGTATCATGCTAAGCATGCCATAAGGGTTATAACGCCCTCTAAGGGGCGTAAGATCTCGCCTTGCGATGTGGTAGGGCCTGTGTGCGAGAGCAGCGACACTTTTTTAAAAGACGCCAATTTGCCAGAATTAGAGCCAGGCGATAAATTAGTCATAGAAAAGGTTGGGGCTTATGGCTCTAGCATGGCCAGTCAATACAATTCGCGCCCCAAACTCTTAGAATTAGCCCTAGAAGATCACAAAATCAGAGTGATAAGAAAAAGAGAGGCTTTAGAAGATTTGTGGCGGCTAGAAGAAGAAGGCTTAAAAGGGGTTTGATTAGATGCAAAAGAATTTGGATAGTCTTTTAGAAAATTTAAGGGCTGAAATTGATGTGCTGGATAATGAATTAAGCGATCTTTTAGACAAACGCTTAGAAATCGCTTTAAAAATCGCTCTCATCAAACAAGAAAGCCCCATTTATTGCCCTAAAAGAGAGCAAGAAATTTTACAACGACTCAGCCAAAGGGATTTCAAGCATTTGAATGGAGAAATTCTTACGGGTTTTTATGCAGAGGTTTTTAAGATTTCTAGAAAATTTCAAGAAAACGCCCTCAAAGAGTTAAAAAAATAAAAGAGAGTTGTTATGTTTGAAAAAATTACCCTAGCGCATAAGGACTTGTTTTCAAGGTTTTTAAGCACTCAAAAAATCGTTTTATCAGATGTGAGTTTTACCAATTGCTTCTTATGGCAGCACGCAAGGCTCATTCAAGTGGCTGTGATTAGGGATTGTTTGGTGATTCAAACCACTTATGAAAATCAAAAACCCTTTTATTTCTACCCTATCGGTAAGAATGCGTTTGAATGTGTGGAAGAGCTTTTGAAATTAGAAAAAAATTTAAGATTCCACTCCCTGACTTTAGAGCAAAAAGACGATTTGAAAGACAATTTTGTAGGGGTGTTTGATTTCACTTACAACCGAGACAGGAGCGATTACGTTTATTCTATTGAAGAACTAATCGCGCTCAAAGGGAAAAAATACCATAAGAAAAAAAACCACCTAAACCAGTTTTTAACCAATTATGCGAATTTTGTTTATGAAAAAATTTCTCTTCAAAACAGAAAGGAAGTTTTAGAAGCTTCTCAAGAGTGGTTTTTAGAAAGCCAAACCGATGATATAGGGTTAATCAATGAAAATAAGGGCATTCAAAGCGTGTTAGAAAATTATGAAAGCTTGGATGTGAAAGGGGGGCTTATTAGGGTTAATGGGGAAATAGTCTCGTTTAGTTTTGGAGAAGTTTTAAACGAAGAGAGCGCGCTCATCCACATTGAAAAAGCCCGCGCAGATATTGCAGGCGCGTATCAGATCATCAACCAGCAATTGCTTTTGAATGAATTTAGCCATCTAACTTACGCTAACAGAGAAGAAGATCTAGGATTAGAGGGTTTGAGAAGGTCTAAAATGAGCTATAACCCGGTGTTTTTGATAGACAAATACGAAGCGGTTGCTAGAAATTAAATGATTTTTGGGGATTTTAAATATCAAAAAAGCGTTAAAAAACTCACAGCCACTAATCTTAACGAGCTTAAAAACGCCTTGGATTTTATCTCTCAAAATAGGGGGAAGGGGTATTTTGTGGGGTATCTTTTGTATGAAGCGCGATTAGCGTTTTTAGATGAAACTTTTCAAAGTCAAACCCCTTTTTTGTATTTTGAACAATTTTTAGAAAGAAAAAAATATTCTTTAGAGCCTTTAAAAGAGCATGCGTTTTACCCTAAAATCCATAGCTCTTTAGATCAAAAAACTTATTTCAAGCAGTTTAAAGCCGTTAAAGAGCGTCTCAAAAACGGCGATACCTATCAAGTGAATCTCACGATGGATTTATTTTTAGACACTAAAGCCAAGCTAGAGCGTATTTTTAAGGAAGTGATACACAACCAAAACACGCCTTTTAAGGCTTTGATAGAAAATGAGTTTGGGAGTGTTTTAAGCTTTTCGCCGGAATTGTTTTTTGAATTAGAGTTTTTGGACACAGCGATTAAGATTATCACAAAACCCATGAAAGGCACGATCGCTCGCTCAAATAACCCCTTGATAGATGAAAAAAACCGATTGTTTTTGCAAAATGATGACAAAAACAGAAGTGAAAATGTGATGATTGTGGATTTATTGCGTAACGATTTGAGCCGTTTAGCTTTAAAAAATAGCGTGAAAGTCAATCAATTGTTTGAAATCATCAGCTTGCCTAGCGTGTATCAAATGATAAGCGAGATTGAAGCTCAATTGCCCCTAAAAACCAGCTTGTTTGAGATTTTTAAGGCGTTGTTCCCTTGCGGCTCTGTGACCGGATGCCCTAAAATCAAAACCATGCAAATCATTGAAGAATTAGAAAAACGCCCTAGGGGGGTGTATTGCGGGGCGATAGGCATGGTTGAAGAAAAAAAAGCCCTTTTTAGCGTGCCTATCCGCACTTTAGAAAAAAGAGCGCATGAAAATTTTTTGCATTTAGGGGTAGGGAGTGGGGTAACTTATCAAAGTAAAGCGCCAAAAGAATATGAAGAGAGCTTTTTAAAATCCTTTTTTGTGATGCCTAAAATAGAATTTGAGATTGTAGAGACGATGAAAGTTATCAAAAGGGATCAAAAATTAGAGATTAACAATAAAAACGCCCATAAAGAACGCTTAATGCATAGCGCCCAATACTTTAATTTCAAATGCGATGAAAATCTTTTGGACTTTGAATTAGAAAAAGAAGGGGTTTTAAGGGTTTTATTGAATAAAAAGGGCAAGCTCATTAAAGAATACAAAACTTTAGAGTCTTTAAAAAGCCTAGAAATCCGTTTGAGTGAAGCCCCCATTGATAAACACAACGATTTTTTATACCACAAGACCACTTACGCCCCTTTTTATCAAAAGGCTCGAGCGCTCATTAAAAAAGGCGTTATGTTTGATGAAATCTTTTATAACCAGGATTTGGAACTCACTGAGGGCGCTAGGAGCAATCTTATTTTAGAAATCCACAACAAGCTTTTAACCCCTTATTTCAGCGCGGGCGCGTTAAACGGGACGGGTGTTATGGGATTGTTAAAAAAGGGTCTTGTTGAGCATGCCCCTTTAAAATTGCAAGATTTGCAAAAAGCGTCTAAAATCTATTGTATTAATGCGCTATACGGGTTAGTGGAAGTGAAAATAAGATAACTATAAAAATAGAGCGGCTAAAACCTCATTTTTCTAGAAATAGGTTACCCAATGGAGCAAAAAAATTAAAACTCGCCTATAATAATTATAATGATTAAAGTTTTCACATTCATTATAAATCCGTTTACACAAGTATTTTATAAATTCAAGTAGAGGGTTTGTAGGAACTCTCATCAAAAAACAAGGAACATAACATGAGACATGGAGATATTAGTAGCAGCCCAGATACTGTGGGTGTAGCGGTAGTTAATTATAAGATGCCTAGACTCCACACTAAAGAACAAGTGTTGGAAAATTGTCGCAATATCGCTAAGGTGATTGGTGGGGTCAAACAAGGTTTGCCCGGATTGGATCTGATTATTTTCCCCGAATACAGCACGCATGGGATCATGTATGACAGACAGGAGATGTTTGACACAGCCGCAAGCGTTCCTGGAGAAGAAACCGCAATCTTTGCTGAGGCTTGTAAGAAAAACAAGGTTTGGGGAGTGTTCTCTTTAACTGGGGAAAAACACGAGCAAGCTAAAAAGAATCCCTATAACACTTTGATTCTTGTCAATGATAAGGGTGAGATCGTGCAAAAATACCGCAAAATCTTGCCTTGGTGTCCTATTGAATGCTGGTATCCTGGGGATAAAACCTATGTGGTTGATGGGCCTAAGGGCTTGAAAGTTTCTTTGATCATTTGCGATGATGGGAACTACCCTGAAATTTGGCGCGATTGTGCGATGCGTGGGGCAGAACTCATTGTACGCTGTCAAGGTTACATGTATCCGGCTAAAGAGCAACAAATTGCGATAGTGAAAGCTATGGCGTGGGCTAATCAATGCTATGTAGCGGTAGCGAATGCGACCGGCTTTGATGGGGTGTATTCCTATTTCGGGCATTCTAGCATTATTGGTTTTGACGGGCATACTTTGGGCGAATGCGGGGAAGAAGAAAATGGTCTTCAATACGCTCAACTTTCCGTGCAACAAATCCGTGATGCGAGGAAATACGACCAAAGCCAAAACCAACTTTTCAAACTCTTGCACAGAGGTTATAGTGGGGTTTTTGCTAGTGGCGATGGGGATAAGGGTGTGGCGGAATGCCCTTTTGAGTTCTATAAAACTTGGGTTAATGACCCCAAAAAAGCTCAAGAAAATGTAGAAAAATTCACCCGCCCAAGCGTGGGGGTGGCCACTTGTCCTGTGGGCGATTTGCCCACGAAATAAGGGGTAAAAGGAGGGGGGCTTCATAGAAGCTTAAAAGCCATTTTAATATCTCTTTTTAGAACGCTTAAAAACCACCAAAAGATTACAAGTATTTCGTTAAAGACAGATTATTGATTTTATTCGTGGAAGCCAGAACGGCGTTATAATTGTTAGTGAGATTGGAAAACTTGTTATAAGTTTCTGCCATATCCGTGCCGGTCGTTTCCCCACGAATGCTTTGAACTTGCGTTTTTAAAACTTCATTGCGCCTGATAATGTTCTCAAACGCTTTACCATGAGCGCCGTTTTTAGCGATCATTTTTTCTATGTGATCGCTCAAGTGATCTATAAGAGTGATGCCGTTTTGAATGCCTAAATTACGCATGTCGCTAGAATAAGTATCCCCTAAAGCGTCCGGGCGATAAATCCCTTTTCTTACAGAAGTGATGGTATTTTCTAATTGATCAAAAAAATTCACGCTTGGCTTGTCAATAATGAGAGCGTTATTAGCGTTTAATTTAAGGCTTGGTTTGTCGCTATGCAAGGCATTTTGAGAAAAATCATTCGCGTCTTTATCAAAAAGCATGAACTGCATTTTGGTGTTTGAATGCATGTTGTCTTGGATAATGACTTTTCCCTCTTCATTCAAATTAATAGAAAGGTTGTCTTTAGCTTGTTTTAACAATTCAATAAAGCGCTCCTTGCTTTCTTTGGAAGTGGGGTTATCGCTGATTTGTTGGTAGATGGCTGGGTCAGTATTGCTGTAATTGAGCGCGATACTCATCGCATCCATGAGCTGCCTGTAAGTGACTTCATTGGGTTTAGACGCTTGAATGTTAGCGGTTGTGGGGTCATAAAGCGGGATTTTAACGCCATTAGGCAAACTCAAAAAAGCCCCATTAGGATCTAAATTTATTTGTGCTTCTAAAAACGAACCATTCACATCGTTTAATTTCATGTTAAAAACGCTATTTTCCAAACTCCCCTTAGCGGCTTCACTCAGTTTAGTAGAGCCATTAGCCGCGCCATTTTGAGCGGTTTGAGCGACATTGCTTTCTAATTTTGCCCCTTCTTTATTGAAATAGGTTTTTTGGTATTCGCTCGCGTTATTAGTGGGGATACCGGCCACTTCTAGCCCTTTAGCATCTAGGGTGCTTAAAACAAAAGAAATAGGCGATTCTTTAGAAGAATTGTCAATGATCCTCAAACGCCCGTTCGTTGCAATTTCCACATCCACTTCATTATTAAAGCGTTTTTTGATCGCGTCTTTCAAATCTTTAATCGTAGAGTTTTTCACGTCTAAAAGAATGGGAATATCCAAATTAATAGGGAGGTTTGGGATTTTAATAGTGCTTTCATCGTCCAAGCGGCTAGCGTTGATTTTTAAAGTTTCCACCTTATCGCCAAAAATCTCGCTCAATTTGGTGTTTTTGTTGGCTAAAACATTATCTTTAGTGATAAACACGCTAGGGATTTCAAGCACCTTGGGATTATACATGTTAGGTACCGCTTTAACTTGGCTCAAACTCCTATCCGTTACAAACGCGCTTTTGACGTATTCAGTAACCCTTTTTCCGCTCGAACGCAAAGCGTCTAAATCATCAAAATCCCCATCGCTAGAAATCAAATGAAAATCCAAATTTTCACTGCCGGGGGTTAGGTTTTTGATCTCAATTTGCCCCCAATTGTTCAAACTCACATCCACGACTTTATTTTGCGAAGTGTTCCCGTAAGCGTGAGCGATTTTATCCAACAAATCGCTCACTTTAGTCGCGCTTTCTTTGTTTTGATAGGCTTTAGAGAGCGCGAATTTTTCTTTAAAACTAGAGCCATCAGGCCTAACGCCTTGCAAATAAAAAAACTCTTTAGGGTCGTTGGTGGGGTCTTTGTCGTTATCGCCGATGAGTTCTCGCAAGGTATCACCGGGTTTAATAAAAACTTCTTCAGGCAATGAAGAATGCTCTAAAGCGTCCATCACATCAGGGTGGAGCTTGTTTTGATTGAATAATTTAATGTTGGTGGTGATGAGCTTGTGTTTGTCTTTATCTGTGCCTAAAAACAAATCTTGCCCGCTAATATTATAAGGCACAAGGTTATCAGAGCTAATAAGCACGTTTAAATCTTCGCCATTGCCATGGTATTTCCCCTCGCTATCAATGGGAGGTCTATCCACCTTACTGCCCCCAAATAAAAATTCCCCCCCTATGGAGGTGTTAGCGACATTCATCATATGCTCTCTCAAGCGTTCTAAATCGTTAGCGATAGCGGCACGAGAAGTCTCTGAATGCACATCGTTAGCGGATTGGATGAGTTTGGTTTTAAACGCCTCCATCGTTTTAGAAAATTCTTGCAAGGCTTTGTCGGTATTGAGCGTTGAAGTGTAAGCGTTTTGGGCCACATCAATGCCTTGATCTAAGGTGTTTTCTTCGTATTGGAATTTTAAATTCTGGTTGTTAATGTCGCTGTTTTGATAACCATAACGGATTTTTAACCCTGAAGCGATCTGCGTGTTAGCGTCGTTGATTTTATTTTGTAAAGCGTTTTGGTAGTGATTCATTTGGTTGTATTTAGAGCCAAAGGTAACGCGCATGATCAAATCCTTATTGGTTTTTTTAATAAACAAGCTAAAAGTATTCCAAAACAAGTTAATAGCAATTGTGAATGGTTTGAGTGGGGCAATGCGGGGTAATAATGGCGGGTTAAATGGGGTGTTTTTGAGTAAAAAAATTCTTTTAATGTGAATTTAAACTAAATTTAAAGTTAAATTTTAGCAAATACTCACTATAATAAGCGTTTATTTTAAAAAGAGCGTTCAATTTTTAAGGAAATAGAAATGTCATACGCAATATTCAAGCATGGCGGTAAGCAATATAAAGTCGTTGAAGGCGATATTGTTTTACTGGATAAAATGAATAAAGAGCCTAAGGCTTTAGTGGAATTAGTGGAAGTGTTAGCCGTATTCAAAGAGGGCAAACTCTCTTGCGGGAAACCCTTTGTGAATGGGGCTAAAATTGAAGCGGAAGTGATCAATGAAGGGCGTAGCAAAAAAGTCATCACTTTCAAAAAACGCCGCCGAAAAGACAGCAAAACCAAGCGTGGTTTTAGAAGAGATTTCACTCGTGTGAGAATCACTAAAATTGTAGCATAAAGGAGTATTAAACAATGGCACACAAGAAAGGTCAAGGGAGCACGCAGAATAACAGAGATTCTGCAGGAAGACGCTTAGGCGTGAAAAAATTTGGCTCAGAATTTGTGAGAGCAGGAAATATTATCGTGCGCCAAAGAGGCACTAAAATGCACCCCGGTAATAATGTGGGCATGGGGAAAGACCATACCTTATACGCGCTCATAGATGGCGTTGTGAAGTTTGAGCATAAAGACAGAAGCCGCAAAAAGGTTTCTGTAGTTAGTGGGAATTTTGGGGAGTAGGGTAACCTTTAAAGGTTAATTAAACCTTTGGGTGTTTGTTAAACGCCTATAAACACCATAAAATATTTATAATTTAGATCTCTATCCTTTATAGAATTTGTTGTGGAGACTGGCTTATGAATAATGTTTTTGTTAAGGGTTTGTTTTTTTTTCTTTTATTGTTTGGGTCTTTTTTGAAAGCTTCAGAAAACCCAAACGCTACTCTTAATCCATCTAAAGAAAATATTTCTGTTGAAGAACAAAAGCGTTTTGGAGGCGTTTTGGTTTTTGCTAGAGGCGCTGATGGCTCAAGCATGGATCCGGCCTTAGTAACTGATGGCGAAAGCTATGTGGCGACGGGCAATATTTATGACACGCTCGTGCAATTCAAATACGGCACGACAGAAATTGAACCAGCGTTAGCGACGAGTTGGGACATATCCCCAGATGGTCTTGTATATACCTTTCATTTACGCAAAGGGGTTTATTTCCACCAGACGAAGTATTGGAATAAAAAAGTGGAGTTTAGCGCTAAAGACGTGCTGTTTTCGTTTGAACGCCAAATGGATAAAGCTAAACGATATTATAGCCCGGGGGCTAAAAGCTATAAGTATTGGGAAGGCATGGGCATGTCTCATATTATTAAGAGCATTGAAGCTTTAGATGACTACACCATTAGATTCACGCTTAATGGGCCAGAAGCCCCGTTTTTAGCCAATTTGGGCATGGACTTTTTGAGCATTTTGAGTAAGGACTATGCTGATTACTTGGCTCAAAATAATAAAAAAGACGAGTTGGCTAAAAAACCTATTGGGACAGGGCCTTTCAAATTCTTTTTATGGAATAAAGATGAAAAAATCATTCTTTTAAAAAATCAGGATTATTGGGGGCCTAAAGCGTATTTGGATAAGGTGGTGGTGCGCACCATTCCTAACTCTTCCACTCGCGCTTTAGCGTTGCGCACCGGCGAAATCATGCTAATGACCGGGCCTAATCTCAATGAAGTGGAGCAATTAGAAAAAGTCCCTAATATCGTGGTGGATAAAAGCGCTGGGTTAATTGCCAATTGGCTTTCATTGAACACGCAAAAAAAGTATTTTAATAACCCTTTGGTGCGTTTGGCTATCAATCATGCCATCAATGTTGATGATTACATCAAGGTGATTTATGAAGGCTTTGCTCAAAAAATGGTCAATCCTTTCCCGCCCACCATATGGGGTTATAACTACAATATCAAACCTTATGAATACGATTTGAAAAAGGCTAAAGAGTTACTGAAAGAAGCGGGCTATCCTAACGGCTTTAAAACCACTATTTTTACCACTTCTACTCGTAACCCAAAGGGAGCGGTGTTCATACAAGCGAGCCTGGCTAAAATTGGCATTGATGTGAAAATTGAAGTGTATGAGTGGGGGGCTTATTTGAAAAGAACGGGCCTGGGCGAACATGAAATGGCGTTTGCAGGTTGGATGGCAGACATTGCGGATCCGGATAATTTCTTATACACCTTATGGAGCAAGCAAGCTGCTTCAGCTATACCCACTCAAAATGGTTCCTTTTATAAGAGCGACGCCTTTTCCGATCTGCTCATAAAGGCTAAACGGGTTTCGGATCAAAAGGAGAGGGAAGCCCTTTATTTAAAGGCTCAAGAAATTATCCATAAAGACGCACCCTATGTGCCTTTAGCCTATCCTTATTCAGTGGTGCCGCACTTGTCTAAAGTCAAAGGCTATAAGACGACTGGAGTGAGCGTGAATCGCTTCTTTAAGGTGTATTTAGAAAAATGAAAGGGGTTGCATGCTGAGTTTTATTATTAAACGTATTTTGTGGGCGATCCCCACGCTGTTTGGAGTGAGCATCATCGTGTTTATGATGGTGCATTTAGTGCCAGGAGATCCGGCGTTAGTGATTTTAGGCGAAAAGGCCAATCAAGCCGCTATTGACGCTTTAAGGGAGCAATTTGGCTTGAATAAGCCCTTGATAGAGCAGTATTTTTTCTTTATCAACAACGTGTTGCATGGCAATTTTGGCACTTCTATCATGACTGGTGAGCCTGTGATGCATGAGTTTTGGCAACGCTTCCCGGCTACGGTGGAATTAGCTTTGATCGCTTTATTTATGGCTCTTGTTTTGGGTATTAGCGTTGGCGTGTTAGCGGCGATCAAACGCTATAGCATGTTTGATTATTCCAGCATGACTTTCGCTTTAGCCGGGATTTCTATGCCCGTGTTTTGGCTAGGGCTCATGCTGATTTATATCTTTAGTGTGCAATTGGGGTGGTTGCCTGTTTTTGGGCGTTTGAGCGATGTGTATTACTTAGATGGCCCTACAGGTCTTTATTTGATAGACAGCCTGATCGCAGGAGATTATGGGGCGTTTGTGGATACGATCAAGCACTTGATTTTGCCTAGCATTGTGTTAGCCACGGTTTCTACCGCTGTTATTGCCAGGATGACTCGCGCGAGCATGGCAGAAGTGTCTAAAGAAGATTACGTGCGCACCGCTAAAGCTAAGGGGTGCAGCTCCTTTAGGGTGATTTTTGTGCACACTTTGCGTAACGCCTTAATCCCTGTAACGACTATCGCAGGCTTGATGTTGGCCGGGCTTTTAGGGGGGAGCATGATAACTGAAACGGTTTTCTCATGGCCTGGGATTGGCAAGTGGATCGTCAATGCACTCAACCAGCGCGATTTCCCCATTATCCAATCCATGTCTTTGATTATTGCCATGATGTATATTGGGGCTAACCTTTTAGTAGATGTTTTATACGCTTTTATTGATCCTAGAATAAGGTTGTCATAATGGAGTCTTTTAGAGAGTTTATCCAACAATTCAAAAAAAATAAGGCGGCGGTCGTTGGGGCATGGATTGTGCTTTTATTGGTGGTTTGCGCGATTTTTGCGCCCCTTTTAGCCCCTTATGATCCTTATGCGCAAAACGCGCAAGATCGCCTTTTAAAACCTATATGGGAGCATGGGGGGAATGCTAAATACCTTTTAGGCACCGATGATTTGGGGCGCGATATTTTGAGCCGCTTGATCTATGGGGCTAGGATTTCTTTAACCATAGGGATTGTGTCTATGGGGATTGCGGTGTTTTTTGGCACGATACTAGGGCTAATAGCGGGGTATTTTGGGGGGAAAACGGATGCGGTTATCATGCGTATCATGGATATTATGTTCGCCTTGCCCTCTATTTTATTGATCGTCATTGTGGTCGCTGTGTTAGGGCCTTCGCTCACTAACGCCATGCTCGCTATTGGGTTTGTGGGGATTCCTGGATTTGCACGATTGGTGCGCAGTTCTGTGTTAAGCGAAAAAGAAAAAGAATATGTGATCGCTTCTAAAATCAATGGCTCTTCGCACTTTCGTTTGATGTGTAAGGTGATTTTCCCTAATTGCATTATCCCTTTGATCGTGCAAGTTACAATGGGGTTTGCTTCCACGGTTTTAGAAGCGGCCGCGCTGAGCTTCTTAGGTCTTGGGGCCCAACCTCCCAAACCTGAATGGGGAGCGATGCTGATGAATTCCATGCAATACATCGCTACCGCTCCTTGGATGCTCGTTTTCCCTGGGGTGATGATTTTTTTAACGGTCATGAGTTTTAATCTGGTAGGCGATGGCATCATGGACGCTTTAGATCCTAAACGGGCCTCTTAAAAGGAGCTTGCATGATTTTAGAAGTTAAAGATTTAAAAACTTATTTTTTCACCGATAAAGGCGTGAATAAAGCAGTGGATGGCGTGAGTTTTGGCTTGAAAAAGTCTCAAACGCTCTGCATTGTAGGGGAGAGCGGGAGCGGGAAAAGCATCACTTCGCTTTCTATTTTAGGGTTGATTGAAAAGCCCGGGAAAATTGTGGGGGGGAGCATTCAATTTTTAGGACAGGATTTGTTGCAACTCAAAGAAAAACAGATGCAAAAAGAAATCAGGGGTAAAAAAATTGGCATGATCTTTCAAGAGCCTATGACGAGCCTGAACCCTTCCTACACGGTTGGGTTTCAAATCAATGAAGTGTTGAAAATCCACCACCCAAGCCTTAATAAAAAAGAACGCTTAGAAAGGGTGGTCTATGAATTAGAGCGCGTAGGCATCCCCCATGCCGGGGATAAATACCATGAATACCCTTTCAATCTCAGCGGGGGGCAGCGCCAAAGGGTGATGATCGCTATGGCTATGGTGTGTGAGCCTGAAATCTTGATCGCTGATGAGCCGACGACAGCGTTAGATGTAACCATTCAAGCGCAGATTTTAGAATTGATGAAAGAATTGCAACAAAAAAAAGGCACTTCTATTTTGTTTATCACCCATGATTTAGGCGTGGTGGCGCAAATCGCTGATGAAGTGGTGGTGATGTATAAAGGGCATGTGGTGGAGCAAGCGAATGCGAAAGAGCTTTTCGCTGATCCAAGACACCCTTATACCAAAGCTCTTTTAAGCGCAATCCCTAAACCGGGCAAAGAATACCGCAAAAAACGCTTAGAAACCGTGGATGAAAATGTAGATTATTTGAGTTTTCCAAAGGAGTTACGATGAAGCTCTTAGAAATTAAAGAATTGAAAAAATCCTATGCGATAGACAGGGGGTTATTCAAGCCTAAAAGGGTGATTTGTGCGCTCAATGGGATCAGTTTTGAAGTGGAACAAAATGAAGTTTTAAGCATTGTGGGGGAGAGCGGTTGCGGGAAAAGCACGACAGCCAAAATTTTAGCTGGGATTGAAAGGCAAGATAGCGGGGCGATTTATTTCAATGGTAAGCGCCATTTGCATTTTAGCAAACAGGATTGGTTTGATTACCGCAAAAAGGTGCAAATGATTTTTCAAGATCCTTATTCTAGCTTGAATCCTCGGTGGAAAGTGGGCGAGATTATCGCTGAACCCTTGCTGTTAAATTCTCACTTTTCAAAAAAAGAAATCAAAGCCAAAGTGCTAGAGATCATGCAAAAAGTGGGTTTGAAATTAGAATGGATCGATCGTTACCCCCACCAATTTTCAGGCGGTCAAAGGCAACGAATCGGCATTGCTAGGGCGCTCATTTTGCATCCTAGCGTGGTGATTTGCGATGAGCCTGTGTCTGCGTTAGACGTGTCTATTCAAGCGCAAGTGTTGAATTTGCTCTTGGATTTGCAAAAAGAAATGGGGCTGACTTATATTTTTATCAGCCATGATTTAGGGGTGGTGGAGCATATTAGCGATAAAATCATCGTAATGAATCAAGGGCAAATCGTAGAAACCGGGGATGTGGATAGCGTGATAAGCGCTCCAAAGCACCCTTATACGCAGAAATTACTCAATGCGGTGCCGCATTTGGAAAAATCCATGCAAAGATTTGCCAAATAAAAGAAAGGATTTTTAAGCTGTGTTTGTAGATAGCGTGGAAATCATCATCGCTTCGGGTAAGGGGGGGCCTGGAATGGTGAGTTTTAGGCGAGAAAAGTTTGTCATCAAAGGAGGCCCTGATGGGGGCGATGGAGGCGATGGAGGCGATGTGTATTTTGAAGTGGATAACAATACCGACACTTTGGCGAGTTTTAGAGGCACCAAACACCATAAGGCTAAAAACGGGGCTCCAGGAGGCACACGAAATTGCGCGGGCAAAAAGGGCGAAGACAAAATCATTGTCGTGCCGCCAGGAACGCAAGTTTTTGTAGATGATAAGTTGTGGCTTGATTTGGTAGAACCTAAAGAAAGGGTGTTAGCCTTAAAAGGAGGCAAGGGAGGGTTAGGGAATGCGCATTTTAAAAGCGCGACTAAACAACAACCCACTTACGCGCAAAAAGGCTTGGAGGGGGTTGAAAAATGCGTGCGTTTGGAATTAAAACTCATCGCTGATATAGGGTTAGTGGGCTTCCCTAATGCGGGTAAATCCACGCTCATTTCCACCATCTCTAACGCTAAGCCCAAAATCGCTAATTATGAATTCACGACTCTAGTGCCTAATTTAGGGGTTGTGAGCGTAGATGAGAAAAGCGAATTTCTAATGGCTGATATTCCTGGCATTATTGAAGGGGCTAGCGAGGGAAAGGGCTTAGGGATTAGCTTTTTAAAGCACATTGAACGCACCAAAGTTTTAGCCTTTGTTTTAGACGCTTCCAGGCTGGATTTAGGCATTAAAGAGCAATACCAACGCTTGAGATTGGAGTTAGAAAAATTTTCACCCGCTTTGGCCAATAAGCCTTTTGGGGTGTTGCTCAATAAATGCGATGTTGTAGAAAACATTGATGAGATGACTAAGGATTTTTGTGCCTTTTTAAACTTAGAAGTGCAAAAATTAGAGGCGTTTGATTTAGAGCCGTATTTAGGGTTTTTACACCCTAATTTAACTAGTGATTTTGAAAAACACCCTAATGAAAAATCAGCGCTCTTTGTCTTACCCCTGTCAGCGGTTAGCGCCCTTAATGTGCATGCGCTTAAATTTGTGTTGTTAAAAGCGTTACCCTAAAACGCTATTTTTAAAATAATCCATTCAAATAAAGGCGTGGAATGAAAAGATTTGTTTTGTTTTTATCACTCATGGGTGTTTGCGTTTGCGTTCAAGCTTACGCCGAGCAGGATTACTTTTTTAGGGATTTTAAATCTAGAGATTTGCCCCAAAAACTCCATCTTGATAAAAAGCTCTCCCAAACAATACAGCCATGCGTGCAACTTAACGCGTCAAAACACTACACTTCTACCGGGGTTAGAGAGCCTGATAAATGCACAAAGAGTTTTAAAAAATCCGCTCTCATGTCCTATGACTTAGCGCTAGGTTATTTGGTGAGTAAGAATAAGCAATACGGCTTAAAAGCTATAGAAATTTTAAACGCTTGGGCTAAAGAGCTTCAAAGCGTAGACACTTATCAAAGCGAGGATAATATCAATTTTTACATGCCTTATATGAACATGGCTTATTGGTTTGTCAAAAAGGCATTCCCTAGCCCAGAATACGAAGACTTCGTTAAGCGGATGCGCCAATATTCTCAATCAGCTCTTAATACTAACCATGGGGCGTGGGGCATTCTCTTTGATGTGAGTTCTGCGCTAGCGTTAGACGATCATGCCCTTTTGCAAAATAGCGCTAATCGGTGGCAGGATTGGATATTTAAAGCCATAGATGAGAATGGGGTTATTGCTAGCGCGATCACTAGGAGCGATACGAGCGATTATCATGGCGGCCCTACGAAAGGCATTAAAGGGATAGCTTATACCAATTTCGCGCTTCTTGCGATAACTGTATCAGGCGAATTGCTTTTTGAGAACGGGTATGATTTGTGGGGTAGTGGAGCCGGACAAAGGCTCTCTGTGGCGTATAACAAAGCCGCAACATGGATTCTAAACCCTGAAACTTTCCCCTATTTCCAGCCTAACCTTATTGGGGTGCATAACAACGCCTATTTCATTATTTTAGCCAAGCATTATTCTAGCCCTAGTGCGGATGAGCTTTTAGAGCAAGGCGATTTGCATGAAGATGGCTTCAGGCTGAAACTCCGATCGCCATGAATTGGTTCTGCATTCAAGATGATAGCGATAGCCATGCGCTTTAATCTTTTTATGAATGGTTCAGAAAGTTTATTTCAGTCAGCATTATTTACAAAAAGAGTTTAAAATAAACGCAATTGTATCTCTTGAGTCGTCTTTAGAGTGCAAATGATTATCAAAATGAATTATTTTAGCTGTAAGCATGCTTGTTTACACTAAAATAATAAGCGTTATTGATAAGACCACATTAAAGGATAATGAATGAAAAAAATGGTTTTGGTATCGGTTTTACTAGCAGGGTTTTTACAAGCGGTGAATTTGGATTTATCTTCAGCTAAAACGACATGGACAGCCTTTAAAACTAAGGCTAAAACACCTGTAAGTGGGAGTTTTGAAAGCATCACTTATAAACTGGGTAAATCTCAAGATAGTTTAAAAACCCTTTTAGAGGGAGCGAGCGCGAGCATGGATAGCTTGAAAGTCAATTTAGGCGATGACACTAAAAATAAAAACGTTAAAGAAGCTTTTTTCGCTCTTTTTAAAAACACTAATATTAAAGTAACTTTTAGAAATGTGATAGAAGGCGATCATGCAGGTTCTCTCACGGCTTATGTGAGGATGAATGAAAAGCTGGTGAAAGTGCCTATGCAATACACGATTGCTGAGGATAAGCTCGTGGTTAAAGGGGTCTTGGATTTGTTGAATTTTGGCTTGAAAAACGAATTAGCGAGCTTGGCCAAACGATGCGAGAGTTTTCATGAGGGCTTGACTTGGTCGCAAGTGGAAATCCAATTTGAAAGCATGATTAAGGGATAATGTAAAATCATGGAGTTGTTGCACAGCATTAATGATTTTAATGAAGCTAAGCAGGTGATCGCTGGGGGGGTCAATTCGCCTGTGAGGGCGTTTAAGAGCGTTAAAGGCACTCCCCCCTTTATTTTAAAGGGTAAGGGGGCGTATCTTTATGATGTGGATAACAACCATTATATAGATTTTGTGCAAAGCTGGGGGCCTTTGATTTTTGGGCATGCTGATGAAGAGATTGAAAAAAATATTATTAATGCATTAAAAAAAGGCACTTCTTTTGGCGCTCCCACAGAATTAGAAACCACTTTAGCTAAGGAAATCATTTCTTGTTATGAAGGCTTAGATAAGGTGCGTTTAGTGAATAGTGGCACAGAAGCGACCATGAGCGCGATACGACTCGCTAGAGCTTTTAGCCAAAAAGACGATTTGATCAAGTTTGAAGGGTGCTATCATGGGCATAGCGACTCCTTATTGGTGAAAGCGGGTAGCGGGTGTGCTACTTTTGGATCGCCTTCTTCTTTAGGCGTGCCGAACGATTTTAGCAAACACACTCTAGTGGCTCGTTATAACGATTTAAACTCCACAGAAGAATGCTTCAAAAAAGGCGATGTGGGTTGCGTCATCGTTGAACCCATTGCTGGGAATATGGGGTTAGTGCCGGCTCAAAAAGAGTTTTTACTGGGCTTAAAGGCTTTGTGTGAAAAATACCAAGCGGTGCTGATTTTAGATGAAGTGATGAGCGGGTTTAGAGCGAGTTTGAGCGGTTCGCAAGAATTTTATGGCGTGGTGCCGGATTTGGTAACCTTTGGTAAGGTGATAGGCGCGGGGCTTCCTTTGGCGTGTTTTGGGGGGCGTGCGGAAATTATGGACTTGCTTTCGCCCATTGGAGGGGTGTATCAAGCAGGCACCTTAAGCGGTAACCCCCTAGCGGTGTGCGCGGGGTTGAGCGTGCTTTATAAAATCAAAAGAGACAAAACCCTTTATACCCGCTTAAACGCTTTAGCCGTTCGTTTGACTCAAGGTTTAAAAAAGAGCGCTCAAAGCTATAACATCGCTTTACAAACGCTCAATATGGGGAGCATGTTTGGCTTTTTCTTTAACGAAAATGCGGTGCGTGATTTTGATGACGCTTTAAAAAGCGATACAGAAATGTTTGCAAAATTCCACCAAAAAATGCTCTTTAAGGGCGTGTATTTGGCATGTTCAAGCTTTGAAACCGGCTTTATTTGTGAGCCTATGACTGAAGAAATGATTGATTTGGTGGTTGCAAAAGCTGATGAAAGTTTTGATGAAATCATAAAAGGTGTGTGAATTTTTTGAAAAAGCCAAAGTATTATAAATTCATAGAGGGGGCGAATTATTTGAGCTTGGGGCTGTCTATGGTGGTAGCGATCCTTATGGGCGTGGCTATAGGCTATGGGCTTAAAAAGCTCACTCACATTTCGTGGCTTTTTTGGCTTGGGGTTATCTGGGGCGTGTTAGCGAGCTTTCTCAATGTCTATAAAGCTTATAAAAACATGCAAAAAGACTATGAAGAACTAGCCAAAGACCCTAAATACACACAAAACAAAACAAAATAAATCCAATAAAATCCCATGTGCCAAATCCAATGTTTGCTTATTTTACTTTTTATCAATATAGTTAGCGCGATTATCGTTTATTTTTTCCAAGCATTTCAAGGGGTTTTGAATTTTGAAGGGGGGTTTTTGGGGTTTTTTATCGTGGCGTTGTCTTCGTATTACGGCGTTAAAAAGCGTTTGGATTTAAGGAAACAAAATTCAGGAGAAAAAGAAGAAAAGCAAAAATTCCAAAAATTCGCCCTGGGCTTGGAAATGTCTTTCAATGTGTGGCGTTTAGGAGGGTATGGGGTTTTACTAGGCATTTTAGGAGTGCTTTTATTCTTGCATCTTTTTAACGGATTGTCGTTTCTTATCGGCGTGTTTGTGAGCTCGCTCTCTAGCGCGTTATTACGATTCTTAAACAATAATGGTAAGTTTTGACACAAACGCATATGGATTTTAACCCCTTTAATCCTCTTTTAATTTTTAATCCTATACAATAAAAACAAAAATGGGAGTGGATCTTGAAAACAAAAAATCCCGCTAAAAGAATCCTAAAAACCGCCGTGATTCAAATGCAATCCAAACCATACGCCTTAAATGAAAACTTGCAATTAGCACTCAATCTAGCCAAAGAAGCCCACAACAAAGGCGCGAATCTCATTGTTTTGCCGGAATTGTTTGATAGCGGTTATTGCACGAATGATAAAGACGCAGAGTTTGGGATAAATCTTAAAGCGATAGAGCATGGCGAGGAAACCCTAAAAAACGAGTCGTTGAGCGCGTTAAGCGATTTTGCAAAATCTAATAAAGTGCATCTAGTGGCATGCAGCATTGAAAAAACCAATCAAAAACTTTACGACAGCGCTTATATCATTCCATCAAAAGGAAAAATCGTTGGAAAACACCGCAAGATTTATTTGTGGGGCGATGAAAAATCGCGCTTCAAAAGGGGTAAAAAATACGAGGTTTTTACGCTGGATTTTGGGGACTTTAGCGCGAAAGTGGGTTTGCAAATTTGCTATGAAATCGGCTTTGGCGTGGGTGCGAATTTGCTTGCGTTACAAGGAGCGGAGATTTTAATTTATCCTAGTGCGTTTGGCAAAGCTAGGGCTTATAATTGGGATTTATTGAGCAGGGCTAGAGCGTTAGAAAATGGCTGTTTTGTGTGCGCGTGCAATCATAGTGGGGGAGAAACTAACGCTCAATTAAAACAAACGCTAGAATTTGCCGGCGATTCAAGAATCATCGCGCCCAATGGGAAAATCATCGCGCAAGCCACTAAGCTTAATGAAGTCATTATCGCCGAAATGGATTTAAACGAAGTGGCGTTGCAACGCCAAAAAATCCCTTATTTACAAGATTTTGACACCAAACTCACCAAAAAGGGGTTTGGAAAACTCACTTAAAAAGGAGCGATTATGGCAAAAGAAATTTTAGTGGCTTATGGTGTGGATATTGATGCGGTGGCTGGTTGGCTAGGGAGCTATGGTGGGGAGGATTCGCCTGATGATATTTCGCGCGGGCTTTTTGCGGGTGAAGTGGGGATCCCACGGCTTTTGAAATTGTTTAAAAAATACCATCTCCCTGCGACTTGGTTTTCGCCGGGGCATTCTATTGAAACTTTTCCTGAACAAATGAAAATGATCGTGGATGCAGGGCATGAAGTGGGCGCGCATGGGTATTCGCATGAAAACCCTATCGCTATGACGGCCAAGCAAGAAGAAGATGTTTTGTTAAAAAGCGTTGAGTTGATTAAAGATCTCACCGGCAAAGCCCCCACAGGCTATGTGGCGCCGTGGTGGGAGTTTTCTAATATCACTAATGAATTGCTTTTAAAACACGGCTTCAAATACGACCACTCGCTCATGCATAATGATTTTACGCCCTATTATGTGCGCGTGGGGGATAGTTGGAGCAAGATTGATTATAGTTTGGAAGCCAAGGATTGGATGAAGCCTTTAATCCGTGGGGTGGAAACCGATCTGGTGGAAATCCCTGCAAACTGGTATTTGGACGATTTGCCGCCGATGATGTTTATCAAAAAATCCCCCAATAGTTTTGGTTTTGTAAGCCCGCACGATATAGGGCAAATGTGGATCGATCAATTTGATTGGGTTTATCGTGAGATGGATTATGCGGTATTTACTATGACAATCCACCCTGATGTGAGCGCTCGCCCACAAGTGTTGCTCATGCATGAAAAAATCATTGAACATATCAACCAGCACGAGGGCGTGCGTTGGGTAACGTTCAATGAAATCGCTGATGATTTCTTAAAACGAAACCCTAGGAAAAAATAGCGATAACGCCAAAAAGATTTTTGGCGTTTGATTAAAAGGTTGAAAGATGTGCGTTTTATGCGGGGAGCTTATCAGCTCTTTTCATTGGGCCGATGGAAATTATGGGACCGATGGGACCGATGGGAGCGATAGTTATGGGAGCGATGCAAATTTGAGAGGGCCAAATGCGCTTATTAGCGCGAATGAAAACGCCAGAGAACGCAAAAGAGCGAGGCTCAAACGGGTGGGGTTGCTCAATCAAATTCTGGCGTTTTATGGGCTAAAAATTGATGATTGGCAAGGCACGAAATTTGTGCTGTGCGATAAAAAAGGGCAGAGCGTGATCGTGAATGATTTAGGCGATTTGTGGGGTAAGGCACAAAATCTAGCCAAAAAAGAAATGGACGCGTTGGATTCTAATCTGTTAGCGTTTTTAAATCAAAACCCACACGCCACTCACTGATGCCTAAAATCCCTATCACGCTCATCACAGGTTTTTTAGGCAGCGGTAAAACGAGTTTTTTAAGCGAATATTTAAACCAAATGAATCACCAAGGCGTTGCCCTCATCATCAATGAAATCGGGCAAGCCGCTTTGGATCAGCGCATCTTAAGCGTTCAATATTGCGGTGAAAAAATGCTCTATCTTAACGCAGGGTGTGTGTGTTGCAACAAACGCTTAGATTTAGTGGAGTCTCTAAAAGCCACGCTCAACAACTATGAATGGCACGGCGAAATTCTAAAGCGCGTCATCATTGAAACCACCGGTTTAGCCAACCCAGCGCCGATTTTATGGACGATTTTGAGCGATGTTTTTTTAGGGGCGCATTTTGAGATTCAAAGCGTGGTGGTTTGCGTGGATGTTTTGAACGCTAAAGTGCATTTAACAAACAACGAAGCTAAAGAGCAAATCGTTTTTGCTGATAGCGTTTTATTGACCAAAACGGATTTGCAAAACGACAGCACGGCTTTAACAAAACTAAAAGAACGAATACAATCCCTTAACCCTAGTGCAGAAATTTTTGACAAGAAAAATATAGATTACGAAAGCTTTTTTTCACGCAACAATAGGGCACGAAATTTTATGCCAAGAATGCCAAAAGATTCGCACTCGCAAGGCTTTGAGACTTTAAGCGTTAGTTTTGAAGGCGCGATGGAATGGAGCGCGTTTGGGATTTGGCTGAGTTTGTTGTTGCATCAATACGGCACGCAGATTTTACGTATCAAGGGGATTATTGATATTGGAAGCGATCTTTTGGTGAGTATTAATGGCGTGATGCATGTCATTTACCCGCCCAAGCACATTTTAAAGGATCAAAACGGCTCTAACCTCGTTTTTATTGTGCGCCATTTAGGGCGTGAAAAAATCTTAAATTCATTAAAGGGTTTTAAGGATTTTCTCGGCATCAAGGGTTTTGAAACCCCATAATTTTTCTATTTATGGATAGCTGTTTGCATTTTGATAGGGAAAAGAACGATGAAGCTTAAAACCAAACACACCCCACAAATAACAAAAATCAAAACATAGCCCAAATCCCCTAAAAAGATCGTGAAAAGATACGAGAAAAGTGCTTGGAAAATGCCAAAAGAAAACACCACCCACGAAGACGCTTTAGCGAAATGCTTCGCGCCTGCAATTTTTAAAGCCATCATGCTGAATAAATTGATATTGGCGGTTGTGGCCGCTCCCATTATAAAGATACTTAAATTGAGTAAAGAGATTTGGTGGAAAAAAATGGGTAAAAAGCATGCGATGGATTTTAAAATGAGGATAAAGATATTGGCTTCTTTAGCCCCTAGCTTTTGAGCCATGGGGCCGCTGATTAAAGAGCCAAGCGTAGCGCCAAAGCCAAAAAACGCCCATGAAGTTCCAGCGATAGTGGGGGAGATATTTAAATGACGGATCAAATAATCCACCCAAAAAAGCGTGTGCGGTAAAAAACCAATCGCATTGAGCGCGCAAGAAATGAGCAATAACCACAAATGAAAGGGGATTTTAAACGCGCTTTCTTCTTTTTTAACGGATTTTTTCCTTAAAGAACGGGTTTTTAACCCCACTAAGGAAAGGATGAAGGCTATCAAACAACTGCCCCCTAAAAAAATCCATGCCCATTTGATATTATAAGAGCTGATCCAAGGCAGAACAAACCCGCTAAAGACAGATCCAATGCCTACAGCGCTAAAAATAAGCCCTCCCACTAAGGCTTTTTTATGTTCTTTGACATAGGGCAAAGAGAGAGGAGCGACTAAAATCATTAACGCGCTACTAGCCACACCGGCGATAAAACGCCAGATCCAAAGCCAAAAAAAAGGGATACTATCAAAATAACAGACTAAAAAACTCAAAGCGATTAAGCCAAAACTGATTTTAGCGATGCTTTCTAATGACATTAACGGGCTTAAAAATTGGATTAAAAAACTCCCAAAAACATAGCCCATTAACACCGCAATACCCAGTTGGAAGCTTTGGTGTGGGGTTAAACTCCCTGATAAAATGAGTAGGGGGATTAAAACCACATAGCCAAAACGAGCCAAGCCGTTAGACACAAAAACCCCTAAAAAGCAAACAAACACGCGCATTTTGATCCTTAACAAACGATAAATTATAAAAAAACAAGATTTTGTATTATATTGAAACTTGTTAATTGATAGCGCATAATAAAAGAAAGATAAGAATAAATTTTTAAGGAGCGTCCTTTTTATCAATACCCGTATTATTAAAGAGGCCCCACGATTGAATGAAAAAGAGTTGGCTATTAGCGTTATAGAGCTTGTGTCTAAAGCGCTTCATAAAAACAAAGGCTTCTACTAGAATAAGACTTCTTTGCGGTGGTTTTCATTGCTGAAACAGAGATTTAACTATGGGCTAGGCTTAAAAAGAGCATCACTGAATAGCATGAAAGCGTTTTTTTGTCATTTTGGAAAAATTTTGTCATTTTTTTGTTTTTGATGCTTTTTGTGTGGTGTTAGCTCATAAAAAGGCTTTTAGTATTTTTTAAGATTAAATACTAAAGAGCTTGATTTTGCCGTAATCTCTTTAAAAAGCACTCTTTTGGGGCGTTTGCCCCTTATGAGTGAGAAAGTTTATTTCTTGTGAGAGAAATTGTGCGGGTTGCCTTTATCCCCAACATAAGCGATTTTATCGCCTAAAATATCATAAGCTTGACCAAAGCCTTTCACAAAACGCCCTTCTTTGAAATCCAATGCGATCAAATGGAAATCTTGCATGGCGCGAATGGTTTTAATGCCCCCAGCGCCACCGGTTTTTTCAATGAAAGAATCAAACGCTTTGTCAAACTCCGCCCCTCTTTCAATAAAACGAGCGTGGGTTTTATAACGCAAGCGTTTTCTCAAAATAGCTGATTTAGCCTTGCTCTCGTCTTCTAAAAACATCACTTCCACATTGTGGGGGTTGTTTTTAAGGCCCGCAAAATGCTCAGCCACTTCGCTCACATAAATGTAGTATTGTTTGCCATCGCTCATTAAAGGTGCATAAGAGCATACCACATGCCCATTAGGGTGTAAGGTCGCTAAACAAACAGAATCAAAGCTTCCTTTAAAGGCTTTAACTTCTTCTTCCACGCCTTTTAAATCATGGGTTTTTTCCACGCTTTGGCACAATTCAATGATAGCGTTTTTGTAGTCTTTGGGGTCTTTAACTTCGTGGTTAAATTCAATCCTTAAGGTTTGATTGTTATTGTAACCAATCACAATGCCTTGAGGATCCACGCTTTTAAAGGCGACATTTTCAGCGTGATGGACTTGCCCGAATTTTTTCAACAAACCTTTCATGTCTTCTACATGGTGAGCGTTCATGTGTTCTATAATACGATTAAGCAAAATATTCTCCTTATTTTCAAAAAATAAGGGGAATGTTATAACAAAAAATTAAATATTAGCTTAATCTTTAGCGGAAATTTTGGTTTTGATTTCTATGCCTAAAAGTTTGAAAGCGTTGCTTAAGCTCAAACTCACCATTAAACAAATTTTTAAAAGCTCTTTCGCTTTAGGGGTGTCTAAGATTTTGCCAGCGTTATAGAAGCGGTGGAATTCTGAGGCGAGGGTTTTTGCGTATTCGCACATTTTTTGCAAGCCGTATTCTTCAAAAGAAGATTCAATTGCTTTAGGCAAGCTTAAAGCGCTAAAAAGCAGGTATTTTTCTTCGGCGTTTAAATTTTTTAAAGGGGTTTGCAAGATCTCTTCTTTAGAAAAGGGGGATTTTTCTAGCATGGTGTGGATGCGCGAATTAGCGTAATGGATATAATAAATAGGGTTTGAGCTGTCTTGCTTTTTTAAGGTATTGACATCAAATTCTAAATGGGTGTCAAGCCGTTTGCTCAAAAAAATAAACCTTAAAGCATCTTTACCCACATCATCAATCACATCTTTAATCAAAATAAAATTACCCGCTCTTTTACTCATCTTGTAAGGCTCGTTGTCTTTGAGCAAGCGCACCATTTGAGCGAGTAAGACTTCAAGCTTGTTGGAATCATAGCCCAAAAACTCAAGGCTGGCTTTCACTCTAGCGATATAGCCGTGGTGGTCTGCCCCCCAAATGTTGATGTATTTGGTATAATCTTGCTTGAATTTTTCATCATGATAGACAACATCGCCGGTTAGATAAGTGTAGCTTTTATCTTCTTTAATGAGCACCCGATCGCTTTCATCTTGGTAGAGTGAAGATTTGATCCAGATTTTAGAATCCTTTTCATAAAGGGCGTTCGCTTTTTCTAATCGTTCAAACACCGCATCTTTATGTTTAAAAATTTCTCTTTCGCTCGCATAAGAATCAAAATGAATGCCTAAAGCGTCTAAATTATCCTTAATTTCTAAAAGCATTAAATCTTTAGCGTAGCCGCTTAAAACTTCAATAATCGTCTCTTCGTTTTCTTTGAAAAGGCTTGGCTCTAAATCGTTGTTCGCCTTTTTAGCGATTTCTATGATGTATTCGCCTTTGTAAAAGACTTCTGGGTAAGTTACGCTTTCTTTTAAAACATGCTCTCTGTAAGCGAGCCATACCGAAAGCCCTAACAAGCGGATTTGAGATCCCATGTCATTGACATAATACTCGCACAAAACTTCATGCCCTAAAAAGCGAGCGATTTTAGCCAAACTATCGCCAAACACCGCCCCTCTAGCATGCCCTATGTGTAAAGGCCCTGTGGGGTTAGCGCTCACAAATTCTAAAAAGATTTTTTGAGAATGTTCGTTTTTAACTTGAGAGCCAAATCGTTCTTTTAATTCTAAAGCCTTTTGGGTGAAACGCTCTAAAAAATCTAAAGAAAGCGTGAAATTGATATAGCCCTTACAAGCCACTACGCTGTCAAAAAACCCTTGAGTTTTTTCGTGCGTGCTGATTTTAAGGGCTAACTCTTCAGCAATAGCTAAGGGCGATTTTTTAAAAACTTTGGCGAGGTTGAAAGCAATGGGCGTAGCGTAATGCCCATGCTCTCTGTCTTTAGGGTATTCAATAATGACTTCAGCTTCTAAAATTTCTTCTAAAACGCCCTTAATGAGAGTGTGCATGTTCAACTTTCTTGTTTGCTTTTAATTTCGCTAGTTTCATGCACTTTGGTTTGCGTTGCTTGAGCGTCTAGGGTTTTTGGCTCGTTTTTAGCCTCTTCTTCATCGTCTTTCACGGCTTTTTTGAAATTCTTAATCCCACTGCCTAAACCTTTAGCCAACTCTGGGATCTTTTTAGCCCCAAATAACAACACAATCACTAATAAAACAATGACCCAATGCCATATGCTTGTGAATCCGCCCATATTTTACTCCTTAATTTATTGGTTGGTTTTTATTTGAATTATAGCTTTTTTAAAAAATAATTGATAGGTTTTATAAGGATTCGTTTTTCCAGGCCTTGCATATTTTTTCAAAATTAAACGCTTTTAAGCGATAGACTAAAGTTTTTGCGATGCTTAAGATGATTTCTTTGGATTTTTCTAAATCTTCATTGATGATGAGGTAATCAAAGCTCTCCAAGCACTGCATTTCTTTATAAGCGTTGATCAAGCGCTTTTCTATCGTCTCTTTAGAATCCGTCCCCCTTAAAAGCAAGCGCTCTTTTAAAATCTCTTGGTTTTTGGTGCTAATAAAGACTGAGCATGCGTTAGGGTAATGCTTTTTAAGGATTTCATGCCCTTGCACATCAATATCAAAAATGACGATTTTGCCCTCTTTTAAGGCTTTTTCTACAGGGATTTTAGAGGTGCCATAATAGTGGTTATGCACGATCGCCCATTCTAAAAACTGCCCTTTTTCTATGCCTTGTTTGAACTCTTCTTCGCTGACAAAATTATAATGCAAGCCATCAACTTCGCCCTCTCTGGGTTTTCGTGTGGTGGTGGAAAGGGAAAAATGGGTTTTTGGGATTTTTTCTTGCAAATACTTTGTAAGGGTGCTTTTACCCGCTCCGCTAGGGCCTGAAAGGATGAGTAAATTAAAATCATTATGCATTAGGTTTTTTATCCTCTAAAGTGATTTTAATGCTTAAGGTTTTGTTTTCTAAAAGGCTTTTTAAGGACTCTTGATTCAGGCTCTTTAATAAATCCTGCAAATTCAAGTGCAATTCTAGGGGGCTGGAAGTTTTATCGCTTTCTTCTTTTTCTTGCGGTGTTTCTGTGGCGTTTTCATTCTTGGAGATTTCTGTAACACTCTCTTTAGGGGTTTCTGTGTCGTTCTCATTATTAGGAGTTTTTGCAACGGCTTCATTCAAAAAGGGCAATTCTTCCCCCATCGCTTTAGCCATCACCGGCTCAGGAATGTCTTCAATGCTTTCGTAATGGTCTTCTTGGGTTTTGGGCGTTTCTTTTTCTTGCACTTGGGTTTTTTCGGTAACAACTTCTTGGGTTTCTTCTTGTGGGGTTTCTTTTTCTTGTGCTTGGGGGATTTCTAATTCTTGCGGTGTTTCTGCGATTTCTTGTTTTTCTAACTCGTGTGCTTGGGTTTCTTGGAGAGCTTCTGCGCTTTCTTGCGTTTTTTCTTTAGGAATTTCTAATTCTTGCGCTTGGGTTTTTTCGGTAACAACTTCTTGGATTTCTTTATCTTGTGGAATTTCTGCGTTTTCTTGCGTTTCTTTTTTATCCTCGTTAGAGTTTTCTTGGATTTCTTTGACTAATTCTTGCATGGCCTCTAATTCTTGAGTGCTTGGGGAATCTTGTGTTTTTTCTTGTTTTTCCTCCTTATTTTCTTGCATTTCTTCTTTGATTGGCTCTTGTTCTTGCGTTTCTTCTTTGATCTCTTCCTTAACTTCTTTTTGCGTTTCTTCTTTGGGGATTTCTAATTTTTCTTGCGTTTCTAATTCTTTAGAAACTTCTTCATCTTTGGGGGTTTCAACGCTCCCTTGCGTTTCATCATCTTTGGGCTTTTCTTCATCTTGGGGGTTTTCTGCAACTTCTTGTTTTTCTTTTTCTTTAATTTCTTCTTGCATTTCTTTAACTTCTTCTTTTTTAACCTCTTCTTGCGTTTCTTCTTTAGGGGTTTCTACTTCTTGCGCATCTAAAGTGGGGAGTAACTGCTCTTCATTATTAGACTCTTCTTTGGCTAGGGCTTCTAAATCGCCTAGATTTTCCAACTCATCCCAATTGGTTTCTAAAATTTCTTGAGTTGGGTCTAAATTCTGGCTAGGCTCTAGCTCGCTCATGTCAGAACCAAGCTTTTTTTGAAGGATTTTTAAAACTTCAGTGGGTAAAAAAGGCTTTTTGATTTTCATCTCAAAGCCCTCTAAAAAGGGCTGCGATTCATTGCCTTTTTTATACATGCACACGCTGTTTTTATTTTGAGAGATGGTTTCTTTTAACTCTAGCCAATCCACTTGATCTAGTTTTTCCAAACATTCATCATCGGCTATCAAAAGCCATTCTGGATCTTTTTTAAGGCGTGCGGACAGCTCTTGGTAGTGGTTAAAATTTTCTATAGATAATTCCAATTTCTTAGAGACACTCTCAAGCAGTTTTGCAATCATGGGGTTTTGGTTGAATAGAATCATTTTCATTTTAGGGACTCCTTATTTTATTAAGAAACGCTTCTTTAAGCCTATCCATTTTTATCGCTTTTTTTAAATCTTTTATTATAATCAAAAATCCACTTGGTTGGTTATTTTTATCATGAGTGTAATTTAAAATAAGGATCATTTGATGTTAAACAAGTTTAAAAAAATTGTTGGCGTGGGTGTGTTAGTGGGCTGTTTAGGGGTTTTGCAAGCTAAAAACAGCTTATTTGTCTTACCTTATGAGCAAAGAGAGGCTTTGAATGCTTTAGTTTCTGGGATTAGTAACGCTAGAGAGAGCGTGAAAATCGCTATTTATAGTTTCACGCACAGAGATATTGCAAGAGCCATTAAAAGCGTAGCGAGTAGGGGGATTAAGGTGCAAATCATTTATGATTATGAAAGCAATCATAATAACAAGCAATCCACTATTGGCTATTTGGACAAATACCCTAACACGAAAGTGTGCTTATTGAAAGGGCTTAAGGCTAAAAACGGGAATTATTACGGCATCATGCACCAAAAAGTAGCGATCATTGATGATAAGATCGTGTTTTTAGGCTCAGCGAATTGGAGCAAAAACGCTTTTGAAAACAATTACGAAGTGCTTTTAAAAACCGATGACACAGAGACAATTCTCAAAGCCAAGAGCTATTATCAAAAAATGTTAGGGAGTTGCGTTGGGTTTTAAAAGCCCTTTAGAAGTGATAATTATACCCCACATAAAAGGCAAAGACCCTACGCATTTGAACCTTGAGCGCATCAGTGGTGTAGTATTTGTTATTAATGGTGGGGAATTTAAAACCGATTTCAAATTCATGTTCATCTACAAATAAAGCCTTGAGGCCAAAGTTAAAGAGGAATTGAAAAGAGGTGTTATCAACCGCACTGCTGTTAGTGATGCCTAACAATTCCTGCCCTTTACTGCCAATATACCAGCTATTCCCCGCAATCGCAATCCCCCCAAAAACGCCAATATCCACGCTAATATCATCTTGATAGAAACTCCCTTGGAAGAAATTCCACACCGCATCCACGCCCACGCCATAAGTGATCATGTTATTGCCGCCATAATAGCCTTTAGGGTATCTCATGCCATAGCCTTGCCAATCTAAAAAAGCAAAATAGCGCAAGCCCAAGATTTTATCCGGATGGAAAAAGTGGTTATAGCCCATGACTAATCCAATCCCATTAGATCCCATGTTGGTGAGTTTTCTAACGCTATTAACGCTAGTTATGATATTGGTGTAACCGGTTTGATAGTTAGTAACTTCTCTAACTTCATGGATATTAGTCATTAAATTGATAGAACCTGTTTGGTAATTGACTCCCATATACAAATTTTTTGTCCAAGAAGGCACTGCGCTTTCTTCTTTAGCTACTAAGGCGTGTGTTAGCAAGCTTGCACCAACTAACATTTTTAACAAGGTTCTCAATTTTATCTCCTGCAAGTTAAGTTTCATTATAAAGATCTAAATTTTACAACAACTTACTCAAAATTAAGCATTTATTCTTTATAAGAGAGTATAATCAAGGGCTTAAAATAACTCAAGTAAGGCTAGTGGATGAAAAAAGCGCTTTATTTAGGGGCTGTTGCGTTTAGCGTTGCATTCAGCATGGCATCAGCCAATGAGCCAAAAATTGATTTTAACCCTCCTAGTTATGTAGAAGAAACCCCCTCTAAAGAATTTATCCCTGAATTGAACAAGTTGGGGAGTTTGTTTGGGCAGGGTGAGCGTCCTTTATTTGCGGACAGGAGGGCGATGAAGCCTAACGATTTGATCACAATCATTGTTTCTGAGAAAGCGAGCGCGAATTATTCCAGCTCTAAAGATTATAAAAGCGCTTCAGGGGGTAATTCCACGCCACCAAGACTCACTTATAACGGGCTAGATGAAAGAAAGAGACAAGAAGCAGAGTATTTAGACGATAAGAATAATTACAATTTCACCAAATCCAGCAATAACACGAATTTTAAAGGCGGTGGCTCGCAAAAAAAGAGCGAAGATTTAGAGATCGTGTTGAGCGCTCGCATCATTAAGGTGCTAGAAAACGGGAATTACTTCATCTATGGGAATAAGGAAGTGCTAGTGGATGGGGAAAAGCAAATCCTCAAGGTGAGCGGGGTGATCCGCCCTTATGATATTGAAAGGAATAACACCATCCAATCCAAGTTTTTAGCCGATGCTAAGATTGAATACACGAATTTAGGGCATTTGAGCGATTCCAATAAAAAGAAATTCGCTGCTGATGCGATGGAAACCCAAATGCCTTATTAAAAAGAGCAAAGCCTAGCATGAGAGCGATCGCTGTTGTTTTAGCCAGAAGTTCCAGTAAAAGGATCAAGAATAAAAACATTATTGATTTTTTCAATAAACCCATGCTCGCTTACCCTATTGAAACAGCACTAAATTCCAAGCTCTTTGAAAAGGTGTTTATCTCTAGCGATAGCATGGAGTATGTGAATTTAGCTAAAAATTATGGGGCGAGTTTTTTGAATTTGCGCCCTAAAATTTTAGCGGACGATAGAGCTACGACTTTAGAGGTGATGGCCTATCACATGAAAGAATTAGAATTAAAAGATGAAGATATTGCGTGTTGCTTGTATGGCACTTCAGCGCTTTTGCAAGAAAAGCATTTAAAAAACGCTTTTGAGGCTTTAAAAGAAAATACGGATTATGTTTTCACATGCTCTCCCTTTAGCGCTTCGCCCTATCGTTCTTTTAGCCTTGAAAACGGCGTTCAAATGGCTTTTAAAGAGCATTCAAACACGCGCACGCAAGATTTAAAAACGCTCTATCATGACGCAGGATTGTTTTATATGGGGAAGGCTCAAGCCTTTAAAGAAATGCGGCCTATTTTTAGTCCAAATTCCATCGCTTTAGAATTATCGCCCTTAGAAGTCCAAGACATTGACACTTTAGAAGATTTAGAATTAGCCAAGCTCAAATACAGCCGTTTGAAAAACGCATGCCAGTAAAAATTTTGTGCGATTCGTTTTTAACAAGCGGTTTAGGGCATGTGAGGCGTTGTGAAAAAATCCTTTCTTTTATAGAAAAATTAGGGGTTGAAGCAAGCCTTTATTTACACAAGCAAAATAATATAAGCGCTTTTTTAGAGGGCTTTGGCAATGATGATTTGTTGATTGCAGACAGCTATCGTTTAAATTCAAAGGATTTTTATCTTTTAAAAGAAAAAGCCAAAAGCCTTATGGTGATAGAAGATGAAGAGCATGCTAAGGGGTTTTACCCTAAAAATACCAAGATCATGAATTTCACGCTGAACGCTTTAAAACACTATAACCATGCGTCTAAAGATCATTATTTGGGGGTGGGGTTTTACCCTGTTGATACTCGCTTTGTCTATGAGCGCCCCTTAAATACAGAAAATAAAGAAGTGCTAATCACTTTAGGGGGGAGCGAGCAAAAAACGCTCAAAGAGATAGTCAAAATTTTAGAAAATAAGGGCATGCATTTGCATATCATTTCACCTTATACGCCTAAAAATCCTCCCAAGAACACGCATTATTACAGCCCTTTAAACCCTTTGGAGTTCAGTTCTTTGATGAAATTTTGCGCTTGCGCCATTAGCGCTGCGGGTCAAACCCTCTATGAATTGGCCCTTTCTCAAACGCCCTCTCTTATCCTTCCTATCGCTTCTAATCAAATCCTTCAAAGCAAGGAATTTGAAAGCTTGGGTATTTTCAAACAAACGAGTTTAAAAACTCTAGCTAAAGATTTTGAAAAATTACAAATTCAAAAAAATCAAGCCTGGGCAAAAAACCTGGCCTTTGGGAGTGAGCTAGAGGGTGCATTAAGGGAGTTTTTAGAAATTTGAAAAAAAATTATTCTTATGGAAATACCCAAGCGATTGATTTTATCCATTTAAACGATGAAGAAAAATTGTTGGTTTTAGAGTTTCGTAACCACCCAAACACTGCCTTATGGATGTATAGCGCTAATATTTCTTTAAAAACGCATTTGCAATTCATAGAAGATTTAAAAAATTCGCCTAACCACCGCTATTTTTTGTTTAAAGAAGAGAGCGTTTATTTGGGGGTTGGTTCTATCACTAAAATCAATTTTTTTCATAAGCATGGGTATTTGGGGATTTATAAAAACCCTTTTTTGAAAAATAAGGGAGAAACGATTTTAAAAGCTTTAGAATGCATCGCTTTTGAAGAGCTTCAATTGCATTCTTTGCACTTAGAAGTGATGGAAAACAATTTCAAAGCGATCGCTTTTTATGAAAAAAACCATTATGAGTTAGAGGGGCGTTTGAAAGGCTTTATCTTTAAAGAAAAGGAATTTATAGACGTTCTTTTGTATTACAAGGATAAGAAAGGATATAATGATCAATCTTCTCTAAAATTTTAGGATCAATTTCTAGTTTTAAATCCAGCACGCTTAAAGGCAAGTTGCAATCTTGTAATTTGACGAGATCTTTTGAAGTAACCAATAAGGAAGTGGCGCTATTTTGATAAAACTCTTTTTCCAAAAGCTCCAAATCAAAAAGGGCATGGTCTCTAAAATACAATTTTTTAACCACTTCTTTGGGTAAAAACGCATCAAGCCTGCTGGGATTAGCGATAGCCGTTACTAAAAGCATGCGTTTGGTGGGGTGGGCGATAGAGGTGATTCTTTGATAATCCTTATCTTCGGTAATGACTAAATGGGCTTCTTTATAGCTTTTGATGCTTTCTCTATACAACCCGCTAGGCAAACAAAAAGGGTAGTAGGGGGGGACTTTAGGCTTTAAAAGCAAATTGAATTGGTTGAAATTAAACCTAAAACCATCGTCTAAAAACACGATCTTTGCCCCTAATTCAAGGGCTTTTAAAACGCCTAACTCTCTTTTTTCGCTCACAATCACGCTCGCTTGTTTTAGATTTAAGGCTAAAAGATAGGCTTCATCGCCCGCTGTTTTTTGAGGAACTAAAATGTTTCCTTTAACGCTCACCACCACTAAGCCTTTAGAATCCCGTTGATACCCCCTAGAAACAACCGCCACTTCTTGGTATCTTGGAGCGATTTCTAAAATAAAGGGCGTTTTACCGCTCCCCCCAGCGATGAGGTTGCCTATACTGATAATGGGGATTTTAAAATCATGTTTTTTAGCGGTTTTTCGTTTAAGGGTGGCGATGCCTTGATAGATCAAAGAAAAAGGATAGAGCGCGAAAATCAACCCCTTTTGTAGGAGAGTGGGGTCATAAAAATAGCGCTCTAAAAAGGGTTTATCGCTTTTCATTTAGGGTTAAATCGTTTGGCGATAGTGGGTAATTCCAATTTAAAAGCGTTTTTTTGGATACGGCTTGTGATGTTTTTTACTAAAATTTCATCATGGCCTAATTGAGTGAGCGCTTCTGCATCAATGGGCTTGTTTTTGAACAACGCTTCAATATCTTTTAATAAAGGATCGATCACGCTATAAGGATAGCCTAAATCCTTTTCATCGCTTTGCCCTACAAATAAATCCGCGCTAGGGGGCTTATTTAAAATCTTTTTAGGGATATTTAAATGGCAAGCGAGTTCATAAACTTCGGTTTTAAATAATTCCCCAATCGGGTTAATCGCGCACGCCAAATCCCCAAATAAAGTGCCATAACCCAACATTCTTTCACTTTTATTGCTCGTGCCAATGACTAAAGAATCGCTTTTTAAAGAATAGTCGTATAAAAAAGCCATGCGTAATCTTGCGCAAAAATTCCCCTTTCTAGTAAGGCTTGCATCTTTAAAATGAGAGCCAAAAATTTTATCATAGGGAGCGATAGAATATTCTGTATAAGGGATAGAAAATTTTTCGCACAAATTTAAAGCGTCTGTTTTACTTTCTGGCATAGAGACTGAAGAGGGCATTAAAAGGGCATGGGCGTTTTCTTTAAAAACCTTTTGGCACAGCACCCCAACGACCGCGCTATCTAGCCCCCCACTCAGCCCGTAAACGACTTTTTTAAAGCCTTTTTTTTGAACTTCTTTTTCTAAAAAATCGCATAAATAAACGATGAGTTTTTGGTAATCTTTTTGCATGCCTTAAATTATAATAGAAAAAACGCATCGTTTAAGTGAAAAATTAGCTTTTATTGCTATAATCATCGTTTCACTTCTTTAAAAGTGCTCGTAGCTCAGCTGAATAGAGCAACAGGTTGCGGTCCTGTAGGTCGGGGGTTTGAATCCCTCCGAGCACACCATTTCTTAATATTCTGCATGTTTTTAAACATTATCGCTCCCATTATGGTAAAATAAATACTTGCTTAAACACGCTAGGAGATTTGATTTTGGCATTACCCGTTTATTATGATAAAGACATTGATTTAGGCGTTATCCAATCCTTACAAGTGGGCATTATTGGCTATGGCGCGCAAGGAGAAGCCCAAGCGCTCAATTTGAGGGACTCTAAAGTAAAAGTGCGTATTGGCTTGTATCAAGGGAGTTTGAGCGCTTTAAAAGCAAAAAAAGAGGGTTTTGAAGTGCTGGGAGTCAAGGAGTTAGTCCAACAATCTGATGTGATCATGGCACTACTCCCAGATGAATTGCATAAGGAAGTGTTAGAAAAAGAAGTGATCCCTTTTTTAAAAGAGGGGCAGATTGTAGGCTTTGCTCATGGTTTTAGTGTGCATTTCAATCAGGTTGTTCTCCCAAAAGGCGTGGGCGCGATTTTAGTTGCGCCAAAAGGGCCAGGGAGCGCTTTAAGAGAAGAATACCTTAAAAATAAGGGCTTATACCATTTGATCGCCATAGAGCAAGAAAGTTCAAAAAATAACGCTAAAGCGGTGGCTTTAAGCTACGCTAAAGCGATGGGTGGGGGGAGAATGGGGGTTTTAGAAACGAGCTTTAAAGAAGAATGCGAGAGCGATTTATTTGGCGAGCAAGCGGTTTTGTGCGGGGGGTTAGAAGCGGTTGTGAGAATGGGGTTTGAAACCTTGATCAAGGCAGGATATCCTGAAGAATTAGCCTATTTTGAATGCGTGCATGAAGTGAAATTAGTGGCGGATTTATTGCATCATAAGGGGGTAGAGGGCTTAAGGAAACACATTTCTAACACCGCTGAATTTGGGGCGATTAAACATAGAGAGCCTATGGGAAATCTGCTAAAAAAACGCATGCAAAAAATCTTAAAAAAGATTCAAAACGGCTCATTCGCTAAAGATTTTTTACTAGAAAAGAGCTTGAATTACCCTAGGCTAAACACAGAGAGGAAAGCCCTTAAAGAGACTAAAATAGAACAAATTGGGGAAATTTTACGCGCCCCATTCAATTATAAAAAATAAATCATTAAATTAAAAGGAATCATATGGCAATAGTAGTTACTATCACTTCAGGTAAGGGGGGCGTGGGTAAAAGCACCACCACGGCTAATTTAGCGATCGGCTTGGCTGAGAGCGGTAAAAAAGTCGTAGCGGTTGATTTTGACATAGGCCTTAGGAACTTGGATATGATTTTAGGGTTAGAAAATCGCATTGTTTATGATGTGGTGGATGTGATGGAAAAAAATTGCAACCTTTCGCAGGCTTTAATCACGGATAAAAAGACGAAGAACCTTTCTTTTTTAGCGGCTTCACAAAGCAAGGATAAAAATGTTTTAGATAAGGAAAAAGTAGCGATTTTAATCAACGCTTTAAGGGCGGATTTTGACTATATTTTGATTGACTCACCGGCTGGGATTGAAAGCGGCTTTGAGCATGCGATTTTGCATGCGGACATGGCGTTAGTGGTGGTAACGCCGGAAGTGAGTTCCTTAAGGGATAGCGACAGAGTGATTGGCATTATTGACGCAAAGTCTAATCGGGCCGAAAGAGGCGAAGAAGTGCATAAGCATTTGATAATCAATCGCTTAAAACCTGAATTAGTGGCAAATGGCGAGATGATTCCCATAGAAGAAGTGCTTAAGATTTTATGCTTGCCTTTAATTGGGATCATTCCTGAAGATCACCATATTATTTCAGCGACCAACAAGGGCGAGCCGGTGATTCGCACGGACTGCGAGAGCGCGAAAGCTTACCAACGCATCACCAGAAGGATTTTAGGCGAAGAAGTGGAATATGTGGAATTTAAGGCTAAAAGAGGCTTTTTTAGCGCGTTAAAAGGGATATTTTCATGAGTTTGTTTGATCTTTTTAAAAACAAAGGGAGTGCGACCACCGCAACCGATAGATTGAAATTGATTTTAGCCAAAGAGCGCACCTTAAATTTACCTTATATGGAAGAAATGCGTAAAGAAATCATTGCCGTCATTCAAAAATACACTAAATCTTCAGACATCCATTTCAAAACCCTTGACAGCAACCAGAGCGTGGAAACGATTGAAGTAGAGATCATACTGCCTAAATAGTTTGAAATGAAAAGTAATTTCCAATACAGCACGCTAGAGAATATCCCTAAAGCCTTTGACATTCTCAAAGACCCCCCTAAAAAGCTCTATTGTGTGGGCGATACCAAGCTTTTAGAAGCGCCTTTAAAAGTGGCTATCATCGGCACAAGAAGACCCACCCCTTACAGCAAGCAACACACGATCACCCTAGCCAGAGAGCTTGCTAAAAATGGCGCGGTTATTGTGAGCGGGGGAGCGTTAGGCGTGGATATTATCGCTCAAGAAAACGCCTTACCAAAAACGATCATGCTTTCGCCTTGCAGTTTGGATTTGATCTATCCTACGAACAACCATAAAGTGATCCAAGAAATCGCGCAAAACGGCCTGATTTTAAGCGAATATGAAAAAGACTTCATGCCCATTAAAGGCTCTTTTTTAGCGAGAAACCGCCTGGTGATCGCTTTAAGCGATGCGGTCATTATCCCCCAAGCGGATTTAAAAAGCGGCTCTATGAGCAGCGCGAGATTAGCCCAAAAATACCAAAAACCCTTGTTTGTTTTACCCCAACGCTTGAACGAGAGCGATGGCACTAATGAGCTTTTAGAAAAAGGGCAGGCTCAAGGGATATTTAATATTCAAAATTTTATAAACACCCTTTTAAAAGACTACCATTTAAAGGAAATGCCTGAAATGAAAGATGAATTTTTAGAATATTGTGCGAAAAACCCTAGCTATGAAGAAGCGTATCTCAAATTTGGGGATAAACTTTTAGAATACGAGCTGTTGGGTAAGATCAAGCGCATCAATCATCTCGTGGTGTTAGCATGATTTTAGCATGCGATGTGGGGTTAAAACGCATTGGTATCGCTGTGTTTTTAAACAGCGTTATCTTGCCTTTAGAAGCGATTTTGCGCCACAACAGAAATCAAGCTTCTAGGGATTTGAGCGATTTATTGAGAAAAAAAGACATTCAAGTGCTAGTGGTGGGCAAGCCTAATGAAAGCTATGCGGATACCCACGCCCGTATTGAGCATTTTATCAAGCTTGTAGATTTTAAGGGCGAAATCGTTTTTATTAATGAAGATAATTCCAGCGTAGAAGCCTATGAAAATTTAGAGCATTTGGGCAAGAAAAACAAGAGGTTCGCTATCAAAGACGGCCGGTTAGACTCTTTGAGCGCTTGTAGGATTTTAGAGCGCTATTGCCAACAGGTTTTAAAAAATCATTAGGGATAAAATTCTAGTATAAAAAATGCTCAAAGGTATTTTTTACAAGCACTCTTTTTGGGTTAGGGGGATTAAACGCAAAATATTCCTATCTCCTTATGATTTTTATTGTAAAACAAAACAACTAAAACCCCATTTATGAAAATTAAAAGGTTTTAGTCATCAATATTTGATTATAATAATAAAGTCTGAATTTTTTAATAAAGGGAGAAGCGTCATGCTAAGTTTCAAAAAAGCGATTTTTAGGGTTTTATGCTTGTGTTGTGTGTTTATTGGGGGGGGGGTTAATGGCAGAGCCAAACCCTGAAGAGCTTGCTGATCAGGGCAAAGAGATTCTTGATTTTGCCGTGAGTGGTGGGGGTGGTGCATTTAGAGGAGATAGTCTTGAGGCTAAGAAGTATTATATTCAAGCTAAGGAATACTTTGAAAAAGCTTGTAATTTAAACTATGCTAAGGGGTGTGTTAGTCTAGGTTATCTATATGAGGGTGAAAATCTGGTAATTAGGAGAGAACCTAGGTTAAAAAAGCGTTTGGAAAAAGCCATTCAATACTACTCTAAAGCGTGTGATTTAAAAGATGGTGAAGGGTGTTTTAATTTAGGGTATATATATGAACTAAATGGGTATGGAGTAGAAAAAAACTCAATAAAAGCCGCTTACTTTTACTCTAAAGCATGCAAACTAGGATTTCAAAAGACATGCGAGATACTCAAAGAATTGAAATAGGGGACAAAAAGCATGCGATAGTCTCATCTAGAAACTATCCCACAAAAGCCCTATTTTAGGGGGTTAGAACATCGCCAAAATGCTCCTTATTCTTTTAAGAAGACATTTACTAGAGAGTTTTAATTTTTTTTTGGTATTCTTTTAGGGGTCATTAGTCTTAAAAACTCTTTAAAAACGGATAACCATGAAAATTATGCATCAAGTTAGGGATTTTTTAGATTCTTGCAAACAAACGATCCAAAAAAATTCTAGTGAAGTCTTTCAAAAAACCAAACGAGCGCTTTTTAAAGAAAAATCTCAAAAAATCAGGGAGCAAGCGGTTAAAATCGTAGAAAAACGCTTGATAAAAGAGAACATGCAACTGAGCGATTTTAATGAAGAAGAATTAAAAATCATGTTTGAAGCTGAAGAAAAAAGGTTGTTAGAACAAATCCACGCTAAAGAATTGAAAGAAAAACAAGAAAAAACCACCAAGCATTTTAAAGAAGTTTGGGAAAAGGGCGAAAATGAGCAAGAAAAATAGCGTAATTTCTGGTTTGATGAATTTTTTTAGCGAAAAGAATGAACGCTGGCTGTTAGCCCACAGGCACACGAGAGGGTTTGTGATCGTGGCATGGCTTTTTAGGTTTAAAAGCATTGCGTTTTCTATTTTGATCACTCTGTTAATTATTTTAGTGGATATTTGGGTTTATAGCGATGTGCGCCAGTTTTTATTGGACACTTCTAGCTCTTTTGTTTGGCTTTTGATCGCTTTACTAATCAAGTGGGGCGTGATCATTATAAGCGCGCGCAAATGCTACCAATTCAGCCAAAAAATGTTTGCGTTAATCCAAAGAAAAAGGCAAATCAGAGAGAATTTAAAAAACCGCTCCAACTACAAAGACACCAAAAATGCGGAAAAACTCTCTAGCATCGCTGAAGAGATTATTTCAAAAAAACAAGAAGAATTACAGAGCAAAGAAACCCCAGAGGGTAAGCATGATGGAGAGAGACTCTCTAGCGTTACTGAAGAAATCATTTCAAAAAAACTAGAAGAATTGAAAGCTAAGAATAATAAAGGCAGCTAAAAGGGTGTTGGACGCTTTATCTTAGCAAATTGATCTTAGCGGCGTCGTTTTTGATAGTGGATTCAGAGGGGTTTTCGCCTTCTATTTATACCGACAAGACGGAGCATCCCACGATTGGCTATGGCTATAATTTGAGCGTTTATTCTTATGAGGGTAAGCGTATCACCAAAGCGTATGGGCTTTTAACTGATATATTAAAAGAGAATTATAAGGCTATTCTCTCTTATGGGTGGTATAAAAATTTGGACGCAATGAGGAGAATGGTCATCTTGGATTTGAGCTACAATTTAGGCTTGAACGGACTGCTCAAATTCAAGCAATTCATCAAGGCCATAGAGGATAAGAATTATGCTTTGGCTGTGGAGAGACTGCAAAAAAGCCCGTATTTCAATCAAGTGAAAAAAAGAGCGTCAAGGAATATGGAAATTTTGAAATTGGGGGGTTGCGAAAAACATTGTAAGAAAAAATACACGATAGAAAAGGTGATCAAAGAGGTGGGGCTTGAGCTCAAATCAAAGTCAGTCATGCCGTATTTTTTCAACGAATACGATCTGACCAAAAACGCCAACAGAGAAGAGCCTGAGAGGTTGAGAAGCCAAATAATATCTATTTTGATGAAAACCCCTAAGGGGCGAGAGATTTTGAAAGAATATTTGAACGAGGGCTGTATTTTGCTTGGGGAATAAGAAAGAGTGTCATGCTAAAGAATTTCAAAAAGGCCTTTTTTAGGGCTTTGTGCTTGGGCGCGTTGTGTTTATTGGGGGAGTGGTGTAGTAATTTAGGGAGGCTTTAAAAAAGCAAGGGAGCGGAAATGTTAAAAAGTAAGGGCTTGATGCGAGCAGGTCAAAAATCATGTTAAAACACCCAGTCTTAACTTTTGTAAAGGAATAGATTTGAGAATCAATCTTAAAATTTTGCTTTCTCTCTCTCTCTCTCTCTCTAAAAAGCCAAGTGGTAGCGTTTGGGTTGTTAAAACGCTCTTGAAAGGGTGAGCGTGGAATTTGCTTCTATCGTTTGGTTGCTCATAGTCAATATTCTGATTTTTATTCTCATGCTGGTGGATAAAAATTGAGCAAAAAATGTGGCGTATTCCTGAAAAAGCTTTGTGGGTTTTATCGCTCCTTGGCGGGTCTGTCGGGTTTTTGGTCGCTATGGTTGTGTCCCACCATAAGATCTTAAAGCTTAAGTTTAAATACGGCGTTTCGCTCATTTGCTTGATAGAGAGCGCAATCCTTTACTTTGTCAGCAAGGATCTTTTTTGGATAGTAGCGCTAACGATATTCTCACTATCTTTGATACTGGTAGCGTTTAAGATCTTCCTCCTTAAAGACAACCCTAACAAACGCTTCAAAAATAAGAGGGATAAAAGATAATGTCTTATTTTTTTAAAATCATTCTGGGCACAAGCGTGATCGTTGGGGTGTTGTTGGGCTTGTGGCGTTTGACTTACGATAAGTCCTGCTTCTCGTTGGTCTTTGTGCTGCTGATACTAGGGATTGTCGCTTACAGCTATATTTCTTTAAAAATGCATCAGAGGAAGTGCTTCGCCAAGTGTTTCGTGAATAGCGAATCCTTCTTATCCAAGATGCTACACTCCCCAATAATGGTGTCTTGCTTTTATTTTATTTTTTCAATTTTTACATCCATATCCATCGCTTATAGCGTGCTGGACTATAATTGGATGATATGGGGGCTTGTTTTTTGCACTATCGTTGTTTGCGCTGCGGTGTTTGGCGTGCTTGAAGAGATGCTTAAGAGTATCATCAAAGAAGATTATTTGATGCTGATGTCTAGAGAAGTGAGCGCTTTTGTGGGGACTCTTTTCTTCATTGGCTTGAGTTGCTATGTGATCTATCATGGCAACATGCCCGATTATTTGAAACCAGCTTTGATAGACACTATTAAGGCAGCGAGTGATTCCGCTTATTCAAATTGTGATTATACGAGTTATGTTTTAGAATTTAAAAAATGTTAGAGGGGGTTACTTGGTGGGGCATGCACAAAGCAGAGAGCATGGGCTTAAATAAGGGGTTTATGGTTGCGGGCTGGGTAGCGTTTATCATCTATAACGCTCTTAGCGGGATAGCCATCAGCAGGCTGAGCGCTCAAATCATTTATTGTTTATCAAAATGTATTAGTGGTGAGTGTGGAAAATGATGTTAAAGAAGATCTAGAGCAAGCAAGACCAAAGTTAGAGCCAGAAAAGCAAAAGCAAGAGCTAGAAAAGCTAACATAAGAAAAAGAACAAGAAATTAAAAAAAGGAAGAAAGAAAGTATATTTACATTCTTTTAGAAATTATTAAGAAAGAAAGTACATTCCTTTAGGAATTATTTTTTTATTCATACTTTATCCTAATTTTAAGTAGCATCCCATATAATGAACCCAGTCAAGCGATCAAAACAGCTCGCACAAAAACAATCATCGAAACTTTTCCAGATTTAATATCAGATCTAATAAAAAATAATCTTGATAGCCACCAACAAGAAATAAGCGATTTGCTGAGTAGCAGTAAGGATAAAATGCATAGCAAGGTGGACGCTCAAATAGACAATCTTTTTGATCCAATAGAAAACAATGTGGATAAGTTCTTAGACTGGCACTACTCTCTCAAGGGAAATTATAGCGAGTTTGCCCTTTTTGTAGCTAAAAAGATCGGCTTGAGCGCCGAAGACGCATTATTCAATAAATTACAGGAAAAACTTTTAGGGGCTGATTACAAACAACGATTAAAAACGATGACAGACAACATTTCTGATGCTTTTATAAGCTTGTTGCGCCAGCACAAAAAGGATACAGAAAAGATTGCCACACAAGGAGTGGCTGGTATTTCTCAAGTTGCGGAATCTTTAAAAAATATTGATGACAGAATAGAAAGAGATTTGAACTTAAAAATGGGTTTCGCAGCGATAATAGGGGCAACGGCTAGTGTGCATGCTAGTGCACTTATGAAAGGGCTAGCCCCAAAGCTTGTGAAAAGGCTTGGCACTAAATTAGGGGCTAAATTCCTCGCAAAGTTTGGCATAGCCGTGGGTGGCGTCTTATCAGCTCTTGGGGCTGATGTGGCTTTTAATTATATTGATGAATGGCTCCACAGAGATGATTTCAAAAAAGAAATTTTGAACAACATCAATGAAGTGAAAAAATATCTGAAAGAAAGCTACAAAATGGGTTTTGATAACAGCATTACCAAATTCAGCCAAGAACTTCAAGAGGATTTAAAAAATATAGAAACAATAAGCGTTAAAGCGCATGTGGAAAAACTCAACTAAACCCCAGAAGAGGACAACCAAAAGAACAATCAATAAAAGAGCGGTAGATCTTTCAAAAACGGCATGAAGCGTTCAGGCATTGGGGAAGCGATTTGATAGATCGCCCCTTTAAATTCAAACTCTAAACTAGCGGCATGGAGCATGAGTAATGGGGCGTTATTTTCGTGCTTTAATTGAAGGTATTCTCTAGCGTTTTCATCTGCCACCCCATAAAGCCCCTCGCCCACGATCCTATGATTTATACTGCTTAAATGCAAGCGGATCTGGTGCGTGCGCCCGGTGAGCGGGGTTATTTTGAGTAGGCTTATATCCAAAAAAGGGTTATATCTTAAAGGTTCAACAAGAGTAATTGAAGGCTTGCCTAAAGGAGAAATTTGAGATCGAATGTGCAAATCTTTTTGAATGTTTTCTGGCGTTAGAATGGGTTTGTCTATGATGATACTTTTATCCACCAACCCATGCGCTAGCGCCAAATAAGTTTTTTTCACTTTTTTTTGCATGAAAAGCGCTTTTAAATCCTTAACGCTTTGTGAGGTTTTGCCCGCTAAAACTAACCCGCTCGTTTCATAGTCTAGCCTGTGGGCTGGGTGGGCGTTTTTGCTAAAATGAGATTGGATACAATCTAATAAGCTTTCATGGTAAAAATAGCCTTTAGGGTGGGTATAGACTTGAGCGGGTTTGTCAAACACGCCAAAATCTTTCGTCTCAAAAACAAGCTTTTCTTGTTTTTCATTAGGCTTGAAATAAATCAAGCGAACGACCCCTTGAATGATTTGGGATTTACGCACGGCTTGTTGGTTTTGTTTTAGGCGTTGCTTGTCAAGGTGCCGTTGGGCTTCTTTTAAAGAGCATTTTAAAACATCGCGCACCAAAAACAAGGCTTTGGTGGGTTTTAAAATTTCAAATTCTTCTTCAACAAAAGGCACTACAACAAACTTTTAACAAACATTTTAGGCTCATTAGAACACTCATCTAATTCCACGCTAAAAAGCACGCTCACCTTTTCGCCCGCTTTCAAAAACCGCTCAGTGTTAAAATAAATAGCCTCTTTGACGCATTCTTTATCCTTAAAACGCAAAACCTGGTGGCTTTCTTTAATGATTTTTTCTTCTATGACTTCTAAATTTTTTGCTTGGAATAGGGGTTCAGGGTTTTCTTGCCCATAAGGTTCGCCCATCTCTATAATCTCTAAAAGCTCTCTGTCAATGTCTTTTAATTTGAGCGTTAAAGGGGGTTCTTCTTCACAAAAAGGCAAGACTTTAAAATCAAAATTTTCTAAAGTTTCAAAGAGCGAGACGATATTGTTTTTTCCAACACTCAACCCGCACGCTTGCCTATGCCCTCCATAGCCGAGCAACAAAGAAGAAACCCCATTCAAAGCGTCAATCAAGTCAATATTTGAAGAGCTACGAGCGCTCCCTTTATACACCCCTTCTTTAAAAGTAAAAACCAGGCTTGGCTTTTGAGTGGCTTCCACTAACTTTGAAGCCACGATCCCAAGCACGCCCTCATGCCAATCATCCTTAAAGGCGATGATGATTTTTTCTCCAACCATCGCATGCTTAAAAGCTTCTTCAAAAACCTGCTGTTGGATCATTTTACGCTTCGTATTGCATGCTTTCAAGCGTTCATACAAAGAATAGCCATCTTGAAAATTATTCGCGCTTAAAAAATCTAAAGCCATTTTAGCGTCTTGCATGCGCCCTGCGGAATTGATTAAAGGGGCGATATTAAAAGAAATATCGCTCGCTTTTAAAGAGCGTTTTCTAAAAACTTCTCTTTGGCGTAAAAACCCCATCGCCCCTAAGGATTCTTTTTGCAAAAAATACAAGGCTTTAGAAACTAAAAAGCGGTTAAAAAAAGTCAAAGGCATCATATCAGCAATAGTCGCCACGCCCGCTAAGCACAATAACTCACTAGAATGGCTTTTTTCTTTTCCTAGAAGCTGGTGGATACCATAGCACAAATAAAACGCCACCAACGCCCCGCACACTTCCTTTTGGATAAAATCACAATCTGGTTGCTTGGGGTTGATCACCGCATAAGCGTCTGGGATTTTATCATGGTGTAAGCAATGGTGATCGGTGATGATTAGGGTGTAATTTTTTTCTTTGCAAAATTGAGCGGCTTCAAAGGCGTTAATCCCGTTATCCACCGTGATGATTAAAGGGGCATGGTGTTTTTCTAAAAATTTTTTAGAAATCCCATAGCCATCCATGAAGCGATTAGGGATTGCAATGCGGACATGCTTGTAATTCAAACTTTTAAAGAATTTTGCCATGATAGCAGAGCTAATCACGCCGTCAGCGTCATAATCGCCCACCACTAAAATTTCTGTGTTTGCGCGCATGGCTTCTATGATTTTGAGCGCGGCTTTTTTCAAGTCTTTAAATAAAAAGGGGCTAGGAAACCCTTTTTCATTATAAGCGATAGAAGCCACTCGCTCTTTGATTTGAGCTTTAAGCTTTTGTTTCATTCTTTTAGATTAGGATTTATGAAGAGCGCTCTTAATGAAATCCAAAATAATAGGGTTAGGGCTTTGCAACCTGGAAGTGAATTCCGGGTGGAATTGCACCCCCACAAAGAACGGGTGATCTTCTAATTCAATCGCTTCAATCAAATGATTCGCCCCAAAGCCCACCACTTTCAAGCCCTTATTTTCCCACTCTTGGCGGTATTTGGGGTTGATTTCATAACGATGGCGGTGTCTTTCTTTAATATTGGGCTTTTTATAGGCTTTTTCTAACAAGCTGTTAGGCATGATTTCGCATTCGTATTCGCCTAATCGCATGGTGCCACCCAATGGCGAATTATAGGTACGCACCTGTTTTTGGTGGTTTTGATCGATAAAATCTTCAATCAAATACACCACAGGGTATTCGCAGCGTTGGTTAAATTCCGTAGAGTTAGCCCCTTTCAAGCCTAAAACATTGCGGCAAAACTCCACGATCGCTAATTGCATGCCCAAACAAATCCCTAAAAAGGGGAGTTTTTCTAACCTAGCCCTTTGAATGGCGCAAATTTTGCCCTCAATCCCCCTTTCTCCAAAGCCCCCAGGCACTAAAATCGCATCAACGCCCTCTAAATCCGTCTTTTCATTAAAATTCTCGCTATCCAGCCATTCAATATTGACTTGCGTATCCAGATGCGCGCCCGCATGGATTAGGGCTTCAATCAAGGATTTATAAGATTCTTTCAAGCTTAAATACTTGCCCACAAAACCAATTTTGACTTTGTGTTTAGGAGCGATAATCTTTTCTACTAAAGTGTTCCAAGCCGCCATTTTGGGGTGCAACTTATTCAAATTAAAGCGTCTGGCAATGGGGGTTAAAATGCCTTCTTGCAAGAAAAGAATGGGGCATGCGTAAATGCTTTTAGTGTCTGTGGCCACAATCACGCTGTCTTGCTCCACATCGCAACTCAAAGCGATTTTCTTTTTCAATTCTTTATCCAAAGGCTTAGGCGATCGCGCCAAAATGATTTGAGGGGTTACGCCAAGGCGCCTTAATTCCTGGACGGAGTGTTGCGTGGGTTTGGTTTTTAATTCGTTAGTGGTTTGGATATAGGGGATCAAGGTTACATGCACATTAATGACTTTTTCATTCCCTAATTCCAATTTAAGCTGGCGGATCGCTTCCAAATAAAACATGCCCTCCATATCGCCCACGGTTCCGCCCACTTCCACGATTAAAAAATCCAACCCCTTAGCCGCGCTTTTAATGCGCCTTTTGATTTCATCGGTTACATGGGGGACGATTTGAATGGTTTTGCCTAAATATTCCCCTTTCCTTTCGTTTTCTATCACGCTTGAAAAAATCTGCCCGGTAGTGAAATTATTCAACCTCGTTAAATTCCTGTTCAAAAAGCGTTCATAATGCCCGATGTCTAAATCCGTTTCAGCGCCATCGCTAGTTACAAACACTTCCCCATGCTCTAAAGGGCTCATGGTGCCTGGATCAATATTAATATAAGGATCAATCTTCAAAATGGAAACCTGGTAATTGCAATGCTGTAAAAGCGTAGCGATTGAAGAAGATGAAATCCCTTTCCCTAGAGAGCTTAACACGCCCCCTGTAACGAATATAAATTTGGCTCTATCCATAAGTTATTGCGTTCCTTTGATTTTTACTTCTTAAAATTGTAGTCTAAAAAGGGTTAAAAAGCTTTAAAAGAGGGCAAAAATTAAAACGATTTCAAAAAAAAAAAAACAATTTCAGTTTCTTATTAGTTAGGTTTGATTAAAATAAAAAGCTTTTATGCGTTTAAACTTCATTGTCTTAAAACTTTTAAGAGCAATTTTAAAATTCGTTGGCGTATAATATCCATTTTGAATGAACTGACTAAAAGGGTTTTAAATAATGGCTGAAAATTCTTTCAAAAATGTTTCCACACAACCCAAACCATTTTTCTTATTACCAGTTAAAACCCTGTTTCTTTTAGGGGGCGTTTTTAGCGCGTTTTTTATCCTTATTGCTGGTTTAGTCCTTTTTGGTTACACTAATTCAATGGACCATGCGATTTTTAACTTGATGCGTTCAAATTCTTCTAGCCCTATTTTAGATCAAACGCTCCAACGCGTTGTTTTTTTAGGCTCTTCTCAATTCGTGTTGCCTTTGAGCTTGTTAGTGGGGGTGTTTTTAAGCCTGTATCGTAAAAATTTAGCGCTTGGGGTGTGGTTTGTGCTAAGCGTGGTTCTGTTTGAAGCCCTTTTAGAATCTTTAAAACACCTTTTTACACACTCCATTCAATGGCTTTCGCACAGCGCTAATTTCCCTAGCGCTATCGTGCTTTCTTTGACGCTATTTTATGGGTTGCTTGTTTTATTGATACCCCATTTGATCACGCATCAAATATTTCAAAACATTCTTTCTTGTAGTTTGCTTGGTTTGATTTTTTTAATAGGCTTAGTGCTGATTGTTTTAGGGGTGTCTTTTAGCAGTGTTTTAGGAGGGTTTTGTTTAGGGGCGTTAGGGGCTTGTTTTTCCATAGGGATTTATTTGAGCGTGTTCCAAAAGATCTAAGCGAACGGCTTAAAAGAATGAAAATTTTATCAAGGTTTTAATATTGGATTTAAAGGTATTATTGCAACGGATTGTTGATTTTTTCATCAAGCTCAATAAAAAGCAAAAAATCGCCCTGATCGCAGCGGGGGTTTTGATCACCGCCTTGCTTGTGTTTTTGTTGCTCTATCCTTTTAAAGAAAAAGACTACGCGCAAGGGGGTTATGGGGTTTTATTTGAAGGCTTAGACTCTAGCGATAACGCTTTAATCTTGCAGCACCTCCAGCAAAACCAAATCCCTTATAAAGTCTCAAGAGATGACACCATTCTTATCCCTAAAGATAAAGTGTATGAAGAAAGGATCACTTTGGCTTCTCAAGGGATCCCTAAAACGAGTAAAGTGGGCTTTGAAATCTTTGACACTAAAGACTTTGGGGCGACTGATTTTGATCAAAATATCAAACTCATTCGCGCCATTGAGGGGGAATTGTCGCGTACGATTGAAAGTTTAAACCCTATTCTTAAAGCCAATGTGCATATTGCAATCCCTAAAGACAGCGTGTTTGTGGCTAAAGAAGTGCCTCCTAGCGCTTCGGTGATGCTCAAACTCAAGCCTGACATGAAGCTTTCACCCACTCAAATTTTAGGGATTAAAAATTTAATCGCTGCAGCTGTGCCTAAACTCACGATAGAAAATGTGAAAATCGTGAATGAAAACGGCGAATCAATAGGCGAGGGCGATATACTAGAAAACTCCAAAGAATTAGCCCTAGAGCAATTGCATTACAAACAAAATTTTGAAAACATTTTAGAAAATAAGATTGTCAATATCTTAGCCCCTATTGTGGGGGGTAAAAACAAGGTGGTCGCAAGGGTCAATGCGGAGTTTGATTTCAGCCAAAAGAAAAGCACTAAAGAGACTTTTGATCCCAATAATGTCGTAAGGAGCGAGCAAAATTTAGAAGAAAAAAAAGAAGGCGCTCCTAAAAAACAAGTTGGCGGTGTGCCGGGGGTTGTGAGCAATATCGGGCCTGTGCAAGGATTGAAAGACAATAAAGAGCCAGAAAAATACGAAAAGTCTCAAAACACGACCAATTATGAAGTGGGTAAAACCATTAGCGAGATCAAGGGCGAGTTTGGCACTTTAGTGCGTTTGAATGCGGCGGTTGTGGTGGATGGCAAGTATAAAATCGCGCTTAAAGACGGGGCAAACGCTTTAGAATACGAGCCTTTGAGCGATGAATCGCTTAAAAAAATCAACGCTTTAGTCAAACAAGCCATTGGTTATAATCAAAATAGAGGCGATGATGTGGCGGTGAGTAATTTTGAGTTTAACCCTATGGCGCCTATGATTGACAACGCTACTTTGAGCGAAAAAATCATGCATAAAACTCAAAAAATCTTAGGCTCATTCACGCCTTTAATCAAGTATATTTTGGTGTTTATAGTGTTATTCATTTTCTATAAAAAAGTGATCGTGCCTTTCAGCGAACGCATGCTGGAAGTGGTGCCTGATGAAGATAAGGAAGTGAAATCCATGTTTGAAGAAATGGATGAAGAAGAAGATGAGTTGAACAAACTCGGCGATTTGAGAAAAAAAGTAGAAGATCAATTAGGGCTTAATGCAACCTTTAGCGAAGAAGAAGTAAGATACGAAATTATTTTAGAAAAGATTAGAGGGACCCTTAAAGAGCGTCCTGATGAAATCGCAACGCTCTTTAAACTCCTAATCAAAGATGAAATCTCTTCAGACAGCGCGAAAGGTTAAAAAAGGTTAAAAATGGCAACCAAGCTTACCCCCAAACAAAAGGCTCAATTAGACGAACTTTCCATGAGTGAAAAAATCGCCATTTTACTCATTCAAGTGGGCGAAGACACCACAGGCGAGATTTTAAGACATTTAGACATTGACTCTATTACAGAGATTTCTAAGCAAATCGTGCAATTAAACGGCACAGATAAGCAAATCGGTGCGGCGGTTTTAGAGGAATTTTTTGCGATTTTTCAGTCTAACCAATACATCAATACCGGTGGTTTAGAATACGCTAGAGAGCTTTTAACCAGGACTTTAGGGAGCGAAGAAGCTAAAAAAGTGATGGACAAACTCACTAAAAGCTTGCAAACGCAAAAAAATTTCGCTTATTTAGGCAAAATCAAGCCCCAACAACTCGCTGATTTCATCATTAACGAACACCCTCAAACCATTGCCTTGATTTTAGCCCACATGGAAGCCCCTAATGCGGCTGAGACTTTGAGCTATTTCCCTGATGAAATGAAAGCCGAGATTTCTATTAGAATGGCGAATTTAGGCGAAATATCGCCCCAAGTGGTTAAAAGGGTTTCCACGGTGTTAGAAAACAAACTAGAATCGCTCACCAGCTATAAAATTGAAGTGGGTGGTTTGAGAGCGGTGGCTGAAATCTTTAACCGCTTAGGCCAAAAGAGCGCTAAAACCACGCTCGCTCGCATTGAAAGCGTGGATAACAAGCTCGCCGGCGCGATTAAAGAAATGATGTTCACTTTTGAAGATATAGCCAAACTAGACAATTTCGCCATCAGAGAGATTTTGAAAGTAGCGGACAAAAAAGACTTGTCTTTGGCGTTAAAAACTTCCACGAAAGATTTAACCGATAAATTCTTAAACAACATGAGCAGTAGGGCTGCAGAGCAGTTTGTAGAAGAAATGCAATATTTAGGGGCAGTCAAAATCAAAGATGTGGATGTGGCTCAAAGGAAAATCATTGAAATCGTGCAGAGCTTGCAAGAAAAAGGCGTGATCCAAACCGGTGAAGAGGAAGATGTCATTGAATAGCCGTAAAAACTTGATCCAAAAAGACCATTTGAATAAACATGACATTCAAAAATACGAATTTAAGAGCATGGCGAATTTACCCCCTAAAACTAATCCTAATGGCGCGTCTTTAGAAACGCCTAACCACCCCCAAGAGCCTTTGGAAAAAAAAGCGATAGAAAACGATTTGATTGATTGTTTATTGAAAAAAACCGATGAGCTTTCAAGCCATTTGGTGAAATTGCAAATGCAATTTGAAAAAGCCCAAGAAGAGAGCAAAGCTTTGATTGAAAACGCTAAAAACGATGGCTATAAAATCGGCTTTAAAGAGGGCGAAGAAAAAATGCGTAACGAGCTCACTCACAGCGTGAATGAAGAAAAGAACCAGCTTTTGCATGCGATCACGGCTTTAGATGAAAAAATGAAAAAATCACAAGATCATCTAATGGCTTTAGAAAAGGAACTGAGCGCGATTGCAATAGATATAGCTAAAGAAGTGATCCTTAAAGAAGTGGAAGACAACAGCCAAAAAGTAGCCCTTGCTTTAGCTGAAGAGCTTTTAAAAAACGTTTTAGACGCAACGGATATTCATTTAAAAGTCAATCCCTTGGATTACCCTTATTTAAACGAGCGTTTGCAAAACGCTTCCAAAATCAAATTAGAGAGCAATGAGGCTATTTCTAAAGGAGGCGTTATGATCACTAGCTCTAACGGGAGCCTTGATGGGAATTTAATGGAGCGCTTTAAAACGCTCAAAGAAAGCGTGTTGGAAAATTTTAAGGTGTGATTTTGCAAAATAAAACTTTTGATTTAAACCCTAATGATATTGCAGGCTTGGAGTTGGTGTGTCAAACGCTAAGGAATCGTATTTTAGAAGTGGTGAGCGCTAATGGGGGGCATTTAAGCTCTTCTTTAGGGGCTGTGGAGCTGATTGTGGGCATGCATGCCCTATTTGATTGCCAAAAAAACCCTTTTATTTTTGATACTTCGCACCAAGCTTACGCCCATAAGCTTTTAACCGGGCGTTTTGAAAGCTTTAGCACTTTGAGGCAATTCAAGGGTTTGAGCGGCTTTACTAAACCCAGCGAGAGCGCATACGATTATTTCATCGCTGGGCATAGCTCCACTTCGGTATCTATAGGCGTGGGGGTGGCTAAAGCTTTTTGTTTGAAACAAGCACTAGGCATGCCTATCGCTTTATTAGGCGATGGGAGCATTAGTGCAGGGATTTTTTATGAAGCCTTAAACGAACTGGGCGATAGGAAATACCCCATGATCATGATTTTGAACGATAATGAAATGAGTATCAGCACGCCTATTGGAGCCTTATCCAAAGCCCTTAGCCAGCTGATGAAAGGCCCGTTTTATCAGTCTTTCCGCTCTAAAGTTAAAAAAATCTTAAGCACCTTACCTGAAAGCGTGAATTACTTAGCGAGCCGTTTTGAAGAATCTTTCAAACTCATCACCCCGGGCGTGTTTTTTGAAGAATTGGGCATTAACTATATAGGGCCTATTAACGGGCATGATTTGAATGCGATTATTGAAACCTTGAAATTAGCCAAAGAGCTTAAAGAACCGGTGCTAATCCATGCGCAAACCTTAAAGGGCAAAGGCTATAAGATCGCTGAAGGGCGCTATGAAAAATGGCATGGGGTGGGGCCTTTTGATTTGGATACCGGTTTGTCTAAAAAATCCAAAAGCGCGATTTTATCGCCCACTGAAGCGTATTCTAACACCCTTTTAGAATTGGCCAAGAAAGATGAAAAAATCGTAGGCGTAACCGCGGCGATGCCTAGCGGCACAGGATTAGACAAACTCATTGACGCTTACCCTTTGCGCTTTTTTGATGTCGCTATCGCTGAGCAACACGCTTTAACTTCTAGCAGCGCTATGGCTAAAGAGGGGTTTAAACCTTTTGTGAGTATTTATTCTACTTTTTTACAGAGGGCTTATGATTCTATTGTGCATGACGCTTGTATTTCTAGCTTGCCGATTAAATTAGCCATTGATAGGGCTGGGATTGTGGGCGAAGATGGCGAGACACACCAAGGGCTTTTAGACGTGTCGTATTTGCGCTCTATCCCTAACATGGTCATTTTTGCCCCACGAGACAACGAGACTTTAAAAAACGCCGTGTATTTTGCTAATGAGCATGATTCAAGCCCTTGCGCGTTCCGCTACCCTAGGGGGTCGTTTGTATTAAAAGAGGGGGTTTTTGAGCCTAGCGGTTTTGTTTTGGGGCGAAGCGAATTGTTGAAAAAAGAGGGCGAAATTTTACTCATTGGCTATGGTAATGGCGTGGGGAGGGCGCATTTGGTCCAACTGGCTTTAAAAGAAAAAAACATAGAATGCGCGCTTTTGGATTTGAGATTCCTTAAACCTTTAGATCACAATTTAAGCGCGATCGTTGCCCCTTATCAAAAGCTCTATGTTTTTAGCGATAATTACAAGCTTGGGGGGGTGGCTAGCGCGATTTTAGAGTTTTTGAGCGAACAAAATATTTTAAAACCTGTTAAAAGCTTTGAAATCATTGACGAATTTATCATGCATGGGAACACCGCTTTAGTGGAAAAATCCTTAGGCTTAGATACAGAGAGTTTGACTGACGCTATTTTAAAAGATTTAGGACAAGAGAGATGAAAGAAAAGACGCCTACGCCAATGAAGAATATCCGCAATTTTTCCATTATCGCTCACATTGACCATGGTAAAAGCACTTTAGCGGATTGTTTGATTTTTGAATGCAACGCTATCAGTAACAGAGAAATGAAGAGCCAAGTGATGGACACTATGGATATTGAAAAAGAAAGGGGCATTACGATTAAGGCTCAAAGCGTGCGCCTGAATTACACTTTTAAGGGGGAGGATTATGTTTTAAACCTCATTGACACCCCAGGGCATGTGGATTTTAGCTATGAAGTGTCTCGCTCTTTGTGTTCATGCGAAGGGGCGTTATTGGTGGTGGATGCCACTCAAGGCGTGGAAGCGCAAACCATTGCAAACACTTATATCGCTTTAGATAACAATTTAGAAATTTTACCGGTGATCAATAAAATTGATTTGCCTAATGCGAATGTTTTAGAGGTTAAGCAGGACATAGAAGACACGATAGGGATTGATTGTTCTAACGCTAATGAAGTGAGCGCTAAAGCTAAGCTTGGCATTAAAGATTTGTTAGAAAAAATCATTACCACCATTCCTGCCCCTAGCGGTGATCCTAACGCTCCTTTAAAAGCGCTCATTTATGATTCATGGTTTGACAATTATTTAGGGGCGCTAGCGTTAGTGCGTATCATGGATGGGAGCATCAACACAGAGCAAGAAATTTTAGTGATGGGGACGGGTAAAAGACATGGCGTTTTAGGGCTATACTACCCTAACCCTTTGAAAAAAATCCCCACCAAAAGTTTAGAATGCGGCGAGATTGGCATTGTGAGTTTAGGGCTAAAAAGCGTTACGGATATTGCGGTGGGCGACACGCTCACAGACGCTAAAAACCCTACCTCTAAACCCATTGAAGGCTTTATGCCGGCTAAACCCTTTGTTTTTGCGGGGCTTTACCCTATAGAAACGGACCGGTTTGAAGATTTAAGAGAAGCGTTATTGAAGCTCCAGCTTAACGATTGCGCTTTGAATTTTGAGCCTGAAAGCTCCGTGGCGCTTGGTTTTGGCTTTAGGGTGGGCTTTTTAGGGTTATTGCACATGGAAGTGATCAAAGAAAGGCTGGAAAGGGAATTTGGCCTTAACTTAATCGCTACCGCTCCTACGGTGGTGTATGAAGTGCATTTGACGGATAATAGCATCAAATACGTTCAAAACCCTAGCGAATTGCCCCCTGAAAACCATATCGCTTGCATCAAAGAGCCTTTTGTGAGGGCGACAATCATCACGCCGAGTGAATTTTTGGGTAATTTAATGCAGTTATTGAACAATAAAAGAGGCATTCAAGAAAAAATGGAATATTTGAACCAGTCTCGTGTCATGCTCACTTATTCCTTGCCGAGCAATGAAATTGTGATGGATTTTTATGACAAACTCAAATCTTGCACGAAAGGGTATGCGAGCTTTGATTATGAGCCTATAGAAAACAGAGAGGCTCATTTGGTGAAACTAGATGTGAGGGTGGCAGGCGATGTGGTGGATGCACTTTCTATCATTATAGATAAGAATAAGGCGTATGAAAAGGGGCGCGCTTTAGTGGAAACGATGAAAGAGCTTATCCCAAGACAGCTTTTTGAAGTCGCTATCCAAGCGAGCGTGGGGAATAAAATCATCGCCAGAGAGACGATTAAATCTGTCGGTAAGAATGTAACGGCTAAGTGCTATGGGGGCGATATTACACGAAAAAGAAAACTCTTAGAAAAGCAAAAAGAGGGTAAGAAACGCATGAAGGCTATCGGCAAGGTAGAACTTCCCCAAGAAGCGTTTTTAGCGATATTAAAGATTGATTAGGGCGTTTGATGAAAGTAGGCTCACTTTTTGCTGGGATTGGAGGGTTTGAATGCGCGTTTTTACAAGCGGGCTTTGAAATTAGCTGGGCGAATGAATTAGACAAAGACGCATGCAATACTTATAGGGCTAATTTCAAACACAAGCTTTTAGAACAAGACATTAAAGATTTAAACCCCAATGAATTAGAAGATGTTGGGTTGATAAGCGCAGGGTTTCCTTGTCAAGCGTTCAGCATTGCTGGGTTGCAAAAAGGGCTTAATGATGAAAGAGGGGCGATTGTTATGGAAATGTTTCGCATCATTCAAGCCAAAAAACCTCAAGTTTTATTATTAGAAAATGTCAAAAATTTAGTGAGCCATAATAAGGGGGAAACCTTAAAATTTATTTTAGAAACTTTAAAAAACTTAGGCTATTTTGTCCATTATAAAATACTAAACACTTATGAATATTCTACTATACCACAAAATAGAGAGCGGGTTTATATTATAGGATTTTTAGATGAAAACCATTACAAGCGTTTTCATTTTCCTTTAAAAATCAATCACACGCAAAGCATTAAGGATTTATTGGAAATAAAAGTGGGTGAGGAATTTTATTACAAGCGGTATCGTTTTTATGAGACTTTAAAAAAAGAAATCACCAAAAGAGACACTTGCTACCAATGGCGCAGGCATTATGTAAGAGAAAATAAAAACAATCTTTGCCCCACTCTTACAGCCAACATGGGGACAGGAGGGCATAATGTGCCTTTAGTTTTAGACGAGCAAGGTATAAGAAAACTCACGCCTAAAGAATGTCTGAATTTTCAAGGTTTCGCTAAAGATTATGTTTTACCTAATGCCACTAAAAGCAAACTTTATAAACAAATTGGTAATTCTGTGAGTGTGCCTGTGATTAAAGCTTTAGCGTTAGAAATTAAAAAGGTTGTTTATGGATAATCATACGCATCAAGCTTGGGTCATCAATTTAACCGGTATTGACAAGGGGATTTTTCGCACAATGAATGGCAACGCTGATGAACTCATTGCTATAGGAAGAGTGATTAAAGCAGGATTTCCTTGCAGTAGAGTGGATGTTACAAACGCTAAATATGATGCTATTGTGGATCTAGGGGGAAAGCAGAAACTATTAAGGATACAGATTAAAGGCACAGGGGGAGATACCTTGAATTTTACAGGGGGCTATAGGAGTGGGGTTCAAATTGATAGGAATGCCCCCAAACGCACTTACAAATACACCAAAAAAGATTGCGATTTGATTTTAGGGATAGACACTCGCACGAGCGAATGCTATATTATCCCTATTGAAGACACACAAGAATGGGGCAACACAAAGAGTTTGTCGCAACTCCAACATTATAAAGAGAATTGGCAAATTTTGATTGACTTGGCGTTGGAATAAAAATATAAAATTACATTCACAAACAAGAAAAAAGATCTCTTTAATCATATAGTGTTGGTTATGTTAAAAAGACAAAATCAAATTGGACTTTAAAAACAAAAGCTCTCGTTCACACACCGCCTATACAAGTGCTTTAAAGAATGACTTGCCCTTAAACCCTAACTTAGTGGAAGCAGAAAGGAAATTTTTACAAGCTTTTGGAATGGCTCTATCTTAAAATGAACGCTGATAATCAAGTGGGTAATCAAAAAGCTTGATTGGGGCGATAAAAACATTAAGGGAATTAGAGATCATTGCGATACTCTTTAATCATTACAGAGATGACACCGACTATAGCGTCTCAAACCTTAATGAGAATATCCTACTACAAACGAGCTTAAAACGCAAGAGCCATAACAAGAAAAATGGGGGCGTTGCTTACAGAATACCACAAAAAAGAGCGTTTTAAACAACAAACGAAATAATTAAAATTGAATCATTGTTGAATAGTTAGCGGCTATAAACTACGAAATAAAGAGAAGCTTGCGTTACCGTCTACTTTGCAAGCGATTACAAAAGAAAAGGCATTTAATTCTTTAAACTCTTTTAAAACTAATCCTATATAAAAAAGATTAACAAGGCTTTTAAAAAGCATCATTAGGGAGTTAGGGTATCGCAAAAACCCTCCTATGGATTTTAAAATCGCCAAAAGTTTAAGCTTTTGTAGCGAGTTTGTTGATCGCTTCAGCGTTCATGTCGTCTTGATGGGTTTTTAGCACTTTAGAATACATGTCCAAAAAGCGGTTGATTTCAATTAAAGCGCTCATCTCACGCACCGCATTGACATTGCTTTTTTCTAGCATGTATTGTTTTAACGCGCCAGAGTCAGAGACTTGATGGATGCCTTCGCCTTGATAGGTATAAAGGTTTTGCCCTATTTTTTTAAGGTTTTTAGGTTCGCTAAAACTCACTAAAGCTAACGCGCCCGCTTGAATTTGGGCTTCATTATCCCTAAAAGTGATTCCACCATTTTGATCCACTTCAATTTCAGCGTCAGGCATGAGCATGATCCCTCCTTTTTCGTTCAAGCCAGAGCGTGAAAGCACCTTAAAGCCATTAAGAGTAACTAAAAAGCCGTCTTTATCCACGCTAAAATGCCCATCTCTGGTATAAGCGACGCCCTCATTAGTTTGTATCGCAAAATAGAGGTTAGGGCTTGTTAGGGCAAAATCTAGGGGGTTATGCGTTTCTTCAAACGCGCCAAGGCTTCTATCCGTATAGATTTCTGATAGGATAGGCACACGATTGAGGTTGCGGTTTAAATACTTCGCGCTCGCTTTGGTTTGATCTTCTAAGGGCAGTTGCTCTCGGTATTGTTGGTAAAGCCTTAAAAAATCGCCTGTAATCGCATCGTCTCTTTTAAAGCCATTAGTGTTTAAATTAGCTAAATTATTAGAGGTTAAATCCAAGCGGTTAAATTGTGTAGCCATGGCTCCCGTGGCCGCATAATACCCATTTTGCATGCGAATAATCCTTTTAAAAGGAAAAATTATAGCAAAAATTAAATAAAAACTAAGATTTACTCCAAATAGGTTTTTTTAGGGAATATGATAACCATAACCATAAAGATAATAATGCTCAACATGACATAGCCCACAAACCCCGCTTCAAAACCATGCTGTTTGAACTCTAACGCTACATAACTCGCGCTCCCTCCAAAAAGCGCATTGGCGATCGCATAGGCTAGACCCACGCCAAGCGCTCGCACATGTTCAGGGAATAATTCCGCCTTAATAACCCCGGCAATGCAAGTGTAAAAACTCATGGCGCTCAATGCGAGAATCTCATAAAATAGGGCTTCATACACGCCAGTGGCATGCTTGATACCATAAAAGACAACAGGCGTTACAATAAGCCCTGTGATAGCAAAAACCATCAGCATTTGGGTGCGTTTGATTTTATCCGCAAGCATCCCGCATAGGGGTTGTAAGAAGATGAAATAAGAGAGCGCTAAAAGCATGATGAAACTGCTTTCTTTAGGACTAAACGATGAGCTGTTGGTTAAAAAGATTTTTAAATACACCGTAAAAGTGTAAAAACACAAACTCCCTCCCATAGTTAGCCCAAAGACTATCATTAAGGCTTTTTTATGGTGGAGCAATTCCTTTAAACTGCCTCTTTGGGTTTCTTCTTTAATAGTATTTTTGGAAGTTGTTTTGCTATCCATGGTTTCTTCCATGATATTTCTCAAAAAGAGCGAGAGTAGGGCTAATATACCCCCTAAAGCGAATAAATAACGCCAAGCAAATGCGCTGATTTGCTCATGCGTGTAAATGTTTTCAACGATAAAGAGCGAAAAAATAGCTAAGAGTTGCCCTCCAACTAAAGTTACATATTGGAAAGAGCCATAAAAACCTTTTTTACCATTCTTGCCTAATTCAGAGAGGTAAGTAGCGACCACACCATATTCTCCTCCCACGCTAAAGCCTTGTAAAAGCCTGGCTAATAATAAAAACAAGAACGCCCATTCCCCTACGATTTCTTTAGTGGGGAGCAATGCGAGCAAAAAAGAGCCTAGCGCCATAAGGATAATGGAATACACCATAGAAGTTTTACGCCCCTTTTTATCCCCCAATTTACCAAAAAACAAACTCCCCAAAGGGCGCATGAAAAACCCTAGCATGAAAACCAAAAAAGCTGAGATTAGCGCTAAAGTGGGGTCGTTCGTGTGAGTAAATTCCTTAGCGAAATAAGGCGCTAAGAACGCATAAGCGTAAAAGTCATACCATTCCACTAAATTACCTGAACTAGCGGCTAAAAGGGATTTTAAGGGTTTTTTGGTGGCGGGTTGGGGGTTCATGGCTATCCTTGAATATGAAATTTTTAGGTAATTTTACTAGGAGTTAGGGAAACCACAGATAATATTTGATTAATGGGTTAAAGGATTATGGTGTTTGTGTTGTTGAGAAAAGTTTTTTAAAGAAAATGAATTTTAAAAATTAAAAATAATGTTTTTATTGCCAACATTCAATGAAAACAAAGCCTAAAAGTTTTGCAAAATCTCTCTGTTGCCTTTGGCGTTTCTTGGGGATAGAAAGCCTTGAGCTTCTAATTCGTCAGTAATGGTGGCGGCTTGGTTGTAGCCGATTTTTAATTGGCGTTGTAAAAAACTCGTAGAAGTGATCTTTTTTTCTAAGATCACCGCTTTAGCCCTTTCTAAAATGTCATCGCCTTGATAGTTAGGGGTGTCTAAAGGCATGCGCGATTCTTCTAAAAGGAAATCTTTATCGTATTCCACCTCTTTTTGGGCTTTAATAAAATCCACGATTTTTTTGATTTCATCTTCAGTGGCAAAGGGGGCATGCAAGCGCACTAACCCGTTCGTTCCTGGGGGGGTAAAGAGCATATCGCCCCTTCCTAGCAAGCTTTGTGCCCCATCGGTGTCTAAAATCACTTTAGAATCAATCTTAGTGCCTACCCTAAAACTCACCCTTGAAGGCAAGTTGGTTTTAATCAAGCCGGTTACGACATCCACGCTCGGGCGTTGGGTCGCTACAATGAGGTGCAAGCCGCTCGCTCGCCCCATTTGAGCGATTCTGGCGATAGGAAACTCCGCTTCTTTGCCCCCTGTCATCATCAAATCCGCTAATTCATCAATCACCACAATCAAATAGGGGAACGCTTCAACGCCGTTACTTTGGGCTTGTTCATTATAAGAATCAATGGTTTTAACCTTGTATTCGCTCATTAAAGAGTATCGGCGTTCCATTTCTTTAGCCACGCTTTGCAAAGCCCCAATAGCTTTTTTAGGGTCGGTGATAATGGGCGTGAGCAAATGAGGGATGTCTGCATAAATGCTAAATTCTACCATTTTGGGATCGATCATCACTAATTTGAGCTGATCGGGAGGGTTTTTATAAAGTAAGGATAAAATCATCGCATTCACGCCCACGCTCTTACCGCTTCCTGTCGTGCCGGCGATGAGCAAATGGGGGAGCTTTTTTAAATCCGTGATGAAAGGGTTACCCACAATGTCTTTGCCTAAAGCTAGAGTTAAGGGCGATCTGGATTTTTGAAACAATTCGCTTTCTAAAATTTCTCTCAAGTAAATAATTTGGCTTTGGCTGTTAGGGATTTCAATGCCAACGACATCTTTACCCTTAATGGGGGCTTGAATGCGGATGGATTCAGCGCATAAAGTCATCGCTAAATCATCGCTCAAGCCTAAAATGCGACTCACCTTAACATTGGGAGCTGGGCGGAATTCAAAAGTGGTTACAATGGGGCCTGAATAAGTGCGGATAATATCGCCATCAATTTTAAAAGTGCGCAGTTTGCTCAATAAATCCTGGATTTTTTGATCAATCTCGTTTTCGTCTAAAGAAGTGTCCTTCAAACAAACCGCATTCAATAGTTGCGTGGTGGGAAGCTCGTAATCTTTGGGTTTTTGCACTTCGCCATAATCCAATCCGTCTAATATCTCTTTATTTTCGCTCAATTCTTTAACCATAACGGGTTTTTTAGCGCTTGTGGGGGTTAGTGGGCTAAAGCTTGGAGCGTTTTGTGCCTCTTTTTCTTCTTCTTTGAGATTTTCTTTTATCGTTTCTTCTATCATTTCTTCTTGCACGTTTTCTTGTGGGCTTTCTTCTTTTTTAGGGTGGTTGGGGGTTTTGTCATTTTCTGTTTTGTTGTCATTTTCTATTATGGGTGCAGATGCGGGCATGATAGGTTTGGGCGTGGTGGGCATAAGAGTTTCTTTTGTGGGCGTGGGTTCTCTTTCTTTGGTTTCTTGCTCAGGTTCTTTTAAAGTGGGGTTAGTGGGGTTAGACAAATCATCAAATCGGTTTCTTTTAGGGTAAATGGTGTAATGGGTAGGAGGGTGAGGGGAAATTTGAACCAAGCCTTCTTGCGGCTCTGAATTATTTAAGGTCGTGTTATAGGGGGTAGGGATCGCTAAAAACGATTCTTCGTTAGGGGTTTTGTGGTTTTCATCAATGGGGTTTTCTTTGAGATTTTCTTTTTCGTTTTTGGTTTCTTTTTTTTGAATATCTGGTGGGGTGTTTTCAAAACCCTCTTTTTTTGGGCTAAAATTAGGGCTGAAAGCCTGTAAGCATTGTTTATAAATCTCTTTTAAAAGGTTTTGCGTTTTGTTTATATAAGGATAAAAAACGCTTTTAGGGGGTAGTTTGAATAAAATCAAATAAGAAATAACTACCATAAGCATTATCAGCGCATAAAGCCCAAAGTCCCCTATAAAAGGGCGTAAAAACAAACGCGTGCTGTTGCCGATTTCCCCTTGATTCAACAGGCTAGATTGTAAAAAGAGCAAAGATAAAATGCCTAATAGATGCCCTAAAGTTTTTTCTAAAACGATTTCTGTAAAAGGGTTTTTAGTCTTGTATAAAAGGAATAAAACCCACGCTAAATAGGGCAGATTAATGAATGAAAGATACCCAAAATATTTTTTATTGATTGCGGCAAACCACACCCCAAAACGCCCCACTAAACCGCTATTACCCAGCCATGAAGATAGGGTTAAAAACGCTAATAAAACCCCTATGATTAAAGCTAAATAAAGTTTTTTAGATTTCATCGGTTGCACATGTCTTTAAAAGAGCAATATTCACAATCTTTAGCCTCTGAAGTTTTTTCAAAATCAATTTCTTGCTTGAGTTTGGGGATAAGAGAAAATTCCAAATGATCCATTTTAGCCTGCAAAGTAAGCTCGTCTTCTTCTACTAGTTCGCCCTTTCTCAAATCATAAAAAAAGGCTTTTATAGGCTCTCTATAGCCCAGATTTTTAAGGGCAAACGTATAGATGGCCATTTGATAATCGGTGCTGATTTGAGCGATTTCTATGGGGCTTAAGCTTTCTCTTTGTGTTTTACTCATGTTGTCTAATTTCAAATCGTTTTTGAATTTGTAATCCAATAAAGTAATTTCATTGTCAGTCGTTTTGTCAATCCTGTCTATGCGCCCTTTAAAAACAACGCCTTGAATGGCCGTTTCAAAGCTTTTTTCAAGATCAAGGATTTTGATTTTTGCGTTAAAGCGTTCTTTTTCTTTAAGATAAAAAGCCTGGATTTTTTTGAGCGCTATAAGAGTGTCTAAACGCTCTTTAGGGGTAATGTTTTCTCTTGTTTCTAAGAGCCAAATGAGCCTCTCTTCTAATACATAAGGGTTTTTGTCTTTTTCATAAGCTTCTTTTAAAAGTTCATGGAGCAAACTGCCCACAGTGCTATTACTTTCGTCTTTAGGGCTTTCTTTAAAGCGCTTCATGTAGTGGTAGTAAAAACGGCGCTTGCAAGTTAAAAAAGCGTTCAATGAGCTAGCGCTAAAGCTAAAATCTTTAGGGATAGCGGCTTTGATTTCTTCTTCTTGGTAGTCTTTTAAAGGACTTGGTGTAAAAAGCGTGTAAGCGTCTTTGATAGGCTCTATATGCAAATTTAATTCCAAAAGCATGTTAGAAACTTTTGAAGTTTCGCTTTCTATATAATAAGAAAGCACCACTTCTTTAGAGTTTTTAAAGAGCTGGTAGTAATAGTGTTTTTGCAAATTTTTCTTATCTAATAAAGTGGGGAGGTTGAGCGATTTCCTTAAAGCAGAGTTTAAAAACAAATCGCAATCTTTAAGGCTTGGCACGCAGGTTTCATTAAAATCCACAATAACCACTTTATCAAATTGCATGCCCCTTGTCTCTAAAGTGTCCATGACTCGTATTTTGCCCCCGCTAGAATCGTCTAAGCGGAAGTTGGCTTCAAATTCTTGCAAATACAAATGCAATAAATCTTTAAGGCTGTAGTTTTTAAGCGTGTCTTTTAAAAGATGATACTGGTGCATGATTTGAGAATGCGCTTCTTTTAAGGGCGCTTTTTCTTTAGAGCTTTGTTGTTCTAAAAGTGGGAGCGTAATATTTTCTAAATCCAATAAAGGCGATGCGCTCAAATCAAAACCGCTTGTTTCTAAATCTTCTAAGATTTTGACAAGCTCTGTATAATAAGGGCTGTTTTTAGCCCCTAATCCCATCGCAAAATTCAAATTGTTGTTTTTGTCTAAGAGTTTTAAAAAAGGCAAAAAATCCGCATTAGGCGTGATGATCGCCATTTTATTAGGATCGTTATCTTTTTGCAAATACTCTTCTATGGTTTGTAAAACTAAAGCGCCTTGTTTTAAATAACTGGAGTTGGCATAAAGTTTTGGCTCTATTTTTTGGCGCTTGGGTGTCTGGGAGAGGATCTTTTGGGTTTTAAAATCAATGGAATAATCGCAATCTGTTTCTAATTTGAGATTGAGAAATTCCAAGAATTTTTGGTTGTATTTATCGCAAGATAGGTGTAAAGTGATAGGCACTAATTCGGCCGCTTCTAATAAACATTGCCTTTCAAAAACGCTCATAAAGCCGTCTAAATGCCATTCAATGGAGGAAAAATGTTCAAAAAATTCTTTTAAAATCGTGGGCTTTTCTTGCATGATTTTGTCATAAAAGCCTAATTCTTCTAGCTTTTTAATGTAGCAATCATAAATCATTTCTAAGACTTCTAAATGCTTTTCATAATCCAAATAAATGTCTTTAGAAGAAAGTTCATTGAGTTTGATGCAAGCAGAGCTTAACTCATCAAACAAATCAAACAAAAAAGAAGTGCTTTCCAAATACCCCAAAAAGCTGTTTTCAAAAAGTAAAAGCCCTTCAAGAATGGATTTTTTTTCTTTAGCGATGGCTTTAATGGTGTCTATCATTAAAATTTGGCGCACGCTGTTAGGGATTTTCTTTTGATTAGGGATGTAAAAAGCCTGTTCAAAAAAACTCCCCATGCTCATCGCACTAGGCAAAAACCCTTCGCCTTGCTCTAAATAGAAATGTTTCAAACGCCTGGTGGAGCTAAAAACAAACAGGGGGGTTTTTTCTAAAAAAAGTTTTTCTAAATTCATGCGTTGAGTAACCTTTTAGCTTGAATGGTGATGTTTTCAACGCTAAAGCCAAATTTTTCAAAGAGTTTATCGCCCTTTGCTGAGCTCCCAAAAGAATCCATGCCAATGATTTTATCCGCAAAACGATACCACTCTATCGCACGGCTCGCTTCAATGACTAAGACTTTGCCCTTAAAGAGTTCTTTAAGATAGCTTTCATCTTGCTCTATCAATAGATCAAAACAAGGCGTGCTCACCACTTGAGTGGGGATATTTTCTCGCTCTAAAATTTTAGCGCTCTCTAAAGCTAAAGACACTTCGCTCCCGCTCGCAACAAGCGTGATAATGGGATCTTTAGAGTGGTGTTTAACATACGCCCCTTTTAAAACTTGCTCTTTAGAAACCTCATCAAGCACGGGCAAATTCTGGCGCGATAAAATAAGAGCGCTAGGAGCGTTCAAACTTAACGCTACTTGCATACAAGCCTTATTTTCAAAAGCATCGCTAGGCCTGAAAGCATAGAAATTAGGCAAAGCGCGTAAATGGCTCAATTGCTCTATGGGCTGGTGCGTCGCCCCGTCTTCGCCCACGCCAATGCTGTCATGCGTGAAGATAAAAAGGGCTTTTAATTTCATTAAAGCGCTCAAACGAATGCTTGGCATTAAATAATCGCTAAACACAAAAAAGGTCGCGCAAAAAGGCAAAAACAAGCCATACGCCGCTAAAGCGTTAGTGATAGCCCCCATGGCATGCTCTCTGATCCCAAAATGCAAGTTCTGCCCTAAAGGGAAATCGCCAGAATGTTTTAAATGCGTGTTATTAGAGGGGGCTAAATCCGCGCTTCCTCCTAAAAAGCCCTCGCATTCTTTAGCGATAGCGTTTAAAATCATGCCGTTACTCACTCTCGTGGCTAAAGATTCGCCTTTTTTAAAGGTGGGGTAATGGATGGCGTTAAAATCAAAATTCTTTAACGCATGGATCTTTTCTTTTATTTTAGGGCTTAGGGATTTTTCCCATAAGGCTTCTAAACTAACGCCCCTAACTTTCACTTCTTCAAAATGCATTTTGTTTTTTGGGCTAATGATAAAGCTTTCGTTAGGATTGATTTGAGCGTTTTCTTTGGATTGTTTTAACACTTCTTTATTTAAAGGTGAGCCATGCGTTTTTTCACTCCCCTCTAAACCAATAGCCCCCTTACCAATAATCGTATGAGCGATTAAAAGCGTGGGTTTGGTGGATTTTTTGGCTTCTTCTAAAGCGTTATGAATCGCTTGATAATCATGCCCATCGCATTCTAGCACTTCCCAATTTTGCGCTAAAAACCGCATTTTAACCTGTTCGCTAAAACTAATATTAATAGTGCCTTCAATACTGATCTGATTACTATCATAAATCACAATGAGGTTATCAAGGCGAAGATGCCCGGCTAAAGAAGCGCTCTCATAGCTAATGCCTTCTTGCAAATCCCCATCCCCACACAAGCAATAGACTTTATGAGAAATCACTTCTTTATCTAAAAGGGTTTGAGCGTATTGACTCGCCATGCTAAAGCCCACAGCGTTAGCAAAACCTTGCCCCAAAGGGCCTGTGGTAATCTCAATGCCTTCGGTGTGGTGCAATTCGGGGTGTCCTGGGGTTTTAGAGTGTAATTGCCTGAAACGCTTTAAATCTTCTAAACTCAAATCAAAGCCCCACAAATGCAACAAACTATACGCTAGAGCGCTCGCATGCCCTCCGCTAAAAACCAGCCTGTCCCTATTGAGCCATTTAGGGTTAGTGGGGTTTAGGTTTAGGTGCAAGCTTAAAACCACCATCACATCGGCTAATCCCAAGCACACGCCCGGATGCCCGCTATTAGCCTTATCTATCATATCCGCACACAAAAAGCGAAGCGCATTGGCCATGCTTTTTAATCGTTCTAAGTCAGCGTTACTCAATCGCATCAAATTTTTCCATTTTTAAGGTTTTTGAAAGCCATTTTAACACAAATTATCTCAAAATCTCTTTGGCTCTTAAGATGTCTTGTTGGATCTGATTTTTAAGCTCTTTTAATGAATTAAAACGCATGTTGTCTCGTATTTTTTGAACCCAACGCAAAGCGATTTCTTTGGGCGGTTTTTCTATGATGGCATCAAGAACATGGCATTCTATGGCGAAATGTTGATCCGTGCTTAAGCGATTGCCTATAAAACTCACGCTTTTTTGATAAATTGGATTTTTTACTTTCACTAAACTCGCATACACCCCAAAACTAGGGAGAATAAAATCTTTAGTTTTGATATTTAAAGTGGGCGCTAATTCTTTATGCCCCAAGCCCTGATCGCTAATGACTTCCCCGCACACTTCATAAGGCCTGCCTAAGAGCTTGTTAGCTAAAAGCAAGTCGCCATGACTTAGGGCTAGTTTGATGATTTTAGAATGCACGCTGATGTTTTGGACTTTCACTTCAGGCACAATAATGGTTTTTTCAAAACGCTCTTTTAAGAATAAAGCGTCATTTTGCCTCCCATGCCCAAACCTGAAATCATAGCCCACGACCAGGCGTTCTAAATTGGGGAATTTCTCTTTTAAAAGCTCTAAAAATTCTAGGGCGTTTAATTGTGAAATTTCTTCTAAATACACAAAAAATAAAGGCATGCCCACGAGTTTGGCGCGGTATTTTAGGGGGGTTAAATAGCCTTTAGTGTAATGCTTTTTTTCTATGATTAAAAGAGCTTTGGGATCTTTTAATTCTTTAAAAAGGGCTTGATGCCCTAAATGCAAGCCGTCAAATTTACCGATAGCTAAGCTTTTAATCTCAGACTCGCTTGAAATGGATAAAAAATTCAACATTCCCGTTTTTCCCTTTCACTAAGCTTTCTTGGATCTTTAAGATTTGAAAGTCTTTTGTTTTTAAATGGTTTTTAAAGTTTTCTAAAGCGTTTAAAATGGCTTCTTTATCCATTACCACCCCCTTTTTATTGCGTTTTATTTTTCTGCCCACTTCAAATTGCGGTTTGAAAAGCGCTAAAAATTCACCGCTTAAAGGCAAAATCGCTTCCAAAATACAATATAAAGAAATAAAGCTCACATCACAAAGTGCTAAATCAATTGTTTCTGGCGTTTTAAACCCTCTAATATCGCATTCTTCGTAACATTCTATGCGTGTATCGTTTCTCAAACTTTCATCTAATTGCATTTTCCCCACATCCACGCAAAGCACCTTTTTGGCCCCTTTTAAAAGAGCCACTTGACTAAAGCCCCCCTTGCTCGCTCCCACATCTAAAACCACCTTTTCTTTAAAATCTATAAAGTGATCTTCTAAAAAAATCCCTAATTTTTCCCCAGCCCTGCTAACGAATAAATTTGGAGCGATGAGTTCAATTTGATCACCCTCTTTAACGATAAAAGAGGGTTTAGAAACCACTATTTTATTGACTAAAACCTGATTTTTTAAAACCAACGCTTTAGCTTTTTCTCTGCTATTTGCTAAATGCTGGTTAAATAAAGCGTAATCTAGGCGCATTAAAATTGAGGTAAGGGGACTTGATAAGCGAAATTAAAAACAATCTTGCCTAAACTATAGGCATCAAGCTCTAGTTTGGCTTCTTGCACCGCTAAATAATCCAATTTGTTAAAAGCGAGCAAAAAAGCTCTGCTCCACCGATTCGTGGTTTCTAAAATGCCATCAAATTCATCTTTTGTGATTTCTCGCACCCATAAAGGCTCTGAACCTATAGGTTTTGTGCCAAAAAGCTCATAAGAAATATAGCCATCATCTATCCAGTCGTTATTTTGCGTGAAAATCTCCACTAAAAAATACTCATGGTCATAGTAAGTGCCGCTATCCACATCGTTTAAATGCGTAGCGATAGCCGTGATGATAGGCACATTATCTTGGGTGATTTCGCCTTTCCTGCTGGCTTGGATCTTTTTTTCTAACACTAAGTCTAGCGTGTAGGTGTCTTCATTGAAATTGCTCACACACCCCAAACAAAAGAATAAAAACACCAGAAGTGTTGAGAGATTTTTCAAGCCCATTCCTTGCTAAAACCCATGCCATTTTTAGCTAAAATAAAACCGATATTATAACTAAAAGGGGGTTTTATGCCAAAAAAATGCCGACACTTGCTCCAAACCAGCGATTTAAGCCTAGATGAAATCAAGCTTTTATTAAAAAAAGCGAGCGTTTATGCGAACGATTTTAACGCCGTATCTTTAGAAACGAAAGAAAAAATGCACAATAAAATCATCGTGGCTTTATTTTTTGAAAATTCCACCAGAACAGTGTCTAGTTTTGAAATCGCAAGTTTGAGATTGGGGGCAAAAATAGTGAAGTTAAACATGCAAACGAGCTCCACTTCAAAGGGTGAAACTTTGATAGACACTTTTAAAAATATCCATGCCATGCAGCCTGACGCTATCATCACACGGCATGCTTTTTCAAGCGCGCCTTTTAAATTAGCCGAATTTTCCCAATGCCCCTTGATTAACGCAGGAAGCGGCACAAGCGCTCATCCTACCCAAGCGTTATTAGACTTGCTCACCCTTTATCGGCATTTTGGCAGTTTGGAAAATCTAAAAGGGAAGAAAATCGCTTTCATAGGCGATGTGAAAAATTCCAGAGTGGCTAATAGTAATATTAAATTGCTCCAAAGACTAGGGCTTGAGATCATGCTGTGCGCTCCAAGCTCCATGCTCCCTACCACTCCTTTAAAAACGACGCATAACGTTGAAGAAGCGATAGCATTTGCTGACATCTTAATGAGTTTGAGGACCCAAACCGAACGGCATAACGCACCCATTTTTGCGAGCTTGAAAGATTATGGCAACGCTTATTGCATCACCCAACAACGCCTAAAGGCTCACGCTAAAAATAAAGAGGTCATTATTTTACACCCAGGCCCGGTGCATAGGGATATTGATATAGAAAGCGCGGTGTTAGAAGACAAGCGTTCTAAAGTTTTAGAGCAAGTCAAAAATGGCGTGGCAATGCGCATGGCGGTGTTGGAGTTTTTGCTATTAGATTGATTATCAAACTTAAAAAACGCTTTTTGGCATTTTTTAAAAAAATGAGTTTGATTATAAAACGGCACAAAAATCCTACTTTGATTAAATTTTGATTTACTTTAATCTCATTTTATGATGAAATTAAAAAAATTTCGTTATAATCTAAAATAATTGGGTTAATTAAAAGTAAATAAATAGCTTAATTACGCTTCTTTGTTTTTAGATCAGTTAAGAATTGTAGTCTTTAAGATGTATTAGCTATTAAAAGGAAAAAAATGAGAAATAGCGTGCCTTTAAAGAATCAAGTTTTTTGTGGGTTATATGTTTTAAGTTTGAGCGCTTCTTTGCAAGCGTTTGATTATAAAATTGAAGTTTTAGCGGAGTCCTTTTCTAAAGTTGGCTTTAATAAAAAAAAGATTGACATAGCTAGGGGGATTTATCCTACAGAGACTTTTGTAACCGCTGTAGGGCAGGGCAATATTTATGCGGATTTTTTATCCAAAGGTCTTAAAGATCAAGGGCATGTTTTAGAGGGAAAAGTCGGCGGCACGCTAGGAGGGATCGCTTATGATAGCACGAAATTCAATCAAGGCGGATCGGTTATTTATAACTACATTGGTTATTGGGATGGCTATTTAGGGGGTAAAAGAGCTTTGCTTGATGGCACGAGTATCCATGAGTGCGCGCTTGGATCTGATGGCAAGGTGATTGATTCTATAGCATGCGGGAACGCTAGGGCTAATAAAATCCGCCGTAATTACTTGATGAATAACGCTTTTTTAGAATACCGCTATAAAGATATTTTTTTAGCTAAAGGAGGGCGTTACCAATCCAGCGCTCCTTATATGAGCGGCTACACGCAAGGCTTTGAAATCAGTGCTAAAGTTAAGGATAAAAATGAAGGAAGCCACAAATTATGGTGGTTTAGCTCATGGGGTAGGGCGTTCGCTTATGGGGAGTGGATTTATGATTTTTATTCTCCAAGAACCGTGATTAAAAACGGGCGCACTTTGAATTATGGTATCCATTTAGTGGATTACACTTATGAAAGAAAAGGGGTTAGCGTCAGCCCTTTTTTCCAATTTTCGCCTGGGACTTATTATAGCCCTGGGGTGGTTGTAGGCTATGATAGTAACCCTAATTTTGATGGCGTGGGCTTTAGATCTGAAACAAAAGCTTATATTTTGCTCCCTGTCCATGCCCCCTTAAGAAGGGATACTTATCGTTACGCTGTGAAAGCGGGCACTGCCGGGCAAAGCTTGCTCATTAGGCAACGATTTGATTACAATGAATTTAATTTCGGAGGAGCGTTTTATAAAGTGTGGAAAAACGCAAACGCTTACATCGGCACGACAGGAAACCCTTTAGGCATTGATTTTTGGACCAATAGCGTTTATGATATAGGGCAAGCCTTAAGCCATGTGGTAACCGCTGATGCCGTCTCTGGTTGGGTTTTTGGTGGGGGCGTGCATAAAAAGTGGCTGTGGGGGACTTTATGGCGTTGGACTAGCGGCACTTTAGCCAATGAAGCGAGCGCGGCTGTTAATGTAGGCTATAAGATCAGTAAGAGTTTGACAGCAAGCGTGAAATTAGAATATTTGGGCGTGATGACGCATTCAGGCTTTACGGTAGGGAGTTACAGACCCACGCCCGGCTCTAAAGCGCTTTATTCAGACAGGAGCCATTTGATGACAACCCTTAGCGCTAAATTCTAACCAATCGCTTTAAGCTGTTTATTAAAGCGTTAAAAATCCCTTAATAAAAACACTATAATACAAGTTTAATCAAATCCAAAGGTTAAGCATTTGAAACTCTTTTTCAGGCGGTATTCTAAATACCTTAAAGAGCATTATAAAAGTTTTATAGTGGTTTTATTTTCTTCTTTAGTGGTGGCTTTAAGCACGGCTTGGGGGACTTATTTAGTCAAGCCCACTTTAGATGAAATTTTTATCAATAAAGACACTCACATGCTCAAAATCCTGCCTTTTTTAGTGATTTTGGCGTATTTGGGTAAGAGTGGGGGCATGTATTTAGGCACTTATTTCACTAACTTTATTGGGCTTGATATTGTCAAAAAAATACGCAACGCCATGCTAGAAAGCCTTCTAAAAATGGAAATGGATTTTTTTAACAGGACGAAAAAGGGCGAATTGATCGCAAGGATCACCAATGATATAGGTTTGATTAGAGCGAGTTTATCCAATTACCTTTCAGAGAGCCTAAGAGAGGGGCTAACCATTGTGGGGTTAGTGGGGGTGGTGATCTATCAAAGCCCTAAATTAGCGCTAGTGGGGCTAGTCATCATGCCGCTAGCCGCTATTCCTATCAGTAAAATCATTCGTAAGGTTAAAAAACTCGCTAAATCCCATCAAGAGAGCAACGCCAAAATCACCGCTCGTTTGAGCGAAGTCTTTAACAATGTGGAAGCGATTAAAATCTCTAATGGCGAAAAATTAGAGCATAAGGCTTTTGTGAAAGAAAATGAAGCGTTTTTTAAAATCGGTATCAAAAACATCGCCGTGGCTGAAATTTCTTCGCCTTTAATGGAGTTTTTAGGCTCTATCGCTATAGCGTTAGTGATTTATTTAGGGGGGAATGAAGTGATTAGGGGTCATATTAGCGTGGGGGCGTTTTTTTCTTTCATCACGGCCCTTTTTATGCTCTATACGCCGATCAAACGCCTAACTAGGATTGTCTCTAATTTTCAAGAAGCCTTAGTCGCTAGCGACAGGATCCATGAGATTTTAGAAAGAGAGCCGGCTATTGTTGATGGGGAATTGACGCTAAATAACGCCATACACACCATAGAATTTAAAAAGGTATGGCTGGCTTATGCGCTAGAAGATCAAGAGCGTTATGTTTTAAGCGATATTAGTTTGAAATTCCAACAAAATGAAATTATCGCTTTAAAAGGCGAAAGCGGGAGCGGTAAAAGCTCATTAGTGAATCTGATCTTACGCCTTTATGAGCCAAGCAAGGGCGAAATTTTCATCAATGATCAAAAAATAGAAAGCATCACTCAAAAATCCTTGAGAGAAAAGATTAGCGTTGTCACTCAAAGGGTGTTTATCTTTAACGGGAGCGTGGCTGAAAATGTGGCGTATGGTTTAGAAATTGATGAGGTAAAAATCAAAGAATGCCTAAAAAAAGCTCAAGCCTTAGATTTTGTGGAAAAAATGCCTCATGGGATAGAGAGCGTTTTAGATGAATTTGGCGCTAATCTTAGCGGCGGCCAACGCCAAAGAATCGCCATTGCAAGAGCTTTGTATAAAGACGCTCAAGTTTTAATCTTTGATGAAGCCACTTCCGCTTTAGACAATCACACAGAAGAGAGCATCAAACAAAGCATTTTAGAATTGAAACAAAACCGCTTGATCATTCTCATCTCGCACAACCCAAGCACGCTAAAATTAGCCACTAAGCATGTGAAATTAGAGCATGGGCGTTTGATAGAATGCTAAGGGTTTTAAGCGTTGGTGTTGCTTTTATTTTACTAGGGTGTCAGTTTTTCAACAACACGACTCTGCATTTAAAATATAAAGATTACCCCAAAAACAGCACTTTAAAAACCGCTTCCACTTTAACCCCCCCTAAAATTTTTTTTAACGCCCATTTTGTGCCGCCCTTTTACCAAAAAGAATTTAAAAAAGCACTCGCCCAGCAAATCGCTTATTTTTTAAAAGATAAAAGCGCTCTCACTTTCAATATTTCAGGCAATGTTTTTTTTTCTTTTGAAGAGAGTCCTAAAGATTTAAAAGCCATTAAAGAAAGGCTTAAAAAGACGATTGAGCCTAACGCTGACCCTAAATCTGTCATGCGGTTTTTAAACCTTCAAGCGAGCTTGATTTTAGAATGCGTCCCGCAAACCGCTTGCCCGTTTGACACCCTTTTAATCCCCACCGCTTTCAGCGTGCCTGTTTATTACGCTAATCGTTTGGGCGATAACCCCTCTCTTTTTTCCCAAGAGGACAAATCCTATCATAACGCTTTAATCAAGGCCCTTAATAAGGCTTACTATTCTCTTATGGAGGGTTTAGAAAAGCGTTTGAACGCTATAGAAAATGCAGAGTGGCTTTAAGGCATGAAAAAGATTGTATTTTTTATTTTTGTCATTTTGTTTTCGGTAGGGATTTATTTAGCTTGGCATGTTTTGTTGGAAAAAGCCTTAGAATTGAAATTAGTAACTTCGGCTAATGATTTGCTTTTAAAATTGTTCGTGCTTCTTGGCGTTTTTTCCATATTAATGTTATTTCAAGGCGTTATCTCTTCGTATAAGAAGCGCCAACTCAAACGCATTCTACAAAAAATAGACGCCATGAACGGCTTTGAATTTGAAGAATATTCCAAAATCTTTTTCACTTCAAAGGGTTTTGAAGTTACAATCACTCAAAAAAGCGGCGATTATGGAGCGGATCTGATTATAGAAAAAGACGGCATCAAGTGGGCGGTTCAAGCCAAACGCTACTCGCATAAAGTTTCGCCCAAAGCCATTCAAGAGGTGGTCTCTTCTAAAGCTTACTACGCTTGCGAAAAAGCCTGTGTGATCACCAATAGCTACTTCACGCAAGCGGCTCAAAAACTGGCTCAAGCTAATGAAGTGCTCTTGATTGACAGAGACGAATGGGTCAAATTTTTGGGTGGGAAAAACGAATCTAGTTAAAAATTTTTTAGGGCAATTCGCAGAAAATAAACAAAAAACAAAACTTAAGATTTTCTAATTTAACAAAATATATTACAATAATTCAAAAAATATTATTTTTACAAAAAGGCGCGTTGTGAAATTGTGGTTTCCTTATTTTTTAGCGATTGTGTTCTTGCATGCGTTAGGTTTGGCGTTACTTTTTATGGCTAATAACGCTTCGTTTTATGCAGCGGCTTCTATGGCTTACATGCTAGGGGCAAAGCATGCGTTTGATGCGGATCACATCGCTTGCATAGACAACACCATTAGAAAGCTCACCCAACAAGGCAAAAACGCCTATGGCGTGGGGTTTTACTTTTCTATGGGGCATTCAAGCGTGGTGATTTTAATGACCATCATCAGCGCGTTTGCGATCGCTTGGGCTAAAGAGCATACGCCGATGCTAGAAGAAATAGGGGGGGTAGTGGGGACTTTAGTTTCTGGGCTTTTCTTGCTCATTATAGGGCTATTGAATGCGATTATTTTGATAGATCTATTAAAAATCTTCAAAAAATCGCATTCTAATGAAAGCTTGAGCCAGCAACAAAATGAAGAGATCGAACGGCTTTTAACGAGTAGGGGCTTACTTAATCGCTTTTTTAAGCCTTTGTTTAATTTCGTTTCCAAGTCGTGGCATATTTATCCTGTGGGTTTTCTTTTTGGGCTAGGTTTTGATACCGCTAGTGAAATCGCGCTTTTGGCCCTCTCTAGCAGCGCGATTAAAGTGAGTGTGGTGGGCATGCTCTCTTTACCCATTCTTTTTGCCGCTGGCATGAGTTTGTTTGACACTTTAGATGGGGCGTTCATGCTCAAGGCGTATGATTGGGCGTTCAAAACCCCTTTAAGAAAAATCTACTACAACATCTCCATCACCGCCTTAAGCGTGTTTATCGCGCTTTTTATCGGGTTGATTGAGCTTTTTCAAGTCGTTAGCGAGAAACTCCATTTAAAATTTGAAAACCGCTTTTTAAGCGCCCTACAAAGCCTGGAATTTACAGATTTAGGTTATTACTTGGTGGGCTTATTTGTGGTAGCGTTTTTAGGCTCATTCTTTTTATGGAAAATCAAATTTTCTAAATTAGAGAGCTAGATTTTAAGCCATCAAGTTATCGCTCAACAAATCTTTAAGGTTTTGATTTGAAAAACTTGACATAAAAGCTTTAGGGTTTGAAAGGCTTTCGCTCAAATAACTTAATAATTCTTTAATTTCGTTTAATTTTTCTTCCAAATAAGCTTGAAATTCGCCCACATTTTCCAATAAATTCAAAGGATTAGCCACAATAATGGAAAAAACTTCATCGTTAATGGCAATGTTGAGCTGAGTGTCAAACAAAGGGGAGGCTAAAAACTGGCAATTTTCTACAATTTCTCGCAATTCTTGTTTGATGATAGAAGCTTGCAAAGCGTCTTTATCTTCTAAACCCATGCTCTTATTGAAAAGCTTTTTGCAAGCGATTTGCAAGACTTGTAACGCTCCAACGCTCTCGTTTATATTTTTCATGTCCCTACTGAATTGGGCGATTTGTTGGGATTTTTCTATCGCATTGGTTGTAAAATCGCTTGTTTCAACATCGCCCAAATGCTTTTGAAGAGTTTTTAAAATATCCATAAAAAACCTTTTAAATAGAATTAAACGATCACAAGCATTTTTCGTTCCTTTTTTATGGAAACTTTAAAAAACACCCTTAAAAAGGTTTTTTAGGTATAATTAGCGATCTTTTAGTTTTAAATAGTAGAGAGATGGGATGAAAAAAATATGGCTTTTGGTGTGGGGTTTGTATTCTTGGGTGTTTTTGCATGCGATAGAAACGATAGAAAAAGCCCCTACAAATGTAGAGAATAGGGACAAAGCCCCCCATTTGTTGCTTTTAGCAGGGATTCAAGGCGATGAGCCTGGAGGGTTTAATGCAACTAATTTGTTTTTAATGCACTATAGCGTTTTAAAAGGCTTGGTGGAAGTGGTTCCCGTATTGAATAAGCCTTCCATGTTAAGAAATCATAGGGGCTTGTATGGGGATATGAACCGTAAATTTGCCATTTTAGACAAGAACGACCCTGAATACCCTACCATCCAAGAAATCAAATCCTTGATTGCAAAACCCAATATAGACGCTGTCTTGCATTTGCATGATGGCGGTGGGTATTATCGCCCTGTTTATATTGATGCGATGCTCAATCCTAAACGTTGGGGGAATTGCTTTATTATTGATCAAGATGAAGTTAAAGGGGCGAAATTCCCTGATTTGCTTGCTTTTGCCAACAATACGATTGAGAGCATCAACGCCCATTTATTGCACCCCATTGAGGAGTATCATTTAAAAAACACGCGCACCGCGCAAGGCGATACAGAAATGCAAAAAGCCCTAACTTTTTATGCGATCAATCAAAAAAAGAGCGCTTTTGCCAATGAGGCCAGCAAAGAACTCCCTTTAGCATCAAGGGTGTTTTACCATTTGCAAGCCATTGAGGGCTTACTCAATCAACTCAATATCCCTTTTAAGCGCGATTTTGAGCTTAACCCTAACAGCGTGCATGCCCTAATCAATGATAAAAGCTTGTGGGCAAAAATCAGCTCTCTGCCTAAAATGCCCCTTTTTAATTTACGCCCTAAACTCAATCATTTCCCTTTACCTAATAACACTAAAATCCCACAAATCCCCATAGAGAGCAATGCTTACATTGTGGGGCTAGTCAAAAATAAGCAAGAAGTGTTTTTAAAATATGGTAACAAGCTCATGACACGATTATCGCCTTTTTATATAGAATTTGATCCTTCTTTAGAAGAAGTGAAAATGCAAATTGATAATAAGGATCAAATGGTTAAAATAGGGAGCGTGGTTGAAGTGAAAGAGAGTTTTTATATCCATGCTATGGATAATATCCGTGCGAATGTGATTGGCTTTAGCGTTTCTAATGAGAGTAAGCCTAATGAAGCGGGTTATACGATTAGATTTAAAGATTTTCAAAAACGCTTTTCACTGGACAAGCAAGAAAGGATCTATCGCATAGAATTTTACAAAAATGATGCGTTTAGCGGGATGATCTTGGTGAAATTTGTGTAGGAACGGATAAATCTTACCAAAATTTAAGGCAACGCATGATAAATATGATAGCCTCAAATAAAAGATAGTCATGCCATACATTAGAAATCTTTATTTGTCATTACCTAACTTAACGAATAGGCTATATAACATAAGCAACAGACTTTACGCCATGCGTTCATCTTGTTCTTTTTTTAGCAAGGGAATATCGCGTTTTAGAAATAATGCATGAGATAATCCAAAAGGGTCCAAAAGGGCATGGATGGCTTAACACAGCGACTAGACAATGACTTAAAAGATGGTAACTCTCGTATTCTTGTCCCTATTGAATGCATACAAGGCTTATGCCTCGTTGACAATAAAAAAACCTGATGGAGCTATGCGTATTGTTTGTTAAAATCTGTGAACTTATTCGTTCGCAATGCAGAAGCAATCTGTCTCGCAACTCCTTTTTTTATTGGTGGTGTGATTAGCGGCTTGAACAAGCAGATTCGTTTGTATCAAAAATGGAAATGAGAAAAGGAAAACGCGATAATTTTTCTCTTATGGTTATGATAAATCACCATTGAAAGGCGTAAAAACACCCAAACAAAGCATTAAAAGACAACAACCCTTTTGAATGTTGCGGTTTTTAACCCGCTACTTCTATATCACACTACCTTTATTATATTACTTCTTGCCCTGCATCCAATAAGGCTTCCTTGATCAAATCCTGTGTCGCTGGAGCGTCAAATTCTACAACCACGCTCTTTTTTTCCACGCTCGCATCAATAAAGCTCACGCCTTCAATTTCGCCCACAAATTTTTCAATTTTATCCACGCAATGGTCGCAAGTAATGCTTGGCACTTGAAAAGTAACTTTCATTCAATGATCCTTAATTTTAAAATTCCTTAGCCTTTGGGAGTTTAAGACCACACTCACAGAGCTTAAGCTCATCGCTAAACCCGCAATCGCCGGGCTTAACATGATATTAGCCTTATAAAGAACCCCGCAAGCTAAAGGGATAAACACGCTATTATAACAAAAAGCCCAAAACAAATTTTCTTTGATATTTTTAATGGTCGCTTGGCTTAATTTAATCGCACTATAAACCGATTTAATGTCGTTATTAAAGCTCACAATATCCGCTGCTTGCACGCTCACATCGCTCCCTTTAGCCATCACCACCGCCACATCGCTCATAGCAAGACTGGGAGCGTCATTCAAGCCATCGCCCACCATCATAACGATCTGCCCTTGTTCCTTAAGCTCTTTAATCTTGTTGAGCTTGTCTCGTGGTTTAGCGTTGCTGATATAACCATCAATCCCTAATTCAAGCACGCATTTTTTGACATTCTCCCTATTGTCCCCGCTTAAAAGAAAAGTGTTAATACCTAATTTTTTGATTTGAGCGATATGCTCTTTCACGCCTTTTTTGGGCAAATCCTCTAAAACAAACGCCCCTAAAAGCTCGTCTTCTTTTTCATTAATCGCTCTACCCACAAACACTAAAATCCCGTTTTCTTTAACTTCTAGCGTGTTAATAGGGTTAAAAAATTCGCTGTTGCCCACTTTAATGGTCTCTTTAGCGCCCTGATAATCTGTTTTAGCACTAATGCCAAAGCCTATTTTCACTTTAACTTCACTCATTTCTTTTAAGGGAGCGTCATGCTCTTTGGCGTATTCTACAATCCCTTTAGCAATGACATGTTCGCTATTATGTTCAATACTGCCCGCTAAACTCAATAACTCTAATAATTCTATCTTAGAATGAACGCTTTTAACGATAGGCTTGCCGTTAGTGAGCGTGCCGGTTTTATCAAAAACGATCGTATTGACTAGCCTTGCTTTTTCTAAACTTTTAGCGTCTTTAAAAAATAATCCTAAAGAACTCGCTTTCTGGTTCGCTACTAAAATACTCATAGGCGTAGCCAATCCTAAAGCGCAAGGGCAAGAAATTACTAAAACCGATACAAACACTTCTAAAGCGATCCCAAAATTCCACCAAAAATCGGGTTTAGGCGCGATGATGAGCCACACCACAAACGCTAAAACAGCGATAGCGATCACGCTTGGCACAAACACGCTTGAAACCTTATCCGCTAAGCGAGAAATCTCTGCCTTTGAGCTTTGAGCGTTATGGATCATTTCTACAATTTGAGACAAGGTGCTGTTTTTGTTATTTTGCGTGGCTTTCATTAAAAAACTCGTGTGGCTATTGAATGTCCCTGAAAAGACTTTATCGCCGACTTTTTTATAAACCGGCAACGCTTCACCGCTCAACATGCTCTCATCTAATTCCCCTTCGCCCTCTATGATTTCGCCATCCACCGCAATCGCGCTTCCAGGGAGAACCTTTAGAATATCCCCCACCACAATGCTATCCACTAAAATTTCAATCTGTTGGTTATTTTGCATTTTAAGGGCGGTTTTTGGGGCGTTTTTCATCAAGGCTTGCATAGCGTCTAAAGCTTTGTCTTTAGAAACATTTTCAATGCGTTTGCCCACCATCACAAACATTAAAATCACGCACACGCTTTCAAAATAATAATGCCCATAAGACCACTGATTTGTATAAACGAAATACAATTGCCACAAGCTTGAAATTAAGGCAGCGCTTGTGCCTATGGCGATAAGGCTACTCATGTTAGGCTGTCTGTGCCATAAGGCTTTAAACCCCTGAATGTAAAAATCCCTCCCCAAATGCATGACAATGAGCACGCCTATAAGCTGTAAGCATGCGTTTAAAAAATTACTATGGTTGTTAATCGTAAGCAAGCTTTCAGGTAAAAGGCTAGGACTAAGCATCGCCCCCATAGAAAGATACACCACAAAAAGCGTGAAAATAACCGCCAACGCTAATTTAACATTAGGGCTAAAAAATTCTTTTTTTTCTTCAGCCAAAGTTTTTTTAGGGCTATAGCCCAATTTTTCAATGAGTTTAAAAATTTCGTCTAAATTGGTTTCGTTTTCGTTAAATTCAATGTTAGCGCTCTTATTTAAAAGGCTCACTTCTATTTTTTTCACAAAGCTTTTACGCCCTAAAGAGCGTTCAATCCCACTAGAGCACGCCGTGCAAGTCATTCCCTCTATGTAAAAAGATTCTTTCATGTGCTTTTATTTTTATTAAAAATAATTTTTACCATTAAAAAGAGCCACCGAATGATGCCATAAATCAAATACAGCCCCATAAACACGCTTAAAGCTTCTAAAGGGCGCACAAACACTAACGATAAAAAAATCAACACTAAGATGAAAAGCTTGAGATTCCATTTGACTTTTTTAAAATTAGGGTAGCGGATATTGCTCACCATAAGCACCCCCAATAAGACAATAAAGCCTAAAAATAACCTTTCGGTATTGCCTTCTAAGAAATGGTATTTGTTATCCAATAACACGCAAAGCACCACCAATACCGCCGCCGCAGGAATGGGGATACCGATGAAAGAATAAGGATCGCTTGTGTTGGTGCTGATATTGAATCGCGCTAATCGTATCGCTCCAAAAATCACAAACAACGCGCTCACCGCCATGCCTATGCGCCCAAAGTTATACCCCACATAAAAGTAAGTAATAAGACTTGGGGCTACCCCAAAAGCGATTACATCAGCTAGGGAGTCAAATTCAATACCAAACTTGCTAGTGGTGTTGGTAAGCCTTGCGACACGCCCATCAAGCCCGTCTAAAATAAGGCTCGCTACCACTAACCAGCATGCCATGACAAATTGGTAACTGGAAGCGTAAAAAATACTCATCATGCCTAAAAAAATACTGCTAGCGGTGAAAAGATTGGGGAAAAGATAGAGAGGGTTAATAGGCATTAGAGATTCTTTTTAACTTGGCTTTTAGAATAGGAATAAAAACGATTTCAAAACCAATTGCGGGAAGAAAAATTTTACAAGCACTAAAAAACTCACAAAAAAAGAGCGTTAAAGCAAACGCTTTATAACGCTGTTGATAAGCATGAGTTTTTAGAAAACAAAACCTAAAAAAAAGCTTTAAACAAACAGAATGTTTATCATAAGGCTTCAAACCCTTATCAAAAATCTGTTTGTAAGCTCGCACTTTTAACTCGCTTGCTCTTCTAAAGGGATCAAACGGCTTTCTAAATTGTTGGCAGCTTCGTATTCGCTGATGATTTCACGCACCCTTTCGCCTGTAATGACTTCTTTGTCAAACAATTCTTTGACCATGATTTCAATCGCTTCTCTATAGTCGCTCAAGGTTTGTTTGACATGCTCATAGCGCTCTTCTAGCAAGTTTTTAATGAAAAGATCCATTTCTTCTGCGGTCTTTTCGCTAAATTCCCTACTGCTTCCATAACCACCTCCCAAAAAGGCGTTCCGCTGCTTTTCTAACACCATAAGCCCACTGACACTGCTCATGCCGTAGTAACTCACCATGCCTTTAATAATATCAGTCGCTCTTTCTAAATCGTTGCTCGCACCGGTAGAAATTTCTTCCAAAAAGACATCTTCAGCCGCTCTCCCGCCTAAAAGCACATCAATTTCAGCGATGAGTTCGTGTTTTTGCATCAAGTATTTGTTTTCTTCGGGCGTGTTAAGGGTGTAGCCTAAAGCCGCCATGCCCCTTGGAATGATAGAAACTTTATTCACCCTAGCGCTCCCTTTAGTCATTTCAGAAATCACGGCATGCCCGCTTTCATGGTAGGCAACGATTTTCTTTTCTTTGGGGCTGATGCGCCTGCTTTTCTTTTCTAACCCCGCAATCCCTCTTTCAACCGCTTCTTTTAAATGCTGTTGCCTGACTTCTTTTTGGTTGTTTCTTCCTGCTAAAAGCGCGGCTTCATTGATGATATTCGCTAAATCCGCTCCTGCAAGCCCTGCGGTGAGTTTGGCGACTTCTTGCAAATTCACATCATTAGCGAGTTTCACGCCTTTAATATGCACTTTTAAGATTTCTACCCTGCCATTAAAATCAGGCTTATCCACTAAAACCTGCCTGTCAAAGCGCCCTGGACGCATTAACGCCGGATCTAAGATTTCGGGGCGGTTCGTTGCGGCTAAGACAATCACAGGCGCATTTTCGCTCCCAAAACCATCCATTTCGGCTAAGAGTTGGTTTAAGGTTTGCTCTCTCTCATCGTTCCCGCTCACCACGCCTCCAGCCGCTCGGCTTTTACCTATGGCATCAATTTCATCAATAAAAATGATGCTAGGGGCTTGTTTTTTAGCGGTTTCAAACAAATCCCTAACCCTGCTTGCCCCTAAGCCCACAAACATTTCAATGAAACTGCTCCCCCCCATAGAGAAAAACGGCACATGCGCTTCGCCGGCCACCGCTTTGGCTAAAAGGGTTTTACCCGTTCCTGGAGGCCCTACTAATAACACGCCTTTAGGGATTTTAGCCCCTAAATTAGCGTATCGTTCGGGGTATTTTAAAAAATCTACGATTTCTACCACCTCTTCTTTGGCTTCTTCATTGCCCGCCATGTCATTAAAACGCACATTGGGTTTTTCAGCGTTAATGAGTTTTTTCGCACTCCCCATGCCAAAAATACCCCCACCCATATTTTTTTGCATGCGGTTTGCCATAAACATCCATAGCCCTAAAATCACTAAAATAGGCATGAGCCACCCTAGCATGTCGGTAAAAAAGTTAGACTCGCTAAAACCAGAATAATTGATTTTTTTCTCGTCTAACAAAGGCACTAAGGTTAGATCAGGCACTCGTTTAGCGATATAAATCACACGATTGTTACCCTCTTTATGGCTGGCTTTGATCAAAGTTTGACCGATACTCACATTTTCCACTTCATTATTGCTGATGAGCTGTTTGATTTCATGGTAGCTCACATTTTTAGTGCTAGAAGCTAAGAAATTGTCCGAAAAACTGCCATCAGAATTGAAAGAACGCAGAAAAAAGATGAGTAAAATCCCTCCAAGAACCGCAAGGATAATGGGACTTTGAAAAAAAGGTTTTTTAGGTTCGTTCGTTGGTTTCATTATAATCCTTAATTTATTGATTGTTTTTTAAGCAATTTTAGAGCGACCCATTCGTTACGCTGTCGTTGCTCTAAAACCTCAAACCCATTATAATAGATCTGTAAAACAGAGTTTAAATGGGTTTCTAAAATCCCTGATAAAATAAGAGTGTGGTTACAAAGCCGCACAAATTCACTATACAAACTCTTAATCACATCAGCGACAAGGTTCGCCACAATGATATCAAAACGCCCTTCAATTTTTTGCGTGGATCCATAAATGACTTTATCTTGCGCTAATAGGGGTATTTGATTCAAGCTAAAATTTTTTAGGGTCTCTTCAATGGCTAAATTATCCGTATCGCAAGCTACTAAAGCGCTAACGCCTTGTTTTTTTAAAGCGATGCTTAAAATCCCGCTCCCACAACCCACATCTAAAGCGTTTTTGCGCTTTAAATCAAGATCAGAGAGCAGTTCCAAACACATAGAAGTGCTTTCATGATGGCCTGATCCAAAGGCCAAAGCCGGATCGATCATTATGCTATCATTTATAGCAACATGGCTTGGCTTTTGATGCCAGCTAGGGTGTATGTAAAATTTGGCGCATTGCACCGGTAAAATAGCTTGTTTGTAGGCTTCTAGCCAATCTTTTGAAGCCAAATTGCGTGAAAGGTAGAAAAAATCAAACTCACTTTGCAAGTTTTGTTTTAAATTCAAACAAAACGCTTCTAATGCTGGAATGAGCGAGTTATTCAAATTCTCTTCAGAGCGTAAAATAACGAAATTTTTGAGATGCGGAGATTTTTCTTTTAAATTTTCTTTCAAATCTTTTTTTAGGGGGTCATGAGTGGCGAAATAACGCCAATTGGATTGGCTTATAAAATCAATAGTTTCTTTATCATCAAACGCTTTTAAATTCTCTAAGCTTGATTCTTCTAAGGCTAGGTGCGTGGTGTCTAAAAGAAAGCCCTCAAAAAGCTCTCGCTCCTTAGGGAAGATAAAGAAAAACTCATAATACATTGGCTTTAACACTCAATCGTTTGTCCCTAAAACAACCTCTAATTTTTCTTTCAAAACTTGGGGGGTAAAAGGCTTCACAATGTAGTTATTCACGCCCGCTTTCAAAGCCGTAATAACCTCAGCCTTACCGCCCTCTGTGGTGATCATAATAATAGGGATTTCTTTAAAACGGCTATCAGAGCGCACCTTTTTAACGAGATCCAAGCCGTTCATTTCAGGCATGTTCCAATCTGTGATAAGCACCTTAGTGTCCGCATTAGCGTCTAGTTTCTCCCAAGCTTCCACCCCATGCTCAGCTTCTAAAACATCTTCATAGCCTAAGCGTGAAAGTGTATTTTTAATAATTCTTCTCATAGTTGAGCTATCATCTACTACTAGTAGTTTCAAAGCGCTTCTCCTTTTAAGATTGCATTTAAATTAGGCTCTTTTTAAACAGCCAAAGCGTCTCTAACGCCTTATAATAATAAATCATTCCAAATAATAGCATGTTTTGATTAAAATTACCTTGACCAACAATAATCATTGGCTAAATGGAGCGTTTAATGAGCGTTCTCATTTGTAAAAAAATTCAGTTTGTTTGCTATCATAATCGTTTAAAAGTAATAAAATAACTTTTGAGTGCGATAAAGGGTCATTGGATGGTTTGAAAAAAGAAAGACAAGGATTTTACAAGTAAGTGTATTATTTAAGAATTTTAATATTGGGTATAAGTTTTTTAAATATTTTAAATGCTGAAAATTTGAGTTACATGTCTTCTTCTTATCAAATAGGCACGGTGTTTATGCGCCCTTTAAACACTAACAAGCTTTTACAAGGGGCTTCAATCCTTCAAGGCTATGAAGTGAATCCTAAAAACGATTGGGCTTATTCTAGGTATTATTTCTTTATAGATTATGGCAATGTGCTTTTCAATAACGATTCCACTTTGCAAGCGAACATGTTCACTTATGGGGTGGGAGGGGATTTCATGGTCGCCTACGCTAAAAACCCTATCAACCGCTGGGCTTTTTTCTTTGGCTTGCAACTGGCCGCTAACACATGGATACTCAATAATAAAGTCAAAGATTTGGTGGTGAATACTTGGGATTCATTAAAAGATTTCAATTTTCACAACACTTATTTCAGGGCTATTGGTAAATTTGGGGTGCAGTTTCGCACGATCGTTTTGTATCATAAGGTGGATGTGGAAATTGGCATGAAAATCTTTTTAACGCCTGAAAGGCGTAGCTTGTTTGAAAGGAGCTTTTTGTTTTTTGTTTCGCATTCGTGGCATTTTTAAGTGGCATTTTTAAAATGGCGGAGAGAGAGGGATTCGAACCCTCGAAGGCTTGCACCTTACACGCGTTCCAGGCGTGCTCCTTCAACCACTCGGACATCTCCCCTTAAAAAGGGCTTATTATAACTAAGATTTGTTTAAAAAGGGCTTATTTCAAAAGGAGTGAATCTTTAGAAATGACGCCATCTATTTGATTTTTAGCGCAAATTTCCCATGACTCTGTATCGTTAAAATCCATAGAAAACAAGATTTTGCTATCTAACAAGTAATTAGTGGCGTGTTGTTGGGCGAGTATGGCTTGCTTAATATCCTTAAAAATACAATAGAGCGGTTTGAAAGCGTTGAATAAAAAAAAGGTGTCCGTCTCTATCTTGTGCGATAAAAAGATCACGCTAAAATGGACGCTATTTTCACAGCAATACTTAGCTAATTCCAAATTTTTTGGGTGCGCTTCAAAACACACTATATCGTTATTGGTGCTAGAATGAATAGCATCGGTGTTTTTAATGAAAATAAAACGATCGCTAGGGATTAAAGGGTGTCCTAAAATAAGCATTTTTATCTCTTATCCTTCAAACAAGTTTCACTGCAATACGCCACTGCTCCGCTATAAATAGCGTCTTTGCTAGAGACATAGGTTTGGCATTTAGAGCATACAATCATGTGATCTTCTAATTCTTTGGGGGTTTGTTGCGTGTAAGAGTGGTTGTCTTTGGGGTCGTCTTTGTGGGGTTTTTGCCTCAAAAACAAACGCCATAAAATCCATACAATAATGAGTAGGGGGATTAAAATTCTTAACATAAACTTTCCTTTGATTTGTAAAAATAAACTCGTTTTTGATGCATAAAGCATTCATTGTCTTTACAAGCGATTTCATCTTTTAACTGCTCGCCTTTATAGAATAAAAAATACCCCTTATCTTTTAGGAAGCGTTGGCTTTTTTCTATCAAAAAAGAAGAGCTAGCGACCGCTCTAGAAGTGATTAAATCCACTTGTAAAAGATTTTGATAATCTTCTAAACGCTTTTTAATGATTTCAATGTTTTTTAAAGGCAAAACGCTTTTAAGGTAGTTTAAAAAAGCCGCTCTTTTTATTCTTGGCTCTAAAAGAATGAATTGTGTTTCCGGTTTTTCAAGGGCTAAAGGGATAGCAGGAAGTCCCGCCCCGCTCCCAATATCCAAGCAGCTTTTAAAATCTTTGACAAATTCTAAAGGTTTTAGAGCGTCTGTGATCTGGGGTTCTAATTCGTTTAAATTTTTTGCGCCGCTCAAGTTGTGCGTTTGATTCCATTCTAAAAGGATGCGCGCATAATCTTGCAATAAGGGGTTCATAAAATCAGCATCCCATCGCCATAAGAATAAAAACGATACTTCTTTTCTATGGCTATTTTGTAGATTTCTTTGGTTTTTTCTAAACCTATCATCGCACTCACAAGCATTAAAAGGCTAGATTTGGGCAAATGGAAATTAGTGAGCAAATAATTGACATGCAAAATAGGATTAGCAAGATGCAAGAATATATCGCATTCAAACGCCTCTTGATTAGGGTTTTCTAAACGCTTGAAGTATTCCACGCTCCTTAAAGCGGTCGTGCCGATGCATAAAATCTCTCGGGATTCTTGCAAAATTTCTTGACTTTTTTTAGGAATGCGTAAAACTTCTGTATGGATTTGATGCTCTCTAATATCTTTAGTTTCTACGCTAAGAAAAGTCCCAGCCCCCACATGCAAGGTCAAAAAAGCGTGCTTGAAATCTTTCAATAATTTTTCTAAGGTATTTTGAGAAAAATGCAATGATGCTGTAGGGGCAGCCACCGCACCGGTGTGTTTAGCGAACACGCTCTGGTATTCATGCGCATCCAAACTTTCATCGGCTCTTTTAATATAAGGGGGTAAGGGCATATGCCCGTATTGCTCTAAAAGTTTTAAGATATTTTCTTGATTTAAGGGGGTTTTATGGTCATAAAAAGCGATCAAGCGTTGGCCGTTATGGAGTAATTCCAAAACTTCAGCGTGATAATTTGCATCAAAAAAGATTTTATCCCCCACTTTGATCTTGCCCTTGATTTGAGTTAAAGCACTATTGTCTTTAAAAAAGCGGTGGAAAAACACTTCGGTTGTTTTTGATGGCAAAAAGGCATGCTTAGATCCAAAAAGCCTGGCCTTCATCACTTTAGTGTCGTTCAACACAATAAGGGCGTTTTTAGGGAAAAAGTCTAAAACATGCTCAAAAGTGGTGTGCGTGATTGTTTGCGAACGCCTTTCATAGACGAGTAACTTAGCCTTTTCTTTGGGCAAAATGGGGTAGTTGGCGATCAATTCCTTAGGCAAGTGGTAATCATAGCTTTCTAAATCAAATTCTTTCAACTACGACTCGCTCTTTGTATTCTCTTTGGTGTCATTTTCGCTATATTCTTCGTTGTCTTTGGGAGCCGGATTGACCATTTTGGCGATTAAAATAGAAAGCCCATAAAGCCCCACTAAAGGCAACGCCATAAAGATTTGACTCACCACATCAGGAGGAGTGATAATGGCTGCTACAATAAAAATCACTACAATAGCGTATTTGAAATACGCTTTCAAGCTCGCATCAGTAATCAAGCCCACTTTAGCTAAAAAATACGCCAAAACAGGCAATTCAAACGCCACGCCAAAGCCTAAAATCAAGCGCGTGAAAAAGCTCACATAACTGGACGCAGAAATATTAGCCGCAAACACATCGCTCCCAAAAGTGGCCAAGTATTCAATGATGAAAGGGAACACCACATAATAAGAAAACGCCGCCCCCATTAAAAACATGCCGCTCCCAAAAAACACAAAAGGCAAAATCACTTTTTTTTCATTCTTATAAAGCCCTGGAGCGATAAAGAGCCACAATTGCCAAAAAATAATGGGCATGGAAATGACGATAGCGGCTGAAAAACTGATTTTAACCGCTACCATGACCCCTTCAATAGGGGAGAGCTGAATGAGCGTGCCTTTATAAGAATTTTTAACAAATTCAAAAATATTTTTCCAAAAATGAAAACACCCCAAAAACGCCACTAAAATCGTTCCTACAGAAATCATCAAACGCTTTCTTAATTCCTGTAAATGCGGTTTTAAATCTTCAAACATGTTCTTTTTCTTTGTCGTGTTCTTTGGCGTTGTTATCGGTTGCTAATTGGACTTCTTTAAGAGATTCATCGCTTGAAACCTTTTCGTTTAAAGCTTCTTCATTGGAAACTTCTTCATTTAAATGGTTAGGGGGTGCGTTGTTTTCTAGGCTTTGTTTGTAATCTTGCATCAAATCCTGAATGCTTTTAATCTCATTTTCTGCAGTTATTTTAGCGTCTTCTAATTCTTCAATCTTAACGCCTTTAAGACTCTCCACTTTATTTTCAAAGAGTTTTTGATACTCTAGAGTTTCTTTTTTGATTTCTTCAATATTGATTTCTTTATCTAAAGTGTCCTTAGCGTCATTGAGCGTTTTTTTAACCGCGCGAAAAAACTTCACTATATCCACGACAGCTTGGGGGAATTTTTCTGGCCCTAAAAAAATAATCGCTACAACCAACACCACAAGGATTTCAAAAAAGCCCATGCCAAACATAATGATCTACTTTTACACCCTTTAAAATTTTATCGTTATTGTAGTGTAATTTTCTTTCTAAACAAGATTAAAATAAAGTTTGAGACTTTAAAGTGGGGATTTTTAAAAGCGCATGGGTTTTAGGCGTGGCGATTCTGCCTTTAGCGGTGCGCTCTAAATAACCATTAGCGAGTAAAAAAGGCTCAATCACGTCTTCAATCGTGCCTTCATCTTCCCTCATAGACGCTGCAATTGTGTTCAAACCCACCGGCCTTCCTTGAGCGTTAGCCAACAAAGATAAATACGCTAAATCCGCTTCATCAAAGCCCAATTCATTCACGCCCAATTCATTCAAAGCATGCAAAGTGATGTTTAAATCCATCAAGCTTGAATTTTTGACTAACGCAAAATCGCGTACCCTTTTTAAAAGCCTTAAAGCGATCCTTGGCGTGCCTCTACTCCTTTTAGCGATTTCATCAGCGCTTTCTTCTTTGATGTCTTGGTTGAGTTTAGTGGCGGCTTTTTTGATGATAAGGGCCAGTTCGCTAGGGCTATAAAATTGCATTCTAAAACTCATGCCAAATCTGTCTCTTAAGGGGTTAGAGAGCATTCCAGCTCTAGTGGTAGCGCCGATGAGGGTGAAAGGGGGTAAATCAATCTTAATGGTTTGAGCGGCTGGGCCTGAGCCTATGATAATATCCAATCTAAAATCTTCCATAGCCGGGTATAAAACCTCTTCAATCGCTGGGCTGAGCCGGTGGATTTCATCAATAAAAAGAATGTCTTTAGCTTGCAAATTAGTCAAAATGGCGGCTAAATCACCGCTTTTTTCTATCATGGGAGCGGCGGTGATTTTGATATTGGTTTCCATTTCTTTAGCGATAATATGACTGATTGAAGTTTTACCCAAACCGGGCGGGCCAAAAAAGAGCATGTGATCCAAACTTTCTTGGCGTTTTTTAGCCGCACAAATAGAAATTTGCAAATTGCTTTTAATCTTTTCTTGACCGATAAAATCTTCCCAAAGATTAGGGCGCAAACTCACTTCTTGAGAAGTTTCAAAATCCAAAGTTTCTAAATTGACTATCCGTTCTTTCATTTAATGGTAACTTTCTAACTCGTTAGGGAAGTTTCCCTTTTTCACATCATCAGCGTATTGCTTGATAGCGTTTTGAATCAATTCTTTCCCCTTAAGGTATTCTCGCACGAATTTAGGTTTAAAGCTATCAAAAAAGCCTAACATATCGCTCCACACTAAAATCTGCCCGTCGCAATCCTTGCCGCTCCCTATGCCGATTGTGGGGATTTTGATTTTTTGCGTGATTTTTTGAGCAATAGGGGTAGTTATACCCTCTAAAACCAACAAACCCACCCCAGCTTCTTCTAAACTCAAGGCGTCTTCTAAAAGCTTTTTTTGCTGCTCTTCATTTTTGCCCTTAATCTTATAGCCTCCATCAAGACGCACGAATTGAGGCATTAAGCCGATGTGCCCTACCACGATAACGCCCTCATCAGTGAGCGTTTTAATGAGCTTTGCTTTTTCTTTCCCCCCCTCTAGTTTGATCGCGCTCGCTTGGGTTTCTTTATAAACTCTGATGGCGTTTTTTAGGGCTGTTTTTTCATCTTTATAGCTTCCAAAGGGCATGTCTGTGATGATAAAAGGAGTCTTAGCGCCTGCGCACACGGCTTTGGTGTGATAGAGCATCATTCCCACACTCGCGCTTAAAGTGTCGTTTTGGTTGAAAAAACTCATATTCAAACTATCGCCCACTAAAATCACATCCACTAGCGGATCAAATATTTGAGCGAATAGCGCGTCATAAGCGGTAATGGCAATGATTTTTTCGTGATTTTTTTTAGCTTGGAGGTGGTTGAGAGTGGTTTTTTTAATTGGGGCGGTTTGCATGCTCATTAAAAATCCTAAGTGTTAAATATAGTGGCATTGTAGCATGACTTTATTGGGGTGGGTAAAAATTTTACTCCATTTTAACCGGTCATTTTAATTATTTTAGTATAATTGAAAGAAACTTTTAACAAACAATTCAAGGGATTTGGCGATTTTGGGTCTTAAAAAACATGTTATTTTATGGTCTTTAATGGGGTTTTATGCAGGATTGAATGCGCTTGATTATGATACCTTAGACCCGAAATACTACAAGTATATCAAGTATTATAAAGCCTATGAAGACAAAGAAGTTGAGGAATTGATCAGAGACTTAAAAAGGGCGAACGCTAAAAGCGGGCTTATTTTAGGGATCAATACCGGGTTTTTTTACAATCATGAAATCATGGTTAGAACCAATAGTTCCAGTATCACCGGGAATATTTTAAATTATTTGTTCGCTTATGGCTTGCGTTTTGGCTATCAAACTTTCAGGCCGTCGTTTTTTGCGCGCTTGGTCAAGCCAAACATCATTGGCAGACGCATCTATATCCAATATTATGGAGGGGCTCCTAAGAAAGCGGGCTTTGGGAGCGTGGGGTTTCAATCGGTTATGCTGAATGGGGATTTTTTATTGGATTTTCCTTTGCCTTTCGTGGGGAAATACCTTTATATGGGGGGGTATATGGGTTTAGGCTTGGGGGTTGTAGCGCATGGGGTGAATTATACGGCGGAATGGGGGATGTCTTTTAACGCAGGATTGGCTCTAACGGTATTAGAAAAAAACCGCATTGAATTTGAATTTAAAATTTTGAATAATTTCCCTTTTTTGCAATCTAATTCTTCAAAAGAGACTTGGTGGGGAGCTATAGCAAGCATTGGGTATCAATATGTGTTCTAAAAAAATAAGAAATCTCATTTTATGCTTTGGTTTTATTTTAAGCTTGCGCGCTGAAGAAAATATCACCAAAGAAAACATGACTAAAACGAACACGACTGAAGAAAACACCCCTAAAGACGCTCCCATTCTTTTGGAAGAAAAACGCGCCCAAACGCTAGAGTTTGAAGAAAATAAGGAAGCTAAAAAGAATATTGATGAAAAAAGCCTGCTTGAAGAAATCCATAAGAAAAAACGCCAGCTTTACATGCTCAAAGGGGAATTGCATGAAAAAAATGAAGCCATCTTATTCCAACAAATGGCTAAAAATAAGAGCGGTTTTTTTATAGGCGTAATCCTTGGCGATATAGGGGTTAGCACTCATTCTTATGAGAAGTTTGAACCTTTAAGCAATATTCAAGCTTCTCCTTTGTTGTATGGCTTAAGGAGCGGGTATCAAAAGTATTTTGCTAACGGGATTAGCGCCTTACGCTTTTATGGGGAGTATTTAGGAGGAGCGATGAAAGGGTTTAAAAGCGATTCTTTAGCCTCTTATCAAACCGCAAGCTTGAATATTGATCTATTGATGGATAAGCCTATTGACAAAGAAAAAAGGTTTGCGTTAGGGATATTTGGAGGCGTTGGAGTGGGGTGGAATGGGATGTATCAAAATTTAAAAGAGATTAAAGGGTATTCACAGCCTAACGCTTTTGGATTAGTGTTAAATTTAGGGGTGAGCATGACGCTTAACCTCAAACACCGCTTTGAATTAGCCTTAAAAATGCCTCCCTTAAAAGAAACTTCGCAAACTTTTTTATATTATTTTAAAAGCACTAATATTTATTATATTAGTTACAACTATTTATTGTAAAGGCTAAAATGTTGAAATTTAAATATGGTTTGATTTATATCGCGCTCATTATAGGACTTCAAGCGACAGATTATGACAATTTAGAAGAAGAAAACCAACAATTAGACGAAAAAATAAACCATTTAAAGCAACAGCTCACCGAAAAAGGGGTTTCACCCAAAGAGATGGATAAGGATAAGTTTGAAGAAGAATATTTAGAGCGAACTTACCCAAAGATTTCTTCAAAGAAAAGAAACAAATTACTCAAATCTTTTTCCATAGCCGATGATAAGAGTGGGGTTTTTTTAGGGGGTGGGTATGCTTATGGGGGATTTAATCTTTCTTATCAAGGGGAGATGTTAGACAAATATGGCGCGAATGCCCCTAGCGTGTTTAAAAACAATATCAATATTAACGCTCCTGTTTCTATGATTAGCGTTAAATTCGGGTATCAAAAATACTTTGTGCCTTATTTTGGGACACGATTTTATGGGGATTTATTGCTTGGGGGAGGGGTGTTAAAAGAGAATGTAATCAAGCAGCCTGTAGGCTCGTTTATTTATGTTTTAGGGGCTGTCAATACCGATTTATTGTTTGATATGCCTTTAGATTTTAAAACTAAAAAGCATTTTTTAGGCGTTTATGCGGGTTTTGGGATAGGGCTTATGCTCTATCAAGACAAGCCTAATCAAAACGGGAGGAATTTGGTAGTGGGGGGCTATTCAAGCCCTAATTTTTTATGGAAATCTTTGATTGAAGTGGATTACACTTTTAATGTGGGCGTGAGTTTAACGCTTTATAGGAAACACCGCTTAGAGATTGGCACCAAATTACCGATTAGCTATTTGAGAATGGGAGTGGAAGAGGGAGCGGTTTATCAAAATAAAGAAGATGATGAACGATTGTTGATTTCGGCTAACAACCAGTTCAAGCGATCCAGTTTTTTATTAGTGAATTATGCGTTCATTTTTTAAGGCTTGATTTTGGAGTTGAGGTTTAAAATTTTAGCGTTAGTCGTTTTGATTTTAGGGGGTTATTTGATTTTTAACGCTTTAATCACAAAAACCAAAGCTTTAAGTTTTAGTTTGAATAGCAAAGAGGATGCGCTCAATGACAATAATGAAGCGCTTTTTTGGGATCTAAAAAAACCCATTAAGATTAAAATAGCAGCCCCAAAGGGCATCAAACGCTATGAACTAAAAGTAACCACGCAAGATAATTTGATCTTATACGAAAAAGAAAATCTGGTATTGGATAAACCCAAGTCTTTAGAAGTGCCTTTAATTAGGCCTGAAATCATGGGGTTAGAAGACAAGTGCCTTTTGTATGAAATTCAAGCTAATGATTGGAGCTATGCTAATTTTTTCAATGGCAATAAGGCGTCTTTCAAACAAGAAGTGTGCATTGATACGATAAAACCCTCAATTGCGATTTTATCTCGTTCCCCAAGCATCGCTTATGGAGGGAGCGCGGTAGTTGTCTTTGAAGCTTTGGATAAGAATTTGTCTCAAGCGTTTGTGCGCGTCAAAAAAAAGGATTTTAAAGCTTTCAGGCTTGTAGAATTCAAACAGCGTAATGTCTTTATCGCTCTAGTGCCTTGGTCTTATAAAAATAAGGATTTTAAGGCGTTCATTGTCGCTAAAGATAAAGCTTATAACTCTAATACCACCCCTTTATTACTCAAACGAAAAACCCATCATGTGAGGGAAAAAGATATAGACTTAAGCGCCTTAAAAGACAAGATTGCAAAGCAAGAAAAATTTCAAAATCACACTGAGCAAACTTTATTAGAAAGATTTTCTAACGCGCGCTTAAAAGATTTAGAAAAAATCCAAAAGATCGCTTTAGAGCAAGGGGATTTTTATAAGGATTTTTCCCATTTTCAAGCGCTAAAACCCTTGAATGGGCCTTTTAAAATGGTAAGCAATTTTTTAGAAAATCGGCGGTTTTTAAAGGACAATCAGGTGTTGTTTAAATTTTCGCATTTAGGGGTGGATTTGATACCCAATAAGGATTTATCCTTAGCGTTTGATCCATTGGTGGAGAGGGTTTTTAAGGGGGAGTTGGATTTTTATGGTAATAGTTTAATCAATTGCTATGGGTTAGGTTTGTGCGTTTTTTTGGCGCATTTAAAAGATGATGGAAACATGGGGAGTAGTGGTTTGAAATTAGGGAGTGGGTTGCATTTAGGGATGCTTTTGCAAGGGGTTTTTGTCCGGCCCAATGAATGGCTTAATGAGCAATGGATAAAAACCAATATCATCACCCCCATAGAGCAAGCCAAACGGCTTTTAATGAAAGGATAGTCATGTTAAAAACCAATCAAAAAAATGTGCATGCGTTTGAAATTGAAAAGCAAGAGCCTGAAGCGGTCATGGAATTTTTAGAAAAAAACCACGCCCTTTTGCAATATTTTCTCATTATATTTAAATACAATATTGAACCAGAAGTCAAAGCCGTTTTGCATAAACACCAGCTTTTGTTTTTAGAAACGAATCGCGCTTTAAACGGGCGTTATATCAAAACCATGTCTTTAAAAGAAGAAACCGATCATCCAAAACCCAATCATTCTAAAATAGAACCTAAAACAACGATTTATGAGCGCCACATCAGGAGTGGGGAAGAGATTTATAGCGCTAATCATCTTATTTTTTTGGGTAATATCCACAATGGAGCGAAGATTATTTCAGAGGGCTGTGTGTCGGTTTATGGGGTTTGCGAAGGGGCGATTGTGTGCTTTGGAGAGTGCTTGATTTTAAAAGAAGTCAAGAGCGCTCAAATCGTTTTTCAAAATAAAATTTTCTCTTTAAAAGAGATTGAACGGCTTTTGGTAAATAAAAATATTAAAATAATCACTAAAAATGACGATATACTAGACATAAAGGAAGTATTATGAAACAAACAACCATTAACCACTCTGTGGAATTAGTAGGGATAGGCTTGCACAAGGGCGTTCCTGTGAAGCTTGTTTTAGAGCCTTTAGGAGAAAATCAAGGCATTGTTTTTTACCGCTCTGATTTGGGCGTGAAGCTTCCCTTAAAACCTGAAAACATCGTGGATACCAAAATGGCAACCGTGTTGGGTAAAGATAACGCTAGAATTTCTACGATTGAGCATTTGCTTTCAGCTATCCATGCGTATGGTATTGACAATCTTAAGATCTCTGTGGATAACGAAGAAATCCCTATCATGGATGGGAGTGCTTTGACTTATTGCATGCTTTTAGATGAAGCAGGGATTAAAGAATTAGACGCTCCTAAAAAAGTGATGGAAATCAAGCAGGCCGTTGAGATTAGAGAGGGCGATAAATTTGTTAAAATTGAGCCAGACAGCCAACTTTCTTTGAATTTCACGATTGATTTTAACCATCCGGTTATCGCTAAGCAAGCCCACCATTTTGTCTTTAGTAAAACCGCCTATAAAGAGCAAGTCGCTAAAGCCCGAACCTTTGGGTTTTTGCAAGAAGTGAATTACTTGCGATCCATTGGTTTGGCTAAAGGGGGGAGCTTGAATAATTGCATCGTGCTGGATGAAAACAGCATCTTGAATAAAGAGGGTTTGAGATGCGAAAAGGAATTTGTGTGCCACAAGATTTTAGACGCTATGGGGGATCTAATGGTTTTAGGCATGCCTGTGATGGGCAAATACACTTCTTTTTCAGGGAGTCATAAGCTCAATTCCATGTTGGTTAAAGCCATTTTAGCGGACGCTAAAAATTACGAAGTTTTGATCGCTACGGATCCGGCTAAAGAATTTGCGTTGCAAAAGGCTTTCGCTTAATCCTAAATTAGGGTTTGTTTTTTGGAATTGGATTTAGCACTTATCTCTTTAGGCGAGGGGGTTTTGCTTGGGGTGTATCAAAACAATTTTTTATGCACTTCTTACACTTCTAAATCAAAAACAAGCGAAGCTTTAGTGGAAGTTTTTTCACAATTATTCAAAGATTTTAAAAACCCTACTTTACCGGCGATTAAAGGGGTTTATTACGCTAAAGGGCCAGGGAGTTTCACTAGCTTAAAACTCACGCATGTTTTCTTACACACTTTGGCTTTAATCCATGACTTTGAACTCTATTCCACCACAGGCTTTGATTTTAACGACAACACACCCATTTTGGCGTATGCCAATAAATACTTTGTTTCAAAAGAAAGGGAAAGCTTGAGCGATTTTAAAGATTTGAAAATTTTGCCAAAAGATTTCAAGTTGCCCTCTTTTTTAGAGAAAGACAAATTCACCCAATTGAACACGCCGTTTTACATTTTGCCTCCTATTTAGTGTATAATGCTAGTTTTAAAAATGAAAGGGTATCAACAATAGGGGTTTAAAATTTGGTAGTGAGTGTTCCTGCAACGAGTGCGAATTTAGGCCCCGGTTTTGATTGCTTGGGTTTGAGTTTGAATTTACGCAATCGTTTTTTTATTGAGCCTAGCAGTTTTCATGCGGTGAAATTGGTTGGGGAGGGTGAAGGGATCCCTAAGTTTTTAACCAACAATATTTTCACTAAAGTGTTTTATGAGATTTTAAAAAAGCATGGGAATGACGGATCGTTTAAGTTTTTATTGCATAATAAAGTCCCTATTACAAGGGGCATGGGGTCTAGCTCGGCGATGATTGTGGGGGCGGTCGCTTCAGCGTTTGCGTTTTTAGGGTTTGATTTTGATAGAGAAAATATTCTTAATACCGCTCTAATTTATGAAAACCACCCGGATAATATCACCCCAGCGGTCTTTGGGGGGTATAATGCAGCGTTTGTGGAAAAAAAGAAAGTGATAAGTTTAAAAACCAAAATCCCTTCTTTTTTAAAAGCGGTGATGGTGATCCCTAATAGGGCCATTTCCACCAAGCAATCGCGCCATCTCTTGCCCAAGCGTTACAGCGTGCAAGAAAGCGTGTTTAACCTTTCGCATGCGAGTTTGATGACGATGGCGATTGTGCAGGGGAAGTGGGACTTGTTGCGTTGTTGCTCTAAAGACAGGATGCATCAGTATAAGCGCATGCAAACTTATCCCGTGTTGTTTGCGATCCAAAAGCTCGCTTTAGAAAATAACGCCTTAATGAGCACGCTTTCAGGGAGCGGTTCGTCGTTTTTTAACATGTGTTATAAAGAGGACGCCCCTAAATTAAAGCAGGTTTTGAGCAAGAAATTCCCTAAATTTAGGGTAGCGGTTTTAGATTTTGATAATGATGGAGTCCTTATTGAGAAAGACTGAAATTAAAATCCGCATGTGTGTGGCGTGCAGAATGCGCCAACCTCAAAAGGATTTGTTGCGTTTGAAAAGCTTTGACAATCAAATCATGGAATTTGATGGCACAGGCCGTAGTTTTTATGTGTGTGGAAATTGTTTGAAAAATGGAGAAAAAAAGTTGTTGAAAGCGGTTTCAAAAATAAAGAACGCCCCAAAAGATACCAAAAATATTATTAATTGGATTAAGGAGAGAAGCATAGCATGAGTGATATGGTTGATTTAAAAAAATTTGTAACCGAGCTTGGCAAGACCCAAAAAGAGCTTAAAAACGTGATCGAGCAAGCCAAAGATATTGGTTTAGAGCTTAAGACAAATTCTAAAATGACCCCAGAGCAAGCCGGCAAGCTATACAAATATATTGTGGATGGCATTAAAGAACAAATACAAGCTAATCAACCCGCTAAGAATCCTGAACAAGACAATAAAGACGATTTGAAGATAGCCGCAACGCCTAAGCCACTTGCTAAAAAGGCTTCCAAAACGCCTAAAAAAGAAGAAACAAAAAGCCAGCCAAAGCCCAAGAAAACTAAAGAAAAGAAAAAAGAAGCTCCTGCGCCTATTATCAAAAAGAAAGGAATAGAGATTGTCAACACTTTTGAAAACCAAACGCCTCCTGTAGAAAACACCCCTAAAGCGGTTAGCCACTCTCAAATAGAAAAAGCCAAGCAAAAACTCCAAGAAATCCAAAAAAGCCGAGAAGCCCTAAACAAGCTCACCCAAAGCAACACTAACAACGCTAACAGCACCAATAACACTAACAACGCTAAAAAAGAAATCAGCGAAGTTAAAAAGCAAGAGCAAGAGATCAAACGCCATGAAAACATTAAAAGACGCACCGGTTTTAGGGTGATTAAACGCAATGATGAAACTGAAAATGAAATTGAAAACGGCGTAACAGAAAGCAAAAAACCCACTCAAAGCGCGGCGGCTATTTTTGAAGACATTAAAAAAGAATGGCAAGAAAAAGACAAACAAGAGGCTAAAAAAGCCAAAAAACCCAGTAAGCCCAAACCCACCCCCACAGCCAAAAACAACAAATCCCATAAAATTGATTTTAGCGATGCGAGGGATTTTAAGGGCAATGATATTTATGATGATGAAACCGATGAAATCTTATTGTTTGATTTGCATGAACAAGATAATCTCAATAAGGAAGAAGAAGAAAAAGAAATCCGCCAAAATATCAACGACAGGGTGCGTGTCCAAAGGAAAAACCCTTGGATGAATGAAAGCGGGATCAAACGGCAATCCAAGAAAAAACGCGCATTCCGTAACGATAACAGCCAAAAAGTGATCCAAAGCGCGATTGCAATCCCTGAAGAAGTGCGCGTCTATGAATTCGCGCAAAAAGCGAATTTGAATCTGGCTGATGTGATTAAAACCCTCTTTAATTTAGGGCTTATGGTAACTAAAAACGACTTTTTGGATAAGGATAGCATAGAAATTTTAGCCGAAGAGTTCCATTTAGAAATTTCTGTTCAAAACACTTTAGAAGAATTTGAAGTAGAAGAAGTGCTAGAGGGGGTGAAAAAAGAGCGCCCGCCTGTGGTGACTATCATGGGGCATGTTGATCATGGTAAAACTTCACTACTAGATAAAATCCGTGATAAAAGAGTCGCTCACACGGAAGCTGGGGGGATCACTCAGCACATTGGCGCTTACATGGTAGAAAAAAATGATAAGTGGGTGTCTTTCATTGACACCCCAGGGCATGAAGCCTTTAGCCAGATGCGTAATCGTGGGGCTCAAGTTACAGATATTGCAGTGATTGTGATAGCGGCTGATGATGGCGTGAAGCAGCAGACTATTGAAGCGTTAGAGCATGCAAAGGCCGCTAATGTGCCTGTGATTTTTGCGATGAATAAAATGGATAAGCCTAATGTGAATCCGGATAAGCTCAAAGCTGAATGCGCTGAGCTTGGCTACAACCCTGTGGATTGGGGCGGAGAATATGAATTTATCCCTGTTTCGGCTAAAACGGGCGATGGTATTGACAATTTATTAGAAACCATTCTTATCCAAGCGGATATTATGGAATTAAAAGCCATAGAAGAGGGCAACGCTAGAGCGGTTGTTTTAGAAGGAAGCGTGGAAAAAGGGCGTGGGGCAGTAGCCACGGTGATTGTCCAAAGCGGGACTTTGAGCGTGGGGGATAGTTTTTTTGCTGAAACGGCGTTTGGTAAAGTAAGAACGATGACTGACGATCAAGGCAAGAGCATTCAAAATTTAAAACCCTCTATGGTGGCTCTCATCACAGGCTTGAGCGAAGTGCCTCCTGCAGGATCTGTTTTAATAGGGGTAGAAAACGATTCTATCGCACGCTTGCAAGCTCAAAAGAGGGCGACTTATTTACGCCAAAAAGCGTTGAGTAAAAGCACTAAAGTGTCTTTTGATGAGCTTTCAGAAATGGTCGCTAATAAGGAATTAAAAAATATTCCTGTAGTCATTAAAGCGGATACGCAAGGAAGCTTAGAAGCCATTAAAAACAGCTTGTTAGAGCTTAATAACGAAGAAGTGGCGATCCAAGTGATCCACTCAGGGGTGGGGGGCATTACTGAGAATGATTTGAGCCTGGTTTCTAGCAGTGAGCATGCCGTGATTTTAGGCTTTAATATCCGCCCTACCGGCAATGTGAAAAATAAGGCTAAAGAATACAATGTGAGCATTAAAACTTACACGGTGATTTATGCTTTGATTGAAGAAATGCGTTCGCTGTTATTAGGCTTGATGAGTCCTATTATTGAAGAAGAGCATACCGGACAAGCGGAAGTGAGAGAAACCTTTAATATCCCTAAAGTTGGCACGATAGCCGGGTGTGTGGTGAGCGATGGGGTGATCGCTCGTGGCATTAAGGCGCGTTTGATTAGAGATGGCGTGGTGGTTCATACCGGCGAAATCCTTTCTTTGAAACGCTTTAAAGACGATGTGAAAGAAGTTTCTAAGGGCTATGAGTGCGGGATCATGCTAGACAATTATAATGAGATTAAAGTGGGCGATGTGTTTGAAACCTATAAAGAAATCCATAAAAAAAGAACCCTCTAATGAACGCTCATAAAGAACGCTTAGAATCCAATCTTTTAGAATTATTACAAGAAGCTTTAGCGAGTTTGAACGATGGCGAGTTGAATTCTTTAAGCGTTACTAAAGTGGAATGCTCTAAAGGGAAGCACCACGCTTTGGTGTTTGTGCTTTCACCAGATCATAAAATCCTTTCTAAATTGAAAAAAGCTGAGGGTCTTATCAGGCAATTTGTTTTGCAAGCGAGCGGGTGGTTTAAATGCCCAAAACTCAGTTTTGTTTTAGATGATAGTTTAGAAAAGCAGCTCCGCCTAGACGCCATATTCAATGAAATCGCTAAAGGGAAAGATAATGACTAAAAGAATAGAAGAGAAAATAGAGGGCGTGATTGAAAGTTTGGGTTATTTGCTTTATGATGTGAGTTTGGTTAAAGAAAATGAGCAGCATGTTTTAAGGGTGAGCCTTAAAAACCCTAATGGATCGGTTAGTTTGGATATTTGCCAGCAAGTGAGCGAGGTGATTTCGCCCTTATTAGATGTGTGCGATTTTATTCAAGACGCTTATATTTTGGAAGTGAGCTCCATGGGATTAGAAAGAACGCTTAAAGCCCCCAAACACTTCAAGCTTTCTTTAGGCGAAAAAGTGGAAGTCAAACTCATCAATAAAGAAAGCTTTCAAGCCGTCCTTAAAGACGCTAACGATTTGAGCGTGGATTTTGAATTAGAGAATCACGCTATCAAAAGCGTGGAATATAAAGATTTAAAGAAAGTTAAAACGCTTTTTGAATGGTGAAATAACGCGAAGCGGTAGGCGTTCTTACGCTTTATGAGAAATTACCGCTTGATTGAAATTGGACTCTCATTATTTGGCTAAAAAACGCCAAAAAGCATTTTTTAGATTTCACTCTTCCATTTGAACGATACTCATTATTTCTTTGACCACATTCACATCTTCTAGTGTGCTTAAATCTTGAGTGATGGGCTCTTTTTTGGCGATGGATTTTAAAAGCCTTCTCATGATTTTCCCGCTTCTGGTTTTAGGTAAACCCGGCACATACATGACATTGTCTAATTTAGCGATCTTTCCAATTTCAACGGATAAGATATGATTCATTTCTTTTAACAATTCTAAACTCTCGCCAAGATTGCATTTAGCCCCATCGCACAGCACCACAAACGCAAACAAGCCCTCTCCTTTAATCGTATCAGGGATACCCACTACCGCGCATTCAACCACCATTTCATGTTTAGAAATAGCGCTCTCCACTTCAGCCGTGCCAATCCTATGCCCACTCACATTCACAATATCATCTGTGCGCCCAATAATAGTGATGTATCCGTTTTCATCCACGATAGCGCCATCTCCAGAGAGATAGACATATTCCCCATTCAACTTGATCTGAGAAAAATAACTATCAATGTATCGTTTTTCATCGCCCCAAATGTTTCTTACCATAGAAGGCCATGGCTTAGTGATGCATAAAAACCCTTGCTCTCCGGGCTTTGTTTTGGTGCCGTCTTCGTTTAAAACTTCTGCATGGATTCCAGGCAAAGGTAAAGTCGCGCAGCTGGCCCTTATAGGCGTAGCTCCCGGTAAAGGGCTGATGATATGCCCGCCTGTTTCTGTCTGCCACCAAGTATCCACGATACTGCATTTTGAGTTGCCGATTTTTTCATAAAACCATTTCCATGCCGTAGGGTTAATGGGCTCTCCCACCGTTCCTAAAACTTTGAGCGATTCTAAATTATACTTTAAGGGTTCGTTTTCGCCTTTAGCATGCAGCATTCTTATAGCGGTGGGGGAAGTGTAGAATTTATCCACGCGGTATTCTTCTATCATCCTCCACCATCTCCCATAATCCGGATAAGACATCGTGCCTTCTAGTATCAAAGTCGTTGCCCCGCAAGCTAAAGGTCCATAAACTACATAAGTGTGCCCTGTGATCCAGCCAATATCGGCGGTGCACCAAAAATTATCGTTATCTCTAATATCAAAAACCCACTCCATCGTCATTTGCGCCCATAGCAAATACCCCGCACTGCTGTGTTGAACGCCTTTAGGTTTCCCGGTTGATCCGCTTGTATAGAGCAAGAATAAAGGATCTTCAGAGTCCATCATTTCAGGTTCGCATTTATCGGATTGGTAATTGACCATTTCATTATAGACGAAATCGCGCCCTCTCACATAGTCAATCTCTCTGGCGTTTCGTATCACAATGAGTGCTTTTTCCACGCTAGGGCAGGCGTTATTTTCTAGAGCCTTGTCAAGGGCTGGCTTGAGCATGTAGGGTTTGCCTTTTCTAAAAGTCCCGTCCGCTGTGATAACTAATTTAGCTTGAGCGTCGTTGATCCTATCCCTCAAGGCTTCAGGGCTAAACCCAGCAAAAACGATGCTATGGATCGCTCCAATCCTAGCGCATGCGAGCATCATATAAACGCTTTCTACAATCATGGGCATATAGATAATGACCCTATCGCCTTTTTTGACATTGAATTCGTTTTTTAAAAGGTTGGCTGTTTTATTGACTTCAGAGTGGAGTTTTCTGTAAGTGATGACATTATAATCCCCCATTTCCCCTTCAAAAATAATCGCTACTTTATTTTTTTTGTCTTTTAAATGTCTGTCTATGCAATTGTAAGAAACATTGATTTTGCCGTTTTCAAACCATTTGAAAAAAGGGGCGTTATCGCTGTTTAAAACCTTATCAAAAGGTTTAAACCATGTGAGTTTTTGCTTGGCTAACTCGCCCCAAAAATGTTCGTAATCTTCATTGGCTTCATGCACTAAATCCTTATATTCGCACATGTTTTTAATCCTGGCTTGCTTGGCAAACGCTCTGTTAGGGTTAAAGACTTTTTTAGCGAATTCTAAATCTTCGTCTAATTGCATCGCATCTCCTTTTTCATGGTTTTAAGCGCATTTTTTATTATTATATCCAAACTCAATATCCAAACTCACACTCTTTTATAAAGGGAGGGATACTTTTCTCTTTCTGTGTGGATTGAGACTGATAAAAAAGGAAATAGCACGATGAAACCTAAAGGGTGTATTAGCGTTAATATGATAGAATGACAGAACACTTTATGATAATAAAAGGGTGGTATGCTGATCTCCATAGCGTTTTTATTGGTTTTGTGTCTTTTGAATTATAGTTCTTTCAGGATGTTGAAATCGTTTTTAACCTTAAAGAAAATCTCTCAATACGCTTATTTAGGGTTTTTTATCCTTTTGAGCATAGGCGAGGCGGCTTTTGCTTTTTATAGAAATACCATGCCTAGCCATTTGTTTGTTTTGACTTCGGCGTGTTCGTTTGTATCTTTTATTGTTTTTATCCTTTCTTTAAGTTTTTACGGGTTTTCCTACTCTATAGAAAAAATAGATTTTTTATATTCAAGGCGTAAAAGTTTAAAAAACTTTTTAAAATTGGGGTTTTATCTGGCGTTATTAGGGTATTTTTGGCGCGGCTTTTATGAAGGGTTGGCCCGCCCTAAAATCAAAGAAACCCCTATTTATTTAGACAAGCTGGATAAAGAATTAAAGATTATTTTACTCACAGACATGCATGTGGGGAGTTTGTTGCAAAAAGATTTTGTTGATTACATTGTAGAAGAAGTCAATCAAAAAGAAGTGGATATGGTGCTGATTGGGGGGGATTTAGTGGATGAAAACATTGAAAAAGTCAAATCTTTTTTACTGCCTTTAAACAACCTTAAAAGCACGCATGGCACTTTTTATGTGCCAGGAAACCATGAGTATTATCATGGCATAGAGCCGATTTTATCGTTTCTTGACACGCTTGATATGACGATTTTAGGGAATGAATGCGTGCATTTAGGGGGGATCAATTTGTGCGGTGTGTATGATTATTTCGCACGAAAGCGTCAAAATTTTGCCCCTGATATTGATGAGGCGTTAAAAAAGCGCAATGAGAGTAAGCCCACGATCCTTTTAGCCCACCAGCCTAAACAAATTAGAAGCCTCAAAGAAAGCCACTCTGTGGATTTAGTGCTTTCAGGGCATACCCATGCAGGGCAAATCTTTCCCTTTAGCCTTTTAGTCAAGTTGGCGCAAACCTATTTACATGGTTTATACAAGCACAGCCCCACCACTCAAATCTATGTGAGCAGTGGGGCAGGGTATTGGGGGATTCCTTTAAGGTTTTTAGCCCCTAGCGAGATCGCATACCTTAGGCTTTTACCTAAAAATCAAGCTTAGTTGAACAAAATCTTAAAATCGTAATCAAGCGGTTAAAAACAAGGAGTTAAAAAACAACCGCCAAGATAAAGGGAAAGGAGGGGGAGGTGACCCTTCAATCTTAAGCGGTGCCAACCAAACCATAAGGAATGGTTGGATTTGTAATTATACAATAAAATGGTGATTTTTAGCAAATGATTTTAAAAATTATCCATAAAAACGCTCAAAGGTATTTTTACAACCAATAACCAAGGGCTTGATTTTAATCAAGCGATAACTTTTATTAATATTTTCTTAAACTAATTTAAAATTATGATATAATCAGTGCTTGAATTACTCTTAAATGCAGGAGTCATACACCATGCGCGTTCTACTGATTGAAAAAAATTCTGTTTTGGGTGGAGAAATTGAAAAGGGCTTAAATGTTAAAGGCTTTATGGCTGATGTAACAGAGAGTTTAGAGGATGGGGAATATCTTATGGATATTAGGAATTACGACTTGGTTATGGTTAGCGATAAAAACGCTTTAAGTTTTGTTTCTAGAATCAAGGAAAAGCATTCTTCTATTGTTGTTTTAGTTTCTTCTGATAACCCCACAAGCGAAGAAGAAGTCCATGCGTTTGAGCAAGGCGCGGACGATTATATCGCTAAGCCTTATCGCAGCATTAAAGCTTTAGTCGCAAGGATTGAGGCTCGTTTGAGGTTTTGGGGCTCTAATGTGATTGAAATTGGGGATTTGACCATTAGCCCTGATGAAGAAAAGATTATTTACAAGGGGCGTGAAGTTGAAGTGAAAGGGAAGCCTTTTGAAGTGCTGACCCATCTTGCCAGACATAGGGATCAAATCGTCTCCAAAGAACAGCTTTTAGACGCTATTTGGGAAGAGCCTGAAATGGTTACCCCTAATGTCATTGAAGTGGCTATCAATCAAATCCGCCAAAAAATGGATAAACCCTTGGGGATTTCCACGGTTGAAACCGTAAGGCGCAGAGGCTATCGTTTTTGCTACCCCAAACCGGCGTGTGAAGAGTAAATTCCGTGGTTTGCTAAAAAATAGATTAGAATGAGGGTGTGAAGTGGGTAAAATCAAATATTTGAATAGCGATAATAGAGACACTCATATCATGTTGGTGTTTAGCTAGGAGCATGATCATTTTATCTGCGATTGGTAGGGTGTTTTGGTTAAAAAACACTAAAGCAGGTTCGTATCAATTCATGGATTTAAATGTCTATCAAAACACAAAAATACAAACTTTGGCTCCGTTTTCATTGGATATTGAAAAAGTCTTATTTTTGTGGGATTTTTATGGGATACAAGAAAAATACACAAAGAAAATGCTAGCTAAACTCTAGCTTGCACTAAAATTTTAGTATAGTGGCGTTGTGAGAACCATTAAAACTATGATTGCTAATAGTGGTTTCATAGTTGGTCATCTCCTTTTTAAGATAGCCGCTCACTATTACCCAAACCCTAACATGCTCCAAATACCCGCAACAAAAAACAATAAAATAGAGAGATAACTTAAAATGATTATTTGCGTTGGCGTGATGATAATTTAAAAAACCTAAAAATACTAAAAAAGCATTTTTTACAATCAAATGATTAAAAGAGCTTGCGAAAAGTAAGCGATGAATTTTTAAGCGACCTTTTGGGGGTTAGGGGGATTTAGTTGGAGGTTTGTAGGGGAATAGTTTTTAAAATATCCCTTATTCCCTTAAAGAAATGAGTTTATACAAAATGATAGAATGAAAATTTTTAAACCTTATCAAAAAGAGCTTTTAAACTCTTTTTAGTTTTTGTTGGCTTTTTGCAAACGGCTTAGTTTTAAGCGTTATTAAAGATTTCTTCAATTTGTTCTTTAATATCCCTGTAATTGAAACTCTCCCTAAAGCCATCAATCTTGCCTCCGCTCGCATTCCTATGCCCGCCCCCATTAAAACACATTTGACTGAGTTCACACACATCGCAATTCCCATTCGCTCTTAAGCTCACATTCCCTTTAGCGTTCACATCTATATAAAAATCAAAATCCGGATTTTGCGTTAAAAAAAGGTTAGCCAACACGCTAATACCCCCCATAGAATAACTTAAAAACCCTTTCTTATCCTGGTAATAAACGCTGCAATCATGCTTTTTTAAAGAGAGCAAATGCGTTTGTGCGTTTGAAGAGATATTGTCCATCGTTTCTGTATTAGGGTCGCCCCCTAAAGCGATTTTTTTGAGTTTGAACAAATCGTTATCATAGGCTACAGGGGCGTTTTCTAAAAACAAATAGTTTTTAACTTCTTCTAAAAGCTTTAATTTATAGTTGCGGTTTTCATCATCAAACATGAAACGATTCAATTCAGAGCTTTGAGTGATCATGCGCATGCACACCTTGCCTAATTCAAAACCATAACCCTGCGTGTCCCAAATATCCACAGAATTGACCATTTCCACCAAAGGCTCTAGCCATGTTGTGTTTTTTGGCTCTAAAAGAGCGTAATGCTTTTTCAAAAATTCATACACGATTTTAGTCGCGCAACGGTTAATGTCTAAAAAATACCAATGGAAACTCTCAGCCACTTCCTTACCGCTGATATGGTGATCCAAAAGCTGGATTTGAATGTTTTTATTTTGCAAGCGGTGTTCTTGGATCTTATCCTGCAAATACTCTGCTTCGTTTAAGTTCAAATTCAAATCGCTAACCAAAATAAGGAATTCACTCTCTTTAGATTGAGCGATTGCGTTTAGAATTTCATAAATTCTCGCTGAGACTTCACGTCCGTAATTAGCGTTATAGTATTGGATATTTTTAAAAAATTGTTTTGAAACAAGCTGGCACGCATAGCCGTCTAAATCAATGTGTGAAAGGTGATAAACTCGCATCATTCTCCTTTTTTATCAATTATTTATCCATTAAAAGTTAATATGGATCGTGCCTAAGGCTTCAAAATTAGAGTTAGGATCTAATTCCGCATGGCTTAGCACGACCACATCAATCCTGGCCTGCTCCATTTGATTAGAAAGGGCTTTTCTTAAATTAGGCTCTACAATCAAAATCACCGGAGCGATCCCTTTTTGCAAGACTTTCATAGCCTCTTCAGAGACCCCTTCAATGAGTTTTTGCAATTCGCCTACATTGAGTAATAAGCTCTTAGAAGCGCCATTTTCTCGCAATTTATTAAGCAAAAATTGTTCGCTATCGGTAGAAAAGGTTAAAAATTTCAAACGCCCGTCTTCAGATTTAAAAGCGTTAGTGATCACCCTAGAAAGCCTCGCCCTCACTTGTTCGGTTAAGATATTCACATCGTTTTGAACCAATGGGGCAATATCGGTAATCGTTTCTAAAATAGTGAGCATGTCTTTAATGGGGATTTTTTCATGCAACAAGGCTTGCAAGACTGATCGGATCGCACCGGTGGGGATTTTTTTACTCTCTTCTACAATTGTAGGATAGTCTTTAGCCAAGCGCTCTAAAAGGGATTTCACTTCATCTTTAGTGATAAAATCTTCAGCGTATTTTTTCACTAATTCACTGGTGTGTGTCGCAATAACGGTGCTTGGATCAATAATGGTATAGCCTTGAATAATGGCTTCTTCTTTATTTTTAGTTTCAATCCATAAAGCGTCCATTCCAAAAGCCGGCTCTTTAGTAGGAATGCCTTCAATTTCTTTATTCACAAAACCGGTATTCATGGCTAAAAACTTATCTGGCATCACCATGCCCTCACCAATCACAATGCCCTTAAGCTTGATTTCATAATGCGTTGGGGGGAGCTGTAAATTATCTCTGATCCTAATTTGAGGCATCAAAAAACCATAATCGCTCGCTATCTTTTTTCTAATACCCCTAATCCTTTCTAACAAATCGCCCCCTTGTTTCATGTCCGCTAAGCTGATGAGTTGATAGCCTAAAGCCAATTCTAAAAATTCAATTTTTAACACTTCATCAATCGCTTGTTCTTCTTCTCTTTTGAGCTCTTCTTGGGTTTTAGCCCTTGTGGTTGGGGTGTGGGGTTTGATTTTAGAGCTGTGGGGCTTTTCGCTCAAATCCAAGCCGAATTTTTGACTCAAATAATTTTCTAATTTAGTGAGCAACCCGTCCTTTCCCTCCCTACTAATCAGCCATGCGATGAATAAAAAGAGAGTCCCTACAAACGCTAAAGAAAAGGTAGGGAGTCCAGGAATGGTTGCAAAAAGCAATAAAATCGCCCCCACAATCACTAAAGTTTTGCTTTTATTGGTGAGCTGTGTGATGAGTTTAGAAGCGAAATCTTCTTCTTCGTTTTGCGTGGTGCGAGTGGCGACAATACCGGTCGCTGTCGCAATGATTAAGGCAGGGATTTGCCCTACAAGCCCATCGCCAATGGTTAGGATAGTGAAAGTGCTAGCGCTAAAGCTCAAGCTCATATCCCTTTGGAACACGCCCACTAAAAACCCCCCAATGATATTGATAAGCGTGATAATGATAGAAGCGATCGCATCGCCTTTGACAAATTTAGATGCGCCATCCATCGCGCCATAAAAATCCGCTTCTTGGCTTAGAGCGGCACGCCGTTTTTTAGCTTCCTTATCATCAATAAGTCCTGAATTTAAATCCGCATCAATCGCCATTTGCTTTCCTGGCATAGCGTCTAGAGCGAATCGCGCCCTAACTTCAGTAACCCTAGTAGAGCCATTAGTAACCACTAATAAATTCACTAGCACTAAAATACTAAAGATAATCGCGCCAATCACATAATTCCCGCTCACGCTAAATTCCCCAAACGCCGTGATAATATCGCTCACCGCGCTAGGCCCTTTATAGCCTTGCGTTAAAATCATTCTAGTGGTGGCGACATTTAAAGCCAAGCGGTATAAGGTTACAATGAGCAATAAAGTGGGGAAAGCGCTAAAATCAGTAGGCTTGTCAATATAAAGCCCGATTAAAATAATCAACACCGATAGCGCGATAGAAATCGTGAGTAAAAAATCCAACACAAAAGGCGGTAACGGCACGATAATGATCGCTAAAATCGCTATCACAAAGACCACAAGAGCTAAGTCTTTGGATTGCAAAAAGCGTTTAAAGACAGGGAAAGTCTTTTTAAAAGCTAATTTGGAGCGTTCGTTTGCCATAATCTAAAATCAATGCCTTAATTTTGGTAGGTGTGTTTGTCTCTTATTATAATATAAAGTTTAAGAGTATGATACAAAAAAGCTCATTTTACGCTATAATGCGATCTTTATTAAATTACCAATTAGGAGGTCGTTATGGCTTTGAATCTGGAGAAAAAACAAGAAATCATTAAAGCGTTTGCCACTAAGGAAAACGATACGGGTTCTTGTGAGGTGCAAGTGGCGTTGTTGAATGAAAGGATCAAGCTTTTAACCGAGCATTTAAAGGCTAACCCCAAAGATCATTCCAGTCGTTTAGGGCTTTTAAAATTAGTCGCTCAAAGACGCAACTTGTTGAAATACATCAAACGCACCAATCATGCACGTTATGTGGTTTTGATTGAAAAGCTGGGCATTAAAGACAGATAATTTTATCGGTTTTAGGGTATGGCGAGTTTGTGTTAAAAGAGCGTTTGAAGGCCTTTTTTAGTGCGGACTCTGTTTTCACTCTAGTTTTTGCTCTTTTCTTTCTCACTTCGTTTAAAAAACCTTTAACGCAAGTCTTGTTGATTGTTTTAATGGTTTTTTTGTTTCTTAGGTGTTATTTCCAAGCGTCTTTGAAAGAAACCTTCGCAATTAATCATTTAAAAACCATGCCTTTTAAATGGCTCACACTGGCTTTTTTAGGCGTGTTTTTAAGCATCTTCCCTAACATGTTTAACATGTATAATAGCCAAACTTTCCGCTACAATTTATTTGCTCTAAACATGTCCTTAACTTACGCTTGCGGGGCGTTATGCTTGCTTTTTTCTAGCCGTTTAAGAATCAAATTGAATCAAAAAATCCTTTTTTATAGCATGGCTGTGGCAAATTTCACCAACGGCTTGCTTTCATTGGTGCAAAAAATTTATTTTAACATGCCCAGAGCGCAAGGGTTTAGCACGGTTAAGGAGTATGTGGTTTTAGTGAGCGTGTCCATTTTAGGCTGTTATATTTATGCGCTTTATTCGCAAAGTCAAAAAGAAAAACTTTTTTTCACGCTTTCTGTTTTTGTGGGGTTTTTAGTCGTTATTTTAAGCGCTACAAGGAGCGCGACAATCGCTTTTGTTATTACTTTTTTGATCCTTTCTTGCTTTATTTTATACGCCAAAAAATCGCTCAAACCATTGGGTTATATGGTGGTTGTGAGTCTTATTTTGAGCGCTTTGTATATGGGGAGTAACGCTTTAGAAAAAAGGGGGGCAATAGAGCAATCTAGAGTTCAAAACCAAAGCTTTGAAGAGGATTTGAAACGCTACGCTAAAAAGGACGCCGATAGCAGTATCGGGTGGCGTTTGGAGCGCTGGAAAGAAGCCCTAACGGTTTTGCGTTTAAGGCCCTTTTTTGGTATGGCCGCTAGCGAGAAATGCCAGAGGTTAGAAGAGATTTTATCCTTATCAAAGTCTTATAGAGCCAAAGATTTGATTCTTTGTTATGAAAGGTATGACAATCAAATCATTCATGTTCTAGCCACTAGGGGGATCATAGGCTTTTTAATCTGGCTCTTTTTTTTACTAGCGGTTGTAAAGATTTTTTGGAGCGGGATAAAGCAAAACTCTTTAATATCGTTTTTTATACTAATGACACTCGCCTTTTACCTCATTTTTGGCATCGGGTTTGACCCCTTTGATTTCTTCATTACGGGAAGTTTTTTTGCAGGAATGGTCATGATGGCTGTTTTTGTAAAAAAGGATAAAAGCGTTTTTTAGCATCAAAGAGTTTGATGTTAGTCAAGCGGTAGTTTCTTGACAATGCGTTCTTAGGGGATTTAAGGGGTAAGATAAAAATTATGCTATAATGCGGTTTCATTCCATATTCAACAAGGAGAAATAAATAATGAAAATTTTAGTGATTCAAGGGCCTAATTTAAACATGTTAGGACACAGAGACCCAAGACTTTATGGCATGGTAACCTTAGACCAAATCCATGAAATCATGCAGACTTTCGTGAAGCAAGGCAATTTAGATGTGGAATTAGAGTTTTTTCAAACCAATTTTGAGGGCGAAATCATTGACAAAATCCAAGAGAGCGTGGGCAGCGATTATGAGGGGATTATCATTAACCCAGGAGCGTTTTCGCACACTTCTATTGCGATTGCAGATGCGATCATGCTAGCGGGCAAACCTGTTATTGAAGTGCATCTCACTAACATTCAAGCCAGAGAAGAATTCAGGAAAAATTCTTACACTGGAGCGGCTTGTGGAGGCGTGATCATGGGATTTGGCCCGCTTGGTTACAACATGGCTTTAATGGCGATGGTCAATATTTTAGCCGAAATGAAAGCCTTCCAAGAAGCCCAAAAAAACAATCCTAATAACCCCAATAACCCGATCAACAATCAAAAGTAAAAGGGGTTATTGATGAGAGGATTAGAAAGAGACGCCCATTTCACGCTCAATGAAAACGCGATGTTTTTTGAGTGCGCTTATAGTTGCGATAACGCTTTGTTTTTGCAATTAGACGATCGCTCGTTTTTTATCACTGATTCTCGCTACACTCAAGAAGCTAAAGAAAGCATTCAGCCTAAAAATGGCGTTTTAGCGGAAGTGATAGAATCCAGCGATTTAGTGCAAAGCGCGATTGATTTGATCGCTAAACGCTCGGTTAAAAAGCTCTTTTTTGACCCCAATCAAGTGAATTTGCAAACCTATAAGCGTTTGGATTTAGCGGTTGGGAATAAGGTTATTTTAGAGGGCGTGCCTAGTTACCACCGCCAAAAACGCATCATTAAAAACGATCATGAGATCCAACTCCTCAAAAAATCTCAAGCGTTGAATGTTGAAGCTTTTGAAAATTTTGCTGAGTATGTGAAAAAGATTTTTGATGAAAAAGAATCCTTGAGCGAGCGGTATTTGCAGCATAAGGTTAAGGACTTTTTGACTAAAGAGGGGGTTTATGATCTGAGTTTTGAGCCTATTTTAGCCTTGAATGCGAACGCGAGCAAGCCCCATGCTTTGCCTAGCGCGAAGGATTTTTTAAAAGCGGAGCATAGCATTCTTTTGGATATGGGGATCAAATACGAACGCTATTGCTCGGATAGGACTCGCACGGCTTTTTTTGACCCTAAAGATTTTGTCTTCAAAAGAGAGCAGAGTTTCAAGGATAAAGAGCGTCAAAAGATTTATGACATTGTGAAAGAAGCGCAAGAAAAGGCTATTTCAGGCATTAGAGCGGGCATGACCGGTAAAGAAGCGGACAGCTTGGCTAGGGGAGTGATTAGCGATTATGGTTATGGGCAGTATTTCACTCACAGCACCGGGCATGGCATTGGCTTAGACATTCATGAGCTTCCCTATATTTCATCGCGCAGTGAAACCATTTTAGAAGAGGGCATGGTGTTTTCCATAGAGCCTGGGATTTATATCCCCGGGTTTTTTGGGGTGCGCATTGAAGATTTAGTGGTGATTAAAAATTCTAGGGCTGAGCTTTTGTGATGCGAGAGATCCTTACTAACCGCTTTTTCCCTAGCCTTTTTAAAAAAAGGCTTGATTTTTCTAATAGGGTGGTTTTAGGACTAGGATCTAATCTTAAAAGCCCTTTAAAAATATTAAAAAATTGTTTTTTATATTTTAAAAATCATAGTAAAATTGGGAAAATTTTTTCTTCGCCCATTTATATCAATCCGCCTTTTGGTTACACTAAGCAACCTAACTTTTATAACGCTACGATCATTCTTAAAACATCTTTAAGTTTACGCCATTTTTTTGCTCTGGTTTTTTATATAGAAAGGCGTTTTGGGCGCAAAAGGAAGCGCGATTTTAAAGACGCTCCAAGAACTTTGGATATTGATATTATCGCTTTCAACCAAGTCATTTTAAGACAGAATGATTTGACTTTACCTCACCCTAAATGGAGTGAAAGGGATTCGGTGTTAGTGCCGTTGGCTTTGCAACAAATTCTTTTTATTCTTTTTAAAAAAGGGGAGTGGTGAAATTCTATACCTATAGTGGGGAGACGGCCGCTGAAGCTTTAAAGATCGCTCAAAGCCACCATGGGGTGGATACGCTAGTGTTTAAAACGCAAGAAATCCGTAAAAAAACGCTCACTTCTTCTGGGCTTTATGAAATCGTTGTGGCGGTTGAAGAAGAGAGCGAAAACAAAAAAGCCCCCCTCATTCCAGAGAGTTTGTATGATGAAGAATTGAATGAAGAAGACGTGGTCATGCAGCTTTCAAGCACCGTAGAAGAAATGCGCAAACTCGCCGGGGTTTCATCCAATCAGCGCAACTATAGTTTTTCAAAAAATAAGACCCTTTTAGAAAAAGACGCCCCGTTAGAGGATACGCCTTTAGAGGCTAATAAGCAGGACGCCTTGTTGCAAGCCTTAAAAGATGAAGCCAACCATAAAAAAGAAAGAGAAAAAAGAGAAGTCAAACAAGAAGAAGAAATTAAAGACATCAATCTGCAATTAAGCAAAATCAGAGACAGCTTGAAACTCATTCAAAACATGTTTTGGGATGAGAAAAACCCCAATTCTATCAATATCCCTCAAGAATTTGCAGAAATTTACAAACTGGCCAAACAAAGTGGGATGAAATCCAGTCATTTAGATGAAATCATGCAATTGAGCCTGGAATTGATGCCTTTACGCATGCGGGAAAATTCCGTAACGATCAAGCGCTATTTTAGAGAAGTGTTGCGCAAAATGATCTTGTGCCGCCCTGAGGATTTGAATTTAAGGCAAAAACGCATCTTAATGCTTGTAGGGCCAACAGGCGTGGGGAAAACGACAACTTTAGCTAAATTAGCCGCGCGCTATTCTAGAATGCTAGCGAAAAAATACAAGGTGGGCATTATCACTTTAGACAATTACCGCATTGGGGCTTTAGAGCAATTGAGTTGGTATGCTAATAAAATGAAAATGAGTATAGAAGCGGTGATTGACGCTAAGGATTTTGCTAAAGAAATTGAAGCGTTGGAATACTGCGATTTTATTTTAGTGGATACGACAGGGCATTCGCAATACGATAAAGAAAAAATTGCCGGTTTGAAGGAATTTATAGATGGGGGTTATAATATTGATGTGTCCTTAGTGCTTTCAGTTACCACTAAGTATGAAGACATGAAAGATATTTATGATTCTTTTGGGGTGTTAGGGATTGACACTTTAATCTTTACGAAATTAGATGAGAGTAGGGGGTTAGGGAATTTGTTTTCTTTAGTGCATGAAAGCCAAAAGCCTATCAGCTATCTTTCTGTCGGCCAAGAAGTGCCTATGGATTTGAAAGTGGCTACTAACGAATATTTAGTGGATTGCATGCTAGATGGCTTTAGTAACCCTAATAAGGAACAAGCATGAACAATCAAGCGAGCCATTTGGATAATTTTATGAACGCTAAAAATCCCAAAAGTTTTTTTGACAATAAGGGGAATACCAAATTCATCGCTATCACAAGCGGTAAGGGGGGCGTGGGGAAATCCAACATTAGCGCTAATTTAGCCTACTCTTTATACAAGAAAGGTTATAAGGTAGGGGTGTTTGATGCGGATATTGGTTTAGCGAATTTAGATGTGATTTTTGGAGTGAAAACCCATAAAAATATCTTGCATGCCTTAAAAGGTGAAGCCAAATTGCAAGAAATCATTTGTGAGATTGAACCCGGGCTTTGCTTAATTCCCGGGGATAGCGGCGAAGAAATTTTAAAATACATTAGCGGCGCGGAAGCTTTAGATCAATTCGTAGATGAAGAGGGGGTTTTAAGCTCTTTAGATTATATTGTGATTGATACAGGCGCTGGGATTGGAGCCACTACGCAAGCGTTTTTGAATGCGAGCGATTGCGTGGTGATTATCACCACACCCGATCCTTCAGCGATTACCGATGCGTATGCATGCATTAAAATCAACTCTAAAAATAAAGACGAATTGTTCCTTATCGCTAACATGGTAGCCCAACCTAAAGAAGGCAGGGCGACTTATGAAAGGCTATTCAAGGTGGCTAAAAACAATATCGCTTCATTAGAATTGCACTATTTAGGGGCGATTGAAAACAGCTCCTTATTGAAACGCTATGTGAGAGAGCGAAAGATTTTGAGGAAAATAGCCCCCAACGATTTGTTTTCGCAATCCATTGACCAGATAGCGAGCCTTTTAGTTTCTAAACTAGAAACCGGCACTTTAGAAATACCAAAAGAAGGTTTAAAAAGCTTTTTTAAAAGGCTTTTAAAGTATTTGGGGTAGGCTGATGAAAGTTCAAAATTTTATCCATTTTTCTGTTGTGGTGGGGTTTTTTTTGGGGTTAGTGTTTTCGGTGTTGAAATTCAATGAGCCAGAGAGCATTTTATTATGGACGGTGTTATCCACGCTAGGGGGATACTTGATCGCGTTGTTGTTTGCGTCTATTTTTATCGCTTGCACGGATTTAGATATTTGTCTTTTTGACAAAAAAGGCACTGAAGAGAGCTTGCTTCGTTTCAACCATGAGTTTAAGAACAGAGAAAAAGAAGTGGCTAGTATTTTAGAATACATTAGAAGTTATGATTTTGATGATGGAAAATAGAATGCCCAAAGGAATTCAAAAAACTGAAACAAGCGAAAAAAATATAGAAAAGGTTTTGAACGCCTATGATAAGCAACAACACCACCATCAAGACGATCTCGCTATCCAGTATTTACCGGCCGTGCGCGCTATGGCGTTTCGTTTAAAAGAGCGCTTGCCCAGCTCTATTGATTTTAACGATCTGGTTTCTATTGGCACTGAAGAATTGATTAAATTAGCCAGGCGTTATGAGAGCGCGTTAAACGATTCTTTTTGGGGGTATGCTAAAACTCGTGTCAATGGGGCGATGCTAGATTATTTGCGCTCTTTAGATGTGATTTCTCGCTCTAGCAGGAAACTCATTAAAAGCATTGATATTGAAATTACCAAATACCTTAATGAGCATGGGAAAGAGCCTAGCGATGCGTATTTAGCAGAAACTTTAGGCGAAAATATTGAAAAAATCAGAGAAGCCAAAACGGCCTCAGATATTTATGCGCTAGTGCCAATAGATGAGCAATTCAATGCGATTGAGCAAGATGAAATCACTAAAAAAATTGAAGCAGAAGAGTTGTTAGAGCATGTCCAAAAAGTATTGAATCAAATGAGCGAACGAGAGCAAATCCTTATTCAGCTCTATTACTTTGAAGAGTTGAATTTGAGCGAGATCAAAGAGATTTTAGGCATTACTGAATCGCGCATTTCTCAAATCATTAAAGAAGTGATTAAAAAGGTGCGCCAATCCTTAGGAGTGGATCATGGCTGATATTTTAAGCCAAGAAGAAATTGATGCGCTTTTAGAGGTCGTTGATGAGAATGTGGATATTCAAAATGTCCAAAAAAAAGATATTATCCCGCAGCGCAGCGTAACCCTCTATGATTTCAAGCGCCCTAATCGTGTGAGCAAGGAGCAACTGCGCTCTTTTAGGAGTATCCATGACAAAATGGCTAGGAATCTTTCCAGTCAAGTTTCTTCTATCATGCGTTCTATTGTAGAGATTCAGCTCCACAGCGTGGATCAAATGACTTATGGCGAATTTTTGATGAGTTTGCCTAGCCCTACAAGTTTTAATGTCTTTTCCATGAAGCCTATGGGGGGAACGGGGGTTTTAGAGATTAATCCTAGCATCGCTTTCCCTATGATTGACAGACTATTAGGGGGTAAGGGGAGCGCGTATGATCAAAACAGGGAGTTTAGCGATATTGAATTGAATTTATTGGATACGATTTTACGCCAGGTGATGCAAATTTTAAAAGAAGTGTGGTCGCCTGTGGTGGAGATGTTTCCTACCATTGACGCTAAAGAATCCAGCGCGAATGTGGTCCAAATCGTCGCTCAAAATGAAATTTCTATCATGGTGGTTTTAGAGATTATCATTGGGCATAGCCGTGGGATGATGAATATTTGTTACCCGGTGATTTCCATTGAGAGCATTCTTTCTAAAATGGGGAGTAGGGATTTGATGCTTTCAGAGACGAATTCTAAAAAGAGCCGTAATAAGGAATTGCAAGCGCTATTGAGCGGGGTGAGCGTGGATATGATCGTGTTTTTGGGCGCGGTGGAATTGAGTTTGAAAGAAATGTTGGATTTAGATGTGGGGGATACTATCCGGTTGAACAAGATCGCTAATGATGAAGTGAGCGTGTATGTGCATAAAAAAAAGCGTTATTTAGCGAGCGTGGGGTTTCAAGGGTATAGGAAAACCATTCAAATTAAAGAAGTGATCTATAGCGAAAAAGAACGCACTAAAGAAATTTTAGAAATGCTAGAAGAGCAGCGCAGAGGCAAAGTGGGCGATATTATGAAAATAGAAGAAGAGTGAGAAATGCAAGATTTTATTAAGATTTTTATTCAAGAGGTTGTCTCCACTTTAGAAGGGTTAGTGGGTAAGGCTCCAAGCGTGGGATTAGAAAAAAAAATTTCTAGTAGCGACGAATCTTTTTTGAAATTAATCAGCGCGCCTTATGCAAGAGTCATGATAAGCGCGATTGAAAAAGAAGAGAGCTCTATTGAATTGCTGGCTCCGGTAGTTTTAGTTACCGCTTTAAGCGATTTGATGTTAGGAGGTGAGGGGGCGAGTAAGGAAGAAATGGATAATGACGATTTAGACGCTTTTAAAGAAATGGCTTCTAATATTTTTGGCGCGATCGCTACAAGCTTGAAGTCTCAAGAATTGCTCCCCAAACTCAATTTCACTACCACGAACGCTGAAATCGCTAAAGAGATTCCTAAAAAAGAAGATTACGCTAAAGCGATGGTGTTTTCTTTTAAAATGGAAGCCATCAAAGAAAGCCAAATCATTTTATTGACTACGGAGGCTTTTGAGCGCCAATTTGAAAAAACGCATCAAGAAGAAAAAGAAGAAACGACACAGAGCGCTGCTGAAGAGATTAAAACCCACGATGCGTCTTTAGAAAACATAGAGATCCGCAATATCAGCATGCTTTTAGACGTGAAATTGAACGTTAAGGTGCGCATCGGGCAAAAAAAGATGATTTTAAAAGATGTGGTCTCTATGGATATAGGGAGCGTGGTAGAGTTGGATCAATTGGTGAATGACCCTTTGGAAATTCTTGTAGATGACAAGGTGATCGCTAAGGGCGAAGTGGTGATCGTGGATGGGAATTTTGGTATTCAGATCACGGATATTGGCACTAAAAAAGAACGCTTAGAGCAACTGAAAAATTAAACCATTAAAGTAAAGAAGGAAGGAATATGGCTATTTTTGGGGAATTAAGCTCGCTTGGGCATTTGTTTAAAAAAACGCAAGCGTTAGAAATTTTGCATGCGTATTTAAAAGAGGTCATGCAAAAGGGTAGTAAAGCGAATCAAAGGGTTTTAAACCTTGCTGCTAATACAGAATTTCAAGCGCCTTTAGGGCATGGCATCTTTAGCATAGAGCAGAGTTATTGTTTAGAGCATGCCAAAGAAAGCGAGAAAGGCTTTTTTGAAAGCCACAAAAAATATGTGGATTTCCAGCTGATTGTCAAAGGCGTTGAGGGGGCTAAAGTGGTGGGTATCAATCAAGCCACCATTAAAACCCCTTATGATGAAAAAAGAGACTTGATCGTTTATGAGCCGGTTCAAGAAGCTTCTTTTTTGCGTTTAGATGCGGGCATGCTGGCTATTTTTTTTGAAAGCGATGCACATGCGTTGAGGTTCTATGGAGAGTCTTTTGAAAAATATAGGGAAGAGCCGATTTTTAAAGCGGTCGTTAAAATGCCTAAAGGATTGATCAAATTAAAATTATGAAATTGGTGAGTCTTGTTATAGTTTTTTGTTGTTTTTTAGGGGCTGTAGAGTTGCCTGGAATTTATCAAACTCAAGAATTTTTATACATGAAAAGCTCTTTTGTGGAGTTTTTTGAGCATAATGGGAAGTTCTATGCTTATGGTATTTCTGATGTGGATGGCTCTAAAGCCAGAAAAGACAAACTCAATCCTAACCCAAAGCTAAGGAATCGCAGCGATAAAGGCGTGGTGTTTTTAAGCGATTTGATTAAGGTTGGAAAACGATCTTATAAAGGCGGTAAAGCGTATAATTTTTATGACGGCAAGACCTACTACGTAAGGGTTACTCAAAATTCAAACGGGGATTTAGAATTCACTTCAAGCTATGATAAATGGGGGTATGTGGGCAAGACTTTCACTTGGAAACGCTTGAGCGATGAAGAAATCAAAAATCTAAAACTCAAGCGTTTTAACCTGGATGAAGTCCTTAAAACCATTAAAGATAGCCCTATTTAAGCTAGCTTTTTTAAAATCTCTTAACATTCACTCTCTTGGCATTCTTTACACCACACAAACATTTTCATGTCATGGCTGATCAGCTTGGCTTGATATTTTTTAACGACTTCATTCTGGCGGTTTTCAATTTCAGGGTCTGCAAATTCAATGATCTTGCCGCAATGCAAACAAATGATGTGATCATGGTGTTCTTTAGCCGCAATTTCATAGCGCCGACCGCTTTTTGAAGTCTCTAAAACACAGATAAAATTTTCTTTTTCTAAGAAATTCAAAATGCGATAGACTGAAGAAATGCTGGTGTTTTTGTCCTTTTGGCGGATAGAATGCGTGATTTCTTCAGGGCTTAGGTGTGTGCCGCTGCGATACAAAACGCTCACCACTTCTTCTCTTTGTTTTGAATTTTTGAGTCCGTTTTTTTTGATAGACATCCTCAAGCGCTCTAAAATGGATTCCAAAGTTTCTAATCTTTTCATGCTGATATTTCCCTTATCCGTAAAATGATTTTTATAACTAGAATATTATTATACAATAATAATGCGATGAAACATAGATAAAACTCATTATTATTTTAATTTAATCAAAAAATATTGATTTTTTATTACCATTGTCGCATTTTAATGTAACTTATAAGATCAATTTCTTATTTTATCAAGCCATTCTAAAAGGGTTTTTTCAAACCCTATGCCTTGAGAAGAAACCAAATTGAGGGGTTTTTCTAAATAATCTTGTTTGACATAGCCGTTATAATCATGCGGGTAAAGATAGTCTTTAGCATTAGGCAGCAGGTGTTTAGGAATAGGGTAGAGTAAGCCTTTTTGAACGCAATCTAAGGCCTGATTGATCGCTCTATAAGCCGTGTTAGACTTGGGCGAACAAGCCAGATAAATCACGCACTGGCTTAAAATAATGCGCGCTTCAGGGTAGCCGATTTGTTTGACTGAAAACAAGCAAGAAGAGGCTAAATTAAGGGCGTTTGGGTTAGCGTTACCAATATCTTCGCTCGCAAAAATCACCAGCCTTCTGGCGATAAATTCCGGGTTTTCCCCGCCAGCAATCAGGCGCGCCAGATAGTAGATGGAAGCGTTTTCATCGCTCCCTCTTAAAGACTTGATTAACGCGCTAGTGAGGTTATAATGCGTATCATCGCTATAAGATCCGTCATTTAGGCTATGAGGCCGTAAGGATTTGAGCGTTTCTAAAGTGATAGGATCTTCTACTTTAGCGCTCAAATCTAAAAGGTTTAATAACGCTCTAGCATCGCCAGCGCTGTTGTTTAAAAGATAGGTTTTAGCACTAGGCTCTATTTGTTTTTTGAGCAATGTTAAAGCTTTAGCGCAAAGCTTGTCTAAATCGCTCTTTTTTAGGGGGGTTAATTCAAAAGTAAAACTTCTTGATCGGATCGCATGGCTTAGGCTGTAATTAGGATCTTGCGTGCTAGCCCCTAAGATTAAAGCGTGATCTTTTTCCATAATGGGGAGTAAAAATTCTTGTTGGGTTTTATTCAATCTGTGGGTTTCATCAATAAAAACAACGGGTTTTAAAAGGGTGTTTTGGTAATTTTTAAGCTTAAGGCGTAAATCCTCTAATTTGAAATCCGTCGCATTAAATGAAAGAATGGGGCGCTCTAGGGAGCGAGCGATGATTTGAGCCAGGCTTGTTTTACCCACGCCAGGAGGGCCATAGAAAAAGGCATGGGGGAAGTGTTTGGATTGTAGGGCTTTAAATAAGGGGGCGTCTTTCCCTATTAAATGCTCTTGGCCTAAAAAATCTTCTAGGCTTTTTGGGTTTAAAAGCGAAGTCAGGCTCATTTTTTAAATAAAATCAATTCGTAAAAATTCGTAGGGGTGTTTAAATTTTTCGTTGGGGTTTTGTTGTTTTTAGAGTGTTTGTGCAGAGCGTCTTGCAATTCTTTATTGAGGTTGTCTAATTCATCAAGCTTTTCTTTTAAACGCAAGATAATATCCACGCCCGCAAGATTAACCCCCATATCCCTTGTAAGGCGTAAAATCGTTTTGATTTTGTCCATGTCTCGTTGGGAATACAAGCGCATTTTCCCATCAGTCCTGCTAGGCTCTATCAAACCCTCTTTTTCATACTGGCGCAAGGTTTGAGGGTGCACGCCTAAGATTTTAGCCACGACGCTTATCAAATAAAGCGGTTCATCATAATCGCACACGATTCCTCCTTACAATTCTTTTTCTAATAACGCTTTTAACTCATCAGAAAGCGTTTCCGTTTTAGGCAAAATCAAACGAGCTTGCAAATACAAATCCCCCACATGCGAAGTTTTTCTGTTTTTGATCCCTTTTTCTTTGATGCGGAATTTTTGCATCGCTTTGGTGTTAGGGGGAATGGTTAGGGTTAAGGTTTTATGCCAAGTAGCGATTTCAATTTTCCCTCCAAAAAGAGCCGTCTTTAAGGGTAAATCAAAGATTTGGGTAATATCATCTTTCTCGCGCCTGTAAATTTCATCTTCTTCAATATGGATCTCTAAGAGCAAATCGCCCCTAGTCGTTCGCCCCATTTTCCCTTTGTTGCGAACCCTGATTTTTTCGCCCTCTTCCACGCCGATAGGGATTTTAAGGCTAAAAGTCTCATTATTGACGCTCACTTGTTTTTTATTGCCTAAAAGGGTGTCTAAAACAGAGACATTTAAAGTGGCGGTCAAATCTAAATTTTCAGGGGCGAAATTGGAAAAATTAAAGCCAGAAAAGCCTTGCGAGTTTTGAGAAAATCTTTGCGAAAAGCCCCCCCTCCCAAAAATAGAGCTTAAAATATCGTCTAAATCTTCACTAGTTCTGCGGCTTCTGGCAAAATCGCTGAAATTCTGCCCCCCAAACATGTTGTCGCCAAATTGATCGTATTGGCGGCGTTTTTCTTCGTCGCTTAAAATTTCATAAGCGGCGTTGATTTCTTTGAATTTTTCTTCGGCCTCTTTGGTTTTATTCAAATCCGGGTGGTATTGTCGGGCTAAACGGCGGTAGGATTTTTTGATTTCATCTTGGCTGGCGTTTTCGCTCACGTTTAAAGTTTGGTATAAACTCTTACTCATGGATCACCTTTAAAATAGTTTTATTAGAATACTATCATAAATCTTTAGTGTTAGTCAATCAAGTTTATTGATAATGTTTAGTGGTCATTGAGATTTTAAACCCGTTTCAGCGCAATTAAAAGGAATTTTCATTAAAATATTAAGTTTAAATCCACGATGAGTTTTTAATGCAGTATAAGAAAAATAAGAAAAGATATTATTATTTAGCGTTAGGGATCCTTTTTTTAAATGGTCTGTCTTTAAAAGCTTTAGAAATCGCCGTCAAACCTTTTGGCTATCTGGGGCTATTGTATAATCAAGGGGCGCAAAAAAACCCTCACAGCTATGTGGGGGCTTTAGCGCGTCTTGGGGTGGATTTTTCTTATAGCAATGGGTGGTCCTTTGGTATTGGAGCGATTGGGGCTTGGAATATTTATAACAAACAGCGTTTGGCTAACCTTTACATCAGTCTGGGGAATTTTTTTGGTAACCCTAACAATATTAAACCTTATTTGAGCGCTGGCGATGTTTCTGATGCGTATCTCCAATACGCTAACCAGCGTTTTAAAATCGCTTTAGGGCGTTTCAATACCGATTTTGTGGATTTTGATTGGATAGGGGGCAATATTCAAGGGATCTCTGTGGCTTTTAAGCAAAATTCCATGCGTTATTTTGGGATTTTTATGGATAGCATGCTTTATAACGGGCATCAGATCAATAAAGAGCAAGGGAATCGGATCGCTACTTCCCTAAACGCTCTAGCGTCTTATGATCCCGTGTCTAAACGCTTGTATGTGGGGGGGGAAGTGTTTGTTTTGGGCGCAGAATATAGGCATGAAAATCTTAAAGTGGTGCCTTTTATTTTAACGGACACCCGCTTGCCTTTGCCCACCCAAAATGTTTTAGTGCAAGTGGGGGGTAAGTTGGAGTATGACGCTTCTTTAGCTAAGGGTTTCACTTCGCGCACTCTAGTGCATGGCATGTATCAATACGGCAACACTGATGCGGCTACAAGCACTAAAAGTGCTGGCTTGTTTTTGATCGATCAAACTTTTAAATACAAAATTTTTAATTTTGGAACGGGTTTTTATATCGTTCCGGCAAGAAACAATAAGGGCTATCTATGGACTTTTAATGACAGGACTAAATTCTATGGCCGTGGGATCAACGCGCCCGGTGTGCCAGCGATTTATTTTGCTAATTCTAGCATTTCAGGCTATGTTTTTTTAGGGCTTAAGACTAAAAGGGTGCGTTTAGACGCGATGGTGGCTTTTGGGGATTATCAAGAATATTCTTTAATGAGCAGCTTTAGGGTTTGGACTTATAGGAGTTTGTCTTTTGATATGGGTGGGGGGTATGTGTATGCTTACAATTCTAAAGCCACGAGAAAAAGTCTTGGAAATAGTTCTTTTGTCTTTTTTGGGAAGTTTTTGTTTTAAAAAATACCATTTCTACAATCAATAGTGAAGAGTTTGCAATAAAGTAAGCGATAATTTCTTTTTTAAAAAATCAATATTAAAAGAAGTTTTTGTTTCAAGAAATTCTTTTAAAATCAGGTCTTTGGGGTTTTTTAGGGAAAAAGGTTTTTTTAAACTCAGGCTCCCATAGTTTGATCACGCCATGGTGGGTCATCTGGTGCATATTGACTAAACGCATGTTTAAAAGAGCCTTTTCTTTAGCTTCGCTGTCGCTCAAATCTTCTTTAATTTTGAACGCTTGAATGATTTGCTCCCACAATTCATGCTCTTTAGCGTCTTCGTTTAAAAAATCTTTATAGTTGAAGCCGCCAATCCCCCTAACCCCTTTAATATTATCCCCCTTATCCCCCACAACGCACTGATAATAAGCAAAAAAATGAGCCTCTTTTTGACTCACATTAAAAAAAGCGTTGGTTTTCAAGTTGAAATGAGAGTCTCTGTTGGAATACAAAATATCCTTATCCATGCTGGCTATCACATAATTGTTGGGGTCTTTCTTTTTGTAAAAAGAGATAATATCATCGGCTTCATATTCAAAACAATGTTCGCCCTGGATTCTAGCCCCTTTTTTTAGGGGGTATTTTTCCACCAAAGCGATTTTGAGAGCTTTTAAAAGGGATCTAAAACCTTCATCAAATTGGTGGCGTTTTTGTTTGTAATGATCGCACAGCTGGTAGCGGAAACTCTCTCTGCCCCTAGTGATAAAAAAAAGCGTTTTAGAGCAACGGGTTTTGCGCATGATAGATAAAATCTGAGTGGTAAGGAAAATAACGCCCACTTCTTGCAAGCTGTAAGCGGCGAATCTTTTGGGGAGCGTTTTATTAGAGAGCAAACGCCTAACAATATTAGGGATAACGCAATCAATGTCTAGTAAAAGGGTTTTTGAATGCGTGGATCTTGTTTTGCTAAACGCCTGTCTAATGGTTAATCCTTAAGTTGAATTTCTCTTTTCAAAAGTTAAACTATTATAGTAAATATATAGCAAATAATAAGTTATTTTAATAATAATTAACTCTATTCTCATTCAATACGCTAAATTTTAAGAGATCACCGCTTGTTTTAGCTCTTTTGATTGCAAAAACGCTTTTGGCATTCTTGCATTTTATGATCAACGCCCCAAGAAAACAGGGCTTAAGGATTTTCTGTTATTTGCGTGGCAAATTATATTTCCGGCGTTTTTCCCAAAGGCTTTTGCGGCTAATGCCAAGCTTGTTAGCCAATTCTGTATCGGTGCAAGTGGAAGAAAAATGCCTAATGGCTTCTTTTTCATACTCTTGAATGGAAAGGAAAGTCGTGTTATCGCTAAACAAAGATAGGGGTTTATTTCCGCATTCAATGCTCACAATTTTAGGAAATTCTAGGGGTTCTTTATGGGTGTAAGACAACACAATAGGGCATGAACGGGCCAATTCTAGCAATTTCAATTGCTCGTCTTTTTTAAGCTCTTCTAAATGCATGATGTAAAAAGGGCGTTCTAATTTGTCTTTATTCTTGTATAGATCTTTCCAAGTGGTGTCTTTTAAGGAGAAAAAAGAAAAATCCATTTGCCTTTCTTTAGCGTATTGCAATAAATAAGCGTTCGCAAGCTCTTGAGAGGGTGTGTGGATGATAAAAGGCGGCCGGTAAGAAAAATCTCTAGGCAAGGGCAATTCCGCATGGATAAAGTCCAAGTAATTTTCATAAAATCCCAAGCGAGCGGTCATTTCTTGGTAGGCTTTGTGGTATTGGATCTTACGCAACAATTCATCCATTTTAAAAGGTTTTAGAATATAATCTCTCGCTCCCGCTTGAATGGGTTTATTCACGCCATCTTCATTGACATGCGAAGCCATCATGATAATGATTTGCTTGGAATTATAACGCACAAAATGTTCGCAACGCCCTTGAGTGCAAACTTTAGAAGAAACCAAAATCACATCATAAGGCTCTTTATTTTCTTCTGAAATGCTAGAGATGATCTCGCAAAAATGCCCTAAATCATGCAAATTATGAGAGATACTCCTAGCTAGCGCTAAATCGTCTTCAATGATTAAGATTTTCATCCATTCTTCCTTTTATCGCGTTTAAAGTTTTTGTTTATAACGCATGCTCGCATGCGCTTGGACTAACAGCCCTTCTTGTTGGCCAATGAACCCCATTTTTTCCATTGTAGTGGCTTTCAAGCTGATTTGAGATTTTTCTAAACCCAAAAGTTGGCTCAAATTCTCTAAAATCGCCGGTTTGTAAGGAGTGATTTTAGGGATTTCGCTAAAGATGGTCGCCCCCATTTCAAGCAATTCAAACCCAATGCTTTGAGAAAAATCCAACACGATTTTTAAAAGCTCTTTAGAGGAGGCGTTTTTGTATTTGGGGTCATTATCAGGGAACCATTCGCCAATATCCCCCCCTTTAATCGCTCCTAAAATCGCATCAATAACCGCATGCAACAAAGCATCGCCATCGCTATGAGCCTTTAACCCAAACCCGCAATCCAAAACAACCCCCCCTAAAACCATAGGCTTATTTTTAACAAACGCATGCGTATCAAAGCCCATGCCTATAAAAGTGTCTTTTGCTGGGTTGAAAAAGAACGCGAAATGTTTCAAATCGCCGCTTGTGGTGAGCTTGTGCAAATCCTTACTGCCTTCAATATAGCTCACACGATTAGGGAAAGCTTGTAAAATCGCGCTGCTTTCATCTTTAAAATCCCCTTGATTTAGGGCTGATTGGAGCGCTTTGGTGTGGCTTAATTGCGGGGTTTGAATGAGTTTGATCGCTTCTCTATCTAAAGCCTCGTTATAATAGATCGCTGTGTCATAGCAAGGCAAGTAAGGAGCGATGCAATAATGATTCGTGTTTTGAAGGGTTACAAACAAATTTTTAAGTGCTTCCATATTCGCTAAACCCCTAGCCACATCGCTGGTGAGCGTGTAAGCGCTATCAATTACTTTTAAAGCGTTACGCACGGATTCCTGCCTTGATGCCCCGCCTTTTACAAGCTTGATTTCAGGGTAATGGCGTTTGATATAGGTATAGTCTAGCTCATTCACGACTAAAATGATTTCTTTAAAGTCTAGGGCTTCTTTAAAGCTTTCATAAACGCTGAGCCATAAGGGGGTATGATTAGAGCGCAACCATTGTTTTTTGATGGTTTGAGAAAAACGCTTAGATTCCCCAGCGGCCAATAAAACAACGCTCGTTTGTTTAACAAGAATCTCTAGCGTTTCTTTAGTTTCAAAAGGGTCTTCTTCTAAACTTTCTAAAGAGAGTTTAAAAGCTTCCCCATTCACTCTAATCAAAGACATGCGACTAACAACCCACCCCTATCATTTCACCAAAATAATCCTATAACCTTGATTCAAGTCTAAAACTAAGAATCGTTTGGGTTTGCCTTTATACTTTTCTAAAGCATGGTTAAAATCCGCAACGCTTTTCACTTCAATCTCTTCAATTTTTGTGATGATGTTGCCTTGTCTGAAGCCGGCTTGCTCTGCTGGGGAATTTTCATTCACTTGAGAGACTAAAACCCCTTGAACATCATCGCTCAAACGCATAGACCTTTTGGTTTTTTGGGTTAAATCTTCTACTTGAATCCCGTTCAACTGGCCTTGCGCACCGTTTTGAGCAGAAATGGTTTCTTTTTTGTTAGGGTTTTTCCTTTCAGCTAGAGTGAGGGTGAAAGTGCGTTCTTTTTTGTCTCTAATGACTTTTAAGGTTACTCTTTGATTGGGTAGCATGGAGCCGATTAGATTTCTTAACTCGTTCGTGTTTTTAACCTTTTTGCCATTGACTTCGGTGATCAAATCCCACACCAAAATCCCTGCTTTTTTAGCCGGAGAGTCTTTTTCTACGCTAATGACCACCGCTCCTTCTTTATTGTCATAAGAATTTTGCAAATCGCCGCTCAAATCTTGCAAGCCCACGCCTAAGTAACCTCTTTCAATCTTACCGGTTTTGATGAGCTGGGTTACAATATCTTTAACCATGTTAGAAGGGATGGCAAAGCCAATGCCGTGGTTGCCCCCGGTTTTAGAAATGATAGCGGTATTGATCCCCACTAACCCTCCACGGCTGTCAATTAAAGCGCCGCCGGAATTTCCAGGATTAATGGAAGCGTCTGTTTGAATGAAATTTTCATAGCTGTTGATTCCGATCCCGCTTTTATTGAGCGCTGAAACAATGCCTTGCGTAACGCTTTCGCCCACGCCAAAAGGGTTACCGATCGCAAAAACCAAATCGCCCACTAAAATATCATTAGAATCAGAGAATTTGATCGTGGGTAGGTTGTCTTTAGTGATGCGAATCACCGCTAAATCGCTTTCAGAATCGGTGCCTACTAAAGTGGCAGAATATTCTTTATTGCTCCCTGGAATGGTAACTTTAATCTTATCCGCGCCATCAATCACATGGTTATTCGTAACGATATAGCCATCTTTAGAAATGATGACGCCACTGCCTAAAGCCCTTTCCATTCTTTCTTTAGGGATCATGCCGCCCAAATCCCCAAAAAATTGTTGGAAAAAGGGGTCATTAAACACACCGCCACCTATAAAATTGTTTTTAATCTTTTTTTCAGTGGAGATATTCACCACCGCTTTAATAGAGTCCTTAATGGAATCGTGGTAAGAATAGATCGTATCGTCTTTAGAGGGGACGCTTATTCGCTCTTTCACTTTGGGCATGTTTTGGATTTGGATATTGCCCGCATTCAAGCTTAACGCTAAAGCCAAAGAGATAAAAAGGGTTTTTTTCATCATGGTTACTTCCTTAAAATGTGCTAAATTTCAAAATTAAAAAAAGATTATATCAAATCTTTTTTGTTATTTTCATTAGCTTTTTGTGTAAAATAGTATCCAATGTAACACACAACAGCAAAAACAATCGTTAAAATCATCCCAATGCGTTGATCCTTATCCATAGCCGAACCGATTACACCGATGGCACACCCAGTGATCCCTATGAGTTGCAAAAAGGGTAGAAAGGGGGCTTTATAAGGCAAATCCTCTAAAGAATGCCCGGCTTTTAAGTATTGCTTGCGGAAAGAATATTGCGAAACGGACACGCTAACCCACACAATAATCACCGTGAAACTGATCACATTAATCAAAGCTTCCACGACATTTTCTTTCGCATAAATTTGGACTAAAAGCCCTATGAGAGAAAAAGAAAGGGAAAAAAGCATCGCATAAGTGGGCGTGCCTTGTCGGTTGAGTTGGGAAAAAACCTTAAAAAACATCTTTTGTTTGGACAGCCCATAAATCATGCGGCTCGCTCCATAAAGCCCTGAATTAGCGGTAGAAAACATCGCCGTAATGATAACAGCGTTCATTATATCAGCCACATAAGGGATACCCATGCCAATAAAGGGCAAGTTGATGCGTTCTAAAACGCTCACAAAAGGGCTTTGCGTGATAGAAGAATCATTCATGGGTAAAAAAACAGAAATGACAAACACAGAGCCTAAAAAGAAAAAGACAATCCGCCACAAGGTCGCTTTAATCGCTTTGGGCATCACTTCGCTAGCGTTTTTAGTCTCGCCTACAGCCACCCCAATCACCTCTGTGCCAGTGAAAGCAAAAATGACAGCGAGCATCGCGCTAAAAACCGCTGCACTCCCATTAGGGAAAAACCCCTTATCGCCAAAATGGAAGTTATCAAAAATAGAACTAAACCCATGCAAATAGATTTGATAAATGATCCCAATTACGCCAATGCCTATAAAAGCGATCACCGCTAAAACTTTAATCAGGCTAAAGAAAAACTCGCCCTCGGCAAAAATTTTAACCGAAAAAAAGTTCAATAAAAAAACTAACGCAATGCATAAAATAACCCAATAATGGATAGGAATATTTACAAACCAGCGTTGCATGAGCATGCCTATAGCGATGTATTCTAACGCCACCGTGATCACCCAGCCAAGCCAATACATCCAAAAAACCATATAGCCCGTGCCAGGGCCTATGAATTTAGCCGCATAATCCCCAAAACTGCCCGTAGTGGGATAAACGCTAGCCAATTCGCCTAAAGAGAGCATGATGCAATAAACCACAAGCCCTCCAAAACCATAAGCGATCAAGGTCCCTAAAGGGCCAGCGTTCGCAATATTACCTCCAGTGCCTACAAAAAGCCCTGTGCCGATCGCTCCTCCAAATGCAATCATTAAGAGATGGCGCATTTTCATGTCTCTTTTAAGCTCGCCTTGTTTTTGCGTGGTATTTTGATGCGTTATCTTTTGATTGTCCATGCGACACCTCCTTAGATTGAAAATAAAAATAGCTTGAATTATAACAAAAATAAAATAAAATGATTTTTTTTAATTGAATATTGAAAATAAAATTTTAAACAAACGAAAGAATGCTAAAGTTAATGTTTATCAATATTTGATGAGAGCGGATTTTTAAGGTATTTTTTAAAGAACGCTAAAAACTTCTTTTAAAACATTAAGATTTATAATATTAGTTAATGTTTATCAATATTTGATGAGAGCGGATTTTTAAGGTATTTTTTAAAGAACGCTAAAAACTTCTTTTAAAACATTAAGATTTATAATATTTAATCGTGTAATCTATCCCCGAATAAAGGGTTAAAAAAACCGCTATGGCCACAAGCACATAAGAGTAAGTTAAATTGGCTAATAAAGCGCTAATCGCCACGACTTGAGAAACGGTTTTATACTTGCCTAACGCATTGACAGGAATATCCTTTTTTTCATTAGCGGCTAAAACCCTAAGCCCTGAAATAAAAAATTCACGCCCTAAAATCACAAACGGGATCCACGCATTCACACGATCCAAATAAACTAGCCCTAAAAACGCGCTCAAAATAAGGATTTTATCCGCTAAAGGGTCAAAGATTTCCCCAAAGCGCGATTTGGCTTTATAGCTTCTGGCGATATAGCCGTCCAATAAATCCGTGAGCGCAGCAAACAAAAAAACCAATGAAGAGATCATGTTGGTGTGAAAGGGGGTTAAAAAACTAAAATAAGTGCGCGTGTTTAACAATAAAAACAATAAAAACAAGGATAAGACAATGCGTAAAATCGTCAAAAAATTAGGCAGGAGTTTTAAAACTTTCATGCTTTCAAAAAGACTTGTGAAAAATTCAAAAACGCGCGCCCCAAAAAGCCAAGCGCCACACACATTAAAATCACAGCGATCGTTAAAAAAATGATAACTAACGCTTGCGCTAAAACCCCTAAAAGAGCCAACATGAAACTAAAAAGCAACAACCTAAACCCGCTTAAAAAAAATCTTTCTTGCGTGTAAAGGCTCAATTCTCTATAGAGTTTGTGCAAATAAAAAATAGAAACACCATTACCGATTAGCGAAAGAGCGTTACTAGCGTTAGGGACAAAATAGCTTAAAAGAGCGCATAAAATCACCGCCAAAAAACTGAAAGCGAAATTTTCAAAAAAACTCAGATGGCGTGTGATTTTAGAAAGCCTGTAAAAACCAATCGCTCCGGCAATGAACCCAAGCGCGCACAAAAAAAGAGACAATAACAACACGATATAAGCCAATTGATTATTGAAGAGGTTAGAAATTTGAAACGATTTTGCCCCGCTTGAAACAAGAAAAAGCACCAACAAAATAGCCCCACACAAAGGGGCGAAAAAATAGCCCAACAAACATTTTTTAATGAATTGCAACTCTTTGTTTTGGTGGATATGGATAATGTTTTTCAAAAAAAATCTTTATTTAAAAGTGGTCCCACCATCCACAACGATCGTTTGCCCTGTAAGCCAACCGCTTTGGGTTTCATCGCATAAAAAATAAGCCGCTCCGGCTAGATCGTTAGGATTGCCCATGCGTTTCAGGGGCGATTGCTCTTCTACTTTTTCTTTAATCTCCACATAATCAGGGAAGGCTTTCAAAGCGTCCGTATCAATAGGCCCACCACTAACCGCATTCACTCTAATGTTAAATTCGCCTAAATCCACAGCAGCGTATTTGACTATGGTTTCTACGGCGTTTTTAGAATTGCCATGTCCGGCGTAATTAGGCATATAGACCAAATTCCCGGTAGAGCTTAAGCTCACGATCGCCCCGCCACCTATTTTTTGCATGCGTTTTGCCGCCTCTTGAGCCCCCACCACAAACGCTAACACGGTGGCTGTGTAAATGTTGTTTAACCCCTTAGGTTTTAATCGCATAAACGGTGCAAATCCCCCCACGACAGAACGCCCATAAATAATAGCGTTAGAAATAAAAAAATCCACTCTGTCAAAATCAGCGTCAATTTGCTTGAAAAGCTCTGTGTATTGCTCAGGCTCTAAAACATTGAGAGGGTAGGCTTTGGCTTTAATGGAATACTTTTGCTCCACATCTTCTATGATTTTGTTGGCTTCTTCAACATTTTTATTGTAAGTGAAAGCGATATTCACGCCGCTTTGAGCGAAGCGATACAATATCGCCTTGCCAATCCCTCTCGTCGCGCCGCTGATCACTAGGGTTTTATTTTTCATGTGATTGGAATGATTCATGCAATTACCTCATATTGTTGTAAAGTTTTTTCTAAAAGTTGAATCGTTTCTTTGCTTGGGGCCACTAAAGGCAGTCTGTAACTTGGGTTTTCAATCAACCCGGCTAAATGCATGGCCATTTTAATAGGGATAGGGTTTGTTTCCACAAAAAGGGCTTGATGCAAATCAAAAAGCTTATTTTGGATTTCTAGGGCTTGTTGGTATTCAAGTTTGAGCGCACAATTGACCATTTGTGAAATCAAATTAGGCATTAAATTACCGGTCACTGAAATCACGCCACACCCCCCTGAAAACATGATAGAGTGGTTGAGCGAATCTTCCCCGCTAAAAATTTTAAAATCTTTTTCATAATAATGCAATTCTGTTACTCTTTTCAAAGAGCCAGACGCTTCTTTAATGGCTTTAATGTTAGGGACTTCTCTAAAGAGTTTGAGGGCGGTTGGGACTTCAATAGACACGCCCGTGCGGCTTGGCACATCATAAAGCATGACAGGGATTTCTACCGATTGAGCGATAGTTTTATAATGTTCAAACAAGCCTTGTTGGGTGGGGCGGTTATAATAGGGGCTTACGCATAAAATCGCATCCGCACCGATTTTTTGGGCGAACTTTGCTAAAGAAAGGGACTCGCTCGTGGCGTTACTGCCCACGCCGGCTAACACTTTCATGCGCGAATTGGAAGGCGTTTTAGTGCTTTTGCAAGTCTCTATGGCGATTTCAATGCAACGCATGTGCTCTTTATGGGTGAGCGTGGCGGATTCTCCTGTCGTGCCAACAGGCACGCATGCGTCCATGCCCTGAAAAATTTGGCGCTTGATCAAGGATTCATAAGCGGCCTCATCAACGCTCAAATCTTTTTTAAAAGGCGTAATTAACGCGCTAGATGAATGAAATTGCATGTTATAAGGCTCTTTTAAGGTTTCAAAAACACGGTGGTTGATTGGGTGTCTTTAAAATATTCATTAGCCACACGCACCAAATCGCTCACTTTTAAATCCAAAAATTGTCGCTGATAATCCGTCAAGCCTTGAATATCGTTTTGCACTAAATAGTCCGCAAAAAGCCCCGCCACATCGCTAGAACTTTCTAAGTTAGAAATAAAGTCAGCTTTTTGATTGATTTTGAGCTTGTCTAATTCCGCTTGAGTGATTTCGCCTTTTTTAAGCTTTTCTAAAAGCGCTACGATCTCTTTTTGTAAGGCTTCGGCTTTGACATTAGGATTACCCCCCGCAATGAATAAAAACACGCTTTCATCTTGTAATTGCATGTTGTGCGAGAAAGCTTGAGAAGCCAGGCGTTTTTTATCCACCAATTCGCTTTGTAACCATGAGCTTTTACCTTCGCCTAAAAGCCTACTCAAAGCGTCTAAAGCGACTTGATCTTTATGCTTGAAAGCAGGCACTTTATACCCTAACGCTACCCATTCTAAATGGACCCCATCTTTATGCACGACTGCTGTTCTTGCTCCATCTTGTTTAGGCTCTTTCATGTAAGGGGTGGGGATAGCTTTTTCATCAAGGTTTTTTAAGGATTCAAAATGCTTTTTACTCAATTCAAAAACCTTTTGGGAATTGACATCGCCCACCACTAAAATAATAGCGTTTTTAGGCTGATAATAGAGCGAATGGAATTTTTTAATGTCTTTTAAAGTCCAGTTTTGAATATCGTCCATAAAACCAATGGGCGTCCAATGGTAGGGGTGATAGACATAAGCGGTGTTAAAAAAGCGGAAATAAAGCATGCCGATAGGGGAATTATCGGTGCGCCATCGCCTTTCTTCAGCGACCACTTGACGCTCAGGCAAAAACTCATCTTCTTTTAAATTCAAAGAACCCATGGTTTCAGCGAACAATTCTAAAGACTTATCCAAGTTGGCTTCACTGGTTTTAATGAAATAGCGCGTGATGTCAAAGCTCGTAGAAGCGTTACTCACGCCCCCAAAACGCTTAACGATCTTATCAAATTCACCGGCTTTAAGGTTTTTGGTGCTTTTAAAATTCAAATGCTCTAACATGTGAGCGATCCCGCTTTTGCCCATGACTTCGTTTCTAGAGCCGACTTTATAAAGCACATCCACTTCTATAACCCCAGTTTTATTTTCTAAGGGGACGCTTACGACTTGCAACCCATTTTTTAAGGTAACGCTCTCATGTTTGGGTAAGTAAGATTGTGCGTGCATGCTCGCTCCTAAAGTGACTAACAAGACAGAACTAAGCCTCAAAAGTCTTTTAACAGAAAAATATCTCATCTTAAATCCGCTCCTATAGCCTCTTTAACGCTCAAAAATCCATCTTTTTGGAGTAATTTTACCAAATCTTTAAGAATATTTTGGCATAAATTTGGCCCGTTGTAAATAAAAGCGCTATAAATTTGTAACAGACTCGCTCCCATTTTAATCCTTTCATAAGCTTCTTTCGCATCGCTAATCCCCCCCACAGAAACAAGAACGCTTTTATTAAAAAAGGCTTTAGCCAATTCTTTAAAGATTTCACGGCTTTTTTTAGTCAAGCATTTCCCGCTCAAGCCCCCCATTTCTTTAGGAGCGAACACTAGGCTTTTATCAATGGTCGTATTAGTCGCAATAATCCCATGTGCTCCCGCTCCAATAGCGCTATTGACGATTTCTAGCATGTCATCTGTTTCTAAATCCGGGGCGATTTTTAAAAATAAAGGCTTAGGAGTCATTTCTTTAGCCATGCAAAAAAGCTCATGCACAAACGCCTTGTTTTGTAAATCCCTTAAATTAGGGGTGTTGGGCGAAGAAAGGTTGAAAGTGTAATAATCGCCAATGTTTAAACATTGATTTAAAACCGCCTTGTAATCTTCTAGGGCATGCGCTTGCTCTATGTGTTTGTTTTTGCCTAAATTGATGCCAATAGGGGTTTTATAAGGGGCGAAGCGCTTAAACGATCTCACTCCTAAAATCGCCCCGTAATTATTAAACCCCATCGCATTTTGCAAGGACTCTTCTTCAATGTGCCTGAAAAGCCTTGGTCTTTCATTCCCGCTTTGCGCAGTATTAGTCAATGTGCCTGCTTCCAAATAGCCAAACCCAAAAGCAATTAACGCTCTGAGCATGGAAGCGTTTTTATCAAAGCCGGCGGCCAAGCCTAAGGGATTAGGGAAATGCAAGCCTAAAATTTCATTTTCAAGCTTTGGGTTTTGATAACCCCATTGAGAATCAATCAAATTGCACAAAAAGGGCGATGAAGAAAGCATTCTTAAAATCTTGCAAACTTTTTCGTGCGCGTCTTCAGCGTCCAAGCTAAAAAGATATTTTTTTAATAACGAATAAAGCATTTAAATCCTTATCTTTTATGATTTGAACGATAACCTTTAAAAGGTTTTAAGGGCTTGTTTTTCAAAATAATCCTGCGAATTTAAAGGATCGTTAGGGTTTGAAACTTTAGTGTAACGGCCTTTAGAATTTAACTCGTAGCGTTTTAAGGTGTCTTTTAATTGGATTTCTAAAATATGCAACAATTTATGAGCGATCTTGGGGTTTGTGGCGGGAACAAGCAATTCCACGCGCCTTTCTAAATTCCTGGGCATTAAATCCGCGCTAGAAAAATAAATATTTTCATGTTTAAAATAATAAATGCGTGCATGTTCTAAATATTTCCCCACGATAGAATGCACCCTGATATTTTCGCTCAAGCCCTTGACTTGGGGCTTTAAACAGCAAATCCCTCTAATAATGAGATCGATTTTAACCCCTTTTTGAGAGGCTTGATAGAGCCATTCAATGATTTCGCTATCCACTAGGGCGTTGGCTTTTAAAATGATATAGCCTTCTTGTTTGTGATTCATTTCATTTTGAATGAGTTCAATGATTTTAGGCTTGATCTGTTTGGGCGCCATAAAAAGCGTTTCTAATGCGCTATTAGTTGCGCTGCTCGTAAGCAAGGAATGGAAAAGCTTGATAATGTCGTTAGCGATTTCATTTTTAGCGCTAAAAAAACTCACATCGGTATAGATTTTAGCGCTCAAAGGGTTGTAATTGCCCGTGCTTAAATGGGTGAAATGGCGTAATTGGTTGTCTGTTTTTTTGGTGATTACTAGCATTTTAGCATGCACTTTGAGTTTGAAAACGCCATAAACGACTAACGCACCTGCCCTTTCTAAAGCTTTTGCCCAATGCAGATTGCTTTCTTCATCAAAGCGCGCTTTTAATTCCACTAAAACGCTCACTTGAATCTTGCTCGCCGCTTCAATCAAGGCTTTGACAATGGGGGAATGCTTGCCCACACGATAAAGCGTCATTTTGATAGAAAGGGTGGTCGGATCGCTAGCGGCTTGCTCTATTAAATCGATCACAGGCTCAAAACTTTCATAAGGGTGAAACAGCAACAGATCCTGTTTTTCTATGGATTTGAAAAGATCGTTTTCATTGAAATGAGGGTGGATTTTGGGCGTGAAATTGGGCGATTTGAGCGCTTTAAAATCGCTATGATTGACTAATTCCCACAAATCCCCTAAATTGAGCATGATCGCGCTTTTATAGATATGCATGCCGGTGAGTTTGTGCTTTTTGTAAGAGTGGGTTTGAAAGCTCCTTAAAGACGCTAAAAGGGTTTTTAAAAGCTCTTGACTCCCTTTTTGGGTTTGCAAGCGCACGATTTCGCCTTGATTTCTTTTCCTTAAACTCTTACTCATCAAATCCGCATAATCATGCGCTTCGTCTTCAGTGATGGCAATGTCCGCATCGCAAGTTACCCTAAACGCCATGCAATCTAAAATCTCATGCTCTAAAAACAATTCTTCTAAATGCGCTTCTACGATTTCTTCAGCCAACACAAACAAGCCTTTTTCTAACTCCACAAAACGGAAGATAAAAGAGGGGAGTTTGATGAGCGCATAGGAGGTAATTTGGGTTTCTTTGTCTTTGATGTGGGCAAAAAGCGCGAAAGTCAGATTCGCTAAAGGCGGGAAAGTGTGCGAAGAGTCCAACTTAAAAGGCAAAACTAACGCATAAAGCTGCTCTTTAAAATAGGTTTTAGCCTTAGCTTTTTGCTCTAAATTCAATTCATTATAGGGGGTGATACAAAGCCCTTTTTTAAAGAGTAGGGCTTGGATTTTTTGGAACTCCAACTCCCTTTCTTCAATTTCATGCGCTAAATAATGCTTGATTTTTTCTAATTGTTCTTCAGGGCTTGCGCCATCAATGCCTTTAGAGGCGATTTTATGCTCATAGAGTTGTTTAAGCCCGGCCACTCTTATCATGTAAAATTCGTCTAAATTCGTGTCATAAATGGCTAAAAATTTCAAGCGCTCTAATAAAGGCAGGCTCTCATCTTTGGCTTCGTTTAAAACCCTTGTGTTAAAAGCTAACCATGAAAGCTCTCGGTTAAAGAAACGATTCAATAGAAATCCTTTCAATCATCATGTTTAAAAATTGATTTTGTTTAGTGTGATTATATAATGAATTGATAATCATTGAAGCTTTTTTAAAAAGTCATGGTCGGAGTAGCGGGATTCAAACCCACGACCTCACCCACCCCAAGGGTGCGCGCTAATCAGGCTGCGCCATACTCCGCAATCAAAAAGGGAGATTGTAGCGCGAGTTTGCTTAGTTGTTGTTTAAAAACTCTTTTTTGTAAAACTTCATTTTTTGAATAAAACTTCATTTAACCCTAAAAGATCGCTTAAAATTTTTTTAGCGTTTTTTGGGTTGATTGTTTCTATAATAAACAAACGCAAGTAGTAATCTCTTGGTTTTCTCTTTGGTTGCGGTATTTGGAGTATGTTAGGGTTGGGGGTAACAGTGGGTGGTTACCTCAGAAAAGGAGATAACCTAACATGAGATTAGTAATCATAGTTTTAATGGTGTCCGCAACGCCATTATACTAAAATTTTGGCTCTGGCGCAAGAGCACTGGGGTCAAATCTTACTAGCGGATTTGACTCAAACTTTTAATTTTTGAAACTTCTTTTTCTTTAAAAAATTTCATTTTGATGACAAAACTTCTCTTTCTTGTAATTAAAGGGTTTTTACCCCTTAAAAAAGTTTTGTTCTAAAATTTTTCATTGGGGTTTGACTTGTTGTTTTAAGAGTAGGGGGAGTAGAAAGTCTCTGATTTGTTCTAATTTTTTAGAAGTTCTTGTGTTAATGGATATAAGCGTGAGTAGGGGCATAATAATTTGATTAAATTTTTTAATTTCATGCACGGACGGCATGTAAATAGGATATTTTTTAAGCAAATTTTTTTGTAAGTGTTTAAGGCTAGTTCCTTGAAAAAAGCTTTGATTGATATGGGTTTTTATGCTTGAAAGCAGTAAATATAAATAGTCGCTAAATTCGTTAGCGCCAATACACCAAGTATCCGTTGAATAAGAAGCTTTGCCTACATAAAATTTAATACCAGCATTGCCCCCAGTGTTTAAAAAGCAATTTCTGCCATCAATGATTGATTTAGGATAGGATAGGACATTATCTCCGCTTGTAAAGAAAGGGTATTTATCTTGGGTTTTTTGGGCGTTTTTAACCATAATATTAGATTTAGGATTTTCAATAATAATTTGTTCTAGCTTTGCATTTTTAGGTTTGTATTTGAAATAATATTCATAGATTTTATAAGCGAGGGTGTGTAAAAGCTCATTGATTTTGTGGTTGTTTTCTATTTTTTGATCTAAAACAGAAAGCGTGCGGGCGATTTTTTGTTGTTCGTAATAAGTGGGGGGTATCTTAACTTGGAATAGTCCTAAAGTAGCCCCTGAAACTTCTTTAAAAGTAGTTCCGCCCCCTATGTTAGAAATATTATCCTTATGGTATTTGAGTAAGTAATATAAAAATTCAAAATAAATTTTTTTATTAGGGATAATGCTTTTAAAACCTTGATTGGTGCATAGCCTTTTTTCAGCAATAGCCACATAACCTATAGGAGCTCTTGAAGAAAATAAAATGGCATGCTTTGGGAGTAACACACAAGAGCATGATTTAAACCCTAAGCGTGAAATGCTGCGGCTGCCTTTTTTAATGTAGCGCCCTTGTAAAGTGGATAAATCTTTAGGGGTAATCCAAGCAATTTTATTGCCATAATTTTTGGGGTTATTGGTAGGTGGGGTAGCGCCACCGACAATTTTCCCTAAATCTTTTAAATAAAATGTTTGCCACTCACTCAAACCTAACCCCTTTTAAAGTTTCTAAAATTTCTTGTTGCAAATTTTGGCTTTCATCAAAAAGGCTTGTCAGTTCGCTTGAATATTGTTGCATCAAGTGTTCAAACTCCGCTTGGCTGATTGTTTCGCTTGTGTCTTCTATAGTGAAATACTGCCCGGGGTTTAGAGAATAATTTTTTTCTGTGATTTCATCAAAAGAAACTAGGGCGCAAAAATCCGATTTTTTAGTTTTATTTTGAAAAGTTTCTAAAATCAAATCCATATCGCTTGGTCTTAAGCGCGTTTTTTTGTTTTTGTTTTCGGTGTATTCTTCGCCGAGTTTGGAAGCATCAATCAAGATCACTTCCTTTGCGCTTGGCGTTTTTTGAAAAAAGATGATGCTCACGTTAGTGCCGGTGTTGGCAAAAACCTGACTGGGCATGCAAATCACCCCATAAACGAGCCTTTCATCTACTAAATGCCGGATAATCTTATTTTCTATCCCGCTTTTAGCGCTGATGAATCCGGTTGGCACGATAATAGCCCCCTTACCCTTATGGCTAAGCATGTTCAAGCAATGCTGGAAAAAGAGCGTGTAAATGGGCATTTTGCTTTTATCGTTTTTAGGGATATTAGGCACGCCTAAGAAAAAATCGTTTTTGTTTTGCGAAATTTCGGCATGCTCGTTGGAAAAATCCAGCTTGAAAGGGGGGTTACTCACGATGTAATCCATTTTCCCATGATAATCTTTAGAATGGTAGGGGTTAGTCAAGGTGTTTCCCTCAATGGCGTATCTTAAAGAGTGGGTCAAGTCGTTTAAAATCAGGTTGAGTTTGAGCATTCTTAAGGATTTTTGCGAAATGTCTTGGGCATAAAGGGTGCAAGAATTAGTGCCTATTTGGTGGGCTAATGCCATTAAAAGCGTTCCTGTGCCTGCGCTTGGGTCATAGATTTTGACGCTTTGAGTGGGTTTATTCACTAAAAGCTTAGCAATGATGCTAGCGATGCTTAAAGGGGTGTAGTATTCGGCGTATTTCCCTCCGCCGGCGTTATTGTAATCTTTGAGTAAGTATTCAAAAATGGGGGCGAAAAAATCATAGCCTTGTTGGTTTTGTAAATTTAAAAAAGCTTGTTTGAAATTAAAATTTTTGAGTTTGTCTAATAAAACTCTGGTGAAATTAGCCCTTTTAGACTCTTCGTTAATGTATGGTGAGATGCTTTCAAATAGGGCAATAGTGGTTTTGTCCGTGCTTGTGGTGTTGAAAAGCTCGGCATTATTGCTAGAAATGCGATTAAAAATAGCGTCTAGCTTTAGGTGTAAATCGTTATCGTTAAAATGTTTTTCAAAAAGATAGCTTAAAAGCTCATCATAGGCGAGTTTGGGGAGTCTTTTATCGGTTAAGGCAATAAAGAACTCTTCTTTTTCTTCTTCGTTCAAGTCTTTGTAATCTTGTATCGTTTGGTTGGGGAATTCTTGTTCAAAAAGGAATTCAAATTTATCGCATAAGAATTTATACAAAAAGCATTGCGTGATGATCTTGTATTCGTTGCCGTCGTTCCCTAAACCAAAACTCGTGCAAGTGACTTTTAAATCATCAATGAGGCTTAGGGTGTCTTGTTTGATTTGCAATAAGGCGTTATTAGGCATTCAAATTTCCTTGATGGTGGTTTTGCGTGAGTTCGTTAAAAAGGGTTTGAATGATAAGTTCTTTTTCTTTTTCTAAATCTTTTAAGGAGGGGTCTTTTTTGAAAGCGTCCCTTAATTCTACTTTTATGGCATTTTTTAGGTAATACTCTTCGTTTAAGATTTCTTGACGCTTAAAAATACGCGCATCAAGAGCTTTTTTGAGCGCGCCTAAAAGCGTGAAAATTCCCTTAGAAATGTTTTCTTCCATAAGGCGATTGTGAAGTCGCTTATGCGTGATCACATAAGCTCGATCATTATTGTATTTATTTAATAGGTTGGTGGTTTGCTCCTTATGTTGTTGGAGTTGTGAAATGATCACGCTATAAGAATGAGAAATTCCATCAAAATTATGATTGGTTAGGGGTTCTTGGATCAGTTTTGAAAGCTCTTTAGAAATCTTTTGGATTTCTTTATCTTGTTTGTCCGGGATTTTTTCTAACATCTCTTTAGCTTGCTTGTATTTAGCGCTAATCTCTTCTTTTTCTTTAAAGCGTAATTCTTTGCTTTCTTTAAACTCTATTTTAAAGTCTAAAAGAGCGATGAGGTCTTCTAAAACGATTAAATCGTTTGGGTTTTTAGGCTCATTGATATTTTTTAACGCATGGAGTTGTTTGGCTTTTTTGCCAAGCATTGAAGAGATTTTGCTGATCTTTTCAATATCCATTTTTTCTTTTAAGGAAAGGATTTTTTCATCACTAGAAGTGCGGATTAAATTGTAGCGCTCTTTGAGCGTGTTAATGGCTTGTGAGACTTTTACAAGCTCGTTCATTTTGCTGATACTAACAATGGCGCTAGTCATGGCCTCTATATCGTCAATGGGGTAATTAAAAAGATCATCATAGGCGTTTTTAATGTCTTCTTCTAAAGTTTTACGATCCGCAAACATGTCTTTGAGATTATCTTGGATATTAGAATCGCTTTGATTGAATTGGTTTAATTCTTTCAAGTAATCATCAGTCGTTTTGTCGTAATTTTCTTTAATCCCTACAAAATCTATAAGGTAGCCAAAAGACATGTTGTTATAGGAGCGATTCACTCTGGCTAGGGCTTGGAGCAAATTGTGATCTCTTAATTCTCTGTGGATATAAAGGCGTTTGAGACTGGGTAAATCAAAGCCGGTCAAAAGCATGTTAAACACAAAGACTATATCCGTATCTCCATGTTTAAAAGAATAAATCTTTTCTTTGACTTCTTGTTCATCATGCAAAATCAGGCTGGATTGGAGTTGTTTTAAAATTTTCAGGTTAGGGTTTTCTTGTAAGACTTTTTCTTGGACTTCATTAAAAAATAAATTAGCTAACTTGGCTTGGGCGCTTGAAAAACAAACCACCATAGCCTTTAAATTTTCATCATTATTTACACGCCTAAAACTCAATAAATCTCTGATGATATAAAAGAGCATTTCTTTAATGTATCTTTCATGATTAAAAATCGTTTCTTTTTTAACCTCTATGTCTTCAATAGTGATGCTTTCTTGTAAAAGGCGATAGATTTTTTGTAGTTTTTCTTTGTAACTCGTTTCAATGCTTTCTAATTGGAGTTTTAGGGTGTGTCTGTCTTTAATGGATTCTGCATAAGAATAGGTGTGCAAGTAGTTGCCAAAAGTGTTTTTAGTGGCTTTATCTTGCGCGTTGTCTTCTAATAGGGGCGTGCCTGTGAGAGCGATTTTTACCGCTGTTTTGTCGCATTCTATCAAATTAGCGTAAAAACAGCCTTTAGGATCATAGCTCCTGTGGGCTTCATCTATGATAAACACCCTTTGTAAATCGTGGTTATCTTTTGTCGCTTCTTGTAATTCTGTTTTAGAAATAATTTCTTTAGTAGCGCTAGAAGGGTCTTCATTGGGGGCTTTTTCTTCATTGGGGGCTTTGAATTTTTGGATATTCACAACGATGATTTCATCATTCCCTTGAGGGCCTTCAAACACGCTAGCGTTTTTTAATTTTTGGCTCAAATCCTCTTTATTTTCTGCCTCATGCACACAAAGGCCTCTTTTTAAAAACTCGTTTTTGGCTTGTTCTAATAAATCCAACCTGTCCACAATAAAATAAAATTTAGTCTTTTTGTTTAGGTTGGATCGGCTAAAAAAGTCTCTGATGAGTTTGGTTAAATGGTAGGTTAAGGCGGTTTTACCGCTACCTTGCGTGTGCCAAATGATGCCTTTTAGGGGGTCTTTTGGGTTCGTTTCATAATGCTTTTGCAATTCTTTTAAAACGTTCAAGCTCGCAAACATCTGCGCGTAACGCCAAATGTGTTTTTTAAACTCTGATTTTTCTTTTAAGAAACTGATGCCGTATTTTAGGATAAAGCAAAGCCTTTTGTGAGAGCAAAACGAAGTTAAAAGGGAGTTTGTGGGGGTGTCTTTAGGGCTTTTTGGGGTGTCGGCGTCTTTAAGGTTAAATTCGTTTAAGACGCGTTTTTGAATTTCTTCAAGCGATCGATGGTTTTGATGGTTTTGATGACTTTGATCATTTTCGGGGGGGGGGTAATATCTAGCCTATTAGCTTCAACAAAGCGTTGGAAAACAGGCGAATAAGAAGCGCTATAAAACGCGCCTTGATCGGGGTTGTTTTCATCATAAGGCAAGTTATCGCTAAAGAGCCAGATTTGCGCGAGGTTATAAAAAACTTTGTTTTCGGGGTTTTCATAGCGTTGGATATGGCGATCTCTTTCTTCTTTAATGCCTTTTTCGGCAAAAGGCTGCTTAACTTCTATATTCACCAAAGGCAAGCCATTGATAAAAAGGGTTATATCAGTTCTTAGGGATTTGTAGGGTAATTCGGTCATCATTTCATAAAGATTGTTGTTAGGGTTATCAAAGTCTATGATTTGATTCTCGCTTTTGAGCAAGTATTCATAAAAGCTTTTGCCCAAATCATCATAATTCAAGCGTTTTTTCATTTCAGTCAGCGAATCTTTTGCGTTTTTAGTGGGGTTTAGTTGGTTAAAGGCTTGAGTGAAACTATCGGTTAAAATATTAGTGGCGGTGTCTAGGTTAGGCTTATTTTTTTGAGAGATAAAATCATAGCCCAACTCGGCTAAATGCATTAAGGCAGGGATTTGAACCCTTGTGATTTCATTGTATGGCATGCACACCCCTTAGATTTAAGGTTGTTATTATAGTGTAAAAATAAAAATCATGGTTGTTTGAGTTGCATTTGCAATAACAAACAAGCTTTTTTAAGGAATTGTTTTAAGGTGTTTTGAGAGAATTTGATAAAATGCGTCAGCTCATTTTCTTTAAGATGCAATGAAACGATTAAGACGCTTTGTAAGATATGAGCGACACTCCCTTCAAATAAAATGCCTATGGTGGGGGTTTTAGCACTTGTTGTTTGGCAAAACCCACTCAAATTATCCACCCATTCAAATATTTCTTGCTTGGTTTTACAAGGCGTGTTTAAATATTTTAAAAAATCCTCTTTAAAACGAATCAGATTTTTTTGTAAATTGTTTAAATCCTTAGCATGATTATTTTTAGGGCTAAACATGCTTTTAATGCGAGCGGTAGCGTCTTGTTTGTTGATTTGTTTCAATTTCACTTGAGAGTAATTAAGGCTAATAGCATGCTTGATTTTCGCCCCATAACTCAGATTATAGACTTTTTTAGGTTGGTAATAATGAAGGGCTTCTTCAATCCTTTCTTTAGAGAGCAAAAAGAGCGAGTCGCTAAAAGTTTCATAACCTTCAACATTACCCTCTACGCTGATTAAAGATGAAGTGTTAATTTCTTTTTCGTTTTCATAATAGGAATTTTGAGCGTGCTTTTTAAACCCTTTGATATAAGCGCAATCTAAAGCGCACAAATAGATTTCATCGCTCATCAAACCCGCTAAAGCCACCCCGGCATTGCCCACAAGAGGCGCTGCGTATTCTATGCTTAAAGGGCTTATATACGCGCAAGCGCTCCCCCCACGCATAAACATCAATGCTTCTTTAGCTAAATTAAAAGCGTTAGGATTGAGCATGTTAGCCCCCATTAAGGGGGTGTCTTCTAGGGGGGCTTTTTCTAAAACCTCCTTAAGATAGTCTATGCGCTCCACTTCTATTTGAAAATCCACTTTAACGCCATGCGCTTTTAAAGGCTTTAAAGCGGTTCCGCATGAAAAAATGATGAATTTTTCTTCATTTTCTTTTAAAAAATCCAACAATAAATCCAGGCTTGGCCCATTACCCACCACGCAAATGGGGGCGTTAATTTTTTTAGGTTTAATCTTTAGGGTTTGGTATAGGGGTAAGTTTTTGAGCGTGTTCTTTAGCCCTAGCAATTCGTCTTCAAAACTCCCCCAACCCCTTAAGGCTTGTTTGTAATAGCTTTGAATGTTTTCTCGCATGCGCATATTAAAAGTGCTTTTATAGGGCATGATTTCTAATTTTAAAAAAGAATGCGTAACAGGGCGTTTCAAAAAATCCATTTTCAATTCATTAGGGTTAAAAAACCCTTGAATAAAGAGTTTAACCCCTTTTTTAATCAAATCTTCATAACGCGCAAAATAACAGCTGATCTTAAACAAATCTAAATTTTCTTCAAACAAATAAAGCGAATGGAAGCGGTAATTTTGAGCCTGTAAAATAGCCAAAAACAAGCCGTCTAAAACGCCATAAATCATGGTAGGGGGTAAGAATTTCTTTAAAGAGCAAGGCGTTTGATAATTGTCTAAAAAGTTTGAGATCGCATGCGTGGCTTTAAGGGTTAGGGGGAGTTTGTGGTTGTTTTGAGTTTTTAAATAATGTAAAGAGAGGCGGTTATTGTCTAATGACCATCTGGGATTATTCAAGGGGTTAGAAGCCATGTTGAAAGCGGTTTCTATCATTTGATGTTTAGGGTAGCTTAAAGCGTTTGTAGGCGTGTGTAAGAGATTAAGATGATTTTTTTCAAAAAGCAATTGGTAATTTTTAAAAGGCGTATTGAGAGCGTTAAACAGATTGGGGTGATAGGATTTGAAAAAAACTAAATTATCCCTAAAACGCTTTGAAATTTCTTTTTCTAAAAAGGGCGCATCAAAAGATGCTAGGGCTTTTAAAAAGGGCATTCAATAGCCTTTTTCATCATACCTTTATGAGTCTTTTAAATCATTTTCTAAAAGTTGGGAAGCGAGGGCGATTTTTTTCAACGAGATAAAATCTTGTTCGCTGTAGCGTTTGTTGTCATTCATTTTATGGTAGTAGGGGGTGCTTAAATTTAGGGCTTTTTCCTCTAAATCTTGCTTGGTTATATTAGTTTGGATTTCAAAAAGGTTTTTTGCTTCTTCTAAAGACATAGGGATTTCTATTGCATTGAAGCGTTCAAAATTATCATAAAGCTCGTTAAAATCCTGATTGTCTATCTGTAAAAACGCCCCCACATCTAAAAACAATTCTTTTTCTTTGCTATCCAAAATCCCATCAGCATAGGCCAATAACATAAGAAATTCCACTAATTTCAGGCGTTTGGTGTATTCCCCATGCGTGTGATCAGCGATTTCTTGGCATAAGGATTCAAAATTTTCTTTTTTATCCACAGGCTCATTGAGAAGCTCTTTGGCTAAATTTTGCTGTTCGCTGTTTAAGGGCTGCTCTAATTCATGGATAAAAAGCGTTCTTAAGGCGTTATCCAAAGCGTTTTTTTGAATGTCTAAAAATTTTAAAAGACGCATATACGCACCCGTTTGGGTCTGCTTGAATTTGTCTAGGGGGCTAGATTGCACCAACAAATAGGGGTCATTTTTCAAGTCGTATTCTTCGGTTTTGGTTTTAGGGTTTAGGGGGTTTTTTAGATATTCTTTGAGGGTGTTGTAAAAATAAAACAACACAACCGCCGCAACAATTAATAAAATGATTTCCATTTTTTTCCTTTATGAGTATTTTTTCATTTGTTCTTTGAGATCTTGTTTTTGCCTGCTCTCTCGCTCTTTTTTGGCTTGATAGAGGCGCATTTGCTCTTCTTTTTGCTTGTCTTGTAAGATCATTTTCCTCTCATGGTTTTTTTTAAGCCGTTCTATGTATTCTTCTCGTTTTTCTGGGTCTTGGAAACTCACAGGGCGGATGAAAAAAACAAACAAGATCAACACAAAAATCCCTATAGCGACAATTTCAGAGCCTTCGCCATTGAAAGCATACCAAAGCCCTCCCATCAAAGAAGCGAGAGCGAGTTTTAAAAAAGCGTTCATTTTAAATGAAAGTAACTTGATGATAATGCGTATCAAACCCTAGAGCTTGCTTATCTTTTTCCCCCATAGCCATTAGCGCGATTTGAGGTAAAAATAAAGTGGGGGTGTTGTCATTATCTCTTTTATAAATCTTTGAAGCTTTTAAGCTTAAATTTTCAAAAGCGTGAAAAAGCCCTAAAGAATGCACGATTAAAAAATCCGCCCCTAAATCAATCCCTAAATAGCGTAAATGCGCGCACTGGAGTAAGCCGCTTGCTTCATTGACTTCTAAAAGGGGGGCGTAATTTTGAAAAGACTCTAAAAAATGGGGGGCTTTTAAACGGATTTTATTGAAAAAATGATCGCTTTGTTTGATGCGAGAAAATTCAGCCCCTAAAAACGCATCAAAAGGGCTTTTCAATTCCCATGCCAAAAATTCATTAACCCATTCATTAAGATAGGCTACCTCAATATCTTTTTCATAAACGAGTTGGTATTTTTTCAATTTTTCATTGACGGAGTTGATGATTTCAGGGTTGTTGTCTAAAACTTCTTTAGCATGCAAGATATTCAAATACGCATCTTCTTCGCAAAAAATGAGCGAAACGCCATTGGCTTTGGCTAGAGCCAGATTATACGCACAAGCCGTGAGGAAATCATTCGTGCTTATAATCTTCCCATAATAGCCCCCATCATAACAAAAAGGCAGATCAATGATTTTTTGCCCCATTTTTTCTAAATAGAGCTTAGCGCTTTTGAGAAGCGATTGCGCGTTTAAATGCTTCGCATAAGCGTTAAAGAGCGTGCAAGTTTTAGGGGGGTTAGGCGTTTTAGGAGGGTTAGAATGGTATTGAAAAAGGCTTAAAAGGTTTTTAGAAAAATCCTTCCATGGCTTGATTTTGGAATTGGTTAGGATTTCTTGCAATTCATAGATTTCATGGTCAATGTTGTCATCGTTTTTATAGAGATAATGCGCCACGCTTAAAAAATTCATCACACCGCTTTCAGGTTGAGAAATCATCTCTAATAACCGGTTGCGCTCTGTGGGGTAGCGCTTCATCAGCCATTTAACATACAAGAAAAAGCCATCGCCCAGATATTTAGGGTTGGTTTGGGGGTTGATAAAATTGATTTGGATAAACTTTTCTAATTCTTCTTTTTCGCCTTTAGTGATGTAGGGGACTTGTTTGAAAAAATCTTCATAGTTTTTTAAAACCGCCTTTTCATCAATCATCAAGTCTTTTAAAGCGTATCGTTTGGATAGGGGATCTAGCACCCATTCTTTAGAAAAAAACGCCACCAAATCGCTCACTTTAGCGTCTTCAAACACCGCAATTTGGTTGATTTTAAGCGCGATATTTTCATTATAACTCACGCCTTTGAGTTGTTTTAAAAGATCCAAAAGGTATTGATCTTCTTGGTATTCTAAAAAATAAGACTCATAAGCAGGGTTATAGTCCTTGTTGGTTTCAAAACGAAAGACCTTTACATGCAATTTCAAAACGCTCATCAATGATTCCTTTAGCTTTTGTGTAAATTTTCTAAAATCGCACGGTTTTTGGAATTGGAAAAAAGAGCCTCTTTAGAATCTAACCATTCTTTAGACTCTCGCTCGTCTTTTTTTGGCTCTTGTGTGATTGGCTCTTCTTTTTGAAACAATTCAAGCGAATCGCAACGATTGAATAAAACGGCATTTTCATTTTTTTCTTTGACAAGGATTTGAATGATGCCAGGAAGTTTTACTTGAACCACGCTGCCAATATTGTTAGGGCCAAACCCGGCTTCAAATTGCACGCTTTGTGTGTCAATCATCAAGCTTTCTAAGGTGTATCCGGCTAAAACAAACAGCACTAACGCGCCGAATTTTTCATGGATTTCTTTAGGGAGCTTGGGGGAAAAATCAATCGCATCTCTTTCGCACAAAAGGTTGAAACTCAAATGGTTTTTGGACAGAAATTGCAAGTATTCAATGCAATGCTTGTTGTTTAAAAGCCTTAATTCTCTTTGCATGCGAGCAACCTTTCAAATTCTTCTAACAAATGACGCACCTCTTGCATGCCAATTTCCCAAAATTCTTTGCTATCAATATCAAAGCCAAACATGGACACTAATTCTTTAGGGCTTTTTGACCCTCCTAAGCTCAAAAATTCCGTGTAAGTTTTAACAAATTCTTTAGCGTCGCTTTTTTTATAAAGCCCATAAAGCGCTAAAGTCAAAAGCTGCCCGTAACTATAAGCGTAGCAATAAAAAGGCGAATGGATAAAATGGGGGATATAGCTCCACCACAAATGGTAGTTTTTAGTGAGTTTCACGCTCTTTTCAAACATTCTTTGGTTTTCTTCAAACCAAATTCGATCAAAATCTTTGGTGTCTAATTCTTCATCTATTTCATGGATTCTTCTTTCAAAATTCGTCATCACCACTTGCCTAAAAAGGGTAGAAAAAATATCTTCTAATTTGCCGGCTAGCATGAAAAGGAGTTCGTCAGATTTTAAACCCTTTTTCAAATGCTCAAAAAACAGCATTTCAGAAAAGACAGAAGCGGTTTCTGCGGTGGTTAAGGGTGTATCCATGTTCAATACGCCCTGTTTTTTGGACAATTCTTGGTGGATCATATGCCCAAATTCATGAGCGATAGTGAAAGCGTCTCGGCGGTTTCCTGTGTAGTTTAACAACACATAAGGGTGAGCGCTAGGCACCGCGCCATGGCTAAAGGCCCCGCCTTGCTTAAAGTCTTTAGGGTGTGAATCCACCCAGCCTTCTTTGATCGCTTTAGAAGCGATTTTGTGAAATTCAGGGCTAAAGGCTTTAAGGGTTTTAAGCACTTCTTCTAAAGCCTGAGAGTAAGTCATGGTGATGCTCTCATTGTTTAAAGGGGCGTAGCGATCGTAATCTTTGAGTTTATGCCCTAAAATTTGCGCTTTTTGATGGTAGTAACGATGCACTAAAGAAAAATTAGCGTTCACGATCTCTATCATGCTATCCACGCTCTCTTGGGAGATCTGGTTGTCAATGTGGCGGAAACTCTCTTTTTTGTCGTATTTTCTCAGTTTGGTTTCAATGAGCAAATCCTTACGAACCATGTTTAAAATGTAAGTGAGTAAAGGGCGGGATTTTTCTAACGCTTTGCTGAAAGCTTTTTGAGATTTTTTACGGATCTTGCGTTTGGGGTTGTGCAAGAGGGCTAAAATTTCTTCTTCGCTTAAATTTTGCTCTTCAAAAGGGATTTTCAAAGAAGAAAAATGCTCATCAAAAAGACGGCTAAACGCACCCACCCCCACAGGTGAAAGGGCTAGAGCGATCTTTTCTTCATCTAAATTTAAGGTGTGCTTTTTCTTTTCTATGAGATTGTTTAGATAAAAAGCATGATCTTTGCATTTTTTAATGAAAGCGAGTTGTTTTTTAGCGTCCAAATTCTTAAATTCAATTTCAAAGAATAAAAGGTGTTGTTGGATATTTGCGCAAGCCATTTCGCATTGCGAATAAAACTTCGCTTCTTTAGTATTCTTAGCAAAAAGCAATTGAGCGTAAGCCATCACTCTAGAGATTTTTTCTGACAAATTTTCGTAATGTTTAAGAGCGTTTGCAAATCCTGTAGCGTCTAAATTCTTAAGGTTATTTTGATAAGCACTCTCAAATTCTTGCACTTCTGTTTGTAAGGTTTTTAAAAATTCTTCTGCGCTTTCTTTATTTTCAAATAAAGCGCTTAAATCCCATTCTTGCTCTTTCATGAAATCCCCTTTTTATACCAATTTGGAGTTAAAATATGCTTGTATTTTAACATAACACTGACAATACAAGCAAACTTATCATTTGGTTTTTACGCAATTATTTTTTAGCCGGCTCATTTTCTTGGCTCTTTTGGTGCAAAATAAATTGAGCGATAGATTCTAGGTATTTTAAAATAAAAGGGGTTGCTAACATGGAAAAGACCACCATGAGAATAAGGAGTTGGTGGATGTCATTTTGAGCGATATTTAAGATATTTTTTTGGTGCAAAAAACCAAGAATCCCTTTTTTTTCTTGCAAATTAAAGAGCTGGTGCGAGCCTGAATTTAAAAAGATCACGAAAGAAAACTCCCCGATTTGCGCTAAAGAAAGGGCGGTTTTGATGGCAGTTTTAGCGTCTCTAAAAAAACGCAAAAGCGCATAAATGATAGCCGTCTTAAACCCCATCACTAAAATGAGTAAGAAGATGACAACAAAGAACTTCTCCATAAAGAAACTCACATTAATTTGCATCCCTATTGTAATGAAAAAAAGGGCTAAGAAGAGGTTTTTTAATTGCGCGAATTCTTCTTGGACATTGATTTTATAGCGCGATTTAGAAATCGCCATGCCCACAATGAACGCCCCCAAAGACATAGAAAACCCAAAAAAATGGCTCAACCCCGCCGCGCTGCAAACAATCACTAAAATCGTGCCTATAAAAATTTCAGGCAAGCGCGTGTCTTTTGCTTGTTCTAAGATGAGATTAGCCCCTTTTTTTCCAGGCAATAATAAAAGAACTAAAATAATCCCTGCGGAAATAAGGGTTTTAAGAATGAGCAAATTGACATGAGAATCCTTGCTGCCTAGAATGGTCAAAATTAAAAGCATGGGAATGGCCGCAATATCTTGGAAAATCAAAATCCCCACCGCACTCTTTCCCATGGGCGTGCTAAGCTGTTTGGAATCTTCAAAGAATTTCAGCACAATAGCGGTTGAAGAGAGCGAAAGCCCCATGCCTAAAACAAGGGAAAAAATGGGTGAAAGACCCAAAATAAAATACCCCACTAAAAAAGCGATTAAAGCGCACAAAACGACTTGTAAAAGCCCAAAAACCAGCACTTCTTGTTTGATGGATTTGAGCTTGTCAAAATTAAACTCAATGCCTATCATAAACATTAAAAAGACGATACCAAATTCACCAATATCAGACAACAAATTAAAATCATTAATTTTAAAAAAAGCCGCTAAGACCGTTCCTGTGCAAATGTAGCCAATGATAACCGGCATGTCTAATTTCTTTAAAAAGATTCCAAAGCCTACAGCAAGCCATAAGCCAGCAATAACAATATAAAGTGTGCTGTTTTCCATAAAAACCTTTCCCCAGTAGAATCGATTTGTTTTAAAGAAATAAAAGCGAAACTATCCTATTAAATTGAGCCATTAAATAACACTATTGAATAAAATAATATCTATCAAAAATATATATAAGTAATTTATTATTTAAATCTTACTAAACCTATACTCAAATGTAAACACCAAACACTCTATTGAGTAAAATAAAAATTAAAACGCTAGGATTATACTGCGTTAAGGCAAACTCTCTATTTATGAAAAAGATTTTTGAACCCCAACCTTTTAAGAGTTGGCTAGGGTTTGATTTGATGAAGAAGAGCGAACGAAAGAATAAACTAGAAAGTGAAGACATAATCCACATACCAAGAATAGTAGCGGATAAGCCCTACATCTTTGCTGCCCTGATTAACCATAGGGAATTTCACGCCCGCTTCAAACGCGCTGCGATCCCCAACGCGCATTCTTCCGCCTAAATTCCATAAGAACTGGAATCTGGTTTGATTGACATCATAAGGGAACATCCAAGTGTTTCCGGCTAATTGAACGCCACCGATGAGACCTAGAGCGAATTTATCCAAAGGAATGAGATTGACAATCAAATCGCCACCGCCGCCATAGGTGAGCAAATTGGTTTTGGTGTGTTCAGTCCCTGAAGTGTTAAACCAATCTAAAAAGCCATACACCCTAGCCCCAAACCATTTATTGGCAAAGCCTACAAAACCTAATTTGAAATTCAAACCATAAAGATCATTGCCATGGCGCCAATCAGAGTAATTGCTGTTATAAGGGCCATAGCGACCTTGTTGATAACCCGCACCCATGAAAAACCCATTCACTTCGCCAGCTAGTGCTAAACTCGCGCTCAAGCTTAAAATACAAGCAATTCTTTTAATCATAATAAATCCTTCTTGTTGAATTAAAGTTACACCCTAAGATCGGTTATTTTTCTAAAAGATTTAATTTTTTATCAAAGATGAGGGTTTTAGAGTGAAAATATTGATTAAATCATGGATAAGTGGGATACACCTACAAAACCACCTCAAACTTTTAAAATACAAATTTTTAAGATACAAATAGGTATAATCACCAACTTCAATTTAATAAAAGGGAGTTCTATGAAAAATACTTTCAAAGCGTTTGCCTTTTTAATCGTATTTTTTTCAAGCGCTCTGTTGGCACAGGATTTAAAAATCGCTGCTGCTGCTAATCTCACACGCGCTTTAAAAGCCCTTGTTAAAGAATTTCAAAAAGAACACCCCAAAGATGCTGTTAAGATTAGCTTTAATTCTTCAGGCAAACTCTACGCTCAAATCGCTCAAAACGCCCCTTTTGATTTATTCATTTCAGCAGATATTACTAGACCTAAAAAGCTTTATGATGAAAAAATAACCCCTTTTAAAGAAGAAGTCTATGCTAAAGGCGTGTTGGTTTTATGGAGTGAAAATCTAAAAATGGATTCTTTAGAAATTCTTAAAGACCCTAAAATTAAACGTATCGCTATGGCTAATCCTAAACTAGCCCCTTATGGAAAAGCCAGTATGGAAGTCTTAGAGAATTTAAAACTCGCTTCTAGTCTTAAATCTAAAATCATTTATGGCGCTTCTATTTCTCAAGCCCATCAATTCATCGCCACCAAAAACGCTCAAATAGGCTTTGGAGCGTTATCTTTGATCGATAAAAAAGATAAAAACCTCTCTTATTTCATCATTGATAAAACCCTTTATAACCCTATTGAACAAGCCTTAATCATCACTAAAAATGGGGCTAATAACCCTTTAGCCAAAGTTTTTAAAGATTTTTTATTCAGCCCTAAAGCTAGAGCCATCTTTAAAGAATACGGCTATATCGTGGATTGAAACGCATAAAAAAGGCGAATAATGGATCATGAGTTTTTGATTACCATGCGTTTGAGTTTTTCTTTAGCTTTGATTACCACCCTTATTTTACTCCCTATAGGGATTTTTTTAGGCTATTTTTTAAGCCTTAAACGCAATCTTTTAACGAGCTTAACAGAAACGCTTGTGTATATGCCTTTAGTTTTACCCCCAAGCGTGCTAGGGTTTTATCTCCTTTTAATCTTTTCGCCTTCTTCTTTTTTGGGAGCGTTTTTACAAGATGTGTTAAATGTGAAACTCGTTTTTAGTTTCCAAGGGCTTATTTTAGGGAGCGTGATTTTTTCCTTGCCCTTTATGGTAAGCCCTATTAAAAGCGCGTTAATTTCCTTGCCCGCTTCTTTAAAAGAAGCTAGTTATAGTTTGGGTAAGGGGGAATATTACACCCTTTTTTTCGTCCTGCTCCCTAACATCAAACCCAGTGTATTGATGGCTATCATCACAACTTTTACGCACACTATAGGTGAATTTGGCGTGGTGATGATGCTTGGGGGTGATATATTAGGGGAAACAAGAGTGGCCAGCATTGCGATTTTTAACGAAACTGAAGCGCTCAATTACCCTAAAGCCCACCAATACGCCTTAACGCTCACGCTTATCAGTTTTAGCCTCTTGTTTGTTACCCTGTTTTTGAATAAAAAACAAAGCTCGTTTTTATGATAAAAGCGCGGTTTAAAAAACACCTTTTAGGATCTAGGGGTGCGTTTGATTTGAATATAGACTTAGAAATTAAAGAAGCAGAAGTTGTCGCTTTATTAGGAGAATCGGGAGCGGGTAAAAGCACGATTTTACGCATTTTAGCGGGGCTTGAAGCGGTGAGTAGCGGCTATATTGAAGTCAATCATTCAGTGTGGCTAGACACTCAAAAAAAGATTTTTTTAAAACCACAACAACGAAAAATCGGCTTTGTGTTTCAAGATTACGCTCTATTCCCTCATTTAAACGTGTATCAAAACATCGCCTTTGCTCACCCTAAAAATAAAAATAAAATCCACGAAGTGTTACGCTTAATGCGTTTAGAAAATCTAAGCCAGCAAAAAATTCTTCAACTCTCTGGCGGACAAGCCCAACGAGTCGCTTTAGCAAGAGCTTTAATCGCAGCCAAAAATCTATTGCTTTTAGATGAGCCTTTAAACGCCCTAGACAACGCCTTAAAAAACGAAGTGCAACAAGGTTTGCTTGATTTTATCAAGCGTGAAAATTTAAGCGTGTTATTGGTGAGTCATAACCCAAACGAAATAACCAAACTCGCGCAAACTTTCCTCTTTTTAAACAATGGCGTTATTGATTCTAATCAAGAAAATCGGCTTTTTTCAAACCGCTTGTTGATAAAACCTCTCTTTGAAGATGAAAATTACTGCCATTATGAGGTCATTCCTCAAACGATTAGTTTGCCCAAAGATTGTCTGAACCCAACTTTTAAGCTTGATTTCATTCAAAACAAAACATTTTAGAAATATTTTTTTATTTTTCTCTTAAAACCCTCTTATTTTTCAAAAGGAGTTGTTTAGAACAACCGCTAAAATCAAGCCTTTTATTATCAGCGTTCAATGAAAACAGAGCCAATCTTTTAGTTTTTCAAAAACTCTTCTATTCTTTTGACGCTCTCTGTTTTGCCTAAAATAAAAAGCGCTTCTTTAAGGCCTATCCCGCCCCCCTTACCCAAAAGGGCCAATCTTAAAGGCTGCATAAAACTACCCGCTTTAATCTTTTCTTCTTCAATGATTTGGTGCATGGCGTTTTCTAGCGCGCTTTCATCGTTGAAATTGACCTTATTTAATTCCAGCTTAAACTTTTCTAACAAGGGCATAACGAACGCTTGATTGAGCTTTTTAAAAACCTTTTCTTCATACTCCACAGGAGCGATTAAAACCTCATCTATTTTAAGGGCTAATTCTTTTAAGGTTTGAGATCTTTCTTTGAGAGCGTCCAACAAGCGATCCAATTGAGCGGGGTTTAAATGCGAGAGATCGCTAAAACTAAAAGGCTTTAAAAGTTTTAACAATTCTTGCACGCTTTGGTTTTTTAAATAGTGAGCGTTGAGCCAATTAAGCTTGTGCCAGCTGAAGCAACTGGGCGAAGAATTCAAATCTTTAGGATCAAAACATTCCAATAATTCTTGCATGCTAAAAACCTCTTTATCTTGATAGCTCCACCCCAAACGCGCTAAAAAATTCACTAAAGCTTCCTTAAGATAGCCCCTTTCTTGATAATCCATCACATTAGTGGCCCCATGGCGTTTGCTTAATTTTTGCCCTTCTTCATTCAAAATCATCGGCACATGGAAAAAATTAGGGATTTTAAAATTCAAAGCCTTATAGAGAACGATCTGTTTAGGGGTGTTAGAAAGGTGATCATCGCCTCTAATCACATCAGTAATCCCCATTAAAGCGTCATCAACAATAACCACAAAGTTATAAGTGGGCGTCCCATCGCTCCTGGCGATAATAAAATCGTCTAATTCGTTAGTGTTCACTCTCACTTCGCCTTTAACCCCGTCATTAAAAACAATGATTTCATTTTGCGGGACTTTAATCCTTACCACAGGCTCTATGCCTTTAGGGGGCGTGCCTTTAAAATCACGATAACGATTGTCATAGCGTGGGGTTTCTTTCCTGGCCTTTTGCTCTTCTCTCAAAGCGTCTAATTCATCTTTACTCATGTAGCAATAATAGGCTTTGCCTTCATCTAAGAGTTTTTGGATGTATTCTTTATAAATTTCAAAGCGTTTGGATTGGTAGAGGATTTCTCCATCGTATTCTAGCCCCACCCATTTGAAAGCCTCTATAATGGCGTTAGCCGCTTCTATGGAGTTACGGCTCAAATCCGTGTCTTCAATGCGTAAAAAAAACTTTCCTTGATTGGCTCGTGCAAAAAGATAATTAAAAATGGCTGTCCTTAAGCCTCCTATGTGGAGATAGCCAGTGGGCGATGGAGCGAAGCGCGTAACGATCAAACTCATTATTCTAACCTTAAAAATAAAATGCTCTTATTGTATTCAAAAATGGCTTAAAAATGGTTTCACTTTTTTCTATTATAATTAGTGTATGATTGAGATTATTTTTGATTAGGATCACCCATGCAATTTCAAAAAACCTTATTTCCTTTACCCTTATTATTTTTATCTTATTGTATCGCTGAAGAAAATGGGGCGTATGCGAGCGTGGGGTTTGAATATTCCATTAGTCATGCAATCCAGCACAATGACCCTTTTTTGAATCAAGAACGCATCCAAACGATTTCTAACGCTCAAAAC